>NZ_JBHVMZ010000006.1:0-609491 GCF_042796655.1 Paenibacillus sp. NPDC057886 | reverse complement strand
AATTTAAAAAAGCTACCGCCTGCAAAATACAGACAGCAGCTTAAAGAAGTTGCCTAACCTTTTTTTTAAATGTCCTTTACAGAGGGTACAATTTAGAATGTACTACGTCTATTTGTTTACTGAAGGCAAGCAAAAAAGCCCTTTCGCCGCTAATGGAATGATTCCCATCAAGCATGCAAAAGGGCTTTATGTTTGGTATGAGGCAAGCCCACCTTACTCGAACAACATTCATTCGAATAGGGTGGTCGTTACGTTTAATGCGAAACCCCTCTAGCCACCGGAGCTCGTTGTGAAGCACCGCTGACTACTTTGGCTGCAGTCGACACGGGCAGCTTCACAGCTGAGGTCGTAACCGTCCGGCGAGCCGGGAAACTGACCATGTACGTAATCACTTTACTGGCAATCCATACGGCCAGAATGGTATATAAAGTTTCTTTTACCGGTAGAAAGAAAAGCGACAATCCGAGTACAAACGCATCGCTGACAAAGAAAACCGTTCCCAGCTTCCAGCCCTTCCAACGGCTAATGAGCACCGCCAGAATGTCATCTCCGCCTGTCGCTCCTCCGAATCGAAGCACCATGCCAGCTCCCACGCCGGTGATAACACCGGACAGGACTGCCGGAATCCACAGATTACCGTGAAACGGAATGACCAGGGTGGAGTACCGCTCAAACCCGTCATAGAACAATGAGAATGCAGCCACACCCAGCAGCGCCTGAATCATGAACTTCCAGCCCTTGATGAACCAGGCCAGAATCATGACTGGAATATCCAGCAGCAGCATGCCGATCGCAGGTGATAAGCCTGTCGCGTATTTTCCAAGCAGGGCCAGACCGACAAATCCGCCCTCCGATAAATGATTCTGAAAATTAATGTGATAGTAGGCAAATGCCAAGATAAATGTTCCGAGCAGCATAATGGCGAACTTTCCCGCCTCTGTCTTAACTTGTTGTAAGGTTAACGATGTTCTCTTCATTCAGGTTCCCTCGCAGTTTGTAAAGGTTGGTTTGCACCGACCGTACCCTGCAAAAGGCAAGCCTGGAAGAAATCATCGTATTTGTCCTTCGAATATTATTCATTCCAATCCCCTCTTTCGCAGAGTCAGCCGTTTTTTTCTTTACGGTGGTGTACTCTACAAGGGGCGCTAAGTGTAAGAGAGATCGTAACGTTTCCAGATCGTCCTTGGGGAGATTATCCTTCGGGAACTCATGGTATCCTGATCCTTTCTGTCTGTTGGTGGTTAGCTATGCCAATTAAACGTATACTTTACACTAATCACTTCGATTGTAGCACCCTCTTCCGATCGCTGTTATCCCCGGATTTTTTTGATTCCCTTTTTCTAAGGGAAAAATCCTGTGATAAAGGCGAACACTTCGTTTCTCAGACGGGTCTACACTCTCCGTTACCGTGTAAAGGTTTAGTTTAAAAATCTAAGCTAACTTGCTTATTCTTCTATTATATAACACCGATGTGATTGGGTCGAAACAGCAGACCCTTCAAATATGCGCAAAAAGCATACTCTGGCCTGCTTGAGCCGCCAAACAGCCACACCAGGACAGGCTTCTCTAACTAATGGTGCTACCTGCTCCTTCATTCTATGACTGAAGCTTCCAAATATAACTGTCCAGTCACCCAACTGTGACAATTTGGGTCCATTTTTTATTTTTCCGCGGATTTTAAAGGAATCATTTCCCTCCTGCACATACACTATAGCAAAACGTAATCGCTTATCTTTGGTCCAGCTAAACGTTTCCAGACTTACTCTGCTGTTTATGGTATAATATAACAATTGATTCCCACTACCGTTTAAGCGAGGCGGATTGATGAAAACGTTAAAGCCAAGAGTCTTTATTGGCTGCTCGCTGGAAGCGAAGCCGATTGCAGCCGCAGTACACGAAAACTTGCGTTTCTCGGCCGAAGTTACCCCTTGGTACTCCGGAGTTTTTAATCCAAGCAGTTATACCATGGACGATCTGGAAACAGAAGTGCGTACGACTGACTTTGCCATTTTTATTTTTCATCCGGATGATATATCGAAAATTCGCGGGAAGTACTATGCCTCTGTCCGTGATAATACAATGCTGGAAATGGGTTTGTTTATGGGTCGGCTAGGACGAAAGCGTATTTTTTTCATTCTCCCTGAAGATATTACGGACATCAAAGACGCTTCCAAGATCGAAGGTTTACGCATGCCTACAGACCTGCTGGGTTTAAATCCTCTGGTTTATGAAATTCGTTCAGACGGGAAATGGGCACCAGCCGTCTCGGTGGCCTGTTCCAAAATCGCAGACAGCATCGAAGAACAGGGACGATGGAGCGATCCCGAAGTGGAAGAAATCATTGAGAAACACAAGAGGTCTGAGGGCGAAGCCCGGTTACAGTTGCTCAAGCTGCTGCGATTCTTCAGGGAGTTACTGCGTACCCGCAAAGCAGATTCGGTTATGTTGGAGCGAATGAGCGATGCACTTCGAAGTGCATTTGTATCCCATCCTCCATTTGCCGTGCGTGGAACTGCCATATACCGTACAGATGACAGTGGTCATATTGAGCAATTATGTGGTAATGTTGGGGAACCGGGGAGAAAATATAACTTGTCCGCCAACGACGACAAACAGCCTGATGATCCAAAGCGAATTTTGGTTATTGATTCATATCGGGAGAACAAAATCAAGATCAATCTCTACGACGATTACCTTGAGAAAGAGTATCTGCTATGCTATCCTGTAGCCAAGAGGTATGTAATCACAGTCCATATTATTGGACATATTGAAGCGGATGAGGCGATATTTCAGCAGATGGATTTGGAGAACCGTCATCTGTTCAACGCCATCAACGATTTGTTAGGAGGCGAACCGGAATGAAACCGGAAACGAAAAAAATAAGCAAGCGCTGGGGCAGCGATAAAAAGGTACGCCTCAGTTCTGCGCCCGAAGCATCACGACCGGTTCCGGAACCCAAGGAAGAAGATCGTTTCCACAAACCGGCTGTACCGCTGACTACAATTGGCCCTTCGCTGAAGGGTAAGGAAAGACCTTACAAAGTGATTCTGGAAAAAGAGGCTCTTTACGAGAAGCCTCAGTATCTGGCTTAACCGCTTTATGCTCATATACAACTCTGCCGTCTGGTTCGGCAGATCATCTGGCCCCGTCGCCCAAGGCAGGGCTTTTTTGTTGCAACACATTGGCAATCCTTCATACCTTCGCTAGTACCAACGGACCAAAGACATTTCATCATCCCTCTGATGCATCAAGTCGTTTTCTTTATACCCTTAGGTTTCCTGCAAAACCCAAAAATTATACCTTATTTTGGAGAAGGCCTGTCCGGAATGATGTTTTTAAAAGAAGAAAAGATGAGTAATAAGGAGAAAATGAATCACAGTTATTAACTCTCCCCTCTCCATTCATATTCCCAATTATAATATAAGAACATGTGTTCTGTAAATAACAAATTATAGTTTTTACAAGTAAATAGAAGAGACGTTTTCATCCTTATGTAGTCCAATACCATATGCAAAAAAACAGGCAACGCATGTCTCGCGCTGCCCGCTTCACTAACAACATCAAAATAATTCGAAAACTGTTCTGTTACGAACCTAGATCAGACCGGACTGCTGAAGCAACCTACGTACAATTACTGCTGTTTCAGCGCGGGTAATCGATTGTTTCGGGGCAATCGTATCTTTTCCACGTCCAGACACAAGTCCAGTGTGGATGCTGGTTGATACTGCTTCCTCCGCCCAACTTGCTACCTGCTCGGCGTCTGCGTAATCAGACCATTCCTTAACGTCCCTGCCACTCACAGTCGTATCCATTCCAGTCAGTTTCGTAGCACGTTTAATGAGCACCATAGCTTCCTGACGTGTAATCTGTGTCTTTGGACGGAATGTTCCATCTTCATATCCATCGATTAAACCGTAGCTGGACGCCGTGATCACAGCATCCGCGTACCATTCGCTTCCATTCACGTCTTTGAAGGAATCAACCTGTTCTAAAGGCTTTAATCCCAATCCTCGTACCAGGATAGCAGCGAATTCTGCACGTGTAACGCCACGGTTCGGTTCAAAGGTGGTGCCCGTGATGCCTTGGATCACCATACGTGAACCCATATCATTCACGTCGATCTCGGCCCAGTGTCTGGCAACATCGGTGAATGTATGCGGATGCCAGATGACGGCATATACACTGTTGGTCAAGCTGTTAATCTGTGCATGGTATATCCCATTGACCTGTGTAATTTTCGTTGGTATATGACGTACAGTACCATCTTCATCTACTACAACACCCGTGGTGATCTGATTTGGATCTACGTTACCTGGTAATGCAATCGTACGGGATACATAGCTATTGAACTTATCCACGCTAACGGATTTGTTATCAAAGGTGGCTGTTACTTTGAAATCAACCGGTGATCCCAGAAGAGCATATCCATTGTGCTGAGCTGCTGACTGTGCTGTCTGTATGACAACTTCTGATGGCTGTGAAATTTCGATGCGCAATTTAATGTTCTCCAAAGAAGTGCTGGATTTCACACCAAGTTGCTGCGCGAGTTGCTCAATATTAACCTGCTGTGCAGGTAACGTGTAGGAGGCAAAATCGGTTTGAAGCACCAGCACTGCTTGTTTGTCAGCCATGAGTTTGACCGTCTGGCCCGTCAGCTCACCTACAATCTGATCTCCTTGGCTGTTGCCTGTCACGGGAATCGTGACGATGGCGTTGTTCCCCTCAGTTTGGAGCTTTTGTGCAATAAGAATTGGGTCGACTGCAAGGGTTATGACTTTTCGTCCATTCACTTCAGTAGTAGTCAAGCTTCCAGCGTTCTCGGCTTTACCGTTCACGAGCACCTGAGCACCTGTCGATGGCGGAGTTACGACTGTGGTGGTCCCTGGTGTACTTACATTGCTTCCTCCAGAACTGGAACCACCCGAGCCGCCAGATCCCACACCGGAGTTACCATTTCCACCCGATCCACCTGAACTATTACTATTGCGCTTGATGTTCAGCGTATATGTTTTCTTGCTTACTCCATCCAATGCAGTCACTTCAATAGTGATTGTATTGACTCCACTGACTAATGGCACAACTGTATTGTTGCCGCTAACACCATTAATTTTTACCGTAACACCTGTTTGATCCGGTTCAACGCTAATCTCAGTCGTGCTGACCGAATTGCTGACCGTCGCTTCGTACAACTCCACATCCGAACTGAACACCGGAGACAATGTGACGTTAGTTAGATTTATTGCACTCAGTTTGGCGTTAGTGATGTCGATGCGGTTAATATTAAGGGTATAGCTGTTACTACTGCCGTCCTCTGCTTGAACGTTTATCACTACGGGGTTCGATCCATATGCCAGCTCCGAAATGGTGTATGTGTATATATCATCCGTCATCGCCTCATACGTAGCACCTGTTACGGTTACGTCTTGTCCTGCATCTGCTTTCCCAAAGGAGAAGCTTACACTCGTCACACCAGATTCGACATCCACACGATAATCAAGTTCCTCTACTGAGAAATCAGGAGTCAAAATTCCTGAACTTACCGTCAGGCCTGAGAGAATTGCTGTAGAAGACTTCCACTTTGCATAAAGTGTAATATCTTTCGTCAAATTGGTATTAAAATCAAAAGCCTGCTGCAGCTGGCCGTCCTTATACCAGCCAAAGAACGTGTAGCCCGTCTTTTCCGGGGCGTCAGGAATGATTGCCGAGCTATTATAGCTCACCTTTTGACTTTCAATCTCTGTTCCCCCGTTAGATTCAAAACTGATATTTACATAAAGGGGTTGCCACTGTGCATACAGGGTAACGTCATTATCATTCATGGAGAAAGTATTCCCTGCGCTGTAGCTAGTGCCACTCCCGTCTGCGGCTGTGTTCCACCCTGTAAACTGATAATCTTCCTTCTCAAGTGCTTCCGTGTTATCCAGCACTGTCACTGTTGTATCTTTTTCATATTTCAGATTGTCTACTGGGACACTTCCTGTGGTCGCACCATTGGCATTGTAAACCACTGAATGTTCCGTAGAAAGCGTCATGACTGTCATCTTATTACTTTTTGAGTTGTCTACATAAGCAACATAAGGCATTCCGTTTTGGCCAAAAGCAAGTGAAGTTTCGCTTATTTGATCGGCAGAGAACGGCTTACCTCCAACTACAGTCCATTGATTACCGTCCAGCTTCATCATTACACCCTGCGGTTCCATGCTATGATTAACTATATTTCTAAACGCTGTGTAAGGCACACCTTGCGGATCAAAAGCCAAAGACAAATTATACGATGCTCCTGATGAGAACCCTACACTTCCAACGGCCTCCCATTGGTTTCCATTCAGCTTCATTACGGTTGCTTTGTAACTGTTGGCCTCGTCCTGAAAAGCAATATAAGGCACATTATCGGGACCAAAAGCTAGCGAAGGATATGATACTTGTCCTGGTGTGAATTCTGCCGCTCCTACAATTTCCCACTGATTGCCTGCAAACTTCATTACAGTGGCTTTACGATTATTTAAATCTATAAAAGCAAAATAGGGAATTCCGTTAGCATCGAAAATCAGTTTGGACATCTCGAGTACTATACCACCTGTTGTAAAACCGGAGGAACCAACCGTATCCCACTGATTTCCATTTAATCTTTTAACCGTCACTTTATCATTTACAGATTGATCCCGGTATCCAATATAAAGAATATTATCGGGGCTAAATGCAATTGTAACGTACACCGCCGCTGCACCTGTAAAACCAGCGCCGCCCACCACTTCCCATTGACTTCCGTTGAATTTCATAACGGTGGCTTTGTTGCTATTGTCCATATCCTGGTAAGCTACATATGGAACATTCTGAGAGTCAAATGCGAGCGATGAAGTCCAGACTTCACCAATAGAGAAGCCGACCGGTCCAACAGATTGCCATCCGCCAGAGATGTATTTCATAACTGTTGCTTTATTATCATTGTCTGCATCCCTAAAAATCGTATAAGGTATACCTGTTCTGTCAAAAACTAACGAAATATTTTCTACCTGCCCTGTCGTGAATCCAGCCCCACCTACATCTGTCCATATCCCACTTGCAGCATAGGCGCGATCCATGCCTAACGTTTGGAATACGGGAAAACCTCCAAAAATTAATAGACACACCAACAGTATGGCTACCGTTTTTTTAAACTTCAGCACCTTCCTATTCATCATCCTCATCCTCTCCCTTGCTTTATAACATCCGTTTGTTAATCCACATCCACAATCAGTACTCTATCTGCATGCACATCCTACGAAATCTACTGAAAAAAATAGCTACTTTGCTGGTAGACGAATTAGCTACGTATACTCTTCTGATATGTATCTCTGACTTTTACTCTCCCCTCCTGTGTAACTAGATAATGTACGGACATTATAACGATTGATTCTGAACCGATTCTGAACATTATGCTAAAGTGGTGAGTTCTCTACTACATAACGGTGTTCCGAATATGAGCTTTGACCCGTATTATATAAGAGTTTCAAGCGATCAAGCCTATGTTAAATAAAGGGATTGTAAAAAATTTCAGGTTGAAACCAGTATGAGTCAAGCTTATGCTGACTATAATACAGAGCAGGAACATTTGTTCTTAATTTGATCGATTTAATATTCAAGGTTAAGGAAGTGAAAGTATGGCATCATCCCCTTCCGCCCCATCCCCTGCGGATGAAGACCACCGATTGATTAAAAGTATGGTTGTACGCACCCTGCTGCTGGATGTGCTTGAACGGGATATTCGCACACTGGATACGTTGCAGCTGAAAATGCCAGAGGTCTACATTCTATCTCTAACCCGCATTCAGAATGATGTGCTTAAGGAAATGCTGACGCTTCGCAAACAGATGAGAACCCGTGGAGTCAAGGTTCTGGAGGAGAAACGGCAAGTCGATGGAATCGAAACCCAGTATCTGTGCAGAGGCTATTTGCAGCGATTCTATATGCTGTGGACGTTTGCGCGGAATGAAGTCAAAAAAGAGCTCAGTCGGCATCTGGATATGGATTTGGCGCAAACTTGATGGCTTTGACAGCATTGCACCCAGGCATACGCCCTATTGTTATCTCAGCAGATGGATCTGACCCACTTATCCGTCATTACGTTCGAGTCCGACTTATACTCGCTTTCTCCTATCCACGGCTCCTCTGGTTCGAAGCTCCCTGATTAAATCGAAACAGGTTGACCCCGGGAGGCTGCGTTCATTAAGATGGAATAGACTTGTCTGTACATTCCGTTCAGACTTGCAATGAAAATTGATTCCTATAACCAAACAAGCCTGCCAGCCATTAACGGCGGACAGACTTGTTCATTGGAATTGCTTTCAACGTCTTATCAATCAAGGAGTTGTACTTCATGGACTTGAATTCGCATTTAATTCAAAATCAAACACCCGCACATACAGGCATTGCCGCAGATGTGACCGAACTGATCGGCCAGACACCTGCCGTTAAATTGAACAGACTTACAGGCAGCGATTCCGCTGACGTATACGTCAAGCTGGAATATTTCAATCCCAGCGGCAGCGTCAAAGACCGTGCCGCCTACAACCTGATCATTCAGGCTGAACGGGCAGGACTGCTGCTTCCCGGTGCAACCATTATCGAACCGACCAGCGGCAATACCGGGATCGGTCTTGCGATGAATGCCGCTGCCAAAGGATATAAGGCCATTCTGATCATGCCGGACAACATGTCCAAGGAACGCATCAACATCCTGAAAGCCTATGGCGCAGATGTCGTACTTACCCCTGCTGCGGAACGGATGCCTGGTGCGATTCGTAAGGCCAAAGAGCTTCAGGCCGACATTCCTGGAAGTTTCATTCCCCAGCAATTTGAGAATCAAGCGAACCCGGACATCCACCGAATCACCACGGCTCCCGAAATTATGCAGCAAATGGAAGGCAAGCTGGACGCCTTCATTGCCACGGCGGGAACTGGCGGTACCATTACCGGAACTGGAGAAGAACTGCGCAAGCAGCTGCCGGACATTCGCATCTATGCGGTAGAGCCGAAAGGTTCACCTGTGCTGTCCGGCGGCGAGCCCGGACCGCACAAGCTCGTCGGTACAAGTCCGGGGTTCATTCCGGACATTCTGAATACCGACGTATGGGATGCCATCATCCAGGTGTCCGATGAGGATGCACTGGATACGATGCGGCAGCTTGCTGCCCGGGAAGGGCTGCTGCTCGGCCCTTCCTCTGGCGCTTCGGTGTGGGCCTCCCTGCGCATCGCGCGGGAACTGGGGCCGGGTCACCGAGTGCTCTGCATTGCGCCCGATACCGGGGAACGGTATTTGAGCATGGGTATTTTTTAACAAAGAAAAACTCTTACACAAGCCAAAGACTCCCCTCCAAAATGAGCGCTTGATCACAGCCGAACGTTGAATCCGCAGCGTACAAGTACTTACTCTGGAAAGGAGCCAGTTAAAAAATCTAAATATGAATGTGAACTAGTGTGTCAAGGTTGTCCATTCTACACCTTCGGGAAGCAGAGCCGCAATGCGGTCTTTGGCTTCCTTTTTGCTATACAACGATTCATCGAGAATGACCGCAGAACCGGAATCCGTGCTTGTCCGAATCAGACGTCCGAGACCTTGCTTCACCCGCAGGAGCATATATGGAAGATCGATCTCTTCGTAAGGTGCTGCTGACGCACTGCGTTTCGCATTGAAGACAGGGTCCTGTGGTGGATACGGAAGCGACCAGATCATGACATTGGATAATGATGGTCCTGGAACATCCAGCCCTTCCCACAAATTGACGGAGCACAGCACACTCTCCTCATCCTGCTGGAACGCCGCAATCAGATCACTGATCTCCCGGTCGCCCTCGTACATAAATCGCAATCCTTCTGCTTCAGGAACCTGAACAATGTCCTGCTTAAACGCACGCAATTCCTCCATCGTACGGAACAGAATCAGCGCACGGCCTCCACTCTCCTGGAGCATGGACACCGCGTCACGCAAGCGATTTTCGTTCTCCGGGTGGCCTGGTATGGCTTCATTCGTAATCTTCATCTGCATTTTGTCCGCATAATCATACGGAGAAGCGACGGAGAACGATACAAAATCATCAATCCCCAAACTGTCCGCTACATAACGGAATGAACTGTCCACGGATAACGTTGCGGATGAGAAAACAATCGGAATACCTGTATTGAACACACGCTCGTTCAGAATTTCCTTCACGGTACGCGGCATAATCGATAAGGTTGTCTCGTCTTCGCTCTCTTCAGCCCAGCAGATGTACCCATCTTCCTTACGGAACAATGCAAGTGCAGACTGAATCATGTCCAGATGTTCTTCCACTACTCGCATCTGATAGCCATCCAGCGAGAACAATCCACTCTCAAATACCAACTCTTCGCCGATCGCATCCAATACGCTGGTCAGTCGTTCAATCTCACGCAGCAGCGGCGGTTCTACCCGCACTTCTTTCCGTTCCGATCCGGGAATTGCTACCGTATACGTATCCAGCAATGCAAACAGTCGCTCACTGCTCTCAATCGCTTCATCCACACGCTCGGCGAGGGATTCACGAATCTCACCTTCAAGCAGGCGGGTCACCAGTTCCTCGAAGATGCGGTGTTTCAATTTGTAGCTCAGTGCATTCAGAGCCGCTTCTTCCAGCAAATGTCCTTCATCAAATACAACCGAGCTGTGATCTGGCAGCAGTGGCAATTGTCCCTCACGTTTGCGCGCTTCATAGGTCCACACATGCTCCATGTAGTAATCATGGGAACAGATGATGATGTCTTTGGAACGGCGGTAGTGGTCACGCGACAGCGTCAGGCCGCAGCGTTGACGTTTGGGACAAACAAAGCAATCCTGGAACGGGTCCCAGTTAATTTTATTCCACTGACGATCATTCAGATGTGGATACTGTTTGCGATCACCATACGGATGGAAAGCCTGAAGCGTACCCGGCGTATTCACAAAATCCGGAAGGCTCTCATGCACTTCTTCAATGACAGGTGCATCCTCATCCGCAAATCGCACAGCACTTAATTTGTTCAGACAGACGTATTGGTCGGGTGACTTGCCCAGACGTGCGTCCACTTCTAGATCCAGATGTGCAGCCAGCTTTGCAATATCTCCGCCCGGCTTCACCAACTGTTCAATCAAGGACTCATCGGCACAGGCGATTACCGCCGGTTTACCCGTATAACGAGCATAACAGACCGCATAGAGCAGATAGACTAATGTCTTGCCTGTTCCGACACCGGCCTCAGCCATAATGGTCTTTTTATCTCCATAGGCCCGTTCGAGCTGGTACGCCATAAAAATCTGTTCATCCCGTACCTCGAAGCCGGACTCAGGCAAAATATCGTAAAAAACATCGGCAACCCATTCCCCTAAACGGGATACAAAGGGCTCTGCCGGATCATATGCAAAAGGATAACGTTGTGTAGACAATCCTAGGTCAGCCTCCATTCTTAGACAAGCGGTCCGAATTTCATTTTCCGTTCAAAAAAGGCCGCTGGGCAAAAGTTAATTATCTCACGCAGTGAGGCTGGTGACAAGCTTTTTTTGCTAGGTTATTTGCGAGGTTTAATGTATAGAACCAATTTACAGGGAAAATATATACAGGAATCCACTTTAAGGAAAGGCGGTGCTCCATGGATGATAATCAGTCTTCACAACCTGAGCATTCCTCAGACACAGCGGCAGACACATTAACAGACCGACAGGGTCACCCCATAACAGACAATCAGAACGTACGAACTGTGGGCAGCCGTGGACCAACCACGCTGGAGAACTATCATTTTCTTGAAAAGATCACTCACTTCGACCGTGAACGTATTCCAGAACGGGTGGTTCATGCCCGCGGCGCTGGCGCTCATGGCGTATTTGAAGCGTATGGAACGGCCGGAGATGAGCCGGTATCGAAGTACACACGTGCACGTCTGTTTCAGGAAAAAGGAAAAGAAACCCCCGTATTCGTTCGATTCTCAACGGTTATTCATGGTGGGCATTCTCCCGAGACGCTGCGTGACCCGCGCGGCTTTGCCGTGAAATTCTATACCGAAGATGGCAACTGGGATCTCGTTGGTAACAACCTGAAAATCTTCTTCATTCGCGACCCGCTCAAATTCCCGGACATGGTACATGCATTCAAACCAGACCCGTTGACCAATGCACAGGATATGGAGCGGTTTTTCGATTTTGTCTCGCTAAGTCCTGAAGCTACCCATATGGTGACGTTCCTTTTCTCCCCTTGGGGTATTCCGGCCAATTATCGCCAGATGCAAGGATCAGGTGTCAATACATACAAATGGGTCAATCAGGAAGGCACAGGCGTACTCATCAAATACCACTGGGAACCGCTCAATCAAGGGATACGCAACCTGCTGCAAAAAGATGCAAGCGAGATTCAAGGGCAAAATTTCAATCATGCTACGCTGGATCTGTATCATGCCATTGAACAAGGCGACTATCCCGAATGGGAACTGTGCGTTCAGGTGATGGAGGATGGCGAGAATCCGGAGCTGGATTTTGACCCGCTAGACCCTACCAAGCTGTGGCCACAGGATCAGTTTCCGTTTCTGCCTGTAGGCAAAATGACGTTGAATCGCAATCCCGAGGATTATTTCACTGAAGTGGAGCAAGCGGCATTTGGTACAGGTGTATTGGTGGATGGGCTCGATTTCTCGGATGACAAACTGCTGCAAGGACGCACCTTCTCCTATTCGGATACACAGCGTCACCGGGTCGGTGCGAACTATCTGCAGCTGCCTGTGAATGCGCCGAAGAACCGTGTTGCGACCAATCAAAGCGGCGGACAGATGCAGTATCAGGTATATCGTGCACCGGGTCAGAACCCGCATGTGAATTACGAACCTTCCTCGCTCGGTGGACTAAAGGAAGCAGTACCACGCGGCAAGGAACATGAACCTCACATTGAGGGTCGTCTTGTTCGTGAGAAGATTGAGCGTACCAATGACTTTGGACAAGCGGGTGATACGTACCGGGCATTCGAGGATTGGGAGCGGGATGAGCTGATCAGCAACATGGTCGGCGCGTTGGCACAATGCAAACCGGATATCCGGGAGCGCATGATCTCTTACTTCACTCAAGCCGATGCGGATTACGGTCGTCGCGTCTCCGAAGGACTGGCTTCTGTACCAACCGATGATAGTGCGACAGTCCAACCGAAACATGAACCAAGTCTCGAGCAAGCAGAGAAACGCAGTCGTGAGACGGATGGTTATTAAGGTGGCTGGACAGTGTTTAGACTGATAAGTCTGACAATGTTAATACATGTGTGTGAGTATTTTGAGTAAGCAATTTGCATTCTGAATAAACATAGTCCTGATCGTCAAGTTGCCAGTTGCAGCTGCGATCAGGGCTTTTTCATAATTAGCTTGGGGTGTAATCTTCACTTCAGGATGCATGCTGCTATTTATTTTAAATTAAATGAAGTTCATAGGAGTGGATCAGAAGTAAGACTGGTGCTCCGAGGATGGAAAAGCGTGTTTCTTTACGTTCATTTCAGATGATTCTTCGTTAAATGAGAGCTATCACCTAATGGAAAGATTACATAAACCCAGTGATATTACAGGCATTGGAAGCTTCCAGGCCTGACCTGCCTGCATGTAACTCCATCTGATCAGATGATTATTGATGATAACGCTTACAACATTTACCATAAACCTGTGCCCTGGAGATTGTATTTAACCAGCCGGCCTGACTTTCCTCATAGATCACGGTCTGGAACACGGCTACCACATGCTCTTCATTTTATTCCCAATTAACCAAGGAGGTTTCCGTAATGAAATTATTCCCATCCACATCCACTCATGCATCTGTACGATCCGAACGTTCTCTGAAATCGAAAATGGCCCAGATCTGTCTGAGCGCCGCGTTCCCTCTTTTACTGATTGGTGGTGGGTCGGTTGGAGCTGAGGAACTGATTGAGAGCAGCTTGCAAAATCCTTCTGAATCGGTAGCCACTTCGAATATCACACTTGCTGCCGGTGATTTGTATGTGTCTCCTAACGGTTCAGCCAGCAATCCGGGTACGATCAACAGTCCAACGTCACTGGCTAACGCATTATCCCAGATCGCACCAGGCAAAACGATCTATCTACGGGGCGGTACCTATAACTTCTCCCAAACCATTACCATTGAACGTGGCAACAGCGGCACATCCGGACAACGCAAAAATCTGGTGGCGTATGGATCGGAAAAACCGGTCTTTGACTTCTCAGCGCAAGCCTTCGCTTCTACCAATCGCGGGCTGCAAATGTTCGGAGACTACTGGTTCGTCAAAGGGCTTGAGGTGAAGGGTGCCGGCGATAACGGCATCTTCATCGGAGGCAGCTACAACCGCTTGGAGCAGATCGAAGCCCATCACAACCGGGATACGGGCATTCAAATGGGACGTTATGCTTCCACAGCCGCCAAGAGTGAATGGCCTGCGTATAATGAAGTGATTCGTTCCTACTCCCACAACAACTATGACCCGGATGATGGCGAGGATGCAGACGGTTTTGCCGCGAAATTGACGGTAGGCCCAGGAAACGTCTTTGACGGTTGCATTGCCGCTTATAACGTGGACGATGGCTGGGATTTGTATAGCAAAACGGATACAGGCGCCATCGGCGCGGTCACGATCCGCAACAGCATCGCCTACGGTAACGGTGCAACATCAGACGGTACTTCTACCTCCAACAGTGATGGCAACGGCTTTAAGCTCGGCGGCGAGAAAATTGCGGTCAATCATATTGTGGAGAACAACATTGCGTTTAATAACAAAAAGCACGGCTTCACCTACAACAGCAATCCCGGTTCGATCCAGATGAAAAATAACACCTCTTGGAACAACGGGCAAAGCAACTTTGCCTTTGATGTAGGCACCCACATCTTCACCAACAACCTGTCCTTCCAAGGTGGCGCCAGCGACAAAACAAGCGGAACCGATGTCAGCAGCACCAACGTTTGGTGGAAGAACAAAAAAAGCGTTAACGACAAATGCCTGCTCGCCAGCGCAGCCGACTTTGTCTCCCTCGTGCCTTCGGTAGCGCGTAGCGCGGATGGAACACCTGTCCTAGGCAATTTCCTGAAGCTTGCGGGTGGTAGTGATCTGATTGGATCGGGTACGCCATCGGGTTCGAATATTGGTGCGAGGTAGGTATGTGAGTAAATAAGATAAAAGAATAATTTAAATGCAAAATCCCCTCCCCCATACCAGCCGATTGCTGGTATGGGGGAGGGGATTTTTAAATTACTTTGTATTGTCTACTGGCTTATAAGGTAGATAGATAAATACTTACGTTTTGGCTAAAACCTCAATGATCAATCTGCCGCCTGTGCGAAAACCTTGCTCAAATGCCGCTTCCACATACATGGATGTGGATTGTCCAATCAAGTCGATCAATTGTTCCAAGGCATCGTATTCGTTCCCCGTAAGCTGTGTTTTGTAGTCCTGCATCAGGTCCGATATCTGGCGATTGATCTCCTGATACTCTTCTTGCTCAGGAAGAATCGACTCATCCAACCGCAAGTTCCCGTGAAACAAATCTTCGATCAGGTTTGATACTTTATCTTTCATGGTAAGGTCACCTCATGGAGATTGTAACTCAAGGGATGAGGTGAGATGGGAATTTAGCGAAAAATCCGCTAGTTTTTTATTGAGTCGAAATTAAAGTAAAGGAATTTGAAAATATCTCACATTTTAAACAAGAGCTATCCAAATACATCGATTATTACAACAAACGCATTAAGACAAAACTAAAAGGCATGAGTCCGGTATGGTACCGGATTCATGCCCAACAAGTTGCCTAAAGATATAATCTGTCTAACTTTACGGGGTCATTTCATTGATAGGCGGTTTTTACTGAGCTATCGTTTCATGATATGACGAAACTGTACAAAGAACTGCTATATCTTCCCTAACGTATGAATTTCATCGAATTCTTTATTAGTTAGACCATAGATATATTCGTCATAGTGCCGTCCTTTTGTAAAAATCATGTTTCTTATTCTTCCCTCTTGAATGAAGCCTAGATTCTCATGCAATGCTACAGATCCCTCATTAAATGCATACACATGAGCATTCACCTTCACATATCCTAATTCCTCAAAGTAGTACTGCAGCATAGTTTTAATAGCATCAGATGCATAACCTTTGCGCCAATGCTCACGGAATATCGAAACTCCATATTTAAATGTACCACATCGAAGATTACAACTGTTTGTAGAAATGCTCCCGATAAGTGTTCCATCAAGCGTTTCTATAGCCAAAAAAACGTTGTCGCCATGAGAAGTGTTTTTGGATTGATGCTCTGCCCAACTGATTGTACCTTCTTCTGACCTTGGAAAATGTAACTCGTCACATAATCTTGCATTCTCCGAATCTTGATCATTGAAATGAAACTTTTCCCCGTCTGTTGGTGATACCGGGCGCAATCTAACTTTCATCCCAGCCCAAATGTAATTACTCATATACTGATCCTCCTCAATTTTCATCCTTATTTCTTCTTACATTATTAATAGAAAGAAGAAGGTGGAGATCTTGCTCGAGGACCAAAAATTAATGCGACTACATGGTTCTCATTCCTTTCGGATATTTGGTAAATTATAACACATGTTTAAATGCATGTTAATAGTTTTCATCAGTCGATCTATATAACTTTTCCTTCTCTCTAAAAGATCAATCTAACTAAAATGGGTTCGCCGCTTCGCAAAACTTCGGATCAATCTCCATCGTCCTAGAAAACAGGAATCTTCCCTTTTATATTTTGGTTATGGTTTGTGCAAAGGCATGATCTTTGGCAGCATCTTCTTGTTCAAGGAAATCAGGTACTTGCGCTTCCCCTCTGTCCGGTACAATTCGGCATTGGCATCCAGGATGTTCCTGATCCAATCGATGCGTCGACTGCCGGTACCATACTTGCTGTGGATCGATTTTGGATGTGTCTTCTTGCCCCGAATGATGAAGTAATGCTCCCCGTCTGTCTTCTCCTCATAGATCCAGTTCGTAGCCTGATAAATTCCGCCGTGATGCTTTTGCTCAACGTCTGCATAACTGACGATCAACTCCACGTTGGGGGATTGCTCCTGCAAGAAACCGGATCGCTTTGGCAAGGATCTCGCATACAAATGATTGATGCTTGGTTAAGGCAACCCGTGTCAACTCACAGCATTCACGCTGTGTCAGGCCACATGGAGAACCAATATTCTGAGACACCCTGCGGCTGAATATAACAACACCGGTTAACTGGCCATCCTCCCATGCTCCCAATTTGACCGACTTCCCTGCGGGCAAGCTGCGGCTGTAGTGGAAATTCTCACAGGAAAACTTCGCTGCTGCATGTGTCGCTCAATCCACTTTTAAATCAATCATGTTCGAATTCCTCTTTGCAGTGCGGACAAGTCACTAGTTTTGAACTCAACACATCCAAATCGCCTTGATCCTCGGAAGTACCCGCATCGAAATTCGGGATCTCAATCTCACCAAGCATCTGTTTCAGATCCACATCGTCGAACCCGGACAAGGAAATATCCACGTTTTCCTGTTGCAACTCAACAAGTAACTGCGATAGGACATCTTCATCCCAATCATCTGATACCTTATTCAAAGCAATATTCAGGAGCCGTTCCTGCTGATCGTCCAGATCACCACGGATACCTGCAACTCAGTGTGGCCAAGTTCATTGACCATGATCTTATACCGTTGATGGCTACCGACCATGTTTCCGGTACGTTCGTTCCAGACAATTGGTTCAACATAACCGAATTCCTCATTCCTCTATGCTGCGGTGAAGCTTATCATATTCAACATCCCCAGGCTGAAGATCAACACGGGGTTGTAGGCTGCTGAATTAATCTGATCGATCGGTACGACTCTGATGTTCATGTTCTCTACCTCCAATAAAAAAAGACGCTCTTTGGAGTCTAAAATTAAGATTACTTATACTCTGAAAATAGTTTTTCTTTCATTTTTCTTAAATCAGATTGTTTAAAGCCAATAACAGTTAGAATCGCTGTTTGAAATCTCCACAACTCATCCCGGGATCTCTCGCGTTGCGAAAAATCATTACCGGTTTTATTAAATTCATCAATAGCACCCAATAAGAAAGAAACAAGTTCTCTGTCACTATCTAAAGCAACCGTTAAATACTGTCTTAGAGTATTCACAATAGTAATTGTCTTTTCGAAAGCATTCTCATAAGTATCTAAAGGTTCCTTATTAACTTCAACCCAATGACGCTCAAAGATGCCTATTAGGATATCAATAATTTGTACTTGTTGCTTAATTTTATTTGGTTTCTCTTTCTTTTCTTGTAGATGCATGGAATACTTAACAGCCCCTATAGCTCCTAACGTCCCCACTATACCACCTGTAAAGCTTCCCCAATCAAACCCCATCAAGATTCCCCCTTTAATGTCGATTTTCGACGTAATTAAGAGAAATCCTTTTATTCATTTGTGTTGAGTTGGTTTCAACGTTTGGGTGACCATTATATGCATGCGTAGGCTCACTCAGACGCTGTTCTCTGCTCTTCAATCGACTGATCCCTGCAAACGTACGTTCTTATGTTAAGAGGCTCAGATCGGCTCACATTCTGTCATATGAGAGCAAAAGAAAAACGCCTTTGCAGGCGCTACTATTTACTAAGCTTCTCCACTATACGGTTTGTTACATCCATTGTATCTTTTTGACTCTTCAACTGAAGTTGAAACCCATTGAGAATCTTCTCAGGTGTAACTTTCATATCTTTTAAATTCAAACCCTGATCCATTAACTTAGTACCATGAATTAATTCATCGAAAGCATCAACAAGCTGATGGTGCTCCCGTTCAATTACTGCTGGACGGTCCAGAACAGCCAGCTCGTTTCTAATTGAAGCATATCGACTAATCGCACTCTCAAGAACGCTCTTATGTTTCAGAAGCTCATTGTATTTTAATTCTGACGCAAGCTTCTCAGCTTCTTTAAGTTCAGTTGAAACAGCATTGATTTTATCTCCTAATACATTTAGAGCCAACGCATATTTAATTGTATTATCCAAGGTATTCACCTCCTTCGACATCATAATTCGACATCAGGAAGGTTTTTCCTCTTTGGGACATATAGGCCAACTACAAAACTGCTTAACCCCATCCAATCTACCCCATACACATCCGTTGCACTTCTCAGGCTGCTTGTTGGGGCGAATACGTATCTTCTTCCGTCTTCTGCTGCTGATCACTTCGATACCTTCAAATAAAAAAAGCCGATCCAGTGAAGGAACGACTTTGGCTGTAATATGTACTTTATTGATTTAACCTGCTTTGATATGCAATTTCGAATTGAGGAATTCCTTTGTATATAAAGAAATATACGCATACGAGAAATAAAATGCTAAATGTGATTTTGAGATTTGATCCTCTCAATCTTAAAACAAACCTTAAGATAATTGCTATTGCTACTGCTGGTAAAACTAAATATAGACCAAACGTCTCAAAAATTGCATAGGCCATGGCGTTAAAAGTGTTTTTCCCCGTTTCTCCTATTATGTCCAGAATATCACCTCCTGTGTAATTAAAAGATTGGCGTCCGTACCGTCCGCAGCAAAAACGCTACGCTCTTTGCTTTAAATGCATACGTTCTAAGTTACAAGACAGGAAGAACAAGACCATTTTACTGAGATTACATTATTGAGTCAAAAACACTATGCTTCATTATAGTAGAATAACTTTTCGTTAGCTCCTGATCTTGTCTATTTTCTCACTTTATTGATTAAGAATCCAAAATATGAATGTACCAAATAAGCAAACAAGCGACACAGGATACAGTATCCAACTGCTTACCCGATCTTTATACGCGATTACCCAGCAGATGATACCAATCCATGCAATTAATAGTTGCCAGAAATCCAATGATCGACACCTCCCCTACAACTAATTCGGTACCTAAATTGAATTACCTTCGTAAGTTAACAGAAAGCGATAAGAGGAACGCCCCAGTCATATATACCGCTATTGCAGTTGTGCGTTTCATTCTCGCCTTTTTCTATGCTCCTAATGTATCATGTAAAAATATTCACGTGGAGTTCAACATGGTTTTAAAATTAGGGCAGACTAGGTTTACCTTCGGGTCAATAATCCCCTCTCAAATTACAAGCTAAGATAGACTATAATGATATTGTTCTATTAAATCGAAATAAAGAAACGAGGTATACATAATGAAAATACTTAGTGTACGTATTAGAAATTACAAAAGTATTGAAGATTCAGAAGAAATTGATTTACATAATAAAATCAATGCCTTGGCAGGGAGAAATAATACAGGTAAATCGGCATTCATTGAAGCTATATATAAAGTCCTAGGAGGCAATCTGGAAAGTGTTATAGCAGACACTTTCAATTCAACAGAAATCATTTTAGAAGTAAGCCTATCATTCGAAGAAATTTATGAATTAAATAAGAAGGTTGAAAGCGAATATATAGTGGACAATTATCCCAAATTTAGTATCTCTATTAAATATAGTGAGAATACCCTTGCTACTACTATTGGTGCGGTAGAAGTCTATCATGAGAGTTCATATAAACCTTTTTACGTTAATCAAAATTATTATAATAATAAGACTCCAAGTTATAAATTAATGTATATAAATAATTCAGGTGTTGTCTCCTTTTCAGACACACCTACCTTCTTAAAAAATTTAATGACTTTTCTCAAGGAAAAAATAGTATATATAGCTGGCTCCAGACACGTTCTTCCGACCGAAGATTCCACTTTAAACCGTTCTTTGAATATTAATGGCTCTAATCTCCATGGTTTGCTCTATACTCTGCATAACAATGAGGAAGAAATTTTTGATAAAATTGTGGAAACATTTATTCAAATCTTCCCTGATGTTACCTCTATTAGAACTCCTATTAACGGTGCGAGGCAAACTTTTATTAGTGTATCCTTTGAAGGCTTTGATACACCGATTCCCCTATCAGATTGCGGAAGTGGTTATACTCACGTTCTATTATTATTGTGTGTTCTCTATACAAAAAAAAATAGTGTTGTTCTATTTGATGAGCCACAAGTATTCTTACATCCTTCTGCAGAGAAGGCCATATATGATTTAGTAAGTGAGGGCAGTGAGCACCAATTTATATTCACTACGCACTCACCTATCTTAATTAATTATCCCTCAGAAAAATATTTAATTCATGTTAATAAGATGAAAGGTAAAAGTACTTTCACACAATTAGAACAAATACAAGAAGTACTACAGGATATAGGTGTAAGTAACAGCGACTATGCTTTGTCTGATAAAGTAATATTTGTAGAAGGACAAACTGAAGAACTTGTACTTCCGATGATCCTCTCTCATTTCGGCTTAAAACAGATCGGTTATAATTACAGAATATTAAACATGAAGGGAACTGGTAATTATTTCACTAAGAATTCTTCTATGCGAGAGCATAAAGGCAAACTTGACTTAATTCTAAGTGGCATATCTGAGAGCCCAATACCTTATAAAATAATTATTGATGCAGATAACAAAACCGACGAAAAACTTCTCACATTAAGAGAAAGCTATGGAGATAGTATAATTATCTTGGGACGACGAGAGTACGAGAACTACTTTTTGGACTGTTTTCAAGAGCTTTCTGAAATCATTAACCAATATACATCAATAGTTGTTACAGACCCAAATCGAATAAAGGGCGATATTGAACAATTATTATTAGCAGCCGATGACATTAAATTATTTCCTAGAGGTTCTATAGATGTGTTAAAAGATGTCGTTGGAAGTGAAGTGTTAGAACGATTATTTAAAAATTACTCTTTACACTATAATAAAGTAGATCATGGAGTGGAACTGACTAAAAAAGTGTTAAATAATACTCCAAAAAAACTGGAATTCTTTAAAAACGAACTGCAAGATTTCATTAAAGGATAATAATGCAAAAAAAGAGAAGCTGACGAATTAATCGTCAGCTTCTCTTTTAGAATTCAGCATCATCTTGCTCAAAAAAGCCGATAAGCTTCAAAATATTTGCCACACTCTCCAGTCCCTCATCGATTTTGCGTTTGATAGTACTGTCACTGAGTGAACGCCTGAAGAAGAGTATCGTTTCCTTGCGTGAATAACCTTGAATGTACCTGTAATCAACGGCTATACGGGCTTCTTCGTCTTTGATTAGTCGTTGTGCCCTTTCCAATTGGTGTGTATAGAAGTCATATCTTTTGTACACCCAACGCTGTTTCTCTATAAGAATCGTAGCGTTTGCCGTCTTGCCCGCAGCAGATCTATTTTTATTGAAGATACAAGTTACTTTACAATCACCCTCCCTCTTAATATGATTTCAAAGTTTCTTGTTATCTTTTTATTGATACACCGCCTATTGTTGGAACTATAATAGACTGAGGGGTTCCCATCAAATATTCACCGAATGTGAGAACATATGCGTCAGCTCGGTCAGGTGACTTTAATCCACGCTTCTTCATGTCTTTCTTACTTTCAAGAAGTATCTTGCCCTTGCTGGTCATTGACCATTTTCTTGCAGTCAATTGGGAAGTAAGTACATCGTCATCGGGTAGTTGTAAGACCGCAGAATCGTTGTTTATATAATTGCTCATGTTTTGTTCCAGTTGACCTTTAATATACACCTACATCTTCGAGCCTAGGTTTCCATAATGTTCATCCAAAGATTGCTCAAATTTACTAGGGATTTGAATATCCATTAATCGCCCATAATGTTGAATAACGAAATAGGATATTATACTTGCTGTATAAAAACTTAATTGCAATAAATTCAATATTCATTCAACATAAGCAAAATACGGAACTAGAACAAACTATCATAGTACAAATTATAGTTTATAGAAGCAGATTCGTAGTATTTAGCATTTAAGTTGATTGGAGGAAAGGGTTCATGAATATAATAATTGAGAAGTTAAAAGATACAGATATTGAAGACTTGTATGAATTCGAAATTGAAAACAGAATTTTTTTCGAGGAAATGGTACCGTCTCGAGGAGATGATTATTACATACCTGAGGTTTTTAAAGTAAGAAATGAATCTCTCCTTCATTAACAAGTCAAAGGACTCTCCTTTTTTTATTTAATAAAAGACGAAAATAACTCTATTCTTGGAAGAATAAATTTAGTTGATATTGATGATTCCTATAAAATAGGATTTCTTGGCTACAGAGTGGGACAAATCCACACTGGAAAAGGTATTGCTAAAAAAGCATTAAAATTATTACTCAATACAATAGTTGATTTAGATATAAAAGAAGTTAAGGCAAAAACAACCACTAACAATATAGCATCTCAAAAAGTTTTAGAGCAAAACGGATTCGAGTATACAGAAACTAGTGATAAAGAATTTGAAATGAATGGATAATTTTTATCACCAATCGGATGCAGCTGTTAAAGCTGAAGATCATAAGCCAAATTCCTCGTTCAAGATACTGAGGGCTTAGGCTTTTTTGTCTTTTAAGATTCCTTATATTTTGAATTTCGCGCTCTTGATGTTATTCCTTTGGGAAATTCATTGAGTATTGCAGATGAATTGGTTCTTACGCGCATTTAGTGAAACAATTTAGGTATATGTAATGGATCTATTAATTACTTTCTTGATATATTATTAATCGTTGAATCGCACACGTTTTTCCGAATTCACTATACTGTAGTAACTTTTGAGAAATGAAAAATTACACCTTTCTAGGCAAAATATTACATATCTATTGTTGATACGCTCGATCTTTTGACCAAAAACGAAAACCTCAATATATTTTTCGTCTACCCACTCTAATGCTAATTCCGCTTCTTCTTTCAAGATAACGCCTCGCTGGCTTTTATATTGAAAGTTCTCTTTTGCCCATAACAATAGGATCTTTACATATTCTAACGTCTCAATTTCACATGTACTGTCCTCTTCATCTTCTTCTGCAAAGATATCTTCAAAAGTTGTGAAAGACTTGTCAGATTTTATTAAGTTTACATTCCCTCCTCCCTCGTATAACGTTATTTTCCCTTTCAGTAATTCGATTAAATTTCCGATCTCTTCCTGGATCGTTGCCAAGTCTCCAAATATATCCGATCCCAAAGAATTACTAATCAGATAACCATTCTTTAACGATGAATCGATGCCTAAGTCCACGATAACTTCGTTGAAATCTTCTTTATATTCGATTGTATACCTATATCTAATCATGATGATATCTCCAATCAGTTGTGTCCAAGTCATTTCTTAAAATACGCAGAAGAACCAAGGTAAAAAAAAACAGATCAATCATAGTGGTATCTAACCATAATCCACCTGTTCGATGTAACAGAGTAACATTAATTAGGGATGAACCCAAAGCCTTTTCCTCCGTACAACTCAATTGATGAAGTCTTTATACAGATCTTATGTTATTGATTGAATGATGGATTCATTCTGCACTGGGTAGTCCCCTCAAACTGTAACATGACGAATAACCTATCTATCCTATAAAAATAACAGCATCTTTGCGCTGAAATGCTAGTGGCAATTTATTTTGAAGAATTGTTATTCTTTCGAACATTTTATCCCTTTTTTCCTCAGTTAAGTTTTTTACCGCCCAATCTTTGATTTGAATTAGTTCCTCAATAATTGACGGTACATCTTCCTCCTCTACATCAACACCTGATGAAAAGAGGTCTGTCCATTGTAAGCCTAGTGCTTCAATCGCAGGTTGCCAACATTCTTTAAAAAACGATTCTGTAGCAATGGGAATAAAGAAACTCTGTTCAAAATCATTTTGCGGTTCATATATTACAGCACTGATTGACATGCACTTATTCACCTCCAAAAGTAGCACTAAATTTGTAGTCAGGGAACTCTTCTTTTAGTTTATTAATGCTTTTGTTAACAGCTTGCCTCAAATTAGGTGTATCACCGTCTAGTCTAAAAACAAACTCTTTAATGCCTTTTATTTCTTGAAGTGTTGGTATTTCCTGCGACCCATGCACAGTTGTTCTTGTCGATGTGGCGTTCTCTAGAGCAAAAATCCGATTTCGCGTTTTCGTAAGTATTTGTTTATCCGCGAATTCTTGTGGTGTTTGTGCAGGCAGTCCTGTTTTAGGATTAACTTTATGAAGACCTTGAGCAGACTTATCTTCATAGAAGACTCCTTTTTTCAAGTCAATTTCATCAAATTCACCAAGAGATTCTCCCCTTTTATTAATAATCTCAACCTCTTTTGCACTCTTAACCCCTGAAACATCACCCGTCCCCTTAATCTTACTACCTTTCCTTGCTTCAGCCGCTTCCAAATTCTTTTTAATCTTCGCCACAGCTGGATGAGTTGAAGGCAACCGAAAAGGCCCTTTGCCACCCGGCATACTCCCGCGAACCATCTGAAATGCCATAAATAGCTGGCTGAACTTTAGAGAAGTCAACATCATCTGAGCATATTTATCGGATACAGGCTCGCCTGTGAACGGATCAATTCCCATTTCAAAGGCTTTGATCTGCATCGCAAAAATATCTTCCCCTGACGGTTCAGCAGTTACAGCCTGCATTCGATTAATATCCAAATGCCCTTGATCTCTCTCATAAGCTTGGAGCGCAGACTGATCCGTAACTCCATTCTCGTTGACAGGCATCGACATCCACTTCCCAAAAACATTGACTTGTGCCATCCCATAGCCCTTATCATCCGAACCGGCATAATATCTCGAGGTCTCCATCATCGCTACAGCGCCAACAGTACCAACGGCATTACCCAAACTCACCTTCTGAGCATCAGCATTCTCAAACCGCATGGCGATATCCTTGAGTTCCTTGGAGATGCCCACCATACTCTCCAGTGCTTTACCCAATATAGGGCGCGACTGCTCAAACTCATAATAGAATCGCTCCTGCGTCACACCCAGCCACATCTGCTGAAGGAACATGATCTGTCTTGAGAGATCCTCCCGTATATGCTCCAATTGCTGTCTCGCCTGATCTACTTGATTCGATACGTTATGTAACTGTTCAGGGGTAACTTTAATGGTACTCATCCATTTTCACCGCTCATCTGAAATATGATAAGACTATGTTAGCAGAAGTTTAATGCCAATGACATCCGGCTAATCTCCTGATTTCACTGCATGAATTCACGCTAAAAATGATTTATTTCCGTCCTTCAGTCCCATACGATTTCTATGCAGGTGTATACATGTTGTAGTGGCTTCCTTTTATTTAACGACTACAGGATAACGTGACATTTTACTCGCGACAAGTGGAAAACTTTAATAATTCATCGTATTAATGAAAATACTTGACTCAAAGTGACAGCAAGATGTACTATATGTTTATATAAATGGAATATATTTCAATTTAAATAATCATTTTGAAATCTTATATTTTCACCATGAGTATCAGGGCCTACCACAGCTAAGTTATCAATACTTTTAAATAAGTTTTACATTTTGTCTGCAACACTTAACCATTGGCAGGCATTCATTTTACATATACATTCCTACTTCATAGAGTTTTCTAGCCTGTAGAGTTCTATCTCTTTATTTCTGTTTTCAGTAAAGAAAAAGAGGGAAGAACCATTTTTATAAGAGAGGAGGGCAAGGGGCTTTATATCTGCAAGTAGGTCTATTTGTCGTAATGGCATGTTTTGTAAAAGAATACCCATAACAAGAAAGGTGGAATTTATTGCTATGAGAAAAATGTTTAGTTTAGCTCTTATTCTTGTTCTAGTGCTTTCGTTTAATGTAGCTGCCTATGCAGATGGTGACGTGACTCAAGCCAAACCGTTGACAAAGGAAGAAATTATTAATTCCAAAGAATTCCGTGAAGCTGTGAAAGCGGCTAAGGCTGAATTTGAATCGCAAAAGGCTGATAATGCGGGTGGTCCAGTTCTGTTTGCGCCTGCACCGAAGGTATCTCACATTAATGTATACGGTGTTGTATCTCCTAATGGCGGTCAAGAAATTTACGGCTTCAATAATAACCCGCTCTCCACGACCAATGATCATGGTGGGGCTTGGATTCAGTGTATTACGTTCCAGATCGGTTATGACAGCAGTCACTACGGCAAACTCGCCGGCAATACAATGACTAATAACTGGTCTGAAGCTATTGATCTGGACGGTGATCGTGTCATAGATGCTTTTGCCCATTCTTGGGTTTATGAATCCCCTAATACAACAGGCGGACAATTTGTAGGTACGGTCTATTCCATTAACATTCCAACACAGTGGACCGCTTGGATTAATGTTCGTTAACAGGAAAGATGTAATCTGAATATTGGGGGAATTGGCTATCCTGGTTCTATCATGAGGAATACGGGAGGTAAGCCCAAAAGCTCATCAGCTTTGGATACGGATTTGATTCTTGATCAGACGCAGGGATATACATCCCCTGCGTCTTTTCTCTTTGTGACATTAAAGGGCCGACTTTGTATAGGAACCCACCGTTGTACAGCAGGCTACTTTCCCTCTGCTTGTATGAATACATACGTACTCTCGTCGGATCGTTCTTCTGAAAAGGCAAAGTTTAACCGATCAAAGTTTCTTACGTCCTCCACATCTGTAATCTTCCGCTCTGCCATATATCGCACCATCTCACCTCTGGCCATTTTGGCCCGGGTTGCCTTTTCAATAAGCTTCCCATCAACCATTTGTCCAAAAACACAAGTGATCATCCGGGTTTCCTCCTTCAGAAACGGCAAAATATTTTTGCTATACTCTTTGGAAGCCAGATTCAGAATGCAGTTGCTTTCCGATTGAAGCTGATCTGCCAGCTTGCTGCCCCAGAAATGATAGAGTGACTTGAAACCCGGACCTTGCAGCTTGCCCTGCATCTCCAACCGATAAGGTGTAACCCCATCTAAAGGCCGCAACATGCCATAAAAGCCGGATAATATGCGTAAATGCTGCTGAAGATACGCCAGTTCCTCATTTTGAAAAACACCCGGAGCCATATATTGATACTGAATCCCCTCATAGGCATAGATGGCTGGCGTAAGATTTGCTTTTATATTCATATTTCGAATCCGCTCCACGTTCTGTTCGGCGATTGCATCGTTACACTTCCACATCGCTTTGAGCTCGTCATAGGATAACTTTTGAAGCAAACTCAATAGCTGTTCTGACTCATTTATAAATTGCGGCATCTGCGCAATAGCCATAAGATCGGTATCGATCTTCATCTTTTTAGCGGGTGATATGATAATTCTCATCGTGCTGATCCATCCTTAATCTACCGTTGTTATTGTCGTTATCCATTGTACAGGATTGGCTAAGTGAATCCAATGGTGAAGCTCACTGTTTCTCCTCGCGGTATCTTTGAAAAGACTCAAAAATGAACAAGTCAGCCCAACGATTGGACCGGCTTGTTCATTACAATTCAATAAATTCAATTGGGTGAGAAAGCAAGGCATTGCATTTTCAACCGCTATTAGGGAGATACGCTTCCCGCAGCGCTATTTTGCTCTACTTTAGTACCCGGCAATTGAATCATTGGCGTGTTGGACCCACTTACATATGGAAGGGCTCCATCCCATTTCTTGATGGTTTCATATTCAACGAGTTGACTCGATAAGGATTGTTGAAGCTCTTTATTGGCTTTAGCTTGACCTTCTGCTTCGATCAATAGTTTGTCTGCATTACCTTGTGCTTCCACGCGCTTGCGCTCTGCTTCTTTCTTCGCGATCTCAAGTTCAGTCGTTTTACGTTCCAGTTCTTGAGAAGCTTCGACACGCTTATCGATTGCTTCCTGAGTCTTGGCATCAGGTTGAGGAACACCTACGGTAACGTTGGATACAATAAAGCCTAACTCTTTCACGTCATCAGAGAAACGTTGTTGCACGTCCACTCCTGCTTCGGATGACTTTTCACCATACACATCAATGACTGTAAACTTGGAAATACCTTTACGAGCTGCGTCACGGAAACGTGTTTTGAGATATGTATCCTCAATTTCTTGAATGCTAATTGGCCCAAATGTATTGAATATAGAAGATACTTTACTTGGTTCTACCTGGTAGTTGTAAGCAAAATCGATGGTGATGTTTTTCCCGTCAGAAGTTGCAATCTGAATGTCTCTGTATTCTACCGTTTGAATTCGGATCGGATATTTCGTTACTTTATCAA
The DNA here is from genome assembly GCF_042796655.1 of Paenibacillus sp. NPDC057886. Classification (NCBI taxonomy): domain Bacteria; kingdom Bacillati; phylum Bacillota; class Bacilli; order Caryophanales; family Paenibacillaceae; genus Paenibacillus; species Paenibacillus sp. NPDC057886. The sequence goes on along the minus strand of NZ_JBHVMZ010000006.1, from coordinate 580,436 downwards.
ACGCTCCAACCAGTTTCCACCCTTGACTCAGTGTACTATCTTTTACCCCTCCATTGGGTGAATATACGACCCCAACATATCCGTTAGGAATTCGTGTTAGAAAGAAAGTCACCAGTAATACTCCCACTATAATAACCAATGCAACCGTGATCGCCCCTACTCTAAACGTCTTTGAATTTTTCATCTACATTCTCCTCTTGTTTGAATTTATTGTATTTTTTCAAAATTCTACTACCTATTTTATTGAATAGCGGGAACATTAATGACCATAGAATAAATGCTAGGATAAAGATTAAAATGATTCCCCCAATAAATGGCATATTCGTCCTCCCCTCTATGGATGTAACCAAGCACAAATTTATAAATTGCAACTAATTATATCCTCCTTTATATATACTTTGTAAATTCGTTTTCGGTTTCAATGATATCCAGAGACCATTCCAATATTCTTCTACCGCTGTCAATTGAAAAGAGGGACATAAAAATACGGAAGATTTCCCCACTCTCCTCGCCTGCACAACCAAAATATAAAAGAAACCCCGTTAGCACGTCTGCATTCAGCAGCGTACAGCCGAGGTTCATCATTACCATTTCAAATATTACACGATATATCTCTACTTAAACTCATCTCGTAAAATCATGCTGCCCAATCGTCAGCAACGTTGGTCTACTCTTACTCCACAATGACGTCGCTATCTTCGGATTATAATAATACAGCGCTCCATGCGTGGGATCAGCACCATTCAAAGCTTTACGTGCTGCCTTATAAGAGGTCGCCGTAGGCTTGGTATTAAACTGTCCATCGTCTATGGCCGTGAACTGCCCTTTTTGGAAAATTACTTTCGGAATTGATGACGGGAATGCATTTGAATGCACCCGGTTCAAGACAACCGCGCCTACAGCAACCTGTCCTTCAAAGGATTCTCCGCGCGCTTCACCATGGATCAGCTTTGCCAACTGGCGCAGCGTCTCGCCCTCGGCTTTGGCCTTCTTGTTCAGTCTATTCAGTGTTGCCGGACCTGCAATCCCATCTGCACTCAGCCCCTGAGCCTGTTGGAACTTACGGACGGCGCCTTTGGTGATAGAACCGTAATATCCGGTCAATCCAGCTTTAAAATACCCCAGATCACTTAATTGCTCCTGCAATTGCAGTACATGTTCACTGCGAACGCCCTGCTCCAGCTTCTGGGCTCCCGCAAAAGGAGCTGCCACGGTCAATCCCAGAGTCATCGCGCAGGCACCGAGAAACATACTGACCAGACCTGCTCTTTTGCCAGCCTTTCTCCCCCTGCGATGGGTGACTTTCCGGCTGACGGTAATAGGCTCCATGTGGTCAGTGCTTGTGTGCAATTCATGCTGATCAAGCCTCTCATCCCTGCTATCGAATCTAAGTTCTTCATCTGAGCTGTAAATATAGCTTGTCACCTTCATCTGCTTCATATCTTTCATCACTTCTACAGGAGTAAGATCGATCACATCATACCTCCCGTTTATCTCACTCATCCTATCGTTGCCACTATAGCTGTACATCACATTCATCCCGACATTCTCAATCACACGTACCACTTCACACACGCTATGCTGCTCACTCATCATATGCTTTTCATTCATTGTATTCTTTTCATTCATTTCACACGTCTGATCCATTTCAAATTTGTTCTTCATCATTCCATTAACCTCCACTTTTTTGAATCCAGATCCACTTCTTTCCCCTGAATCCTCACGGCCCTACATCCCGAGTGTCATTATAGGATATAGAAAAAGTGTCGTCTATCGGACCGATGGCGCAGGCGAAAATCCACTTCAAACATAGCAAAAAGAGGTATGAGCCCATGGTCACGCCATAGTCATGCCTCTTCTTGTATCAACCTTGTACCGCTTGTCCAGCCCATCATTTCCGTAGGCAGGTTGACCCGTACAAAAGTTGCGTTGTATTTATTGACATTTATTCGGCCAGTTCCAGACCCTTCGTTTCCCGGCCCAGGAACAGCACAGCGGCTGCGCCAATGAGGATGGTCACGAAGAAAATCGTGAAAATCAGGCTGATTGCAACCTCACGCTGAACCAACATACCAACCATTAATGGAGCAAGCACGCCCCCAATCCGGCCTACCGATGTGGCAAGACCCACACCTGTGGAACGAACGGAAGTGGGGTACAATTCCGGACTATACGCGTATAGACCGCCCCAAGCTCCCAGATTGAAGAAGGAAAGACAGATACCTGCGGTCAGAATCGTCGCTTCCGTTGTTGCCAGTCCAAAAGCAATCGCACTTACTGCTGTCAATGTAAGATAAACGACAAGTACAAATTTGCGGCCAAACCGCTCAATGAAGTACGCCGCCGTGAAGTAACCTGGCAGCTGTGCGATCGTCATGATCAGCACGTACTGGAAGCTTTTGACCAGCGTAAAGCCTTTTGCCATAACAACCGACGGCAACCACAGGAACATACCATAATAAGAGAAAATGACGGTAAACCACAAGATCCAGAGCATTAACGTTGTGCGGCGATGAGGTGCTGACCATACCGTCGCAACCTTTTCGCGGAACGTGATTTTCTTAATCTTGGTATTGTTCTTGTAACGAGGCGGGTCCTGAATGGCACGGCGCAGATACAGCGCATAGAAAGCTGGAACGGCACCAATGGCAAAAGCAATTCTCCAGCCATATTCCGGGATAACAAAGTTGGCAATGAGTGCTGATACAATCCAGCCACCTGCCCAGAAACTCTCCAGCAGTACAACTGCACGTCCACGTTCTGCCGTAGGCATCGACTCCGATACCAACGTAGATGCAACGGGCAGCTCCCCGCCGAGGCCGATACCTGCAATTAGACGCAGTACACACAATACGGCGAATCCGGTCGCCAATGCTGACAGGCCACTAGCAATCGTAAATACAAGCAGTGTCCACATCAAAATGGCCTTTCGGCCGAAACGGTCCGCAAGTGCCCCCGCAAGCAATGCACCTAGCGCCATACCGATGGAGTTGATACTCGTAAGCACCCCGACTTGTCCGGGACTGAGACTCCATTCCTTGGCAAGTGCAGCCACGATGAAGGAAATCATGCCGACTTCCATTGCATCAAACAGCCAGCTCATGCCGGCACTGAACAGCAGCTTGCGCTGCTTGGGATTCCGCAATACTTCCAGTTTGCTCATGTCTTATAGCTCCCTTGATCTCTATGTAGTCATTCTGACACTAAACCATTATTATGCAGAATGATCCAGAAATCAATGTAAAATACCCATATCCGTTGATCTTCTTCCCATACCTTACCCCTTGAGTGAACCCGCTGTCAGGCCTGCTACAAAATAACGCTGGAGCAGAATGAACAGCACGATCATCGGAATGGCTGTTACCAGCACACCCGTGAGCATCATCGGATAGTTCGTCACGTATTCCCCGCGGAACTGCATGAGCGCGAGTGGTAACGTCAGCTTGGACTTACTGCTGAGCATCAGCATCGGAATGAGCAAGTCATTCCAGACCATCACGAGCAGGAACGTAGCTGTAGCTGCCAGAGAAGGTGCAGCGAGTGGTAGCGCAATTCGTGTATAGAGCCTCCACTCGCTTGCTCCATCCATACTGCCCGCTTCCAGTATTTCCGCATTCAGCATACGCATGAAGCCTGTCAGCATAAATACGGAGACAGGCATTAACATCGCGGCTGATACTACAATGAGTCCTGTCAGACTGTCCGACCATCCAAGTGTACGAGTCAGGGAATAGATCGGCAGCATGCTCACTTGGGAAGGAACGATCAGCCCAGCCACGAACAAAGCAAACACAATTTTGCCCACGCTTCCGCCCCAGCGTACAATGGCATAAGCAATCATGCTGCTGAGCAATAACTCAATCGCAACCGTACCCAGCGTTACGACCAGACTGTTCCCGAAATACTGCCACATCGGCTGACTGCGGAACATGCCAGTGAGATTATCCCACGTAAACGGGTCTGGCCAGCTAAATGGACTGATGAAGAAGTTGCTGCTCGTTTTGAACGATGATACAAATACAAAGTACAGCGGCACGATAATCAGCAGCGCGTACACCAATAAAATCAGGCGGTTGAACCATTTTAAAAACATATAAATTCCCTCCCTTCTTCCTTTGGTTGCTTGGATGCTTCCGGGCAGAATAAAACTTAATAATTCACATACTCACGAACATATCAATCCGTCCAATCGTTAATAGCTTACCCGGTCGGCACGCAGCGCTTTGAACTGTAATAGTGTCAGCAGCGCCAGCAGAACCAGGAAAATCATCGAACCCGCAGAAGCGAGGCCAAATGAGTAGCTGCCAAAGGCGGTATGATAGATGTATGTCGTCAAAATTTCAGTAGCGTAGTTCGGGCCTCCATCCGTCATGGTGAAAATAAGGTCAAAAGCCTTGAAAGATTGAATCGTGGTATATGCCACGACAATCGTTGCCGAAGGTGCGAGCAGTGGCCAGGTCACGGTACGGAATACCTGCCATTTGCTGCCACCATCCATACGTGCTGCTTCATACAGCTCCGCCGGAATGCCTTGCAGACCTGCGATAAACACGATCATCATCTGCCCGGCATGTGCCCAGACCTGTACCGCGGCAATCGAGTAGATGGCGATCTTGGGATCACCAATCCAGTTGTGGGCAATGGTCCCCATACCTGCCTCGTTCAATCCATAGTTAATCAGCCCGATCGAAGGATCATACATAAATGCCCAGATCAGACCCACCGATACGGAGGACAGAATCGCAGGCAGAAAATAGAGCGCCCGGAGCGCGATGCGTGTCTTGGTGTTACGTACCAGGAGCAGCGCCAGAACAAGTGAAATAAACGTTTGCGCAATGACAACCGTTAACATGAACTCAACGTTGTTGCCAAAAGCTTTGCGAAATACGATGCTGCTGAGACTGTCCTTGTAATTATCCAGCCCTACAAATGCATACGACGGGGATACCCCGTCCCAATCCGTAAAGGAATAGAACAGCCCCGTCAATGTAGGAAATACGAACAGTGCAACGTACAGCAGCAACCCGGGTAACAAAAACAGGGATAGCTGAATACGGTTTTTCATCGTTTATTTCCCGATATGCTGATCAATGATCGCCTGTGCCTGCTGCGCTGCTTCTTCTGGAGAAGTGCCGCTCAGTACAGCCTGAATGGAGTTGGTTACTGCTTTCTGATTATCTCCGTTCAGGATGGTGAACCGTGGCTGGAACACGGTCTTTTTGCTCGCCCAATCTCCGGCAACCTGGAGCTCAGGTGTATCGTACTTCACATCATTCACCGTTACATTCTGTCCCGTCTGGTTGGCATATTCGCCAGCCACTTCCGGGTTGCTCAGGAATTCAATGAACTTCTTCGCTTCTTCCGGGTGTTTGGACTTGTTGTTCACCGCAAGCATAAATGTCGTGGTATGAACACCTTCATACTTCGCCTGATCTGCACTTACTGTAATGGGTGCGAGCAGCTTCTGCTCCAAATTTGGATTTTGCAGCTTGTTCTGTGCTAACTGATACGATCCGCTCGCCAGCATGGCTGCTTTCTCCTGGATAAAGAGCGCTCCCGCTGCCGGATCTTTCGTTCCTAGTGCGTCCTGCTGGAAGTAACCTTTGTCGTTCAGTTCTTTGATCTGAGTTAATGTTTTCACCCAAAACTCATCCGTCAGTTTGGCCTCTCCGGCTTCCACTTTGGTAAAAATGTCGTCACTCGGTGCATTGTTCATCACCATCGTATTCATGAATTGGCCCGGACCAATGTCCGCTCCAGCAAATGCAATCGGAATAATGCCGTTGTCTTTCAGCGTCTGGCAAAGCGCCAGGAAGCCTTCCCAATCCGTCGGCGGCGTCAGTCCATATTTTTCGAACAGCTTCACATTGTAGATTGGATCGTTGTATACGAGTTGATAAGGAATTGCATATTGCTTGCCATCGTGCTGTCCTGCTTCAATCAGCTTTGGATTGTAGGCCGACAGAAACGACGATCCAGTCAGATCCGTAAACAATCCGGCTTTGTTGAAGGCTTCGAACTGTGCACCAGGGAAGGAAGCAAATACATCCCCAACCGAACCATCACTGATTTTGGATTGTACAGTCGATTGATATTGGTCTGAAGGAAGAGTCTGCATTTCCACATGGATGTTCGGATTTTCCTTTTCAAACGCATCAATCGTCTTGTTCAGTGCTTCCACATCCTCTCCACGCCAGTGCATGAAGCTGATCGTTACTTTGCCTGAACCAGAGGAATCGTTGCCTCCTGATGCCGCGTTATCCCCGCCACCGCAGGCAGACAGCAGGATGGACATCACCAGCATACTGACAAGGGGCAGAATATATTTTTGTTTTTTTCTCATGAAAGAAGACCTCCTGAAGGATGATTAATGTTCTATAAGTTCAACTAAAGATTGTTTATACTGACCACTCCGATGACAGAATAACCTTCCGATCGCTGTTATCCCCAGATTTATTTGATTCCTTTTTTAAAAGGATAAATCCGGTGATAAAGGCGAACGCTTCGCTTCTTCACGTTATTTCTGTCCTCTCCGTTTTCGTATAAAAAGATTAGTTGAACTTACTTAGTTAGTAGTAACTTGATGCTTCTTCTGTCTTGTTTTCCATTTTTCGCGAATAATGGGCATCACGGTCCGGCCGAAAATTTCGGCTTCTTCCAGATGCGGATAACCGGACAGAATGAATGTCGTTACGCCCAAGTCCCCATATTCCATCAATCGTTCTGCGACCTGTCCTGCTGTACCGACAATGAGGATCGCTCCGCCCGAACGTACAACGGATAACCCTGTCCACAGGTTAGAACCTACGACGAACTGCTGCTTCTCGGACAGTTCCCGCAGCTCATTCTGTCTGCGCTGGTTGGTCGCATCCGTTTCCGCAAAGGCTGCTTTGGCTTTCTCGATCGCTTCAGGTGGGACTTTGCTAATAATCTCCCAGGCGGCCGCCCAAGATTCTTCTTCGGTATCCCGAATGAGTACCTGTGCCCGCATGCCGTAACGCAACTGGCGATCTTGACCCGTTTCCTCTTTGATCTGTTCGCGAATGACTTCAATTTCTTCGATCTGCTCCTGAATCCAGTCATGCGGCTCTCCCCACATGAGGAATGTATCTGCGTGTTCAACAGCTACCCGTTTCGCAATCGGTGAACTTCCCCCCAGGTAGAACGGCGGATACGGCTTTTGTACCGTTTCAGGCATGCCTACCGGACCTTTGAAATTATAATACTTACCGTTAAACTCCGATGGTTGATTGGCCGCAGCTTCCCCATTTGCCTCAGCACCACTTCCGCTTCCGGCAAACTCAGTCAGATTGAGCCCGGTTGATTGCGTCCATGAGCGTTTCATCACTTCCATGTACTCGCTCGCCCGTTCATAACGTTCATCATGGGCATGAGCCAGTGGATCTCCCAGTTCCTCCAAATCCCGAACCGAACTGCCTGTCACCACATTGATCATGGCACGACCGCCAGACAGTTGATCCAGTGCCGCTCCCATTCGTGCCGCCAATACAGGGGTAACCAGACCTGGGCGAATGGCTACAAGTGGACGCAGTGTTTTCGTGTGACTCATGACAGCCGAACCCACAACCCACGCATCCAGACAGGCTCCCCCTGTCGGAATCAATACAAATTCAAAACCTGCCGTCTCCGCTGTCTGGGCCACTTGAACCAAATAATCCAGGCTCGGTTCCCGCTCCGGGGCAACCCCCACATATTTTCCATCTCCTGCTGTAGGCAAAAACCAGCCAAACTTCATCTCTTCCTGTTCGCTCACGCAAGTCAATCCCTTCTGGTCATAAATTGATCTAATGAATGGTTTCACTCAAGCACTTCGGTTACAGAAAACCTTTCGATCACTCTTGTCCCCAGATTTCTTTTAATTCCCTTTTCAAGGGAAAATCCGGTGACAAAGGCGCACGCTTCGCTTCTTCAGGTCTTTTCTGTCCCCTACGTTGCTGTGTAATTCTTAAAGTTGAATTTATAAAGATGAATACTTCCAAATGCCGATTAATTAACTTGGTTTAATAGGTATGGACATCATAACAATTGCCTTGTCTGTGATCAATGTCATTTCGCGGTAATTTTATTTTGTCATTTTGTGGTGAATTCACAGGAATAGTTCTTCTCGATCTTGAATATTTACAAAACCCACCTGTATAATAGGTTATAAGAAAAACTTTCAGAGATTACAAACTATACTTATATTAAAGAGGTGTTCCTGATGATCGAGAGCATGAAGGAGGACCACCACGAGTTTTTGGATATTATTTTTTTTACTCCGTCTGAATTCGAGAAAGCCGGTGGAGCATGGCCGATTCGAATTGGCCGTAATATAGCCAAAAGCAATTATCATATTGGCCCTCGAACGACGCCTTTTCATTATTTAATTTTTGTTCTGGAGGGCGAGGGTACTTTCATACAGAACGGACATCGTTATTCCCTGCGTGCCCGTGATGCATTCTGCCTGTATCCACAGGTTACCCATGAGTACTGGTCCGACCCAAAGGAATCTTTGCACAAAATTTTCATTGCCTTTGATGGAAAACATGCAGCTGAACTTTTGGCACGAATCGGGCTTACTCCGGACGCGCCACATCGTTCAGGTGTACTCACGCCGGAGACGGCAAGTGGCATGCGTGCTTTTATGGAAGAGGTTCGCAAACCTCAGGGAGGCGCAAGCGACCTGGGACGACTTACCCGTTTTCTCGGATTGTTTGACCGGATTGCCAAATCCCCCGCTACCCGGGTGCTTCAACCAGACTCTGCTACACCATGGCTGCAAAAGGGCAAGGAGTACATGGATATTCACTTTGCAGGCGGCATTACTGTGGAAGGTGTATCTTCACACGCAGGCGTGGATCGGACCCATTTTGCCAAACAATTCCGCAAAGCCTACGGCCTGTCTCCTGTCCAGTACATTCAACGTCTCAAAATGAATCAGGCCAAACGGCTGCTTGTTCAGACCCCGTTAACGTTAACTGAAGTAGCGCACTCGGTGGGTTATCCTGACCTATTTTCTTTCTCCAAAGCGTTCAAAAAGCAGGTCGGTCTGCCTCCCAACCGATATCGAACGGCCGAGAACAATAAAAGCTGATTTGTCGTCAGCCGCACGCTACGAATAGCAAAAAGGCAAGCCTCCTTGACTGGAGACTTGCCTTTTCCTGCTTACAACTTACAATGATCTTTTTGTAACCATATACACCCGCTACTTCTTCTCCTCGCTTTTTCGAGCCAGCGGAATTCCGTTTTCCTTTGCATACCATGCTTCATAATGATGCACCGCTACACCGGCAAAAGAGGAATGAGAAGCGCCGAGATCAAACACTTTCTTCATTTCTTCGTCCATATTGGTGATGGATTTGCTGAAAAAGGTTAAATGATCGCCCTCATGCGTGTCTGCCAGCTCGGCTCCAACCCATACCTTCTTGCCAAGCTCATCCGCTTCGTCCAATTCTTCCTTGGACAGATCATACATCTGCTGACCACTATCCCGATAAGCCATGATAGCCACCGCATCAAAGTGATCAATCACCCAGCGGCTGAGTGTACCTCCGCCTTCTGCCGACTCGCGTGCATCCAGCCAGAAAGGGATCGCGGCGCTCATGTAGAGTCCGGCATCATCACCAGCTTTGGTCCATGCCTTCATGTTGTCGCTCCACTCCGCAATAACGCTATTCTGCTCGTCCTCCCAGCGTTTTAGCTGATAAGGCTCCACATCCAGCTGAATTCCCTCAAAGCGTTCATTTTTGGCCGAAGCTGCATTGTATGCCCGTACTTTTTCAATAAATGCAAGTCCCTCTTCCCGCTTCTCCGTATAGGCCCAGTCTGCATGACCGTTAAGGGCATGTACTTCAATCTCAGCCTGCCGCGCTGCCGCGATGAATTTGCGGTATGTCGCATCAGGTACCTCATCCTGAATTTGCAGGAAAATGGTATCCACGCCCTGTTCTTTGGAGAAGGAGATAATCTCAGGCGTCTGCTCTGCAATAATGGAAGCGTCCCACAGCCAGGTCGCTTTGTGTTCCTCATGTGAAAACCATTTGAGTAGCCAGGGCAGAAGAAGCAGGCAGAACAGCAGGGCCAAGATGGCCCATTTTGCCTTCACCGACAGTTTGCCCCACTTGTTCGTTATATTCCTCAGACGAGCAACGCTTCACTTGGCTCCAGCACAGGGTGCTGTACCGAATGACCAATCTTGTAAATGTGCGGATGTGTATACGTTTTGAACGCATTACGTGTATCCAGAATCGGCACACCCATCTCGGCAATATCAAAGTAAGGCAAATCGCTGTGGTTGGTGATCAGCACGATGCAATCGTACTTCTTGAACTGCTCCAGGTTGAACACTTCGCTATATACCGTCTCGCCATGCTTGTCCAGGAATGACTCAGCATGTGGATCATAATAGCTGACGTTGGCTCCACCTTCCTTGAACAGTTCATAAACTTCCAGTCCTGGAGATTCACGCAAATCGGCAATATTCGGCTTGTACGACATACCAAGCAACAGAATGTTGGATTTACGTACCGATTTCGCGTACTCATTCAGAATAGTTGATGTTTTGTTCAGTACATAATATGGCATGTTGTCATTGGTGGATTGCGCCAGCTCAATGAATTTGCTGTAGAAACGGAATCCTTTGGCCTTCCAGGACAGGTACATCGGATCAAGCGGAATGCAGTGACCACCGATGCCAGGGCCCGGATAGAAAGGCATGAAGCCAAACGGCTTCGTCGCAGCTGCGTCGATAACTTCCCAGATATCGATGCCCATACGGTCACACATCATTGCCATTTCATTAACAAAGGCAATGTTGACGCTGCGGAACGTATTTTCCAGCAGTTTGGACATTTCAGCCACTTTTGGCGAAGATACAGGTACAACCGTTTCAACGTATTTGCTGTACAATGCTGTTCCCAGTTTGAGGCAAGCTTCAGTTGTTCCCCCGATCACTTTCGGTGTATTAAAAGTAGTGAATCGTCCGTTGGACGGGTCCACACGTTCAGGCGAGAAGCACAGGAAGTAGTCTTTGCCTGCTTCATGTCCGATTTTGTCCAGCTCATCCTGGATCAGTTCTTCCGTTGTACCCGGATAAGTGGTGCTCTCCAGTGTAATCAGCATGCCTGGTTTCATGTGCAGTTTAATCTGATCCACAACTGTCTCGATATAAGACGTATCCGGGTCCTGATTTTCACTAAGCGGTGTAGGCACGCAGATGCTCAACGCGTCGATCACACGCAGCATGCTGTAATCCGTTGTAGGCTGGAAGCGGCCGCTTTGCATCACTTTTTTCAATTCATCAGACGAAATATCGTGAATATAGGAATCTCCCTGATAGATGCTTTCCACTTTGGATGCATCCAGATCAATCCCGATTACCGTGAACCCCTGATTGACCATTTCCACCGCAAGTGGTAATCCTACGTAACCGAGCCCGACCACGCCGAGCACCGCTTCTTTATTTTCAATCGCATTCAGTAATGTGTGGAATTGTTGATTCTCCATGATATTCCCTCCGGGCAGTGTATTTGTTTGGTTGATTAATGAATCCATTTGATAGATGTTTGTCTGTAGATGTACTTGTTTGGCTGATAAAGATTGATGAAGGCTATTTGTTTCTCCTGGCTTTGCTTGTGGTTGCGTTTAGTGCAGGCAACGTCTGATTCGGGCATCCAGCTCCACAGGTGAGAACGGTTTGGTCATATAATCATCGACTCCGCTGCGGAAGCATTGGCTGATCGTCTGTTCCACACGTTGTTCCGTCAATACGACGATTTTGGGCGGTTGCTCCATGTCCAGGTTCTGGATATGTTGAATGAACGGCAGGCCATCAATGCCATACAGGTTCAGTTCGGTCAGCACCAGATCGGGCGTGATTTTCTCAATCAGTTCCAGTGCAGCCAGTCCATCCACCGCTTCATAGGTTTCGTACCCCTGCATCTTCAGACGCAATTGCAGAAACTCGCGTACCGTCGGATCGTTATCCACAATCAAAATTCGTTCCGGCTCGTCTGCCGTCTTGTCCAGCGTGTAGATATGAATTTCCGACGGGTCTACCAGCTTGGCGGACTCAGCCATATGTTGAATGGTTGCCTTTGAAGGACGCTCACCTGCCGGGAAACTTGCCAGCGTAATTTGCGGATCGGCACCAGCTACCGTCTCCTGCAATTCATGCTTGATGCGAAGCCCCTCATAATGAACCTCATCCAGCGTCAACCCTGGCAGCAGGACAGCAATCGCCTGTGTGGCTCCATCCTGCCAGACCTGGAAGGCAGACTCACTGGTCTGCTCCAGATGTGTCCTGACCTGCTGCTCCGGCTGAGACTGCCCTGCACAATGGATGAACATTAAGCCGCATGTTTCGGCACCCGTTTCTTTCAATCCCTGTTCTACACTGCGGTACACATTAACGGCAGCCTCACGCTGCAATGTCGCCGTATTTGGCATGTTCTTTTCCACCCTTCTCCCTCGGTTATCTATACAAGTCCAACTAATGGGTATTTACACTGACACTCCGATGACAGAATAACCTTCCAATCGCTGTTATCCCCAGATTTTTTGATTCCTTTCTGAAAAGGGGAAATCCGGGGATAGCGTATGCTTCCGATGTAGCTTTCTTTCAGAAAGCTTTTAGGCGAACGCTTCGCTTCTTCAGGTTATTTCTGTCCTCTCCGTTCTCGTGTAAATGTTTAGTTGAACATCTATATTGTTTCTGCTGTATTACCTTGATTACGTTGTGCTTAAGCCGCCTCGCTTGTCTTCTCTTCTTCGGACCAGCTCTGGCGTGTCATGGTACCCCATGAATTGTTTTTTTGCATGAACTGAATGTGCCCCTGCAATCTCCACAGCACGCCGAGCTGATGATAGCCGACGAATTTCAGAGCGGAGTAGACCAGCATTTTGACCAGATCGGACAGCTTGTTATACCGCTTGAATGCAATTTCCTCGAGCACCAGTGCTCCCACACTCAGCAGATAACCACTCACTACGTTGAGCAATCCAAACAGAAGAAGTATCGGCCATTGAGTCATATCCATCAGTACATATCCCGTGAGAGCGAGAAGTCCGGTAATGCGGAAATACGGATTCAGCGCTTCAAAAAGGATGTTGTACGGCATGGTCAGCATGCCCATGACTTTATATTTCGGGTTGAACAACATGCCGCGGTTTTCGAGCATGTTCTTCAGATTTCCACGTCCCCAGCGCTTGCGCTGACTGGACAAGATCCGGTAGGAATCCGGCGCCTGTGTCCAGCACACGGCTTCAGGGCAGAAGGCTACGCGGTATTTCAATTTGTTTTCCAGCATATAACGGTGAAGCTTGATGATAATGTTCATGTCTTCACCCGGATAACCGTCCCGGTATCCCCCAACCGCGATAACCGCATCCTTTCGGAACATGCCGAAGGCACCCGAGACGATAATCAGACCATTCATGTGACTCCAGCCGATCCGTCCGCCGAGAAAGGCTTTGAGATACTCAATGGACTGGAACATAGGCCAAATCTTGCGAGGCAGTGAAACGTCCTGCACTGCCCCATTCTCGATTTTGCAGCCGTTAGCTATCCGTACATCCCCGCCAATAGCAACGGTCTCCTCCGGATTCTCCATATACATGCGAGCCATGCGAATCAGGGCATCCTTCTCCAGCAAAGAGTCGGCATCAATGGAAGAAATCAACGGATAATGAGACAGGTTGATTCCGGCATTGAGGGAATCGGCCTTCCCGCCGTTTTCCTTGTCAATGACATACAAGTCTGGGAATTCCGGATTGTGGTAGATCCCGCGAATTTTCTGACAGGAAATCTTGCCCCGAATCTTCGTGTTGGGTACCGGCTTCAGACGATATTCTTCCAGCAACACCTTTAAGGTGGTATCGCTGGAACCATCATTCACCACGATGACTTCATACGTTGGATAATTCAGCGTCATCAGGCAGTTCACATTTTCAATAATCGTCAGTTCCTCGTTGTATGCGGGAACCAGCAAGGAAACCGATGGTACCAGCTCCGAGCCTGACAACGTATTGTATTTGGAATAATGCGACCGCCTGAAGATCGTCCAAATGTTACGGAATGATAAGGCCAGAATGGAAAAGTAAAGCGTATTTACGGCTACGACATAATAGATTGCGACCATGCCGTAGATTAATAGTAGATCTCTAAGCAGTGTAATCCCCTCCTACCGCAGCCACACCTGTACGTTTCTTGCTTGTTGTCCGGTTCCCGCGTACGGGACCGAAGTACCGATCATACAGCAGCCTTTTTTTGTTATGTGCAATCATCTGGTCAACGGCTTTGTGGTCTGTTCCTGAGTGCTGCATCGTGCTCTCAATCTGCTGCATTGCAATTTCCCGTTCAGCACCTGTGCCCTCCACAGCGGCTTGACACAAGGCTTCAAATCCCGGTTCACCCAGCTTGCCCAGGCTCTCCGCACTGTTATAGCGTACTCCCCAATCTTCATCACGCAGCGCTTTACGCAGCAGTGGAATGCTGCCTGCCGCATGTTTTGAACCGAGTGCCTGAACCACTTCGGCACGCACCTCCGGGTCCGAATCCTGCATGAGCTTCAGAATGGTTTCGTCCTGAAGTGCCGGACTTGCGCTTAGATACAGCTTCACCGCTTCTGCCCGTACATCCTGATGTTCTGCGCCAACGAGTCTGTCGAGTGCAGGCATCACTTCCGGCACAGCTTGTCCCCACATCGCAACCAGTCCCACTTTGACAAAGTCAGGATTGCGATCTTCCAGCAATTCAATCAGAATTCGACTGGTGTCCAGACTGGTTTCGAGCAAAATATCTGCTGCCAGATGATGAATCGATTTTCCTTTGGTCAACAGCAGCGCGAGCATGTCTTTCAGTTCACCCTGACGAGTGGTACATCTTGCAATTGAACGACCAATCATAATCGCCATTGGACCTGGCTTCTCATCTTTAAGCAATTCCATCAAACCTGGAACGGCCTCTGGACAACGCATGCCACCCAATCGATAAGCCGCATCGATCTGGCGTCCGTAACGAATACGACTCAGTTCCTTCAGATCATGCTCTACAAATCCGGCTTCACGGCAGAGTACAATTAATTTGTTGCGATACTCCCCTTTGAACTGATCAATCCATTCTATAAGTTTGCTCTGGATGACCCGACGCTCAAGTGGGGCCAGCTTCCCAGGTGGCAATCTCAGGGGACTGTCCTCTGTCAGCGCCGTTTGCAGGTACGTAAAGTAGTCACGCTGCTTTAATTTATAAAACTCAATCTTGCGCCGTTTGCCGTTGTGGGACATTTTCATGGCAAACAGCAGGATTACACCCACAGCGACGAGCGCCGTACAGATGTATAGAAACAGATAAGCCAAGGCCAAATTCGGAAACATGTGAAAAGGTCCTCCTTTATACTCATTTATTCGGTCTGAAAACTTGGAATTTGTTCATACCGTTTCTTCATTTCCTCGTAGCTCAGTTTCAGTCGTTCACTGTACTGTACCTGCTCCCAGGGCTGCCAGCTGTACACAGGCAATGTCTTCACATCCAGTGTCTTCTGTTCACCACCAGGCCAAGAGATATTTCCAGTAGAACGATCCATTAGCCACGGAACCAGGGTTACACCCTTGACTGCGACGGTTTCGAATTCCCGCCCACCTTTCAGCGCTCCATACTTGATCGCTTGCAGTGAACTTGGGTCACCGAATCCAAGCAGCATCCATGGAATACGCATCTCGACCTGATTACCGTTATACTGCCAAGCGGTTAATGAATCGGTATCGGACTGATCCGGAGCTGTCGTTCCCCGTTTCAATGTACCAACCTTCTCATTCATGAACGGTTGGGCCGACCGGGTATCCGGTGGAGTCATCCGCAGGCTGACAGCCAGGTTCCATGGATGGAATGGATCTGCCGCATTCTCTTGCTCCTCGGGCAGCATCCCGTAACCTTCCTTGCCATAGAGGCGCTGGTTAAAGTCATAGTCCTTGGCGATCTCCACTTGTGATTCATCATCCTGCCCCAGTGTAATCACCGTTTCGAGCCCATCACTGAGCGTTCGATCCGGAAGTCTCGTGCCCGGCTGATTGCCACCATCCAGCGTATCTGTTCCGATACGAAGCAAAGTCTGATTCGGGTCAAAAGGTTGGTCCAGCGTCATACCAATGTACAGGTAGGCTTCATCATGGGTCATTTTCATTTCCTTGATGCCTTCTACCTTGCCTTGCCAGACGGTGACCTCTTCCTTCTTCAGCACATTCCAGTCATCCAGTTTCCCGTCGATGGTCAGCTGTTCCTGCTTACCGGGGTCCATGGCGAGCAGACCGAACATCTTCTCATTTGTCAGCACGTTCAGCCAGTAGGCTCTCCGATCAGCCGGAATTTCAAACGGCATCGTGTTCCAGGTTTTCTTGAACCACTCATCCTGCCACATGAACAAAATCGCTCCCGCATACCCCTCATCATAAATATCCTGAGTCAGCGATGCGTCGATCTCGCCCTGCTCGACCTCGTTATGTCCGCCCTGATCTCGACCTCCCATACCCAGATGGGAAATCCCAAGCGAAGACGGTACACCGTACTCTGTAATCATTACAGGCATATCGGAAAACTCGGCTTTGAGCTTGCGCAGATAACTTTTGTACGTGTTGTACTCGCCATTCTCATCCTTGATCGTCTGGAGTGTCTGGTCCGTATGGAACAAGTCCGGGTAATAAGGGTACACATGGTATGCTGCAAAATATCCGCCCTGCCACTCTTCCGGTTGAATATGTCGCGCATCCACACTGACCAAATCCTCTTCGAACAGTGGCTCGCCCGGATGATCCAGCACATCGGTTGTTACCCAGTTGGTGAAGGTCATCGGATGCTCCCACCCGTATTTCTTCTCCAATACGGCGGTATAGTCCAGCAGCTCTGCCAGCCAATTCTCGAACGGTGATGCATCTTGCGTCCCGGAAAAATGAACGCCTTTGTACTGCGGCACATCGGGGTGGCTCTCATTCGTGTTGTTCACCATCGAAGGGTCCCACTCGGTACCCACATGCCAAGCCATCAGATATTTCCCGGCATTCGTTTTGTATTTGCCGCTTGACTCTCCCGGTTTATCGGGAATGTCCGCATCTCCATATACAGCCGATACCGCCTTTTCAATCTCCTGCTTGAACGTCTGCTCAATATGGTCAGCATAGGCATCCTGCTTCTCGATCAACTCTTCTTCCGGCGACCATATGCCCTGTATAAAATATAACGGTTGCTCCCGGCCACGGTTATACTCAACCAATGCGGTGTAAAAAATCGGCTCATGTACCGTGTACACCCGGATGACATTGGCCCCCAGATCCTCAATCTGCTGGAACCACTTCAAGTAATCCTCTTTGGTCAACGGAAATTCACCCGGGTAATGTCCTGGTGATGTAGCGCCGAGGTTCACACCTTTCACGAACATCTCCCGCCATGTGCCATCGGGTCCATATTCCATGAACCGGTCTCCATCGGTCTTGAATTTCATCTCGGTGCCATTCTCCGCTGTGTACGTAACGAGCTGAGGTTGCATATAGTGCCAGCCGGCAAGTATTCCACCTGTCACTACGGCCGCTCCTGTCAGCATCGTTAGCAACCAGCGTCTTCGTCTTCGTCTGCTCATGGCTCTTAATTGCTCACCTCTCTAGTATGCATCCTGCTTCACCTGCGGATCTTAAATGACATGAAGGTCTGCGGGAAATCCCGCATCGGATGTCCGCTTTGGGTAGAGATGTCAGCGGTGTAGTTCTCACTATAGCTCTAAGACTCTGCATTTGTAACTAGGCTGATGGAAGCAAACATGAACTGCAACATTCTGCCCATAATTCGTAAAATGCGCCATCAACTAGCATCCAGGAGTCCTTCTGGCCCTTTACACCTTGGACATGATTATTTTCCACTTTAACCGTCCTTTTGAGGTTCTTCCAGCCTGGCACATCTCTACCCGTTATTGTTATATGCAACGCGGATTACGAGATCTGTTTCCGCTTGAACGCTTACCCCATTAAACGCTAATGATATTTTAAAGTTGCGGACATTTTTACAGTATTAACCATAAAGATTACAAAATTGATACTATAGTCCGATAACGTATCCTTGAAAATCCGCGCCCTATCAAGGTTTTCTGAAAAGTGCAGAAAACCAAAAAAGGACATCAGTCCCCCCCTATAGGACTGTACCCATTTATCTTACTTTTACAAAAAGCCGAATGAACACCCGGTCATCACCCGGAAGTCACGGATCCCTTACATGAAATGTAAAAAAATACAACTTATTTCCTAAATTTTAACTCTATTAGGTCCATTCAACAATTGTGTCCAATTTGCAAAATAATTCCGGTTGCCACATTTAATTATGTCAGATATGCTTATAAAACAGGAACACTTGTTCCATACTGTAAATAAACTGTAAAATAACGTTGGCTGAATGAACCTCATCACTGCACAGAAGCAGCCGAATCATGAATAAAAGGAGAGAAGTACTATGCCCCGCAAAGACGGACGTGTCATTATGCTGGCCGATTGCCAGTCATTTTATGCCAGTGTGGAGAAGTCTGCACATCCCGAATACAGAGACCGTCCGCTTGTTGTTGCGGGAGATCCTGCACGCCGTTCAGGCATTATTCTGGCAGCCTGCCCACTCGCCAAGTCCTATGGAATTACTACAGCAGAACGGCTGGGTGAGGCTCTTGCCAAATGCCCCGATGCTGTCGTCATTCGTCCGCGGATGGCCGAATATATTCGTGTTTCCCTACACATTACCCGTATCCTTCAGTCCTATACCGACTTGGTTGAACCGTATAGCGTTGACGAACAATTTCTCGATGTCACCGGAAGTTTGGATCTGTTCGGCAGTCCTGAAACGATTGCCCGCAGCATTCAGGACAGGGTCATGGAAGAGACTGGCGTCTATATCCGCGTCGGCATCAGCGACACCAAGGTTGTCAGCAAGATGGCCTGTGACCTGTATGCCAAAAAAGTCCCAGGAGGCATCTATACACTGCCGCGCAAGGACATGCAGAAAACGTTGTGGAATAAACCGATTCGAGACATGTTTATGGTCGGTTCCCGGATGGGGCAGCATCTCTATAAGATGGGGATTCATACGATCGGTGATCTAGCGCAGACTCCATTATCCCGGCTGAGAGAGCGTTGGGGTGTAAATGGTGAGGTACTGTGGCGTATTGCCCGCGGGATCGATGATTCTCCGGTAAAACCCGGGACATATGCTCACCAGCAGCAGGGCATTGGACATCAGATGACATTGCCTCGGGACTATGAATCGTGGGCAGACATCAAGGTGGTGCTACTCGAACTGGCAGAGCTGGTCAGTCGGCGTTCCCGGGACAAATCGCTCATGGGCAATGTCGTCTCTGTAGGATGTCGGGGGCAGGATTACGATCGTCCAACCGGCTTCTCCCGCCAGATGAAGGTGAATGAACCTACCAACATCACTGATGAAGTATACGATGCGGCAGCAGCTCTGTTTCTGCGCCATTGGGACGGATTACCCATTCGCCGCATCAGCGTGTCATTGACCGGACTCGTGCCCGATTCCGAAGTACAGCTATCCTGGTTCGATGACCGTGAACGCAAAAGAGAACTGGAACGTGCCACGGATGACATCAAGCGCAAGTTCGGAGATACCGCAATCATGCGGGCCTCCTCGCTCTGCTCGTCCGCGCAGGCACAGGACCGTTCTCATAAAATTGGAGGTCACTATAAATGAGTAAAAAATTACAGCAAAACGGGATTTTTGAGTCGTCGCGCATGATGCTTCCCGAACACCGGGAAGCCTACATCATTCATCAGGAACAACTTGCTCCCCGTACCCGACCATCCCTGGATGCCCAGGCAGCGGAGGAAATGTCCCGTTTGCTTAGTAACTCCATGCTGCTTGGGGATGCAGTCACCATCACCCTGTTCCATGAACATGATGATATCCGCTTTACCGGACAGGTGCTCCGATTGGACTCCCCTGCCCGTACCCTTAAGCTGCTGATGGAGAGCGGGACCCGGGACATTCAGATGAATCTTATTACGGATGTGGTACTCGCGAATGAATGATGCGGGCTGGGGTTGCGGGTATACCGGAATAGATGCAGCACAGCCGTTGCCATGCAGGACCGTTTTCCTACACGTACTGAACCAAAACTGAAGCAGCCGACAAGCTACATTCCTATCGGACCACTTCGTTCCAAAGAAGCAAAAGGACGAATTGGTGATTCATCGGCTACTCAGAAGGGTAGGGGGATAACTTCGTTAGAACAAACTCCAGTCAAATTCATTGGAAAGACGCTCAAGCAGATGTACGCCTGCAATGCTGTTTCCTTTCCGATTCAGAGCCGGACCTACAAGACCGATGCCAAACTGTCCTGGAACCAGAGTCAGAATTCCACCCGACACTCCGCTCTTGGCAGGCAACCCGACCTGAATCGCGAATTCGCCTGATGCATTATACATACCGCAGGTAGTCATGAACGTTTTGGCGATCTGTACATAACGACGAGGAATAAGCTCATTCCCGGTGATGGGATCTGTCCCGTCATAAGCAAGCACCAGTGCCATACGGGCCAGGTCCGCACAAGTCACCTCGATGGAGCAATGGCGGAAATAGACGGCAAGCACATCTTCGACGTCATCCTTGAGCACACCATTGTGCTTCAGAAAATAACCAAGCGAGCGGTTCAGATGGCCTGTTTCCGATTCGGACCGATATACCGCCTCGTTATAGCCCAGCCGATCATTATTCGCCAGCTTGCGAAAAAATTCCAAAATGCGCCGTGACTTCTCCTCTTTGCAATCCCCGGCAATCAGGGACGATACCGTAATCGCACCCGCATTAATCAATGGATTAAACGGAATGCCCGGTTCGACCAGTTCGAGCTTGATCATGGAGTCATAATCATCTCCGGTAGGTTCTTTTCCTACATTAAAAAAGACGGCTTCCTCCCCATGATCCATCAGAGCCAGAATGAGTGTAAATACCTTGGAGATACTTTGCATCGTAAACGGGACACCACAATCTCCGGCTGACACATGATTGCCTTCGGCGTTCATAATATGTATACCCAGTTCGTCCTGTGAGGCCTTGAACAACTCGGGAATATAAGAAGCCACTTTCCCCTGTCCGGTGTGCAGACGGCTGGTCTCCAGCCATTCCGGCAGCAACTGATTCAGACGTTCCATTGCAGTATTGCTCATCTCCATCTCCTCCAAATCTCTGTATGAGCATTTCACACGCATCCGAATGACAAGTTCCCATCGGAGTGATGCAAAATGCCCGGCATAGTATGTATTACCCGCGAGTCTGATCCCTTACCGCTTCACCTGAAGATTCAACTCCAGAATCTCGCCGGGTAACCCATGATAGTCCCCAACCCATGTGGATACAAAGTTCTGTCTGAGCAATATTCGACGGGATGCCGCATTGGACGGATCGATAACCGCGTAGAGTACAGCAATTCCCGCCGCCTGTGCCTGAATAATCAGCCGAGCTGCGATGGAAGTCCCGTGTCCTTTCCCCCAATGCTCCGGCAAAATCATATAACCCATTTCCGCCCGGGACGGATCGGATTCATCCGGGATCAGTTTGGCGTAGGCCATTCCTACTCCATCTTCACCAGATATCCGATAATAGCCACAATTGTTGCCGAGATTATAATTCAGCATGGACTCAAATTCCGCTGTAGCTTCATGCTCAGGCAGAGCACGTTCGGTAATCTGCTGCATGACTTCAATATTGGACACGAGAGCATAATAATCAGCAAAATCAGATGGTGCATATTTTAAGAAATTCATGACGAACATACCTCCTCCAAATGGCTAACAAGGACTTGCTCTTTTTATTTCACCTAGAGTATACCAGAAGCAAAGTATGCATTGCACACAACCGCTTCATGTTCAAAAGTCTCATTCCTCTCCAGTCGAGCAGGTACCAAAAAAGCGGCCTCCGCAGAGACCGCCCAGCTTGCTTTTTATAAAATAGAACTTCGTCCCTGGCTACACTCAGCTTGCCCGGGATGAAGGGTTAAGATTCATCTGCTGTTCACGTTGACGTGTACGACGTCCTTGACCCGGAGGCGTAATAATCAACGCCAGCAAGAGCGAGATGGCACACAGTACAGCGATCACAATAAAGGTAAGATGGAATCCGCCCAGCAGGGCGCTGATAAACGATCCAGCCAAGGCACCAAATCCAAATCCCTGATAGATAACGCCGTAGTTTTTGCTCTGATTTTTCAATCCAAAGTAATCTGCCACAATCGCCGGGAAAACCGTGATATTGCCACCGAAACAGAATGCGATAGCGGCCACACAGGCGAAGAAGATGCCAAAGCTCAGAGGTACCAGGCTCAGCGTCATTACGGCAACAGCCGTAACCAGCAGTGCTCCGGCAATAACTTTCATCCGTCCCACTTTATCCGACAGCGCCCCCAGAATGATACGTCCAGCCGTGTTAAAGATGGCAACCATCGCCACTGAATTCGCAGCTGTAGCCACGTTAAGTCCTGCCAACTGCACACCGATGTCTTTCACAATACCGATCAGATACAGTCCACTCATACATGCCGTGAAGAAAATAACGAACAGCATATAAGCTTCTTTCGTGCGCAGCATTTCTTTGACCGTATAATCATGACGCGGTTCTTGTTGCTTCCCACCGTCCGTGCGGCTTGCTGGAGCTTGTTCACGAACAACCGCTTCACGGATCAGGAACGAGCCGCCCACAATTAATACCAATACAATAATGCCCCAGTACATAAAGGCTTGAGCAGGACCAACGGCACCGATTAATGCCGAGTTCACGTATTTGAACAACAGACTGCCCGTACCAAAGGCCCCGACCGAAATACCTGAGATCAGACCTTTTCGCTCAGGGAACCACTTGATTAGGTTGGACAGGGAAGTAATATACGCCGTACCATCCGCGAATCCAACCACAAATCCGGCCAGAATATAGAGCAGTGTCAACGAACTCACTTGAGAACTGAGCACGAGTCCCAGACCAAGCACAACTCCGGCTACCCGAATCAGGCGACGAAGCCCCCATCGTTCTTGCAGTCGACCTGCAAATAGTGTGGCAAATGCCAAAGCAAAACTGGTAATCGAAAAAGTTATCGCGACCGAGCTGACGTCCCATCCGAAACGATCAGACAACGGTTGATTAAATAAACTCCAGGTGTAGATGGTTCCGAGACCCATTTGTACAATAATTGTTCCCAGTACAATAAGCCAGCGGTTCATTTTCATAGATGCAAATGCTGAATTAGGTGCGGATGAAATAGCTGCTTTCATCGTGATCTCCCCTTTGCCGATGTCATATATATGAATGCGTTCACAAGCTAATCATACATGAAAGGGGATTCATTACACCGATTTGAGCATGAGTTGCATCAGATGCGGAATGAAATGCCTCTAGATGCGCATGAGCTGCCTGAATTCCTTGACCTTGCCCCGGCTAACGGGTACTTCAGCCTCCAGATCACGCAAACGAAGCAGGTATGTATTGTTAAACCAGGGCACAATTTCACGGATTTGAGACAAATTCACCACGTAAGAACGATGGCAGCGGAAAAAGGTTTCCTGCGGCAATCGGCCGTGAAAATCCGAAATGCTGACCGGCATCGTAAACTCACCGTTTTTGGTATACACCTTCGTTACTTTCTCCTGTGCTTCCGCATAATAAATATCGGCGGTGTCTGTCACAATAATATTGTCATTGCGCAGCAGGTTGATACGTCGTCCATTCTGGGCATTGGATTCCCGCTCCTGCCTGTTGGATGCAGACCATTCATCGTTTGCTTGAGCCGTATTGTGAGTCTGTCCATCGTCGCTGCTACGTTCACGTTCCTCCGTCTCATGATCCCGTCTAAATGCCGTTTCGAGTTTATTCAGCATCGTGGCAATTCGTTTCTCATCATAGGGCTTCAGAATATAGTCAAACGCCTCCAGCTCAAACGCTTCAGCGGCATGTTCCTTGTACGCCGTTGTGAATACGATATATGGCTTGCTCGCAAATTTCCCAATATGATGTGCCAGCATCATGCCATCCAGCGAAGGGATATTGATATCGAGAAAAATAACGTCGACTTCCTGCTCCTGCAGAAACTTCAGCACATCCAGTCCATCTTCCAGACAATCTACTACTTCAATTTGGCTATGTTCCTGTATCAAGTAATTCAGTTCCTCACTTGCCGGAATTTCATCTTCAACAATAAGGGCTCTCATTGACCGTTCATCACCTTGTTACTACATCTCCTTTGGGTACATCAAATAAAATATCGGTTCCTTGCTCCAGCCGTGTAATCGTTAAACCCTGTCCATAAATGAGTTTCACCCGACGATGCACGTTGTACAACCCGATCTGGTTGGCAGGCATACGGTCATGGTATACACGCTCAATAATGTCGGCTCCAATGCCTGCTCCTGTGTCACTGACCCCAATTCGCACAAAGTCAGCATAATCCTGTACCCGAATCCGTACGGTCCCGGGTCCTTTTACCTTGAGAATGCCGTGTATAATGGCATTTTCCACAAGCGGCTGGATGACCAGACTTGGTATATGCACAGCCACCTCATCGATATCATAGATGACGTTGAGCCTGCTGCCGAAGCGCGCCTTCTCAATTTCCACATAATTGCGGACCTGCTCCAACTCCTTGTGAATATCAATAAGCTCATCCGACAGCTCCAGGTTATAACGCATATATCCAGACAGATTCACAATCAGCTCGCGCGCCCGATCCGGCTTGGTGCGAATGGATGAAGCAATGGCGTTCAGCGCATTGAATAGAAAATGAGGATTAATCGTGGTCTGCAATGCACGCAGCTCCGCTTTATTGGCCGCCGCCTTGATCTCCTCTACACGGGATACTTCCATCTGGGTGGAAATAATCTGGGACAGACCCACAGCCATCGTTTGCAAAGGATACGTAATCTTGTACGCTTTGCGGTAATAGATTTTCAGGGCACCCGTCACTTCGCCCCGCTCTTTGAGCGGAATGATGAGGAGGGAGTGAATATCCGGCGTTTTTTCGTCAATTACATCATTGCTGATTGTAATCTCTCCGCTGGAGATCGTCTTCTTCGTCATCTCACTAATAATTTCATTACCGATGTGATATCGTTCCTCCCCAAATCCCACATAAGCCAGTACATTTCGGGTATCCGTAATCGCAACCGCATCAGCCTGAATATCCTCCTGAATAATCCGACAGATTGTCCGCAGGGAGTCCTCATCAATGGAACGGAAGTACGGCAAGGTCTTGTTGGCAATCTCCAGCGCCAGCTTGGCTTGACGAGCTGCAATCATTTCCTTTTCCCCTTCCACACTCTGCACCAGCAGCACGATTAGCCCAATATTCACCTCACCCAATATCATCGGAAGCGCAATCTTCGAGACAATGTCGGCCCCAAGAGGATCGGGATAGGAATACAACAAGATAAGCAGCATCGTAAGCGCCTCACAGATCATTCCGGCTGCAATACCGATCATCCAACGCTTCGACTTATGCGTATACTTATGTATATACCCGGAGACCAGACCTGCAAGGATACTCGTAATCAGGCACGGAATCGCCGTGACCCCATCCATATCAATCAAGTACCGATGCACCCCGGAGACAATCCCTGTTATGATGCCCACAGGCCCTCCAAACAGAATGCCGCCAGACATGATCGCAATAATGCGCACATTCACCAGTGAGCCTTCCACATTAATACCGGTATACGTACCAAAGATGGCAAATGCACAGAATAACAACGTAACCGCAATGTACTCCTGCCATCTCAATTTTCCCTTTTGCAAAATCTGTCTAAACCGCGGTATCCTCGACAGAAAGAATAAAAAAATAATCAGCAGTGCCGCCCGTTCAAACAAACCCAGCAGCATCGTAAACATCTCCGTCAATCTGACTTCCTCCACATCCGTCAAAAATAAACGCCCTTATCGCAGCAGCGTTTTCCTCACTTGAAATCCATGTATGCTCGTAAGCAACAGTTTACCGCTCCCCCAGAAGGAAAGCAAAGTCAATCCTGTGAAAAAGAAAGGTGTAGTTAAATGTTTGTAATGCTACTCTTAGGTTCACTTCTGCTGTTTAGTGGTTTGTGGTTCATCATTTACTTTATCTCGAAGCGTACCA
Source organism: Paenibacillus sp. NPDC057886 (assembly GCF_042796655.1). Taxonomy (NCBI): domain Bacteria; kingdom Bacillati; phylum Bacillota; class Bacilli; order Caryophanales; family Paenibacillaceae; genus Paenibacillus; species Paenibacillus sp. NPDC057886. The sequence continues at coordinate 554,292 of NZ_JBHVMZ010000006.1, read as the reverse complement.
AAAAGCCTAATCACTCGTCTGCTCATGTGCTGAGAGTGATTTTATGTATTTCGATCCTCGTCCTAATAGTTGAAAACCACATATACGAAACAGTACCTTCTAATGCCATTTTAATTTTAGTATTTATAGCATCATTAATAGCTACCAGCCCTTTTTTTGTTAAGAATAAAGAGTGATGAGATGATACTAAAGGATCTTCACAAGCACAAACCATCAGAATTCTCCACCTTCACAAATAGCAATCGCTCCGTTTCGTTATGCATAATCGCTTTTTCAAATGTCATTAAATACTTGTTCTTGACTCAAACATTCAAAAGGGCGGTCCATAAGTCATCTCCCTGACTTATGGACCGCCCCTTCCACTAAAATTACTTCATACACATTTGATGTAATTTGGTTTTTATAAAGTGAAACCAAATTTACACAATAACGGAGAGGACAGAAAAAACCTGAAGAAGCGAAGCGTGCGCCTTTATCCCCGGATTTTACCCTTTGAAAAAGGTAATTCAAAAAATCCGGGGATAACAGCGCTCGGAAGGTTGTTCTGTCATCGTAGTGCCCCGTGTAAATGAAACTGTTTCATTTTATGCCACCCAACATTACATCAAATCCCTACCTAAACATGCCCCACAACTTAATCAAATGAAACGTATTGTTCGGATCAATCTTCTGCGCGAGAACAAAAGCAACGAATTGCTCCTCCTGAGTCGCAGAAAAATTCTCGTTCAAAATGACCGCTGACGACTTGACCATCCTTCTCACCTTGGCCTTATCCTGCAAATCGGACTTGGTGACCCCATCTATCAACTTTTTGATACGCTCTTTGACAGCGGGATTTTTCATCTTTGTTTTAATCCGCTCCACCAGCTGCGGACTGATTCCATATTGTTGGTAACCCAAAACGTACAGCACCTCCTGAATAATGAACTCACTTCTTATTCATATGACAGGAGGGCTTGTACACTTGACATTTTTACACGGAAAATGTGGAAAACCACACATCTACAGCCCCAATTAATCGATCAGATCACCCTGGAATACTTGCTGCTGCTGTAAAAATTCACGTAAAGGAGCGTAGTCAACAGACGTCCAGAAACTCGCATCCGCAATGAGGCTGGACACATCATCTCGCGCCTGCTCCAATACGGCAAAATCCGCAACCATGTCGGCAAGACGGAACTCGGGTAATCCACTTTGCTTCGTGCCAAAGAAATCTCCTGGTCCCCGCAGATCCAGATCTCGACGGGATACTTCGAATCCATCTTCGGTTTCCGTCATGACCTTCATGCGCTCCTGCCCGACCTCCGTCTTGGGATCAGCAATCAGCACACAATAGGAGGCATGAGCGCCCCGACCAACCCGGCCACGAAGCTGATGCAGCTGCGACAGACCGAATCGGTCCGCATCCATAATGACCATCAGCGTTGCGTTAGGCACATCGACCCCGACCTCCACAACCGTTGTCGAGACGAGAAGCTGAATCTCGTTGCTGTAGAAGTTACGCATCATCTCTTCCTTCTCACCAGCCGTCATCCGTCCATGCAGCAGACCTACACGGTACTTCGGAAAGTTCTGCTGCATCTGAATATGCAGGTCAATGGCATTCTGTACATCCAGCTTCTCCGATTCTTCGATGAGCGGGCAGATCAGATAGGCTTGGCGTCCCTGGTCCACTTCGCGCGAAATAAAACCAAGAACCCGGTCCATCATGTCATGCTTGACCCAGTACGTCGAGATCGGAATTCGTCCCTTTGGACGTTCCGAGATGGTCGATACTTCAATATCACCAAAAGCCGTAATAGCCAGTGTTCGCGGTATCGGCGTCGCCGTCATTGTTAACACGTCCGGGTTATATCCTTTACGCCGCAAAACGCTGCGCTGATTCACACCGAAGCGATGCTGTTCATCTGTAACGACAAGACCCAGATCGCGGAAAAATACATCCTCCTGTATCAGAGCGTGTGTACCCACAACGATATCAATCATGCCCATCTGCAAGGATGCAATCAGATCTTTGCGCTTCCGTCCATTCACACTACCCGTTAACAGCCCCACAGTTACGCCAAAAGGTTCAAACAGCTTTTGCAGTGAGCGCATATGCTGTTCTGCCAGAATCTCCGTAGGGACCATTAGAGCCCCCTGAAACCCGGAACGAACTGTCGTATACAGGGCAATTGCTGCAATAACCGTTTTACCTGAGCCTACATCTCCCTGCAGCAACCGGTTCATCGAATATGGTGAACGCATATCATGCAGAATTTCAAGCTCTACCTTCTTCTGCGCATCTGTCAGTTCAAATGGCAAACTGCGAACAAACTCGCGAATCGTCGTATTATCCGTTGTGTGCACTACACCATCCATGCGATCCCGGTTCAATGCACGATACGCCTGCATCTTGAGTTGAAACAAAAAGAGTTCCTCATACACCATCCGCTGTCTGGCCTGCTGGCCTTCCCGGTTATCCTGCGGACGATGAATCCCAGCAATCGCCTGTTTGCGAGGCATAAATCCATATTTCTTCATGAGCGATTGAGGCAGAATTTCGGGGATCATTTCCCCGAATTGGACTAAGCCCTGATTAATCGTTTTGCGCATCCAGGACTGCGTAAGCTTACCCGTTACCGAATACACAGGCTGCAGCGTGCCTGATCGTCCTTCCCCTTTATCCGGGAATTCCGAATCCGTTACGGTCATCTGCATACGCTTCTGTTCCCATTTTCCCGTAATGACAATCTCTCGGTTGGGCGTAAGCTGCTCCTTCAGAAAATGTCGATTGAACCAGGTCGCTGAAATCATCCATTCTTCCGTCATCACCTTACAGGTAAGGCGTGACTTTTTGCCATAACGCTGCAACACCGGGATACCCATCACTTTACCCTGTACCGTAATTTTGTCCCCATCCTTTACTTCACTGAGCGAACGAAGACGATAATCCTCATAACGGAACGGATAATATTCAAGCAAGTCTTTTACAGTAGAGATGCCAAAGGCGTGAAGCTCTCCCTCTTTGAGAGCACTCACGCCGCTAATTTGTTTTACCGATATTTCTTCCCATTTCATGTCTAATCCCTCATTCCGGAACAGGCCACATAAAGATGGCAATTACGCCTGGCCCAACATGGCTGCCAATGACGGCCCCAATATTGGTATATACCACTTCATTCAGTGTAAAATGTCCGCGTAATTGCTCTGCACAAGCGATCGCTGATCCGGGGTCTGCGGTATGACCTACCGCCAGATTAACACGTTGACCCGCCAGATCCTGCTGAAACAGCTCAATAATGCGTGCCATGGCTTTTTTGTGACCTCTGACTTTCTCCACTGCGTAAATAACGCCTTCCTCATCAATGGACAAGATCGGTTTAATATTCAGCAGTGTTCCCAAGATGGCCGCAGCCTTGCCAATCCGACCGCCTTTCTGCAAATACTCCAATGTATCTACGAGAAAGAACAGCTTGCGGCTCTGCTGCATGGCTGCTGCAGCCGCAGCGATCTCCGCAACGGATTTGCCTTGTTCGGCAAGCTCGGCAGCCTGTACGACCAATAAACCATATCCATAGGATGCAGACTTCGAATCCAGTACCGTTATATCGCCCTCACGTTCCAGCAACGATTTGCCAAGCAGTGCCGATTGATAGGTGCCACTCATGCCGGAAGACAAATGAATCGATACAATGGGCCGTTCCGGGTCCTCATCCAACAGTGTGTTATAGATATTCATAAAATCGGTGGGAGAAGGTTGTGAGGTTGTAGGCAGCACAGATGCCTTCTCCAATTTTACATAGAACTGTTCCGAAGTCAGATCAACGCCGTCTGCATAAGTTTCTTCCCCGAACAAAACACGCAGCGGAACGACATGAATCCCGTATTTACGGATCAGTTCTTCCGGTATATCTGCCGTGCTATCGGTTACGATCGCAACCTTGTGGCTCATCAGATCCCCCTCCTCTTTGCTTAAGTGCTTCAGGACTCTACAGAGAACAAATAATAATAAACCGGCTGTCCTCCAAGATGCACCTCCACCTCAGCATCAGGATATTGTTCTTCAAGCCATGCTACAAGCGCAGCGGTAATCTCAGGGGCAGCCTCGTCCCCCTCAAGGATGGTCACCACTTCATCTCCGCTCTCCATCATCTGTTGCAACAGGCTTTCACATGCATGGAGCATGCTTTCGTCCGTTGCCACGATCTTGGAATTGTGGATACCGATGTAGTGTCCCGCTTTGATATCAAGCTCATCATATTGTGTATCTCTGACCGCATGAGTCACTTGACCGGACTGGACCCGGCTAATCGCCTCAAGCATATGGTCACGGTTGGTTTCCGCAGACTCATCCTCCTGGAAAGCAAAAGCCGCTGCCATGCCCTGAGGGATCGTCTTGCTCGGAATCACAATAATTCGACGCTCATCTTCAAGCAGCTCCCGAGCCTGCTGCGCAGCAAGTACAATATTGGAGTTGTTCGGCAAAATAAATACCTGTTCTGCCGCGATCGAACGCACCGCTTTCACAAAATCTTCAGTGCTCGGATTCATCGTCTGTCCACCCGACAGAACAACATCCACGCCGAGACTCTGGAAAATCTCCGCAATGCCATCACCGGAAGATACCGCGATAAAACCATATGGTGCCATCTCATCTGCTGGTGGCACGGCATGTTCCACACTACGCGTCGCTTCAGGTGGAATCTCTGCGAACAGCTCAGGAGAAGGAGCAATGTCCATGCCTGCAGTCAGCAGATCACGATGCTGCTCACGCATATTGAGAATGTGAATTTGTGTGATTTCTCCATAACGGAGAGCCAGGTTTAATACATCCCCAGGTGTCTTGGAATGCACGTGAACCTTAATCACTTCATCGTCAGCAATGATAATGATGGAATCCCCGTTAACTGACAACGCTTTCCGGAATGCTTCGTCATCGAATGCAACACCTGCGTTCTCTCCAAGCTCGCGGTTAATAAAGAACTCCATGTCATACAGGAACTCAATATCTTCCGTTTCCAGTCGCGCCTGGGCAGACATTGGCATCTCCGGCACGATTACCTGCTGTACAGGCTTCGCAGAAACCACTTCTGACGGTGCACCCGGTTTCAATGCAGATGCCGCTACGGTTGGTTGTACGTCTCTCTGGAAGGATGTACGACTTGCCCCGTCCGTTTGCAACAGAACGTCCATAAAGCCTTCGTAAATATATACAAGCCCCTGACCGCCTGAATCCACAACACCGACCTGTTTCAATACAGGCAGCAATTCCGGAGTCATTGCCAGTGCTTCTTTTGCTTTTAACAATACTTCATTCATTAATTCAGTTATATCATTCGTCCGTCTTGCGTAGTAGCTGGCATGTTTCGCCGCTTCCTTGGCTACGGTAAGAATGGTCCCTTCAACGGGTTTCACTACGGCTTTATAAGCTGCGTCCACACCGTTCTGCAGGGCTGCGGCGAACTGGAGTGTATTCAGTTCCTCGTAAGGAGCAGCTGAACGACTGAATCCGCGGAACAATTGCGATAATATTACTCCGGAATTCCCCCGTGCGCCCATAAGCAGGCCTTTTGATAAAATACCGGCAGCTTCTCCGATGGAGGCAGAACTCTTGCGTTTAATCTCTGCTACTCCTGCACTCATAGTCAAATTCATGTTCGTTCCCGTGTCGCCATCCGGCACAGGGAAAACATTCAGGGAATTGACGTGCTCTGCATGCTGTCCAAGTTGTTCCGCTCCGGCAAGTACCATTGCGGTGAAATCTGTTCCATTTAAAGAACGTATACTCAAGTGAGAATTCCCCTTCCTAGCTTGATACACGAACATCTTGCACCAAGATGTTACCTGGTCTGTTCATGCGCAAACGCTTATCGCGTTATTCTTCGTCCATACCTTGTCCGGCACAGGCATATAATACAACATGTCAGCCGGATTAACGGTCTGGGCGGCCGGGCAACCGATATCCTGCAATTGCTCTGTAACCCCTATTTCGGGGCATACGGATATGCACCGGTATCAAGAGCCGGCATGAATGCCGCATGGAGACTGGTGCCAATGATGGAATGCCGCAGCTCACAGCGTTGCCAAAAAAGCAGACCACCGACCTCTAAGGCCGGTTTTTTCTCCGGCTTCCCCGCGGCAACAGCCTGTTCACCGCTGTATTATGGACTATTCAACATTGTACTATATTAGACAGGAGAAATAAATAAAGTTTTTGGATCAGTTGACGAAGCTTTTTTCAATATGATATTATATTCAAGTATTGTTTTATGCAGGTTTAGTAATGGAAATGATCCGGCTATGCCGGCTTGAACAACGCCATTAGCTACTGGAACCTGACCATTGCGGTCAGGAAGAACAATTTAGCCCGTATGGAATGGCATTCGTGTCTCCTTAGGGCAACTGGTTATTTTAGGATAGGAGGTGTAATCTATGTCTCGCAAATGTTATGTGACAGGTAAGAAACCGGGCACCGGTAACCACGTATCCCACGCTAACAACCGTAACCGTCGTTCTTGGGGCGTAAACGTTCAGAAGGTCCGCATTCTCGTGAACGGTAAACCAAAACGTGTATACGTAAGCACCCGTGCACTGAAAGCCGGTAAAGTGACTCGCGTATAATCACGCAAAGCTACTATAAATCGGGTAAGCAAAAAGCACCTTGTTCCTTGCAGGTGCTTTTTTGGTATTCAGAAATAAAATCATGAATACACACATCAGCATGTGAATGGCCGCCGCATGGCGCTTCGCAGGTTCGAATTCCAGATGATCCTGAAGCCAAAGCGGCGGTATTCGCCAATGGAACCTTTTAATCATGTCAGTTCTTTTGAAACGTATTAAGAATCGCCTTTACAAACCCTCCCAAAAACTTCGGCAGTTTGAATGTGTAAAATTTCATACTTCACCCTCCCCATCATGCTCATGCATCCGCCGTATCCTATGCTCCAGGCCTTCTTTGCCTTAAACACGACAAAAAAGGCTACATGAGAAACCTGCTCATGTAACCATATTTATGCGGAACCCTTTGTCCCTATTCCACAATGACGAGCCTGTTATTCGGTCATTTAGGTTTGGGCAGGGATATATTGATAGACAGCGATCATGAATACACTCAATAAGTAATACAGTATGCTGAATATCACAAAAGTAACCCGAAGTCCTGTACGATCAAATTTGCGGAAGTACATAATGACAACACCAACCCCGATCAATGACGTAATCGCATTGTAAGGGGATTGAATAACCGCAAACATAGCAAGCACCAGTCCCGTAACGAGACTCGCAGCCATTGTCCACAGCGTCTCCTTGAGGTTCATGCTCAGCCTCCGTAACTACTGCGAATTTCGGCAATGGCGGCAGCGCGATCTTCACGTCCAAATACAGCACTTCCCGCAACGAGCACATCCGCTCCAGCTTCAACCACAAGCGGAGCCGTGTCTGCAGCAATACCGCCATCCACTTCAATATGCACGTCATGACGTCCTTTTTCGTTCAGCCAGCTACGAATTTGCTTGATTTTGTTCATAGTGCCGGAGATGAAAGCCTGTCCACCAAAACCGGGATTTACGGTCATGACAAGCACCATATCCACATCGTCCAGCACTTCCTGAATAGCACTCGCCGGAGTTCCCGGATTAAGGGCAACCCCTGCTTTAACTCCCTGTTCCTTAATCAGATGAATAACCCGGTGCAGATGCACACAAGCCTCGGCATGAACCGTAATGACAGCCGCGCCAGCTTTCGCAAATTCCTCCACATAACGCTCTGGGTTCTCAATCATCAAATGCACATCAAGAGGCAAGCTTGTATGTGGAGCGATCGCTTTTACAATCGCAGGTCCAAGCGTAATATTAGGGACGAAATGGCCGTCCATGACATCAACATGAATCCAGTCTCCGCCAGCAGCTTGGGCTTCCGCCACTTCCGCGCCGAGACGGGCAAAATCCGCAGATAAAATAGATGGGGCAATTTTAATCATATTAATACCTCCGCTTTTTGTCTTTCATTTCTGTAAGGAATTGTTCGTAATGCTGATAACGACTTTCGGAGATCATTCCCTCCGCCTTGGCTGCAAGCACCCGGCAACCTGGTTCATGCGTATGGGTACAGCCTCGGAACTTACACTGATCCGCATATTGAGCGAACTCCCGGAAACAAGTGGATAACTCCTCCACACCAATCTCCAGGAAGTCCAGTTGGCTAAATCCCGGCGTATCGGCGACAAAACCACCATTATCCAGCGGTATGAGCTCCACGTGCCTGGTGGTGTGTTTCCCTCGGCCAAGGCGCATGCTGATTGCACTGGTCTCCAGGGTCAGACCTGGCATCAAGGCATTCAGCATCGAAGATTTACCTACACCGGATTGCCCGGAGAATACGCTAATCTTGCCAGCAAGACGCTCCTTGAGCAGTTCATTACCTTCACCGGTTCGTGAACTGGTAGAGATAACTTCATATCCAATTTGCTCGTACAAAGCTTTTACTTCAGTCACTGTATCACGAGCATCGTTTTCTGGATCAGCCAGGTCCTGCTTCGTGAGCACAATCAGCGCATCCAGTCCGGCTTGTTCGATATGTACCAGGAATTTGTCCAACAGATTGAGATTCATGTCCGGTTCCTTCACGGAAAATAACAGAACAGCCAGACTTACATTGGCAACAGGTGGACGAATTAACTCCGTCTCGCGTTTTCGGATCTCATCTACTGTTCCTTCCCCGTTTTCTGTCAGCATGTAGCTGACACGGTCACCCACAAGCGGTGAGGTACCCCGTTTTCTGAGGATGCCTCTGGCCCGGCATTGAACGGCGGAGCCTTCAACCGAAGGCACCTTGTTGTCTTCCAGTGGCATGACATAATAGTAACCGCTTAGCGCTTTAACGATGATACCTTCTGGCATAGCTCCGTCGCCCTCCTTTAATTTATAGTACATTTACCCTGAACGTCGGCAATAAGCCGCCCTTATGGACGGCTTGATGCGTTAACGACTTCCTTTTTCTTATCTTTACCTTTGGCGTGACCATTTCCGGTCTTCATCGCAGAAGTATCGCCCTCGTTGTTCTCCCCTTCACCCTCAACAGGTGTATCCGGTTCACCTTCATGATTCGTATCCACGGTGCCTTCATCACCACCACCGCCTTGATCAGGCTCCTCCGTTGTTGGAGGGGGGTCTGCACCCTTCTCGGGCTCAATGGTAGGCACAACTACCGTTCCGTTTTTAGCATCACTGTAGGACACCAGATACGTATCCAGGAATTGGCCATCCCGATAGACGGAGACAACACCATCGACGTTTGGAGCCAGAATAAGCGGAATTGTCAGCATTTGGACAGACTTGATTGTACGGGTTCCCCATTCCTGACTTTTGCCACGAGCATCCTCGAAAGTAATTCGAATTTTGCTGCTCTTTCCTTCTTCTTTTGGCGAAACGTTAATGTTATAGGCGTAGTTCAGTGCCTCTGGCGGATATCCTGTACTAATGAAAATGGTAATTTTATCACCCGGATTCACCTCTGCACCAGCTTCCACAGGCCATTGCTGTGTCACTTTGCCTTTATCTACGGTGTAGCTCAACTCTTCCTGAACCTGAGCAAGGATTAACCCAGCGGATTTGAGCATACTCTCTGCCTCACTTCGAGTATGGTTTTTCAAGTCCGGCATTTTTATCGTTTTGGAGCCTTTGCTAACGGTTAAAACAATTTCAGTCGCTTCAGGATCAAATTCTTCATTGACTCCAGGGGTCTGGGAGATCACGTTCCCGGATGCAATGTCATTCGAGAAATCATCCTTGCGTTTGATCTGATCCCCGTTGATGCCAAGAGCGATCAATTTCTTGACAGCCTCATCATAGGTATTGCCTTCAACGCTGATCATTTTGGTCAGTTCTTTTTCCGCCCCAACACTCAGCTGGACCTCAGAGCCTTCCTTGACCACATCGCCTTCATTTCGGGTCTGTTCAAATACAATACCGGGCTCCACATCCTCCTTGTACTCCCGGATGACATTATCACTGACCACAAGCCCTTGATCCTGCAACATTTGACGAGCCTTTTCCTCGGTTTGGCCAATCACATTGGGTACAGTCACATCAGGCACAACAAGCATACCCTTCACGTACCACACAACTCCAACCATCGCGATAAGAATAAGCACTGTCAAGGAGATCAGCAGCGCCGGCTTCTTCCAGTTCTTTGTTTTGGGTTTGCCCTTGTTGTTATCTTCGTCAGACTCCATCACGGGTATAGCACCTGTGGATGTAACTCCACGCGGCTCCGGCTTGATCGCCGGCATAACACGGGTCTGATCGATATCATCCTCATCCGGAAAATCAATCTTCGATTCATTGCGTCTTTCCGGCATCAGGCAGGTTTCCAGATCCGTCTGCATTTCTTTGGCGGATTGGTAACGCTCCTGCGGATTTTTGCGCATGGATTTCAGAATAACGTTCTCCACGCTTTGCGGGATAAGCGGATTGAATTTGCGCGGTTCATCAAACTCTTCCTGCAAATGCTTCAAAGCAACGCTAATCGGACTCTCTCCCAGGAATGGAAGCTGCCCAGTCAGCATTTGATAGAGTACAATACCAAGAGAATATAAGTCCGACTTCTCGCCAGTCACGATGCCTTTGGCATGCTCAGGTGAGAAGTAATGTACGGAACCAACCACCGAGCCGGTCTGTGTAATCGTTGTGGACGTAACCGCACGGGCAATCCCGAAATCCGTTACTTTCACCCGGCCATTACGACCAATCAATATATTGTGCGGTTTGATATCCCGATGAATGATCTGATTATGATGTGCATGATCGAGAGCATCTGCAATCTGGGAGGCGATCCGAACCGCTTCGTCCACCTGCAGAGGCGCCCGCTCTTTAATAATTTCATTCAGGTTTTTGCCTTCAACATACTCCATAACAATATAATGAACGTCATCTTCCTGCCCCACATCGTAGATACTGACCACGTTAGGGTGGGACAGAGATGCTGCGGACTGTGCTTCCCTGCGGAAACGGCGAATAAACTCTTCGTCATGCACAAATTGCTGCCTTAACACTTTGATGGCAACGTTCCGGTTGAGCAACAGATCCTGGGCCTTGTACACAAGAGCCATGCCGCCACCGCCGACACGCTCAATCACTTCATAGCGTCCGCCTAGCTGGTGCCCAATCATGACTCACACCCCGTTTCCGATGTCACGGAACCTTCCTTTTGCAGTTCGAATAATGCCACCGTGATATTGTCATCTCCTCCAGCAAGCAAAGCCAGCTGAAGCAAGCGATCTGCCCGATCTTCCAATGCCAGTTCCAGATTACCTGCGACCTGAATGATCTGCTCATTGCTGACCAGATTACTAAGCCCGTCACTGCACAGGAGAAGAACTTCGCCTTCTTCCAATTTGACGGTATCCAGATCCACCTTCACTTCAGCGTCTGTCCCAAGTGCACGTGTCAGCACATTGCGACGCGGATGATGAGAGACATCTTCTTTGCTGATCTGACCATTTTTGAACAATTCATTGACCAGCGTATGGTCCTCGGTCAACTGGATCACATGTTTGTTTGCAATTTTGTATGCTCTGCTGTCACCGATGTGACCAATAACGCCTTCCGTATCGTTCAATAATGCCGCAACCACGGTGGTCCCCATGTTGTGGTAATTATCATCCGAGGAGGCAGTGCGGAAGATCACTTCGTTGGCATGCAAAATAGCATCGCTCAATGCGGCTGACAAAGACGCATATGAAAGACCCGGCTCAAGCGTTCCCAGATCCTGCACCAACGTCTCTACCGCCAGGCGGCTCGCTGTATCTCCTGCAAGATGTCCGCCCATACCATCGGCAACAATACCCAGAATATAACCTGTATCGAGATTTCGAATCCAGGCTGAATCTTCATTCACCGAACGCACCCGTCCGATATGGCTCACATGAACTGTTTTGATCAAAACGTTCTCACCTCAACTCCATATGCTTTGCACGAAGCTGACCGCAAGCGGCAGCAATATCATGTCCCTGTTCGCGACGAATGGTTACATTAACACCCTGCTCCGAAAGAATCTTCTGGAAATTGAAAATGTCGCTTCTGGATGTTCTTACGTACTTGCGCTCAGGTACATGGTTGACCGGAATCAGGTTCACGTGGCACAGCATGTTCTTAAGCACGCTTGCCAGTTCTGCCGCATGTTCCGGCTGATCATTCACACCACCGATAAGTGCGTACTCAAACGTAATTCTGCGACCCGTTTTTGCCAAGTAATAACGCAATGACTCCATTACATCGTCAAAAGGAAAACGGCGGTTTACCGGCATCAATTTGGAACGCAATGCATCATTTGGCGCATGGATGGAGATCGCCAGGTTAATCTGTGTATCTTCATCTGCAAACTTGTAGATGTTCGGTACGATTCCACTTGTGGACACCGTGATATGACGCTGACCGATGTTCAGCCCTTTTTCATGGATCATGATACGCAGGAACGTCATCGTTGCTTCATAGTTCTCAAAAGGCTCACCTGAACCCATGATCACGATGCTGCTGACCCGCTCACCGCGTTCATCCAGAATTTTCTGGGCTTGCACAACCTGAGCGACAATTTCACCAGCTGTAAGGTTACGTTTGAGTCCGCCCAGCGTGGATGCACAGAACGTGCAGCCAATCCGGCATCCAACCTGTGTTGTTACACAGATGCTGTTACCATAGTTGTGCTTCATGATAACTGTTTCGATCGCATGATCATCATGCAGACCGAACAGGAATTTTACCGTTCCATCCTTGGATTCAAACTTCGTAATTTCAGTAAGTGTAACGAATTCAAATTGTTCAGTCAGCTTTTCACGCAGCGCTTTGGACAGGTTCGTCATTTCACTGAAATCATTCACACGTTTCACATAAATCCAGTCGAAGATCTGACCACCGCGAAAAGCCGGCTCCCCGTTCTCAACAGCCCACTGTTGCAGCTCCTCCAGGGAATAATCATATATAAAAGGTTTCATTTTGTTGTCAACACCTATTCCTTCTTTTCTTTTCATTTGGCTTGCTTCTTTACGTTCCATTCGTACTATTCTATCACAAAGACCACTTTACATCCATGTATACCCTTGATGCCTTTACTTCATGCATTATAACACCTCAATGCCTGCATCGCACCCTATCATCACATTTTACTGATGTTGAACACCTTCAGTCTAATCACAAAGAAATCCGCCGAAGTTCCCCTCGGCGGCTATCCTTCAGTGCTCTATTAAACTGTTAATCCGCCATCCTTGTCAACCTGGCAATGAAAAATCCGTCACTGTGAGCGTACTGTGGCAGGATCTGCACGCCACCGTTCACAACCTTCCACTCGGCTGTTTCCATACCAGACCAGCCAGACTCTTCAGCGGCTTTGTATTCCGGATGCCGGTCCAAAAAGTCAGCGACCCTATGCTCGTTCTCCGCAGGCTCGATTGTACACGTACTATACACCAGAATACCACCCGGCTTTAATAGCGGTGCAACCCGATCCAGCAGTTCACTTTGCAGATTGGAGATCTCCTGGATATCTTCCACAGTTTTCGTCCATTTGACATCCGGCTTGCGGCGAATAACACCTAGACCTGAACATGGCGCATCCAGCAGAATGCGGTCAAATGATGCCTCTGGATAACGCTCATCCAGATCAAGCGCATCACCTGTTACAGCATCAATGCAGCTAAGTCCCAGACGATCTGCCTGATCCATGATCAACTGACGTTTATGAGCATGTACATCATTGGCCACAATCCGTCCACGGTCCTGCATTTTCTCCGCCATATGGGCTGTCTTTCCGCCGGGAGCTGCACAGCAGTCCAGTACAGTCTGACCTTCTTCAGGCCCAACTGCCTCGGCTACAAGCATGGAACTTTCATCTTGAACGGACAGCAAGCCATCCCGATACCAGGACGTAAGAGCCATGTTGCCACCACTGCGAACGAGAATACCGTCCGGACTAAGTCGGGAAGGTTCCACGATCGCCCCCGTGCTCTCCATCTCTTGCATCAGTTTCTCACGTGTAGTCATTGTCGTGTTCACACGAACACTAACCGCAGGCGGTTCATTATTTGCACGGCAAATCGCTTCCGCTGTCTCTTCACCATATTGGCTGATCCAACGTTCGACCATCCACAGCGGGTGAGAATGCTCAAGTGAGATACGTTCAGCTGCAGGCAAATGTTCGGGAATGCGCAGTTCATCCCGATTGCGAATCATGTTCCGTAGAACGCCATTCACCATACCGGAGATGCCCTGATGACCCAATTTCTTAGCCAAATTGACAGCTTCACTTACCACCGCGTGTTCCGGAATACGGTCCAGATATAACATCTGGTACACGCTGATGCGCAGCAGACTGCGAACCCAAGGTTGCAGCTTGGATACACCTTTGGCTACATAGCGTTCCAGAAAATAATCAAGGGTATTCCGTCTCGCGATCGTACCATAGACCAATTCTGTAGCCAGTCCGGCATCTGCCGGACTTAGCTCAGCTTCTTTCAGACGCCGGTTCAGCTCAAGGTTGCTGTAAGCTCCTTCTTGCTCAACGGCGCTGAGTACCTTAACGGCTAGTGCACGAGCAGATGTTTTAAGTTTCTGGGAGCGAGATGCACCATTTGCGGCAGATTGGGATGCAGATGAATTTCCTGCAAGACCCAATTTTCCCGAATTCGGACGACGCTGGTTTCCTCCGCGCCCGGACGCATTTCCTGCGACTTTATGACCATTTCCTGACGGACGGCCCGATGTATTTCCGCTCATTGCAGCACCGTTCCTGGTTTCAGGGTACCACCACGGGCAAAGTCAGCAGCTTGCATTACTTTTTTGCCTGCGGGCTGAACCTCAGTAAGCCAGAGAGAGCCGTCACCTGTGCGAACTTCAATGCCGTTTTTGCCCAATTGTAACACCGTTCCCGGCTCAGCTTGTCCAGCATCCGAAGACGTGAGCACATCCGTCTGCTCCGGGTTTGCTGCTGCCCAGACCTTGAAGACCTGCTCATCCCACATCGTAAATGCACCCGAGAACGGCACAAGACCGCGAATCTGATTGAACAATTCACGCGACGTTCGATTCCAGTCCATCTTCTCGTCATCCCGAGTCAGATTACGTGCATACGAAGCCTCGGCTTCATCCTGCGGGACAGCCGTTGTTTCGCCTGAAACCAGCCGCGGCATTTCTTCCTGAAGCAATTTGGAACCCGCTTCGCTGAGCTTTACAAACATGGACCCTGACGTATCTTCATCCGTAATCGCCACTTCCACACGTGAGATCATATCTCCCGTATCCAAGCCTTCTGCCATGAACATCAGTGTAACTCCCGTCACCGGCTCTCCATTAATAATGGAACGTTGAATCGGGGCACCACCGCGATATTTTGGCAAAAGAGAGCCATGCACGTTCACACAACCACGAACGGGCATATCCAGCACAGCTTTGGGCAGAATCTGCCCAAAAGCCGCAGTCACAATCAGATCCGGTTTCCATTCAGCCAATCGGGCTACCGCTTCTGGAGCACGCAGTTTCACTGGTTGAAATACAGGCAGGCCGTGGCGTTCTGCCGCAGCCTTGACTGGTGTTGGTGTAAGCACCTTTTTGCGACCCTGTGGTTTATCCGGCTGTGTCACTACCCCAACCACGTTATATCCCTCTTCAATAAGCATATCTAGAGACGGAACTGCAAATTCAGGCGTTCCCATAAAAACAATATTCAAATCGATCACTCCTTAGTTACGACGCGGCCCGGTTTGATCGGCTGCAATTTCGTACACCTTTTCAGCAATATCCGTAAAGAGTACGCCATCTAAATGGTCAATCTCATGTTGGAATGCGCGAGACAACAATCCGCTGCCCGTGATGATCAGTTCCTTGCCTTCGCGGTCCAGCCCTTTGACTGTAACCGTCTCAAAACGACGCACATCACCATTAATGCCAGGGATACTCAAGCAGCCTTCGGGTCCAAATTGCTCTCCCTCGCTCGAAATGATCTCCGGATTGATCATCTTGATCAGGCCCTGCTCATCTCCGCAATCGATCACAATGAGGCGCTTCAAAATACCAACCTGTGGTGCAGCAAGACCTACGCCTTCAGCGTCATACATCGTATCTGCCATATCATCCAGCAGTTTCTGTACATTGGGTGTAACTTTGGTTACTTCTTTAGCTCTTTTGTGTAGTACCTCATCCGGTTCTTTCACGATAATACGAATCGACATGTTGTAAGCACCTTCCTAATCCTCATCATAATTTCAGGACATCAGGCTCATTTCAAAAATAAGTACTGATTTTCTGCTATGTAGCAGGTATCAAAAACTGATTTTAAGATCGAGCCATCATTCATGTTGTTTTTAATCTATGTTTATACCGCTTGTTTACATCCGCATTTTACTACCAATGCTCACATTAACATTTGCGGGTCTACATCCAGACTAATTTGCAGCTTCTGCGCCTGAACATCGTCGTCCATGCGCCGGGCCGTCGCGAGCGCCAGTCCAATGGCGTCGACATCCCCCCGCCATTTTATCATACATTGGAATCTGTATCTATTCTTGATCCGAGGAATCGGTGATGCTACCGGGCCAAGCACGTCAAAGGCATCATTGCTGAAACGATCCAAACTACCTAACCAGCCAGCAGCGTTTGCCTTTTCTTTCAGTATTCGTGTGTAGTTCTCAGCCAGCCGGATCAGTACCGGAAGCTGCTCATGTGAGAAAGTCACCAAAATCAGGCGACAGTAAGGCGGGTACTGCAAATTGCGCCGATGCAATAATTCCTCACGGACAAACGAAACATAGTCATGCTGGCTCGCATGCCCAATCGAATAGTGCTCTGGTGTATAGGACTGGACAAACACCTCGCCCGGTAGTTGATGTCGACCTGCACGGCCTGCCACCTGGGTGAGCAGCTGAAATGTTTTTTCGGCAGCCCGGAAATCCGGCAAATTGAGTGCCGAGTCTGCTGTGATTACACCAACCAGGGTGACATCAGGAAAATCAAGCCCTTTGGCAACCATTTGGGTACCCAGCAAAACGTCTGCCTTTTTCTCGCGAAACTGCTTCAATAGCTTCTCATGCGAACCTTTTTCGCTCGTTGTATCCACGTCCATCCGAATAACGCGAATACCTGGGAACAGCTTCGCCAATTCTTCCTCTACCCGCTGTGTGCCTGTACCGAAATATCGAATATGCTCGCTGCCACAATCCGGGCACACTTCTGGTGCGGCTTCCGCATATCCACAATAGTGACAACGAAGATTGTTGGAGCGCTGATGATAGGTTAATGAAATATCACACTCGGGACAACCTGCGACGTATCCACAACTGCGACACATCACAAAGGTGGAATATCCACGTCGATTCAGCAAAAGAACGGTCTGTTCCCCACGCTCCAACCGCTCTTCCAGTCCTTTGTGCAAGGCGCGGCTGAACATCGAGCGATTTCCGTCCTTCAACTCTTCGCGCATATCAACAATCCGTACTTCCGGCAGCTTATTACCAAGTGCGCGGGTAGGCATCTCCAACAAAAGTGGTGCAAAGTCATCATTACTCTGTGAACGAGCAGCATAGTAACTTTCCAGCGAAGGTGTCGCTGAGCCCAGGACAACGACCGCCTGGTGCTGCTGAGCTCTTTTTACCGCTACATCACGGGCATGATATTTCGGGGTTTCTTCCTGTTTATATGAAGTCTCATGCTCCTCGTCCATAATGATCAGACCCAGACGACTGAACGGAGCAAAGACTGCTGAACGGGCGCCAATGGCAACCTTCACCTGACCTTCCCGAATTTTGCGCCACTCATCATAACGCTCTCCACCAGACAGACGACTGTGCATCACGGCAACCTGATCACCAAAACGTCCTTTAAAACGCTCAACCATTTGTGGTGTCAGTGCTATTTCGGGTACAAGCACAATCGCCTGCCGATCCTGTTCAATACAGCGTTGAATGGTCTGGAGGTATACTTCCGTCTTGCCGCTGCCTGTTACACCATGAAGCAAAAAGACGCCATGGCGCCTTTCCTGCAATCGACCATTAATATTGTTATAGACATGCTGCTGCTCGTCGGTCAGAGTCAGTGGCTCGGTCGCACGGAACTTACGTCCCTGATAAGGGTCACGAAAGACTTCGACGTCTTCCGTTACAACCAACCCTTTCTCCTCCAGTCCTTTGACTGTAGCCGCTGATACCTGAAGTGTGGACAGCAATTCTTTCATCGCCATTGGCAACAGTTCTTTCATTTCCAGCAAAAATGCCAGAACTTCCTTCTGCCGTTGTGCCTTTGCCGGAAATGAATCCAATGCCTCCTCCGCAGCCGCTACATCTACAGCTAGATCAATGGATTTCATCGTTTTTTTATTCAGCTTGTCCTTGATTGCCTGGCTCTCCAGCAGAACACCACTGAGCAACAACTTCTTGATCAGCGCAGCATGATTGGGGTATTTACGACTCAGTTGCTGGAGGGGAACCTGCCCACGACTCTTCACAAAACGAATAATATCTTGCTGCACCTTTTCCGAGGTCGATTCTTCTCCCCACACAAAAAGAACTTCTTCGCCTGACGCCGAACCTGCCATTTGTCCATCCAGGGCATCTCCAAGTGAGATATACCGTTCTGCTTTCCCTTTCAGCGCAGTCGGTACCATCACCTGCAAAGACAGAATGCGGTTGCTGGCATAACGTTCACTCATCCATTCGGCTAATTCAACCAAATCTTCAGACAACGGTGGAACGATATCCAACAATTCCTGAATCGGTTTGAGTTTGAAAGTCTCCGTGCCCGTGCGAGGCACCAGATCAATCACGAAGCCCTGCACCGTCCGATGACCAAAAGGTACACCTACCCTGCTGCCAATTTCAATCCATTCACGCATGGATTCCGGCACCAGATAATCAAACGGCCGGTCCGTTTCCTTCACAGGAACATCGACAATAACTTTGGCGATCTCCATATTAATTCCTCCCGGCAATGCGCTCCGCCGCAATCGAAAGCAACCGGCGAGCCACCTCTTCCTTGGCCACCACCTGAAGCTCTTCCACCAAACCTTCACGGTCATAGATGTGCACCGCGTTGGTATCTGTTCCAAATCCGGCACCCGCCTGGGTGACATCATTGGCTACGATCAGATCACAGTTTTTCCGTTCCAGTTTCTCACGTGCATACATTTCTACTGAATTTGTCTCCGCAGCAAAACCAATCAAAAATTGATGGCTCTTCTGCTTGCCCAGCGTTTCAAGAATATCTATATTTTTAATAAGTTCAAGCGATAATGTATCGCCTTTCTTCTTGATTTTCTCCGTGTACACTTCTTTGGGGCGATAATCCGCAACAGCTGCGGCCTTAACCACGATATCTGCATCATCCCATTGGCTTGCTACCGCATCATACATATCCTGCGCAGACTGTACCGGGATCACATGTACATTGGCTGGTGGCTGAACCTGGGTATTCCCCATAACTAAAGTCACATCTGCCCCCAGATCGCGAGCTGCTGCTGCAATGGCAAAACCCATTTTTCCTGAAGAATCATTGGTAATATATCTCACCGGATCAATGCGTTCAATGGTTCCTCCTGCAGTGACCACAACCTTCTTCCCGCTCAATAAAGAAAGCTGTTCATTGCGTTCCCGTTTGGCAGACTCCTGCTGTTCAAAAAAACGTTCCACCACATCGACAATCGTCTCTGGCTCTTCCAAACGCCCTTTGCCCACATACCCGCAAGCCAGTTGACCTTCACCCGGTTCAATCATCATGGTTCCCCGCTCGGTTAACAGGCACATATTATGCTGTACCGCCGGATGATCATACATATGTACATTCATCGCTGGCGCAATCATCACCGGAGCAGTGGTTGCAAGCAGGGTTGTTGAGAGCATATCATCTGCCATGCCATGTGCCATTTTGGCAATTACATTGGCTGTTGCCGGCGCAACCAACACAAGATCGGCCATATCAGCCAGATGGATATGCGAGACGACCGAAGGCTCCCGCTCATCAAAAGTATCACTATATACCACATTTCGGGTCAAGGTTTGCAGCGTTAATTCGGTAATAAACTGTTTCGCGGAATTCGTCATAATGACATGAACGTCCGCTCCTTTTTGCACCAGCCTGCTGCACAATGTAGCCGCCTTGTATGCGGCTATGCCGCCAGTCACACCAAGCACGATTTTTTTACCGTTCAACATGGTTATCCCCCCGATATATACGACGTTTATAAGGATGAATAGAGAAAAAAATAACAACCTCGCGGTTGTCAAATAAATCCGGCTTGCGCCGTATGCAGTTGAAGAGCAGCCGCAAGCGGCTTACTCTTCTTCCTCTTCGTCCTGTCCTTTGATGACAACGAGCAGATCACCATAAATTTCTTCAAGTGCAACGCCAACCTGTTTATGGGATCTGGCATTTCTCAAATCCGTTTTCTCACCTTCACGAAGCTGTCTTGCCCGGCGGGAAGCGGCAACAACAAGGGAATACTTGCTGTCGACTTTGTTCATCATTTCATCAATAGAAGGATACAGCATATTTACAAAACACCTCTTTGCATTAGTATAATCACAATTCGCCGCCTGACGGAATCATAGTGCACCGCTCGATACGCTAACCAGACTGGAGCTGCTCTACATATATTCTATGACAGCAGTTCCACTGATTATCGCATTTTGCGGCGGCAAATGGATTATTTATTGATCTTACAATGTTCGGCGATAATGATGCTTTCTATTCGTTTACACGCCAAATCAATTTCATCATTAACGACAGCGTAATCGTACTGCTCCAGCAAACTGATCTCATCTACCGCGACGGACATCCGATGATCGATCGTCGCCTGACTTTCCGTACCACGGCCTTGAATGCGATCTTTAAGCTCGTCCAATGAAGGAGGCAACAGAAATACAAAGATCCCTTCCGGAAACTTTTCTTTCACTTTCAACGCGCCTTGAACTTCAATCTCAAGAATGATGTCCCGGCCTTCGTTAATCGTTTTCTCCACAAAATCACGCGGTGTTCCGTAATAGTTCCCTACATATTCTGCATGTTCCAGCAATTGATCTTCAGCAATCATGTTCAGGAATTCTTCATGGCTTCTGAAGAAATAATTGACGCCATGTTCCTCACCCAGACGTGGCTGACGAGTCGTAGCCGATACAGAATAAATCAATTCCGGCACCCGTTTGCGCAAAGCGCTGCATACTGTACCCTTCCCGACCCCAGATGGGCCGGACAACACTACCAGTAATCCCTTAGACATATTACACTCCATTTTATTCGTCGTTGTCATCATCTTTCGAAGAAAGACGATGGGCGACCGTTTCTGGCTGAACCGCAGACAGAATGACATGATCGCTATCCGTAATAATAACGGCACGAGTACGTCTTCCGTACGTTGCGTCTATCAGCATATGACGGTCTCTTGCCTCTTGTATAATCCTCTTGATCGGCGCCGATTCCGGACTCACGATGGATATAATCCGGTTCGCCGATACGATGTTACCGAATCCAATGTTAATGAGTTTGATTGCCATAATCAGGTTCTTCCCCCTATACATGCGACTCTTTTGCCGAAATATGACCGTTCATTCGATATTCGCCGCTTGCTCACGAATTTTCTCCAGTTCCGCCTTCATTTCGACAACACGGTTCACCAGAGCCAAATGGTTGGCTTTTGATCCAATCGTATTGACTTCCCTATTCATCTCCTGAATAAGAAAGTCCAACTTGCGGCCTACTGGCTCATCACTTTTCAGCAGCTCCCTGCTCTGTCCAAAGTGACTCAGTAGACGCGTAAGCTCTTCCTCTATGTTAGAACGATCGGCAAACATAGCAATTTCCATACCCAATTTATGCTCGTCAAAAGGGAAAGAGCCTTCTTCCTGCATTTCCGTAAGCCTTTGTCTTAACTTGTTGCGATGATCACTCACCACAGTCGGCGCAAGAGCAAGCATCTCGGTATGCAGCGATTCCAGACGACTGACACGTCGTTCCAGATCACTGGCCAAATGAAGACCCTCGCGGGCGCGCATCTGCTCCAGACCGGATAAAGCCTCTTCCAACCCCTGCTGCAGGACACGCTCCCATTCGTCCTTCTGCTCTTCCGGAAGCGAACTCGTCCCATCCGAATGAACCATGACCTCTGGAAGTACCAGCATATCCATAATGCTCGGTTTGCCCTGCATACCATAGCGGCTCTCCAATTGCTCTGCGGCCTGAAGATAGGCCCTGACCGCCTGCTCATTCAGAACAGCGGGAAGAGCCTGGTCTTCATCTTTTTCTTTCATCACATAAACATCAATCCGCCCACGTTTTAAGCGACTCTGTACCTTTTTCCTCAATCCGTCTTCATAACACGTCCACTCTCTCGGGAGACGCATCATCACTTCGCAATAACGATGATTGACAGACTTGATTTCCAATTGTACCTTATAGCCTCCAAAATGAAAGGCGGATTGACCGTATCCGGTCATACTGAATGACATCGGCATCACATCCGTTACACTATTGTAATTGATTATTAGGGTTGAAACAAGTAGGACATTGATGCTCCGACTTCTCCCACACATATTGGGTCAGTTCGGCCGTCATACTATAGAACATAAATGGAGTCATTAAATAGATTCCTTTGAAATGTTCTGTTGCTACATCCAGAAGCTCCTTGGCGATCTTCACACCCATTGCTCGACCTTCTTCGCCTTCGAGACCAGCCATCCGGGAGCGCACTTCATCTGACAGTTGAATACCCGGAACCTCATTATGCAGATATTCTGCATTTCGGCCGCTGGCTAACGGCATCACCCCTACAAAGATCGGCACATCCAGATGCTTGGTCGCTTCATGCATGGCTACGATGAGTTCGGGATCGTACACCGGCTGCGTCATAATATAATCGGCTCCGGAAGCAATCTTTTTCTCAAGACGCTGTACAGCTTTATCCAGATGTTTCACATTCGGGTTGAATGCGGCACCGATAACAAAGCCTGCCTTCTGCTTGAGCGGTTTACCGGAGAAGGACACCCCGTCGTTCAACTGCTTGATCATACGTATAATTTCAAAAGAAGTCAGATCGTATACCGAGCTTGATCCGGGCAAATCACCAAATCGTGCAGGGTCACCTGTTACCGCAAGTACATGATTAATGCCCAGCGCATCAAACCCCATCATGTGCGACTGGGTGCCGATGAGATTCCGGTCACGGCATGCAATATGCACCAGTGGGCGCAATCCTGTACGGTCCTGAACAAGATGACCGAGAGCCATATTACTCATCCGGGTAACCGCAAGGGAATTATCAGCCAATGTTAACGCATCTGCACCAGCCGCTTTCAATGTCTCGGCACCTTTCATAAACTTCGCAATGTCGAGATCACGCGGTGGGTCAAGTTCGACGATAACCGTATGGCGTTGTTTGACCAGATCCACAATCGTAGGCTGCCCACCCCGTCCAGACCGTTCATCTACATTCTCATGCAGGATAATACGCGGTTTCGACTCGGATGGATCAGGTTCCAGTATCGGAACAGGTGTATATTCAACAAGAGCCTGGGCAATTGCCGCGATATGATCAGGTGTCGTACCACAGCAGCCTCCAATAATACGTGCGCCCAGATCAGCGAATTGCACTGCGGTCTGTCCGAAGTATTCCGGGGACGCTCCATAGCGGAACTGACCATCGACGTAATCCGCTGCACCCGCATTCGGGTAAACCGACATGGGGACACCGATACGGCCTGATACCGTTTCCATCGCCCGCATAATTCCGTTTGGACCGGAACGGCAGTTAAAACCAATGACGTCAGCCCCTTGCTCACGCATGATTCGGAAAGCTTCAGGCATCGTATATCCATCCAGTGTGTGCCCTACATCCTCAACAGCAAACTGTCCAATTACCGGCAGATCACTCAGCTTGCGCGCCTGCAGAAGGGCGATGTCCATCTCCTCGATATCATAGAAGGTTTCGAGCAGAATGCCGTCTACTCCTTCATCGAGCAGTGCAAAAATCTGTTGCTGGTAGAAACGCTTCAATTCACTTGTTGAAACGTTCGTCCGCTTTCCTCCACGAATGGACCCAACCGCGCCCAGAACATAACCGTTTGCGCCTGCTACTTCTTTGGCGATACGTACACCGGCACGGTTGACATCCTCCACCTTGGACTCCAGACCAAACTTGGACAACTTATCATAATTGGCAGAGTACGTATTGGTTTCGTGAATTTCCGTACCCGCATCGCGGTAACGACGATGCACATCTGCCACCACTTCAGGTGATATCAAGTTCAACTCTTCATAAGAAATCCCTACCGGGAATCCCATCTGATACAGGAAAGTTCCCATCGCCCCATCCCCTATGAGGACCCGTTCCTGCATTACACTGCGTAAATCCGCCTTCATCCCTTTTCCCCCCGCCTGACTGATCATTTCATACTAATGTAACACAAAAAACATCTGAAAACGAAGAAAAACACAGGTTTTTCGTGAAATTCAGTCTCCATAACCATCTGAATAAGTATGAATTCGTACAACTGCAAAAAAAGAGGCCCTCAGGCCTCCTCATTTAAACGTATTCTTTACGAAGTGACTCCCTTGAAAACAACCTCAGCAGGTCCAGTCATATACACGTGATTATCAGCTTCACTCCACTCAATATGAAGGTCGCCACCCTTGAGGCTGATCACCGCTGTGCGATCCGTATGTCCGTTCAGAACGGAGGATACCAGGGTTGCGCAAGCTCCGGTTCCACAGGCAAGTGTTGGTCCAGCACCGCGTTCCCACACACGCATGTCTACATATCCGCGATCACGAACTGTTGCGAACTCTACATTGATTTTTTTCGGGAACATGGGATGAACCTCAAGAAGTGGCCCCCATGTCGAGAGATCAAAATTCACAGCATCATCTACATAGATGACTGCATGGGGATTACCCATGGAGACTGCCGTAAATTTGAACTCCTGTCCGCTCACTTCAATGGAATGATCTACCACCGGATTGGCATCAACAGTGGTTGGAACCTGAAGTCCATTCAGGATAGGCTCCCCCATGTCCACACGAACGGTTTCCACTTTACCATCACGAATGTTCAAGCTCACGGGTTGTACACCCGCACCGATGGTTTCAATCGTAATCTGTTCTTGAGTCACATGGCCGTGATCATATACATATTTGGATACACAGCGTATGGCATTGCCACATTGCTCTGCTTCCGAACCGTCCGAGTTCATGATGCGCATCTGAAAATCCGCCTTCTCAGAAGGCAGTATATAAACCAGGCCATCCGCACCAATGCCGAAGAAACGGTTACACCATTTTACAGCCAATTCTGCGGCATCAGCCGGAAGCTGTTGTTCTCCAAACACAACAATAAAATCGTTGCCGAGTCCATGCATTTTTGTAAATTCCATAACCTTGCCCACTCCTTTTGGCAGTCTGCTGCCAAAGCGTTATTCTTACTCCTCTACAGGATACTCCTGGAAAATTCATATCCAACATTCCCAATAAAAAAAGCTATCCTGCAAAATGCCGAGCGATCTCGCCTCGAATCATTTTGAGGATAGCATAACGAAAACGATAAGCAATTGCTATTGATTTTATGCCGAAAACTTTGTACTTTTCGGTACGAAGCGCCCAGGGCCCATGCGGCGACGGTTGCGACGACCTCCCCACACGCTGCCCACTCCCATGAGGAAGGTTGGAATACCTGCGGCAACGATGGAAATGGCCCATTCACGCATACCCAATGGTACTGTTTTGAAGATAGGCTGCAACGGCTCTACATACATGACCGCCAGCATCAGCACGATGGATGAAATGACTGCAAACACCAGATACTTGTTCTGCAATGGATTCCGGTGGAAAATGGAACGGGAACTTCGGCAGTCAAATACATGGATGAGCTGTGCCAAAACGAGAGTAGCGAAGGCTACAGATTGAGCTTTAATGAGCTGACCCGGTTGATCCGGCGCGGCCTGTAAGGTAAGCCAGAATGCCCCGAGTGTGCAAAGTCCGATCAATACACCCCGACTGACGATTTTCCAACCCAGTCGTCTGGCAAAAATATTTTCCTTGGCGCCACGCGGCTTGTGTTCCATCAGATCTTTTTCCGGCTGATCCACACCGAGTGCCATTGCTGGCAATCCATCCGTCACCAGGTTGACCCACAGTATCTGGATCGGCACGAGTGGCAAAGGCAATCCCATCATCATCGCGAAAAACATCGTTAAAATCTCGCCAACATTGGATGCCAGCAAATACCGGATAAACTTGCGGATGTTCTCATAAATATTACGTCCTTCTTCAATTGCAGCTACTATAGTAGAAAAATTATCGTCACTCAGGATTAACGCCGATGCTTCCTTCGTCACATCCGTGCCTGTTATTCCCATCGCAATACCGATGTCTGCTGCTTTAATGGCTGGTGCGTCGTTCACGCCATCTCCAGTCATCGCTACGACATGTCCTTTGCGCTGCAATGATTTTACAATCCGCAGTTTGTGCTCAGGCGATACTCGTGAGAACACGTAAATGCCCTCCACCTGCTTATCCAGTTGCTCGTCCGTCATGCCCGCCAACTGCTGGCCGCTAAGTGAAGCCCCACCCCGTGGAAGGATACCCAACTGCTGGGCGATAGCCTCTGCCGTCGTGCCATGATCGCCGGTAATCATAACGGTGCGTATGCCTGCTCTGCGACAAGTCGCTATTGCATCCCGCGCCTCACGCCGCGGTGGATCAATCATGCCTGCAAGCCCGACAAAGACGAGCTGGCTCTCAGCCGCATGTTCATTCTCTACTTTTTCATTCGGCCGTACATCGCGGTAAGCCATCCCGAGAACCCGCAGTGCAGAACCAGCCATACTCTCGTTCGCCGCCATGACTTTCTGCCGCAACGTTCCTGTGAAAGGTACAACATTGCCTTCCCACAAAATGTAGCTGCATTGCCCAATCAGCACATCCGGTGCACCTTTGGTGTAGACCATCCGCCCACCCTGATGATGAACCAAGACAGACATCCGCTTCCGGTCAGAGTCAAACGGGAACTCCTGCTCACGTGCATATAACTCTTTGAGGCCAGCGGGGGTAAGCCCCATTTTGGAGGCCAGTGTTACGAGTGCCCCTTCCGTAGGATCGCCTTTCAGCTCCCATACCACGCTGTCTTCCTTGACCATTTCATTAACATGATCTTTCTTTGTACCTTTCTTTGCTTCTTTCTTACTATCCTTATTTGTCTCTTTGCCTTTCTTTTTATTCCGCATCTCATCCGTAACACTCTCGATAATACTGGCATTGTTACAAAGTGCGCTAATCTGGAGCATTCTCCGCAATGTCTGATCACTCTTCAGTTCCAAGGTACGACCATTCTCCAGCATCTTCCCTTCCGGTGCATAACCATCCCCGGTGACCTTGATGCTGCGTCCCTCCAGCCACACGTCCGTAACCGTCATCTTGTTCTGGGTCAACGTACCCGTTTTATCTGAACAGATAACCGAGGCACAACCAAGGGTTTCGACGGAGGGAAGCTTGCGTACAATCGCTTTTCGCTTGATCATACGCTGTACGCCCAGGGCTAGCGCAATCGTTACAATCGCTGGCAACCCCTCTGGTATAGCGGCCACTGCGAGGCTGACCCCTGCCAGAAACATGCCTACTGCCGGTTGTCCATGCAGAATACCTGCAACAACAACCATGACGGTTAATCCGAGCGCCACAAAAATCAAAATTTTTCCCAGTTGCTCCAGCCTGTGTTGTAGCGGTGTTTCCTGTTCCTCCGTATTCTGGATCAGATCAGCGATTTTGCCCATCTCGGTATCCATGCCCGTCCGGATTACAACGCCCTTGGCGGTACCGCGAGTGACCATTGTTCCCATGAATCCTATGTTCTTCTGATCTCCTAACGGCACGTCATCCGCTGCTATGGGAAGGCAATGTTTGCTTACAGGAACCGATTCCCCAGTAAGTGCAGATTCTTCCACATCAAGGCTGTTCGTAGACAGCCAGCGCACATCGGCAGGAATACGATCACCGCTCTCCACAAGCACGATATCCCCTGGCACCAGAAGTTTGGCTGCAAGATGTACTTCCTGACCCGACCTTAGTACTTTGGCCAGTGGTGCCGACAATTGTTTCAATGCACGAAGGGAACGCTCCGCCCGGAATTCCTGTACAAATCCAAGAATGGCATTAAGGACGATGATGGCAACAATCGTTACAGCATCCAAGTATTCTCCAAGCAATCCGGACACCAATGTGGCCCCCATCAACACCAGAACCATGAAATCCTTAAATTGATTAAGCAATAACGTAATTGGAGATATGCGCTTTCCTTCGCTCAGTTCATTCGAACCGGCAGCCTTCCTCTTCTCTGTTGCAGTCTCTTCGGTTAATCCTTCCTCAAGACTGACGCCAAGAGTGTTACGAAGCTCTTCAACGCTTAGTTGGTGCCACTTGGTATGTTCCATGCTTCAAAATTCCCTCCCAGTCTGTATTTCCTCTGTAAAACGTCACACCTACTTCACCGGCTATGCTAATCAACAGGTTGTACGCGATGCCGGACAAACTACCTGCTCTATATGTATTCGGACAGGACCCTAATTAGCACCCGATGGCGAATCCTTTCCCTGATGGGCAGAATAAGCTAAAATAAAGGTCTGCGGTCATACACGCAGTGGCAATCCGAATTTTTGCTATGCAAACGAATACGAATCTGCAACGGGTTCTTTTTTACATATCCCGGTGTTCATTTCAGTTATAGATAGAGAGGACGTTGAAAAAAATGGCATTGGACGGCATCGTAACACGAGCGATCGTACATGAACTGCAAGGCTGCAAGGGCGGACGTATCAGCAAAATTCATCAACCTAACGGTCATGATGTTGTACTGACCCTCCGTGCTCAGCGCGGGAATAGCAAATTGCTTATTTCGGCCAGCCCAACATATCCGCGTGTGCACTTTACCGAAAAAACGTTTGTTAACCCTACTGAAGCTCCGATGTTCTGCATGCTGCTGCGCAAGCACTGTGAGGGAGCGATCATTGAGGAGATTCGTCAGATTGGCATGGAGCGGATTATTCATATTGACGTGCGTCAGCGCGATGAGCTGGGTGATGTTTCGGTCAAACGAATCATCATTGAACTGATGGGGCGTCACAGTAATATTGTTTTAGTCGATCCGATAACGGGAACGATTCTGGATGGGATTCATCACGTAACCCCGTCCATCAGTAGTTACCGGGTCATTATGCCTGGATTTTCGTACACCGAACCACCAGAGCAGCATAAAAGCAATCCGCTGGAAGTGAGCAGCACTGAATTCCAAAATAGCTATACTGCTGCTGAAGAAGATGCCTCTCGCTGGCTGGTGAATTCATTCAGCGGTCTTAGTCCGCTGATCGCAGGAGAGATTACCTCTCGGGTATCTGCCGATCAAGGTGACGATCAAACTGCAAGCGAAGGTGAGGCTCGAATCGAAGCCGATGCGCTGTGGACTGCTTTTGAGTCCGTCATGGGACCAGTAAGAGATAACAGTTATACTCCCGTGACAGGGCTGAATGCCAAAGGCAAAATGATTTTCTCTGCCGTTCAGCTTCAGAGCATTCAGGACGCAGAGAAAACCTATGACACGATGAGCAAGTGTATGGAAGATTATTACGGAGACAAGGCCGAGCGGGATACTGTCAAGCAAAGAGTGAGCGATCTGCTGCGTTTTCTGCAAAATGAGCGAAGCAAAAATATCAAAAAGTTGGACAACCTGAACAAGGATCTGCTGGAAGCCGACGATGCGGATAAATTCAGATTATGGGGTGAGCTGCTGTTTGCCTCCCTGCATCAGGTTCGTAAAGGGGACAAAAGTGTGGAGCTTGTGAACTTCTATGATGAAGATCAAGCCAACATTACCATTCAGCTTGACCCATTGCTTACACCGTCTGACAACGCTCAACGTTATTTCAAACGATATAACAAATATAAGAACAGTCTGGCTGTCATTCATGAGCAACTTGGAAAAACGAAAGACGAGATCGACTATCTCGACAATCTGCTCCAGCAACTGTCTATTGCATCCATGAATGACATCGAAGAAATTCGCGAAGAGCTTGTGCAGCAAGGTTATCTTCGTGACCGCAACAAAAAAGGCAAAAAGAAAAAGAAAAACGACCGCCCTACAGTGCATCAGTTTACTTCTTCGGAGGGAATTGAACTTCTCGTAGGCAAAAACAACCTGCAAAATGAGTACGTCACCAACCGTTTGGCTTCTTCCAATGACACTTGGTTGCATACCAAAGACATCCCAGGTTCACATGTCGTCATTCGCAGCACAGACTTTGGCGAAGCAACCTTGGAGGAAGCTGCTCAACTCGCGGCTTACTTCAGTCAGGCCAAAGAATCCAGCAGCGTGCCTGTGGATTACACCTTTATCCGACATGTACGCAAGCCAAGTGGCTCCAAACCAGGCTTTGTCATTTATGACCACCAGAAGACCTTGTTTGTAACACCGAACGAAGAACTGGTTAAAAGTTTGCCATCCATGATCAAAAATGGATAGGATGCCTGCTTTCACTTCCTGTTAGACAACGTAAAATCCCCCGGAACAAAAGACTGTTCGGGGGATTTTCTTTGTTTTTCAGATAAATATGGACGTAATGCTGTTGATTCACTTTTTATTTTGAATATAAATTCATTTTAATGTATAATAATTCAATCGTGAAACCTATAAATAATCTTCTAAGGATGTGTCCCATGACTCTACATATCAGACCAACTCAGCCTAATGATTTACTGCCGCTGAGTGCATTAATACACGATTATGTCGTCGGGTTTTACAACAACCCCTGGCCTGGTGATCAGGCAATCGAACTTTTGATTAAAAACCTGCTTGATCAGCAGATAGGTGTTCAATTCGTTGCAGAGCAGGACGGTGAACTCATCGGGTTCGCTACACTCTACTTTACCTATAGCACGATGAAGGCAAACCGCGTTGCCATTATGAATGACTTGTTTGTGACGGAAGCTTGGAGAGAAGGCGAAGCCGAGACCAGACTGTTTGAACATTGTCAGCAGTATACACGTGAACACGGATGTGCTTACATGTCCTGGATCACAGCAGCAACCAACGAGCGGGCACAGCAATTATTTGAACGTCTCGGAGCTGCTCGCGGCACATGGGTGAATTATTCCATCACCTAACCTAATTATAATGGATTCAAAAAGGACATAGAGACATGGCTAGCGGCTAACGCTCACCCCATTTCTATGTCCTTTCATTATTTTTTCGTTCCATTCTGCACGATGACAACCGTCTCTTCTACCCCAGTCTCATTCAACATATGAAAGGAGTTTCCGAATCAAGACTTTCCGGCGGCAGCCCGGAGTTTATCGAGTACATCAATGGTTACGGTTTTGCTACCCAGATCCCCGTGGAAAACTACTCCTTGTCTTACACCATGGTAATCCGAACCACCTGTTTGAATGAGCCCAAATTCCTGTGCCAACTCCGCATATCTGCGTTCTTCTTCTGGTCCATGATCCGAGTGAACCACTTCAATACCGTCAGGATGGGCGTCCACCAGAATGCGACGAACCAATTCATCGTCTCCGTATAAACCAGGATGGGCAATAACAGCAGCACCACCCGCATCTTTAATCCACTGGCATGCATCTTCCGGTGCAACTCGGGGAACTGACACAAAGCCCGGTTGGCCTTCAGCCAGATAACGATTGAACGCATCCCTCATATCAGCGGCATACCCTTTCCGTACCAACACATCGGCCATGTGAGGTCTACCGATGCTTTCATCCGGCTCCAGCGGTCGGCCAAGGCCATCAATGACCTCCTGCCAGCTGATTTCGAGTCCAAGCTCCTGCAGCTTGGCAATGATCAGATGATTGCGTTCCTCTCTCGCTTCCCGCAGCCCGCGCAATCGCTCCAGAAATTTCTCATCTTCTGTATTCACATAATACCCCAGCACATGAATATCCTTGCCGCCCGCACGGGTGCTAATCTCTACCCCAGCAACAACGTCAATCCCATATTCATGGCCAGCCCGCTGTGCCTCGGCTACACCCGCTACTGTATCGTGATCCGTCAGCGCCACCGCAGACAGTCCTCTTTCTTTGGCGAGCTTTACATTCTCGGCAGGTGGCTGCATTCCGTCCGACGCTTGGCTATGGGTATGAAGATCACAACGTCCGTTCAATTGATGCATGCACAACAGCTCCTTTTTATATCCTTTTATATCCAGCAATTAGCAGAACAAATTTAAAATTAATATGACCTTCTTATTCCGCTCGTCCTTCTGATGTTGTCTGCTCATGCTGACGTAAATAATTCAGGAAGGCTACTGCTGATAAGGGAAGCAATGAAGATTTCAAATGTATGGCGTAGAACTGTCGTTTGAATTCAAGCCCACGAATATCCACGATATGAACCAGTCCAAGGGCTAGTTCATGCTGAACCGACGACGGGGATAACATCGTGATACCCACACCCGCTTCCACGGCGGATTTCACAGCACCTGTACTGCCAAGTTCCATCACCACATTCATGTCCTGCGGATCAATATTTCTCTTCTGCAACTGATCTTCCATCACCTGACGGGTACCCGAACCTTTCTCCCGCAACACAAATGCATAGTTTAGCACATCTTCCAGCTCTACTTCCCCTCGATCTGCCAGTGCATGTCCTGCCGGAACAACCAGCTTCAATTCATCCTGCATAACCGGCTCTACAATCATATCCGGGTGATGAACTGGCGCTTCAATCAGTCCAAAGTTAAGCTGATGTTTCAAGATATCGTCCATAATTTGCGTAGTATTCATTACTTTCATAACGATCGAGATATCCGGGTATTGGCGAGCAAAAGGACCCAGCATTCGTGGCAACACATACTCACCAATCGTCAAACTTGCCCCGAGCTGCAATCTGCCTTGCAGCATCTGTGTAAACGCGGACATCGCCTCATCTGTCTGTCTGACCAACTCTACACTGCGTTTGGCATGAGGTAGTAATGTCCGACCCGCCTCGGATAATTCTATTTTCTTGGTAGAACGATGCAGCAGCTTGGTCCCAAAATAATCCTCAAGTGATTGAATCTGCATCGTCACTGCAGGTTGTGTCATATGTAGTGCTTGCGCAGCCGCTGAGAAACTTCCCTTCTCTGCTACGGTATAAAAAATATGCAATTGATGAAAATTCATATCTTCGCCCCTCTTCTGTACGCTTTCCCCATTGTAGCCGATTTCCTGAATTCCAACAAAAAAAGCATGCAGCTTGTCTGCATGCGATGTAACCTGAATCTATCAATTCGAAAATATGGATTATTCCCAACTTACTTGTGCTTGCGACTGTTCTTGACAAGCGTCATTCGTCTTGAATGTCTTAGCCAAGAATAATACGATTTTAAATCCCGCAGTTCAATCGTCTCGGACATTTTCCCCAGAAACGTAACAACAATCATCTTATGAAGCGGATTGCCAGCAATATCATATTCCCCTTCAAGTTCGGAAAATTCAGCGACCACGACCAGATCTTCGTCGATCAGGTAAACATCCTGCTCATTACGGTAGTATGGTGTAATACGGTCCTGCTTCAGACACTCCCATAACCATGCCGCAATATGGTCATCATCATTACGTGCCGGCTCAATACGGTCTGCATACCGCATCTTGGCATGATTGGTAATGACGATGTCGGCCACTTTTTTGTCTCCAAGAGCCACGAAAAAAGGCTCGTACGTGCTCCAACGTTGCATCACCTTATCACGCATGGGAATCACTCTCCACCAGATAGGACTTTCTATCTATTTATTTACCCAATATATTACAACATAAGTCCCGCAACCTCAAGGCGTAAGTTCAGATTTTTTCACAAAATCCAGTTTATGCCTAATTCAATAAAAGAGCGGCCCCGAAGGGCCCCTCTGGTTAATCGTTTCGAAATGTTCAGTGGCAACAAGTTCACTGTACATTCCCAAACCATTTTGTTATATCCCGTAAAAACTCGTTTTGTCCATCGTTTTGCTAGCATACTCTGTTTTAATCTCATTCCGGTAGGAACGTTCGACCTTGCGCACATAGGAAAGTCTGTTCACATTTTTCATCGTATCTTCAGCCCGCTCTGCATTAACATACATGACGACATAATGCATACGGCGGGAGATGTAATGAACGGTGCCATACTTTTCGAGATTACGAGCCGCTTTTAAATCACTGACCCATATAATGAATCCTGTCCTTTCCGCAAACATCATTTTCCCCGCCTTTCTATAATGGAGACCGGATCCTCGGAAAGGTCCGGTCTGTCATGAATTTATTTATTTATCAAATCTTAGCTACAACCACACTTGCCTCCGCTACCGCAGCCGCCCTTCGGATTCGGATCATTGCTCGGTACCTTGATGGTCGTTGACACGGCGAATGCAATCGTCTCCGACATCTGGAACAGCATATCGTCCAATGCTTTCTCCGCCTGTTTGAAGCGGGCTACCGCCTCGAAATGTTCCAATTCCAGCTCTAAAGTCTGAACCTGATCTTTTGCGGCGTGATAGTCCGGGTGAAAATGCCCAAAACGCTGGGTTTCTTCGAATAGTTCCTTTTTGGCGTCCAGCTTGCGTATTCCCGCCTGAATTTCAGGATTCGTCTCCACTTGCTGCTTCCAATATAAATAATCCGATACTTCGGCTGATTGGTTAATCATGTCGCCCAGTTCATATGCGCCCGTTAACACTTGGGCCATATCGACCGTGTTCATTTCCGCTACGCTCATGAAATTCATCCTATCTATATATAAAGTTCTACTTAACGTAGACTACTTCATCATATCATATCCCCGAAAAGTTAAGAAGAGTTTTTCCTGCAAATAGAAATAAGGGGAACATGGGATCTGCTTTGGCAAAGGTGATCAAGTTTATGCATGGTCCGGAATAATCAGGCGTATCTGGTTCCATTCGTTAGGTGAGAAAGTACGGCGTTCTGCGGGATCTGTTCCACCATCCGATATGGACCAGCCCGTTAGTGTCCAATCTTCATGACCGTGAATCTGATCGGGGATAACATAAACGATATTGCTGTCCAGCTTCAGACCCAATTTTGTCTGCCATTCAATGGCTTTTGCAGCAATCTGACGAGCTGTGGACACATGATACCCTCGCCACTCGTTGTGCCACATCTCCGGAATCTCTCCGAAACCGGGAAACAGACCGGACTGTTCCGTGATGGAATAATCCTGTTCATACGTGTGCAGATTGGAGTCAACTTGAATGAGCCCTACCCTTCCACGAATATAAAAGAGTTCCTTCTGCACCTCAAGTCCGACATTTAACCCATTTGCTCCGACAATGGACTCATCTGCAATGGTTTCCGCCCCTAACAGATTCAACTTCTCAGGTAATTCACTTCTCGATTCATATATCCATGTATCCCTTTTCTTAACTTTATCCACCAATTCATCCTGATCAGCGTTCTGCAGAGCGTCCATGTGAAGTCTGCCTGCCTCCTGTCCCCACTGCCGGATCGCTAGCTCCACATGTTCAGGCACTCCCGAGCCAGCATACCGTCTAAGGAAGTTTATCATTACATCCGCTGTAAGACCGATCTCTGATGCTGCGACAATTCGTTCCTTTGTCATCCGGTATATGGACATTCGATCACGACTCACAAGCTCTGCACCCATTTCCAGATTCCAGCGGACCTGAGGTGTTACATTTGGCAGAACCATAATTTCAAAGTCAGGCTGTACAAAAATGGTGTTTTTTCCCGCATGTTCATCCTCATCATTCGCCCAGTTCAGTAAAATTCCCGGCTCAATCTGCCAGCGATAAAAAAGATCTCCCGCATCTGACTCACCTACCTCCCCATATCCCAAGCCTGCCAGAACATCGAGCCAACCCCGGATATGTGTTAAGAAGGATACTCCTGAAGAACCTCCACTCTCTCTACTCTCCATTGCTTCTTCCGGGCCGTCGTGGTCTATAGTTCCTGCTGTAATACTCAGCCATTCATTTTCCTGTGAAGCAAACATCAACAACTGATGACGAAAATGCTGATGTTGGGGCTCCGCTACACCATATCGGTCCATGCATACGCTATAGATTTCTCTGTGCATTGAAGACCAAGGCAATGTTAACCAGCGAGAAAAACGATCAGGTGACATATGCATTCGATTATGCACCTTTTCAATCAAACCCAGACTGAGCAGCACATCAATAATAAGGGCCACATGGACTGGATACACATCCGCATGATCGTAGCGAATACCTAGTTCGGTGAAATCTTCAGGGCCCAGAACCGTCATTTGACTTAATCGCTGCACCATTTTCTTGTGGATAGTTCCTTTACTTGTGAATGGAAGTCCTCCTTGAGCTTGACCTTCTCTTACCATCCAAGCCAATACATGAAGAAGCTCTGCAGCAATATCCGGCTTTCCCTCTCGAACAATCTTCACTTTCAGGACTTCATTACTGGATATGGACTTATCTTTTGTCATTTCATCCTGTGTTACATTCGTCTTCTGCTGAACGAATTGTCCGACCCTTGCTGCATACGCAATGGTTAACAAAGAAAATAGTGATTCCGGTATGTAGTACAAGCGTTCGCCCCAAGACTTGCGCACAGCTTTGATCCACCCTTTGTGCCGAAGCGCTATAAACGCCGTCACCGCTTCAGCTCGGCTAAGACCGTCCGCAGCCCACTCTGTTGGTGTCAGCATGTTGGAAAAGGGTTGTCCGGCATATTTGCAGAAAATCACACCAAGTACCGTTCTTTCAACGCATGAAAGCTCTTTTAATGAATTCACGTCCAGATTACCTTGTGTATGCATTGCTTATCATGCCTTTCCCATTATTTTAAGTAGAGATGTAAAGTAAACAGCTTTTCATTGCAATTCATGAACGATTTTGTACTCATATCCTTGTTCGACCAGAAACATCTGACGACGTAATGCAAACTCCTGTTCCTTACTGTCCTCGGATACAAGGGCATAGAAATAAGCTTTATTTTCTCCGGACTTCGGCCTTAAGATCCGACCCAATCGCTGGGCTTCTTCCTGCCTTGAACCGAAACTGCCGGATATTTCAAGTGCAACAGCAGCATCAGGCAGGTCTACGGCAAAATTGGCAACCTTGGATACTACAATCGTTTTGATCTCACCACGCCGGAACGCTGCAAACCATTTCACTCGCTCTTGCTGGGACATCGTACCCGATATGAGCGGCGCTTCAATTTCCCGGGCAATGCTCTCAAGCTGATCCAAATACTGTCCGATGACAAGCGCTGGCATCCCCTCATGATGATCCAATATCCGTCTGATCACAGCTAATTTGGCCGGATTTTCGGCTGCAAGGCGAAATTGATGCTTCACCTCCGCTTCCAAATAGTTTGATCGTAGTTCAGGAGTAAACGGGATGCGTATTTCCTGGCACTCTACATTAGCAATCCAGCCTTGCTGCTCCAATTCTTTCCACGGCATGTCATATAGTTTCGGACCAATTAGTGAAAACACATCCTGTTCACAGCCATCCTCACGCACCAATGTTGCTGTCAATCCCAGTCTTCTCGTAGCCTGAATATCTGCAGTAGCCCGAAATACAGGTGCCGGCAGCAGATGGACCTCATCATAAATGATAAGTCCCCACTGACGTTCACTGAGCAATTTGATATGAGTAAAATCAGCATCTTTCGATTTTCGATGTGTAAGAATCTGATAAGTTGCCACGGTCACAGGTTTCACCTGTTTTTTCTGACCGGAATACTCACCAATCTGTTCACTCGTTATCGTTGTTTTGTCCTGCAATTCCTGAATCCATTGCCGCACGGATGTGGTATTCGAGGTCAAGATAAGGCATTCACACTGCAGACGTTCCAATACTGCCATCCCAATAACCGTTTTGCCTGCACCGCAGGGAAGAACAAGCAGACCACTGCCTCCCATGCCTTCGCTACCTTCAAAAGCATCCACAGCACTTCGTTGGTACGGACGCAACCGGAAGCCATCCGAACTGTCGCCTAGAGTATTCGCTCTCCACTCAAACGGCAGACTTGTTCCTTCTCGATATCCTGCATAATCCAGCACCGGATAACCCAAACGGGTCAATTCACGCTTCAGCAATCCACGTAGCTCCCCACCAAGCATGAGCTCATGGGAATCGACACGTTCCATCCGAAAAGCCGAGATGGTCTTCATACTGCTTAGTTCATCCAGCAATCGTTCATCTTCACTTACAAGACGCATTCTCCCGTGATCTGCTTCTGGCTTCAATTGCAGCTTCCCATATTGATGGATAATTCTCTGGATATCTTGAATCAGGGCGGCAGGAACATTCCAACGAGACACTGATTCCAGACTTGCAATCACTTGATCAGCACTCCATCCGAGTGCAGCGGCATTCCACAGCGATAATGCAGTGATACGATATGTATGAAAAGCCGCAGGTGTTTTCACCAGCTCGGCATACATCCCTAGTTGAGCTCTGGCCTGATCAAATCCAGGATGACCCACTTCAAGCAATACTGTAAAATCACGCTGGACAATGCAGGCGTCCGTTTTCTCCATTCCGCTTCCTCCCTAATTTAAAAAATAATCTATATGTTATCTGATTAACAGGCATCACAAAAAGTTCAGTTCCGGTGACTTCCGAAATTGAACCTGTATGGTACAACAGTTCAGCCTTAACTTAAGCTTTATAGAGACCTACCAAAAAAGCACCCTGCTCATACCTTGGTATGAATAGGATGCCCAACTATAATCAAATCATTCGGCTGTATATCCTTTAGCCATTGCTATAAATAGTTTCACAGCATTCTGCATGGCATCCTCATCAAAGTCAAACTTGGGATGATGATGCGGATAAATGGCATTCTTCTCCGGGTTACCTGCTCCGACAAACATAAAGCAGCCAGGAATCTGCTGCAGGTAATAAGCAAAATCTTCAGCTGGCATCAGCATCGGTGACTTCTGTACATGGTCTGCGCCAAATACATCCACCGCTTCCTTGAAGAATCGTGCCGTTTCCTGCTCATCATTCACAACAGGAGGATATCCCATAATATAATTCAACTTCGTCTCAGCACCATAGATCTCTCCGGTCTGAGCTACAATCGTATGCACACGTTCCTTCATAATACTGCGCGTCTCTTCATCGAAGGTTCTTACTGTACCCGTCATTTTGCATAACTCGGCGATGATATTCTGTGCTGACCCCGCCTGCATCGTGCCAATCGTCAATACTGCGGGACGCAAGGGATCCACCGAGCGACTGACAACCGTCTGCAATTGCATCACAAGGGCGGAACCGGCCACCAGGCTGTCCACTGTGGATTGCGGCATGCCGCCATGTCCACCTTTTCCTTTGATCTCGATATAAAAGTCATCTGCCGCTGCCATCATCGGCCCCGGGGTGCTCGCTGCCACGCCAACAGGAAGCGGGGTCCACAGATGAATGCCATAGATGACATCTACCCCTTCCAGTCCGCCGTCTGCAATGACCTTGAGCGCCCCACCTGGAAGCAATTCTTCTGCAGGTTGGAACAAAAAGCGGATCTCACCCTTGATCTCATGTTTATGGCGACTGAAATACAGTGCAGTGCCCAGCAAAATGGATATGTGACCATCATGACCGCAGGCATGCATGGCTCCTGCTTGTTGTGAGGCGTATTCAACGTCCTTCTCGTCCTGGATCGGAAGTGCATCCATATCTGCACGAAGCATTACGACAGGCCCTGGCTTGTCCCCACGAAGGGTACCTATAACCCCGTGTCCGCCAACGTGTCGTTTCACTTCAACGCCAAAGCTCTCCAACATATCCGCTACAAAAGAGGATGTCTTCTCCTCATGAAAGGAAACCTCAGGATTCCGATGAAGATGACGACGCCATTCTACCATGTGGATTTGCAGGTCATTCCACCATATATTATTTGTCATGTCTCTCCATCCTTTCGCTCTCTATACGGGACTTTCATCAAGCCCGAACCTTCCTCTTGAAACCTATTGCTGTATATTGTAGCAGAATTGGAAGAAAACCGATACGAATGACCGCTTGAAAGCTTGCACGGGAAGGGGAAACATACTATCATAAACTAGAGAAAAGAACGAGAATTATACTCTCGGAAGCTTATGAGGAGGATCAGACGCTTATGATTTTTGAGAATACAGGCTTGGATGGCTTGAAGAGCGACTTGGCATACCTGGATGAGAGCGCCGAGAAAGTCGGATTTGTCCGGTGGCAATGGGAATATTATCGTGCTACATATGACTACAAAATTGAAGATGAACAAACCAAATCGGAATACTTTGTACGTATTAATACCCGTGCGATCGATGGCAAACTCGAAAAACCGGATACGGTTCTCGCAGTTGAGGCTGTTTATCTTGGAAAAGCAACCTTTCCGCATGGTCTGGATTATGACTCTACCATACCGCAGCCAGTCGTGAAGCTGGCGGCCCAAAAACTACAGCAGCTTAAAGAACTGCTGGAAGCTTAGGCTGGGCCGAACCATGAAACAACAAACGGCCCAAACGAAAACGAAGAGAGGCACGCCGGATTTTCAACTGCTAATCCTCACTTTATTGTTGGTGGGCTTCGGACTGGTGATGGTGTTCAGCTCCAGTTCCAGCATTGCAATTGCAAACAAAAGTTTTAACAATGATGCCCTGTTCTTCACGAAAAAACAACTTATGTGGGCGGTTATCGGTTTAGTGGGCATGTTTTTTGCCATGAATATCCGATTTAACAAATACAAGAAACTTTATGCACCGTTTTTCCTGTTCACCACGGTATTGCTCCTGATTGTTTTGGTTTCAGGCAAGATGCTGAACGGCGCACGAAGCTGGATTCACATTTTTGGATTCAGTATTCAGCCAGCAGAGTTTGCCAAAATCGCTATTATTCTGTACCTTGCTGCACTTATTACCAAAAAAGGAGAACGGTTCAGGGATCTTAAGACAGGATATATTCCTGTGCTGGTCATTGTCGGGTTCATTGCCGGGTTAATCATGCTGCAACCGGACTTTGGTACGTGCTTCATTCTCGTGGCTACTTGCGGTCTGGTCATCTATGCAGGTGGCGCTAGCATGAAACATATTATGGGTTCCATCCTGCTGGTGGTGCTGGGAGCAGCATTGGCGCTGGGCGCCAACGCCCTTTTTTCTTCCTTATCTTCATCTGACGATAGTTCGTCTACCACAACGGAGGCGAAGCAGAACTACAAAATGGGACGCATTCAGGCTTTCCTTGATCCAACATCGGACACAACCGGAGACAGTCTCAACCTCTATCGCTCCCTT
Source organism: Paenibacillus sp. NPDC057886 (assembly GCF_042796655.1). Taxonomy (NCBI): domain Bacteria; kingdom Bacillati; phylum Bacillota; class Bacilli; order Caryophanales; family Paenibacillaceae; genus Paenibacillus; species Paenibacillus sp. NPDC057886. Next base: position 513,054 of record NZ_JBHVMZ010000006.1, on the reverse strand, counting down.
GTTGCAATCGGGGATGGAGGCATCACCGGCTCCGGGATCGGACAAGGTACGATGAAGCTGCATTACTTGCCCAATGCTTATAACGACTTTATTTTCTCCGTAATTGGGGAAGAGCTCGGCTTTGTTGGAAGTGTCCTGTTTCTGTTGGTCTACCTCTACTTCATCTGGCGAGGCATTATCGTCTCCCTTCGCTGTCCCGATCCATTTGGGACGCTGGTCGGTATTGGTATTATGGGATTAATTGCGATCCAGGCCTTTATTAACATTGGGGGCGTGACCCAGACCATTCCGGTGACAGGGGTTACCCTTCCGTTCATCAGTTATGGCGGTACCTCACTCTTTGTAATGATGGTGGCCATGGGTATCCTGCTCAGCATCTCGCGTACCAATAATTTGGACGTCATCAAGGAAGAGAAAACGAAGTCGGTGACGGTTCAGACATCACGTACCTCTCCCGCACTTCGTTCACGTGAATCCATTCGCCGAATTCGGTAATGCGAAGGAAACGTTATACGAATGGTTTTGGAAACAAAAAGAAGGAAACACAAAAAGACTTCGCATCGAATTCGATGCGAAGTCTTTTTGGTTTTGTCTATCTAGATGAAGAACCAGGTCAATGTACCGCTGTTCTTCCATCACGGATTGCTAAAGTTTACAGATCGTCGCCTCTGAAAGATACGCCTTCTACCTTTACATTGACTTCAACAACACGTAATCCGGTCATGGTCTCTACCGCTTCTCTTACATTCTGCTGGAGCATGCGGGAAACTTCATGAATCGGTGTCTCGTACAGGACGATGATGCGCAGATCAATGGCTGCTTCCAGCTGGCCGACCTCCACGCCTACGCCTTTCTGTACGTTTTTACCGCTCAGGCGCTTCGCCCAGCCCTCTGACAATCCTCCAGACATTGCGGCAATTCCGGGTGTCTCCATCGCAGCCATTCCGGCAATTTTCGCCACTACGTCATCGGCAATCCGGATGTTTCCGCCCTCTAGTTGAAGTTGTTCTGCCATGCCACATCCTCCTTCACTTCGTTACTCGTATTTTAAATCCTTTCCACCCCAAAAAGCAAATTAAACTCAAAAAGATGCGTTTACAACCTACCACGATTTGGTTATATTGAAATATGAAAATAATCTCATAAGTGTTTCGTGATATCGTTTAAAACAAAATAATAAGTTACCGAGGTGTTTGTTGTGAGAAACCGAATTTCATCCATTTTGCTGATTGCTTTTTTTGCTCTCAGCGCCGTCGCCCACTACATGAACTGGGATTCGATTCTGCAATTCGTCATTTCAGCCATTTCGGTTATTTTTGTGGCCGGTTTTTTAGGCAAAGCCACTGAAAATGTAGCCCATTATGCCGGACAGCGGTTAGGCGGATTTTTGAATGCTACATTCGGCAATGCCGCCGAATTGATCATCGCCATTTTTCTCGTCAAAGAAGGATTGTTCGACATGGTTAAGGCCAGTTTGACAGGCTCCATTATCGGTAACCTGCTGCTGGTGCTTGGTTTAAGTATCTTTGCCGGAGGACTCAAGTTCAAAATTCAGAATTATAACGTATCGCTTGCCGGTCTAAACGGCTCCCTGATGATTGTAGCCATCATTGCCCTATTTATTCCAGCCGTCTTCCTGAATACCCATTCCATCACACAAAAGGATACGAATACACTCAGTCTCATTGTCGCAGGCTTGCTGATCCTTGCCTACATAGCGTGGTTAGTATTCTCCATGGTCACACACAAGAACTATCTCGCAGATGTCACTGTGGATGAAGATGAAGAATTGCCGCATGAACATGCACCCGAGTGGTCCAAGAAAAAATCAATTCTCTATCTTGTTCTTGCAACCGTCATGGTTGCCTTCGTCAGTGAATGGCTCGTTGGTACCCTTGAGGTGTTTACCGAACAATTCGGACTCAGCGAACTGTTCGTCGGTGCGTTCCTCGTTGCCATTATCGGTAACGCCGCGGAGCATAGTGCAGCCATCATGCTTGCCATGAAAAACAAAATCGGTGCCGCTGTGGAGATCGCTGTCGGCAGCAGTTTGCAAATCGCACTCTTTGTTGCCCCTGTGCTCGTTTTTGTCAGCTACTTTACAGGCAGAACGATGGACATTGTATTTACAACAATTGAGCTGGTCGCTATTGGCGTAGCCGTATTTATCGCCAAGTCCATCACCCAGGACGGTTCAACAAACTGGTACGAAGGTCTGCTCCTAATGGTCGTGTATATTATTTTGGGTGTATCGTTCTTCCTGGTATAACAGTTCTCCAATCATCTTAGATGATCGACAGACAATTTAGCGTAAAAGGCAGCCTGGAAATCGCATTTCCAGACTGCTTTTTTCTTTTACCCCTCTGCCTGAACCACATCAGACGAACTGTTCCGATTCAGGCGCACAAAAAAAGCATGCAAACACCTGCATGCCTTCTATTCTGACCCACGCTATTGCAGGCTATTGCTCATTCTTCTTGTTCAAAGCTTCATATAGAATCGCCAGATTCCGCTCAAGCGCGCTTACCAGCTGCTTACCAGCACCTTCTGGAAGAAGCCCTGCACGAACAGCAAAATCGACTTCCTTGGAGAACCCATACATCTGTGTATCCAATACTTCCTCATAGAGAGGGCAGTAGCGGGTAGCCAGATTCTCCATCTGTACTTCAATAAGCTTCTGTATTTTATCTGCATCTTCTTGAAGAAGACTGATCGCTTTCAAGTGCAACTGGTCCTGCAGATCAGATGAAGTCATGCATTTTTCCCCCCTATGTCCCAAAAATCGCGTAAAGACGTTCTACCTCTAATATTAGACGAAATCAGGAGCTAATACAAGAACCTGACCAAAATAACCATACAACATGACGAGCTTTATTCCTGTCTAATCCCCCTATTTTACGGAGGTCTTGCCATACACCTGAATTATCTCATGCAAAAAAAAGCATCTCTGCCATAATAGGCAGAGATGCTTCTTAGTGCCATTACTCGGATGCGATACTCACATTCAGTCCATGCTTGGCAAATACTTCTGACATAGCTGCTTTGGCTTCAGCTGCATCCGGGCCATGAACGTGCAGTTCATAGCTGTGCGTGCTGATCAGCGTTGTGAACAGCCCGAGAATACTTTTTACATCGATATACTTGTTCTCTGAATGAAGCACGATTGAAGAAGTAAACTTGCTCGCTGTTTGAGCAATTTCCACTACCGCTGCGTTATTACTCGACATAGGAATCCCTCCGTCTTTTCACTTTTGGTATCATCTATTAATTACCACTACATGATACCGTGAATCCGCTTTCCTAGCAACAGCAAAATACTGTTCCTACTTCAGATTATCCGGATTGAGGCATTCCAGCTCAGGAATAACGAAAATACCGTCTTTACGGATCAACACATCATCAAAATAAATTTCGCCACCACCGTAGTCTGGACGCTGGATCAACACCAGATCCCAGTGAATGGAGGAACGGTTTCCGTTATCTGTTTCTTCATATGCTTGGCCTGGCGTAAAGTGCAAGCTGCCTGCAATTTTTTCATCAAACAGAATGTCCTTCATCGGGTGCAGGATATGTGGATTAAATCCAATGGCGAATTCACCGATATGACGAGCTCCATCATCCGAATTCAGAATTTCATTGATGCGGTTTGTATCGTTGCTTGTTGCTTCAACAATTTTACCGTCCTTGAAGGTGAATTTAATATTTTCAAAAGTAATCCCGTTATACAGCGTTGGCGCGTTATAACTAATCGTTCCGTTCACGGAATTACGTACAGGGGCACTGTACACTTCGCCATCCGGAATATTTTTTTGGCCAGAACATTTCTCTGCACCGATATTTTTAATGGAGAAGCTCAGGTCTGTTCCCGGTCCAGTGATACGCACTTTGTCCGTGCGTTTCATCAGATTAGCCAGTGAATCTTGTGCTTTGTCCATTTTGGCGTAATCCAGGTTACATACGTCGAAGTAGAAATCTTCAAACGCTTCTGTGCTCGTATTCGCCAGCTGTGCCATACTTGCGTTCGGGTAACGAAGCACAACCCATTTTGTATGTTTTACCCGTTGCTCGCTATGTACCGGATGGGAATAAAGTGAATTGTACATTTTCATTTTCTCTTCCGGTACATCGGACAGATCATTCACATTCTCCCCTGCACGGATGCCAATGTAACAATCCATTTGTTTCATCCGGTTCAAATCGATCTCTGCCCAGGTTTTCATCATTTCTTCTGTTGCATTTTTGAGCATGGCACGCTGTACTGTTTTGTCAGTCAGCTGTACAAAGACGTTACCGCCTTTTTTGCCTATTTCTTCAATAATAGCATTCATTAAATCACGTTCCGTGCCGATCATCTCAACCAGCACATTCTCGCCGGGCTGTACATCTACAGAGTAGCCCACCAGATTGGCTGCGAGCTTCTGAATTCTTGGGTCCTTCATCGTGTAAACTCCTCCTGTCATCCGCCATTCCCGAATTGAACAACGGTAAATTACGATACTATTGTAGCACGCTACAACGATCCCGTCAGCAGGCAGTCCCGCAACTCATCTACTCATAAGCCCTGAAGTTTACATCTGTGACAAGAGCTTCTTTATTCTTTTTGCTGTTCATGTCCTTATAGCTCACCTGGCTTTCCGAGGAAAGTCGCAAAGGCAAGCTGGTTTTCCGATCCACGGTTAGATGATACACCGTCTGTACCTCGGCTTGTTTCATCATCTCTTGCATGGATGTCTCCCCTTGCTCCCACACTTTGTTCAAATCCTTCTCCAGTTTCTCCTGACTGCCTCCCTTAACCGCAGTTGCCTTGTGCATATACTCTGCCCGGATGGCATTCATCTCGTCGTTAAGCTGCGCGAGTGCCCAGGTTTTGGCGTCTTTTGGCGCAAGTTCAATTCGCAGTATTTTCGTTCGACGGCCTGAGCCGTACTCAGACTTTATCGTTTTGTTCATACGATCGATACTTTCCATTTGAGCGATAGGATTAAAACGGGACAGCGAGCCGCGCAGGGGCTCATGATGGGCAGTTAAAGCCATCCATTGTCCTTGTTTCCGTTCAAAAGTTGCGCTGAATCCGCTCGGTTGCCCGTTATGGTTTACCACCGTCGTATTTACTCCTGTTCCTGCAGCAGTCACGGCTCCGGGAAGTCGTGTTTGCAAGGTCAAGCGGTCATGATTCTCCAGCTTGCCCTCAAATTTGAACTGATTTTCGAACAGCCCGCTGCTTTCACGTCGTAATCCTGCTTCCCCATCAAAACTCAGCTTTTCTTTACCTGCAATTCCTGATAAAGCCAGTGAGAATAATTCTTCGGGACTTCGATCTCGCCCTAACAATCCACAACCAGGAGCACACAACACAACAATGCTCAGAATTAACAATAGCCCACGTATATACCGACGATTCAACATGTTCTATTCCACCTTTCCATTAAACTTTCTCCATAGCCTGCCCCTCCCTTATTTGCTTATACTTCCTTCCTTTGGCATCACCTCGTCAAAAAAATAAAGAGAGGACGACTCCGCAATCGGAATAGTCCTCTCTTAACGTGTAACTTCCTGTTCTTCCATGACGATCCGGTTTCGACCGCCATGCTTCGCATCGTACAGAGCCATATCAGCCCGGTAAAATAACGATTCCACACTAACCTTCTCATCCATCCAGTTCCATTCAGCAATACCGCTGGATACGGTCACGGAAGGCCTTGTCTCTTCAGCAACCCTCGTGCGAATGATTTCGGCATATTTCAGTGCCTGACGAGCACCGATCTGAGGCATATAGATAGCCAGCTCTTCCCCGCCCCATCTGGCACAGATATCCTCAGGCCGGACAGAACTCGTCACAATGTCGCTTACCTGTTTCAATACCTGATCACCGGTTTGGTGCCCAAACGTGTCATTCACCTGCTTAAACTGGTCGATGTCCACGACAACCAGTGAACCACAGAATTCATGAGCCTGACGTTCATGGATCACACTATCCAGGTAATGCCTCACATATAGTCCTGTCAGCATATCCAGGTTTGCCAAACGTCGTACCTCGGCGTGAAGCGTTGCATTGGAGAGAGCAAGTCCAATATGAATGGACAGCATCTGCAGCAGACGGTAATTATCGTACGAAAAATACTGCTTTTTCGGATGACCCAGCAAAATGGCACCCTTCACTTCACCATTTACCCGAACGGGTGAAGCGATCAATGACATCGAGCCGGTAAGATCCATGAAGACTGATGACACTTTATCGTATTTCGCATAATTGGATAGAATAAGCGGTTCTTCGGTTTGATACAGCAAACCTGCGATTCCATAATCCATTGGAAACGATTTGCGACATAACTCATTCACATTGGATGACATCACTTCGAAGTGATTCGTACTGTCATTCAGTTGAAGAATACAACAGGATTCAGCCTGAAAGATGTCCTTTAACTCCTGCTCAGAGAATTGATAGATCTCCATTAGCTGCAGGCTCTTATTCAAACGTTGTGTCAGATCGTTGATTAGACGAAGTTCCTGGATCAACATATTCGATTGCTCGTGCAGCTTGGCATTTTCAAAAGCAGTTCCTGCTGTATCCGCCATCATCGTTATGAGCTGCAGATCGGAATCTTCCATTAACTCCTCATTCATCTCAATATGAAATACACCATAGATCCCTTGCTTGCCTTTTAGAGGAAGGCCAACCTCCAGAATGCGACGTTCACCTTCATCTGATCGAACAACAATGAGCTTGCCTTCCATGAACGATTGTACACAGATGTCTTCTCCACGTTCATGAACAAGCAACGGTTTGATGCGGGGGTTGAGGCTGCTCTGATCTTGAGACATATACAATGTCATGCGGGTCGTTGGATATAAGTAGTCAATGCTGTCAAACACTTCATCCAATATGGCGTCCACATCCATTTTGTCATGCATCCGTTGAACAATTTGGAACAGAATCGACCTTCGATGCTCTTCACGGGCAGTTTGTTCATGAGCTTGTAGTAGATCCGTCATAAATATGTATTCAAATCTTCGGTAAAAGCAGGTACGATAATGCAATGCCTCCGATCGAACAACGGCTTCAGACGTGTCATCTCGATTTTGCTCGTAGGTTACAGCAGTGAAGACAGCAAACATATCCCTGTTTGTTCTGGAGAACAAAGGTTCAGCCATTAGATGGTACTCTCCATTTTCAGTGGTTCCACGTAACGACTGGGCCTGTCCCGTGTCAAGGCATTGCATCACAGTCGAATGTACATCGAGCAATGGAGCTCCTTCATTCCCTTGCCCCATACAGATCCCTTCTGTATTCCATACGTTGTATATTATTGATGATCTGTCTGAGTGTGGCCGTCGTTGGGTATGCCAATCGGTGTATGCTTGTTGCAGCAGGCTTCCCAAATATGAAAAATCAAAAGGTGTGATGTCCATTTTTTGCATCCAAAATACATGCGCTTCGTGAGGAGCGGCAGAAGATGCGGAATCGCCCGAACTTCGCGAATTCAAGCTGGCTGGTTTACTTCTTAGATGTTCTAACATGTCAGGCGCTCCTTTGCACCGTTTTTGCATCCACTCGGATGCATTAATCTGCAGACGTTATCGCAAACCTGCAAATCTATGCGATAACCTTAATGTACAAGATCATTTAAAGTTAAGATACAATCTATTTTACTCTCTTTAAAGCTTTTTTGCATCCATATTTCAGAAAATTGTCCCATTATTTTGGGCCTAAGGACCTATCGACAAATTTAGACGTTTTTTTGCTTTTATCACATGCTTGACTTTGGTTCTAGTAAACTGTAAAATAAATTGTTGATGAAGACTACTAATGGGTCTTTAAATTTGGGCATTACCGGTTGTGTCACCCTCATTCTTTTTGTTGCTTTCAGGACAGCGGCTGAACTTTCCTGATCGTTTTATGCGTGGCTTAGCCTGCATCAACAAATTGGAGCGCAAACAGAGCCCTATATGAACTTTAACTAAAAAGGAGCTACTTTAAACATGGCACGTTACACTGGTCCTAAATTTAAATTGAGCCGTCGCCTCGGCATTTCCCTGAGCGGAACAGGCAAAGAATTGAAACGTCCTTTCCCTCCAGGTCAGCATGGAGCTAACCAACGGAGAAAAATGAGCAACTACGGTATGCAATTGCAAGAAAAACAAAAACTGCGTCACATGTACGGTTTGGGCGAGAAGCAATTCCGCACTCTCTTTGCTAAAGCGCAAAAAATGCAAGGTATCGCGGGTGAAAACTTCATGTTCTTGCTTGAGAGTCGCCTTGATAACCTCGTATACCGCCTTGGATTCGCTAACTCCCGCGCTGGTTCGCGTCAGTTGGTATCCCACGGTCACGTAACTGTAAACGGCAAAAAAGTCGACATCGCTTCTTACCAAGTAAGCACTGGCGACGTTATCAGCCTGCGTGAAAGAAGCCGCGGTCTTTCTTCCGTTAAGGAAGCTTTGGAAAACCGTTCGCATCTTCCGGCATACGTAGAATTCAACGATACTGCTCTGGAAGGTAAATTTATCCGTTTGCCTGAGCGTTCGGAATTGTCCCAAGACATCGACGAAAAACAAATCGTCGAGTTCTACAACCGTTAATCGTTGGAATTTCATTAAGCTTCACACCAAACAGCTGTCCGAGATTTTCTCGGCAGCTGTTTTTTTATGTCTTTTTTCATCTGTATATTCATTATATAACCCCAAATAACGATATAACATGTAAGTTCCCTATGGGAGAACTGAATAAAACATTACATCTTAAGAGAGACATGGGGGAATGAATATGCAGTTCTTACGTAACCGTAAATTAGCTTTCAAACTTGGACTTTTACTCGGAGTGGTATTGTCCTGTTGTATCGGAACATTGATTGCATTTAATACCAAAGCAATCTATGACAAAAGCCTTCAGTACGGTGAATCCGTTGCTGAGCAAGCCTCAGACCGTGCTGCAAACGAATTCATGAATGAAATTAACCAAGTGAAGAACACCCTTGAGGCGATGAGCACCACATTAGTGAATGCGGCTCATACCGGGTCACTCAATCGCAAAGAGGTTGTAACACTACTTGAACAATACTTGAAAAAAGACGAGAAAGTTTTCGGATTTTATACCGGTTGGGAGCCTGATGCCTTTGATGGAAAAGATAAGGAAAATATTAATAAAAACGAATATGACGATAATACTGGCCGCTTTGTTCCTTACGTCATACGTGATGGCAATTCTTTGCATCTGGAACCTCTTACGACTTACGAGGGAGAAAGTGAAACCAGCACCTACTATCAGGAACCAAAAAAGAACAAATCCATCTATTGGTCTGAACCGATTACCTTACGGTAGCTGGCAAGGAAACGTTGCTTGTCTCAATCGTTTTGCCTTTACTGGATGAAAATAATACGTTTCTGGGCATCGTAGGTGCTGATTTCACCATTGAACGCTTTCAACAAAACATGGCTTCACTAAATCCAGAGAACGGATATGCCATGCTGGTAACCAGTGAAGGAATGATTGCTGCACACGGTGCTCATCCAGAATTGGCCCAGAAAGGCGCTGTGATCCCATCGGAGATCCAGACCGTCATTAAGCGTGTACAAGCTGGTAATTCCCCATTTTACGTCTCAGATGGATCACAAGAAGATTTGTTTATCGCAGAGCCTGCCCGTCTGCAAGGATCAGATTCGAAATGGTACCTCGTGTCTGCACTGCCGAAAAGTCATATTTTGCAGCCATTCTATGATAGCCTGAGCTGGTCCATTATTATTGCGGTGCTGGCTGTACTGCTGCTCGGTGGTGTCGTAACCTACACTATCATCACCATCGTGAGGCAGCTGAATCGAGTCAATACCGTTGCCGGGCAACTGGCAGATGGCGACTTGACGCAAAAGCTTCCCATCCATTCCCAAGACGAGTTCGGTGTGATGTCAGGTCATCTAAATCAAATGATGGAAACCCTCCGTCATACCATGTCTGTTATAGCGGAACATGCCTTGTCTGTAGGCTCCACTTCACAACAATTGACGGCTAGTGCAGAAGAAACAGGTAAAGCCGCAGAGTTGATTGCCTTAACGGGGCAAGAAGTTGCTGAAAAAGCTGGCATACAAATGCAAGAGCTTCAGAAAAGCTCGCGTGCCATGAATGAAATATCGACAGGGATTGGCCGAATTGCACAAGCCGCTGCAGATGTATCCGACTCATCCAAAACCGTCGCCGACCGTACGGCTGCTGGGACAGATAAGATACAGTCTGCCATGCGTATGGTAGACTCTGCCTCTTCTTCTGTTCAGAACTCCATGACGGCACTGGAGAACTTCCGCGAGCGTTCGGAGCAGATTGGTCATATTACCGGCATGATTACCGAAGTGAGCCGCCAGACCAATCTCCTGGCACTTAACGCATCGATTGAGGCTTCACGAGCAGGTGAGCATGGTCGCGGATTTGGTGTGGTAGCATCTGAAATTCGCAATCTGGCTGAACAATCACGCACGTCAGCTGCACAGATTTCAGAATTAATTCAAGCAGTTCAGCAAGAGGTGCTCTCCCTCGTTAATAATATAGAAAAAGGAAATTCAGAAGTCCTCCACATTGCCGATGTGATTAACGAAAGCGGAGAACTGTTCCTCACCATCTCATCACAGATTTCGGACGTGAATACGCAGATTGAGGATGTTTCCGCCATCGCACAACAGATGTCAGCTGGCTCCCAGCAGGTGGATGCCACCTTGGAACAACTAAAAACCATTGGTCATGAAACGGCGGATCACGCCACCAGTGTTGCAGCTGCTTCTGAAGAGCAGCTTGCTGCCATGGAAGAGATTACGGCGGCATCGGCCGCGCTTGCGAAGCTTACCCAGGAACTACTGGAGCTAATTCAACGCTTCAGAACCTAGATTGAAAGCCATTATTTATCGTGTGTATAACACGGAGAAAGCAAAGACCTCAGGAGGTCGTACCTGTACAAAACATACAGATGCGGCCTTTTGCCTTGGTATTGAATCACCCTTTCATCGCCTCGCTGATGACCCGCTACTTCCACATTTTTTTGAAATTCTCCATGACTTCTCATGATATGTAATTCAATTCCGCATGATATATATCATAATCCAAGAAGGAATGGCAATTTTCGACCATTGCTTGTATTTCTCAGGCATGCAAACCAGCCTTTTTATGCTATAATAAGTGCTGTTAAAAGGAGGAAGACACTGAATGGTTGATGTTAATAAGAAAAAGCCCGATGAACAGCCTGCCCGCAAGCGCAGCTTTGCCCGCAGACTGGGTAGTTTCGTCAAATGGATGGTTGTCCTGGGATTCATGGGGGTACTATTTGTAGGCGGTGCTCTGATGGGATACGTCAGTTCCATTGTGAAAGACGAACCCGTCCGTTCAAGGGCGCTGATTGAACAAAAAGTCAGCGAAAACTCCATCACAGGCTTTGCTTACTTTGCCGACGGCAGCCCGATCGGTCAATTACGAACAGAAGAAGACAGGCGGCCGGTCACCTTTGACCAGATCCCGCAGAAGGTTATTGATGCAGTCATTTCGATTGAAGACAATCATTTTTACGAACATAAAGGTGTAGACATGAGCGGAACGCTCCGTGCCGTGAAACAGAAAGTGCTGAAAGAATCTGTTCAAACCGGCGGAAGCACACTGACTCAGCAATTAGCCCGGCGTGTATTCCTCAATCTGGATCGAACCGAGGACCGGAAAGTGAAAGAAATATTACTTTCACTCCGACTCGAACGTTTCCTGACCAAAGACGAAATTATGACCGCGTACCTGAACAAGGTTCCTTTTGGTAACGGCTCCAGTGGATATAATGTATATGGAGTCAAGGCAGCTGCCAAAGGACTGTTCAATATTAATGATTTGAACAAATTAAACACAGCTCAGGCTGCTTATCTTGCAGGATTGCCTCAGCTCCCCTCCTCTTACTCTGCCTTTAATGGAAAAGGCGACTTTGTTGAGGACAATTTTGAGCGGGCAATCAATCGTCAGCATCTGGTCTTGCGCCGTATGCTGGAACTGGGCAAAATTAATCAATCCGAGTATGACGAAGCTCTTGCTTTTGACATCAAGAGTTCTCTCGCACCCAAAACCATCAAAGCTTACAATACTTATCCATACCTTATGATGGAAACGGAACGACAAGCTGCACAGATTTTAATGAAGCAACTGAATTCGGATAAAGCTGACGGCACTGATGATGCCAACGCGGATACAGCCAAGGATACGGATACCGATACACCGCAAAAAGAAAGCAGTGCTCTGCTGGAAGAAGCTCAGCAGCAATTGCGTACAGGCGGATATCGTATCTATACGACCATCAACAAGAGTATCTACAAAACGATGCGTACCATTGCTGAAGATGACAGTAATTTCTCTGCAGACGATCCCGTGAAGGGAAAAGAACAGACTGCTGCCATGTTGATCAATCACAAAACAGGAGCCATTCTCGGCATGATCGAAGGCCGTGATTTCCAGGATGAGCAGATGAACTATGCAACTCAGATGGTGCGTCAGCCAGGTTCAACCATGAAACCTATTGCCGCTTATCTGCCCGCACTGGATGAAGGACTTGTTCAACCAGCTTCCATTATTGATGATTCACCCATTATTCTGAAGGACGGCACGAACGGATTCCATATTCCGAAAAATGCCAACAATCGCTACCAGGGACTTGTGACTGCCCGTAGAGCACTCAACTACTCGCTGAATGTACCTGCGCTGAAGCTGTTCAACGAAGAAGTTGGTATCGACAAATCATGGGCTTTTGCCAAGAAGCTGGGGATTACCACCATCCAGCCAGCTGACTACCAAGCTCAGACCGGTGTTCTCGGAGGACTTCAGTACGGTGTTACCGTTGAAGAGCTTACCAATGCCTATGGAGCGATTGCCAACAATGGTGTGTACAATGATTCCTATATGATTAGCAAAATTGTAGACTCCAAAGGGAATATCGTATATAAACACGATGCAGAACCTGTTCAAGCTTTCTCAGAACAGACGGCATACCTGATGACAGATATGCTTCGCACCGTTATTACGGAAGGTACAGCCGATAAGGTTCGTGAAAATTACAAGTACTCCAAGAGTGCGCCTATCGTAGGCAAAACGGGTTCAACCCAAAACTATGCGGATGTCTGGTTTGAAGGCTATACGCCGGATGTCACACTGGGTGTATGGGTTGGATACAAACAGCCGGTAAACACGCTGGAGACAAAATCACAGAAGAAACGTGCACAGCAGCTGTGGACCCAGATCATGAATCAAGTCATCGCTACAGACAAAGAGATGTTCGTAACCGATTCGTTCAAGAAGCCATCCGGAATCGAGACACGAACCGTATCCGCTTATAGCGGCAAATTGCCAACATCTCTGACCGACAAATTTGTCACTGATATTTTCAATAGTAAATTTGTGCCGAAGGACAGCGATGACGGTGTCGCCAAAGCCAAATATATCACTTACAATGGTGTCAACTACATTCCGCGTGATGAAACACCTGGAGACATGACGAAAGAGAAAACCGTCGTCAAGCGCAAGAAACCGATCTCTGATCTCATCAAGGAATTGCAAAGTGCTTTCTCACGTATGAGTCGTCACGAATCACTTGCATATTACTTGCCGGAAGATGCCGGTGCAGACATGCCGACACAGATCGATCCAAGAACGGATAACGGCAAAGCACCAGATGCACCAGGTAATGTGAGAATCTCCGTTGCAAACGGTAACGCCGTGATTACGTTTAATGCAACACCGGAAAGTGACGTGGTTGGTTATCGCCTGTATCGCTCAGTAAATGGCGCCGGATTCCAGAATCAGGGGCAGGTTGTCCTGACAGGTGAGTCCAGATCATTTACCGCATATGCACAAGGTGGAAACTTTGCGTTCTACGTTACAGCGGTTGATGTAGCTGGTCGTGAGTCTGCTCCTAGCGCAGCAGTTAGCAGTGTAGGAACGGTAGAGCCTCCTTCAGATGAAGAAATAAATGAACCGATTAATGTTCCGGGAACAGTTGTTACACCGGAAAATCCCCAAAATGAGAACGCCGCAACTACGGCTCCGGCTACACCGGGCCAAGTGAGCGTGTCGGCGCTCTCCCAAGGACTGCGCATTCAGTGGGCCTCCAATCCGGAATCGGATGGTGTTCAAAGTTATGCTGTATATTTTAGTGAGACAGGGGCAGCCCCTTACACCAAAATTGGCACAACTTCAGGTACCTCCATGGACTACGGAGTGCCTGCATCTACCAGTGGATGGTTCAAGGTATCCGCCAGCAACAGCATAGGCGAATCTGAGCCGTCCGGAGCCGTGCATTTCCAACCGTAATACAGAGTTACTATGACTATGCTCTTAACCCCATTCTCGCATCATGAGGATGGGGTTTTGTGATTCATTGATACCCCAACGCAAAAGCCTGATCCGCAATGAGACACACGAATCAGGCTTTTAATGGGAAATACGGGATATGCAAACACGTTGCATTCGCTAATTTACTCTTTAGTCTTCAATGGTCGATAGATCGCCTGTCGGCAGATCCAGCTCCCAAGCTTTCAACACACGGCGCATAATCTTGCCGGAGCGGGTCTTGGGCAGTTTATCCTTGAACTCAATCTCACGCGGAGCGGCGTGGGCAGACAAGCCTTCTTTTACAAATCGATAGATCTCTTCCTTCAGCTCCGGTGTCGGCTCATACCCCTCACGCAGTGCCACAAAGGCCTTGATGATCTCTCCCCGAGTTACATCCGGTTTGCCAATAACGCCCGCCTCTGCTACCGCAGGGTGCTCTACGAGCTTGCTCTCCACCTCAAAAGGGCCAATGCGTTCACCTGAAGAGTTAATAACATCATCAATCCGGCCCTGGAACCAAAAGTAGCCATCTTCGTCCATATAAGCGGAATCACCGGATACATACCAGCCAGACAGTCGGAAGTACTCCTCGTATTTGGCCGGGTTATTCCAGATCTTTGCCATCATGGACGGCCAGGAAGTACGAATAGCCAGGTTCCCCATACTGTATGGCGGCAGCTCCTGTCCTCGATCATCAATAATGGCTGCTTCAATTCCCGGTAATGGACGTCCCATGGAACCTGGTTTAATCGGCATTCCCGGGTAGTTACAGATTAACTGTCCACCCGTCTCCGTCATCCACCAGGTATCATGAATTCGCTGTCCATAGGCTTTCCAGCCCCAACGGACCACCTCGGGATTAAGCGGTTCGCCAACAGACATGACGTGACGGAGACTGCTCAGATCATGCTGGGCAATGGTCTCTTCACCCGCTCCCATCAACATGCGAAAAGCCGTCGGCGCACTGTACCATACGCTGACTTTGTTTTTCTCAATGGTGCTGTACCAGTCTTGCGGACTGAAACGTCCCCCGCGAATAACATTGGTCACCCCATTCAACCACGGGGCAAAAATCCCGTATGAGGTACCTGTTACCCAGCCTGGATCGGCTGTGCACCAGTATACGTCATCCTCACGCAGATCAAGTACAACCTTGCCGGTGTAATAATGCTGTATCATCGCATTCTGCACATGATATACACCTTTTGGTTTACCCGTAGAGCCGGAAGTATAGTGAATCAGCAGACCGTCTTCACGAGTCAGCCACTCCACTTCCATATCATCCGACGCCGCGGACATCTCTGCATCAAAGTCAATAAGGCCTTCTTCCGTCTGCGGACCTCCACCTACAACAAAAATATGCTTCAGTTCAGGCAATTCCGAACGTTTGATTCGTCCAAGTAATTGAGGGGTCGTTACCAGTGCCACGGCTCCGCTATCCTCCAGCCGGTCCTTCACCGCAGTTTCCATGAAGGCTTCAAATAGCGGACCTGCAATAGCACCAACCTTCAATATGCCCAACAGACTAAAATAGAGCTCAGGACTGCGAGGCATAAAAATAAATACCCGATCACTCTTAGCAATGCCATATTTGCGCAGAACGTTACCGAAGCGACTCGATTGCTCGCTCAAATCAGCAAACGTGTATGCCTCTTCACGCGAAGCATCACTATATAATAATGCCGTTCTTCCGCCTCTTCCTTCCAGCACATGACGATCTATCGCTTCATGTGCCATGTTGACTTTCCCGCTGGCGTGCCACGTAAAGTGCCTTTCAACCGATTCCCAATCAAACCGGCTTCGGGCCTCCGCGTAATCGCCCAGATTAGATTCAGACACAACCGTTTGCAGCATCTCACCATGTGCTTGACTCATGCTTGCCAGCCTCCTTCAACTCGACATTTCGATTCCCATTATGGGTCACTTCTGATTGCCTTTGTGTTGACTGAACTTCCAGTTAGCGCTTACATTAGTAGAGAGAACTACTCATCATGTACTTGCCAGGCCAAACCAATGAACCCAAACTGCAGTTGAATTGTGAACATTTTTTGTCTACGCAATTATAGCAAATCTTTTCAATCATCGTCTATGGCTTTTCAAATTTTTGGTTTTTTGCTATAAATATGTGTTCATAAAGATCGGTTTTCAGTACCAAGAAGATGGGATGAAGCTAGAAAGGGAGTAGCGGAGCGTAGGGAAAACTACGTGAGCAACGGACATTTCGGCTGAATTCCATATTCGATGCTGATGATGCCACTAGGCATCCTTCGTAATCAAAAGCGGACTTTTTGAACAACCTCTATAAGTAGGGGGAGAGAGGAGCATGAACTATGGAGCATATTAAGGAGCATCATATGCGTTCCATCTTAAAGTCCGGCCACCGAATCATCATTGAGGGACCCGTTCAGGCCGAGACGATTAAGCAGCTTGAATTTCATTCCGATCTGGATGCCTTCCGGCGCCCTTCGGAACAACAGGAGGCATTGGCCGAAATTGCCGCTTTGCCTGAAGGTCGAATCATCATTGCACGGGAAAATGAGACCATTATCGGTTATGTGACTTTCCATTATGCAGATGAATGCGAGCGTTGGTCGGAAGGCAATATGACCGATCTAATTGAGCTGGGCGCCATTGAGGTTGCGGATTCCTATCGCTCTCTCGGGATCGGACGAGAAATGCTGCTCACCGCCTTTGAAAATGGACAGATGGAGAAATATATCATATTCACAACGGAATATTATTGGCATTGGGATTTGAAGGGCAGCGCCCTTTCCGTATGGGATTACCGCAAGATGATGGAAAAATTGATGCAAACCGTAGACATGACCTGGTACGCCACCGACGATCCCGAGATTTGTTCACATCCGGCCAACTGCCTCATGGTTCGCATCGGCAGCCAGGTTCCCCTTGAGTCGGAGGAACAGTTCGACCGTGTGCGATTCCGCCATCGTTTTATGTATTAATCCCAAAATCCATAAGGATGACTTCCGAATACGTATACATAGAAAAACCGCCTCTTCGCAAACAGGTTCATCATGGATGACCTGCTACGAAGAAGCGGTTTTTTGTTGCCTTTTAAACCTCTATCACACTCACTATACGATAAGCCTTACCGGTTTACATACGTGCCAGCATATGTTCCACAATACGGTGAGAGCGCTGGGAGGACTCCACAGTAAACTCGGCAAAGTTCACATGTGCTGATCCATCCGCTTTGTCAGACATTGCACGGAGGATAACAAACGGAACACGGTTCATGAAGCTCACTTGTGCTACGGCAGCTCCCTCCATCTCCGCACATGCCCCATTCATTTCGGTATACAGCATTTTCACCGTATCCTTGCTTGCAATGAATTGATCTCCAGACAGCACTTTACCGATCAGATAGTTCGCTCCCTGCGCTTTGCAGGCTTCTTCAGCTAACCCGATAAGCGAGGCTTCCGCCGGAAAGGCGGACGTCTCCTGGTAAGGAATAACCCCGCGCTCAAACCCAAGTGGGGTCACATCCATATCATGCTGTACACATTCAGAGGAGATGACCATATCTCCAATGTTCAACTCCGGATGAACTGCACCCGCAACACCTGTGAAAATAATCCGGTTAACCTGAAAACGATCAATCAAAATCTGCGTCGTCACAGCCGCATTCACTTTACCCACGCCTGATTTGCAGACCACAATCTGTTTACCCAGCCATTCGCCTGCAACATAGGTAATACCCGTTTGTTTTACAGTCTCTAGTTGCTTCATACCGGCCAAGAGAAGTTCTACTTCCTCATCCATTGCACCAATAATGCCGATCGTTTCACGCATGTTATGACCTCCTATATAGCATTTTCCATGTTGAACCTGAACTTGTTCCTCCAAGTTGTGTTTTTTCGTCTACGTTCAGAGCCCCATTCAGCACAAAAGCTCCGTTTCCGGAGCTTTCGTCATTCCACTATGTAGAGAGAATGCCTTCTCCCTTTCTTATTTAAACTACGTCTGCGTGGCTTACAGACAGACGAAGAATCGTTTCATGCGGCAAAATAACCCGTGGGTTCTCCACATTTTCTTTCTTCATCAGCTTCGTCAGCAAACGCATCGCTACAGCGCCCAGGTCATACATCGGTTGAGCTACCGTAGTCAACTGAGGACGGACCATGGAAGCCATACGAATGTTATCCACACTAATGATGGAGAAGTCATCCGGTACTTTCAGACCCTCATCCTGAATACTGTGAATAGCACCAATTGCCATCTCATCTGTTGCAGCGAAGATTGCCGATGGTTTTTTCTTCAATCCGAGGAAATACTTCATCGCTTCCACACCGGACTCATAACGATAGTTACCAATGCGTACGAGATCCTCCTGATATTCCATACCTGCTGCTTCAAGCGCTTTCTTGTACCCTTGGAAACGAGCATAACCGTTGGCAGGATCTTGCAGTGTACCACTGATCATTGCGATTTCCTTGTGTCCATGACGGATCAACGTATTTACAGCGTCAAATGCCGCTGCTTCATGATCGATATCTACCGAAGGGTACGTACCTTTCTCGTCACTTGTTGCACAGAGAACAATCGGCACAGCCGCTGATTGGAACGCCTGAATATGCTCGTCCGTCACAGTTCCACCCATGAAGAGCAGACCGTCCACTTGTTTCTCCAACAACGTGTTAATTACACGAATTTCTTTTTCTTTCTTCTTATCCGCGTTACACAAAATAATGTTGTAGTGATACATATTCGCAATATCTTCAATTCCGCGGGCAATCTCTGCAAAGGTTGAGTTCGAAATGTCCGGAATAACGACCCCGACCGTGGTTGTCTTCTTGCTCGCCAAGCCTCTGGCTACCGCATTCGGACGATATCCCAACCGATCGATGGCTTCATATACTTTTTTGCGTGTCTGTGGCTTAACATTAGGGTTATTATTAACAACCCGTGATACCGTTGCCATAGAGACACCGGCTTCACGTGCCACATCATAAATGGTTACCGTCACAGTACTTCTCTCCATTACCAGTAAATTTTCATACCATTTTCATTAAGATTTATATTACGACAAATTTATGCATTAATCAATTAAAATAGGCTTTAGGACTCACGCAGTGCTTTCGTGATTGTGGTTGAAGTAATATTCGAGTGGGAAGTATGCCATACAGGAATTCCCTTTTTGACTAGAATCGCCTGCGGAGATTCGTGCTTAACACCCAGCTTATCCGCCGCTTCGTTGGACACTGGGCGATCTTCCACTACATAAATGATACCGTATTTCACTTGTTCACTTGGACTATTCTGCAAATAATCGTTCATCTCCTGATAGGCGTTCGCGCTGATCGGGCAGCGTGTACTGTGCTTAAACAGAAGCAAGGGTTGATCCTCGGTAGCCTCCACTGCGGAGTTTAGCTGTTCAATACTTGTCATTTTAGTCATCTCAGCCATTTGATATACATCCCCCTTTACCAGGATTACCGCTATGTTGAGCGTTTTCACTCTACGATATCTTAACAAAAAGCGGGCGAAAAAGCCAATTTTCATGAAAACAAGCATTTTGCACGTCAAAATTAGACAGCATTCGAGAAGTGCGCCTGCCATACAAAGCCAGATAATTGACCTAATCTGCGCTGTGTTGTCTCGATCCATTCTTCATCATTAGACTTTTGAGCGTAACCCATAATATCCAGCAGCAGGTTAATTCTCTCCTCCACAGCACGTTGCATCCGATGCTCCATCTCACGATCCGTAGCATCCGGCCAAGCCAGCAACTGTTCATGAAAGAGGTCCGCAAGTTCATTTCGCTCTCCAAACGATACATCCTGTTTCACTGGCTGTTCACCGAGTGTACTGATGCACTCTTTCAAATCCGGCTTGACCGGCTGAAGCACTTCATAGGAAACGCAGTCTGTACAAGCAAATACAGGTACGTTACGAATCTCCACCTTTTTGGCATATACCACCGTTCTTAATTCCAGTTCCATTACATGTCCGCATCTGCACGTCTTACGCACAGTCATCACCTCATTCGTTCTATACTCTTATACAGATACCATTCGACCTATTTCCGCTCAAATCCTGCTATAAACCATAGGTTGCACAAATTACCACCGTCTCCAAAAGAAGGTTGTCGAATGTAGGCGTTCATTGAGTTGTAATCGCTTCCCCGATCGCTAGATTGCTGACGATGAAGTCACCATGATAATCTGTTACAATAAAGACGCTATGTGCTAATTACCGCAAAAGGAGAGATGATGATGAGATTAACAGGCAAAAAAGTCATCGCCCTGGTCGATGAAGAATTCGAAGATCTGGAACTGTGGTATCCGGTGCATCGTGTCCGTGAAGAAGGCGCTGAGGTGCATCTCGCCGGAGAGAAAAAAGGCAAAACCTACATTGGTAAATATGGTGTTCCCGCCGAGGCGGAATACAGTTTTGATGAACTCGATAGTTCACAATATGATGGTATTCTTGTACCCGGGGGCTGGGCACCGGACAAGCTTCGTCGCTACCCTAAAGTACTTGAACTGGTAAAGGAAATGCATGCGGATCGTAAACCGATTGGACAGATCTGTCACGCAGGCTGGGTACTGATATCCGCCAAAATACTGGACGGTGTTACGGTTACTTCAACACCAGGTATTCGGGATGACATGGAGAATGCCGGAGCCATCTGGAAAGATGAAGCCGTTGTTGTGGATGGACACATCATTTCAGCTCGCCGTCCACCTGACCTTCCGCCGTATGGCAAAGCATTTTGCGATGCACTCGCTGAAAAATAAAACAAAGCCCCGCGCCAATAAGGCGTGGGGCTTTATCGTTGATATATGACTATTTACCAAAATCGTACAAAAGTTAATATTTTCATTTAAAGGTATTTATTTGAAAATACCCATTCAAGATGCATTCGATCCACTCTGTTCATCCGGACTGCCCATCGAATCATTGAAGACCTGCAGGCGTTGTTCGATGTCAGCACTTGTCCGCAGGGTGAAGCAATCATGGGCTGCCTCTTTGGCAGCAGCTGCTGTCGTATTCAATACCCTGTGCTTCACACGCAGCAAGGATTGTGGAGACATGCTCAGATTGCTGATCCCGAGCTCCAGCCATAGAGGAATCGAACGCTCGTCCCCTGCCATCTCCCCGCACACACTGACATCAATGCCTGCTGTATGAGCCGCCTCCACTGTCGCACGAAGCATGCGCAATACAGCCGGGTGATACGGATGATACATATGTGCAATCTGCTCATTCATTCGGTCCACAGCCAGCACATATTGCACTAAATCATTGGTACCGATACTGAAGAAATCAGCTTCCTCGGCAAGCAAATCGGCTATCATTACCGCTGCCGGAACCTCAATCATGATGCCAACCTGAATATGCGGATCGTAAGGCAATTCGCGCTCGTCCAGATCAGACATCGCTTCACGCAGGATTTCATTGGCCTCCTGAAGTTCTTCTACCGAAGAGATCATCGGGTACATAATTTTGACATTGCCCGCAGCACTGGCCCGCAGAATGGCTGTGAGCTGTGTTTTGAACAGATCTTTGCGGTCCAGACTGATCCGAATCGCACGATATCCGAGAAATGGGTTATCTTCTTCTGGCAATTCGAAGTAGTCTAACTGCTTGTCACCGCCAATATCGAGCGTACGAATAACGACAGACTGACCAGCAGTTTTCTCAGCGACAAGGCGATAGACCTCATACTGTTCCTGCTCACCCGGGAACGTAGCCCGGTCCATGTAAAGGAATTCTGTCCGGAACAACCCCACGCCCTTCGCTCCATGTTTCAGTGCCATATCCAGTTCCTTGACGGAACTGATGTTAGAAGCCAGATGCAAAACGGAGCCGTCTTTGGTTACGGCATCCACTGTTGCAAGCACCTGCAACTGTTCTTTTTTCTTCAATTGTTTGCTGCGGATCATCGTGTAACGTTCAATCGTCTTGCGATCCGGCTCCGTAAATACGAGGCCGTTATCTCCATCGACAACCAACATATCTCCGGTCTCTACCGGCATGCCAAGACTCGCTTCCAGACCGGAAACGAGAGGAATACCAAGGGCACGAGCCATAATTGCCGAATGTGACGTTTTGCCTCCGATAAGTGTCACAATGCCCAGCACGTGGCTTGGATTCAAATGCGCCAATTGAGAGGGAGACAGCTCTTTGGCCACGAGTATATAAGGCTGGGTATCCGATGGGAGCGTAATTTCTGGTGCGCCCAGCAGATGCTTTAACAAACGGTTACCCACATCCTTGATGTCGATCGCCCGCTCCTTCATATACTCGTCGTCGAGCAGATCAAACATGGTGACAAAATGATCAATGGCCTCTTTGACGGCTACTTCTGCTGCTTTGTACTGCCGTTCAATAATGCCGCGAATTTCGTTCATGAACACCGGATCTTCCAGAATGGCCAGATGCGCATCAAAGATGCTGGACTCTTCGGGACCGACCACTTCCTTGAACTCGTTCTTGATATATTCAATCTCATCCTTCGATGTCCGTATGCCCTCGTACAGCCGTTCGAACTCTTGGGCGAGATCCACCGAATCCATCTTCTGGTCCGGCAGATCCCATTCCCAACTGGGCAGGACAAATGCTTTGCCGATGGCTATGCCTGCAGCGCCGTTGATGCCTTGTATCTTCATTCTACCCCTCCAACGTTCCTGTCATAGAGCACCACGGACATAACGGATGCCTGACCTTTCTTAACTTGCTTAAATGGAGCAAAGCTCCATGATTTGACACGATCGGGATTCGTGATCACCATCGGTGTCGTCAGCGATGCCGCCTCGACTCGCAACACAGCCAGGTCAAACTTGATTAACAGCTGACCCGGCTCCACCGTATCCCCTTCCTGAACAAAGGCTTCAAAGTGGCCTTTCAGTTGGGATGTATCGATACCGATATGCAGCAGGACCTCGAGTCCTTCTCTGGTTGAGATGCCCAAGGCATGCATCGTCGGATACATGTGCATAATCGTTCCGTACACGGGTGAGACCAGCTCTCCTTTTTCCGGAACAAAGGCTACACCATCGCCCACAAGCTTGGCTGCAAATATCTGATCCGGCACCTCTTCAATCGGCAGCATTTTACCCTGCACAGGAGCACAGAACAGAACTTGTTGCAGGTCCCGTTCAAGCAGCTTCGCAATCTCTTCCCGGATTAATTCCGAATAGGTGCCAAATACCACTTGTACGTTACCGCCACCCAGCTTAATGAGCCCCGCGGACCCCATACTCTTCATAGCACCTGTATCAATTAACCGATCATTATGCACGGTGAGTCGAAGTCGTGTAATACAGGCCTCTACCTGGACAATGTTTTCCTTCCCGCCCAATGCTTCCAAAATGAGAGGAGCTTGATAGGGAATGTTACCTACCCAATCTTCCAGCATGGACCCCTCTTCGCGCCCTGGAGTTGGAATCTTGAACGTGCGAATCGCCCACCTAAACAGGAAATAGTAGACCAACCCATATAGTATGCCAATCGGTATGAGCTTCCAAGCATTCTCCGATAGATGGAAATTGAGTATGTAGTCAATAATGCCAGCCGAATAGGAGAAACCATGGCGTATATCAAGCCAGTAACTGATCCACATCGCAAGTCCTGACATGACTGCATGCACGATGAACAGATAAGGTGCCGCAAACAAAAAGGCAAACTCAATCTGCTCCGATACCCCTGTCAGAAAACAAACGAGTGCGGAAGTGAGAAATGTTTTTTTTATTTTCGGCTTCAGATCTTCCCTTGCCTCTTGAATAATCGCAAAGGCAATCGCTGGAATCGCAAACATCATGATCGGGAATAACCCGGCCATAAAATACCCTGCTGTTGGATCACCCGCAAAAAATCGCGGCAAATCCCCTTGCACAATATTGCCGTCTGCTGTTTCATACGTCCCCAGTTGGAACCAGAACACATTGTTAAGCAGATGATGCAGTCCGAAGGCCACCAGCACCCTGTACAGGACCCCATATATAAACAGCCCAAAACCGCCGAGACTGTATTCCCAGGTGGCGATGGCGTTCAATGCATGTTGCAAAATGGGTGCGATCCATAACATAAAGAAGGAGAACAGTGCCGAGCACAGTCCTACTATGAGCAAAACAAATCTGGATCCACCGAAAAACTGTAAGATTTCAGGCAGTTTAATACTTTTGAACCGATTATGCGTCACCCCGGCAAGTGCGCCGAGAATAATTCCGATTAAGGAAGCAGGTTGAACGGTGCCATCCCCGAAATTGCGAGTCACCTGATCATATATCACAATACCAGCCAGAGCAGCGAGTCCCGCTTGTCCGGCCTGGTTGGAGAGTCCCAGCGCTACACCGACAGCGAACAAATACGGCAAAAAATAAAAAATACCGTGTCCGGCCACGGTAGACACTTCACCAACAACTTTCAATCCCCAGGCGTCCCAGGGCAAACTGCCAACACTCAGCAAAATTGCGGCGGCGGGCAGGACCATTGTAGGCAGCATTACCGCTCGTCCGAGCTGCTGCAAGGATCCGAGCCAATTCATGGCGACCTCTCCTTTCTATCCTAGATGGTAAGCTTTACGCAACGTTTTGTCAAAACAAAACAGTAACCTGTTGGTAATTTATTCTATATTCCAATTATACAACAGAAAAAATCCCGTCAACTCGAGGTTAACGGGATTTTTGGTGATCGAGATTTAACCGCGTCCAGCACCGCGCAGAACGATGGAATCCTCTACCTTGATACAACGATTCGTTACCGCTGTCATGCCGTTCTCAGCAGCAATCTGTACCGCTTCATCACTGTGGATACCTAGCTGAAGCCACAATACATTTGCTTTGATCGCCGCAGCTTCACGAGCGACATCCGCGCAATATTCATCGCGGCGGAATACGTTCACGATATCTACCGGCTCAGGGATATCCGTGAGGGCCGCATATACCGTCTCCCCAAGAATCTCACCTTGTACCTGTGGATTTACCGGGATGATGCGATAACCTCTGCTTTGCATGGCTTCCGCTACCATATAGGAAGTCCGATCTGATTTGTCCGATAAGCCGACGACTGCGATGTTGCCTGCCTTGCGCAAAAGTTGTCCAATTTCTTCACGAGTAGGATTGTTAAATTCCATGTTCAAGCACCATCCTTTTCTGCTTAACGTGCGTGTTCAAAAAGACCGGTTTTCAGCTGATGATGCCTCCAGGCATCCTTCGTAATCAAAAGCGGTTTTTTTGAACAACCTCTTAAACGTGTTATTTTACTCTTTTACCCATTGAACCGAGGCGCCAAGCGCCTGCAAATGATCGAAATATTGTGGATAAGACTTGGCTACATGGTGTGCATCCCGAATACGAAGCGGTTCTTTGGAACGCAGACCGACAACGGTCAGTGCCATAATTACGCGATGATCGTAGTGAGCGTTAATCTCAACGCCGCCTTCTACGCCTTCTGGACGACCGTGTACGATAATCTCAGCCTGACGTTCCTCTACGTTGGCTCCTGCCTTCCGCAGTTCATTCAAATAATCCGTAATTCGGTCACATTCCTTGTAACGTAAGTTCTCTACATTATAGAACCGTGAAGTGCCTTCCGCAAACACAGCTGCCGCTACCATCGCCAAAACCGCGTCTGTCGCGGCATCTCCGTCGAATTCCACGGCTTTCAATGTGCCGTTTCCTTGAACGTGTACCACATCATTCTCATGCGTCAACGGCACTTCCATCATGCGCAGAACGTCAACAATGGCACGCTCACCCTGTTTGCTCTGTTCCATCAATCGCAAAATTTTAACATCCGATTGGGTGACAGCCGCAGCCGCGAGGACAGCTGCTGAACCCGGATAGTCTCCTTGAACCGTATATGTTTGTGGTTTATAAG
Organism: Paenibacillus sp. NPDC057886; assembly: GCF_042796655.1. Lineage (NCBI taxonomy): Bacteria > Bacillati > Bacillota > Bacilli > Caryophanales > Paenibacillaceae > Paenibacillus > Paenibacillus sp. NPDC057886. The sequence goes on along the minus strand of NZ_JBHVMZ010000006.1, from coordinate 486,878 downwards.
CTTGACCACCAGGTACGCGGAAGGACATGTAATCATCACTCGCATGAATGACGATGCCCGCTTGTTCCAGTACTTCCAGCGTCTGACCAATAACCACTTTGGATTTCAAATCGTTCAATACTTCAATTGTGCTGTCTTCAGCCAGAAGAGGTGTCACAAACAGTAATGCGCTCAAATACTGGGAGCTAACCGAACCGGATACACGGATATGTCCGCCCTTGGCCTGACCGCCTTTGATGGTGATCGGCAAGCGCCCTTGTTCGTGTTGTACCTCAACACCGAGCTGACCAAGCGCATCGATCAGGTCATCATGCGGGCGTTTGCCAAGAGAATCCGGGTACGTATTTACAAACGTCACCTCAGGACAAAGTGCCGTAACCCCCATCAGGAAACGCAACACTGCACCCGCATTGCCTACATTCAATTCACGCACATCACGTGGATGGCTGCCAAAGCCCTGGATGACGATTTTGCTGTCATCTTCTTCAAGCACCGCTCCAAGATCACGAATACATCTGCGCATCGCGTCACTATCTTCACTGTGAGCCGGGTAATGGATCGTACTCGTGCCTTCTGCCAGCGCAGCAGCTAGCAAGTAGCGTGTGGTGTAGTTTTTGGAAGACAAAGCTCCGATTTCCCCGTTCAGGGATGGAGTCGGTTTAACGATAACGTCCATGGATGAAATTCTCCTTCATTAATTATAATGTGCTTCGTTAGATGATCCCTGTTACGTATTGGGTTCAGGATACATGCGGTGATGCTGTACTGCCAAATTGACATTCCATACATCGCTTGGGTATCATTATAGGCGTTAAGTCCATACAGAAAAGAGGACCTGAATATGACACAAATTGCTGAAATTGAACCTTCTGAGCTGCGCCGCCGTTTGCAGGCGGGAGAGAAGCTGCAGATGATAGACGTCCGTGAGGACGATGAAGTCGCACAAGGCATGATTGAAGGAGCGAAACACATTCCGCTTGGACAGATTCCGGACAGACTGTCGGAAATTCAAAAGTCCGGTGAGATTGTTCTGATCTGCCGCAGTGGATACCGTAGCGAGCGTGCCTGTGAGTACTTACAGCAGCTCGGATATGATGGCTGCACCAATATGGTTGGCGGCATGCTGCAATGGCAAGAGGAAAACTGAATAACATCAGGATTGGGATAAAGAGTCAGGAGAGCTGCTAGCAGCAGTTCTCAATAACCACTGTGCATCCTGATCCTTACAGTCAGTCAAACGGGCCAATCGGCCCGTTTTTCCCATAGATCTACCACGAACACATGGCTCCATTTAATGCTTTAATTCCTTCGACATCTCTTCTTCCACATACATGCGAAATGTATCCCTCTCCTAGCATCTACCCTGCACTCCTGTGCACAGTCTATCCATACACTCACTGACGAGAAAATGAAATAATTACAAGCTTAGACGCGGTAATGCGCTAAAATTAAACGAGTCACTTCAGAAGCGGATAACTCGGTTGTATCCACCGTGTAATGCGCAAACCTGTATGCGTTCTTCCGTTCCTGCATAATAGTCTGAATGCGTTCCTCCGCGTTGCCTGCCAAGAGCGGACGGTTCTCACAACCGCTGACGCGTTCTACAATCACTGCCGGATCGGCAGTCAGGGCAACCACCCAGCCGTTCTTCGACATGACATCACAGTTGTCCGAACGCAGAACCACACCGCCTCCGGTTGCAATCACCTGCGCCTTTTTCTCTAACACCGAGCACAACATGCGACTCTCGGCATCGCGGAAATACGTCTCTCCCTTGCCTGTGAACAATTCAGGAATCGTACAGCCTTCCTCTTTCTCCACCGCGGCGTCCACATCAATCAGTCGGTAACCTAACTCGCGTGCGAGCATGTCAGCAACGGTTGATTTGCCAGTTCCCATCATGCCGATGAGAATAATATTGTTAGACTTGCTCAAGGTGTACACTCCTTTAATTCAAGCAATTCGTGAGCACTTTTGTCCTATCATAACACAGCCCTGCGGACGGGGGAAGGCCATAGTGTGACCGACTTCCCTTCAAACATTCGCAAGCACTTCCAGAGCATATCAAAGCATGTCTATATACTCCAAACGATTTTAACGAAATCAGATAAGCCTATTTTTGAATTATAGGCGATTATAAAATTCTAACGAATCTCAGGAAACTTATTTCACAAGAACACCCTCAAAACAGCGCAATTTCGCTCCAAATGTTCTAAATAGGACCTTCTGAGTTCGTTAGAGAATAGAAAAGGTTCATATCCACCAAATAGAGCTTCTCAGGTTCGTAAGATTTAGGACCGGCTTACACATACGGTAAAAAAAGAGACCTGGAGCTCATCGGTATGAACCGACTCTCCAAGTCCCATTTTCAAGCTTCTGTCCATGCCTTTCTTCCAGCCAAGGCTCCTGATCTAGGACACTTTAGCCAAATCTCACGGACTTGCGTATACGTTACTATTCCATCCAGTTGTGGTGGAAGCTGCCCTCTTTGTCCAGACGTTTGAACGTATGAGCACCGAAGTAGTCACGTTGTGCTTGCAACAGGTTCGCAGGCAAACGCTCCGTGCGGTAGCTATCGTAGTAGGACAACGCACTGGAGAACCCAGGAACCGGAACCCCTTGGGTTACCGCAGCAGCTACAACTTCACGCCATGCACCTTGGTAGGATTCAACAATGTTTTGGAAGTATGGATCGAGAAGCAGGTTTTTCAGTGCTGCATCCTTGTCATACGCTTCTTTGATGTTTTGCAGGAACTGCGAACGGATGATGCAACCACCACGGAAGATCATGGCGATGTTGCCGTATTTCAGATCCCAGCCGTACTCGTCAGATGCTGCGCGCATTTGAGCAAATCCTTGTGCGTAGGAGACAATTTTACTTGCAAACAGCGCTTTACGCACATTCTCGATGAACGCTTTTTTGTCGCCAGAGAACGCTTCAACCGCAGGTCCATTCAGAATTTTGCTCGCCGCCACACGCTCGTCTTTCATTGCAGACAGGAAACGAGAGAATACGGATTCCGTAATCATGGACAATGGTACGCCGAGATCCAGCGCGCTTTGGCTTGTCCATTTGCCTGTTCCTTTTTGTCCAGCTGCATCCAGAATGACATCAACCATTGGTTTGCCGGTTTCTGGATCGTATTTGGAGAAGATATCTGCTGTGATTTCTATCAGGTAGCTATCCAGCTCTCCCTGATTCCATTCTGTAAAGATGGCGTGAAGCTCCTCAACGGACACATTCAACACGGATTTGAGCAGGTGGTAAGCTTCACCAATCAGCTGCATATCTCCGTATTCGATACCGTTATGCACCATTTTCACATAGTGTCCGGCACCGTCTGGTCCAATATATGTACAACAAGGATCGTCACCGACTTTGGCCGAAATGGCTGTCAGGATCGGTTCAACCAGCTTGTACGCACTCTCTTGTCCACCTGGCATGATTGCTGGGCCTTTCAACGCACCTTCTTCCCCACCGGATACACCTGTACCGATGAAGCGAATGCCTTTGTCTTCCAGCTCTTTGCTGCGACGTTGGGTGTCAGGGAAGTATGCGTTACCGCCATCAATAATGATGTCGCCCTCATCCAAATGAGGAAGCAGTTGTTCAATGGTTGCGTCGGTTGCATAACCAGCTTGTACCATGATCAGGATTTTGCGCGGGGATTCCAGGGATGCCACAAACTCTTCAATAGAGAATGTGCCTGTCAGGTTTTTACCTTCGGCTTCTTTCAGAAGATCGTTGGTTTTCTCCGGGGAACGGTTAAATACCGATACCGTGAAACCTCTGCTTTCAATGTTAAGGGCCAAATTTTTGCCCATTACTGCAAGTCCAATGACACCGATCTGTTGTTTCGCCATCTGGTCCTCCATCCTTTGCTCCAATTAATTTTATTGAAATGAATTCTCAACAATACCCTCATTTTAACGGTTTTACGCATAGAAGTGAACCCCGGACCATGGTCGCACAGCGAGAAAACACCCCAATTACCTGAGGTGTTCATCGTATTTTCATAAATACAGCGTTATATTTCAGCCTTCCAGCATCAACATGTGCCCTGACAACTGCTTTAAGACTTTACGACAGGCATTTGCTTTTTCGATATTATCCATCTGAATGGCGGCATGCAGACGTTCCAGTTCATCATCCACTTCCATGCGCAGCAGCAGGAGTCGCTCCTCACCTTCGCGCGAGAGGAACATTTCTTCCATCTCTTCCGCCGTCGGCGCAGGTTCCTTTTGAAAAATAACACGCTGTTTGAACCCGGATACTTCAACGAGACGAATGACTTCCCCAAACAAAATATTCTCCACGGTCATCTGCTGATCCTTAAACCGTTTCACAACGGCATGCCCGCGTGTATCCCCAATCAGCTTCTCCAACCATTCCGCAAGCTTTGCGTCCTTGATAATATAATCTCCGGTCATCTTGTAATTCCCACTGCGCGTCTGTTGAAAACGGAGCTTTACCAGCTTGCGTCCGGTGCGGACTGACAGAATAAAAAAGGATTCGTCCTCGCTCCAATATAGTGAATACCCCTCACGAATAAGGTCTTTGATCAAATTTTGGATATGCCGACGGTTGAACCGCAGCTCCAGATTGCAATATTCAACTTCATAACTCTTATTCACGGCACTCCCTCCATCTGTACCGGAGATGCTCCGGCCATCTTCTTCAATCGCTTCTACTCAATCGGCTTACCCTATTTTATACTTCATTTTATGTAAGGGTACTTGGTTATTTGACTATTTTTCACCGATTGATCCGGAGGATCGCAGCTTTCCGCAGATGCACAGGGGCAAGCCCCCGTCTTTCATGATATAATGGACGCGAAATGGAGGTATACAGGATGACTTTCTCAGGTTTTAACAGCAGCGATTTTGATGTATTTCAGGTCCCTGGGCTGGAGCCGCGTATGGAAATGCTGATTGAACGCGTTCGTCCGAAGCTGGAAGAGCTTGGTACTGAACTTACGCCTTACCTGACAGATTTATGCGGGGAAGAGATGTTTATGCATGTCGCCAAACACGCACGGCGTACCGTCAATCCTCCGAAGGATACGTGGGTCGCCTGGGCATCTTCCAAACGTGGATACAAAGCACTGCCTCACTTTGAAGTGGGCATGTTCGATACACATGTTTTTGTCATTTTCGCCATCATCTACGAAAGTCCGAACAAGGCTGCATTCGCCGAAGGGCTCGAACGCCAGTTGGATGAAGTGCGCAGCAATCTGCCTGGGCAGTACTATTGGTCCATGGATCATATGGCTGCTCACGGTACATTGCAAAAGGACATGCAGGATGAGGATTATGACAAAATCATCACCAAGCTGAAGACGGTGAAAAAAGCAGAGGTCATGTGCGGACTGCGAATTGATCGCGATGATCCGCTTGCCGCGGATGGGGACAAGTTCCTGGAAACGGTTCGTTCAACGTTCAAAACGCTGCTGCCGCTTTACAAGATGTCTTTGTCTTAAGTAGACATGGAGGGCGGTGAACGATTAGTTCCCGGAATGGATTACTATAGCGTGCAGAATAACCTTATAATCTTTATTTAAAGGCATGGCACCATGCTACATAAAAAGGGAGCTCCACAACCTGCACGGTTGTTGGAACTCCCTTTTCTGATTAGATCTTCCGCATCATTAGACTTCAACACATCATTTGGCAGGAACTGTACGATAAGGATTCCGAGATAACACATAGTGCACAACGGCAAGTCCAGCCATAACGAAAGCACTTCCGATAAATGGAGCCGGATGACTAATGTGATCCCATAGCAGTCCGGATACAATAGGCCCTACGACCATGCCTGATCCCTGAAGGGTAAGGAAGAACCCCCAAATCGCTCCGCGTTCTCCTTGGGGAATCAAGGTGGCTACAAAAGCATTCCAGGCCGGGAGAATCATCGCATAGCTGACGCCAATCAGCATGACGACGCCAAACACGACAGGAATGGACTTAATGGAAGAAAAAGCAAACAGACTCGCTGCTGCCATTAAAAAACCGATGTTCAGGAACGGTGCCGTTCCGAACCGATCTACCATTTTCCCCACAGGCAGCAGTGCAATGACCGTAATGCCCCCACCCGCTATTAGCAACAAGCTGTACAGGTTGGGCGAGATGTGCAGGTCTGTGCGAGTGTATAGCGTAATGACAGGACTGAGCAGACCAATAACAAAGGATTGCATGAACAGTGCAGGATATACGAGCGGATTCACATTAAGGGTGCTGCGTACCCGTTGCAGTGTGCCCTGGACACTGTTTTTGAGTCGGATGAAAGGCGTAAGCAAATTCGGTTTAGCCGGATATTTCATATCTGCCCGCTTGGTCTCACCTTCCGCATGCTCCCCCTCAACAACGACACGTCCGGGCAGAATCAAGGCCACCAGAATGACCAGAATTGCAACACCCATCAACACCAGGAAAATGCTGCGATAATCGTGATGCGTCCGCTCCAGCAGCCAGTTCATGCCGACCGGACCAAGTCCGGTTCCCCCCAGAGCTGCCATCTCCAGTGCGCCCATGGCTGTACCGTTTTTGTTCTGTGGCCCTGACATCGCCGTCACGCCTGTCATGGCACAAGGCCAAAGCGGTGACGTACCAATTCCAAGAATGAGACAAGCCATGGCAAGTCCAAATGCACTTTTGAAAAATATAATCATGATTACAGCAACTAATGTACAAATTAGGGCCGTCACCATTGTCGCGCGGAACCCGATCCGTTCTGCTGCCCAGCCAGAGGGAGCCCGGAACAGATTATCTCCCAGATATTGAAGGGCAAAAGCCACACCAATCACGCCAGCGGACAAGCCCAGAATATTGTCCATGTACACGGGCAAAATAGCGACCAGCAAGGCACCCTTGATAATTTCAACTAAAAAAAGCGTTAGCCACATGGCGATAAAAAAAGGTGATCGCAGGATTTTGGCTGGTTTTGTATTGGTTTGCATTCTTTTTCCCCTTTCGATGCTTGCTTGCCCATCTCCTATCCTTACTCTAACCTTCGGGGATGTGTCCAAATCTCAGCAATTCGAAAAATTGTCAAGCAATACTGCTTGCATTCGGTTCTTAATTTGCTATACTCAAATTTGTTTAAGATTACAAAATGATAAGTTTTCAGCGAAGCTGAACTAAATCCGTGATCGCAAGAAAAACATCCGCTATATGCGGTCTGTCTTCATAGAATTTACGTCGAAAGACGTTTTTCTTACAAATTTTAATTAGGAAAGGTTGTGACAGCACTGATGGATCACCGCCGTACGCCGCTGTTTACCGCTTTAAAAAATCATGCGGCACTCAATCCGGTGCAATTTCATATTCCGGGACATAAAAAAGGATTGGGAACGGATACCGAATTTCGTGAATTTATCGGCGATAATGCCCTCTCCATAGATTTGATTAACATCGCACCGCTAGATGATTTGCATCAGCCAACCGGTGTCATTGAGGAAGCGCAGATTCTGGCAGCCGATGCCTTCGGAGCCGATTATACCTATTTTAGTGTGCAAGGCACAAGCAGTGCCATCATGACCATGATTTTGTCCGTATGTGAGCCGGGTGACAAGATTATTGTGCCCCGAAATGTGCATAAATCGGTCATGTCTGCCATTATTTTCTCAGGAGCGAAACCCGTGTTCGTCTCTCCTGCACAGGATGCCAATCTGGGGATCGATCACGGTGTCACTACGGGCGCGATCCGACGTGCTCTTGAGCGTCATCCCGATGCCAAGGCATTGCTCGTCATTAACCCAACGTATTTCGGCGTATGTACCGATCTGAAAGAAATTGTTGAACTGGCGCATAGCTATCAGGTCCCAGTACTTGTGGATGAAGCGCATGGCGTACTCATTCATTTCCATGAAGATCTGCCGCTTTCTGCCATGGCCGCCGGAGCTGACATGGCTGCAACGAGTGTGCACAAGCTGGGTGGTTCGATGACTCAGAGTTCTGTACTCAACCTGAACACGAAGAATGGATATGTGAATCCGCAGCGTGTACAAACCATTCTGAGTATGTTGACTTCAACGTCGACTTCTTACATCCTGCTGGCTTCGCTCGACACGTCGAGACGTAATCTGGCTCTAAATGGCCATCAGATGGCACAAAAAGCCATTGATCTGGCTGAGTTTGCAAGACGCTCCATTAATGATATGGATGGACTGTATTGCTTCGGCAAAGAGCTGCTGGGCACAGAGGCTACTTTTAATTACGACCCAACCAAAGTAACCGTTCATGTTCGCCACCTTGGCATTACAGGCTACGAGACAGAGAACTGGCTACGTGAGCATTACAAAATCGAGGTGGAGCTCAGTGATATGTATAATATTCTGTGCCTCATCACGCCGGGAGATACGGATGATTCCGTAGAAATCTTGCTGAACGCCCTGCAAGATCTATCCCGTACGTATTATCAGGTGAATCCAGCTCATGAGTTGGTGGTCAAGGTTCCAGACGTACCACAGCTGATGCTGACTCCACGTGATGCGTTCTATGGTGATACCGAAGTTATTCCTTTCAAGGAATCCGCAGGCCGGATTATTTCGGAATTCATCTACGTTTATCCACCAGGAATTCCGATTCTGCTGCCAGGTGAGGTTATCACTCAGGAAAACATCGACTACATCATTGATCATGTTGAAGTTGGACTTCCTGTAAAAGGACCCGAAGACCGTAGCGTAACCAACGTGAAAGTTATCGTGGAAGCAGATGCGATTTTCTAGAACAGCCACCTCTACATGAGGTTGATCGATCGCTAAGGACCAAGCCGGATGCTTGGTCCTTTTTATTTTTCTCTGTGCAGATCTGCCCTGCCTTGGGCTTATGCTCGCTGTATCGTTTGCATTTTCCCACCTATTCCACTGTCCCTATCGCAAGAAAAAACAGCATATACACCTAATAAAAAGCAAACAAAAGGCCCCCTGTGATCAAGGAGCCTTCTTGCTTTATTCCAAAAGGATGACTATTCTTGGCTTGCAACGAGTTCGTTGTACGCCGCTTCAACACGGGTCCACTCTTCTTCGTCTTCAATATTGTAGAGCACCATTTCCTCGTCTTCTTCTTCCATACGCAGAATGATGCCGTCAGCTTCAGGATTGTTACGTTCCAGCAGGAGCGCATAAACATGCTTCTCCACGTCAAACGTCTCCACCAAAACCATCTCCACGTCATTTCCGTTCTCGTCTGTCAGTGTCAGAAGAACTTCTTCATGCTCGTGGTCGTGGTCGTGGTCTTGACCGCATCCGCAGGCATCGCCGTGTTCATGTGTGTGATCGCTCATTGATATACCTCGCTTTATAAATAGAAATTGTGTAACCTTGCATATCGTAACATGTTCAATGGTCCAGGTCAATTTAACCGCCAAGGTTATTTTCGCTTCAATCGTTCAGCGCCGTAATGATTTTCTCGGCTGCCAGCACATAATTACTGTTTGCATTTTCTTTAATATAAAAACCGACTTGGTACTTGCCAGCCCGGCTGAAATCATACGTAAAATCGTACGTTCGGAACCAGAAGTTATCCTTCTGTGTCTTAAGCTCCTGGGACTGAATATCCTTAACCTCACCACTTGGATTGGTAATCGTCACCTTCACGGCAGCTATATCCGTTGTCAAACTGTCGACTTGTGAGAACACATTAAATTTCAACTTACCCACGTTCACGTTGCCAAACACGGTATCTCCCTTGAAGAGAAAAATATGTACATTCGGTTTGATAACCGTTACTCTCTTGTTTGTGCTATCCCATCTGGCGATTCCGCCCGCTTCCCTTACAGGTACATAGGTCGTCCCGTCAATTAGATAACCACCGTCAGCTGCTTCCTTGCCATTAATGAGAACCCGAATCTTCTCGTTCACTGAATCTGCAAACAATAAAGACCCGCCGAGCAAGGAGAATACCGTGACACACAGCAAAATTCTTTTCCATTTCATTCCGTCAATATTCCCTCCCCTGCTGCTAGCTGTTGTACATTTATACTGCAGATTCATCCACAAAGTTGCGCTGTTTTTCATCATTTTTCATTTTTTATCCAGAATATTTCCCACCCCTTGGAACGATCAAAAAGAGGCGTTCCCTGTTAAAGGACGCCCCTATAGTATAGTTGTTAGCAATACGTAATTATACGAACTTCTTGTGAGTCAATTTTATTATGCTGCTGGCTACGAAGTATGACGAGTCAATATACAAGGTACGCCCTTGCCTACAGCTCCATCGGTTCGCATCCGTGCTGCATAATCCATTCCTCGTGTACAGGGGGTCTTACAACGCTCACATACGTCCGATGTAACCAACTTCATGGATACACGAAGTTTGTCACTCTTTAACACGGGAGCCTTTTTTCCCTTTGCTTTTGCCATCCCGGATTCCCCATTTCCCCAATTGCTTGTTGATGTAATGCATCATATGGGGATTCGCCCGGTTGTGTGTCAAAAGGAATAAATTTCGTGCATGATATCGTTAAATGAAACCGCCGTTTGCACGCAACGTCTGGCCTGTAACCCATTGGGACTCTGCACTGACGAGGAAAGAGATCACATTTGCAATGTCTTCCGGCTCCCCCAGACGACCAAAAGCATTCATTTTACGCAGCCCTTCGAGCTGTTGCTCCGTCTTCCCGACAGAAAACAATTCGGTATTCACCGGACCTGGTGCAACGGCATTAATAGTGATTTGTCTGGAGCCAAATTCCTTCGCAAGCTGACGAGTAATCTGTTCAACTGCTCCTTTGGTACCTGCGTACACGCTGTATCCCGGAAACATCTGTCCGGTCACAGAAGTGGAGAAGTTGACGATTCGGCCCTGGTCCTCCATGTGTTTCAACGCTTGCTGACAAGCAAAAAATGTACCTTTCACATTAATCGCAAACTGCTGATCGAATTCTTCCTCAGTCACATCTGCCAAAGGCGTTGTCTTCATGATGCCTGCATTGTTAATCAGAATATCGACTTTTCCAAGCTGGCTAATCGTTTCGGAAAATAAACGTTCCACATCTTCCTTCCGCGCAAGGTCGGCCTGAATGGTAATGGCACGCACTCCTTTTTGGCGAGCAATATCTGCCACCTGTTCTGCTTTGTCTGGGCTGCTCGCGTAGTTAATGACGACATCCGCGCCCAATTCAGCGAGTTGCTCTGCAATAGCACGTCCGATCCCCCGGGATGAGCCGGTTACAATGGCCACTTTACCTGTTAGCTTTTTCATTTACGATTACTCCCTCTCTTGTTCCAAATGTAATAATCCCTTTTCGATCAACAACCACACCTGCGCGAATTCCGCATCAATTGTAGGGCTTTGCCATTCATAGGCGTGTGCCGGATGATGAAAACGGGCGGTAGCTTGAAGGATCGCCGTTGCAACCACATCTGAGTTGTTGAATTTGAACTGGTTTTCCTGCTGGATGATCTCACTCAAATGGCGCACAAGATGTTGCACATGTTTATCGATAATATTTACAGATTCCTGTGTCACCCGTGCGTACATCTCAAATAATTCAGCATCGGACTCGGCATAATGACGTTTACGAGCGATTAATGCTTCTATATATACTTTCAGATGACGTGTTCCCTCTCCGTTGTAACTCTGATCCTGAGTTATTACCGTCAAAGGTGCGATAATCTCATCTTCGAGCCACTGTGCGGTCACGCCCTCAAGTAATTCTTTCTTGCTTTTATAGTGCCTGTAAATGGTACCATGACTAACCCCTAGCAATTTAGCGACATCCGTAACAGATGTTTTGGCAACACCGAAGCGCCGGAGAGTTTCCTGCGTTGCTGCGATAATTTGTTCTTTGGTTAAAAATTCAGAAGTTTTGTCCTTTTCCATATGAATAAGATGGTTACACCATCCTCAAGTCACCTCCGTTGAAATTAGATTAACACAGCGAATAACAAATGACAAATATTTATTTTTGTCATTTGTTATTCGCTAGATGAATTATATGTACGAGCGTAAAGAAAAAAGAGCCCATTTAAGATGGCCTCTTATTCAAGTTTTAATGTTTCTCTTTTTCTAGAAAACGAACTTAAACAATACGAAGATGACCGCGAGTATCCCACCGAGAATTAGCCAGTTGCTGATTTCCCACCAAATGCTTTTCCCTCCGGATAAAAGCTGTTGTTCATTTTCTTCATGACGCTGTTTGTGTGTATGTGACTCGGAGGCATGGGACGGCTTGCTGAAGTCCATCATATACATTCCCCTTTCCAGCAGCTTTAATCTTATTATTCCATTATAACCCATAAATGAGTGGAAATTTGATTATTTATTAAAAAAGGTTGCTGGTTTCATACAAAGAAGCCGCCATATGCGTGTAAACATCCTGTGTCACTAAAAAGTAATATTATTTAGCAGACAATTCTTCTTCCGTGACCCATTTATGATTCTTTACCGGATCTCCGCCTGTGGTCGGGGTATAATCAACCATATATACCGTCGTTTGCTCAGCGGAGTCAATCGTTGCCTTAGCCCCTTTCATTCCTGGCATGTGATCAGCGTTCAGCACAACCTCTGCTCCTGCAGGATATGGTTGATCCGTATGTTCCTGAATTTCCTCTTGGATAACCCATTTATGATTTTTCACAGTGTCTCCCCCTGTGGTTGGTGTGTACGAGACTGCATAGGCTGTCGTCTCATAGGCTCCCACAATGGTCGCTTCTGCCCCCTTCATTCCAGCCATATGGTCCGTACTCATTACGGCCTGGCTGCCCACTGGATATGTAGGATTTTTCTTTTCCTGGAGCCCTTCCGGTAGTTCTCCCGAATCCGAGTGGTGCATCTCTCCTGTGCTCGCTGCATGACTGTCACTACTCCTATTATCCTGCTCAGCATTCTTGCCACATCCACTTAACATCAGACTGCCCGTGATCAACGTAGTCAGCAATATCATTGTATACTTTTTCATGAGTTGCACTCCTTTGAAGTTTCAATTTGTACTCTTATAATATACCCCATATGGGTATATTTCAATCATGATTAATTTCTTTATCTATTATTGAATATCGCTGAAGAATTAAAAAGAATATCAAAAAACCTCCGATTTCTCAGAGGCCTTCAGTATTTTAGATGAAACCGTTCAATCGACTCGGCTCAATGATTAGGCTAGTCCCACAGTAACATTGACGTTCCCTTTGATGCCTTTGGAATATGGGCAGTAGTCATGGGCAAGTTTGACAAATTTCTGTGCTGTCTCCTCATCCAGACCCTCGATTTTCACTTCAAGCTCCACTTCCAGCTTCACACCATTATCCGTAGGGTCTGTCACAAGCATAACCGTAGCCGATACTGTGCTTCTCTCAATTTCAACTTTGTGTTTCTTCAACTGAAACTCCAGCGCTGAATTAAAGCAAGCACTGTAGCCTGCTGCAAACAATTGCTCTGGATTCGTAGCTGTCGTCACTTTGCCTCCCAGTTCAGGCGGGGCAGCGACATCAAGCATAAATACGTTATCCGGTGATTGCACAATCCCTTGACGTCCACCTGTATTAATTACTGTAGTTTCGTATAATGTTTTCATGAGTATTGGCTCCTCTGTATGTTTAGATTTTATTTTGTAAAGATGATATCTCTTTTTTTTGCTAACAATTAAATTGTACACAATTTAATTGTGTTTGTAAATCATTATTATAAAAAAAAAGCAACCATTCCCTCTTGTAATACAAGGAGATGGTTGCTCTGTAATGATGATATCTAATTAGTGATCAAAAGTTGAATTCAACTAAATTATAAATGCTATCCTTTACATTTTCTTCTCAAAGCCCTCCATCGGTGCAAGGGAATTCTGATTGTCGGTAGTAAAGTGCATGACCTCACGAAACGAACCTTCCAGATAAGTCTGCATCGCCAATGGAATGCGCAGTTCATCCATATCCGACGGGGATATTTGGTAACGAATGCTGCCAAGGTCACCTGCTTTCACCTTCTGTACCCATTTCGGCTCGCGAATCAATTCCCGTCCGAGTGCCACCAAAGTTGCCCCGGCGTTGATGACCTCTTCCGCGTCTTCCGGCCGCTCAATCGATCCGATGCCGATCAGAGGTTTTTTTTGATCCAAAACCCGAACAAATTTAGTTAAGATTGGCTCCTTGTCATCAGGTTGGTTTAAAGATGTTCGTTTGTAACTTCCCATCGACAGATGGATGTAGTCAACCCGAGTGTTCGTCAGAGCTTGGGCAAAAGCCAAGGAGTCTTCGAGCCGGATGCCCGGCATATGAATTTCTTCGGGTGAAATCCGGTAACCGAGGATAAAGGGTTTATCCGCATGGGCATCGATAACCGATGCAACCTCCTGAATGACCGCCAGCGGAAATCGCATGCGATTTTCAAAGCTGCCACCCCACTGATCGGACCGTTGATTGGAATTGACGGAGAAAAATTGCTGCAACAGATACGTGTTGGCCCCGTGAAGCTCTACCCCGTCAAAACCAGCTTGAATGGCTCGTAAGGTTGCTCTGCCGAAGTCCTTAATAATGCTTTCGATTTCATCAGGTGTTAATTCACGTGGTGTCTCCGAGCCAATTGGATGTGTGGCAGCGATTGCACTCGCACTGGTGGGTTGAACACCTCTTAGCGTTTTGGAGTTCGTTTTGCGCCCTGCATGAAAGATTTGCACAATGGCTTTCGTTCCGTCTTTCTGAATGGCTCTTGCAATTTTGGAAAGTCCTTTGATTGTAGAATCACTTGCGATGGAAAGCTCACCTTCAAAGCCTTTTCCCCCATCGGTTACGTACGCAACACCCGTAATGATCATACCAGGGCCACCAGCCCGTTCGGCATAATAATCGACTTCATCATTGGTGATTGAACCGTCGAAGAAACTGGACATCGTTGTCATTGGCGCCATGACCACTCTATTTTTCAACGTAAAACCATTCGCAAATGTATAAGGCTGCAAGAAATTACGATTTTTTTTTCCATATATATTCTCTCCTTTTATTAGGCTTGTTCGCCCTTGTCTCTGTTTCATGAGTTATTGTATAGTAGGGTAAAAAAAGAGTATAGTATGCACTTAAAAGGTAGATACTATCTAAAAGGAGAGTGGAATATGGAAACTGCTGAGGAAGTAAACGTTAAACCATTTTCACATGCCATGTCATTGATCGGCGGAAAATGGAAAATGCATATCTTGTTTTGGTTATGGAAAGAGAAACATTGCGATATGGAGAATTGAAAAGAGCCTTGGGCGGAATTACGCATAAAATGCTAAGCTCTCAACTGAAGGAATTAGAGGCAGATCAATTAATCATCCGTACTGAGTACCCACAATTACCGCCAAAAGTAGAATATTCTTTGTCTCGTGAAGGATTAACGCTGATGCCTGTGCTTGAGGTTCTCTGCGATTGGGGTAAACAGAATCTTGCTGATTTGCAGAAGAGTTAGTGAACGTAGCGCAGCGAAGGATAAAGCTTATTTCTTTTAATTTTTGTCCCCCAATTGTCCCCCAAGACTTCATAATGCCTTCTCAAAAAACTAGACAAAGAAAAAAGCCCTTGCTGCGCAAGGACTTTTTGTTATGATCTGTAGTGGGCTCGAACCACTGACCCCTACCCTGTCAAGATAGTGCTCTCCCAGCTGAGCTAACAGATCATGATATCTAATTGTTTTCCAATCAAGTAACAGTATCATACCAAGTAACCGTGTTCATTGTCAATCGTTATATTGGTAATATTTTATTCGAATTGGTGGCACAATAAAGGAATGATTACCATTTTGATGACGAGGTGACTTCCATATGAGGAACATGAAAGAACGTAAACTGCGTTTATTTATCACAGCCAAAAACTTAGCCTGTCTGATTGCGCTTGTTGCATTAATATACGTTTCTGTCGGTTGTAGTTTGGAACGGGATGAACACACCGTACAATTCCAACAGTTGAAAGTACCCAATGAGGTTAATGATGACCTGCCTGTTTGGATGGATGTGTATTCCAAGTCTGTTGTGCATGACGTTTACTCCCCACAAGGCAAGGTTGAAGTCTTACCCTGAGAAACATTATGTCGCATTTCACTCATCTTCGTCCCACTTTTTGGAATAAGCTTTCTTGGTCACATAATACAACAAAGCAATCATTCCGGCCGACATCAAAAGGGTGATTGCCATCACTCCAGCCATACCCATGGTTCGCACCTCCTCTCCCAGTATGTTCCAGTCTTAACTATACAGGAAAAGCATTTTTTTGTATAATTCAGTCTGATAGCGTAGAGCAGAAAGAAGGTATGGAATTGGCAGCTGAGATTAGTTATATAACGACTGAAGAACAACTCCAGAAAGCATTGGATATTCGCAATCATGTTTTTGTCATCGAGCAGCAGGTGCCTGCTGACATTGAGATCGATCAATATGATGTTATTAGTCCTGATGTGTATCATGTATTGTTGAGTACAGATGGACAGGCTGTAGCCACAGGCCGTCTGATCTATTACACAAAGGATACCGCCAAAATGCAGCGCATCGCTGTACTCAAATCTCATCGTGCGTTCGGGTACGGACGTGTGCTTCTGTTAGCTATGGAAGAACGGGCACGCGAATTGGGGTTGGCCTACTCTGTTTTGGACGCACAATGCCAGGCGCAGAAGTTCTATGAGAAGCTCGGATATGAAGTAATTTCGGAAGAGCCTTTTTATGATGCAGACATTCTGCATGTTCGTATGCAAAAGAGCCTGTAAATAACCTCTGCGTGCGATATAAAGTCATGTTGTGCATACTTTTTTTTGATCCGGACAGGCTAAAGAGGTAACCAGATACCTATTTGGTCAGATAAGGAGAGTGTGACATCATGGATCAAACGACACGCGAAAGCTTCACAGCAGTACAAAAAAATGGTGACGGCGATCTGACGGCGTTCCAAACTTCATCCGGACGTGTGCTGGATTATCAACAGGCACTGGCAGAAGTAAAAGCAGGAGCAATTGCAGGTGTGAACGTCTTTAAAGGCAAAGATGGAGAAATGTACATTCGCGGTGACGCAGACGGCGACCCAACCAATAACCTTGATCAACTTCCAATCTTCTAATAGATGTATGCTGCATGACAAGGCGCCAATCCGACTTTCCGGGTTGGCGTTTTTTACGTTTTAATATTCGGTAAAATATTTCACGGCATCCCCTGCAGGCTGGCTTTTGCGAATGGGCTGTGGTTCCTGCTCCCATGCTTGCAGAATGAGTATGCCTTCCAATGTAGACTTGTTCTCCCACACAATATGCTGCCTGCGCTCAAGCTCCAGCAGTGACTCGTGAATGAACGCCTTGCTTCTACCCGTCTTATTCTCCAGCTCATCCATTCGTGGCACTCGGCGACGCTGCCCCGCATAATTAACAATAATACGCAAAATTTTGCGTTCAAAATCATTCAGCATATCTCTTCCTTCCCTTCCTTATGGAGTACGGGACGCCATGCCAGAATACCTTGTTCCAGAAATGTTCGGGGTGCCCCTTCTTTACCTGCAGATGCTCTAATCTTCCCGCCCCGTACACTGTTGATTCGAATCTGCCGCTGTGTAATATGCCCTGCACGATCCATGTAGACGAGCTCCACCATCTGACCAATATATTTCCCTAGCATAATCATCCCCCCAATAAGAACATGTGTTTGTTTTATTATTATATACGAACATAAGTTCTTTATTCAACAACTAAAAAAAGGATTTTTTGAAATAAAAAAACCAGACTCACTCCCTTTCATAGGGAAGTCTGGTTCCTATCCTGCTTGCTGTGCAGTTCATGTTCAGTTCAACGTCGATCCGATTCCGTGAATTGTACTTTTTTCAGCTGCTGGGTAGACGGATTAAAATCAACATTTACAAATACAGCAAATTGTTTACCGTCTTTGTTACGAACCCATAACTTGAACTGTTCACGGGATTGGTCTGCTGTTAGTGAGGTGCGGCCGATGTGTTTGTAATCCAAAATATCCACGTTGTACTTGGTTTGTGTTTCCTTCACTGCAATGATTCCCCACTTCGCATAATCCGGAATCGCAGTTGCTGAACTGGTTGATAATCCACTTAAACTTAGTATCACCGTCATCAGGGCTACGATGAGCATTCTCATATCATTCACTCCTCGGAACAATGTTTACGTTAGCCTGCCCTGTAGAAGTTTATTTTACACCAGTAGACGAATGAGAAACGTAAACTACATACGCCTTAAGCCTCATTTGCATAATTATGGGTTTAGCGTAGTGGATAAACGTGTAATAGGCCATGACAACATCACTTCTTTATTCTGAACAATCATTTCGAGGAGGTTACACCCGAATGTTCAAACGTATGGATGAAATCGCAATTGAAATCCCCAATGTCGAGAGGCCGGACCCGAATGCAGCGGCAGCGATACAAGAATTGCTGGGTGGTAAATTCGGAGAGATGTCAACGTTGAACAACTACCTCTATCAATCCTTTAATTTTCGCTCCAAGGAAAAATTGAAACCCTTCTACGATCTGGTGATGAGTATCACCGCCGAAGAATTGGGTCATGTAGAGCTTGTGTCTCATGGCATTAACAAATGCCTCAGAGGTTCCACTGAGTACAAAGAGCCTGACGATACACCACTTGGTTCCGTGAAGGATGCGCGTCTCTCCTATCATTTCCTGGCTGGCGCACAGGGAGCAATGCCTTTCGACTCCATGGGCAATCCATGGACAGGCGCCCATGTCTTTAACAGTGGAAATCTGGTTGAAGATCTGCTGCATAACTTTTTTCTTGAATGCGGAGCACGTACACATAAAATGAAAGTTTACGAAATGACTGATCACCCCGCAGCCCGGGCAGTTGTTGGCTATTTGCTGGTACGTGGCGGCGTGCATGTGGTCGCTTATGCTAAAGCGCTTGAGATTGCAACCGGAGTAAATGTAACCAAATTGGTGCCGATTCCATCACTGAGCAACAAATCCTTTAACGAAGCGTGGAAATACGAAGAAAAAGGCCTACACACCAAGCTGTATACCTATAGTGATAAAGACTTTAATGCGATTAGTCAGATCTGGAAAGGGACACACCCTGAAGATGGACAACCGCTGGAAGTCATTCAAGGCGTACCTGAAGGGTACCCGATTCCTGAAGCTCCTGCGGTGGAAGAAGAATTCGCACCAGGTATTTCGCAGGAAGACTTCCAGGAAATTGCACGTCGTCTGAA
Organism: Paenibacillus sp. NPDC057886; assembly: GCF_042796655.1. Classification (NCBI taxonomy): domain Bacteria; kingdom Bacillati; phylum Bacillota; class Bacilli; order Caryophanales; family Paenibacillaceae; genus Paenibacillus; species Paenibacillus sp. NPDC057886. The sequence goes on along the minus strand of NZ_JBHVMZ010000006.1, from coordinate 467,749 downwards.
GATGGCGGGAAATATTGCGGATTAAGGTAGCGTTATGTAGTGGATGTATTAGTTGTTGTTGATTTGGCATGAAAATGGATTAAGCCCTCAGATCTTGCTGCTTCAGTGGCAGGATCGAGGGCTTTATCATTGATATATTAAAACATGGATTTAATGCTATTGATGAACTTTTGCCCTGTGTTTGGCTCTGTCAGTGTAATATCCCACATCACTATATTGGCCAGCAGATTTGAACCATCATTCATTACTTTTACAGTCAATTCATTAACTCCATTTAACGGAGTTTGAAAAGAGTCAGGATGGTTCTCCCCGCTGTTCGCTGATACAACCAGGGAATAGATTTCTGTGCCATCGGCGAAAAAACTTATTGTAATAGTCTCATGGCTTGCTGTTCGGACAACATCGTCCGGTATAGCGAAATAACCTGTCATATTTTTGTATTTTCCATTTAAGAGATATGAAAACTCATTCGTTTTTTGTTTCTCTCTACTATACAAATTGATTTGAGGCTCGACCTTTGTCTGGCCTACTGTAAAATCGGAGAGCTCTGTATCCCATACTACAGCCCCGTCACTCAAAGCAAGTTCATTCAGTGCAACTCTTTTACCGTCAACGTTATCTAAATAATGATTGAGGCCGCCAACAACAGTGATCGTAGCCATTGAAAAAATAATCGCTGTCAGGAAGATTCGAATAAGTCCTTTTAATGTATTCCGATGATGCGTTACTATCCGCTGTGCCCCATATCCCACGGCAGCCCCTAAAGTATTAATCAGGATATCGTCTATATCAAACGCACCTAAGCGGGAAATCATTTGCAATGTCTCTATCATCGTAATACATAGAATGAATAGGCTGATAAAGCGAATAAACCCACAGCGAAAGAGGAGCGGAATGACCATCCCGAAGGGGATGAAGGCTATAAAATTCCCCATTTCAAAAAACCAAATCTTAAAATCTCTCCCCATCGGAAAATGTAAAGGAATTCCTTGAGGGGTTAAGCTGTATCGCAAGCCCTGATCAGGACTGGATGAGCTTCTATCGAAGCCCAAGAATAAGAAATACAATGTTAAACAAGTATACAACGATAACAATACAATGATGAATTTTCTTGATTTTCCTTGATACAAAATCACACCTTCTTTTTTCAATAAACTTCTACACCATTAAATCATCCATACACTACAATCTACAGAGGTCGCCAGAACCGACTCCTCACGTTGACTCATGACTCATCACTTCGATCAGCATGTTGGCCCCCAGTCGAAATCCCTGAACAAATGCAGCTTCGCTATGTATGCCATCACATTGGCCACACAAGTCGAACAACTGTTCAAGCTCACGGAATTCGTCCTCGCTCAATCGATTCTTCCATTGTTCCGTCAGAGCCGCAATTTGCCGCCCTAATAATTGGTATTCAGGATGTGTCGGCATCATCGTCTCATCCGGGCGAAGTCGCCCGCTATAAAGTGCTTCCAGAATTGAATTCATGTGCATCCTCCCAGAAATGGATTCGCATCGACTTGAATGAGTGTTCTGCACATGGTAGGATATTTATGCAGTCAGCTCATTCTAAGTGATTGCAGATAGGAAGTAGCGGTGTTCTTCTCGGGACTCACGCTGCTTCCTTTTTTTTATTTTTGGAGCTCGTCGTAGATCTTCTCAATCCCTTTGCGAACGATGTCTGATCGGTTCGTATTCAGCTTCTCCGCCGAAATATCGAGCTTGTTCATAATTTCATCATCGACACGTATCTCAATCGTTTTGCTTTTGGGTTTGTCGGATTTAGGACGCCCCATCTTTTTGGAGGACATCGCTTCACCTCTTTTTTTGTCCTGACATTAATATATTATTGTCAGGACAAAAAGTCAATTCATTTGTAAAACATACGTTCGTCTTTTTTGTTTCCAAATTAAGCACAACACAAGTGGATCGTAAGTTCAACTCAAAAATGTTATATTTAGCTATGGCTTGTACTTAAAAGTATGATCTGTTTTTAACAAAAAAAAACCTGAAAGGCAATAAACCGTTCAAGATTATTAAGGACATTGTATTTTATTCAGCAATGGTTTTATAATCTCATTTAATTCCTCTAGTACCTCATCTTCCGTAGGATTTTTTAATAATCTTTCTAAATCTTCTTTCAACATAACCAAATACTTAGAAGGCAATCTATTAATTAACCCCGTCAACATATAATATTCCCATGTAGAGTCTCTCGTTCTAAAAACATGCTTTATATGAGGAATAAGTTCTTCTCCAAATCTCAAAAATAAATCTTCTACGGACTTGGCAATGGGCCAATTTCCGTCTTGCAACCATTCCATAAGATCAGGAATGATATCTCGCAACTCTTCATTACCTAATTCACTTAACTTACGCACCGCTTCGAAATCATGCTTGTCGCGGGGAAGCCATTCTCTAACATCCATGCTCATCACCTCTTGTCATCCAACGATGAAATCCTGCATTCCTACTTCTGCTCCTCCGTCGGCTCGATATCTTCTATTTTCACTTCAATCTGATCCTGAGTATCCGTGGTTGACATGGCATCTCGCATACGAATGGTCCATGTTCCTATATCCTCATCGAAATCGACATTCTCAATTACGGGAATACGTACTTGCTCTCCATCTGATGAGTACAATCCAGCCCGGATGGCATCCGCCTCACTCATATGAGCACCATCTGGAGTGGCCGGGCAAGATACAGCAATCGTTTCCGCTCTGGCTTGTCCAGGGTAAGGGGCTACCATCCGTCCAGACTTCAACATAGGTGCCGACCTGTGGATCAGGCGCATTGGAGAACCATTTTGCCGGATAATACCGATCCTCTTCCCTTCTGGTACTGAAATTTTCATATGCAGGGTTAACAACAAGCATGGAATTATCTTTGCGGTCAACCACATAACCAACGAAGCCTTCTTCTCTTTGTGCATCCGCTTGAACATGCGTTGTCTCACATTCATTTTTCTCAGTAACAGTACAACCTGTAAGACATAATATCAAGATCGAGAACGATCTGAGCAGCATACGAAGATTCCACATATGTAAAGCCCCCTCAATTTACTTCCTCATTCTCTTTTTGACGTTGCCTATAGGGTGATTGTTGCATTCAACGTACGTTTAACATCCCTTTTATGTCAACAGAATCACCTTGATCTATTTCTCTTGTAACAGTATCTCCCCCATACAAATAATGCCACACATAACAAAAGCGCACAGTATCCCCAGGTGAAAAACAAAGCCAGTCCCAGCCCGATGTTGGCTCCTATATAGCCCCCGCGTAACTCCGTATATAATGCATAACCCAATGGTACGCTACCTACCACAAAAAGTCCGATTAACCATCCGCCCCAACGTTTGAAAACAGATCCCCCTCTATCCTTGGAATTCTTTTGGATGCCTTGAGTCAGGATAATCAGCAATAAAATCAATATTAGCCAAGTTATGAAAATGTAGAACATAGCGATTGTCTCCTCTCTTAACTTCCTTCTATTTTTGTACAAAGGATTTCCGCCTGTTTGTCCATTGTACTGCCACCCCGCTTTCGATAAACTGATCACATTCGAACTAAATTGATAATGATTATCATTATCCAATAAGTAACCATATGCGGGAGGAACCATAACGATGAAAGCAACACGCAAGCTCGGTACCCTTATATTCATGATTACCCTGATTGGTGCGCTGTTATCAGCCTGTGGCAGCAAAACAGAGCCATCTGCTACAACCGCTAAAGCAGAATCAGGTGAATCTACCACCTCAACTCAAGCGGAGTCCGGACAAAGTGAAACCAAGAGTTACACCGACTCACTAGGCCACACGGTAGAGATTCCGGTCAACGCGAAACGCATTATTTTCACCGGCAGTGATCTGGGAGATTTGCTCGTCTTGGATGTTAAGCCTGTTGGTGCAGCCCTAGGCATCATTGGTGATCAGATCGCTTATCCCGAATTGCTGGATGGGATTGAAGATGTAGGCGACTTGCAAGGCGATCTGGAGAAAATCACTTCATTAAGTCCTGATCTGATCCTGCTGGATGCTGGCGGCAGTTATTATGAAGAGAACCAATATACTTTGTTGTCGAAGATTGCTCCGACAGTAACCTATGACCGACTATCAACCAATGAACGTGTGAAAGTCTTCGGTGACATTCTAGGGAAAGAGCAGGCAGCCGAGGAATGGATCAAAACCTATGCAGAGCAATCCGAGCAAGTACGCAATCAGCTTGATTTGCCCACAGGTGTTACCGCATCCGTCTTTCTCCAGCTTGGCAAAGACATGTACGTAATGGGTAACAGCGCACTTGCCGAAACGGTGTATGATACGTTGCAGTTCATCCCGGCTCCCAAAGTTAAAGAATCCCTGATTGATAAAAATGAACCCTTTGCCAACATCTCCAGCGAGCTGCTGCCGGAATATGCAGGCGAATATTTGTTTGTCCTCACGGATCTGTCGGAGGAAGAGCGAAATAACAGTGACTCCATCATGACAACCGATATCTGGAAGTCCATCCCGGCTGTTAAAAACAATAAAGTCTACTATCTTAATACCAAGTGGAACTTTGATGATCCAATTACCAAAGAACGACTGATGGATGAGCTACCTTCCATACTAGGTAAATAACGCATCAATTCATGAAGCGTTAGGGTCTTCTGGATAAACCATTTTGCCAGTAAAGCAATATCTGTAGGGCTACTGCCCTCCACTCATGACCGGAGCAGTTCCTGACACACAGGAGCCTCCGGTTATTTGCCATTGAAAAAAAGCGCTCCTTTATATACAATCAACTATAATTGATAACTATTCTCAATAAATACGTTATGAAAAGAGGATTCCGTGTTGAGACAACCTACCCAGATTACTCCGGATCTTCTGTCCCTATCCTATGCCAACTCACAATCCCATTTGCTCAGCAATCTGCTGACACCGAACATCTCCACCGTTCTTGCAAAGCATTCCCTGCTCTCGTTTACTTCGGGAAAAGGAACTTTATATGTACAGGAAATCCCTGTACCCGTCAAAAAAGGAACCACCATGATCCTGCATCCCCAGAGTCGGATTCAATTAACCAGCGACGGACAGTTAGACGGAATCCATATCTCTTTTGATGTGTTTGCCAGAGGCAGCAAGGAACCGGTATCTGCCTTGGACCGTCTTTTTCCTTACGGGCAGCCGATACCTGTTCGTCCGTTCGCTCAATATGTTCATTTGCTTGAACAACATGTTGGGTACGGGGAAGATGCATTGGATGAGCTGCAACAGTTCAGACAGCAGATTATTTTACAGGAAATGATCGTGCTTCTGCTGGAAAATGCCCAAACCGTTCGCAAAAATACCCATCCGGATGAATCAGTGCGCGCCACCATTCAATACATCGGGCAGCATTACACAGAATCACTTACAGTTGAACAGCTTGCAACACAAGCCAGTATGGGACGCTCACAATATAGTTCACGATTCCAGAGCATAACGGGGTATAAGCCGCTGGACTATATTACCCGGTTACGAATCGAACAGGCCAAGACCCTGCTGATGCGTACAGAGGATCCTTTACGTGAGATCGCTCGCAGCGTAGGGTTCAGCGATGAGTACTATTTCAATCGGCGATTCAGTCAGATGACTGGATTTTCACCCAAACAATATGTTCGTCAGCATCGAAGCGACAGTAGTTTCTTATCCACCTGGAACGTATCCCAAACTTCACCTGACTCTGACTCAACAAACATATTGTCCGCTTCCCCCTCCCTGGCACCATCCGACTCAGAGAATGCACCTAATGCACCTGTTCCATCCTTTCCATCGATTCTCCCCGTTGCTGTTAACCCTTTGCAGTCCAAACCGACGACACACTCTCCCAAAATTGTCACGATGGGCAGTATGGTCGGGCACATGCTGACACTGGGCATTCGGCCTGTTGGCGCAGAACTCACCATCATCCGTCATCAAGTCGTGTACCGGAACCAATTGCAGCACATTGAAGATGTCGGTGTAATCAACAACGCTTCCGTTATTGCAGGTCTGGAGCCTGACCTTATTGTCTATGAACACCGTTCGGACGCGATGAGAGAATTGCTTGAGCAGGTGGCGCCCACACTGACCATTGATCCGGCCAGCAATACGGCCGAGCAGCTGCGCTGTATTGCTAAACATGTGGGTGAAGAACAGAAAGCAGAACAGTGGATTGCCCACTATGAAGAGAAACACGAACATATGTGGAAACGCCTGGGCGGAAGTACAGGCACGGGAGAAACAGCAAGCGTGCTGCTTGAGCTGGATGGAGAATGGTATGTAATGGGGGTTCAGGGATTCCCACTAACACTCTATCATCCCCTTGGGTTCAACCCTTCCGATAGTGTGGCTTCACTCATGAAGAACGATGTTCGTTTTCTCAAAATTCAGAAGCATGAAGTGGCTGATTATGCAGGTGACCGCCTGTTCGTATTAACCTCCAGCAATCGCCGTCATGACGCCCATCTGCGACAACTTCTCGAACAGACCAGCTGGACCGGGCTATCCGCATCTGTTCGTGCACACACGTATACGACAAACGCCAAATGGAACTTCGATGACCCGATCACAAGAGATCGTTTGCTCAAAGTCATGCCACGTATTTTAAAACATCCACTGACTTAGTTTGCGTGATTCTCTTCTCTTGCCAGCAGGCACAACGTGATATTAAAAAGTAGAAAAAGACACCTTCGTCTTACTCAGGATCATGAGTAGACGAAGGCGTCTTTTTTAAATTCATATACAGCTTTCTTATGCAGAGCCAGAGTTCACAAACACTCTGTTACGTTCAGGCACCGAACTGTGCATAATGCAAACGACTGTATACTCCACCTGCTCGAAGCAATTCTTCGTGTCTGCCCTGCTCTGTGATCCCTTGCTCGGCAACAACAATAATGCGATCCGCATTTTTGATCGTAGCCAATCTGTGGGCAATAACCAGGGTAGTCCGTCCTTCGGACAATTCCGCAAGGGATTGCTGGATCGCTGCTTCGGTCTCAGTATCAAGTGCAGATGTAGCTTCATCCAAAATTAGAATCGGAGGATTCTTCAGGAACATACGCGCAATGGACAAACGCTGTTTCTGTCCGCCAGACAGTTTCACACCGCGTTCACCAATTAACGTGTCCATTCCTTCCGGCATGGAAGTGATCAGTGTTTCCATCTGTGCACGACGGGCTGCCATCCAGATTTCTTCTTCTGTTGCATCCAGCTTGCCATACGCAATATTCTCACGAACTGTTCCATCAAACAGGAACACATCCTGCTGAACAATTCCGATCTGACTGCGCAATGAATCCAGCGTCATGTCTTGAATCTCCTGACCATCGATCGTGATGCGACCTTCCAGCACATCATAGAAACGAGGCAGCAGACTGCACAGTGTTGTTTTCCCTGCACCGGATGGTCCTACAAGGGCCACTGTTTCGCCAGCGTGAATATTCAGATCAATTCCTTTAAGAACAGGCTCCTGATCCGAATAGCCAAAGGTCACCTGCTCATATCGGATATCTCCACGCAGATGAGATACCGTAGTGGCACCTGGTCGATCCTCAACGTCCGGCTCCATATCGAGCAATTCCGTATAACGTTTGAAACCTGCAATCCCTTTTGGATACGTCTCAATAACGGAGTTGATCTTCTGAATAGGTGTAAGAAACACATTGGACAGCATAATAAATGCAATAAATTGACCGTAGCTCATACTGCCTTTAATGACAAACCATGTGCCGCATACCAGTACAAAGAGGGATACCAGCTTCATCAGCATATAACTGATGGATGAGTTCCAGGCCATGATTTTGTACGCGATTAGTTTAGTCTGACGGAAACGGCTGTTGTTTACAGCGAATTGTGCTTTTTCATGCTCTTCGTTGGCAAAAGCCTGAACCACGCGAATACCACTTACATTGTTTTCTACACGTGCGTTGAAATCCGCTATATCCCCGAACATTCGGCTAAATGCCTTGGACATCTTGCTGCCAAAATACAAGGATAGATAAATAATGAGCGGCACGATGATAAATGTTAACACGGCTAGATTACCGTTAATGCTCATCATGATACTGAATGCACCGACCAACGTCATTACTGCGATAAATACATCCTCCGGACCATGATGGGCAATCTCACCGATATCCATCAGGTCATTGGTCATACGAGAGACCAGATGCCCGGTTTTGGTATTGTCAAAAAAACGGAAAGATAGCTTCTGTACATGATTGAAAAGAGCCTTACGCATATCGGTCTCAATGTTAATGCCAAGCTTGTGTCCCCAGTATGTAACCACAAAGTTGAGGAACGAATTTAATAGATAGATTGCGAGCAACGCAAGACATGCCCATAATATCCAGTCCCAGCGTCCCCCTGGCAAAAGGTCATCCACGACTCTATTGACTGCCAGCGGGAAGGCCAGTTCCAGCAGAGCTACGAAAATCGCGCAGCTGAAGTCCAGAATGAACAGCTTTTTGTAAGGCCTGTAATAGGCAAAGAAACGGCGAAGCATGGACTGAAGCCCTCCTTATAGCAACCATATAACATGATTGCTTTCTATTTCGTTTTGCTCAAGAGATACAGGAAGTATGGAGCACCAATGATGGCAACCAGAATACCTGCTGGAATCTCTGAAGGCTGCAAGATTACGCGTCCCAGCGTATCTGCAACAAGCACAAGCAATGATCCGACCAATGCGGATGCAGGCAAAAGGAACTGATGTTTTGGCCCCACGAGACGACGTGCCAAATGTGGACCGATCAGACCCACAAAACCAATGCCGCCACTGACGGATACGCATGATCCGGCTAGTCCCACGGCAGCAGCCAGCAAGATCAGTCTTTCACGCTCCACCGGAGCCCCGAGACCACTCGCTGTTTGATCCCCAAGGTTCAGTACATTGAGCACACGGGCTTTATACAGAACAAGCGGCACAAGGATAATGAGAAACGGCAGCAACGCCGTTACGAATTTCCAGTTGGAACCCCAGATACTACCTGCCATCCAGGTCGCCACAAATTGATACTTCTCCGGACTAAGCCGAAGTGTCAGCACGATCATGGCTGAGCTGATCCCTGCCGCTACACCAATCCCTGTAAGCAACATGCGCGTAGGCATGAGACCCTCTCCCTTTTTGTAAGAGAGCACATAAATCAGAAATGCAGCAAAAGTTGCACCGATCAGGGCCAGGATTGGCAGCAAAAATACCGGAGCCGCCGTCGTTGTCGGGAAGAAGGATACAAACAACATCACAACCAATCCGGCTCCAGCGTTGATACCGAGAATCCCTGGATCAGCCAGAGGGTTTCGGGATACCCCCTGCAGAATACAACCGGACAGCGCAAGTCCTGCACCGACCAGAACCGAAATGACGATACGTGGCAAACGGAATTCAAACAGGATCAGTTCCTGCTTTGCTGTCCCACCGCCAAACAGGGTACGCATCACCTCAAGTGGAGAAAGCCGAGTGAACCCTGTATTCATACTGATAATAAAAGCCGTAATAATCAACGCACCAAGTACAATCATAACAATGGTGCTTTTTGTTCTCTTTTTGCGTTCTGCTCCAACCAGAGTTGAGGATTCCATCGTTACAGAGTCCTCCTTTCTTTACGCGCCAGATAGAGGAAGAAAGGTACCCCAATCAGGGCAACCAGTGCGCCAATTGGCGTCTCGTATGGCGGGTTAATCATACGTGCAGCCAGATCCGCGAATACGAGCAGCAGACTGCCCATCACTGCGGAACATGGAATAATCCAGCGATAATCGACCCCAACCAATTTACGTGTGAGATGGGGAATGATAAGCCCTACAAAACCAACAGCACCAACCACGGATACAGCTGTACCTGCGAGGATCAGGACAACAATCAGACCAACCAGCTTGATCAGGCCAGTACGTTGACCCAATCCAACGGCGATGTCTTCTCCCAAGCTAAGCAGCGTAATGGAACGGGAGATAATAATCCCTGCAATAAGCGCAGCCAGAACCCAGGGGAACATGACTTCCAACTGGGACCACTTCGTTCCGGCTACACCGCCCGCTGTCCAGAAAGCGAGGTCTTGTCCAATTTTGAAATACAGTGCAATCCCTTCGCTTAGTGCTGACAGCATAGCAGACACTGCCGCCCCCGCCAGAACGAGCCGTAGAGGTGTAAGTCCGGATTTGGACGCTGCACCGAAACCATAGACCAACAGAACCCCAAGTCCTGCACCGACGAAGGAGTACAGAATGATATACATATATGGCATGCCCGGGAAAAAGGCAAAGCAGACAGCGAGCGCAAATCCTGCGCCAGCATTCAGTCCGAGCAAACCGGAATCTGCAAGCGGGTTACGGGTCATCCCCTGCATAATCGCACCGGCTACAGCGAAGCAGGCACCGACCATCGCTCCGCCAAGAATACGCGGTAACCGAATCTCCCATATGATCTGATGCGGAGTCAGTTCAGGATTAAAGTTAAAAATTGCCTCCCATACAACGCCCAGCTTGATATCTGCGGCCCCAAACGAAATGGACAACGCCATACCCAGCGCGAGCAGCAGAATCCCCCCGGTCAGGATCAATGTGGCAGCCCAGGGACGAGTGTGTATTTTGGCTGTCGGTGATTCCGTAGGTTGACTTGCCGATGAAACTTTCGAACTCATATGCACCCACCCTTGTTATGAGTGGTGTAGACAGATCCTATGTACATAACATTCACCTCTCTATTAATACAAAACTGATATTGATATTGATTCTCATTCCCATAGACCATTGTATGTCAACTAACTGTCTCTGGCAATGGACAAATGGGACATGTTTATTGCATAAATGAATTTTTGTACTAAAAAAAGCTGCATGGAGTATAAGAACTCCAATGCAGCACCTTGGTTTTAAATATGAATTAACGACTAGGTACAGCAGTCAATGCTGCCAGTACATCCGGCACATCCGTAATGATTCCCTTCACACCCATGTCGATCAGTTCTTGCATTTCGGCAGGATCATTCACCGTAAACGGATGTGTTGCAATTCCCTGAGCCAGCGCAGCAGCAACTTCTTCTCGTGTTACAGCCAGCTTGTAGGGATGCAGAGCAGAAGCTTCCAGTTTGGCAGCATAATCATATGGGCGGTATAGCTTTTCCATATATAGAAGTGCTGTGCGGATCTCCGGGGCAAGACGTTTGCATCTCACTAGTGAAGCATGATTGAAGCTGGATAGGATCACCTGCTGCTCCATGTCCCAATCCCGAATCGCTTGTATCATCTTTTCTTCCATTCCCTTATAGCTGATAATACCATTTTTCAATTCCAGGTTAAGTAGGATGTCTTTCCCCCGAACCAGATCGAATAATTCATCCAAAGATGGAATGCGTTCTCCAGCAAAATCGGCATGGAACCAAGCCCCTGCGTCAAGATTACGCAATTCTTCAAACGATTTATCCTTGACCCAACCCTCTGCTCCGGCAGTGCGGCTTAAGCTCTCATCATGTATTAGCACCAGCCTTCCATCACTGGATAGCTGGACATCCGTTTCAATGCCTGTCGCTCCAAGCTGCAAGCTGCGTTCAAACGCAACCATCGTATTCTCGGGGCATACGGCAGATGCTCCCCTATGGGCGATATTTTCAATTCTTTTCATTCCAGCAGCCTCCTGAGTTCAACATTAACTCTATGATTCTCACTATAAACGCAGTTTGTCATACCTGTATTAACAGAGCGTTTAATTGTATTCTCCGTCTGTGTATAGGGCAACATCTTGGAGGGCTGGGGATTCACTCATTTTGTGAACTCAATCTGTAAAGCAGACATAATATAGTATCAGTCATAGACAACTGTACTCCGTTGTAAGGAGGTCGGCCATTGAAACCCCTAACGAAGAAGAGAACTGTATCTCCCAAATCTTCCTCCATAAAAGCTCCCTTGCCCAGAATTTCTGCCAAAAGCAGATCCGGTAAACCCAACAGTATAACAAGAACTCCCCCCGGACCACGTCAATACATGAAAAAAGCTTCCGTTCGGGGGCTGTCTGTTCCCGACAAAACGAGTAATCAAGCATCTGTCATTAACACACAGCATGGTCTGGATCAGTTGGCTGTTATCGCCGCTATTCTGGCCCTTATTGCTGCTGTAATCGGATTGTATATTGCCTGGAAAACACTCAGTTTGCCTGCTGGTAATACTGAGGTAACGGTCTAACTCCCCTTGCCCACTCTGTCTCTCTTTTCCATAGAGGCGGAGTCTTTTTGCAGACAGAAAAAAACCGTTCCCCTGAGACGCCGACCGTACCGGCGTCTCTTTGGAAAGGCCATTTCTTCATCGGGCGTTGCCCCGGCGATTATGTCACCGTCCCGGAATGGCTGACCGAATTACAGAACGAATGTGCGAGAGATGATAACGAGCAGGATGAACAACACCAGGATTGCGCCTGTTGATGTCCATGCTCCACCGCCAAAGCCGCCGTATCCGTAACCGTATCCTGTGCCTTTGATTTCGCTCATGAGTGACACTCCCCTCTTTTAAGAAAGTACACTATAGACTATGTTTGGGGAGTGAACTTGCTTGGGCATATCAGAAAGTTTTCCGCTGGAGCGGATAGTTATTTATCCTGAAGCTGTGACCACTTCTGTGTCAACTGAGCCGGAATATAGGATGACATCCGATTCAACAGTTCAGCCGGGTCAGATTCCAGACTCCATAGACTGAGATGTGAGGTATTGGAAAATCCTTCATGCACGCTGTGCTCAACCATTTTCATCAACGGTTCGTAATATCCGTTTACATTTAACAAACCGACAGGTTTACGATGAATACCGATTTGTGCCCAGCAAAGAACCTCAAATAGTTCTTCAAATGTCCCCATACCACCAGGAAGCGCCACAAATCCATCGGATAGCTCGGCCATCGTTGCCTTGCGTTCATGCATCGTTCCCACTTCAATCAGCTGCGTAAGGCCTCCATGTACGACCTCTCCCCGGAACAAGCCAGTCGGCATGACACCAATCACTTCTCCGCCCTGCTCCAGAGCAGCATCCGCGACCGCACCCATTAATCCCATACATGAACCGCCATAGACGAGTGCGTACCCGCTATCGGCGATCTGTTTACCCAATTTAATAGCCTGCTGTGTGTAATCGGGGTGATTTCCCGGGTTGGAGCCTGCAAAAACACATATACGTTTCAATGGGTTTCACTCCTTCTCATTATCTATTTCTTTAGTGTATAACATGAATGTAAATACTATGTTACATCACTCATCATGCACATGTGAATAAAAAAAACACCCGACCGTTTGCAGCCGGCCGGGCTCCCATATTTAGTACACATCATTTAGAAGGGGTTGTTATACTGTTTACTATAAAGGCCGAACATTAAATCCATATGATCTTTGCATGAAATGAATATTAAATATCAGTGGACTTATCGTATTCCACGCCGTGAGCGCACCACAAACATATGCTTGTCCTTGCGGAGAATCCGGCCGTCTGCAAGCTCAACCTGATCATCATCATGGCGTATAATCGTTGTGGATAATGCTACAATTTTAGCCCGACGCCAAATCATAACCTGTGATTTAAAATAGATGGCATTTTCAAACTGTACGGCCTTTTTCATCACATATCCGACCTTATGCACCTCGGAACGCGCTTTTTTCAAGGGAAGGCTCTCTTCAGGCAAGGGCCGGATCATTGCGATATTGTCGAACGATACCTTGATCCGTTTTGGTCCGATTCGTACACAATCCGCTTCTTCATCCCACTCGACCAGCGTTCCTTTTAGTGGCTCTCGTATGCCGGTTGCACGATATACGGCTACTTTCCGTCCTACCCAATGTCGCAATGCCTTCACCCCCCGTTTGTCTAGTTTTCCGGTATCGTCCAATCAATCGGTTCAATACCTTTGGAGGTCAAGAATTCATTGGCTTTGGAAAAAGGACGACTGCCCAGGAAGCCACGATGCGCTGCAAGCGGACTTGGATGCGTAGACTCCAACACCAGGTGTTTATCCCGGTTAATGTATGCCCCTTTCTTCTGGGCATGACTGCCCCAAAGCATAAATACCATCGGTTCTGAACGTTCATTCAATGCCCGGATAACAGCGTCTGTAAACGTCTGCCAGCCCAGTCCCTGATGGGAGTTCGGCTGCCCTTCCCGTACTGTCAGAACGGCATTAAGTAACAGCACACCCTGCTCTGCCCAATGAACCAGCGATCCGTGCTTGGGGATCGGCAGACCCAGATCCGCGTGGAGCTCCTTATATATATTTTTCAAAGAAGGAGGAATACGTACCCCCGGTCTGACCGAGAAGCTTAACCCTTGAGCCTGACCCGCTCCGTGATAAGGATCCTGACCGATAATAACGGCCTTGACCTTATGATACGGGGTCAGTTTTAGAGCCGAGAACAAATCTTCCTTGGGTGGAAAGATGGTCTGTGTTTTATACTCGGCGGCGAGTGCATAACGAATGTTGTTGAAATACTCGGCTTCAGTCTCTTCCTGAAGCACAGAGTCCCAATCATTTCCAAACATATGTAAAGGCTCCTTTCCCTGATGAATACATATCCGTGCAGTCCACATAACGAACTGCCACCTGCGTGAGCCGTATCCTACGACTCATAGACTATCCACCATTTTAACATAACCGGGGACAGCAGACCAGAAGTGTACATCAGGGGATTGGGTTGCCTGTATAACTAACGTTACTTAGACTGACCTGGAATGGCTAACGCTGTGAATTGATACGCTCTGAATCTGTACTTCAAAGTTAAAGCCATCCAGTACTTTGTTTATAGATAAATTCAATCAGACTTGAACAGGTATACCCTCATCTTTATTGACCAACACAGCGCTTATTCTTCTGAGCCCCTCTTCAAGAACCGAACGAGGACATGCCAGGTTCAGGCGGATACACCCGCCTCCATTAGCTACAAACATATGACCATCTTCGAGTAATACCCCCGCTTGTTCAGCGAAATATAAAGGCAGGTTTACATTTTGGGGGACGTATGCCGTAATATCAATCCATGCTAGATACGTAGCTTCCGGAATATGAAATACCGCCTGTGGCAGATTACGTTTCACATATTGATCCACAAAGGCAAAATTTCCGTCGAGATACGTTTTCAATTGCTTCAGCCATTCGTCGCCATGTTCGTAAGCAGCTTGAGTCGCAGCAATGCTCAGCGGATTTTTGAATCCATAATGCCGTGTTTGCCAGATCGTTCGGAGACCTTCATTTGCAATAATCACGTTGGAGAACATCAGGCCCGCCATATTGAATGTTTTGCTCGGCGACATACAGGTAACGATTCGATCCGTATCCGGGAACAGCTTGGCGAGAGGCGTATGCTTCTTGCCTGTACGCAGCAAATCACAGTGAATTTCATCCGAGATCACCCACACGTTATGGTTCAGACAAATCTCGCCCACACGTTGTAACTCTTCTGTTGACCATACCCGTCCAGACGGATTATGCGGATTGCAAAAAATACATAACGTGACTTGTTCATCACTGGCTTTGGCTTCAAAATCTGCAAAGTCGATTGAATAATGTCCCTGCTCGTTGATCAAATCTGAGCAAACTAGTTCAAGATGATTATGCTCCGCAGCCAATTTGAAATAACCATAGGAGGGTGTCACAATCAGCACCTTCTCATTCGGTTTGCAAATATATTCAACTAATTCATATAGAGCAGGAATGATCCCATGCGATGTCTCCAGATGCTCCTTGGGGAAAGACCATTCGTAGTATCTGTTCATCCAGTTGGAGACAGCTTCGTAGTATGCCGGATCGAACACCTGGGAGTACCCCATAATTTTCCGGTCCAAACGCTCCTTAATTGCTTCCCGTATTTCGGGAGGTGTGGCAAACTCCATATCTGCAATCCACATGCGAATAAATTCTTCATCCTTAAAGGGAAATTTCATATCTTCTGTTGCATTAAAAATATATTGACGGAAACCATCCGTATTCATGGCATTGGTTCCTGTGCGATCAATAATCTCATCAAAATCATACTTCATAGTCTTCTGCGCCTCTTTCTCTCTGTTCTCCATCCTGGGATGAGGTTCTGTTAGATACATTATTTCATGGCTTAGAAGTTACATCAAACGCAATACAATCTATTCAAAAGAAACAAATTCATCTTAATGTTTCTTCTGAATAGGTATTTTCATGAAAAAAGTGTTATATTTTTCGTAAAGATTGATTTTACCGAGAGGTTTCACCTTTTCTCATATTCTTAAGAAACTTAGCAGAAGGAGATCCAATATGAACACCATCAACAAAGAAGTGGGCAAGAAAATCCGTAATTTTCGCAAATGGAAAGGGTTAACGGTCCAGCAGCTGGCAGATCAGATTCACAAAAGCAAAGCTACTCTGTCCAAATATGAGAGCGGAGATATTACACTTGACGTGGTCACGCTGCATCAAATTGCTGATTCATTGAACATTCAAGTGGAGCAATTGCTGTATATTGAACCCAAGCAAGCCACTCCGCTTATGAATACCGTACCGTCCAGCTTTTTCAAAAATTCCACAAGATTTTATTCGTATTTTTATGATGGGCGCAACAACAGCCTCATCCGTTGTGTCATTGACATGATGGCACAGTCGGACGCCAATCGTTATCGAACCGTGATGTATATGAACGTCAAGAATTTTGAGTATTATCAGGAATGCGAAAATATGTATTGGGGCCACACCGAGCATTACGACACACTCACCACGCTGATTCTGAAAAATCAGGCCACACCGCTGGAGAACCTGTATATTAACATTCTGGCATCGTTTCAGGAGTCGGAGAAAAAGTGGGGGTTGATGGCAGGTGTTTCTTTCCGCCCCTTTATGCCCATCGCTTTGAAAATGCTATTCTCTCGAACGCCCTTGCCTGAGAATCAGGAGTTATATAACGAACTGAAAATGTCTAAGGAAGATCTGCGCACGTTAAAGATCTATAATATGCTCGCCGTTACCTAACCTTCAACGTAAGCCGGATTGGTCAGATTGAATCGAAATGAAAAAAAAACTTGGAATAAGAAAAGGGCGGCAGTTATAAGCCACTACAGCTCATAAAAGCGCCCTTTGGGATCAGATGTTACTGTCTTGCTGCCAAGTCTTCAGGATTAGCATTGTTGCATCCTTCAATTCAAGGATTAGTTCTTGATTAAATCAAGGGTTTCGTCAAATAATTGCTTCTGGTCTTCAATCTTGTTTTCATTACCGATAACACAGCGTTGCTGCTGTTCCAATATGGCGGATACCACTTCGGCAAAACCTATAATGTCACTTTCTGTTGTGCTTAGCACTTCATCCCGTTCTTTCTGAAGATCGGCCTCGGTGACATTCGACAGATAACATTCCAGAGAGAATGACCCTTCGCCATAAGGCGTTCTTGGTGTATCAAGGTCCTGGATGGCGCCAATGATATATCTCGTCATTTCCCGTGTATCTGCTTTGAAATCTTTCAGGTATTGCGGCATCTCTTCATAGATTTTGTATGTTTTTTCGAGATTCGGGTCACGGTATGATGCTACATAACTGTCTCCGTTACGTCTGAACCCTGACATGCAGCCGTATGCTCCGCCTTTGGCCCTGATATTGTTCCACAAGTAATCCAGGGATAGAATCCCCTGCAAGACACGGAGCGAGCCAGTGTATGAATATCCTTTATCAATAAAATTACCCGTTTGAACGACATATTGGACTTCAGATGGGGATCTGAATCCTTCTTTGTGATGCACAGGTGTAAATGCTTCTTTTTCCTTGGCAACGTCTTGGGTGAACAGCTTCGATTTCAAATCGGATACCTGTTTCTCCAAGCCTGCATATCCCTGATCATCCGCAGTGTAGCTCACAAGCAAGTTTTCCGGTCTGAAAATAAAGCCAGTCAACGATTGAAGGCTGTTCGACAGTTCTTCTTTTCTTGCCTCAAAGTTCGCCTGAAGCTCCTCAAGCCATTGGTAAAAGGCGATGCCGCTAACCGCTTCCCTGAAGTTGGCAACAGCCGAGTGTTTAGAGGTAGATCGACCAATTCCCGCTGAATGACCTCCGCTGATCAGATTGCGCTGCAGGTTACCCTTCAACTGGGCAATAATTTCGTATAAACGCTTCGAATCATCAAATTTCGACGTGAACACAATTTCTTTGATCATGTCAAAAGCAAATCCCAGCTTGTCATACAGCACTTTGGCGTTGAATTCATAGGTAGCCTTGAAATCATGGTGCTCATGCGCATTTGCATACGTACCAATGCCACTATGAATGCCCCCGGAATGAATGTGAATTTCATTCGACAATTCATTAAATGAGAAATTTTGAGTGTCGACGTAACCGAGCACACTTTTCAGCAATCCAACATATGGCAGCAAACGCCGTGGGACTTCCTTAATATCGAACAACAGTCTCAGATAACCGATCCCATTGGTATAGATGTTATGATGCAGTACAGTTGTACCTTCGACCTGATTTACCGTCTGATACAGCGTGGATGCTTTCGGTTCAATGTCCTCTATCGATAACGTCGGAATCACCTGCTGTTGTTCCTTGGTTGAAGGTGCATTCTGGTACTCGGCGAGGGCCTCGGTTCTCTGAATGAGTTGCTGAATCTCTTCCTGACTCAGTCCCGCCTGAACTGATTTCAAATGTGCTTTCAGGGCTTCCTCTTTGCGTGCGTTCAATCCTTTATCCGGCGTGACAGCGACAAAAGAAGTATGCGTATTTTGCAGTAAATACTTCTCAATCAACTTCTCGAAGTAACCCTCGGTCATCTTCGTTCTCAGCTCGGCGAACACGTCATTCGCTTCCAAATGAGTAAATGGAGCTTCGACATCATACAGCCAGCTTTGCAATGAGGAGAAACCATAGATTAATCCTTTGGGCATTCTTCCATAATCCGCTTCCCGGTGGTTGAACTCATAGGAATTAATACCTGCGAGCAGCGCTTTTGGATCAAAGCCTTCTTTCACAACACGCTCAAGTACCTCTTTTACCGTCCCCAGAAAATCCTCTTTGCTCGCCAGATTGCTCTTCTTCAATCCAACGGTGAACACGGGCTGATACAGGCTGTCATCATACGTGCCATATACATCCTTCGCAATCCCCTTATCCAGCAAGGCCTGCTTTAGAACCGCTCCCGGAGCGTTAAGCAGTGCGTACAGCAAAATTTGAAACGAGATGTTTAATTCCTTGTTCAGACTTGTTCCAATGACCGCATTATAGGTCAAGAAGCTGTTATCCACTTCTGATTCGGTACTTCCGGCAGAATATGACTTGACTGCGTCCACTCTTTCTCCGAATGCAGGTTGGAGCTGAATCGCAGAATCAATCTCGATTCGATCATATTCACTCAGATAATTTTCATCTAACCACTGTAATTTCTCTTCCATATCCATATCCCCATACAAATAAATGAAGCTGTTGGACGGATGATAGTATCTGGAGTGGAAATCCAGCAATCCTTGATAGGTCAGATCGGGAATGGCATCGGGAAATCCGCCTGATTCACAGGAATACGTAGTATCCGGGAAAAGAGAATTCAGAACTTCTCTGCGCACAATCCGTTCCGGTGAAGAAAATGCGCCCTTCATCTCGTTATATACAACGCCGTTATAGGTTAACTCATCTTCCGCTGAGGTCAGATTGTAATTCCAACCCTCCTGCAGAAATATTTTTTCATTCTCATAAATATTCGTGTGGAGTACCGCATCCAGATAAATATCCATCAGGTTATGGAAGTCATGATCATTCCGGCTTGCAATCGGATAGATTGTTTTATCGGGATATGTCATCGCATTCAGAAATGTATTAAGTGATCCCTTCAGCAATTCAACAAAGGAATCCTTAGCCGGAAATTTCTTGGAGCCACACAGTACGGAATGTTCCAGAATGTGAGCTACACCTGTATTGTCTTCTGGAGGAGTACGGAAACCGATACTGAACACTTTATTATCATCCTGATTAGATAAAAGTACAATTTTGGCTCCGGATTTCTGATGTTCCAGGAGATACGCATCTGACTTCAACTCTTCAATTCTGCGTTCCTGCAGCACCTTATAGGGCTTAAGCTGTTTCAACATGGGTCGAGTCCTCCGTCCATAAAATTGTTTAGTTTGGATGCAACCTTGAGTTCTTCAAGTTCAAAGTCAAAGGTAATTTATGCCTACGGATAGTATACACCATCGATCCTGGGAATTCATAATGGGCAGCCCATAGGCGTCATCTGATATGTATTATCGTTTTTTTATGTTTATGAACTGAATGGTACGGCAGAGAATCATAAAAATTAAAATTTCCAAACAAAAAAAGATCGCATGAACAACTTGTTTAACAAGTGTCATGCGATCTTTTCTTAAGATGCCGAGGACCGGGATCGAACCGGTACGGTAGTCACCTACCGCAGGATTTTAAGTCCTGTGCGTCTGCCAATTCCGCCACCCCGGCATGGGTATCTATTTCTTGGCGACAAGAAATATCTTACCATGAAATTTATAACTCTGCAATACCTTAATATAAAATAATCCAAAAAAATGAAACAGGCACTGCCAGCGTTAGCGAGCAGTGCCTAGAAAGTTCGAGTTGCGGTCCCGAACTTTCTTTAAACCATCTATATTAAGGGAGGTGTGAAATAAGAATACCTCCCCAACATTAAAGAAACCTAAAATCAGGCTTAAATTAAACTAAAAAAGAAGAATAGGTGCAATTCGGGCCGCCTCTTCCTCGCTGCATTCCACAACCACCAGGATATACCCCTGCACTAGCCAATCTTCATAGTAATTAGCATCTTCTTCGGAGACCCCTGCTTCGGTTAAGGTAAGCACCAGATCATCCGTCTCATTTCCAATCTCATTGCCTGCGAGTTTGCGTACCGCTTTTCCTATGGACATCGCCTGATCCATCCGCTTGCCCAGACCAGCAAGTACACCTTTTAGTACTCCTAAAGCGCCATCTGTTCCTGCACCCTTCAGAGGCATAGGCAAACCAGTCTTCTCAACTTACCACTTCGAGATTGACCTGTTCTTTGGCTACCGCGCCCAAATATTTATCTGCTATGCCTTCCTCTTTCAATTTATTTAACATGATAATGGCTTCGTGCTCCGTGCGTACAAGTCCGATCAGCAATTGTGTCATTATACGTCCCCCTCCCTTTTACCCTTATATAACCCCTGGTTGCTTCTTCAAAAACGGAAAGCATGTAATAAGCCCTTACACCTATGTAAAATATAATTTCTGATCTGGAAATCTATACATAGTTCTGATAGACTAGATAAAGAAGACAAATTAACCATTGAAATTATTGACATATCGAATTACTAATCCATAACCAGGAGCAATGACATATGAAAAAAGAGGTAGAAATTGCCATACGGCGCAAACAACAAATCATCGTTCGGAATACAAGCGGGCAAACGGTAACTGGATTTCCAGAACGTAATGCCGATGCTTCCATTCTCTCCTTACGGACAGTCCACGGAAGCCTATGGATTCCATTCGATGAAGTAGAACAAGTCACACGTTTGTTAAGCATCCGCTCTCATCATTTAAGTGGAATGCAGTTGAGTACGGCTGATCTGTAATCAGAGAACAGGTACTTCATGTATTTATACGTGAACTAGATGTGTTTATTTCTCCCTTCATAAAATAAAACCAGACGCAGACGTCTGGTTTTATTTTTGCCTTTTACGCTATGCCACACTTTTTCAAGGCTAAGGCATTTCTGCGTCAATTACTTTCTCATCATCCGTCGCTATTTCACCACAAACTTTACTCGTGTTCCATCCGGATATGTACTTAGTTGGTTTCCCACCCATGAGCCTGCACCACGATTATCCTTGGGACTAATATATTGGATATCTGCTCCCGCTCCGCCTTCCGCACACATTGCCATTGGCCATTCATCCCGGTCTTTCCCCTTTTTGACCGGAACACCTTTGAGGGACAAATCCCGATTACCTTCAGCTCCACTGCGATCAATGGTGCATACATCCGAATGTCCTGCCTTGATGGCCATCTTGATATGATTGGCCGTTTCGGGATAGCGCTCTGCCGGGAATGTGATGGTATGATCTACGCTTCCTTTGCTTCCCCCAAATTGGGACGGTATATCCAGAGACCACTCTCCGCCAACCCATGCATAGAGAGCTACCATTAACATTGCCACCAGCGTCAATATCTGCTTTTTAAATCGTTGCTTGCCCTTGCTCTTTCGGCTTCTGCGTCTTTTACTCATGCTGTTTCTCCCCCATTCAACACTTGCATTATACCAGAACGCCAGTTCGCTAAACAATATAAAAAAACAAAAAAAAAACAGCCGACACTTCCCGGCTGTTCTGAATAGACTACCCCACGTTAGGAATCGCCTGTTGTCGAAGTAAAGGCAAGGTAACCCCAAACTTCGTTCCTTTTCCCTCGATACTCTCCACCGAAATTTGACCGTCCATCAATTCGAGCAACTCTTTGCAGATGGTGAGTCCAAGTCCGCTGCCGCCAAATTTGCGTGCATGAGAGATGTCTGTCTGCGTGAACGCTTCAAACAATTGATTAATCTTATTATCCGGAATGCCAATCCCCGTGTCATGTACAGTGAATACCAGGATAACGGTATCTCCTCGCTGCTCTTGAACATCCATCTGTAATTGCACTTCACCTTGTTCCGTGAATTTAATGGCGTTGCTGAGCAGGTTATCCAGTACTTGCCGGAGACGTAGGGGATCACCCGTGAGTACATCAGGTATAGCCAGATCCGCATGACAGAGCAATCGAATTTGTTTATTCTGGGCCGCGGGTTCATGCGTTTTAATAATCTGTTGAATCAGCTTCAACGGCTGAAACTCGATTTGCTCCACTCTCATTTTTCCTCTGCCCAGCTTGGCCATATCAAGACTATTGTTGACAATGTTTAGAAGAGCTTCCCCGGACTGGCGTGCAAGTTCCAAATACTCTTTCTGCTCCTCACTGTTTTCACCCATGCTGACAAGTTCAATCATGCCCATAATCCCGTTCAGCGGCGTGCGAAGTTCATGGTTCAGCTTCCCAATGAACTCCAACTGTCCCCTACTGTTCATTTCTGTCAGCGAAGCTGCCATCCGTAACTGCTGCTCAGCATATTTCCGCTCCGAAATATCATATTGAATCCCTACAAAAAACAGACATTCCCCTGATTCATCGAAAATAGGATCAATATTCAGTTCATTCCAAAACTTCTGTCCATGCTTCGTATAGTTCAGAATCTCTGTCTTGATCAACTTCTGATTTTTCAACGCTTCGCGAATCAGTTGTACGGTTTCCGGGTCCGTATCCGGTCCTTGCAGGAAACGGCAATTCTGTCCTATTGACTCTTCCGCACTATATCCGGTTAATTGAGTGAAATATTCATTTACAAACATTAGCGGAAAATCAGGCAAGGTGGCATCGACTACGGTTACGGAAGATTTAATTTTAGAGATAATAAATTCCCATTGTATAGCGAGTTGATTGTATTTAGTCATGCTTCCTCCTTCATCTCACCAAACTTTAGTGTATTCATGCTCCTAATGCAGCTATCGATAACCCGATGGTATGTGATTATATAAAAACAATATAATTAATTGTAACATAGTTATTCAAGTCATGTGTTCCTTGGGTAATATCTGATTAATACATTCACAAAACTTATCATGTCATCAGGAGGGTCACTCATGAAATTTTTATTAATCGTTATTATTATTATTTTGCTTGTTTTCTTCTTCTCAAGACGTAAGCGTTAATTTTGAGCCGGTCATGTAAAATGAGGAAGGAAGATCGGGTATGAGAACCCTCTTTTTTATATTCATGACACTTTGTATCATTAATTTGTGCTTCCCGAAATTCGGCTGGTACTTGCGTTATGGCTGGATTTCCCAAGGAGAGGCTGAGCCCAGCAGACCTTATATGGCTATGACCAGAATGACCAGTCTGTTGATGCTGCTTATCGCTTTTACGCTCGTTGTGGCTTGAATTATAGAAACCAGAAAGACAGCTGTCCCTTGGGACAGCTGCTTTTTTGCTGCTTCAATGACGGGAAAATGACAACTTTGTTTGTGGTGCGTTCGCAACGATACCCGTAATATATAGTTATCGTTGTGGAAAGGACACCTTAGCATGAACATCGCATTTTATCCATATTGGGCTGCCAAAACACTGCTTTCTCTCATTAATGTTATATATATCATGGTTATCACGACATTTATTTACGGTCAGACCGGGTCTGTCCTTTACGCTGCGCTGTTTCCATTCATTCAAATGTCAGCGCGTATCGTGGCAGGATTTACTGCACCACTGCTTGTGAACCGTTTCGCATTCTCTAGACTGATTGTTAGTATTCCTTTAGCCAAAACATTGATGATTACCGGGATTGCCATCGCATTTACCGATCTTACTGCTCACATTCCTCTTCTGCTTGTGGGAATAGCGGTTCTCTCGTTTCTGGACGGATGGGAATCTCCATTAATAAACACGTTAACTCCTCGATTGGTTCAAGGAGAAGATCTGGTGAAGGCGAATAGTTTTCTCTCGTTCTCTACTCAGACCGTGACGATTATTGGATATGCGATGACAGGATTCATCGTTATGTACTGGGGGGCTTCACAAACTTTCTGGGCGGCTACAACCTTATCCTGGGTTGTCCTGATTCTGATGATTATGATCAGCTCACTTACCCGCGATATTCAGGAAAAAGCCGAGAATTCCACTTCCAGATCGGATGTACTAAGGGAAGGTTGGATTATTCTTTGGAAAAATCAGTCTTTGCGTCTGATAACGTTTATGGATCTGGTTGAAGGTCTTGCTGGCTCCATCTGGATCGGCGCTATCACACTTGCTTTTGTGAAAGAAGCTTTGGGCCAAGAGGAAGGTTGGTGGGGACTTATCAACTCCAGCTATTCTGCTGGCACCATTCTCGGAGGAATTCTAGCCATCGCTCTGGCCACTCGCATACAGAAGCACCTGATCTCCAGTATGGCAATAGGTTCTCTATTCTTCAGCTTGCTGACCATCGCTTACGGTTTAAACAGCCTTCCTTGGCTCGCTCTAGTATTGTGTGTGCTTATGGGTCCCGCTTATCAGATCCGCGATGTTGCTCAGCAAACGGCTTTTCAGAGCAGTGTGCCTGTCGAATCCCTGTCCAAGGTATACGCAGCGCATGGGATTGTTCTCTCAGCTGCCATGAGCATATCTACGGTAATCTTCGGTCTGATTGCTGACCAAATGGGGGTTCGGCTGGTGTATTTGATCGGCGGTGTCTTATTCATCGTATCTTCCCTTTGCTCTTTCCGGTTAAATCGAATCAAAGAGTAAAATGATTGAATCAAAAAAAGACGAGCCCACATCTGCTCGTCTCCGCTGCTTCCGAACATCATCGGAGCAGCCATTTTATTCTCAATCCAATCGATAATCTGTCAACGGCTTGCCTTGTTTATAATACAGCGCTGGTGACAGTATATTGAAGAAAATATGCACATCAGGCAAATCTGCTTCTTCCAAAATAGCCTGCATTGAGGAAGCAATCCGATTATGAATCTCCTGATCACGTTGGAACATCAGGATCTCTACTGAAGCCGGAGAAGGAGTAAGAGCTTGTACGTCATGACGTTCTGCCTTCATTCTCTCCCGCGGCATATTGGTAATCAATGCAAATTGCTCCGTGATGCGGGGTACAACTTCCTCCAATTGTGGTCCTGTGAATCCTTTAAAACGAATAAACGGCATTGCTATCCCTTCAATCTCTATTATTGGTCTCTTATGTGATTTTAAGCACATTGTTTTCGGTTGTCAAATCTCTTTCATCATATCATTCTTTCACATAAACGCAGAAAAGCCCCGCTGAAGTCTCAGCGGAGCATACACGTAACCAGGTCTCACCTTGTTCTGCAGTAGCTTACAGCCAGAAAGATTTAGTGATGATTACGAGCAGGATGAAGAGTACGAGAATTGCGCTTGTGGAAGTCCATCCGCCAAATCCACCAACATTGCCGCCACAACCGTATCCAACTTCACTCATTTGATTGGCCTCCTTTGAATTTCAAGGTATGCCATAACATATGTCGATTCTAACACTAATGTCCGGGCTATCGTCAAGTTCAGCGGCCCAATTATTGTATATTTTGTCAGTTGAATTATGCCAAAGGAATGACTTCGATGTTCACATCATTTCCCGCTACTCCATGACAGAGGTCTGCTGGGTTTCGCTTGTCCAGGATAATTAAACGAGTGCGTGTATCGTTTCTGGATGCCAAGACCACTTGCCCATCCGGGGCAATACAATAGGCGATCGGAATTGAAATTTCACTGTCACGATACGAACCATCCGCATGGCTGGCCCCCATAACAATACATTGATTTTGTATCGCCATCTGCCGCGCTTCTTCAATCCACTCTGTATACTGCTCTTCACTGAACATCCCTACACCAATGGAATGCATGATCATATCCACTCTGCCAATATTCTCGTTGCGAAAACCTTGCAGCACCAACTCGTCACATAACAAGGTGCTTATAGTCCATTCCTGTTCCTTAACTACCTCAGCTGCAGTATACTTCGCTTTCTCCAATACAGTCTTCCCAGCCTTGCTAATGATGATTGAACGGTCCTTGGGACGTTCATCCAACCTGCGATGACCTGATACAATCATCGTTCCATATACAGCCGCCAGACGACTGGCCTCCTCCACGTTCTGATTCAGATAGCCTTCTGGAAAGAGCAACACATCCGCTTCCGGATGTTGTTTCAATTCCGCTTCCAGCTGCAGCAATTGTTGTTCCAACTTGGGCTGTCCAATAATAATCTTCAACGTTTATCCCCCATTCATGAATAAAAGCCGGTTCATACCTGTATCAGGTACGAAACCGGCTTAAAGGTTGTACAGGCAGGATTCCTGCTCATCGCACTTCGCTTCAAGAGTAATTGTCTTTGGCGTATCGCTCCGTCTAACAATTACTTTTACAGTTTAAATGATATGTAGTTTAGGAATTTCTGTGTTCAATTCTATCATAAATCTCCTGCCCGTCATAACCTCGATCTGTAGCTATATCTTTCGCAAAAAGTACCATATCACCAGTCGCAGCTGAATTTGCGCCCAACGCTCCCACAACCGCCGACAGTGGATAAAGCAAAATGGTCAGAACCTTCTTCATGTACTCATCTCCTCTTCCGTTTACCGGGAATTATTGTGTGATTATCCTAATAATACGATGATAAGAGAAGTAAGTTTCAATCTTTATAGACACTCGAAGCTTTTTAGCAAATCCATTGCTTCTTCATGATCAGGTTCCAGAGCCAGTACTTTCCGCGTGTAAGC
This sequence comes from Paenibacillus sp. NPDC057886, assembly GCF_042796655.1. Taxonomy (NCBI): domain Bacteria; kingdom Bacillati; phylum Bacillota; class Bacilli; order Caryophanales; family Paenibacillaceae; genus Paenibacillus; species Paenibacillus sp. NPDC057886. The sequence goes on along the minus strand of NZ_JBHVMZ010000006.1, from coordinate 440,454 downwards.
CAGCGCTTCTTCTTCCAGTTCAATTTCATAACAACACACGGCCAAGTCGTACAGCACTGCTGAATTCTGTTTTCTCGAATCAGCATCTAACGACAGTTCCAGAAACCGCTTGGCGTCCTCATACATATACATTTCATATAACAGCTGACCTGCAAGAAACGCCACATCTCCTTGCCGCTCCATTACATAATATGAAGACCACATGATGTGGATTCCAGACTGAATATCAAGCATCTCCTCATCGCTTGCATCCGGTAGAAGATTCGAAATCCGGTTAGCACTATGGATCAAAAACTCAGCATCATAACCACCCAGACGCCAGAACGGTAAAATCTGCTTCAGCTCCATCCGCTCTACCTGATGATCCATCCATTCTTTCATACTGAAAAAATCATCGGGTCCAAAACGCTCAACAAATCGGTGATACGCCAGCCGCGTGTTCACATACCCCCTTGGCTCATCCACCATCAACATACATCCAACGTTCAGATCTTTATAATGATGGGTTGTGAAACGAGTGTGGGCTCCTTGCCGTTCCAGTACATATTGAATGGCATGATAATTCGCCGTTAAAGAAAAACTCCCATGAAGTACGAATTCAGGCGGTTCGGCAAACTTCCAGTTGTCCAGTCGATGGTCCCCTTTGTCCGCAGTAATCAACACATATCCTGACTCTGATAATCTGTTCAATCGTTCGAGACAGGACAGACCGATTGCGGGGAACAAAATGTGTGAATCCTCCAACTCCTCCTTGTACAGAGCGATAAGTTCATGATACGGATAGTCTTCTGCACTGTACTCAGGTGCACGGCGGTATTCATAACTCAGTGTCATGTTTTCCAGCAACTCGGCAGGTTCGGAATGAAGAGAAGGTTCTGGAGATTGGACGAGTACGTCACACTCATATATCTCACCCTCACCAACATAAATTAACTCCTGTGGAATGCTGTCAAAAAAGTAATTGGCAATCAACAGCAAAGGTTGCTTCAGATCACCTGGTCGAATAACTGTATCCGCCACCACCAGATTCAACTCGGTGTCCTGTATCGCGTCAAAACGTGCGAAATCCAGTATTCCTTGGTCAATAAAGGATTGCATGGAGGGATGTCCTCTCCAACCCAATACATTATCTTCGACCAGATCGGTCATTACATATCGAAAAGCAGGCAGCTCCACACCTGCAAAATCCTTTAACTCCACCAGTTTAATAAGGATCTGATGCGCCAAGCGCCCTACACCCGCTCCAAGTTCGAGAATGGTCACCATCTCATTTGTCTGTCCTTTGCTCGCGAGATCCTGAAGAAAACCAAAAATCATCTCGGCGTACGCCGTAGCAATCATCGGATTACTTGTAATATACTGTGGTACCTGATTATCCGTCCAAGCGTGTAACCCCTTCTGTTCATAATAGGCCCGCTGCCAATCCCATACCGGAGCTTCACTGAATCGGAATCGTTGTCCTTCGTTTTGCATCATTGGTTAAAAACCTGCTTTCCATTCATAATTTCATCGACATTTCGGACTTTCACTTCCATGCTCTCATAGACCGTTCCCTTAATCTCTAACGCATTATATCATAAACGATGCCTGATCCAATGAAGTGCTAAACCACACTCCTGTAAATAGAAAAAACCTGCCTTTCTCAAGGCAGGAAGGAAAACGACCCGTTAATAGATTGATACTTGATCTGCACCAACGGTGTGAGCCAGAAGAATGACTCTAACCATTAATCCGAATACAAGACTCCATCAAAGTTCTCAGGACCTACACGGATCGTACCCAGCAAGTTAGAGCTAACGAATGCAGTGTACGTCAACTGAGGTGTTATTGGTGGATTGAAATCATCCGCAGAGAATGTAATGACCTGAGGAGCCAGAACACTCAAATTGAATGTGGACGTGGCAGAATAGATGACAGGATCCGTTCCCAAGGTTCCTCTAACGATGGTTATCGTTACTCCTACGAGGGCTACTGGAAGCTGCACAGAAACAGTTCCTTTGAATTGCACACGCGGATTTGCACCAATGCCCTCAGTAGTTACAAGTCCAATCTGGCCAAATAATTGTGGCGTGTCAACAACAAGGATCGGTATTGCAATGGAGTTCGCCAAACTTGCATTCTGCGACGTTCTCGCATCAATAAATTGACTCATGAAATCTACCTCCTATTGTTTGGAATATGATAGTATATGTGAGATTTGTATTATGGCATGGACAGACAGTGATATTCTAAAAAAAGGGCATAACAAAAAGACACTGCCCTTGTTGTTTCTGGCAGTGCCTCTCTTTATTAGACTTCTTTCTTCTCCAATTTCTCTTTTAACAATTGTACCTCTTTCTTCAAACCTGAGATTTCTTCTCTTAAACCGGATTTTTTAATAGCAAATGAGAACACTCCATATAAAATCAGACCTACCAGACCAATGAAAATAAATATAGTTAAAATCCCTGCAAAACCCACAGCACTAGCACCATCCATAGTTTTAAGTTGTCATCCTTCCTTCGTGTTTTTTATTATGATAACACATTTTTTAGAAATTACTGGAATTATTATAAGTAACAAAACAATTACTCTTCTATCTACATTATATATGAAGACAGAAAAAAACCCCTGCTACGCAAGGGTTTTGAGAGAATGGGCCCTACAGGACTCGAACCTGTGACCAATCGGTTATGAGCCGACCGCTCTAACCAACTGAGCTAAGGGCCCTGAACAAAAATGTATAACGTTCAGATGATGGCTGTGAATCATCCAGTAAAGCTAAATTGCGGGGGCAGGATTTGAACCTGCGGCCTTCGGGTTATGAGCCCGACGAGCTACCGGGCTGCTCCACCCCGCGTCAGTAAGAAATATTAAAACAGCGACTTAATTAATATACACCATCCCCACCATATAAGTCAAGGGGGTAATGTTAGGGAATAAAACGAACGCCATACCGCCCCTTTTTTGAACGATATACTTCCACTTCAGCTGGCTCATTATGACCGTAAATCCACCCATCCTGCTCCATCCGCTTCGCAAGACACCCTGCCTGAAATTTGGTTGCATACAATTTGCTGAAATATACCCAGTGCATTCCTCTCGTCCTTTCTTGGAGTCATCATTTATCCCTGCTTTTGTAGAATACCCCAATTTCATAAAAATAGCCGCCGAAGATATAAATCATCTCCAGCGGCTACATCTACGATTTTATCAACAACATGATCAGGCTTTATTGAAATGTTGCTTTAGGGTTCTTTTTCAACTTCTCCAGCATTTCATTTCCTTTGGCTGCCCATTCACCAAGTGCTTCTTTTGGTGTCTTTTTATTCGCAAGCACTTGATTGAAGTATTCCATGCCCTTATCACTTACTTGCCACAGGTTCGGCATTTTTTGATACATTTTATCCAAGTTGGTATTGGTCGGAGGTACAGGTTTCAGCGTGTAGAACGCCTGAATGTTATAATCCAAACCATCTTTCGGTTTAATGAAGCTCTTACGGGAAACCATCTCATAACTGCTGCGAGCTTTGATTTTCGCCCAGTCTTCACTGTTCATATACTTGATCAATTCCCATGCATCATCAGGGTTCTGAGCTGAACTATTAATGGCCATGAGGTTGCTCAGATAAATGTTGCCTCCGATTTCGGGAGCCTCCGGATGAACTGGAGGTGTGACAACATCCCAGTCTACCTTCGTAAAGTCTTTCATTTTATCCGCATTTTTATTGGCATCAATCAATTGATTAATGTAGCTGTAATCTCCAATCACCATGGCCGTTTTGCCACTCAGGAACAGATCACCCTGAAGTGGATTATAACGTCCGCTGTCGTTCTGATCCTGCGGTTCGTCTCCTTTTGGGATGACTTTATCTAAGGCAAGCTTGCTAATGGTGCTCCATACTTTCTCCCACTGAGGAGAATCTACGGTCATTTTTTCTGCTTTGTCATCAAAAATTTTCAGCTGCAAAGAGTTATAATACTGCGACATCGTATAGTATGGAGAACCGCCTTGGTAGGTACTGAAAGAGAAACCAAACACATGGTCTTTACCTTCACCTTTTGTAAGACGGGTACCCAGGTTGAAAATATCGTCCCAAGTCATATTATCCGTCGGAGGCTCCACGCCTGCTTTCTCAAACATGCCCTTGTTGTAGAACAACGCTGAGGAGGAGAACGTTGGTGTCAACGCGTAGATGCTCTGATCTCCCAAATCCTTAATTCCTTCGAGAACACTTGGCACAATATCCGAAGTATCAAACTTATCTTCCTGCATCAGTGGGTCCAGTTGTTTCACCATGTTTTCCTGAATTAACGACTTGATTGTCGCCGTATCCGCCACGATGACGTCTACCGGGTTATCCCCAGTCATAATCTTCTTCAAGCTTTCCATGGTATCTGGAACGTCCTTCTGCTCTTCCTGATTACCATACCCATACATGCTGCCCTGATCTACCGCAGGTACAACTTCAATCGTTATATTTGGATGAGTCAATTCAAATGCATCGGTAAACTGCTGACGGAAATAGCTGTCATCCTGCCCCCCCCATAACGTCGCTACACGCAGTACACGCTGCTCATTATCCTTGGACTCACTCGCTGTACAACCCGCAAGCAGCGGCAATGCCAGACTGGCTGTAGCCAGCACGGCCAGCACCCGTTTTCCCCAAAACCTGTTCTTCATCTCCCAATTCCCCCTCTAAAATTATCTTGGCGGTGTAATGACAATACGTTCACCGTCAAATTCCAATGTGGCACGATTATCGATGGACAGCGCCTCCAGATACTCCTTAGGCACCTGAAGTCGTCCCGCCCGGTCAATAATAACAAAAGCTTCATGAATATCCTGGGCTCCTGCCTCCGATAAGCCATGTTCGTCATCCAGATTCGGATTGCGTTTCACAAACTCAGTACTGGTCAAGCCGTCCCGAATCGCGACGATCCGGTCCACCTTGCCAGCAAGGGTTAGATCATGAGTAACAATTACAATCGTGACCCCGAGCTCCTTGTTCATTTTGCGGAAAATGCCCATGATCGTATCACATGTCTCCGAGTCCACCGAACCTGTCGGCTCATCGGCAAGCAACAGCTTGGGGCGATTCGATAACGAGATGGCAATCGCCACCCGTTGCTGCTCCCCACCGGACAATTGATGCAGCTTGTTGTGCATCCGATCCTTCAGTCCAACCCACTCCAACAGCTGCATGGCATAGGCGCGATCGCGTTTGCCTCCCAATATCATGGGCGTTTCCACGTTTTCCAGTGCTGTAAGGTATGGCAACAGGTTACGGCCGTTATTTTGCCAAATGAACCCTACGGTATGACGTTTGTACTCGACCAATTGGGCATCTGTCATTTTCAGCAAATCCCAATCCCCGACAACGGCTGTACCGGCTGTTGGACGATCAAGTCCACCCAGAATGTTGAGCAATGTGGATTTACCACTACCACTGTTACCGATAATCGCCATCATTTCACCTTGATTGACAGTCAGATTGAGACCTTGAAGGGCAACGACTTCCACATCGCTGGATTTAAAAATTTTGACAAGTCCTTCGCATTGGATCACGTTTACCTCTCCTCTCCCATTTTGACTGCCTGGTGAACACGCAGCCTGCGGATTTGCCACAGCAGCATCGTTGCTCCAATGATCAGCATGACCACGGTCACGCCGTACAGTTGCAACATATCTTTCTCTTCAAATACAATTCGGAACGGAGGTACCTGTGCGGACACATTATCTGTCGTTTGCAGGAAGGGCAGGAACAGACGACTGGATACCTGACCAATGCCAATACCAAGAATGATGGATAGCCCCGCCGTGAACACCTGCTCCAACAGCAGCATACCGCTCAGCTGCGCCCGGGATAACCCCATAGCCCGCAGAACACCGAACTGTACTACACGCCCGGATAGATTGAAGAACCAGTACAGAATGTATCCGATCAGGGAGATGATTACCGACACAAGGAATCCGAGACTCAGTATGCCGAACACCCCGCCTCTAGACGGATGTTTGCCCTGGGATACCAGCTCTGTACGCACATCGCGCACTGACGATAACTCAATGCCTTCTGCTGCAAGCTTCTCCATCAAAGGAGCCACTTTGGCATCCGGCTCCATCTTCAGCCAGACCTCATATGGAATCAGTGGCACCTGATCATAGATGTAATCCAGATTGGCAATGAAAAACGGCATTTGATCCGGGTACTGGGTAGGCCAGTAAGGTATAATGCCAAAGACCACAAATTCAATCGCCTGACCCTGTACACCAATGGAGACGAGGTCTCCGGTTTTGAGCTTGAATTTGTCTGCAAATTTGGAAGAGATCAATACGGCCCCTTCATATTTTCCAAGCAAATCGAGGTACTTGTAAGGATGTGCAGGGAACAGATCGTTGCGGAACCACGCCACTTGGGCAAAATCCACATTGTCGATCCCGACCAGCATTCCCTGTCCACCCGATTTGCCAGAGACAATAATATTGCCTTTCGTTTGCAGTACTCTCGCTGCATGTTCAACACCATTTAGGCTGCGGAACACTTCAAAAGGTGGTTCGGAATAGATCATCTTCGTAGGTTGTGAAGTACCACCGCCCCCACCTGATCCACCTCCTCCGCCGTTACCGCCGCCTCCTGAACCACCGCTACCGTTTCCTCCACCCTGCTGTCCACCGCCTGAACCTCCGTTTTGTCCGGAACCATTTGGCTTAACCTCAGGTGTGCCTTCCCATACCGTTTGCATAATAACATCCGAACCATAGCGGTATAACGTACGCTCGGTCGAGTTCAGGTCAATGGTTCGAGCCGCTGCCGAGTTATACACACCGAGTCCGAGTGTCAATACAAGCAGGATCATTAAAGGATAATAAGAAGACGATGAACGCGAAAGCTGTGTCAGTGTCAGATACAATGGAACCGGGAGAAACTTGCGCCCGATCAGCTGAATCAGCTTCAAAATCCACGGGAATAACCGTAGGAAAAACAGCCCCAGTGCAAAGATCGCGAGTGCAGGTACAAAGAACAGAAATGGCTGCACCTGAAGCTGATCTGTCGTCATTCCGGTCTGGAACGTCAACATTTGCCGTTCATAGAACAAGTAATATCCATATCCCGCGAGTCCCAGCAACGCAATATCCAGGAACCAGCGCTGCCATACCGGTGCACGATCCGTTCGTGCCTGCCGCCGCTTGGCTGATACAATCGTCGCCCGCGCATAGGTTATTGCCGGAATGAGCGAGGCGATGATTGCCACCAACACGGCGATAAGTCCAAGCAGGATCGCTTCTTTTGATATTCCAATTGGAATGGATTTCCGATCCACGAACGAAAGAAATCCGCTGGCTGAACCAATGCTTTTCGCCATAAACCATCCAAGAAACGGTCCGATGACAAGAGCAATCGCTCCCAGGAATATACCTTCAAGCAGATAAAGAGAGAAGATCTGCCGGGCAGAAGCTCCGCGACTGCGCAGAACCGCGATGTCACTTTCCTGCTTCTGTAACGACTGTCTGGCATTCATGGCAATAAAGTAAAAGACCATCGCAATCATCGGTGCTGCCAGTGTGAACAGCATGGTCTGCAATTGCAGACTCTGACTGCGGAATTGTTTCAGCAGATCCCCGAAGGTGATGTCCACTTTCGTATCCTTCAACCGCTGATACAGATCGATATCCAGCCTTTCCAGCACAGAGGTCAGTCCCGAGAGCTGGCTAGTTTGAATCTCTTTCAGATCAAATGCATAATACCAACGTGAATTCTGGAGAGGGATACCTTTTTCCTTCAGCAAAACATTATTAAATACCGATTCATCCACATATAGTCCGTTCATCATACCGTCAAATCCCTGTACCCAATACGGGCTGCTAGGATCATCCGCTTTGAAAGAACCTATAATCTTCACACGCAACGTAATATCGAGGCCGCTGTAAATCGGATATTCCAGAACATCTCCGATATGCAGATCGTTACGATACATGCCCTCTTCCAGCATGACCGCTTCAATAGTATCGTCCTTGACCTGGTTCCCCGGCTTCACTCCGGCTGAATAATTAACCTGTGCATCCAGGCCTGTCATCGTACCCAGACTCATGCTGCGGACCCGGCTGGCATCCACTTTGGTTGGATCTTCCGGGTTCACCTCTGTACTGCGGATGGAACGGGAGTTCACATACGTATGGAAAGGAAAACCGATGTCACGGGGCACATCCTCGCGAATATATCGATCCACCTCTTCCAGACCACGTGTGTCTGTCTTTACACCACCAGGTGCCTGGTAACTCATGAGCAACGAGCCGGCCGGCAGTCCCTCACTGTTATCCTGCAGCGTCTGGGCCACGACCCGCTTCAGCGCACCATCGGCATACATCGGAATACTAACGGTGAACGCGACCGCCACAATCAGTCCGATCAGTGTGCTGAACGTCATCCAGCGAGTGTTCCACATCTTGCGGAACAACAGTCGAAGCAATGGCAGCCCCATTAGCGGCCCACTACTTTCTGTCCAACGGTCAGACCTTTCAGAATCTCCACATCCGTGGATGTCTGCTGCCCGACTTCTACGTCCACTTCACGCTTGCTTCCATCACTCTCCACCACTTGCACATACGTTCTTGAACCGATGGAGCGCAGAGCGGATACAGGAATGACAATCGCGTTCTCCGTACGCTGCGTGACAATCGATACCGTTAGAGGTGTACCGCGTTCAACCCCTTTGGGCATTTTCGCCAGCGAGACGATCACATATTGATCCAGGCTTTCTTTCGCTGGAGGTGTTCCGCCTTCCCCCGAACCTCCGCCGTTACCACTTCCACTTCCCGATGCTTGGGCTACAGGCATCACTTTAACTTTGCCAGCCACTTTGCCTGCGCCATTAATGTCCACATCCGCCTTCATGCCAGCCGAGAACTTTTCCAGATCTTCCTTGGCAAACGTAGCTGCGACAACCAGGTTGGATGTATCTGCGATGGTCGCAATCGGGTCATAAGCTTTGACAGCCGCGCCCTTCTCCACCTGCACAGCAATGATTGTTCCACCGAATGGAGCGGTCAAAGTGGCTTTACCCAACTGATCCTCCAGATCGGCGAGTTCCTGACGAAGTTCTTCAAAGGCAATCGTGGACTCTTCGAATTCCACCGGGTCCATCTCATCCCGTTTGCGAAGCGTTTCCTTCATTTGGACTTCCGATTTGCGAATCTGCAGGTTTTTGGCCCGAATCTCCTTCTCTACACTCTCTACATCAAGAACAGCGAGAAGTTGACCTTTTTTCACTTTATCCCCTGGTTTAACATTCAACTCTTTGATATGCATACCGTCCAGCGTAAAATATACCTTTTCTTCCCGCTGGCTCATCATCTTGCCACTTCCGCTTACTTTCTTCTCCAGCGTCTCTGTCCTAACTTCATATTCCGGCTTCTTGGAGATCGTTGGTGGCGTAATTGGCGGAAGTACTTCTTCCTCTGTTTCAGCCGGCAGCAAAGAGCAGCCGGACATCGTTGCAGCCACTAACGCACTAAGCACAATAAGCGTTGCGCGTTTCCCCCTCTTCGGAGCGGCCCCTTTACTTGATAAATCTGCCGTCCGCCATTTCATAAACATGGTCCGCAACCTCCAAAATCGTAGGATCGTGTGTAGTCATACAGATCGTTACTTGTTCAACTTCAATAATATTGCGAAATACAGCCATAACCTGTGCTCCCATTTTGGAATCGAGTTCAGCTGTCGGCTCATCCGCGAGCAATAATCTCGGTCTGTGGGCTATCGCCTTGGCGATGGCTACCCGCTGCTGCTCTCCCCCGGACATCTCGAATGGACGGTGCTTGACCCGTTTAGTTAGTCCGACCAGATCCAAACAATGACCTACCCGGTCCTTCCATTCCGAACGCGGCACGTCCGCCATGCGCAGCGACAGCTCTACATTTTCCCAGGCAGACAACAAGGGCATCAGCGCATACGCCTGAAAAATAAAACCAATTTCCCTGCGCCGCAAAGCGGTCCTCCGCCGGTCTCCCCAATCCTGAAGAGGTTGGCCGGAGAACAGAATGTCTCCACTGGATGGCTGATCCAGCCCACCCAGCATATTGAGCAGTGTTGTTTTCCCTGAGCCTGACCGCCCTTTCAACATCACCAGCTGTTGCGGGTTCACTTCCATATCGATGCCTTTAAGCACATGAATAATACGGCTTCCCGTCTGGAAACTGCGATGAACATTGCGAACCTCCAGCACAGGCCCGTCATATGGGGGCAACAGATCCTTCTTGGAGGACTTGGACTTCATTTCAGGTTCAGCTGCTGCAACCGCAACCTCCTCCTGGCTTGTTTCACTGGTTATGTCGTGCGGGTCGATGGATATATTCTGCGGTTCACTTATGTATGCCGATTCCTCCTGCCCGACTGGTTCCTGCTGCTCCGTTTGTCCGACTGCACTGTCCTCGCCTGACTGGCTCTTGGCAGGTCTGATTTTGGAAAATAACTTCTTCATGCCAGCAATCACGCTCATCCTTTCTTCATATCCCGTCACTTCATCAAGACACTAAAAATAGAAATCTATTCCATACTACACTGCATTATAAACGACGGATCACAACTAAAAGTTACAAGCTTTTTACAACGTTCCAGTGAAAAAGTTAATATTTTGATGAACAAACGAAAAAAGCACCCCAAAGTGCGGGATGCTTCTTGAATATTCGATGAATTTGCCTCTATGGCGGCAATCATTACAATTTTGATACCGTTCACAAGCAAACTGTTCAATCCGGTATGAATGATATTATTTACCAAATGAAGAAGGATCTTCACGCCAGGATCTGAGCAAGTCAAAATCACTCTCCTGGATTGTCCCCTCAGCTAAAGCCACATCCATCAAAGCGGTGTAATTGGACAGGGTTTGCAGCGGAATTCCCGCTTCTTCAAAAGCTTTAATGCCTTTGTCGAGCTGATAGCTGAAAATCGCCAGTACCGCCAGAGGCGTCGCCCCGGCTACGCGTACCGCTTCAGCGGCTTTGATTGAACTGCCACCTGTCGAGATCAGGTCTTCAATGACAACAACCTTCTGTCCCTCGGTAATCAGACCTTCAATCAGGTTCTCTTTGCCATGTCCTTTGGCTTTATCACGAATGTAAGCCATTGGCAGATTCAGCTTTTGTGCGACCCAGGCAGCATGCGGGATACCTGCGGTTGCAGTACCTGCGATGACTTCTGCGTCGGGGTATTGATCACGAATGATCGCAGCAAAGGCCTCAGCAATGTCATTGCGAATCTCGGGATAAGACATCGTTAGACGGTTATCACAATAGATTGGTGATTTGATGCCGGATGTCCAGGTGAATGGCTGCTGCGGACGCAGCGCCACCGCTTTTATTTTCAACAGTTGGGAAGCAATATGATTAGGAATCTCAGTAAGTTCGATCATGCGTTCAACATCTCCTTCAAAATGGTTTCTGCCGCTTCACGCGGATTGGGAGCGCCCGTAATTGGTCTGCCTACAACAATGTAATGGCTGCCTCTGGCAATAGCTTCACCCGGCGTCAGGACACGAGTCTGGTCTCCGAGGCCACTTCCTGCTGGACGAATACCTGGTGTGACCGTGTGAAAATCACTGCCACAGGCTGCGCGGATCGCAGGTACTTCCAACGGGGAAGCAACGACGCCATCGAGACCTGCTTCACAGGCCAGTACTGCATAACGGACGACTACCGCCTCAACGCTTCCCTGGATGCCGATCTCGGCATTCATCGTTTCCTGGCTGGTACTGGTCAGTTGGGTAACCGCAATAATCTCAGGTCTGCGAAGAGAAGGATCAGCCGCCAGAGCGGCCTCTGCACCTTCACGAGCAGCACGCATCATGCTTGTGCCTCCAGCTGCATGCACATTGAACATATCCACACCCAGACGGGTTATGCTTTCAGCACCCCCACGAACCGTGTTTGGAATATCATGCATCTTCACGTCAAGGAATACCGAGTACCCCTTCGACTTCAGCTCCCGAATGAAGTCCGGGCCAGCGGCGTAAAAGAGCTGCATGCCGACCTTCAGATAACAGGGAATGCCTTCTAAGGCTTGTACCAATTCCTGTGCTTGCTCTGCTCCGGGATAATCGAGTGCCACCATCAGACGGCCAGCCATTTCGTTGAAATTCGGGTGATTCATATTCCAGCGCTCCTTCCAAAAGCTTGATTTTTCCGTTTTTGCCCGATATAAAGGACATCCCGCCAGCCCGAAGGCTGACTGATGTCCTTGATCAGTGACAAATCGTCTTATTTATTGTACAAGAGCTGGCATAGCCTCAGAGGAGAAGTTGATCGTTTGCAGCATGATCAACAGGGCACGGATCGTATCCAGTGAAGTCATACATACAATGCCGTTCTCAACCGCCTCACGACGAATACGGAATCCGTCACGCTGCGGGGTTTTGCCTTTGGTCAGCGTGTTGAACACAAAGTTTGCTTCGCCGCTGCGAATCATATCGAGAATGTTTGGCGAGCCTTCACTTAATTTGTTCACCGTCGTCACCGGAATGTTCGCTGCTTCAAGCGCAGCTGCCGTGCCTCCGGTAGCCATGATTTTATATCCCAGTCTATAGAATCCTTCAAGCAGTGGAACAGCCTCCTCTTTGTCTTTATCTGCTACCGTTACCACGATTGCTCCGGTGGCCGGAATCTTCATGCCTGCACCGATGAGACCTTTGAACAACGCTTTGGCGTAGTTCGGGTCACGACCCATAACCTCACCTGTGGATTTCATCTCAGGTCCAAGCGTTGGTTCCACACGACGCAGCTTCGCGAAGGAGAAGACTGGAACTTTTACGGAAACATGATCCGACTCAGGCCACAGACCATCGACATAACCGAGGTCTTTCAGCTTCACGCCCAGAATGGCTTGTGTTGCCAAGTTCGCCATCGGAATGTTGGTTACTTTGCTCAGGAAAGGAACTGTACGGGATGAACGCGGGTTCACCTCGATGATGTACACTTCACCCTTATGGATAACAAACTGGATGTTAACCAAACCGATCGTTTTCAGTTCTTTTGCAATCTTGATTGTAATCTCTACAATTTTCTCTTTGAGATCCTGGGACAGGTGCTGTGGCGGATAAACCGCGATGGAGTCGCCGGAGTGAACCCCTGCGCGCTCGATATGCTCCATGATCCCCGGAATCAATACCGTTTCACCATCACAGATCGCGTCAACCTCAACCTCTTTACCCATCATGTAACGGTCGATCAGGACCGGATGCTCCGGATTGATTTTAACCGCCTGCTCCATATATGTCAGCAATTCTGCATCGGAGTACACAATCTCCATCGCACGACCGCCGAGTACATAGGAAGGACGAACCAGTACCGGGTAGCCCAGACTTTGAGCCGTTTCAACCGCATCATCTACCGAAATGACTGTTTTTCCTTTTGGTTGTGCAATTTCCAGACGGGAGAGCAAACGCTCAAACTTCTTGCGATCCTCTGCCTCATCAATGTTTTCCAGATCTGTTCCGAGAATCGTTACACCAGCGGCACGCAGTGGTGCTGCCAGGTTGATTGCCGTTTGGCCACCAAACTGTACGATAACACCTACAGGCTGTTCCTGTTCGATTACGTTCATTACATCTTCTAAGAACAGAGGTTCAAAGTACAAGCGATCTGATGTATTAAAGTCCGTAGACACGGTCTCCGGGTTGTTATTGATGATAACTGCTTCATAGCCTGCTTTTTGCAGAGCCCATACTGCGTGTACTGTTGAGTAGTCAAACTCAATCCCTTGACCGATCCGGATTGGACCTGAACCAAGTACGACTACTTTTTTCTTGTCTGAAGGAATGACTTCATTCTCAGTTTCGTAAGTAGAGTAGTAATATGGCGTTGTTGCTTCAAATTCAGCTGCGCATGTATCTACCATTTTGTAAACTGGGCGAAGGTTTTCCTCTTCACGGCGTGCTCTGACTTCAGCTTCTTTCGTCAGCGTACCTCCTGGTTGACCTTCAGCACGCAGCTCAGCAATGGCACGGTCTGTGAAGCCAAGACGCTTCGCTTGATATAAGGTTTCGGAGGACAATTCGGATTCCTCGCGAATGCGATCTTCGAAGCGGATCAGCCCTTCGAGTTTATCCAGGAACCACCAGTCAATCTTGGTCAGATCCTGAAGCTGTTGCAATGTATAACCTCTGCGGAATGCTTCAGCGAGCAGGAAGATACGCTCATCGTCGGCTTTGACCAGACGCTCGTTCAGCGTTTCTTCATCAAGTGTTTCGGCATCTTTCAGATACAGACGGTGTACACCGATTTCCAGGGAACGAACAGCTTTGTGAATCGACTCTTCGAATGTCCGGCCAATCGCCATAACTTCGCCTGTCGCTTTCATCTGTGTACCCAGTTTGCGGTTCGCCGAGATAAACTTGTCGAACGGCCAGCGTGGGATTTTGCTCACGATATAGTCCAGTGTTGGCTCAAAGCATGCATACGTTTGGCCTGTTACCGGGTTCACGATTTCGTCCAGGGTGTAACCCATGGCAATTTTGGCAGCCATCTTGGCAATCGGATAACCCGTTGCTTTGGAAGCTAGTGCCGAAGAGCGGCTTACCCGTGGGTTAACTTCGATAACATAGTATTGGAAGCTGTGTGGATCAAGCGCAAACTGCACGTTACATCCACCTTCAATGTTGAGGGCACGGATGATTTTCAGGGAAGCTGAGCGCAGCATTTGATATTCACGGTCAGACAACGTCTGGCTTGGTGCCACAACGATACTGTCACCTGTATGAACACCTACCGGGTCAAAGTTTTCCATGTTGCAGACTACGATACAGTTATCGTTTTTGTCACGCATAACCTCGTACTCGACTTCTTTCATGCCTGCAATGCTCTTCTCGACCAAACATTGACCGATCGGGCTATAACGAATACCTGCTACGACTGTCTCGCGCAGTTCTTCTTCGTTGGCGCAGATCCCTCCGCCTGTTCCGCCAAGCGTGTAAGCTGGACGGACGATGATTGGATAACCGATCTCATTCGCAAAATCAAGTGATTCCTCAAGTGTTGTTACGATTACACTTTCGGGTACAGGCTGTTCCAGTTCGCGCATCAGATCACGGAACAAATCACGGTCTTCCGCTTTCTCAATGGATGTGAGCTGTGTTCCGAGCAGTTTAACATTCTCACGTTCAAGCACACCGGCACGTGCCAGTTCTACAGCCATGTTCAGACCCGTTTGACCGCCAAGAGTTGGCAGCAAACCGTCTGGACGTTCCTGACGAATGATTTGCGTTACAAAATCCAGTGTAATCGGCTCAATGTATACTTTGTCAGCCATGTTGGTATCCGTCATAATCGTAGCCGGGTTGCTGTTGATGAGTACAACTTCCACGCCTTCTTCTTTCAGTGCCTGGCATGCTTGTGTACCGGCATAGTCGAACTCGGCCGCTTGACCGATGACGATTGGACCTGAACCAATCACCAGGATTTTTTTGAGATCTTTGTTAATCGGCATGTTATTGTGCTCCTTTCACTGCGGCTGCCAGTACGGCTTGACGCGGCTGTTGCGGGTGAGTAATCTTGTGCTCCCGAATCATCTCGATAAAGCGGTCGAACAGATAGCTGTTATCATATGGTCCTGGCGCTGCTTCCGGGTGGTACTGAACGGAAAACGCCGGGAATGTTTTATGTTTCAGACCTTCGATGGTCTTATCGTTATTGTTGATATGTGTCACTTCAAGCTCCGTATTTTTCACGGATTCTTCGTTTACGGTGTAACCGTGGTTCTGGGATGTGATGAAGCAACGTCCGCTCTCCAGTTCTTTAACCGGGTGGTTTCCGCCGCGGTGTCCAAACTTGAGTTTCTCTGTATCCGCCCCTGCCGCAAGTGCGAACAGTTGGTGACCCAGGCAGATTCCGAAGATCGGATATTCGCCGAGCAGTTCACTGATCATTTTAACCGCGTGAGGAACGTCTTTCGGGTCCCCAGGGCCGTTGGACAGCTGAATGCCATCCGGGTTCATGCGGCGGATTTCGTCCGCTGTTACATCATGCGGAACTACAACAACGTCACAGCCCCGTTTGCTGAGTTCACGCAAAATCCCTGTTTTTGCACCGTAGTCAACCAATACAATGCGTTCAGCCGTTCCCGGGCTGTTGTAGACATGTTGAGTAGAAGTCATAGGAACCTGGTTTCGCAGCTCAGCGATGCTGGTGTCTCCCATCATCTCCAGCAACTCTTCCACAGGTTTCGATCCTGTTGTGAGAATTCCTTTCATTGTGCCGTGGTGACGAATCCGGCGAGTCAGCATCCGTGTATCAATCTCGCTGATCCCTACGATGCCATACTCTTTAAGCAAATCATCTACGCTGTATTCCGCACGCCAGTTACTTGGTGTCGGCTCATGACGACGTACCACAAAACCGTGTACGAACGGACGAATCGACTCAAAGTCGTCACGCGTAATGCCGTAGTTACCAATCAGTGGATACGTCATGGTTACAATTTGACCGCAATAAGAAGGATCCGAAAGCACCTCTTGATAGCCTGTAATTCCCGTATTAAAAACGACCTCACCTGTTGTTTCACCTTCAGCACCGAATGCTTTCCCGGTGAACAGTGTGCCGTCTTCCAACAATAATCTTGCCTGTGCCTGCATCCCATTTCACTCCTCTGTGTTTATCAAAGTTGAATACTTTGAGTTGAACATGGGGGACGTTACGTTTGGTGCGGCTCCGTGAGCAGAAAACCCTTTGATCGCTGTTATCCCCGGATTACTTTGATCCCATTCTTCAAATGGAGTAATCCGGTGATAAAGGCGAACGCTTTGCTTCTTCGGGTTCTTTCTGCCCACTCCGCAGTTACGTTGGTGTCCATGTTCAAAAGCATTATTCAACTTTTCTTTGTTTCGTATATTGGACTCTCGGCATTGGTCTGCCTCGAGTTAGTTGTAAAGATGTTATTGAATTAAAGAGTTAATGATTCATTTGTGTAGCGATTTACTGTTGTACCGTGTTGTTCCACACGCTTTTGCCGTCCACCCATGTCTGTACCGGCCATCCTTTTAGCTTCCAGCCTGTGAAAGGAGTGTTTCTTCCTTTGGTAGCAAAAGCTGCTGGATCAACCGCTTGTTCCTGATTCAGGTCAATCATGGTGATGTCTGCAGGTGCTCCCTCTTCCAGCTTGCCAGTGTCCAGTCGGAATACCCGTGCCGGATCAGCTGTCATGCGTTTGACAAGGAAATCCAGGCTCCAAAGCCCTGTTTCCACAAACTTCGTGTACAGCAGCGGAAAGGCTGTTTCGAATCCGACGATGCCGAATGGTGCCAGCTCCATACCTTTTGCTTTCTCTTCTTCGCTATGCGGCGCGTGATCGGTAACGATCATGTCCAGTGTTCCGTCCAGCAAACCTTCGATACAAGCTTGCACATCGCGTGGTGAGCGAAGAGGTGGGTTCATCTTCCAGTTGGCATCCATGCCCGGGATATCTTCATCCGACAGTACCAGATGGTGAGGACATACCTCAGCAGTTACTTTAATGCCGATGGACTTCGCCAGGCGAATCAGGCGAACCGATTGCTCCGTACTTACGTGGCAGACGTGGTAGTGAACTCCCGTTGCTTCTGCAAGCAGGATATCACGGCCTACGTGGATGGCCTCGGATTCATTCGGGATACCTTTGATACCGTGACGCTTCGAAAACTCGCCTTCCGTCACATATCCGCCGACTACCAATGAGTCGTCTTCGCAGTGAGCGATAACTGGCATATCCATGCTTGCTGCCAGGCTCATGGCGTCTTTCATCATTTGAGCGTTTTGTACACCCACACCATCATCCGTGAATCCAATCGCACCCGCTTCTTTCAATGCAGCGAAATCCGTAAGCTCACGTCCAAGCTCGTTCTTCGTAATGGCTGCATAAGGCAGCACTTTAACCAGGTCTGCTTCTTTGGCTTTATCCAAAACCAACTTAACGACATCCGCATTGTCGGTTACCGGTCTTGTGTTCGGCATGCAAGCAATCGTTGTAAAACCGCCTTGCGCTGCCGAACGGGCACCTGTCTCGATCGTCTCTTTATGCTCGAATCCAGGTTCACGCAGATGCACGTGCATATCAATCAGGCCGGGAATGACCAGTTTGCCTGAAGCGTCGGTTACGCTATGCGCTGATTGCTCTGCTTTCAGTACCGCTTCGTCTTCCACTCCAGCGATCTTTTGAATTTTTCCTTCATCTATAATGATCGTTTTCCGTTCAAGTTCCCCTTGTTGATTCAAGATGTTCGCGTTCTTTATAATCTGTAGCATAATTGCCCTCCGCTTCGGTTCTGTCCGACTTGCCAGACAAGCCGGATGATTTTCTTTATCGTGTATCCTCACATTGCTCTATAAGAACTTCCATCCCGTCAGCCAATGACCTACAGCCAGACCCTGTTACAGTTTCATCGCGCGTTCCATGACCGCCATGCGGATCGGAACACCGTTTGCCATCTGCGGGAAGATCCGCGATGCTGCGCTCTCTACTACCGCGTCATCTACCTCGACATTGCGGTTTACAGGAGCAGGGTGCATGATAATTGTGCTTGGTTTCAGGCGTGACGCCCGTTCTTCCGTCAATCCGTAGTGTTCGCGATAATCTTCAGCCGAAGTAATCAGGCCATGTTTATGACGTTCCAGTTGAACACGGAGCATCATGACTACATCCGCATCGAGTGCTTCTTCCAGACCCACATAAGGCGCGTGTTCTGCGAGCTCCGGTGCTTGCATCGTTTGTGGTGCGCAGAAGCGCACATCCGCACCAAACTTTTGAAGTGCCCACAGATTGGAGCGAGCTACCCTGCTGTGCAGGATGTCTCCGATGATTGACACACGCAAACCTTTCAGCTCACCGAATGCCTTCCGCATCGTGTAGAGATCCAGCAGCGCCTGTGTTGGGTGCTCGTTATTCCCGTCTCCTGCGTTCACCAGTGGAACATTCACTTTCTGAGCCAATTGTTGCAAAACACCCGAAGGTTTCAACCGAATTACCCCTGCGTCAATGCCCATGGACTCCAGTGTTCGTACCGTATCATAGATGGATTCACCTTTCTCCACGCTTGATGCAGCCGCCGTGAAGTTCAGCACTTGTGCACCCAGACGTTTCTCTGCCATCTCAAATGAGAAGCGAGTGCGCGTACTGTTCTCGAAAAACATGTTGGCTACGAAGTGCGATTCCAGTACAGGAACCAGTTTCTCCTTCTGCGCTTCCCAGTGTGCTGCTCTGTTCAGAATGGATTCAATCTCATCACGACTAAGTTCCTTAAGGCCAAGCAAGCTCCGGTCCTTCAATGCTGGTTGTGTAATCATCATGCCTGCTCCCCCCGGTTCTGAATGATCTTGACCTCGTCCTGTCCGTCCGTTTCCATGAGTGCAACCTCGATCTCCTCTGATTTGGAAGTCGGCACATTCTTGCCGATAAAATCAGGTCGAATCGGAAGTTCTCGGTGTCCGCGATCTGCGAGAACCGCCAACTGAATGTTCTGTGGTCTTCCACAGTCCATTAGGGCATCCATCGCAGCGCGAATCGTCCGTCCCGTATAGAGCACATCATCGAACAAAATCACTTTTTTGTTATGAATCGAAAGTGATTCAGGTGTCATCGTCAACAGTTCCTTGCGATTCGCTTTATTCTCGTCCAAGCGATCATCGCGATAAGGGGTCACATCGAGCTCTCCCCAAGGGATCGGTGTACCTTCGATTTCTTCAATCTTAGCGGCGATCCGTTCTGCGAGGTATACACCCCGTGTTCGAATACCGATCAGTACACAACCCTCAATGCCTTTGTTTTTTTCCAAAATCTCATGGGCAATCCGTGTTAATGCGCGGCGGATCGCGGTTTCATCCATAATGACATGTGTCTCTGTGCTCATGCGTTCAGCCTCCTCAGGATTTACCTTTCAGATCATGGCCCCGTGACGAGGAGAACAAAAAAGACTCCTTGCCGTGTTTATTGGCAAGGAGTCTCCGAACTTCAGACCGCTCTGAAGAAAGTTTACTCTCGGGATGCATCGCTTCATTTGCCGCAGCAAAAAAACGATGTATCGTTCACGTTACCTTGCCAGTCTCACGGGACTGATTTAAAGGTGCTATTCATGTCGTTCATATTGCAGGACCTCACAGGGTTCTGTACTCAATATGTCCGTTTGTCTTCATGAATTATGACAGAAAGACAACCCCCTGTCAACACCTCAACATCACAGGCGAAATTCCTCTACTGTATTCTCTTTAGAATCAGCAGTTCGGCTGAAAAACATCCAAACACATCACATTTCATTCGTTACTCATAATTATACAATAATTCTGCATATTTATCCATAGGTAATTGCGGAGAACCTTACGCCAAAATAATCCTCTGACTATATTCAATGTTGAGACAGAACCCTTCCCTTTGGTACATACAGTGAGTTTCACCTTAACTGCCTTCAGTTTTGATGGCATTTTTAATATGAAAGATATCTTCTAATTTTAGAGTTCAACGTCCAGAAACACGGAATAACGAAGGCACTGCATTAGTACACAGTGAAATGGGTAAAGTTTATAAACATGAAACAATTCATGGATGCTGCAATAAAGCCGATATACATAAGGATTTACAAATATGCGACATAGAAATAAGAAAAGACCTACATTTATTTACATTTAGGAGGAAGTTATGCGTCACATTTGGCATGTTTACAAAACAGACTGGTTGCATATTTTGAAGGTTCCCACAGGTATATTTCTAATTGTGGCTATTATTTTACTGCCCGGGGTGTATGACTGGGTCAACGTGAAATCCGTATGGGACCCGTACAGTAACACCCAGGGGATCAAAATTGCGGTGACAACCGAGGATAAGGGTGCAACTGTTGCAGGAACTAACGTTAATATCGGAGACGAACTGGTATCCAGCCTGAAACAGAACGAAAAGCTGGGCTGGACTTTTGTAGACCAAGCTGAGGCTGATCGGGGTGTGCAAACAGGAGAGTATTACGCAAGTCTGCTCATTCCTGGGGACTTTTCATCCAAAATTACAGGTATCGTTGACGGAAAGCTGGAGCGCCCAGAGGTAATCTATACCGTTAATGAGAAGGTTAATGCCATTGCTCCAAAAATCACAGGCTCTGGTGTATCTGCGATAACAACACAAATCAATGAAAATTTCACTGAAGCCGTCAGCGAAGCTGTTCTAACCAAGTTGAAGGAAGCCGGAGTTGAAATCAATGCCCAGCTTCCAACCTTGCGCAAGATGGAGAATGGCATTTTCACGCTGGAGAAAAATCTTCCGGCCATACAAGCCGCAGGTCAAAAGGTACTGGAAGTGGAAAAAGCCATGCCTGGTATTGTAAAAGATGCTCAAAAGATCGTTGAAATCGAAAAAAAACTGCCCGAAATCAATGAAGCCGCACAGTATGTGCTCAAAGTGCAGGAGTATTGGCCACAAATTAATGATGCGGCTTCCGAAGTGTTGGCTATTCAGGGGCGGATTCCCGATATTCAAAAAGCCGTAGAACGTATTCAAGAAGTGGATGCAAACTTTGGTCAGGTATCAGGTGTCATCCAAACGGCCCTGGATAAAACCGACAAAGCTCTGTCTATCGTAACGGCCGCAGAGCAAGATCTGGACAAAGTATCACAAATCGCTGGTAACGGGATTGAGCTGGCCGAAGGCTTGAATCAGTTTGTGGATTCCAGTGAAGAAGCGTTTCATGCTATAGGACCGGCGATCTGGCAAAACCTGCTGCTGGTGCAACAAATCGCAAACGCAGCGTCAGACGTATTTGGGCAATTGCAAAATACGGACCTTAATCATCTGCCGACAGCAGAAGATCTGGACCGGATCGCTGCCCGCTTAGGGATTGCGGTAAAACTCGTCGACAGTATGGCAGAACTACTGGGCAAAATCGACAACTTGCTTCCAAGCCATCCACTTGCCGATAAAATTACGCAACTGAACACCATTTCAGATAAACTTCAGTTGCAAATCCGTCTGGCTGGGATTATCAGTGATGCTCTGCGTCGCAATACAACTCCGCCCGCAGACGTCATCGCCCAGTTAAATGCTCTCTCCAAGGACGTTAGCAGCGGCATTGGCAATATCATGAACACCTACGAGAGCGAAATATCGCCTGCACTTGCGGCTGGGGCGGATAAGCTCAGGTCTATCCTCTCCGCTTCAGCAGATACTCTACAGGGAGCAAGGGATCGAATTCCGGATATTGCAGACATTCTTGCATCAGCCAAAGAAGGGATTACATTTGGGCAGACCGAGTTGAAGAAAATTCAGAGCGAATTGCCTCAAATACAATCTAAGATCCATGAGATATCGGAGACACTCGCGAACAAAAGTGAAGGCTTTATCCAAGCGTTGAACACAGTGTCTTCATTAATTCGTAACGATCTGCCCAAGCTGGGGACCAAGCTGAACGAAGCGGCTGATTTTGTTCGAAACGATCTGCCTAATGCCGAGAAACAGATAGGCAAGGCATCCGATTTTGTGCAGAACCAGTTACCGGAGGTCGAAAAAGGAGTTCATCGTGTTGCCACGCTTGTGCGTGATGATCTGCCAGCTTTGGAAAGTGCCATCAGCAAGGCAGCAGACAAACTTAGGGAAGTCGAAGGCAATAACCAGTTTGCCGAGCTCGCCAAGCTTTTGCGCGGCGATATCGAAGAAGAAAGTGCTTTCCTTGCAAGTCCGGTGCAAATCAAAGAACAACAGCTTTACCCGATTCCCAATTATGGATCGGCCATGTCACCATTTTATGGCGTGCTGTCCTTGTGGGTAGGCTCAACGCTGCTGATTTCCCTGCTTCGTGCCGAAGCTGAGAATCCAGAGGGCAAGTTCCGGGGATACGAGTTGTATCTTGGGCGTCTCGCTACTTTTCTAACCATTGGGTTGCTTCAAGCAGTCTGTGTCAGCCTGGGAGACATCCTGATTCTCGGAACCTATGTCGCAGATAAACTGTGGTTTATCCTGTTTGCCATGCTGGTGAGTGCCGTATTTGTAACTATAACGTACACCCTGCTGTCCGTTTTTGGGAATATCGGAAAAGGGATCGCGATCATCTTCATGGTGTTCCAGTTCTCCAGCTCCGGCGGTACGTTCCCGATCAGCATGACATCGCCCTTTTTCCAGGCATTGAATCCGTTCATGCCCTTCACGTATGCGATCAGCCTGCTGCGTGAGTCGGTCGGCGGCATCTTGTGGTCGACTGCCATCAAGGATATTCTGTGGTTGTGCATGTTCATCGCGCTGAGTCTCATCGTGGCTCTTGCTTTAAAACGTCCACTCAGCAGCCTCACCAAACGTTCAGCCGAGAATGCCAAGAAGACCAAAATTATTGCTTAAATCGAATGAGCGACCCTCTGTGTCATGAACGCAGAGGGTCTTTTGTTTAAACCAATCTGCATAGCTAAACAAGACAAGGCCAATGGACTGTAAATCCAATGGCCTTGTCTCATTATATAGGATATCTGATTATTTCACTGTACGTTCCTGTTCCAACTGATCATAGGACTGCTTAATGGTTGTTAATGTTTCTACATGACGATAGATGTTGTTCCCTGCGGTAACGAGAATACATAGCATGATCAAGCCTATTAGCACTTTTTTACCCAGCCCCGGACGAAGACCGATGACGAAGCCCCCACTGAGGAGGAAGAACGCAAACAGATAGTGTCCTGCGTAAAGGTACATATCGTATTGAAATACCGCCAGCCCGAAACCAACAACGATATGAAGTAAAAATGCAAACAGAATGTATGGCACAAGAGTCCAAATTTCCCGTTCACGGATGCCCTTGATAAATCCAGTGAGCGCCAGCAGCAGGATAAAAATACCCGTGAGCTGAATATAGATTGGATTGGATCGGGACAGATCCGTTACAAACGCGACCATGCCCGGGTCCAGCAAATGCACTTTCGGTGACAGCATCGGATTAATCGTTAGCAAGCTTAAAGCCTTCCAATGAACTGCGAACTGGAATGGAGTGGCATAGCTTGTGCCCCCATTTTGAATACCAAGCAACCAATTGCTGACCCAACTGCGACCGCCAAACGCGATGTACTGTATCACTGTCAATACTACGATGAAGGCAACGGCCAGTGCCATAATCCCGATATACTTTTTCCAACCAGACTTGTTACGCCACGTACGCAAATTAAAAAACATGGCGGCTGCAAGCGGTACAATGTTGGTCGACGTCAGTCCGAAGTTGATGGATGCCAGCAACGCATTTGGGATGTAACGGACATCTTCTCGTTCACGGGTATATTGCATATACAGCACAGAGAACAGGATAACAAACTGCACATACGGATACGAGTCCGGAACCAACGCAGTGAACATCAGATAGGAGCTAAAACCGAACAATAAAGCGAAAAGTAACGGCGTGGTGATTTGTTTATCTTTTTGATTCAAAAACAGAAATACCAGCACAACCGAACCCGCATTCACAAGTGACTGCAGGACAAGAAAGAACCAATTCCCGCCCAACAGTTGAGCCCCTGCTTCAAGCGTAACCGCCAGGAATGAAATTAACGGATGAATAACCGAAGAACTGTTATCTCCATAATACATGGAAGGATCGAAGTTAAATAAATTAAGTGGAAAATGCGTCGTACTAAATGGCGTGTATGACCCTAGAAGCTCTGCGTGATTCGCTATGTACGTCACGTAAGGTCCATTCATGAGAGCGTAAAAAAGAGCAAAACCCGCAAACAGACCAAATGCCGTCCAATTGGTTCTGCGATTATAAAATATGTAGTCCAAAAATTTCATGCGTTCACATCCAGTTTTAATTAATCTAGAAAACCAATAAACACAACCCGCCCATAATACAAGCGACACCGATCCAGCGCAAAGGACCCACTGTTTCCTTAAAGGCAAACCGCGCTATAATGAGCGTCCACACATACGTTAACGCATTGGCAGGCAGTACAACCGTTAAGGGAAGAAATTTCAACAATACAATGTTCAGCAGCGCACCTGTACCGTAGAATCCAAGCCCCATTAGAACATGAAGCTTTTTGCGGCTGGTGGCGTAGGCTTTCAAACCCGCTCCCCCCATTGCTCCACACAGGGTCATTGCGATGAGTACAGCAATCATCCAGCTATCGATCAACACTGGTCAACGTCACCCCGATTCCAAGCAGCACAACAGCGGCCAGCTTCTGCACCGTAATTTCTTCTCCTAGCAAAAAGTATCCATAGATCAGCGCAAACACATAGCTGGCACACATCAAAGGATAGGCTACAGACAGCTTTTCCAAAGCAAAAGCCTTAATCATCAAAATCGCACCCAGTCCATAACAGAGAAAGCCGATGACCAGATAGATCCACTCGGTTAAGCCCCACTTCCAGAACAGTTGGCCCGTCGCTGTAAGAAAAGCGGAGACCAGCATCAATAGCTTGCCTGTATGGCGCCCTTTTATCTCCCCCACGACAGTGCCTCCATCTCTGGTACGCGCTTGTTAATAAAGTATCGCTGACTCACCAACTGCATCACTGGAAGATCGGATAAGGAGTCGGAGTAGGAGCAGGATTGATCATAATCAATCACCATTTTTTTCTCATCCAGATAGGCCTGAATTCGGCGAACCTTCTCATCCCCTTTGCAATTGCTGCCTTCGATCCTACAGGTATAGCCATTCGAGTGACGAACCAGATCTGTACCGATGACATGATCCACCCAGGGAAAGTTTTTAAAATATTTCATATAGGCATGCGGAGATGCGGTTACCAGCAATACATGATAGCCTGCTTCCTTACGGTGCTGCATCTCTACACTTGCCTCCGCAAAAATGGCAGTACGCAATCGTGTATCAAAAAAATGCTCCAGATCTTTTTCGGACATGCGCTCAATGCTCTTGAAATAGGAACGTTTGACACGTTCAACGGTCATCAGACCTGCCTTGAACAGCACGGTATGATATGCAATTACAGGCAATCTCCATACGTGCCATGGATAACGCCGAACACCGTAATGTACAAACTGAAACATGGAATCTCTGCGTATAATCGTTTTATCAATATCAAAGATGGCAACTTTCGTGCTTTTCACCCTGATCCCCCTCTACCTTCCAGACTCTAACTTTTATTCAAAAATAGCAAAAATCGAAATAACACTGATGACATACAAAATGACCGTGATCAAGATAGGCTTGTCCTCAAACAGAACTCGATCAGGCGAACCACCTTGGTTCTTCATATGAATCAGATACAGATAACGGAACATGCCGTATATGACCAACGGAATCGTCCACATTAAATGAATGGTGCGATCGGATGTGAACGTAAATAACGAATAGCTGATAATGGTCGCCGTTGTGACAATGGTATTGAACTGATCCAATAACGTAATCGAATAGTTATTCAATACTTTACGGTGTGAACCGGTATTTCCCTCAAGCAGGGTAAGTTCATTCCTCCGTTTGCCGATAGCCAGGAACAGGGACAACAGCATCGTACAAATGAGGAACCACGGCGTAAAGGGTACATGGATCAGCACACCTCCTGCAATCGCACGAAGCACAAATCCAGCCGCAATGGTCATCATATCCAAAATAACGAGATGTTTCAGTACAAATGAGTACGACACATTCAAAAGGAAATAAACAATACATAACACTCCGAATAACGGGTTCATCACAAAGGCTGTCCCGACGGAAAGAATTAACAGCAGAATTCCGAACAGCAAGGCGTGAGCCGGATTGACCTGTCCAGAAGCAAGGGGACGGAACATCTTCACCGGATGCTGACGATCTCTGTCGCGATCTACATAATCGTTTAAAATATAAACGCAGCCTGCAACGAGGCTAAATAAAATAAAACCTAGCAAAGTCGATAGAATGGTCTCCGTCCGAATTTCCTCAAAAGAAAAAAGCAGTGCGGCAAACAATAGCAAATTTTTAGTCCATTGTTTGGGCCTCAATAGTTTGAGCAATCCTGAAACGGTATTGCCTGTCCCTGCAGCAGGTGTGGACACGGTATTGGTACGTGATGATAACAATTTCCATAACTCCCTTCAAAAGCAACTTCTGACTATATAAATAACGTAAAGATCTAATCATATGTTGCTTGTATAATTTTGTAAAGGGATTACAGGGAGAATTTATATTTTTTTGCATAAAAAAGAGACCGTTTCCGGTCTCTTCTTTCTCTACATCATTATGATTATGTGAATTTAAATTAAAATTCGAATTGCACGTCGCTCAGGCGGCGTTTAATTTCAGCGATAACGCGTTTCTCTTCTTCTTCCCCTTTAGCTTCAAAGGTAACGGAGAAACGAACAAAGTTACCGGCATCATCCCAAGGAACTGAAGAGATCAGTTTCTCACGGATCAGGAACTGGGAGAAGTCTTCGCCGGATTCAAAGCGGCGGCCTCCGGCAATACCTTTTGGAGCTTCAACATAAAGGAAGAAGGAACCTTTAGGTTTCTCAGCCTGGAAGCCCAGCTCGTTCAGTGCAGCTACCAGCAGGTCGTGACGACGGGAATATTTCTCAGCGATTTTTTCCGTGATTTCCGGGTGGTTCAATCCATAGGCAGCAGCCTTTTGGATCGCGATGAACTGACCGGAGTCATTGTTGTCTTTCACATCGCTGAATGCTTTAACAACAAGCGGGTTACCTGCAACAAAACCAATTCTCCAGCCTGTCATGTTATAGGACTTGGAGAGGGAGTGCAATTCCACGCCCACATCCTTGGCACCAGGTACAGACAAGAAGCTGAACGGTTTTTTGCCGTCATATGTCAGTGCTGCGTATGGAGCATCATGTACAACGACTACGCTGTATTTCTTCGCCCATTCAACCACTTCGGTAAAGAACTCCACCGTAGCACTCGCGCCCGTCGGGTTATTCGGGTAGTTCAGATAGAGCAACTTCGCACGTTTCGCAATATCTTCCGGAATGGCCGACAGATCTGGCAGGAAGTTATTCTCCTTAGTCAATTGGATGTTGAACACTTCGCCACCCAGGTATTTGGTGTGTGTACCCATAACCGGATACCCTGGCACCGTCATAATCGTTACATCACCTGGATTGATGAAGCAAGAAGGCATCATCGCCAATGCTGGCTTGGAGCCGATGGAATGCACGATTTCAGTTGATGGATCGATACCTTCAACATTAAATACATTTTTCAGGTAAGCAGCTGCCGCTTCCTTGAATTCGGGAATACCGTTATCCGCATAACCACGGTTTTCGGGTTTGGAGGCTTGCTCCGCCAATGCAGCAACAATGCCTGCATCTGCCATCTCGTCCGGTTCACCTACGCCGAGGTCAATCAATTCTACATTGGGAAAATCTTTTTTAGCCGAAGCTTTGGCACGTTTGATTTTCTCGAATTTATAGATGTTGGTGTCTTTACCATAGTTGGAGCCGCCAATACGGTCGGCAAAATTAGTCTGAATGTACGTTTCCTGATATTTATCGATACTCATGATTTTGTTCATCTCCTCATTTGACGCAAATTTCTACACTTTAATATGAAGCATTTGCGCGTTCAAAACCATGGACAAATTATCCGAACATTTGTACTTTCTCGAGCTGTCAGCGGCTACGCAGTGAGGCCAGAACATCTTCCATATCCTGCGGAAGCGGAGCTGTAAATTCAAGGTACTCTCCGGTCGTTGGATGTACAAAACCGAGAATCGCGGCATGCAGGGCCTGTCCCTGCATTTTGATCCCTTTGTTACGACCATACGTCGGATCTCCAACAAGCGGATGACCAATGAACTTCATGTGAACACGAATCTGGTGGGTACGCCCTGTCTCCAGTTTCAGTTCCAACAACGTGTAGTCATTGATACGCTCGGTGACAGTAAAATGCGTGACCGCATGTTTACTGTTACGCTCCGTGACGGTGTACATTTTGCGATCATTGGTATCTCGACCAATCGGTGCATCAATCGTACCCTGATCATGGCTAAGATGCCCATGAACGAGTGCAATATATCGTCTATTCACACTATGCTCTTTGAGCTGAGCGGCCAGCGAGGCGTGAGCACGATCATTTTTGGCAGCCATAATTAGACCCGATGTGTCCTTATCAATCCGATGCACAATACCGGGACGCAGCTCGCCGTTAATGCCTGAGAGATCTTTACAGTGATACATCAGTGCATTAACAAGTGTTCCCGACGTATGTCCTGGTGCTGGATGTACAACAAGACCACGCTGTTTGTTAATAACGATCAAATCACTATCTTCGTACACCACTTCGAGTGGAATATCTTCAGCAATAATCTCTACAGTCGTCGGCTCAGGGATCAGAAGCTCTACCAGATCGCCTTCTGATAATTTGGCGTTGGCTTTGACTTTAGCCCCGTTCACTGTTACGAATCCGTCTCCGATCCACAATTGAACTTGGGAGCGCGATACGTTATCCATGGATTCTGTGATATATTTGTCAATTCGTTCCTTATTATGTTCAGCGGCAACCGTCCATTCCATACGATCATTGCCATTCATGAGTTCATCGTCATGCGTTGACGTGTCTCCGTTATTCTGTTCTTCATTTTGCGCTTTACTCATGATGTTCATTCCCTTCGACCTTTGCGGCTACTTTCTCGCGCCGTCCTTCAAGCAACGTTTCCACAATAATCAATACCACACCGATACAGATCGCCGAGTCGGCTATGTTGAAAATGGGAAACGTATAGCTACCAAAATTAAGCTGGATAAAATCGACAACTTCTCCGGTCAAAGCCCGATCCAGAAAGTTACCAATGGCTCCCCCAAGCACCAAACTAAGCGCCACGGGCAGCAATTTGTGCGGAGTATCTTTTACCTTTTGCAAATACCAAACCAAAGCCACCACGACAACCAGTGTAACCACAATAAAGAACCAGCGTTGATCCTGCAAAATACCAAAGGCTGCACCTGAGTTACGATGTGATGTGATGACAAAGAAATTGCCAATCACCGGAATTTCATCTCTAAGTTCCATCCGGGTTGCAATTAGGAACTTCGTTCCCTGATCGACTAAAAATACGATAAAAGCGAGGATATAATACACCACGTTTGTTTGTCACTCCGTTCTTGTCTTTTCCAAACGATACAGGCTTTACGCCAGACTTGTTCATTGTAGCACAGCTGTTTGGAAATCGTCCACGACGCGGTTAATGGCAGTCCAGATGGCAAAAACCATAACATTTCCCTTCTGTAATTCTGCACGAAATGGCACATCCTACAACAGAGTCAAAATCCGGAGTCCATACGGAACAGAAAGGGGAAAATGATGTCACATTTCACTGCCAAACAACTGCAATCGTTACGTTCCCAACTGATAACCGAAAAGCGTGATATTGAACATAGACTGGAGCAGAACGAACATTATGGTCTAGGTGACTCCATGAAGCTTCAGACAGGTGAATTATCACCGATTGACAACCATCCGGGTGATGTAGCTACCGAGATGTATGAGCGCGAAAAGGATATTTCCCTGCTGGAGCATGATGAATTTCAACTGGAGCGCATCGATTCTGCCCTGCATTCCATCGAAGAAGGTCATTACGGAACTTGCGCCGTGTGTCAGCAACCTATCCCCTATGAACGCATGCAAGCTGTTCCTTACACCAAATACTGCAAAAAGCATCAACCGGAAACCGTTGTCTCCGAAAATCGTCCTGTCGAGGAAGAATTTCTCGCTCCTGCCTTTGGCCGCACAAGCCTGGATGAACGTGATGACAAGAACGGCTTTGACGGCGAAGACGCATGGCAGATTGTTGAAAGTTGGGGCACCTCCAATACTCCGGCTATGGCTGAGGGACGCGACATCGACAGTTATGACGTTATGGCGATCGAAGCCACTGACGAAGTGGAGGGCTGCGTTGAAGCGTATGAGAGCTTTGTCGCAACCGATATCTACGGTCATGACGTGTCCATCGTGCGCAATCGGCAATATCGACAGTATCTGGAGAACCGTGAAGGTGATGGTCTGTTAGAACCGGATGTCGATTCAGACGACTCGTATTAAACCCACAAGACCTAATAGGTATTCAATTCCAGCTGTCGTTGCACAATCCGTACAATATCTGCGATGTAATCACCCACGATGGGCAGATTAAGGGCACCTAGCACTTGTAACACATAAATGATCGTTGCTGCAAAAAAAGTAAAACCGATGGCGATTCCCACGCCCCTTGCGGCGCCAGACAACAGATTAAGTCCGATCAGCTTCCACGGCCGATTCAGCAATTCCGTATACTGTGCGATTCGTGAACGTTCGAGTTCATTGGCGATCCGGTTAGTGAGCTTGTGAAGTTCTTCAATCTTGTCCTCCGCATTCTTGGAATGCGTGGATTCTGAATTAGATGGCGATTGGGTTTCCTGTTCGTTCATAATTTACTCAGTTCCTTTGATGTATATAGAATGTCTGCACAATAGAAATCATTGCCCATTTGCTGAAAAACCAAACGAGCCAGGACACAGGATTCTTCTCCTGCATCTGAGGCTCGTTGGCATGTCTGTTTCTATATACTGTCCTATTTGAAATAGGGTTACTCTGTCCCAGTTAAAGTCTGACAAAGCATTCCTTTCTCCAGAACGCCGTACGTGAGAATTACTGTATTACCCCTCGATATATACACCGATGGCTTTGCCTCCGGCTTCAATGCGTTGCATCGAATCGTTCGTTCCGAAGGTCACTTCGGTAACGAGGACATTCTCACGCAGCACATGATCAAAGGCCTGAATCGCTTCTTGTAAAGCAGAGTCCACATCCAGCGTCAAACGTACTCTTTTCTCAATCGGCAGATCCAGCTTCTTCCGTGTGTCTTGAACTGCACGAATGACTTCACGGACCCAACCTTCCTGTTCAAGTTCTGCTGTGATCTCCGTATTGAGAGCTACCGTCAGACCATAGCCCGATGCCGAGGCAAAACCGGATTTGGCTTGTTTCTCCACCAGCAGTTCTTCACCCGTCACTTGCAGCTCTTCGCCTTCAGGAGAAAGGACATTCAGAACATCTTCCGTCACCACTTTACGCGTCTCATCCGCTGACATTCCCTTGAAGAAATTCTGCAGGAAGCCTACGTTTTTACCGTATTTTTTACCCGCTACTTTCAGATTCAGCTTCAAAGTGAAATCAACGAAATCCGCATCATCATGCTCGGTACGAATAGTTTTGACATTGATCTCATCCTTGATGATCTCTTCATAACTTGCCAGATCGAAGCCTTTATCCAGGGAAACGATCAGTTCAGACAACGGTTGACGTGTCTTGATGCCTGTTTCGTTACGTACGTTACGAGCAAGTTCAACGATTCGGCGAGCTGTCTCCATATCCTGCTCCAGATTCAAGTCAATCAGCGTTTCATTGGCAACCGGATAATCATCCATGTGCACACTCTCACCAGTAGTCAGGTTCAGATAGATATCTTCTGCAAGCATCGGTGTGAATGGAGCCACGAGCTTGGCTGTAGTCACCAGCACTTCGGTAAGTGTACGGTAAGCGTCCAGTTTGTCTTCTGTCAATCCGCTGCCCCAGAAACGGTCACGGGAACGACGGATGTACCAGTTACTGAGTTCATCTACAAACGCTTCAATGGCTTTGGAAGAGTTCAGATAGTCGTTAACAGCCAGCGCTTTTTCTACAACGAGAATCAGGCTGTTCAGTCTTGACAAAATCCAGCGATCCAGGTTGTGTGAAGACAACTTGAACGGATGCTCCTGTGGATCAAATCCATCAATCGTAGCATACAGCGTCAGGAATGCATGGGTGTTGACCAGCGTATCCACCATTTTGGATTTCGCTTCGCCCACGATACCTTTGGAGAAACGCTTGCTGTTCCACGGTGCGCTGTCAGACAACAAAGCCCAGCGGAATGCATCTGTACCATATTCTTCGATGACTTCCCAAGGATCGATAACGTTGCCTTTGGATTTGGACATCTTCTGTCCGTTCTCATCGAGCACGTGGCCTGTTGCCATAACCGCTTTGTAAGGTGCTTTGCCTGTCAAAAGTGTAGATACGGCCAGCAAGCTGTAGAACCAGCCGCGTGTTTGGTCAATTCCTTCACAGATCATATCTGCCGGATATTGCTGTTCGAATATTTCTTTATTTTCAAATGGATAGTGCTGCTGGGCAAACGGCATGGAGCCGCTGTCGAACCAGACATCGATCACTTCCGGTGTACGTTTCATTTCATATTTGCCACAAGAGCTCATGACTTTGACGTCATCTACATATGGTTTATGCAGCTCCAGATTCTCAGGCACGTCGCCAATGGCACGAGCACGCAGTTCAGCGATGCTATGAGGAGCGAATTGTTCACCCGTCTCTTCACATACCCAGATGTTCAGTGGCGTTCCCCAATAACGGTCACGGCTGATATTCCAGTCTACGAGATCTTCAAGGAACTTCCCGAATCGCCCGTCACGAACGTGGCCCGGGTACCAGTCCACTTCACTGTTGTTGGCGATCAGCTGATCCTTGATTGCTGTTGTTTGGATAAACCAGCTGTCCATTGCATAGTACAGAAGTGGTGTATCACAACGCCAGCAGAACGGATAGCTGTGCTCATATTTTTCTTTGCTGAACAGGCGCCCTTTTTCCGACAGGTATCTTACGATATCAATATCGCAGTCCTTGACAAAACGTCCGGCAAAATCAGTTACCTGTGGCACAAACTTGCCTTCCAGGTCCACCATGTTCACAAAACTGATGCCATTCTCGCGACATACACGATAGTCATCTTCACCATGTGCAGGTGCCATGTGTACAATCCCTGTACCACTTGCATCGGTTACAAAACCTGCACCCAGGATGATGTTTGCTTTCTCAGCCTGCACGTAGTTGAACGGAGGATCATACGTTTTTCCAACCAGGTCAGAACCTTTCAGTGCACCGATAACTTCATACTCACCTTTGGCATCCTTCATGACTTTCTCAACAAGATTAGTCGCCATGATGTACACTTCGTTGTCTTGACGAACACGGGAGTAGTCCATATCGGGGTTCACGGCAAGCGCAACGTGTGAAGGCAATGTCCAAGGCGTCGTTGTCCAGGCAAGCACGAATTCGCCGCTGTCATCCAGCTTGAATTTGGCTGTAGCACTGAGGTCTTTCACGTCCTTGTACCCTTGCGCTACCTCATGGGAGCTAAGTGTAGTCTGACAAGACGGACAGTAAGGACTCACGCGGTGACCGCGATACAGCAGGCCTTTTTCATGAATCGTCGCCAGAATGTTCCACACACTTTCGATGTAATTGTTGTCGAGTGTGATATATGGATTATTCATGTCTGTCCAGTAGCCGATACCTTCGGTCAGATCGCGCCATTGTTGTTCGTATTCAAACACGCTCGCTTTACATTCGTTAATGAATTTCTCCACGCCGTAATCCTCAATTTCCCACTTGTGGGAGATGCCCAGCTTTTTCTGAACACCCAGTTCTACAGGCAAACCGTGTGTATCCCAGCCTGCTTTACGAACGACGCGGTAACCCTTCATTGTGTTATAACGTCCCACGAAATCCTTGATGACCCGTCCCAGTACGTGACCGATATGCGGTTTACCGTTGGCTGTAGGCGGTCCCTCGTAAAATACGAAGTTTGGCTTACCTTCCCGGTTTTCGATCGATCTTTTGAATGTATTCTCGGTTTTCCATTTGTTTAACACGCGTAGTTCTCTGGCACGTGCTTTCTCTTTGACGTCGACTCGTTGCATGATGATCTTCCTTTCAACTGTGTTAGATTGTGGACCGTCCACAAAAAGCGTTTCAATCCCCCTAAATCCCCCTTACCAAGGGGGACCCCATTGGCGCTCCGCCCTCTGGACACCCGGAATGGGTTGTCTTTGGCTGGAACTACGGCGGCATTGGCGAAGGTGTGTATGTTGGAGTCGGCCCTCTTGCGGCTGTCCCCTCCGGGAACGCCGCAGGGCCTTACCGCGAGAAGGGAGTTGCCGGACGCTTCGCTCCTCCGGCGGGGGCTCTCTCCTTGAGGTCCCTTCGGGCCTCATGCACGTTCGCCTTGGCGAAACCCCGGTGCCGGACGCTTCGCTCTTCCGGCGGTTGGCTCTCTCCTTGAGGCACCTTCGGGCCTCATGTACGTTCGCCTGGGCGAAACCCCGGTGCCGGACGCTTCACTCCTCCGGCGGGGGGCTCTCTCCTTGAGGTCCCTTCGGGCCTCATGCACGTTCGCTTCTTTTTTGAACACAAAAAAACCTCATCCCTGGAAAGGGACGAGGTTATGCTCGCGTTACCACCCTAATTCTGTTCATCACAAACCACATCCAATATCATTGGGTATGCTCTGTCATCAACAGCGCTTATGCCCCGCTTAACTACAGCAGGGTGCCGATATAACGTTCGGCTCACGGTTTCGCTTACACACGGCCAATCCTTCACCGCTTCAGCGTCACTTCTCCGGGGAGATATTCGGCTATAACTCATCCATTGGCTTGCACCAGACGCCAACTCTCTGAGGGATGAGATCATAACGTACTGAACCCGTCATGGAATCACTATTCATTATGAATATAGTTATAGCCTCTTTACAGGTAAAAGTCAACCAGGCGGATAGACTAATAAATTTCCTTCATTTCCCGCTCACGGTCACGAACTTCCTGCTCCCGGCTCTCCAGCGCTTCCCAACCATCTTGAGTCAACAATTCAAGCTGTGCTTCCACAAGTGTACGGAAACGGGCACGATAGATGGATGCCTGCTTTTTCAGCTCTTCGACTTCCAAAGCAATTTTGCGTGATTTAGACAAAGATTCGTTTACGATCCGGTCCGCATTTTTCTCGGCTTCCTTCACGATCAACTGTGCTTCTTTTTTCGCATTGTTCTTCACATCATCCGCAGCTTCCTGCGCAATGATGATCGTTTTGCTCAGCGTCTCTTCAATCGTTGCAAAATGATCAAGCTTCTCCTGAACGGACAGCAACTGATTGCTCAGCTCTTTGTTTTCGCGAATGACGCCTTCGTAATCTTTGATGACTTGATCCAGGAATTCATTGACCTCATCCTCGTCATACCCGCGCAAGCGTCGGGAAAATTCCTTGTTGTGTATGTCCAGCGGCGTTAATGGCATGCTGTCCACCTCCTGTAAAAGTTCCTTCCCGGACTGAGAAGGTTTGCAGCATATGGGTTCCACCCAAGGAGCCGTATATGTTATGCCCAATCCTGGCAACTAATACGGAATGCAGGATCAGACTCTGATCCTTCGGCGGTCATATTAACCTTTGCACTTTAGTGTATATCGGAAACACCGAATGTTTTTTGCACCTTTACCTTAAACATTTCGACAAGAAAGCGGGTTTTCCTGCAACACACTTAGGCAAATTTGCCGATTTTTACGCGGCAGCGTCCCTTTTTGGTCATACCATCCTGTTCCATCACCTTGAATCGACCAAACCCTTGAATGGAGACCACATCCCCCGCCTTCAGCGACTTGGACGGATCTTCCTCCACTTTCCAATTCACGCGACAGCGGCCGGCCTTGATCGGAACCAGAACTTTACTGCGGCTAAGCCGATACACATCTGCACAGATGCCATCCAAACGCAGGGAAGCCACGGTAATGTCCATCGTCTCCAGTTTGCTCTCGGACCATTTCAGCTGATCCAGTGCCAACAGCTCCGTAAACACATGAACCCGGTGCACCTGATTCAGTTGAAGCGATAAAAAAGCGCCGGTTTCCGACGCCACCACCGTATGGCACCCGTCCTCCAGCACTTGAATATCACCGATCTTGCCACGTTTCATGCCAAGCCCGAGCAGGGCACCCATATAGTCCCCATGCTCCAGCTCTTTGATTTTCTGATCGTCAGACGTAATGCTCATCACCTGCATACCCATATCTTCATCGTCCAGATATCGATAATCCGGTGCAATCAGTGCACGTTTACGTTCAGCTGTTTCATAACCACCATCCAGACGAATCTGTACATCATCTCGACGGTTCACAAGTGTTTGTAAAATAAAGACCTGTCTGGGATCAAGAAAGTCAGTTAGCTTCATGTCATGATACTTACCTGCCCGTTCAACCCAGTCAGAGGCTTTATCCACAAAATCCCGCTCATCATGACTAAAATGCTCGTAAATTTCACCGCTCATCTATGTTCACCCTACCTTAATATACAAAGTATCGGAGGATGGAGATCAGCCCATTAAGCGCGAGTTGAAGAACAATCAACGCCACAATCGGTGAAATATCCAACACACCGAACAAAGGCGGAATAAATCGGCGGAAAGGTCTTAAATATGGTTCCACAAACTTACCTAGCCATTCACCGATGAAGCTCTCCCGTGCGTTGGGAAGCCATGACATCAATATGTAGACAATGACCATGTAAAAGTAAATCTGGTATAACGTGTACAACACGCTTTCAATCTGATACAAAAGTGGCTCACCTCATTCTGTTATAATCTTGCTCGCTGTCAGCCAGTATTTCCGTAATTGAACCTTGAATTTCAACCGTATCTGGCGTACAGAGAAAAATGTTGCCGCCAATTTTTGAAATACCGCCGCCCAGTGCATACACTGTGCCACTCAAGAAATCAATGACACGCAGTGCCTGATCCTGACGCACCCGCTGTAGGTTAACGACAACTGTGCGATGGGAGCGCAGATGGTCAGCAATCTCCTGTGCTTCGTCATAAGAACGCGGTTCATAAAGGACGACTTTAACATTTTTCTGGGAATGAATGCTCACCACATTATTACCCCTTTGGTTTCTACGTTTATCGAGACTTGAGGTTTCAGCTTCCTGTTGATCAGGATCATGTTCCTCTTGTGCCGC
Organism: Paenibacillus sp. NPDC057886; assembly: GCF_042796655.1. Taxonomy (NCBI): domain Bacteria; kingdom Bacillati; phylum Bacillota; class Bacilli; order Caryophanales; family Paenibacillaceae; genus Paenibacillus; species Paenibacillus sp. NPDC057886. The sequence goes on along the minus strand of NZ_JBHVMZ010000006.1, from coordinate 402,749 downwards.
CATACGCTCACGTTCCACAATCTCTTCCTCTTCCTGAAGCCCGAGGAAATTCATAAACTTATTCATTACGCCCATTGCGAACCCTCCTCTTTTCCTACGAGAATCGATCCAAGCCGAACCCAGGTTGCCCCTTCTTCAATCGCCACTTCAAAATCATTGGACATGCCCATCGACAACTCGGTCAATGGCTCCGCTGTCAAAGCTTGTCCATTCAAATGGTCTCTAAGCTCACGCAGTCCGCGAAATACGGGACGTGTAAGCTCCGGATCTTCCTCATGGGGTGCCATGGTCATCAGGCCGATGACCTTCAGGTTGTTGAACGAACTGATTTCACGCAAAAAGGAACTCGCCTGTTCAGGCTGCAAACCATACTTGCTTTCTTCACCCGAAATATTCACCTGCAATAGTGTTTCCACCTGGATGCCAAGAGACGCCGCCTTTTTATCCAACTCCTTGGCCAGGGACAAACGATCCAGTGAATGTATGTAACGGAATTTACCGATGACGTCCTTCACCTTATTCGTCTGTAAATGACCGATAAAATGCCAGGTTCCCTGCTGACCGAATGCTTCCCATTTCGCTTGTGCATCCTGCCAGCGGTTTTCGCCAATATGCTCAAGACCGTGGTCCAGCACAGCTCCCGTTGTTTCAAGTGAGACGTATTTCGTGACAGCAATCACATTCACATCTTCACGTTGACGACCACTGCGCTGACACGCGGCTTCGATCTTCTGATTTACCAGTTGTATACGCTCCTCCAATGACACAGAGGGTCACCTCTCTTCCAGCCCAATCCAGCTCGCCATTCTCCCGGTAATGCCATTTTCTTTACGATACGAGAAAAATAGCTCGGGATTGCAGCTTGTACACCAAGTTGTACATTCGATATGATCCGGCAATATTCCTGCTTTCATCATAATGTGTCGATTGCATTCTTTCAAGTTTAACATCGTTTTGCCATTTTTGGCAGGTCGATATACTTGATTGGATTCAGAGTTCTTGTATTCATCATTACCCGAGGAGTGATCCAGCCAAACCCGTACATGCTTCATAACGGCTTCATCCACTTCATAACAGCAATCCCCAATGGAGGGACCTATTGCAGCAAGGATATCCTGTCTGCGACTTCCATATTCCTGCTCCATCTTTTCGACCATCGATTCGGCTATACCGGCAACTGTACCTTTCCATCCGGCATGAGCAAGCCCCACCGCTTGTTGTACGGGGTCATAGAAATAAAGGGGTACACAATCTGCATAAAAGGAAGTCAGCAGCACACCAGGCACATTAGTGACCAACCCATCCGTATCCTGTAATGCAGACTGTCGATCCAGCAAACCTTTACCCCGTTCTTCAGCCGTGATTACAGCGACATGTTTACCATGTACCTGTTCTCCACAAGTCCAGGATTCCAAAGGGAAACCCAGCTTTTCAGCCACAAGTTTGCGATTATTCAGCACGTCAGCCGGATCATCACCCACATGATAGGCACAGTTCAGACTGTCGTAAGGTGTGCTTCCGACACCACCCTGCCTTGTCGTAAAACCGGCCTTCATATGCTTAAACTGCAATTTCCACGGCTCCACATATAATAACAACGGGTCAGGACCCCAATTTGAGTTCTGACTTCCCGACCGTATTTCCTTATCCAAAATAAACGGTTCCATCTTCTCACCTCACAACTTCCAGTGTACCAAATGAACCCCGTTCTGTCTCGGTTAGATCGTTCGGCGCTGGTTGCGATCCAACCGTTCAATACGTTCCACCCGGTCCATCCGGTCCATCCGGCCGTTCTGTTCGTCATACAAGCGCGCTTCACGGTCGCGCTCATCGTAGTTATTTTCCTTCATTTCATCCATTTTAACCAAAATCACATCCGAACCGATCTTCACAATGTTTCTCCAAGGGATGACCAGATCCGTCCCCCCGCCGAACAGCCCCATAAAACGGCTGTAACCTGGCACAACAATCGCTTCAATTCGCCCCTGTTTCAGATCCAGCTCCAAATCGCTAATCTGACCCAGACGTTTGCCATCCGTAATGTTAATAACATCTTTGGTTTGAAAATCCGAAATTTTCATCCCGCTACCCACCGGTTCACCTGTGTTCACTTTCATTTGGTCCCGCCCCCTGATTAATCCGCTTCTACCCGTTCTCCGCTTCTATACAATATATGTTTCATACGCGAAAAATGTCCTCTTTTTCGAAGGAAAGGCAATGGAACAATTCCAAATATCTCTGATGTCGAAATCCAAAAAGCAAAAAGACGATCAAAGGAATCTCACTTCCCTTTGATCGCCTTCTGGCTAACCCCTTGTTACGACTTCACATGTTTCTGCATTTGTTGTATCGCTGATTTCTCCAGACGGGATACCTGCGCCTGGGAAATGCCAATTTCATCAGCCACTTCCATCTGGGTTTTCCCTTCGAAAAACCGCATCGACAGAATCATTTTCTCCCTTTGACCGAGACGGTGCATCGCTTCACGCAGTGCAATTTCCTCAATCCAGGACACATCCTTGTTTTTGTCATCACTGATCTGATCCATCACATAGATCGGATCTCCACCATCATGGTAGATCGGTTCGAAGAGCGAAACCGGGTCCTGAATGGCATCCAATGCAAAAACCACATCTTCCTTCGGCACATTCAGCACCTCAGAAATTTCGAATATCGTCGGTTCACGGGAATTTTTATTCGTCAGGCTGTCACGCACCTGAAGTGCTTTATAAGCAATGTCCCGCAAGGAGCGAGATACCCGAATTGGGTTATTATCGCGCAGGTATCGACGGATTTCACCGATAATCATCGGCACCGCGTAGGTTGAAAATTTGACATTCTGGGATAAATCAAAATTATCAATGGCTTTCATCAGGCCAATACATCCAACCTGGAACAGATCATCGACAAACTCTCCCCGATTGTTAAAGCGCTGAATGACACTGAGCACAAGACGCAGGTTGCCATTCACTAATTTCTCTCTTGCTGAGCGATCATGGTGTTGCTGAAGGGAATGAAACAATTCCCGCATTTCTGTGTTGGTGAGGACAGGCAATTTTGCGGTGTCCACGCCACAAATCTCGACTTTGTTTCGGGTCATCGTGATTTACCTCCCAAGGAGAAACATTAATGTACATTATCTCCGGGGCAGGCTTTTTTATTCGCACTTGGCATCCTTGCCATTAATACCCATTATGGAAAATGCTCCTGTTCAGACCATCTTGTTGAACTCCTTGCGGAGTCTTTTAATGATTCTTTTTTCGAGACGGGAGATATAGGATTGGGAGATTCCAAGTAGATCGGCGACATCCTTTTGTGTCTTTTCTTCCCCATCCGTCAGGCCAAAGCGAAGCTCCATAATCATTCGCTCTCGCTCGGTTAATTTTTCCAATGCTTTATGCAAAAGCTTCCGGTCTACCTGTTCTTCGATATTCCGATAGATTGTATCGTTCTCTGTACCGAGTACATCGGATAATAATAGTTCATTTCCATCCCAATCAATATTGAGTGGTTCATCAAAAGAAACTTCTGTACGAATTTTACTGTTACGTCTCAGGTACATCAAAATTTCATTTTCGATACAACGGGAAGCATAGGTTGCCAGCTTAATTTTCTTTTCCGGGTCAAACGTATTAACGGCTTTAATCAAACCGATTGCACCGATGGAGACCAGATCCTCGATATTGATGCCTGTATTTTCAAATTTGCGTGCGATGTATACCACCAGTCGCAGGTTCCGTTCAATCAGCATGGCACGAATCGCCGAATCCCCTGAAGACAACTTTTGCAACAAAAATTCTTCTTCTTCACGTGTTAATGGGGGCGGTAGCGCCTCACTGCCTCCGATATAATAGATCTCTTCACTTTTCAAACCAAGCAGAAATAATAAACGATAGTACTGCAGCTGCGCCACCAGTTTCCATTTTACAAGCATGTACGTTCCTCCTATACCACATTCAGCGGCTTTTCTGTTGCTCCCGCAGAGATAGCCGTAGACTGCGCAGAAGCAGCGTCTTGCACAAGCTCAGGGTGAATCACGGCCTGGTATTTCCCATCGGATGACAGTACGCCCCCGTCCAACCCTATTAATACCTTTGTTGTCTCATAACACATCTCATCCATCGTTACCTTCACCCGGTCTGGCTTCATCGCCAGCATAAACGCAGTTCCTTTGTTAATGCCTCGATAGGGTACCAGCCTTAAACGATCCTGCCAGTGGAATTCCTCCTGATCGAGCTCCATGATAAGGTTGTCCGGCGCCTCATCCTTCAACCTGCCCTTCCATGCAGCAGGCAGCATGTCTTGCCATAACAATACCTCCATTACCATGACGGGCATACGTGAAAGCGGGTCTGTGAGTTGATTTCCTGTATCTAGAAGGCCTGTACAAGAAATAGTCACATCATCAATAAAAACCTCCACTTTACCCAAGTACGTTGTCATTCGGTCTGTTTTTCGTTTCGAGCTCTGTACGACTTTGAATAAAAAAAGCACGGCAAAAAAAACGACAAACGTGAACCAGAAGGCAATTTTCAGATCAAAAGACATTCCACCTGATGCGGTAAACCAAATGCCGTTGAACAATTCCCCAGAGCTTTGCAGCATGTAGTGCACACCCAGGATTCCCCCAGCGGCGACAAAATTGATTACATAGAAGGTACCCAAGGTCCTCATAAATGCCTGAAGACCCTTAAACCCAAATGCAATACTCAGCATCACCAGAGACAATCCAAACTTGATCAAAAAGGTGAACATAAAATCAAACTCCGGAACAAACATCATGACAACGTACAGCGCACCCACGACCGCGGACAGCAACCATCTCCACCAGACCAGCTTCGTTTTACGCATCCAGGCCGTCAGTCCGATGAGTGCACCGTCAATACACAGGTTCGTCAAAAAAATAAGATCCACATAAACAACCACATTCTTCACCTGCCTGCGCGCAACATATCGAAATAACGTTATCCCGATATTCATGAGCATATTCACAAGTATAAGGAGCACACTTTTCAAAGTCTGTCTAATCATGGGGGGATCGTTCCAACTTTTTTTGTCGGAATTACTCAGACCCGTTGTTCAGAATTTGTTCAGTTAAGGTGTGATATGATGATAAGCAAAATAAAAAAGACCCGATTGCTCCATCGGGAGCACCGGGTCTTTATTGAAATCTATTGGAGTATTAATCGTTGTTATTATTGCGTGAACGATTGCGTAAAAATGTCGGAATATCCAGCTGATCATTGCTCGGCTGATTTCCAAATGGACGCAAATTCGGCGAACGGTTATCCGCAGGCTCACTCGCTGGAGCAGGCTTACGTCCTGGTGGTGGTGGAGCAGGTTTGTCTTCAAAGCCGGTTGCAATTACCGTAACTTTGATCTCCTCTTTCAGATCCTCGTCAATGATCGCACCAAAGATCATGTTCACTTCCGGATCGGAAGCAGATGTAACGATCTCTGCTGCTTCGTTCACTTCATACAGGGACAGGTTAATGCCCCCCGTAATGTTCATGATAACCCCGCGTGCACCTTCGATGGATGTTTCAAGCAAAGGACTCATGATCGCTTTGCGTGCCGCTTCTGCTGCACGATTCTCGCCAGTCGATTCACCGATACCCATCAGCGCAGATCCACGCTCGTGCATGATCGTTTTGACGTCTGCAAAGTCAAGGTTAATCAGACCCGGTACAGCGATCAAGTCAGAGATACCTTGTACGGCTTGACGCAGTACATTATCTGCTTGACGGAACGCTTCAAGCATTGGGGTCTTTTTGTCTACAATCTCAAGCAAACGATCATTTGGAATGACGATCAGCGTGTCCACTTTTTCCTTAAGAGCTTCGATACCTTGCTCTGCATGGCTGGAACGTTTACGTCCTTCAAATGTGAACGGGCGAGTAACCACACCCACGGTAAGTGCGCCGCACTCTTTAGCGATTTCGGCAATAACCGGAGCCGCACCTGTACCCGTACCGCCGCCCATACCCGCTGTCACAAATACCATGTCTGCACCTTTCAAGGTGTTCATGATCAGGTCACGGGACTCTTCCGCTGCTTTTTTACCTACATCCGGGTTGGCACCTGCACCAAGACCGCGGGTTAATTTATCACCGATTTGCAATTTATGCTCGGATTTCGCCAGGTGTAGTGCCTGTGCATCCGTGTTCACAGTAATAAATTCAACACCTTGTACACCATTTTCGATCATTCGGTTGACTGCATTGCTCCCGCCGCCGCCTACCCCAATGACTTTAATCTGAGCCAAGCTCTCCATCTCGAAATCAAATTCCAACATATTATTCCATCTCCCCCTCAATGTGCATGGATGGCCCGTCCAATTTTTGATTTGAACCGAATCAATTTCATATATCGACGAACGAAAGCGTTTATTTTAGAACCAGCGCATTCAGACGGCTTCAAGAATTGCATGAAATGGATTCAACCTGTTATATAAATTCGCTGAACATATTTTTCAGCCGTTCGAATAGACCTGGTTTCTGCTCCGATTCCTGAGCCGCATTCGGCTTAGGACGGTTGGTCGGTTTTTTGTTGTTATTATTGTTGTTGTTATTTCCACCGCCGCTGTTGATCGAGGGACGAATACGCAAACTACGGATTACACTGTGCAAAATGCCGACTCCGCTTGTGTAGCCAGGGTCACGCACACCGATATAATCCGGCACCGCAACTCGTACCGAAGCAGCAAGTTCATGCTGAGCTACCTGCAAAACACCCGGCATAGAGACCGTACCTCCCGTTAGTATATAACCTCCAGGAAGATCATTGTAACCAAGACGCTTCACTTCTTGAGAAATCATTTGGAATATTTCCTGAACCCTCGGTTCGATAATAGCCGCCAGATCCTCTTGAGAGAATTCCTTGTCTACGTTGCTGCCGATCCGTGTTACTTTGAACATGACATCCGCAGCAGCATCATCCAGCCATGCGCAGCCATATTTCAGTTTTACCTTTTCGGCTTGATCTGTTAATGTGCGCAGACCATAGGCAATGTCATTCGTTACGAACTCCCCGCCGATAGGCAGCGTTGAAGTTGCAACGAGACTGTCTTCTTCGAAGATGGCAATGGTTGTAGCCCCTGCTCCGATATCAACAAGCACGGAACCCATCGTTTTTTCATCCTTGGACAATGCCAGCTGACCTGCTCCAAGTGACATGAGTACCAAATCACTTACTTTCAGACCCGCTTTTTCCACGCAGCGCAAAAGATTATGTATCGCGGTTTTTGCACCCGTAATGATGGTCGCCTCCACTTCCAGACGAACACCAATCATACCACGGGGGTCCTGTATGCCCTCCAAGCCATCTACAACATACTGCTTGGCTACAACATCAATAATTTCCCGTTCCGGTGGAACCGCAATCACTTCGGCTGCTTTCAACACCCGCTCCATGTCTTCTTCTCCGATTTCACGATCCTCGTTAGACACTGCCACGACGCCGTGACTGCTCATCAGTCCGATATGATTTCCCGAGATTCCAACATATACTTCGGATATTTGAATACCTACCATACGTTCTGCATGATCCACTGCATTACGGATCGATTGCACCGTCTGATCGATATCTACGATTACACCTTTGCGAATTCCCTCCGAGTCGGCAGATCCAACTCCAATAATATTAAAGGTTCCATTATTCATTTCCCCAATAATAGCGCGAATTTTGGATGTACCGATGTCCAAACTAACAATGATGTCATTGTTGCTCAAGTCTGTGGCACCTCCTGACTCCAAATAGTAAAATACGTTCGGGTTTAAACACTCTTAAAACATATTCAACACACTTTAGGCTTTCCCTCTTTTTTCTACAATTTTTTTGGGTGCCAAGATCTGGTTGAGAGACATAAAACCTTGAAGAAAAAAGAAGGAGGCAACTCAGGTGCCATAAGTTCAAGTGTATCATTTTTTCTTCGTCTCAGAAAGAACAACTTTCACTGGATAAAAGGGGCTAAACCCCGATCCCGCCTGGTTTTGAATCAGCTCAACCGAATAAAGGCGGAAATCAGGGAGTTGCTCCTGGTTCTGCATCTTCTTCCGGGTTATCCGGAATGAAGGGCACGTACGTATCGGCTTCCAGCATCGTGATTTTCCCTGGTCGTTCCGTCTCAATGACCTGGTTGAGATACTCTACCTTATCGGACAATAGAGAAACGGTTGTAATCACTTCAAACTGTGACTTGGTATACATCCGAATCTGATCCGGGAATGAAGGTGTAGGATTCGGAATAATCTCTGAAATATCCGTCGTTAGTTCATTCGGGATCTTGGCCAACGTTTCACTCAGCTTGGCCTTGAGCGGGTCATCCGCCTTCCACTGGGTCAAAATCGGTTTCTCAACCGCAACTCCAATGGTGGCAGGAACCGTTAAGCTTGTCCCGCTTGCCAGTATGGCTTTTAGCGTACCGTCAGAACCAAGTTCATACGCAACCGTTGGATATTCCTGCACCTTGATAAGAATAGTACCGGGGAATTGTTTATCCACAGTTACGGTTGATATAGCCTTGATTGTTTTCAGTCGCTCAATGACATCAGCAGAGGTTGTCCCAAAAAACTGTTCGCCCTCCTTTAGACCGCTTTTCTCCAGCAGTTCCGAAGTCGTTGTGTATACATTACCCGTAATCTCAATTGCCGAAATCCGACTCATCGAAGAACGAAAAAAAAGTACAGCAAGTAATACAATAAAAAGAAGTAAGAGAATAAAAACAATTTTACGGCTTGTGTTTCGTTTGGGCCGATTCTTCTTCAGAACCGGAATTTGACTTTTAGGCATAGGTCGCGCTCCACAAAGCCTCCGGCCCCCTTCCCTTAAGAAGGGGACTCAAAGGACGTTAATTGGCAAAATCCAGCTGCTTCGAAACGGGGGACTGTCGCTCAACCGAAGCTCCAAGACTCTGAAAGAGCTTCTCGATACGATCGTACCCTCTATCAATATGATGCACTTGCTCCACAACCGTTTTTCCCTGGGCAGCAAGGCCAGCAATGACTAGTGCTGCACCTGCACGCAGATCGGTTGCTTCCACTGTAGCCCCATACAAACGGGGAACGCCACGGATAAATGCTGCATTCAGGTCTACCGAAATATCGGCTCCCATGACATTCAGCTCATCCACATGTTTGAACCGCCCCTCGAATACTGTTTCCTTCATCACACTGAAACCGTCTGCCAGACTGAGCAGCACCATAATTTGCGACTGCAGGTCTGTTGGAAATGAAGGATACGGAGAAGTCACAATGCGGTCTACTGATTTGGGACGGCTCATACAGCTCACCGTCATTATATCATTGCAGACTGTGATTTGAACACCAGTACGCTTCAACACATGTATAAGGGAAGTAAGATGGGCCGGATTGCAGTGTGTAAGCGTTACATTCCCTCTCGTTGCTGCGGCTGCAATCATCACCGTTCCAGCAACGATCCGATCAGGTATAATTTCGTAAGAGCAAGGCTTGAGTTTCTCCACACCATTAATGGTAATCGTATCCGTTCCAGCACCAATAATCCGTGCACCCATTGCATTCAGAAAATGTTGCAGATCCTGTATCTCAGGTTCTCTGGCTGCATTAAATATCGTTGTTGTACCCTCAGCCGTAACGGCAGCCATCATAATATTTTCTGTGGCTCCTACACTGGGGAAATCCAGATGAATGTCTGTACCCACCAGCTTGCGCCCGCGGCAAATGATCTGCTGATCCAGTTCTTCAATTGAAGCTCCGAGCGCCTCAAGGCCCCGAAGGTGAAGATCAATTTTACGTTCCCCAATGGCACAGCCACCTGGCTGGTACACGGATACTTGCCCAAACTTAGCCAGCAATGGTCCCATCAAAAAAATGGAAGAACGCATCTGCTTCATGAGCTCCTCAGGCACATCATATGACCGGATGGACGACGTATCTATCGTCACTGTTCCCTGTTCATGCCGACACGTGCATCCAAGTCGTTCCAGGATATACAGCATCACTTCAATGTCCAGCAAGTGTGGAACGTTGTGCAGCGTAACTTCTCCGTCTGCCAACAAACTTGCGGCCATGATCGGTAAAGCGGCATTTTTTGCTCCATGGATGCGTATGGATCCTGAGAGGGGTTTCCCGCCTTCAATCACCAATTTGTCCAATGTATCACCTCCGGGGTTTACCGTTCACCCACTACGAAGACTTCCGGTACCAGGTTAATACCGTTTTGAGATGATATAGTGTTCTGAATCTGCTGCATTAGGGTGATAACGTCCTCTGCTGTTGCTTGGCCTGTATTGACAATGAAATTGGCATGTATGGTGGATACCTGTGCGCCTCCCTGAGTCATACCCTTTAACCCCGCTGCTTCAATCAGGCGGGCGGCATGATCACCAGGAGGATTCCGAAACACGCTGCCAGCACACGCCATCTGCAGTGGCTGTGTACGGCGCCTGCGGTCTTTATAAGCCGCCATCGATTCCGAAATGACTTTGCGTTCTCCCTGCTGGAGTGCAAATGTAGCCTCCAGCACGATGCCTCTCCGGTCATGCAGAACAGAGTGGCGATAGGCAAATTCCATGTCCTCCTTGCTGTAACGTACCAATTCCCCTGTCTCCAGTACAATCTCAGCGGATTGAAATATCCGTGACACATCCGATCCATGGGCACCAGCATTCATATATACGGCTCCGCCGACCGTTCCGGGGATGCCGCTGCCAAATTCCAAACCGGTCCACTCTTTCTTTGCAGCAACAACACTGAGTTTAACAAAGGAATGTGCTGCTCCGGCAGTTACCCCGCCCTCGTGAAACTCGGCATAATCAAAGCCTTCTCCCGGTTTCACGACAACTCCGCGTATTCCCTTGTCAGATACCAGCATGTTTGAACCCCGTCCAAGCTGCATCCATGGGATCTGATGCTTGTGAAGCAATTGGATGAGATTGACCATCTGCTCCTTGTTTTCCGGTATGACCAGCGCATCTGCAGGACCGCCGATCTTCCATGTGGTGTATTTGGCTAGCGGCTCGTTTTCAAGAACTTTGCCGACATTGTTCTGGGATAGTAACGATATCCACTGCTGCATATTAACATCCTCCTTTACTTCAAAACCGATGAGCACGGCAGTTTTCGTTGCTGCAAGCCTTTTTGTAGCGCCATGGAACGATTGTCACGATTTATAGGGTATCTTATGTCAGTCCCGCCGTGTGTGTGACAATCGCCCAAAACGCACTTTAACGCCCTGCAGCAAGACGCCGAATCTCGCTCACAAGTACCTCGGCTGCATCGGGTTTCCCCAGTTTCCGGGAGGCTTCTGCCATCCTTTTGCGAGCCGCTTCGTCATTCATAATTCCAGCAATCGCTTGATATAGCGCCTGGCCTGTCAGATCCTTTTCCAACATTGTAAGCGATGCACCCCCACCCTCAAGCGTACGAGCATTTGCCTCCTGATGGTTATTCGTCACGTTAGGTGACGGAATCAGGATGGATGGAATACCGAGAGAGGTAATCTCGGCAAGGAATGATGCCCCTGCACGATTTACGATCAGCGATGTGCATGCAAGAACTTCGGGCATGTTGTGTACGTAAGGCAGCACATGCAGATGATTTGGCATCGTTCCAAGGGAACTGCGAATCGCTTCACGCGTTTCATCAAAATAAGAATCACCTGTCACGTAGACCACGTGCACATCTTCAAGCTTGGCCAGCATCGGTGCCATATCCACCATGGCTTTATTGATTGCTTTCGCTCCACGGCTACCACCGACCACAAGAACAACGCGGCTGTCCATGGGTACACCCAATGTCGCAAATCCACGATCGCGGCTAGCTTGAGCTACCGTTGTAGCCCTTGGATTGCCGGTATACACAACCCTTTTGGCTCCAGAGAATGCTTTCTCCGAACCCTCAAAACTAACAGCTACCGTGTCCACATACCGGGTAAGGAACTTGTTAGTTAACCCGGGAATGGCATTCTGCTCATGAATCACACTCGGAATACCAAGTTTGGCTGCTGCATATACAACAGGCCCACACACATAGCCCCCCGTACCGATGACAACATCGGGTTTGAATTCCTTGAGCATTTTCTTGGCTTTGCGTACACCTTGCAGAAATCTCATCACAGTCTTCACGTTGTCAAAGGACAATTTCCGGCGAAAACCTGTAATATCAATCGATTGAAACGGAATATTCTCTTGTGGCACCAGTTTGCTTTCTAGTCCACGGGTACCACCGATATATAAAAATGTCGAGTCGGGATTCTCCGCCTCACATTGCCTTGCTATAGCAACGGCCGGATAAATATGCCCACCGGTACCGCCGCCACTTAGAACGACTCGCATCGTACATTCACCTCGCATAACGGGATAAGTTCAATAATATGCCTAACGCTGTTAACATCAAGGTCAGAGATGAACCCCCATAACTGATGAGTGGGAGCGTAATCCCCGTAACCGGCATAAGCCCGATCACGACGCCAATGTTGATAATGACCTGCACAGCCACCATACCCAGAATACCTACGCCCAGAAGGCTGCCAAAAGCATCCGGTACCGTCATCGCTACGCGCATCCCTCTCCACACCAGGACCAGGAACAGCAATAATACAATCATTCCACCAATGAAGCCAAGCTCTTCTGCCAAAATGGAAAAAATAAAATCCGTTTGCGGCTCGGGTACGTAGCTGTATTTTTGTCGACTCATACCGAGCCCCAAGCCCGCAAGTCCTCCGGGGCCGATCGCATATAAAGATTGAATAATCTGATATCCTGCACCAAGTGGATCAGACCACGGGTCCAAAAAAGCCGTTATTCGCTGCAATCTGTAAGGAGCTGCCGCAATCAACGCGGCAAATCCCGCTACTCCGCCTAGGGCGAGCAGCAAGAGATGCTTCATCCGTGCTCCTCCTGTGAAAATAATAAGCATTGATGCACCCAGCATTACTGTGCCTGTCCCCAAATCGGGCTGAAGCATAATAATACCAAAGGCCAAACCAATCAAGCCGAGCGGTGGCAGAAGCCCCGTCGTGAACGTTTTGATTTTGCCGGGTTCCTTGCTTAACCAGTGAGCCAGGAACAGGATCATACCCAGTTTCATGAATTCTGAAGGTTGTATGCCGAATGAGCCAATGCCCAACCAGCTTCGTGCCCCTCCGCGAACCACTCCGATGCCAGGAATCAGCACCGCAATCAGCATTATAAAACAGGCAATCAGTATAGGCTTTGCATACTTTCTCCAGACCCGGTAGTCCACATTTGCCGTAACAAACATGGCAGCAAGTCCAAGTCCGGCGAACAGCAGCTGTCTTTTGACAAAGTAAAATGAATCTCCGTAGTCATGAAAAGCAAGCACCGAGCCCGCACTGTATACCATAATAATGCCGATGGCAAGCAATGCCAGAATACAAATTAGGAGCCAGAAATCCGGCGCCGGTCGCGTCTGTTTCATCAGGAGGCCACCCCTTGCATGGAAGTAGGGGCTTTTCCACCCCCCTACTTACAAGTTATGCGCCGCCTCTTTAAAAATGCGTCCCCGCTCTTCATAGGAAGCAAACATGTCCCAGCTTGCACACGCCGGTGATAACAAAACAACATCACCCGGAGCTGCAAACTGTGAAGCTTCCTGCACGGCAGCGGTTAACGTCCGGGCAGCGTCCTCCTCATTATCGACGACCTTAATTTGCTTTAATCCCGCCAGTTCCGCGACCTTGGCAATTTTCTCTCTTGTCTCTCCAAGAGCAACCACAGCTTTCACCCGCTCCTGGAACAATGGCAGCAATTCCATCATGTCTGAACCACGATCCAGTCCTCCGGCAATGAGCACGACCGGTTCCTTGAAGGAGTTCAGCGCCATTACAGTTGCCTTGGAATTTGTCGCTTTGGAATTGTTATAATAGTTAGCTCCATTATGTTCAAGTACATACTCAAGACGGTGTTCAACCCCCTTGAAGTCAGCCAGAGGCGCAGCAAGCACAGATGGGTCGGCTCCAGCGGAGACAGCAATAGCTACTGCTGCCAATGCATTTCCCACATTGAATCGTCCTGGGAGTCCGATGTCTTCCACATCAATAATGACGTGATGGTTGCCCTGACCGTCTGCATAGATCACCTGGCGCTTCACATCATCCTCTTCCCCATCCACGTATGGAGGATCAGCATATACCCCTGCTTCAAGCTTCTCTGTCAGCGAGAATGGGAGCAGTCTTGCTTTGATATAAGGAACCAGTTCGCGGCATACCGGATCATCCCAGTTCAGGATAGCTACATCCTCCGGTCGCTGGTTGGAGAATAACTTGGCTTTGGAAGCCACATAATCATCCATGTCCCCATGGTAATCCAGATGAGTCTCCGCCACGTTTAGCAAACTGGCAATGCGCGGACGGAAATCGGCTGTGCCTTTCAGTTGGAAACTGCTAAGCTCCACCACCATCCAGTTATCCGCAGAAGCCTGCTCTGCCGCCTCACACAATGGCGTTCCAATATTACCGGCAACGATAGGTTTCAAGCCGGCATGCTCCAACATGTTGCCTACCCACGTTGTTGTAGTCGTTTTCCCATTAGAGCCAGTGATCCCGATCATAGGCGCAGCGCATAGATGATATGCCACTTCCACCTCAGTCACCACTTCAATGCCTAAGGCGAGTGCCTGTTGCACAGGAGGCGCCTGATAAGGAATACCCGGATTTTTGACCACAAGCTTCACATCACTATGAATCAGATCGTCCGGATGTCCTCCGCATACAACAGAAATTCCCAAAGCCTCCAGTTCGGATGCTTCGGGACACTGTTCTCTCTCTTTTTTATCATTAACTGTAACTATTGCGCCGGCACGATCCAGCACTTTGGCGACCTGCACGCCGCTCTTGGCCAGTCCAAGCACGACCACTTGTTGCCCACGATATGATTCAGGATGGTTCATTGTTTACAACCCCTTGTTGAGATAAAGTCCAAGAGCGGCCAAAATGGCACCCACCGCCCAAAAAGTAATGACAACTCGCCATTCCGACCAGCCACTCAGTTCAAAGTGATGATGAATCGGGCTCATTTTGAATACGCGTTTGCCACGAGTTTTGAATGATACCACTTGAATAATGACGGACAGGATTTCGATGACGAAAATACCGCCAATGATGACAAAAAGAAGTTCTGTCTTCGTCACAATCGCAACGGCACCAATTGCACCACCAATTCCGAGTGAGCCTGTATCTCCCATAAACACTTTGGCCGGGTGTGCGTTATATACCAGGAAGCCCAGTACCGCACCAATCATCGCCGCCGCACATACCGCTGCTGGCATGGATGTTGCCTGCATGGCCACAATGGCAAATGCTCCAAATGCAATGGCGCTCACGCCGGACAGCAAGCCGTCCAGACCGTCGGTAAAGTTAACTGCATTCGTGATGGCAAGCATCATGAATACCACAAACGGATAGTAGAACCATCCCGTCCAGTCAAAGGAGACTGATGTACCTGGAATCGATATAGCTGTGCTGTGTCCATTCTGGATCAGCAAGTAGCACATCACGGCACTGAAGAACAACTGACCAATCATCTTTTGTTTAGCCGTTAGCCCCAGTGAACGTTTGAATACAATCTTGATGTAATCATCCAGAAAGCCAATCAGACCGAAACCGAGTGTAGCCACAAGCAGGACGTAAAAATCCGTATTTTTGACCGCTGAAAATTTCAAAAAGGCCAATGTGAACGCGAGTAAAATGACAACTCCGCCCATTGTAGGTGTTCCACTTTTTTTCAGATGGCTCTGTGGCCCATCTTCCCGAACCTGCTGTCCGAACTTCATTCGACGCAGCAATGGAATCAAGAGCGGTGCGGCAATCACCGCCAAAATAAATGAAACACCGATTGTTAACAGTAATACCTGAAAATCCATGGGTTCACCCCTCTAGTCTACTCTATTCTGTAATGGAGCTATTTTTAGCGCTTCGACCACATCTTCCAGCTTCATGCCTCGGGAGGCCTTAAACAAGACAACGTCTCTGGAATGGAGATTCTCCAGTAGAAATCGGGTCAATTCTTCCTTGCTCTCAAAAGCGTGTACAGCTTCCGCTGGCATGTTTTGTCTTGCCCCTTCTGCGATACTTGCAGATAATGGGCCATAAGCCAGCACCATATTCATTTTGTCCGGTGTGATGTATTCACCGATTCCCCGATGGAGTTCATGCTCCTGAGGCCCCAGTTCAAGCATATCACCAAGCACGCCTACTTTAATCCGATACCCCTTGAGGCCCTCCAGCACATCCACAGCAGCTTTCATGGAGGTTGGACTAGCGTTGTAGGCATCATTGAGCATGGTCAAACCACTGACGCCGTTAATAACCTCGATTCGCATGCCGGTTAATTTCAGACGGGACAGTCCTGCTACAATCTGTTCAGCAGCCACTCCGAAATGACGGGCAACTGCTAATGCAGCAAGACAGTTGACCACATTATGTGTCCCCAATAATGGCAGTGTGAGAGCACCTTCTCCAGACTGCTTGGTGGTAAACGCGACCCCGCTCTGTACATTCATAATTCCGGTAGGATAATCATCATTATCAGTCTGCAAGCCAAATGTATACTGCTGAAGTCCTTCAGGCAGCTTAGTAGCTGGCTCTGCCAGAACCTGCTCAATCAACGGTTCGTCGCCGTTGTATATCAGCAACCCACCTGGTTTCATGCCAGCAGCAATTTCAACTTTTGCCCGAGCAATCTCCAATCGAGATCCTAGTTGAAGTAGATGGGATTCACCAATATTTGTGATGATCGCGACATCTGGCTGCGCGATTAAAGACAATTCTTCGATCTCCCCTCGGCCGCTCATGCCCATCTCCAGAATTACGATCTCAGTGTCCGGTTCCATGCTAAGTACGGTAAGCGGCAAACCAATATGATTATTGAAGTTACCTTGGGTCTTATGCACTTTGAACGTGGTTGACAGAATGGCATCCACAATATCCTTTGTTGTTGTTTTTCCATTGCTGCCTGTAATACCTACAACGGAGGCCTTGTTTTCTCTTAAATAGGAGGACGCGAGCTCCTGCAATGCTACAAGAGTATCCTCCACAATAATCACAGCACCTTGAGGTGCAGTTCCATGATCTTTTTGCCATAATGCCCCGGTAGCGCCCTTCTCTACACAGGTTTGCACAAATTCATGTCCGTCAAACCTTTCGCCAACAAGCGGGATAAAGAGACTGCCTTGAACGGGCTTACGCGAATCTGTAAATACACCTTCAACATCAACATCACCATAAGCAGCAACGTCAGTTAGTGTTCCTCCACACATCTCGGCCAATTGTGCCAATGTTCTTTTTATCAATTGGATTTGCCCCTTATCGCTTCTTTCGCTATGATCCGATCGTCAAAGTCCGTCTTGGTTGTGCCGATAATTTGATAGGTCTCATGCCCCTTGCCCGCAATCAATACTACATCGGCAGGGCTTGCCATTTCAATAGCTTCGTGAATCGCCTGGCGCCGATCCACAATCATCGTATAATGGTCAGGTTGAATGGCATCTTCAATCAGACCTTGTTCAATATCCTTAAGAATCAGATCGGGATCTTCTGTCCGCGGATTATCGGAAGTGACAAATACGATATCACTATACTTCGCTGCAATTTTGCCCATTAGAGGCCGCTTCGTACGATCTCGGTCCCCACCACATCCAAATACGCAGATCACACGGCCCTCAGCAAATTCCTTCACCGTCCGCAATACGTTCTCCAGGCCATCTGGGGTATGAGCATAATCAACAATGACAGCAAATGACTGACCTTCGTCAACAGCCTCAACACGTCCATCTACGCCGGGTACCGTCTCCAAGCTACGTTTGATCTCCTCCAGCGGAATGTCTTCAACCAGAGCAGCAGCGATGGCAGCCATTGCGTTGTACACATTGAATTTGCCTACCATGCGTAAACGAATATCAGTGCTGCCTCTGAATGTATCTACATGGAAAGAAGTACCCTGGGAGGTGATTGAAATTTGGGATGCGCGTACATCCGCATTTTCCTCCATGCCGTATGTAATTACTTCAGCTGCCGTTACAGATATAAAATAAGCTGCAGCGGGATCATCTGCGTTAATCACTGCAAATTTGCGCTTGGAAGCATCCGCTGTATATCCGTTACCCAACCGTGCAAAGAACAGACCTTTGGCTCCGCGATATTCTTCCATAGAATGATGGTAATCCAGATGATCCTGCGTCAGATTGGTAAATACAGCCGTACGGAATTCCGTCCCCTTCACTCGCCCTTGCTCCAAAGCGTGGGAGGAAACTTCCATAACACAACAGTCCGTGCCCGCTTGGACCATATCATTCAGACTGCGCTGTAGATCAAGTGCTTCCGGTGTAGTGCCTGACATCGGGTACGTGCGCCCGTCATAGCGCATTTGAATGGTCCCGATTAATCCTGTTTTTTGACCAAAGTCACTCATGATTTTTTCAATTAAATAGGTAGTCGTTGTTTTCCCGTTGGTTCCCGTTACACCAATCATATTCATCTTGCGGCTTGGTGAGTCAAAAAAGGAATCCGCCAGTACAGCCATAGCGAAACGACTGTCTTTTACGAGCAGCTGCGGAACAGGCAGATCCAGCTCTCGTTCCACAACCAGAGCGACAGCTCCAGCATTTACGGCCTTCTCGGCATAGTCATGTCCGTCAACCGTATGTCCTGGAAGACAGATAAACAGATCTCCCGGTTGTACCTGGCGAGAATCTGTCTGTAGGTTTTGACATTCTGTATTTGGTTCGCCAATGATACGGGCGGTTGTCAGCATTGATGAAAGTTGTTTTAAAAGCACATGAATAACCTCACTTTTTCCAAGTTTACTTCAATTTCAACAGTTCTCTGTAATCATTAATATCGTCAACACAGCCAATTAATGAAACGCAACTCAGTGCATTTTGTTGCGGTGGAGATCAAGAGCCCCATCAGGGCTCTTGTCCTTCCTCCTTGCTATGATCATGAATATCATTCAGAACATCACCCATATAGATGCGTATAGTAGAACCCTGATCAACCCGTGCTCCTGGCTTTGGAGCCTGGTTAATGACATATTTCCCACTGCCGGATTTGGCCAGCATAAAGTTCATATTCAGATCCTCATACAGGTCTTCGACCGTAGCTCCAGTCAGATCGGGAACCGTCACGATTTTGGTTTCTCCATACTTGTATTCTTTGGCTACCTGATCCTTCCGAACCGGAACATTCATATAATGCAACGCATCCTCCAGAATGTTCTGTACGATCGGTGCGGCAACCACGCCGCCGAACTGAATCCCTTTCGGGTTATCCACCGCCGTATACACAACAATCTGCGGATCATCCGCCGGAGCAAAACCAATAAAGGATACAATATGCTCGGTAGAGGAATAACGTCCATTGATTACCTTCTGGGCTGTACCCGTTTTGCCGCCAACCCGGTATCCATCAATAAACGCCGGACGTCCCGTACCCTTGGCAACGACACTTTCAAGTGCTTCACGTACTTGCTTGGACGTATCTTCCGAGATGACTTGACGAACCAGTTCCGGCTTGGCCTCTTCCATCACTTCACCCGTTTCCGGATGAACCCATGCCTTCGTAACATAAGGCTTGTATAGTTTACCACCATTAATCGCTGCTGACACAGCCGCTACTTGCTGAATCGGTGTAACGGATACCCCTTGGCCAAAAGCAGTGGTCGCAAGCTCCACAGGTCCGACCCGTGACAGTTTGAACAGAATCCCGCTGGCCTCACCACTCAGATCGATGCCTGTTTTGGTGCCGAATCCGAAGTCTTTAATATAGGAGAATAATAATTCTTTGCCCAGTCTCTGACCCAGTGCAACAAATCCAGGGTTGCAGGAGTTCTCCACGACTTGGAGGAAGGTCTGACTTCCATGGCCGCCCTTTTTCCAGCAACGAAGCCGAGCGCCTCCAACTTCAACAAATCCGGGATCATAGAACTGATCCTGCGTCAGATTTACTTTTTTCTCTTCAAGTGCTGCTGCGAGCGTAATAATTTTAAACGTTGAACCTGGTTCGTACGTCATCCAGATCGGTAAATTCCGGTTGTATACATCGGCCGGATATTGCTGATAATCGGCTGGTTCGTATCCGGGTCTACTGGCCATGCCAAGGATTTCACCCGTTTTAGGGTTCATTGCAATGGCAAGCGCCGAGTTGGCCTGGAACTTGACCATAGCCTGATCCAGCTCGCGTTCCATGATGGACTGAATCGATTTATCAATAGTCAGCTTCAGGTTCAGACCATCCTTTGGTTCCACATACTTCTCAGATGAGCCCGGCATAAGCCTTCCGGCCGCATCGGACAAGTAGGACACACTGCCATTCAAACCGTTCAGCTTATCATCATACTTTTTCTCTACACCCGTTAAGCCCTGATTATCAATGCCCGTAAAACCAAGAATATGTGCTGCCAGATCATCATAAGGATAAAAGCGTTTATTATCCTCAGCAACAACGATACCCGGAAGCTTCAAATCACGGATGTGCTGAGCCTTCTCCATCGTAATTTTGCGGCCACCGGGTTGTAGTCGTACAATTAGTTCTCTTTTCTTGATGGTTGCCAGCACTTTCTCTTCGGTCATACCCAGTAAAGGAGCCAGTGCTCTTGCTGTTGTCTCCGCTTCCTTCACCTGGGCAGGAATCGCCATAATGGTTGGTGTGGTTATATTGTAGGCGAGAGAGGTTCCATTTCGATCCAGGATCTCTCCCCGTTTGGCTGAATACGGAATATTCCGCCGCCAAGACTCTTCCGCTTTCGCAGATAGTTCCGGCCCTTTCCCTAACTGTACATAAGCAAGCCTGATCACCAAGGCTGAGAATAACAGAACTAAAATCACTAAACTCCATAACAACCTGCGCCGCAGATTTACGCTTGACCCCTTCACGAAAAGATCCCCCCACTCGTCCCAAAATCATGATTGTGTTCAATTCATGAATATTCAGGACAACCGGGGGTTAGAACAAGCTGTCTGTGATCTCTATGGAAGCGAAGCCTCGTCCGATGTGTTATCAGACGATTTTGTCTCATTTGAAGGTGGATTTGTAGTATCCGTTTTGCCCGTTTCTTCGGTGTTCCCCGTTCCATCAGCTGCTCCCTGATTGTTAGCCTCGTCTCCTAATGCTGGATCAGAAGACTCGGGAGCTTCATCTGCTATACCGGTAACTGCCGCTTTGGCCGTCTGCAGCACAAGCTCAACCGTTCTCTGTTCGCCTGCCACCTGCTCCGTTTGCTTCACCACATATCCTTCACCTTTAACGGTCACGCCCACTTTCATGAGGGAGAGCACTTCAAGTGCATCTCGTAGAGATTCGCCAGTCAGATCAGGGATCTTCATTTTGCTGCTCTCTTCGGTCAACAGGTAGACTCGTTGGCCAGGATTCATGGCTGCACCCGCCACAGGATACTGGCGAATGACATTTTCACCTTGACCAAGCGTCTCATAGGCAATTCCTGCGTTCAATAGTTGGCTTCTAGCCTGTTTGGCAGTCTTACCTGAGAGATCAGGAGCTTTAGCTTGAACGACCGGCGTTGTTTTTGACTTTTTGTCAGTGGTCTTTACTGTATCTTTGGGAACTCCCATATACTGAAGAGTCTGGCTCACAATCTTCTTGAATACCGGAGCAGCTGCAGTACCGCCACCAATATTGGAACCGTCAGGCTGGTCAATCACAATCAACATCGCAATTTTGGGATTATTTACAGGTGCAAATCCGATAAACGAAACGACGTCTTTGGATTTACTGTATTCCCCGTTTACGACTTTTCTAGCAGTACCCGTTTTACCTGCCACGCGGTATCCTTCGATATAAGCATTGCGCCCTGTACCAATCGTTTGGTCGGCTACAACCTGTTCCAGATACCCGCTCACCAGTTTGGAAGACTCCTTGGAAATGACCTGACGAACAACCTTCGGCTTGATCACTTCTGATGTACCGTCATTCGGGTTAATAATTTCCTTTACCAGATGCGGTTCCATAAGTTTGCCTCCGTTGGCAATGGCCGAAATGGCTGCTACCTGCTGGATCGGCGTTACCTGTACAAGACCGTGACCGTATGCTGCTGTGGCAATTTCCGATTTATAAACCAGAGGCTTGATTGGTGAAGCCGATTCACTCGGCAGATCGATGCCCGTCTTTTTACCAAAGCCGAATTGGTCTATGTAATGACGCAAACGTTCACCGCCAAGCATGTTATAGCCCAGATTAACAAACGCAATGTTACTTGAACGTTTGACACCTTCCAAATAGGAAATTCGGCCATAGGCGTGACCATTATCACTGATGGGATATCCACCGATATAGACCCGCTTGGATTCAAACGTGGCATTCGGATCAAACAGCTTCTCTTCAACCGCACCCGCCAGAGTAACAATTTTAAAAGTAGACCCTGGTTCATAGATGGATTGTATGGCATGGTTGATAAAATTTTTCTGATCCGGCGTTTCCCCATACGTATTAGGATTAAAGGTTGGCCAATTAGCCATTCCTAAGATTTCCATTGTGTTAGGATCTGCTGCAATGACAGTCATGCTCAGTGGATTGTACTGAGCTACCGCTTCTTTCATTGCATCTTCGATGTAGTACTGAATTGTATCATCGATCGTCAGCTTCAGATTGTTCCCGTTTTGCGGAGGAAGATAGCTATCCTGGGAATCAGGAAGCTTAATACCTTTGGCATCCTTCTGATAGTTCAGATAACCATCTGTACCTGTAAGCTGTTCATCATACGAGACCTCAAGTCCGTTAACAGCCTTGCCATCACGGCTCATGTATCCCAGCAGATGAGAGGCGAGCGTTTCTTCCGGATAATATCGCTTCGACTCCTGTGTCATAACAATCGCGTTTTTAGCCTTGTAATCATCCTGCAGTTTTTCGCGAAATTCTTCTACTTTAGCAGCGAGTTCAGGGTTAATTTTATACCCTTCACTACGCACTTCACGTTGTTGGAAGAATGTCCCATCTTCCTTTTTGGCTGTTACAAGGGCGCGCATTTCACTCTCGTTCTTCCCCAATAAACCAGATAATTTGTCAATAACCACATCTTCAATTCCAAGCTTATTAATCATCTCCGGGTTTACAGACACCGTATACGCAGGCGCATCTGCCGCCAGAATGTTACCATTGCGATCTGTGATTGTCCCGCGACTAGCCTTGATGGTTTGTTCGCGTTCGACCAGACCAGCCGCTCGCTCCTGCCAAATACCGCCATTAACAACCTGAATAAAAAAGATGCGGGTTATTAATACAAGAAAAAAGAGGGTAATACATCCCCCTATAAGCAGCGTGCGCATCTTTATTCTTTTTACCATCGGTACACCTCTTTTGCTTCAGCATTTTGTATGAATTGATACAAAATGTTCTACTTATTTGCTGTATCCGAGGACGTTTCAGTACCTGTCGAGTTCGTTGTACTTGTTGAGCGAGGTACAAAAATGACATCCTTGCCGGAAGCCTCAACGTAACCAAGTTTGCGAGCATTCTCGATGACCAGATTGTTTAGTTTTTCTTTTTCCACTTGCAGATCTGCAATGGTTTTCTCTGCATCTCTCACGTCAGACAACGTCGTCTGTGCCTGCTTATTCAGATCATAGATGTGAGCGTAACGCGACATCATAACACCACCCACAACAATGACTGCAATCAGAGTAATCAGATACAAAAATTTCTCGCGTGCCGGAAGGCCGGTACGACGGGTCACCACTTTGGTGGTTTCCTTGTACCGTTGCTGGGTCACACGTTCTTGGGACGCTTTTTCTTTCACTGCCAGATTACCACGTGTATATGCCATACTCCGACTCTCTCCTCCGCTCTTGATTTACAGTTTCTCGGCTACGCGCAGCTTCGCTGAACGAGCACGGGAGTTTTCGGCCAGTTCCGTTTCCGTTGGAATCAGCGGCTTTCTGTTCACTAAACGCATGACACCCTTACCTCCGCAAACACACAACGGGAAATCGGGAGGGCATGTACATTTCTCCAGATAACTGCTAAAAATCTGTTTGCAAATTCGGTCCTCAAGGGAGTGAAAAGTAATAACAGATACACGTCCGCCTGGTGCCAAGCACCGAACGGCCTGATGTAACGCTTCTTCGAACGCGCCCAGCTCATCATTAACCGCAATTCGCAATGCCTGAAAGCTGCGTTTCGCAGGATGTCCTCCGGTACGACGAGCCGCCGCTGGAATCCCTTCTTTGATTAACTCCACCAGTTCGCCAGTAGTCTCAATTGTGGACTGCTTCCGTTTTTCAACAATGACACGAGCAATTCTTCTAGAGAATTTCTCTTCACCATAGCGATACAAAATGCGGGCAATCTCCTCTTCCGGCCATTCGTTAACAATTTCTTTAGCGGTTAGGGATGCGTCCTGATCCATACGCATATCCAACGGAGCATCGTGATTGTAGCTAAATCCACGTTCTCCTTCGTCGAATTGCGGCGATGATACCCCCAAATCGTACAAAATACCATCTACCTGTGGCACGCCATCCTTCATCGGTACATCCAGTTCTTTCAGTACCTGTTCGAGATCACGGAAATTGGTTTTCACCAATGTAATTCGCTCTCCATATGGAGCCAATTTTTCACGTGCGTTATCCAAAGCCCAATCATCTTGATCCAGTGCAATCAAACGCCCCCCTGGACCGAGCTTGGATGCAATTACGGAGCTATGTCCGCCACCGCCTAAAGTGCAGTCCACGTATATACCGTCCTGCTTGATGTTTAAACCCTCTGTTGCCTCTTCTTTGAGTACGGTTATGTGGTGAAACAACCTGCACCCCTCCTGACTTTATAGATCAAAATTAAAATCGACCAGCTTTTCGGCAATGTCGTTGAATGCTTCTTCGGATTGATTGAAATAACTCTCCCATATGCCTTTGCTCCAAATCTCCACCCGGTTCGACACGCCAAGAACAACGCAATCCTTGTCCAGCTTGGCATACTCTCTAAGATTGCCCGGCAAATTTACCCTGCCCTGTTTGTCCAATTCACATTCGGTGGCACCCGAGAAAAAAAATCGGGTAAACGCACGTGCATCGGATTTCATCAACGGCAGTGCTTTGAGCTTCTGTTCCATGACCCCCCACTCCTCCATGGGGTACACGAAAAGACACTGGTCCAAACCCCGTGTGACAACGAAAGACGGTCCCAGAGATTCGCGGAATTTAGCCGGAATAATAACCCGACCCTTATCATCAATGCTATGTTGGAACTCCCCCATAAACATTGGCCCACTCACTCCTCACCCGTTTCTCCCACTTTGCCCCACTTTCCACCACCTAAGCATAATAGATTCGCACAAAAAAATCAAAACCCTTCTTGCGGGCTTTATTTTTTTAATCTCGCAACCTCAAAAAAACGTCTTTGATCCTGTCACTCAGGATCAAAGACGTTTCCCGTTTACGGGCAATCGCACGTACACCCGCATATGAGCCATATCATTAATAAACCATTTTAAACCCTTTGAAGCACTTAATCAGCTTGTAATTAATGGATGACTTTTAGAATTTCCAGCTGTCCAGATATTTTTCCTGCTCGGCGGACAAGGAGTCGATGGCAATATTGAGGCTTTCCAGTTTGTAGCTGGCAACCTGTTGGTCAATGTCATAAGGTACATTAACAACGGTTTTACCCAGTTCCGCATAGTTCTCGCTCACATAACGCAGACCCAGTGCTTGCAATGCAAACGTCGTATCCATAATCTCGGCAGGATGTCCATCAGCTGCACCCAGGTTTACGAGACGTCCTTCAGCCAGCAAATACATCTTACGACCATCCTTGAAGCGATATTCTTCAATGTTGCGGCGTACGGTACGAATCGAATCGGAACGTTTAGCAAGTTCAGGTTTGTTTACTTCCACGTCAAAGTGACCCGCATTACTCAGGATTGCTCCATCCTTCATCACATCGTAATGCTCTCCAGTGATCACATCTTTATTGCCGGTAACAGCGATGAAGAAATCACCCAATTTTGCAGCTTCCACCATCGTCATGACACGGAATCCATCCATATGTGCTTCTACGGCTTTAATAGGATCAATTTCAGTTACGATAACATTTGCTCCGAGCCCTTTGGCACGCATCGCTACACCTTTACCACACCATCCATAACCCGCTACAACTACGTTCTTTCCTGCAACGACCAGATTGGTTGTACGGATGATACCATCGAATGCAGACTGACCTGTACCGTAACGGTTATCAAACAAGTACTTGCAATAAGCGTCATTGACTGCAACCATTGGGAAACGCAATTGTCCTTCTTTCGCCAAAGCTTTCAGACGAATGATGCCCGTTGTCGTTTCCTCTGCTCCGCCACGAATTGTGGCAGCTAAATCAGGACGTTCAGATGCAATAATTGTGGCAAAGTCTCCACCGTCATCAATAATCAGATCAGGTTTCACTTCAAGTGCACGGAGTTGCAGTTCTTTGAACTCTACAGGGTCAGGATTATGTTTGGCATACACGGTAACGCCGTCTTCCACCAGAGCAGCACAAACATCGTCCTGTGTTGACAATGGATTGCTGTGTGTAATCGTCACTTCTGCACCACCAGCTTGAATGACTTTCGCCAGATAAGCCGTTTTGGCCTCAAGGTGAAGACATATGGCTACTTTCAAACCTTTAAACGGAAGATCCTGTTCAAATTGGCGACGAATACGGTTCAACACCGGCATATGTGCTTCTACCCAATCAATTTTCAGATGACCTTCCGAAGCGAGTCCCATATCCTTAACGATACTATTTTGCAATGCAGGGGTAGTCATTCCTCATCCTCCTCGATTATCTATTCCTTCTATTATTAAGAGGTCACTACAATGTGATCACTTGGTGTTGTCCACGGAATTCGTTCTGACTTTCAATCAGTTGTCCAATCCACTCGGTCCCATAACGGTTCAGGTAAAAGAGTACGTTATGTACTCGTTCCTGTGGTTTGTTCATGGGAAAGAGTGAGTTTTGCATCCCGTTCCAGTGCCTTAGACTCACATTGTGTTTATCTTTAATGGCTTTGTGGGTCTGCTGTTGCAGATACTGCATCTGTTCGCTGATCTTGCCTACATTCGTATCTCCAATTCGGTCCAGACCAGGATGGATCTCTGCGATCTGATCAAGTAATGGACGATATAGATCGGCAAATGCTTGCTGAACGCGCTCAAACTGTTCATCGACCTGGAAGGTCTCCTGCTGTGCCAGCCATTGTTCCTTCTTTTCTTCCATATGATATTGAACGTCCTGGAAAGAAAGACCGTACTGCTTCATATGTTTGTGATGAATATCTTCCATAATGGTAAAGGACAGACGTGGAAGCAAGATAGGCATCTGCAACCCGAAACGGCCAAACGCTTCACGCGTCAATCCCCAATACGCGATCTCACCTTGACCCAAGATAACAGCCGCTACAGGTAAAATGGAATCTTGCATCAATGGCCTGGTCAATACATTGTTGCTAAATCGCTCGGGATGTTCAGCCAGTTCCTGAAGCAGTCGCTCTTCTGTAAATGAAACCAGACCTTTACGATCGCTGTACAAGCCGTCTTTTAACATCAGAAGCAACCGAGCCCCTTCATGTATGTAAAACAGATTGGCCCCATCTTCCGCGACTTCAGCAGGCATGGCATATCCGGCTTGTTCCAATGCGGAGGCACCTTGTGCATATGCTTGGCGTAATGTCCCATTTTCGCGAATCAAACGCTCAAATACAGGCTGCTCAAGCCTGCGCAGGTCTGGATCTGCGGCATCCATCAGAATAAGTCCACTGCTGCCAAACAATGCTGAGATTAACCGGGCAAACGCATCACTCAGGTTCGAACTCGACTGATGGATCTCTGTAACCAGCTTCATTAATCCTGGTTTGTGCACCGTATCCGGTAACAGATGCTCCATTTGCTCCAGCACGGTCATCCATTGTTGCGTTTCCACATGAACATAACTCACAGAATCCCTGCCTGCAAACCGCCCTTGTAACTTGATCTTCTTCATGTCCCCGCTGACGTCAGGCAAGTATGTGTGGTTGACTTCATCCCAGTCATGGTCCTCACCTGCAATCCAAAAAACGGGAACGACCGGCCGCTGTAGCCTGTTCTCCGCTTCCCGCGCAGCTGCAACCACACTTGCTGCTTTGTAAATTACAAACAACGGACCTGTAAGCAGGCCGCTTTGCTGCCCTCCCGTAACAACCAACGCATCTTGTTCCGCGAGACGTGTGATGGATTCATGGACTGCACCGTGATCGTTCACACGTTTATTATATATACGTAGATACTCTGCCAGACGTTGACGAGGAATACGTGTGTTCTCCGATTGGTCCAGCCACTCGGCACGCGTATGAAGCCCCGATTCCCAGCGAATGTCATACTCGTAAAGGCCACGCGCAGCGTCCCTTGAACAGACATAGTCTTCTGCAAGTCGCGTTCCGCTGCGGAGTGCCTCGGTAGTACCTTTCATGAGGTCTGCCTCCTATTCTGCTTCAAAGAGCCTTTCTTGATTGTACCGAATGAGAGCCCTCTTCGTCAAAAGAAAGTGCATCAAAAAATAAAAAACCGCCGAACAAAGTCGGCGGTTTGATATTCATGGATAAGTCCAAATGAAATTTGTACTTTTTATACGTAAGGTTCTGCAACCCAGTGACCTTTGGATACCTCAATCAATTGAGCGTTCTGCAGGTTGTATGGATCATTTACAGGACCACCAGATCCATTCTTAAGTGCTTGTTCTTCTGGCAGCAAAATGCGACGTTTGCTCGCTTCTACTTCCGGATCAGGTACAGGGATCGCAGACAGCAATGTTTTGGTGTAAGGGTGAATCGGATTAGCATAAAGTTCTTCACTTTCTGCCAACTCCACCACTTTACCCATGTACATTACAGCTACACGGTCACTGATATGTTTAACCATGGACAAGTCATGCGCAATGAACAGGTATGTCAAGCCGAGGCGTTGCTGAAGTTCTTCAAGCAAATTAACGACCTGAGCCTGAATGGACACGTCCAATGCTGACAATGGCTCATCACAGATGATGAATTTAGGGTCTACGGCCAATGCACGGGCAATCCCGATCCGTTGTCTTTGACCACCTGAGAATTCATGTGGATAACGGAGTGCATGGCTAGGATTCAGACCTACAAGATCAAGCAATTCTTCAACGCGTCTCTTCCGCTCTGCCTTACTTGATGCCAGACCATGAATATCAAGAGATTCACCGATAATATCCATAACGTTGAAACGTGGGTTCAAGGATGCATAAGGATCCTGGAAAATCATCTGCATATCTTTACGCATTTCTTTCATCTTGCGCGGAGACAGCTTGTAAATATCCGTTCCATTAAAGTTAACATTTCCGCCTGTTGGCTCATAAAGGCGCAGAATTGTACGGCCAGTTGTGGATTTACCACAGCCAGACTCCCCTACAACTCCAAGTGTTTCGCCTTCAAAAATATCAAAGCTAACATCATTAACCGCTTTGAGAATGTTCCCTTTGCCCAAATTGAAGTATTGTTTCAGGTTCTTCACTTGAACCAGCGGCTTGTTGGCACCTTTGATAATACCAACTGGAGTAGGCTTTTCTTTTTTAGGCTCGTCCAAACGAGGAAGAGCATTCAGCAATTTAATCGTGTATGGATGTTGAGGATTACTGAAGATTTCAGCAGTTGTTCCGGTTTCAACAACTTCGCCTTCCTTCATAACGACAACACGATCACACATTCCTGCGACTACTCCAAGGTCATGCGTGATAAGCATGATCGAAGTTCCAAGCTTTTGTTGCATGTCTTTCATAACATCCAAGATTTGTGCCTGAATCGTTACGTCGAGTGCAGTTGTTGGTTCATCCGCAATCAGAAGGGATGGACGGCATGCCAAGGCAATCGCAATCATAGCACGCTGGCGCATACCACCGGAAAATTGGTGCGGGTAATGGTTCATGCGCACTTCCGCATTTTTGATGCCTACAAGTTCGAGCATTTCCAATGCGCTTTTTTCAGCTTCTTTTTTGGACATATTCTGATGCTTGCGCAGTACCTCGGTAATTTGCTTACCAATTTTGATGGTAGGATTCAAAGAAGTCATTGGATCCTGGAAGATCATGCCGATATCTTTACCACGGATGGCTTCCATCTGTTTATCTGTCTTATTCAGCAGGTCCTGCCCGTGAAAAGTAATTTCTCCGCTTTTGACCTTCGAAGGCGGGGAGGGAATCAATTTCATGATGGTTTGGGCAGTAACACTCTTACCACTACCAGATTCACCTACGATCCCCAGCGTCTCTCCTTTGCCAAGTTCAAAACTCACATTTTTAACGGCATCAAACTCACCAGAACGCGTCGTAAATGACACACTCAGGTCTTTGACTGTTAAAATCGGCTCCATAATCCCACCTCCTATTTCTATTTACGTAATTTCGGATCAAGCGCGTCGCGCAAGCCGTCACCAAGCAAGTTAAATGCGAGCATTGTCATAACCATCAAACCTGCAGGGAACCACATCCGCCAAGGATACAGCGTCCAGCCTGTAAGTGCATCATTGATCATAGATCCAAGAGAGGATTTAGGTGCAGATACACCCAATCCGAGGAAGCTCAGAAACGCTTCTGCGAAGATGGCATTTGGAATGGACAACGTCAATGTAACGAGAATTGGTCCGACAGCATTTGGCAACAAATGACGGAAGAGTTGACGCCCAGTGCTTGCGCCCATGGAACGTGCAGCAAGAATAAAGTCTCTGTTTTTGAGTTGCATAATCTCACCACGCACAATCCAGGACATACTGATCCAGCCTGTGATGGTAAGTGCAATGATAATCGTTGTCAGACTTGGCTCCAATACAACCAGCAACAAGATAACAACGAGCATGTAAGGCAGGGAGTACAAGATCTCGGAGAACTTGTTCATGATGCCGTCAACACGTCCACCGTAGAAGCCCATAATAGCTCCATAAATTACCCCGATGACAAGGTCAATTAAAGCAGCAGCTAAACCTACAGTAAGAGACACACGTGCACCTACCCAGGTTCTTACCCATACATCACGACCCAGTTCATCTGTTCCAAACCAGTGTTCTGCACTCGGTGCAGCATTGGCATTCAACAAATCATTGGAATAATAATTATAGCTTGAGAACAACGAAGTTGGACCAATCATAGAGAAAATGACAACAAGGACTAGAACAGCCAAACTAATCATAGCGGCCTTGTTGGTTGCAAGTCTATACATAGCGTCTTTGAATAGCGATACACTCTCTTGCGATTTCAACGCTGCCTGACTATCCAGGCCTGTGTTCACCGTTTCATTATTGTTGTTATTCGTGCCAGACAACGTTATGCCCCCTTCCGGCTTTCTAGCTTAATTCTAGGATCGATCAGCACGTAAGCAATATCCGTAAGGAAACGTGCAAGCATCAAGAGAATACCATAGAAGATTGTGATCCCCATAATCATCGTATAATCACGATTCGTAATACTTTCTACGAATACTTTACCAATCCCACCAATATTAAAGATCTGTTCAATAACAACGGAACCTGTAATAATATTCGCTGTCATTGGACCAACATAAGTAACGACTGGCAGAATACCGTTCCGTAAAACGTGTCTAAACATAATAGCCGGCCATTTCAAGCCTTTGGCTTTGGCAGTCTTGATGTAATCTGCATGCAGCACTTCCAACATACTTGAACGCGTCAAACGTGCGATAAAGGCAATTGGTGATGCAGACAAGGCTGCAACCGGAAGCACATAGTCGAGTGGGCCATCGAAGCCCATAACGTTAAACCAGCCGAGTTTGAATGCAAAAACATATTGCACCAGGGATGCGAGCAAGAAACTCGGTACAGCAATCCCGATAACAGCCAGAATCATCGTAATATCATCAATCAACTTGCGATGGTACACTGCGGCAATAAGCCCCAACAAGACACCCACAACAATTGAGATAATAATCGCAAAGATTCCTAGCTTCAGCGATGCTGTAAACGTTTGAGTGATCATACCAGTTACATCTTGATTCAGGTATTTCATAGAAACCCCGAAATCACCTTTTATGATTCCACCCATATACTTCAGGTATTGTTCATACATCGGTTTGTCCAAACCATACTTCACTTCCAAAAGTGCCCGGATTTCAGGTGATACTTTTTTCTCGGATGTAAAAGGGTCACCCGGAATGGCCTTCATCAGGAAGAAGGTTGCTGATGCGAGTATGAAAAGCGATAGCAGCATAAATAGCAGTTTTTTCAGCACGTACTTAACCAACCCTTGCACACCTCCACAAACAATATTTTGTATACAAATCGATTGTAGAATTAGACAAGAATAATGTCCAATCCATTTATCGGAAATTTCAAGAATTATAAGGAAAATCGGTGCACATACAAAAAAATCGGGATATATATGGAATTCCACATATATATCCCGAAGTAATCATATAGACTTCAGAACAACTTATTTCTCTTCCAGATATGCACGAGTGAAGTCAATAGCTCCACTGAAATCAAGTTGTACGCCTTTCAGGTAAGGCTTAGTCAAAGATACGTTAGTGTAGTAATAGATCGGCAATACGCCCATTTCATCTTGAATCAGGATTTTCTCAGCGTCAGCAAAAGCAGCCATACGAGTAGCTGGATCTGCAGATTTTACAGTCTCTTTAACATCTTTGTCATACTGTTCGTTGCTGAATTTGGAATCATTGTTTGTGTTTCCAGTAGTCCACATTTCCAAGAAGTTGTACGGATCGTTGTAGTCAGCAGACCAGCCCGCACGAGCGATTTGGAAGTTTTGGTTTTGACGGTTCTCAAGGAATACGCCCCACTCTTGGTTTTCCGTTTTCACGTCAACACCAAGGTTTTTCTTCCACATATCAGCAACAGCAAGAGCGATTTTCGCGTGACCATCACTAGTGTTATAGATCAATGTTACTGCTGGCAATGTTGTGTAGCCTTCTTCTTTCATACCTTCAGCAAGCAATTTTTTAGCTTCTTCTACGTTTTCAGTGAAGTAGTCATCTTTGTGCTCATCACGGAATTCGCCGTTTTCACCGCGGATACCTGGAGGTACAAAGCCGAAAGCTGGAATTTGTCCACCTTGTGTTACTTTGTCAACGATCAATTGACGCTCGATTGACATTGCAAAAGCCTTACGGATTTTAACGTTGTTAAATGGAGCTTCATTAACGTTGAACTGGTAGTAGTACGTACTTGCAATACCAGTAGCTTTAAACTCGTCCGGCAATTCCGCTTTTACAGAAGGAATTTGGTCGGAAGGAATTTCACCGTTAGGTGCGCCTGTGTAGTCCAATTGTCCAGACTTGTAAGCTTGCAGTTCGGAAGCACTGCTGTTTGTCAGGGACATGTTGATTTCAGACAATTTGATGTCAGAAGCTGCATGGTAGCTTTCGTTTTTCTTCACGACGATTTTTTGACCCTTAGCGTATTGATCCATTGTGAATGGTCCGTTAACGATCATGTTTTTGTAGTCTGTGAAGAATTTGTCATTCGTGTCAGCAGACTTGTGTACTGGGTAGTACGTGTAGAATGCTGTCAGACCCAAGAAGTAAGGTGTTGGGTTTTCCAACGTTACTTCCAGCGTGTGCTCATCAGTAGCTTTAACACCTACTTGAGAGAAGTCTGTGATTTTAGTACCTTTATATGTTTCGTCTTTGCTCAGGTTGTAACCTTCAGCACCTTTAATGTAGTACAATTGGTAAGCATATGGAGAAGCTGTTTCCGGTTTCAACGCACGTTCCCAAGAACGTACAAAGTCTTCGGCAGTGATTGCATCACCGTTGCTCCATTTAGCATCCGGGTTCAGGTTGAAAACATATTTCAGACCATCTTCGGAGATTGTCCAGTCTTTAGCAACGCCTGGAGCTTCTTTGCCATCAGCGTCGATACGCACAAGACCTTCATACAAGAATTTCAGAACAGTGTTGGTTTGGCTGTCTTTTGCTTGAGCCGGGTCTAACGTAGGAGGTTCAGCTGACAGGTTAATTTTCAGGACTTGATCTTTAGCAAGACCATTTCCTTCGGTTGCAGAACCAGTATCGGTGTTACCTGTGCCTTCGTTTTTCGATCCGCACGCTGCAAGTACGGTACCGAACGCCAAAATCAGCGTCAAAAGGACTAATAGACTTTTCCTTTTCATCTAACACTTTCCCCCTAAATTGATGTGGTATATGTTTATAGATTATACAACCACCGGTCAAAAAAATCTACATTACTTTTTCAGAAAGTAATGTTTTTTTCAGTTTTCGACAAAATCGACACATTTTTTAGCCCTTTTGCGTTATGTATCCTCACATCTGTTTCATGAAGTATCTAAATAATCCAAATATAGTAAACAAAACATACCCAAAACTCATTATGACAAAAGCCATGCGCCAAACGGCCCGGAACATTCTACCCCCATCGACCTTACCTTTGAGTCGATTTTGTGCCCCTCCGATGAATCCAAGGGCTATTAGTATGAGTAAAAGTGTTAAATAAAATCCAAAATTCGAATCAAATGTTAAGTTGAATAACGCCGATACAGAGAATATAAGGAATAAGGTTGTCACATCCATTGCCGATCGCAACGCCACACGCTTATCTTTCTTCCATCCATACATGATCCAATAAACAAGAAAGAACGGAAAGAACGGCAGTATGCTCAGCACAATAAAAAATCCCATTAACTCACTCCTTCCGGTTGCATACCTTCAATCAGATGAAGCAGTATTTCATGCATCGGAGCAGACAGGCCACACCGACACGCCATGCTTACGATTTGCCCGTTAATGGATTGCACCTCCGTTTGTTGTCCATGCAGAACATCCGACAGCATGGAGGATGTATTCGAGGCTGTGGAACGACAGACGGAGAGGATTTGTTCCCACACATCCACATCAAGAAGTATTCCGCTTGCTTCGTATACTGCCAATGCCTCATTGCACAGCTGACGCATAAACACGATTCGCTCTTCCCTTGTAATTAACTCACCGTTAGGAATACGCCATATCGCGGTAAGAGGATTAATGACAGCATTGATTAACAACTTCCTATAAATCAGCTTATCGATTTCATTCGACACTGTACAGCCAAATCCTGCCTGCTGCAAAAGTCCCTGTAAACGAATGGGTTCATCTTGATCCATTGGCGTTAGAGATGAGACACGTACATCTGCACTTTTGCCCAACCAGGTCTCTCCTATACCTGCACGAATGACCCCATCTTGCTGACGCTTCGCCCCTTCTGTGGTTATGACGCTGTATATATTGGAATGTGGCAAATTGGATTG
This sequence comes from Paenibacillus sp. NPDC057886, assembly GCF_042796655.1. Classification (NCBI taxonomy): domain Bacteria; kingdom Bacillati; phylum Bacillota; class Bacilli; order Caryophanales; family Paenibacillaceae; genus Paenibacillus; species Paenibacillus sp. NPDC057886. Next base: position 367,511 of record NZ_JBHVMZ010000006.1, on the reverse strand, counting down.
CACATGATCCAGATGCCCAACCCCATTTTGGAAACATGCGATGTTGGGCACTCGCGTCTTCAATGAACCAATTTCACGTATAACATCATGTATCGCTGTCTGTTTCACCATTAATAGTAGCCAATCTCCAGGTGAGTGTTCCCACACTCGGGTTAACTCCGTAATCGGCTTGACCTGGATATGATCAGGTGTAATCTGGATGGTTTTCTCCCGTTCAACGACCTTAAATCCTTCTATACTCAGTTTATTCGCCTGTTCAGCCGTTCTGGTCCAAAATCGAACCTCGTTGCCTGCGTCCTGAAGCTTTCCTCCATACAAAAGACCCAGTGACCCTGATCCTACAACGTCAATGATCATACTGCATCCCTACCTCTGCTCCAATAGTTGCTTTTATCTATAATAGAACAAAAACAGCAAACAAAAAACCCATCATACCTACCGTTATGTAACGGAGGTGTGACAGGCTCTAATCTAATGCTGATCATCAGACATATTTTGCTTTTATTCAATTCGTTCCAGATTCCCGTTGGCATCCATTTTGAATCTCGTTTTAAGTTCCTCTTCTTCTTCTGTCAGAAATGCGAGTCTGCGAGCACGATCCATAATCTGAATCAGTGCTTTATAATCGTCGTTTACAACACGATAATCGGTCTGTACTTCATTTACTTCCTTGGACAGACGATCATTCTCGCAACGCAGTTCATGAAGTTCATCCTCTTTTTCACGAAGCTCTTTCTCAAGCATTTTAAGCTGGCGACCATTTTCCTGTACAGTTCCCTTCCATTGCCGCAAGAATCGTATAACTGCATCAATGGATAGAGAGTCTTCCGAAATCCCATCCGCTTTGTACAGATTTTCTTCTGTATCCAGGGTGGCCAAAGCTGCTACTTGTGGTCCAAGCAAAGCCGGTTGTTTGCGGAGATAACTCCGTTTTTGTCGTTGAGCCTTAGCATTGCTAATAGCAGACTCATACTTCTTACGTACACAGCTGTTCCAGCGAAAACCGCAAGCGGCAGAAGTTCTGCCTATTTTTTCGCCAACCTCTTCAAAAGCAGCCAGTTGTGTACTTCCTTCCCGAATATGACGCAAAGTAACCTCAGCCAAAATCAAATCGTCCTCTGTACTCCAAGCATCCTGTCTCACTGCAGTCATGCTATAATACCCTCCTAACAACATCCTAAAATAACCGTCCGCATAACCGATTTCCCGGTATGTGAATTAGGTATAAAAGCTGCTTCATTCATTCTTATGCCTCTCATAGAGTTCATAGAATTGATTTCATACTAAAATGTATTTCCACATTTATGAGTGCTCATACGTTACATATGCAAAACAAACCATACTTTAACTATTTTCGGTTAAAAAAGAATTCGCTTTCATATCCAATTTTGTTTACACCTTTTTCCTTTCCCGGTATAATGTTGTGTAGACAATCTATGATCGTACATAGGAGAGGAGGACTTACCGTGGCGCGCATGTTTCGGGTACTCGGGTTCTTCACGCTAGCGATTGGCCTGATGGCTTTTGCGGGAGACCTGGTCGAAATGGCTTTGCTTTTTTTCCTGCAGACTGCGTTTTTTGTCATTTTGGGATATTTGAAATTTACCGAACGTACGTACATATTGCTCTTCTGGGGTTATATGATCGTGACATTCACAGGGTTCAGCTACTGGACCGTATTCCAAATGGATTTGCCGCTCTAATCCGCCAGCAGCATCAAAGCGATCCGGCTAATGTCGGATTGCTTTTTTGTCGTTTTCAGATTAAATGACTATTCTTTGTGTTATGTAACCACTACGGATATTTCACGTATCTATTTCATATATTGTCTGGAAGAGATAAGCCCGTTCGCATTATATGTAGATATGGAAAGGAGAATGATGGGTGAAACGTCGATACGGCATTCCTGGCTTCATCGTATGTATTATATTTTTGATCCAGTTACCTTGGACTTATGCCTATGGTGAGCCTTCATCTGAGGAAACACGCGAAATACTGCAACAAAGCCTATCCATCGTCGAAATCGATCATGAAATCGAACGTATTGCAGCCAGACAAAAACAGCTGGACGAACAGCGTCAGACGTTATCCATTCAGCTTCAGGAACAGGAAGAACAAATACATACTCAGCAAGACCGTGCGGGTGCAGTTGTAAGATCCTACTATACCGGGGAGCGTGATAGCCTCTTGATGACGGTACTAGGAGCAAGATCCATTAAGGACCTGTTCATTCTATACGATTACTATCAAATTATTATCGGCAGAGATCAGGCTGTTCTGGACAAGTATCAGGATCGATATCGCATCATGCAGCAAACGTCTGCTCAGATTAACCAGACCTCTGCAGAACTGTCTGAACTCAAAAACAATCTTCAAAATCAACGTGAACGAGTACTTGCATTGCAGAAAGAAGTAGACGGAAAAGTAGCTGCCAGCGGGGATGCTGCGGCCATGCAGAAACTGATGGATGAGTTGACCATCTATTGGGAGAACATCGGCATATACGAGGTCAAGCGATATTTCAAAGCATTGGCATCAGCCATGCAGAACCTGCCACAATTCATCCAAGAACAAAACGGAGGAATCTCCACTACTGGAACAACGTACACCATTCGAATTGGACAAGATGAACTGAATACGTTTCTACGTTCGCAGAATCCGATCTTTGAAGACTTCGCCTTTCAGTTCTACAAAGATCGAATTACTGCTTCTGGGCAGCGCGATCAATTGCAATTAAGCATTGAAGGCCATTATACAGTAGAGAATGAACCTCAGAATTCTATTCGTTTTCATGTCGATAAACTTGTGTTTAATCAATTAGAACTGCCCGATACCACACGTCGTATGCTGGAACGGGAATTCGATCTCGGATTTTACCCACAGAAAATTCTGTCGTTTGTCAAAGCCACAGAGGTATCCACAAGCGAAGGCATACTTGAAGTAAAGCTCGCCATTTCATTTTGACGAGCTCTGCAACGCAATAATGCTTTTGACGTATTGATTAGCTGTGATCTCTCCCACGAGAAGTTGTTGGATCTTCTTTTGAAAGGCAGAAGTGAGTACAAAGCTTTCCGTCATTATAGCCTGTGAAGATTCTGCTGGAAACCAGGATTTTACATCAGTCGTATCATATTTCGTTATTAGTTTCTGTGACTCAAGATCTAGCTCCTGTTGCTTTGCTGGTAAATAGTTAGCCTGTTGGTACCACTCTGATTGCACAGAAGAAGAAGTCATACCTTCAATCCAGCGGCTGGCTTCTTGCGCCTCAAGTGAGCCAGCTGCGATAACAAGGCTTCTTGATCTTAGAGGTTCCAACGCACTGAGGGATATCCTCTCCGTTGAACCCTGTTCGCCTGCCTCGCCTTGATTTCCGCTTAACAAACGAGACAGCAACGTTACTACCATAGGAGTCCCCGTTTGCTTGTCAGAAGCAGAGATTGTCGGATTTATTGATTTGACAGTAATATGCGACTGAATCTGATCCAGCAGCTGTATGATCTGTTGGTACGCCTCCGTTTGCGAAGAAGTTTGCGCTTTCTTAATTTTGTTGGGGGCCATGCCTGGCTCAAACTGATTCAACCACGCACTTACCGCGTGCAGGTCATTTAAGTTTATACTTAATAAATCCGTTCCGTCTTGCGTTGCTTGTTGTATAAGTTTCACCCACTGCTCCTTATTTTCGGGTAAACCTGCCAAACCGGCTTCGTCCAGGAATGGGGAGCGAGCGGCGAGTACATAAGCGTCAAAATCAAACGGCATCCCCCATTGGTAACCATTCCACTCTGTCATTTCCCGCAAGCCAACCACAGTTTCTCCCAAAGACTTGGACAGCGTTGTACCGTTTAACGGATACAGATGTCCTTTTTTGGCATGATATTGAACTTCCGCACTATCCAGAAGAATAATATCGCCGCTCTCCCCTACCGAAAATTTATTATCGAGCACTCGCTTATATGTATCCGGCTCCAAATTCCGAAGACTGATTTCCACATGTTGAGAAGTCGCTACTTCATTGGCCATTCTTTTAAACGATTTAAAGTCTGCCTCTGACATCGAGACTACAATCTCTAGCGGGGCATGTTGGTCCTCGCTGCGTGATGACGTATTGGGAAATGCATCTTTTTCCGGGTCTCGCTCCTGATTAAGCTGTGAACCTCTAAAATCAAAGCTGGGAGACAGAATCGTTAACGAAAGCAGCAGTACTGCGAACAAAATAACCTGGTGTCCACGCTTCATTAACTCCTCCTCCTTACTCCCTAATTTTTTCCTGCAACATTCATTGTAACAAATAAGTAGTGCTCTTGTCCTATCCTGCCAAAAAACAGTTTTCCGATATTTTGCATACCTCGAGCATATCGAGTTCTGTGCAATAACTGATTTTTATTTTTTCAGCAAAAAAACCGGCCCAAAGAGCCGGTTTAATAGAAACATTTTCCGGGAAATAAACTCCCGTTACCTTACAATAAATCCGCTGCAAGCTGAGCCAACTTGGATCGTTCTCCTTTTTCCAGCATAATGTGTCCGCTGATTCCCTCTTGCTTGAATCGCTCCACAATATACGTCAAACCATTACTTGCTGAATCCAGATAAGGGTGGTCTATTTGCTCAGGGTCACCCATTAAAATAATCTTACTGCCTTCGCCCACCCTCGATACAATGGTCTTTACTTCATGTCGAGACAAGTTCTGCGCTTCATCGATAATGATAAACTGTCCTGGTATAGACCGTCCACGAATATAAGTGAGTGCCTCAACCTGAATACTGCCAAGACCCATCAAAATTTTATCAATGTCGCCTGCTTTTTTGGTATCAAACAAAAATTCCAAGTTATCATAAATCGGTTGCATCCATGGTCTTAGTTTTTCTTCTTTCTCTCCAGGGAGATAACCGATATCTTTACCCATCGGAACAACCGGACGAGCGATCAATAATTTTTTGTACTTATGATCATCCTCCACTTTAAGCAAACCCGCAGCAAGCGCCAACAAGGTTTTCCCCGTACCCGCCTTCCCTGTAATCGTGACAAGTGGAATGTCATCATTGAGCAGCAGTTCCAGGGCCATACGCTGTTGCGCGTTACGTGCACTGATGCCCCATACATTATCATTACTCAGGAAAAGTGGTTCCAGCTTCGTTCCCTCTGTATTTACTTTGAGCAAAGCAGATTTATTGGTTCCCATCTCATCCTTGAGAATTACAAATTCATTCGGGTAAAGCGAATAAGACAACTGTAACGGTTTGATCGGTAGAAAGCGATATGTGTAAAACTCATCAATGACCGAAGGATGAACCTTGAGGGCAGTATAGCCTGGATATAATTCACTAAGACCCGCCGTTCGATCTGATAAGTAATCCTGTGTGAAAAGACCGAGTACATCCGCTTTGATACGAACAAGCACATCCTTGCTGACCAGAACCACCTGTCGCTCAACGACCTCTTTCTCGTTTTCCTCAATCTGATAATTCAGCGCGACAGCCAAAATCCGATTATCGTTGGAAACTTCTCCAAACATTTCCTGTACTTTCACAAAACTGCGGTGATTCAGTTCCACTTTCAGATTGCCTCCATTAGCCAAAGGGACGCCACTGTGCAGATGTCCCAATTCACGCAACCCATCAAGAAGTCTCGATACATTACGGGCATTACGCCCAATTTCATCGGCATTTCTTTTTTTGGAGTCGATCTCCTCCAGTACAACCGCGGGAATGATTACCTCATGTTCCTCAAAGGCAAATATGGCATTGGGGTCATGCAGAAGCACGTTCGTATCCAATACAAAAATCTTTTTCATTCAATCCCCTCCAAAGCGGCGTCGTTAAAGGCATGGGCTAGAACGTGAACTCGGGAATGCCAGAATAAATCAAGATGTTTCATCATGTTTGGACGGTCCCTTTTCCCATTCCCGAGTTCATATTTGATAGTGTGATCTTTCAGCAGCGACATGGACAATCATGCTCCCATACATAAATGTATTCGACTAGGACAAAATAATTGTCAACCATTCTGAAAAACTCCAGGAAAGGATGAACATTTATGAAATATTGGGTTTGCACGCTGCTTCTGATCTTTATACTTACAGGCTGCAACAGTTCTACACGTAATGCCTCGCAGCAACAAGGTCAGCATGCCAAAGGTTACGGAGGAAATGTTACAACTCAGCAAGATCAACGAAAAGGATCTCACATGCTCAATACTCAGGAAGATCGATTGCACCCTTCTGCTGTGGACCATCTGACCGAAAATACAGGTGAGGTTCATAAGAAAAACGTCATGGACAACACCAAGGCTGATCGGATGCCCAACGAAAAAAGGGTCACCCACCTCAAAACACTTGCCAAGCAAGTGGAAGGTGTCAAAGATGCCAACTGTGTCATTCTTGGCAATACAGCCGTAGTTGGCATTGATGTTGACGGTGAACTGGAACGCGCACGAGTAGGTACAATTAAATACTCTGTAGCCGAAGCCCTCCGCAAAGATCCGGAAGGTGTGGATTCCATTGTTACCGCAGATGCTGATGTCACCGAACGCATTAAGGAAATTGGTGAACATATTCGTCAAGGTCATCCAATATCCGGTTTCGCTTCAGAACTCGCTGATATGGTGGGCCGCATCATTCCCCAACTACCCAAAGATGTCAAAGTCCGCCAAAATCCGGATGAACATGTAGAACGTGAACAACAAATGCAGCAGCTGCATTCTTCTGACAAAAGACAACAAAAAGCCCAGTGATCTCTCACTAGGCTTTTTTCATTGCAGTAAAAACCTGCTCATCTAATTTCTCAGCAGCACGCTGATCATATATTTTGACATATTGAGGCACAGAGGACAGTTGGGCTCCATAAAAAAGGGCATTCCTCACCGCTTCAATGGAAATGTCGAAACAGCACATGTTAAACGGAACATCCTGTAACGGATTTTGTCGTACGGAAGCACGTCCGTTTACCGCATACACCATCTCTTCTCCAAAAATGGTGACGGTAATGACCGGATTCTCGATCATATTGTTCACGAGACGTGAACGATGATCAATCGCCACACGAAGGGTAGAGGCATTCTCCGCATAAATCCAGGAGATTGCTGTTGATGTCGGACCTCCAGATTCAATGTCCACGGTGCTCAAGAGCACAAAGGTTTCGTTCTTGAATTGCTGTAAAAGAGATTCAGTCAATTGTGTGACGGCTTCGGACATCCAACCAGCCCCCTAATCTTCTTTATGCAATTCTTGATTCGTTGTTGATGTTATTATAGCATACCACCAAACTTGCTTCCAATCCCAAAAGAATGAATGTTACTCGGCTGTTGGAGATGCTGTTACTTTACCTGAAAGTGTATCCTGCAACGCCTGTTTGGCATTAGCCAATTCAGTTTCGTTGATATATACATATGGACTTCTCCACTCTCCGGTTACAGGTGTGTAATGCACATCCGATTTGGAAATATTCCAATAGGTTGAGATGAAGTTCTTCATTTGCTCCGATTCCACGTCTGTTGTCATGTTGTCGTCAACAGCGCCAATCACTTTACCAATCTTTGTTACTCCTCCCAGTGATTTCAACTGATCCAACATGGAATTCAACACTTGATTCTGACGTTTATTTCGATCAAAATCGTTGGATTCATCTGTCTTCGGCTTACAGTTCGATTTACGGTAACGAACAAAATCAAGGGCTTCTTTGCCATCCAAATGTTGTGCACCAGCCACCAGGTTAATATCCGTGCCATCGGCCGTATCTTTGTAACACATGTTTTTATCCACTGTCACATCCACGCCACCTACAGCATTAACCGCATCCCGGAACGCTTGAAAATTCAGTACCGTCGTATAATTGATATCCACATTCAGATATTTGCTCATCATTTCTTTCATTTGATCCTCTGCATTTTTGCCGGAGGTTTTTTCTTGCGCTTTAAATTTAGGATAATAAGAATTCAATTTATTCGCCTTATATCCATCCAGCTGAATACGTGTGTCCCGAGGTAAAGATACAATGGTTGCCGTCTTGGTCTCCGGATTTAGAGAAGCTACCATAACCACATCCGAGAGATACGTACCTGTTTCGGGACGGTTATCCGTACCTAGCAGCAACATCGTAATGGGTTTGGTTTTGGCTGACATTCCTGGCGGTACCGGCTTATCAATGCCCGTATCAGCTACCTGATTATATATCCAATAGAGATATCCACCACCTACTACAATCGCAATAGCCAATATACTTAAAACCAATCTGCCAAAGGTTCGCATCCGTTTCTTCTTCTTTGGTTGCTTGCCTTTGCCGTTCTTCGATCCAGAAGCGCCGGATTGAGTCGGTGCCTGTCTCCGTGGAGGCAATCCGTTAGAATTCGAGTTCATATCTTCAACACCTTTATCACATCTGTTTTTGGCCTATATATAAGACAACCGCTTTCCCTAAGGAAAACGGATGGTCTATACTATACAGAATTTATGAATTTCGAGCGGCAGCTTCCGCTTTTTTCTTTTGACGACCTTCAATAAAATAGCGCACTCGCACTAACAGCATCAAACCAACCGCCACCAGCAAACATTGAATAATTGGCAGCTTGTCGATTTGAAAAACAAGAAGCATGAATGTGCCCATCGCCATCAATATATAGAGAACGATTTCCTTACCAAGCGGTAATTTCTGACGTACCCGAAACACCTTGTTATATACGTAAGTAATCAATACAAAGATGACGATGTAGGCTACGATCGGGTGTGATGCGAACCATGCTTGCATGCACAGCCAGCTCCTTTCGTGTTCATGCTAGATATAAGTTAACTGGTTGATGGAACCCTGCCAACAATATTAATTACAAAACTCTGCATGTGACCGTTTCGGATTCGGATCGTTCTTTCGGTCGCTGTTATCCCCAGATTTTTTTGATCCATTTCTCAATGGTAAAATCCGGGGATAAAGGCGAACGCTTCGCTCCTACAGAATCGATTCCGTATCCTCCACTACTTTAGCGGGTTGTAATCGACGTCGATGGTGTATATATGTTCCATCAAACGCTAACTTATGTCATTTATTTTTAGTTGTAGTTAGGCGTTATTTTGCAGCCATTTTACGTTGTTTCTCTGCACGTTCACGCTCGGATTTGTTCAGGATCTTCTTACGAAGACGAATAGATTTCGGTGTAATCTCACAATATTCATCTTCATTCAGATATTCAAGCGCCTGTTCCAACGAGAAGATAATCGGAGTTTTAATTTTAACCGTATCATCTTTACCTGAAGAACGAACGTTAGTCAGTTGTTTTTCTTTGCAGATGTTAACAACGATATCATTGTCACGTGTATGTTCACCAACAATCATACCTTCGTAGATTTCAGTACCTGGCTCCAAGAAGAGAGTACCGCGATCCTCAACGCCCATCATTCCATAGAACGTAGACGTACCATTTTCAGTTGAGATCAGTACGCCTTGGTGACGTCCACCCACTTGACCAGATACCAGTGGAGCATAGCTGTCAAATGCATGGTTCATAACACCGTAACCACGAGTCAATGTCAGGAAGTTTGTGCTATATCCGATCAAACCACGTGCTGGAATCAGGAACTCCAGACGAACTTGTCCACTACCTGTGTTGATCATGTTAACCATCTCTGCTTTACGTGCGCCCAGGCTCTCCATTACGGAACCCATGCTCTCTTCAGGGATATCAATCAACAAGCGCTCAATAGGCTCCGTTTTCTTACCGTCAATTTCTTTAACGATAACTTCCGGTTTGGATACTTGCAGCTCGTAGCCTTCACGACGCATGTTCTCGATGAGAATACCCAGGTGAAGCTCACCACGTCCGGAAACGATAAATGCATCTGGGCTGTCTGTTTCTTCTACACGAAGTGATACGTCTGTTTCCAACTCTTTGAACAAACGTTCGCGCAGTTTACGGGAAGTTACCCATTTACCTTCACGACCTGCGAATGGACTGTTGTTCACGAGGAACGTCATTTGCAGCGTAGGCTCATCAATTTTCAGAACCGGCAATGCTTCTGGGTTGTTAGGATCAGCGATGGTTTCACCAATGTTGATGTCCTTGATCCCTGCAATAGCAACGATGTCGCCTGCTCCTGCTTCTTCTGTCTCAACACGTTTGAGACCTTGGAAACCAAACAGTTTTTCGATACGTGCAGTTTTGCTCTTACCATCACGCATAATAACCGTAACGGATTGTCCTTGACGGATCACACCGCGGTTAACACGACCAATGGCAATACGGCCAAGGTATTCATTGTAGTCCATCAAAGTTACGAGGAATTGAAGCGGCTCTTCAACATTCTCTGTTGGGTGAGGGATATGACTAACGATCGTATCGTAGATCGCCATCATGTTGTCATCCTGTTTAGCAGGATCATTGTCCATGCTGGATGTTCCGTTCAATGCGGAAGCATACACAACAGGGAATTCAAGTTGTTGATCATTGGCACCCAGTTCAATGAACAGGTCCAATACTTCATCAATTACCTCAGTCGGACGAGCCGCTGGACGGTCAATTTTGTTTACTACAACGATAGGTGTCAGGTTGTGCTCCAGTGCTTTACGCAATACGAATTTCGTTTGCGGCATACATCCTTCGTAAGCATCAACAACGAGCAATACGCCGTCAACCATTTTCATGATACGTTCCACTTCACCACCGAAGTCGGCGTGTCCTGGTGTATCCACAATATTGATCAGGTAATCTTTATAGGTAATAGCTGTGTTTTTGGCCAGAATCGTAATACCGCGTTCACGCTCCAAATCGTTGGAGTCCATTGCGCGCTCCTGTACCGTTTCGTGATCACGGAAAGTACCGGATTGCTGGAGCAACTTGTCGACGAGCGTTGTTTTCCCGTGGTCGACGTGGGCAATAATCGCAATATTGCGAATGTGTTCTCTTGAATGCATGGTTTGTATCCATATCCTTTCCAATTTCAATTCTTATCTACTAAACTTCCCGCAAATTCGCAGGTTACTCACCCAAAATAAGCGTCGGTGATATCCCGACGCATGCCTATATCCCTTATATTATAGTTGATCATAGGTAAAAATCAAGATATTTCGCTCGAAGACCGCTGGGAATGCTACCAACCTCTCCCTTGACGTCCTCGGCCAAACAGCAACCACATCCCGCCTACAATCAAAAGTACTGCCAGAACGTAGATAATACCGGTGTGAAGCAGTGTAAATCCGAAAAAAATAATTGAAAGGATGCCTACGCCCAATGCAACCGGAAGTACCATTGCAGGTCTTCGGTGATCAGCCAGTGCATATTCAATCAAACCAACGGCAATCCCAAGCAAAAATGCAGGCCAAAGATTGCTCATCAATCCGCTGCCCCATGTATTCGTGATTCCGAACAACAGACCATAAACGGTTAACGTACCTGCTGGAACGAGTGACCATGATGGCGTAAGCCTTGCATAATATAGTGCATGAAGAGCAATACCAGGCAACAAGATGAGCAAAGGCCAGAAGTGCCGTCCAATAAAGCCAAACACACCAAGTTTGCCAAGTAAAATAATTAAACCCGCAACTACAATAAATATCCCAATTGCTTTTTCATTTCTCATCCTCATCTACAATCACCTCTTATAACATTTGGCTATGTACCCGTAAGCTAAACTATAAGCATTCCATGATGACTGACTGTCCCCCAGCCTTCTTCTAGTGTAGCCGATGTGTATGCAAAAAACTACACTTTATGTCGTACTACTCCTCTCTCCATTATCCTGTATTACCCTAAACTGATCGCTCTATGACTTATTCAAGTTCGCCCATACCTCCAGATCAAATAAATACAGCAAAAAACTGCCCTCAAAGGGCAGTCAGCCAGAAAAATTTACATTTCCATTTGTTCAAATCAATTTACACGTTTCGACGAACGAACTTGTGCGCTCCTCCCACCGCTATTACAAGACAAGCCATAGCAACAGGCAGCAGTGTATGTGCCTCAGCTGCCAAGCCACCAAGCCACTGTCCCAGCTTCGGGTCATTCATCACCATCTCACCTGCTGTGAAGGCCAGAATACCTGAACCGGCAAACACCAGAATCGGAAATCGCTTCAATAATCCGACAATTAATCCGCTGCCCCACACCACAATCGGAATACTTATGGCAATCCCGATGACCGTGAGCGCCAAGTCCCCATCCGCCAGAGCAGCAATCGCGAGAACATTATCCAGACTCATGACAAAGTCAGCAATCAAAATGGTTTGGATCGCTTTCCAGGTCGTGGACGCCTTACGAATATGTACTTCATCTTCATTCTGAAGCAGCAGCTTGACAGCAATCCAGAGCAATAACAGACCACCAGCCGCCTGAATAAAAGGAATACCCAGCAGCAGCACGGCTGCAAAGGTTAACAAACAACGCAAAACAACAGCGCCGAAAGCCCCCCACCATACCGCCTGCTTGCGCTGTCTCGCCGGCAAATCCTTGCTTGCAAGTGCAATAACAACCGCATTATCTCCACTCAGAACCAGATTGATCATTAATATTTCGGTCAACAGCCATAGCGTATCCATGCTTCTCATCCCCCCACTCTAACTTGTATGTCAAAGTTGTCCATGCTATTCTTAAACGTTGAACAAGCTTTCTCAGGTTTCGATATATAGAAGGAGTGACATCGTATGGAGCTGTTTAGCCCCGCTTTTTGGCTAGCGTTGTTGAACGTTGTATTTATTGATCTAATTCTGGCTGGCGATAATGCCATCGTGATTGGTCTCGCGGCTCGAAATTTGCACCCTTCTGTGCAGAAAAGGGCGATTCTGTACGGAACAGGCGGTGCACTTTTGATTCGCATTGTAGCCACCGTGATTGTGCTCTGGCTGCTTAAAGTGCCTTGGCTGCTTCTTGTTGGGGGATTACTCCTGATCTGGATTGCGTACAAGCTATTGGCAGATCAAGGGGAAGAGCATTCGGATATCAAGGCTGGCAGTTCTCTCTGGGCAGCCGTGCGTACGATTGTCATCGCAGACGCTGCCATGGGGCTAGATAACGTCATCGCCGTTGCTGGTGCAGCACAGCAGCACTTGGTACTTGTTATACTCGGACTGCTGATCAGTGTACCTATTATTGTGTGGGGCAGTACGTTGTTTATCAAATTAATTAACCGTTTCCCTTGGATCATTTATCTTGGAGCTATCGTGCTGGGGTATACGGCTTCAAACATGATCACAGAGGAGCAGCGTCTTGTACCTTTCTTCACTGAGCATCCGGCACTGAGAATTTTATTTATCGTTCTCGTTACTGCTGGTGTCGTATTTGCAGGATATCGCAAACGTGCAAGCAGCAATAAACCAGGGGGAGAGCGACAGCACTCCTATTCCTAAGCTTTTTATAAATAATACTCCCATCAACCACAACCATAAAAAAGGACTGACCGATCAAACATCGGCCAGTCCTTTTTCTTCATGAAGATAACATAGTCCTTATTATGTCATTCAATCCAGAATGCGGGTTCTTAGAACCACTCTTCTTTCATTTCATTAGCTTCATCCTGCTGATTGATTACAATAAAGTTCTCGCCTGCATGCAGCGTAATTGTTTCTGTCTGTTCCACCGCCTGCTCCACCCATTCCGGCAGTTGACTCATGGTCGCTTCGATTTTGTCCACAATGCGAAGATTCGGGTTCGTTGTTGGGGATTTCGGTACAAAAAGAGTACAACAATCCTCATATGGCAGAATCGATATATCATACGTTCCAATCTGTTTGGATAGAGTTATAATTTCCTGTTTGTCCATCATGACAAGCGGTCGCAGCAAAGGCAGATCCGTCGCACGCCCAATGACATTCATGCTTGGCAGGGTTTGGCTCGCTACCTGGCCCAGACTATCTCCGGTAATCAGTGCAAGCGCACGTTCACGTTCAGCCAGCTTGGTTGCAATACGTAACATGGAGCGGCGCATCAGTGTGATGATCAAGTTATCCTGTCCCAGTTGGGTAAATGCTGTTTGAATTTCCGTAAAAGGAACCAGATGCAGCTTAATTATGCCTGCATGATCAGCAAGTGCACGCGCCAAATCAATGACCTTTTCTTTGGCACGCTGGCTCGTGAACGGATAACTGTAAAAGTGTACGCATTCCACTTCCAGGCCTCTACGCATCGAAGACCATGCCGCTACAGGGCTGTCTATGCCACCCGATAATAACAGCATCGCTTTTCCATTTGTGCCCAAGGGGAAACCGCCTACGGCCGGAATCACCTCACTGAAGATATACGTACCCTGATCCCGAATTTCCACACGCAGTTCAATGTCAGGTTGACGCACGTCTACACTTAACTGCTGGAATTTCCGAAGAATCGGGGAACCTACCAGATGGTTCATTTCATGCGAAGAATTAGGGAACTCTTTCCATACACGCCGCGCATTAACTTTGAATGTGGTACCTTCTTTGAATTCAGACTCTCTCTCATCCATAAAAGCGACGGCTGTCTCCACGATCAGGTCAGTTTCAGATGGGGTCACTTTAACCGGACTGATCGACATAACACCGAATACTCGTTTCAGCACAGCAATCAGTTCTGTATGAGATTCGCCACCCAGATCGACATACAACCGTCCAAACTCCTTCCGGAGACTTGCCCCTGGATAAGGTTTGAGCAGGGAACGTACCTGGGTGATGATTGTTTTTTCGAACCGGGCACGGTTTTTTCCTTTTAACATAAACTCTCCGAAACGGAGAAGCAGCATATCATATTTCATCTAAAATCACATCCGCCTTTCCAACGGGCGCAGCTGCGCCACCATCTGATGTAAAGCCTGCTCCAGCAGAGCCACATCTTCTTCTGTATGTTCATCTCCAAGACTAATACGCAATCCACCAGCAGCACAAGCATTATCCCTGCCCATGGCAAGTAATACCCTGCTAGGTTCAGCTGATCGCGAAGAGCAGGCAGATTGTGTAGAAACGGTTACTCCAAGCTGCTCCAGGGTATGCAGCGCCACTTCTGCCTTCATTCCAGGATAGGAAAAATGAACAATGTGCGGGGCACCCTCTTTACGACTATTTAGCACAAGTCCGGGAATTGTATCTATGACCTCCATAATACGATCTCGCAAAATCGTTGTACGCCGCGCAAAGTCAGCCTGACGTTCCGCTGCAAGACGCATCGCCTTCGCCATACCCACAAGCAAAGGAACGTTTTCAGTTCCCGCTCTCAGTCCCTGCTCTTGAGAACCCCCTGACAGTAGAGGCGTAAGCTCCACTCCACTTCGTACGTAGAGAAGACCAGCTCCTTTGGGACCACGAATCTTGTGAGCAGACAAGCTGTATAGATCCGCGCCCCATGCCGCAGGTTTAGCCTCCATTTTGCCAAAACCCTGCACGCCATCTACATGAAAAAGCACCCTTGGCGCTTCCTTTTTCAGTCGTGCTCCTACTTCAGAAATCGGATGTATTGCTCCTGTTTCATTGTTTACATGCATCAGACTCACAAGCACCGTATCCGATCTTATCGCATCCATCATCTGCTGGGCGCTAACCAGACCATCGGAATCCACAGGAAGCCAGGTGACCTCCCATCCCCACTGCTGTAGCTGCACAAAACTCTCATATACCGAAGCATGTTCCGTTGCAGTTGTAATAATGTGTTTGCCCCGAGACTGATACCGTAATGCCGCACCTTTAATGGCAAGGTTGTTGCTCTCGGTTGCACCTGAGGTAAATACGATTTCTTCCGGTTTGACATCAATAGCAGCGGCACAACCAGATCGCGCTCGGCGCAACAGTTGATGGGCTCGCTCACCGTATGCATGAATCGATGACGGATTCCCATATTGCGCCTCCATAATCTCGGCCATTGTACGAATGACATCCGGATGAGGAGGCGTCGTTGCTGCATAATCAAAATATTTCAAATGAGGTTCCCCTCCTTGTCTCTTCATTGTGGAATCTACAGTGAGCATTGTAACACGATCCCCGCTCAACACAAAAAGACCAAACAGGAACCAAGCACATTTAAGGCTCTTGTTCCCGCGTTTGATCTCTTACTGGATCGTACTGTTGTGTTGCCATTTCTTTGGTCTATACCATTTATACCATATATTTCGACTGCGCCTTCTCCACTTTGGAAATATAAGCCTGTGTTTCCGAAGGGAGGCGGTTAAGTACACTCATCAGTTCGGCGTCACTCGTTACACCCAGACTCGAAACCCGTCCCGGTCCGGCATTATAAGCAGCAAGTGCCATCTTCACCTCTCCACCAAAACGCTGGAGCTGGAGAGAAAGGTATTTGGTTCCACCATCTATATTTTGAGCGGGATCATAAGCGTTGCTTACCCCCAACCCTGCTGCCGTCCCATCCATCAACTGCATTAGTCCTTTAGCACCTGCGGAAGATACTACATTCGGATTGAAGCCGGATTCTGTATCAATAACCGCCTTGATCAAAGATTCAGGCACCCCATATTTGGCACTCGCTGAAGCAATCAATGATTCAAAATCCGTAGGTACAGATGCACCCGAATCCACTGCTCCAGTATTTAACAGGGAAGATAAAGAAACCACATTACTGTTCGAGGAAGAAACAGAACTTGCATCCGGGTTATACATGCTGCCCAGTTGCAGCCACAACAGACCGTCACTGGATCGTTTGGAGATCACAGCAGAGTTCACGTCTTCGCCTACGGTACCGGTATTGTTCGAAGAATTTGAATTCGCCCCAAGCAGCCCGTCCATCATACTGGCAAAATCCACTGTTGAACCGGAATTTCCATCCGATGCATTTGTTTCGTTTAGACTATTGGACAATTGCAGTTCCAGCAACTGCCGCGACGCGCGCGGATCAATCTGCATGAGTTATATTCACTCCCGTATAATGTAAACGTAGATTATGACTTTATTCTACATTATTTTACAGGAACGTTCCATTGTTTTCAAAAAAATAGACCCATTATACAACTTCATTACGCAAATGCGAAGAAACCTTCTGCATCCCCCTTTAGTAAGGTGGAAGCAGAAGGCTGCGAATAACCAACTCATATCCAGTTCGGTTATGATCTTGTATATTGCTTATCAGATCATGCTTTTTGCTTTATTAACGGGCAAATGGAATCATAAAGAAATAGCTGAGTGTTGCCACTGCACCAAGTCCAATGGACCATGCACCCGCCGTTTTCCGGCCATTGACGTAAGCATAGTAACCAAGTACCGCTGCAGCTGGACCAAGGACAATGGACCACATAAATAAGGATGCGATACCAAAGGCCAGACCCATATACCCGGAGATACGGCCAGTAGATTTCATCACACCGTCTTCTTCTCGCTTTACAGGTGTATGATCTGTTCTTTCCGTTGGTTCTGTTCGAATAGAACCTGTTGGAGGTGCTACCTCTGCGCCATACTCTTCCTTGTGGCTACGTCTTGGATAATCTACACGCTCACGCTGTTTTTCATCTAACGGAGTTGTTTTTGGACGATGGAACGGGTAATCATCTCTATGGTCATTATTCAATGCAAAGCACCTCCATATAAATGGGAATGACTGCTCATTTCGGTTTGAATGTGTGACAGCATGTCGCAGAAGATGTACGTGCATGATCATGATGATCGGAATCAAAAGTCTCTCCGGCAAATTCCTCATGTAAGCGGCGGGTGGCATGTTGGTCAATGTCAATCATGATGGCATCGGCCTGGCAGAAATTGTTTTCTCCCCAAAAGTGACAGTTAGCAACACTGCATTTTACTATTGGCTTCTCATGGCTCATTTTTATCACCTCGACATCTATTGTCTCCGCACCGTAAATGAGCTATTCTCCACCGAAATGCCAGATGATGACATGCACCCTTCTCCGCAATTCCAGTTGAAGAAAACGCAAAAAAACCGCCACAAGGGCGGTTTTGTCCAATTCGCTTATGAGTTAAAAAAATGATTTACGCGTGATTGCGTTGGTTTTGCATCCGACGCTGCGTTAGGTAGTCACTTTCATAAAAGGCCAGATCATCACGCAATTCTTCGTACGTTTTCGATATCTCAAGAATGACATCACGCACTGCACGAATTGGCTTATCACGGAAACGAATTGCATCCTGACCAGTGTAAGCATATCTTCCATCTTCGGAGTAACATTCATTTTTAGGATAAAAAAAGCTGTTTATGCTTTGATGGTATGTGTTATAGAGAGCCTTTTCGGCAAAATCGACATCAAAATTGGCACGACGCAGCACAACGCCAAGTTTTTCGTAAGAAACTTCAGAAAAAACGAGCAAATGACGGAGATCCGAAAGAAATCCTTTGTAGAAGGCTGATGACTCCTCCGTCTGATTCTGATCCAGTTCAGGCAAGGCATTTTCATTCAAAAATTTTTCGATCCGATCGATAGCCGGTTTTAACTTTTCCCTAGTTGACTCACATGTTTTCTGTACATTGGCTGCTGACATAAAGGTAGCTCCCCCTTAAATAAGTCCTTACATATAGATCGGCCAACGGAGGTTCTCTCCTGACCTTGAATTCTCAGCTACTATCCTACCATAAAAAGATGACGAGCGGTATCCCTTAATCAGGCTTTCCCTTTCTGTCCCTGAACATGCCCATTACATACAGCTCACCTGATGTTCGCCTGCATAAAAATAACCGCTTTTCCTAACGATAGATATATCCAGTGACAACGATGAAATCAGAGCACTGTAAGATGATTGTCAAAATAAACGAGGAGGTTACATCCCCTATGTCCAGACCGAAATGGGTTAACTGGGCCATTGCCGCGGGTGCGGGCGCACTTGCCTTGACGCTTTTGCTTCCGACGTCCAATCGCCCTGTTCCTGCTCCAAGTGCCATGCCCGATTCTCCACACGAGGAACATGCGAGCAAACAACGTCTCAAAGTCCAGGATGTAAAGTCAACCGATCTGCTGACCCGCGCGGATGCCAAACAGCACCTTAGGATCATGCTTGAGAAGACCTCCAAAATGAATGATAAGCAGATAAGCCAATACGTTAATGAACTACAACAAACACATGATCATATACGGTCTATTGATGTAATGAACACCGATGGATCACGCAGTCGGCACTTTCACAAAACAGCAGCAAAAGGAAGCAAGGTGGAACAGCAAAAGCTGGAACATTCTCTCGCTCTGGCCAAGAAAGCTGTGAACAAACGCCAAAGCTTCGAATCTTCTTCCTTTCCTCTGGGCAAGGAAAAGTTTTTTGTTATGGGGCAGCCCTCCAAGGATGGAGAACGAGCCGTCATTGCTCTGTTTAGCCAAAATGTACTGAATGCCGTGGAACAGCATCAGCGCAAAAATTTGCGCATGATCCCTTACCCGCGTGAAGGTAAGTTCAAAATCGAGTCTGTGCACCCCGACACCCTTAAAGAAATCACTGTTAAAACAGGGCATGATAACGCCAATGCCAGCCATTTTTACGAAAATGAAATCGTCATCCGTTTCCGTCAGGATCCAGGTGAACGCGATATGCGCATCATTAAATCCGACCTACGGACTCAATCGGCACGCAAGCTGGGATACACGTATGTTTTTCGGTCAGAACATATGAATTATGAGCAATTACATGCTTATTTCGAAAGTAAATGGAATCCGCTGTATATGGAACCCCACTACATGTATTTAACCAATGAGACCGCACCTGAACAAAAAGATGTAACCGTGCCCAATGATATTTTGTTCTCCGACTACCAGTGGAACCTGCCCGCCATTGAGACTAACCGGGGCTGGAATATTACGAAGGGCAACAAGGATGTTATCGTTGCCGTGGTAGACACCGGCGTTGATCTGACTCATCCCGATTTGAAAGGCAAGCTGCTGAAAGGGTATAACGTTGTTGATCCAGCGAGCAAACCGCTTGATGACGTAGGCCATGGTACGCATGTAGCAGGCATCATCGGTGCTGTTGTGAATAACAACGAAGGTGTAGCAGGCATGAGCTGGTATAACAAGGTACTACCTGTTAAAGTGCTGGACAATTCGGGTTCAGGCACAACCTATGCTGTGGCCGAAGGCATTATTTGGGCCGCTGATCATGGAGCCAAGGTCATTAACATGAGTCTAGGTAATTACGCCGATGCCCAATTTCTTCATGATGCCATCAAATACGCTTTTGATCGCGACATCGTATTAATCGCAGCGACCGGTAACGACAATACGGAGCGTCCGGGATACCCTGCCGCCTATCCGGAAGTATTTGCGGTATCCGCTACGGATGCGGACATGAACAAAGCTTCCTATTCCAACTACGGGGATTACGTCGATGTGACGGCCCCAGGGTCCAGCATTGCAAGTACGTATCCAAACAACCAATATGCAGCCTTGTCCGGAACGTCCATGGCAAGCCCCCATGTAGCGGCACTTGCAGGTTTGATTCGCTCACTGAATCCTGATCTGACCAACACAGAAGTCATGGATCTCATGCGTCAAAGCGTCATAGATCTCGGTGACCCAGGTCATGACAAGTATTTCGGTTATGGTCAAATCGATGTGTTTAAAGCATTGGAGGCTGCCTCTGGCAATAGTGCCCCCCTTCAATTCTGGCCACAACATGTGAGACAGCAAATGGATAATACAATGAAAAAGTACATCAAACAATAACCGTACACTGGATATAAAAAAACAAAAGCAGCTGCGCCCCGGGGCGTATGCTGCTCTTTGGTATGTTCACCTATTCCCCCGGGGCACCCGCTGCGACTAGCGTTTGCGAGAAGTTGTGCGGGATTTGCCTGATTTTTTCACGGATTTTTTCTTGCCGTTGTGGCTTGAAACATAACAAGGATCTTCTTCTTTGACCACGACAGGATACATGTGATGATGGATTGGCACACAGTGATGTTTTTTGATGACTTCGATCGGGTGAATTATAGGTACGATTTGTGGGATGTAGTAATCTTCAACAACCTGGATTGGGTCACATACAATCGGACAAAGCGGTGGACAGAAATGGTTCATTTCAAACCAACTCCCTTTCAAGTGATACCATAACGTATTGCACTGGGTCCAATGTGGATTGGATGTATGTCCGTGTTTAAGAAAATTAAATCAGCGGGAGCCTGTCCGCCGTTGTCCCACCCTGTTGGGGTGTAATGTTCTTAATAACCCTGCATAATACCCGTAGCCCTTCACATAACAGCTCCTGATTCGTAACCGTGAAGCAGATCCGCAGGCTAGCCGTATCCGTTTCCCCCACATAACAGGCAGAGCCCGGCAAAAAGGAAACACCCGCGGCAAGTGACTGGCGGTGCAGCTCACGCATATCCAAACCATCTGGCAATTGCAGCCACAAGTTTAGTCCCCCATTAGGCAAAGTCCAGTACATCCCGGGAGAACCATGTTCCTCCAGTACCGTCGATGCGGCAAGCAGCCGGGAATATAATTCATCCCTCAATCGCGCTGTATACGCACTGTATTGATGTTCTATGAACGATTGCAATGCCTTTTGTGTAAGCAGCGGACTCCCGAGATCTGCAGTGGATTTGGCAGCAACAAGTCGGGTGAGCACACTTCCGTCTGCAACCGCACACGCCACTCGACAGCCGGGAGAGAGTACTTTGCTGAAGCTTTTGATATATATCACATGGCCCGTCCCATCCATGGATTTAATGGAAGCAGGGGGCGGATCACGGAAATACAGATCGGCGAACGGATCATCCTCCAGGATGAGACAATGATAACTCTGAGCAAGATTAAGCAGTTGTGCACGCCGTTTGGCACTCATCGTTATGCCTGTAGGATTGTGAAACGTAGGAATAGTATATATCAACTTGGGCGGGTATGTATCACATAACCGGGTTAACAGATCTATACGCATACCATCGTCATCCATCGGTACCGTAATGATCTTCGCTCCTCTGCTTGTAAACACATCTATCGCTCCCGTATAGCTTGGTGCTTCCATGTAAACGACGTCACCAGGACCAACAAACGTACGCGCGACAAGATCGATTCCCTGCTGGGTACCGCTCGTAATCAGCATCCGTTCGGGCATTACCCGCAAACCTCTTTCCGCAAAATGCCCGGAAAACGTCTGACGCAGTTCCCGATCTCCCTGAAAGGACCCATAGGCAGCCATGCGCTCTGGATGATCCGAGGAAAGCCGGTACGCACTGTCGATAATCTCACGAGTTGGCAACAATTCAGGCTGAATTGCCGACATATGCAGCTCATATCTAACTTGTGGAGATGCATCAAAATGTCTCCAGAGCTGAGCTCTGGGTAGATAATCCACAAGAGCCATCTGCCAGTTCCATGGCGTGCTGGATTCATTCTTTGCTTGAGAACGGTGAGTCCTCTCCATATCTTCCGTTTTCTCCAGCTCTTGCGCCCCACGTACATAACACCCCTTCCCCTGGGAACATGTAATCAGCTGTATGGCTTCGAGCTCGGCATAGGCTTTGGACACGGTGACCAGGCTGACGCCCAGATCTGTCGTCATTTTACGAACCGAAGGCAGACGGGTTCCAGGCTCGATTAGTCCAGACCTTATTCGGTCAGCAAGTGTAAGGGCAATCTGAACATACAATTTGGTACTGCTTCCCCGTTTCAATTCAATATGCACACATGCACCCTCCCAACTGTTATGATCAGCATTTTACTGTTATACTGCATTCCGTCTAATATAGTTTATAATATCAGTATAACAGTGAATAACAGGAGATGAGAATAATATGAATATCCCTTGGTCCAAAATGGCACAAAATACCCCGTCCTCTGTCGTTCGCGACATGTTACAGGCTGCACAAGCCCCTGGAATGATTTCTCTTGCCGGAGGTTTACCTGCACAGACATCATTCCCGCTTGAAGCCATCCGCGACGCCTACGAAAAGGTATTCATGGGCGGTTCAGCGGCTCTTCAATATGCAGAGACGGAAGGTTTCCGACCATTACGCGCCAAAATTGCCGAACGTCTTGAATCCAAGGGCATTCCCGCTTCACCTGATCATATGCTTCTGACTACCGGATCTCAGCAATCCATTGACCTGGTGTGCCGCATTTTGCTCGATCCAGGGGACAGCGTACTGGTTGAATCACCAACCTATCTGGCTGCCCTTCAAGTCATTCATTCTTATCAGGCTGAGGCGCACGGTGTTGCCTGTGACGATGACGGGATGTTGCCTGAATCACTGGAGGAACAGCTGCAATTGCATCGTCCCAAGCTCGTCTACATTAACCCTACGTTCTCCAACCCGTCGGGCAAAGTATGGAGTCGCGCCAGACGTCAGCAAGCCGTAGACCTGTGCCGGAAATATGGGGTACTGATCCTGGAAGACGATCCCTATGGTGAAATCCGCTTTAAACCGGAACAACTGGATGCCCCTGCACTGGCGCAGCTGGATGCAGCATCCTATGAGGGTCCATCCAATGTCATCTACACCAGCACATTTTCCAAAACAGTAGCTCCAGGCCTCCGCACTGGCTGGATACTGGCTGCTCCGGATGTCATCAAAATAGCTGCCCGCGCCAAACAGGGTGCAGATTTGCATTCCAGCAGCATCGACCAAAGAGCACTTCATGCGCTACTGGAGTCTTTCGATTTGAACGGGCATATTCGCAATATCTCACTGGATTATGAACAACGGATGCAAAAAATGACCACTCTCATGGCTGCAAAATCATGGGAGGGTATCTCTTGGAACTCACCCCAGGGAGGAATGTTCCTATGGCTGCAGCTACCTGAGGGCATGCTGGCCAGCAATCTGTTTACTTATGGAATACAGGAGAAAGTATGCATTGTACCGGGGGATTCCTTCTATGCGGGTACACCGGAGCTGAACCGTATGAGAATCAACTTTACTCATACTGATCCAGATCTGCTTCCCGAGGCTGTAGAGCGTATGGATCGTGCCATTCAACGCTGGCATGCATCATTACAGTCGGACAGTGTAGTTACACTATAACGAACTGTCATCCACTGTATCATTAGGAACAATTTCTCATTCTAAAGAATAACAACAAAAATAAGGCGTCAGACCCGAGAAAGCTCGAAGTCTGACGCCTTATTTATATGACCTGCAAGTGCAGGAATTCTTTTAAAGTTTAATCGCGTCCTTCTGATCAGTCAGGCACATCAGGTACAATCGTTCTGCTTTGCCCTTGACTGATAAGTGGACTGCATTTGTTACTGTAGTGTTGTAGTTAGGAAAGCTTACCGTAAGCCGGGTTCTGTGCTCTTCGTGGTTCAGACGGGAACTACCCTCCCACCACAAGCGACAATCATCTATCTAGGCCATACATTGCTGCACAGCTCAAGCGACCAACCTAGACACACCTCGGGCTAAGGCTGCCTTCTCCGAAGAGTCGACTGTGTCCCATTAGGTCTTGCTCCAGATGGGGTTTACCAGGAACGAAGTCACCAGCGTTCCTCGGGGTCTCTTACACCTCGGTTCCATCCTTGCCTGTGCCGGAAAATCCGGCCATCGGCGGTCCATTTCTGTGGCACTATCCTTCAACTCGCGCTGACTGGACGTTATCCAGCATCCTGCCCTGTGGAGCCCGGACTTTCCTCTCGTGGCAACGAAGGCCACCAGCGATTGTCTGTCAAGCTTTCCGAACAACATTACATAGTATACAGGCATTTGAGTTTACAAACAAGCTTAATCTTACTGGAAGCAATGTAACCGAGTGCTTTTAGATAAACTGGAATACTTCCGTGTTTACCTCGGATGCAGTTACTTTCGTCTCATAACGTTTGTCTTCCAAACGTGAACGCAGCCAGTCCGCAGTTTTGGATTTCATGATTTTCTCGGCATTATGCCCGGCGTCAATGATACACATGCCCGCCATCAGTGCATCGTGAGCCGTATGATAATCAATGTCTCCAGTTACGATGACATCAGCACCTTTGAAGCGTGCAGGTAGGGTATAACGGCTACCTGAGCCGCCAAGCACTGCTGCTTTTTTGATCTGCCGATTGAGATCGCCTACTACCCGAACGTATGGCACATCCAGTCGGGCCTTCACGACCTCCACCAGCTCACCGAGTGTCATTGGTTGTTTGAGCGGTCCCAAGCGCCCCAGACCCAGCGTACGGCCTTTTAAATCCATTGCATACAGGTCGTAGGCCACTTCCTCATATGGATGAGCCTTAAGCATCGCTTGTACAACCTTGCTGCGCAGACTCTGCGGTACGATGGTCTCAATCCGCATTTCCTCTACACGCTCCATCTGTCCCTGTGTACCGATGAAAGGCTGTGTCCCCTCTCCCGGTACAAAAGTACCTGTGCCTTCCGTGTTGAAGCTGCACTTGTTGTACTGACCAATACTGCCAGCGCCCGCTTCGAGGATCGCCTGAAGCACCTGCTCATGATGGGTGCGGGGTACAAATACAGCCAGTTTGAACAAATGATCTGTATGTACATCCTCAAGTGATTCCTTGCTCTCAATTCCAATGGCCTCGGCCATCCAGTCATTCATTCCGCCTTCAGCCACATCGAGATTGGTATGACTAATGTACACCGCAATATCATGCTTGATCAGCTTCTCGTACAGTTTCCCCATGGGTGTGTCGGTATTCAATGATTTGACCGGACGGAAAATGATGGCATGGTGCGCAATAATCAGATTGGCTCCAATCCGAATGGCCTCATCTACAACTTCGTTCGTAACATCAAGCGCGATAAGAACGTGCGTAATTTCCTTTTGCAAACTGCCAAGCTGAAGACCGATCCGATCGTCCGGCACGGCCAGATGTTTAGGAGCAAGCTGCTCCATCAATTGAATTACAGTTTGACCTTTGGCAAACATGAAAGTACCTCCTTCAAGTTCACAATAAGACGCTCCACCTCAGCCGCCTTGTCCCGTGAAGACTCCTGATCGGATTTGGAGATGGATTGCACAACACTTTGCAGCTTGACGATTTCGCTCTCCCATTTGGCAAAAAACACATCCGTTGGACGGTCTGTTAAATATGGCCCCATGCGCAGCAGCAAATCTGATGTCAATTCCACTCCGCCTTCAAGCGGACGTGCGCGATACACTTCCTCATTGGCGATCGGACTGAGTTCTTGCGGCATTGCAGTAATAATCTCATACACTTTGCCATCTTCCTCAAGCAGCTGTTCTGCAACCACCACCCAGTGATGCTTGAGCAACCAGCGTCTGAGAATATCCTCACCAACATTCGGCTGCAAAATAAGAAGCTTGACCTCATCCAGTTTGGAGAGACCACGATCCAGAATGGAGGCAATGAGTGCTCCTCCCATACCGGCAATGGTGATCACATCCACTTCTCCTGCAGAGATGACATCCAAGCCATCTCCACGACGTACTGTAATTCGTTCCTTCAGGCCTGCATCGCTGACTTGCTTGCGTGCAGCTTCATAAGGGCCGGGGTTGACTTCTCCGGCTACTGCACCTGCTGCTTTCCCGCTGCGTACTGCCGCTACCGGAAGCAAAGCGTGGTCTGAGCCAATGTCAGCCAAGCGGCTGCCTTCGGGAATTTGATCATGTATTCGCTGTAATCGATTCGAAAGTTTCATGAAGCACCTACACCATTCATTTAATTTATTGATTTGCATTGAACAACAAAAAGCGATAAAATGAAATCCAATAAAACATTTCAAGGATGAATTACCAAAACCAAGAAATTTAGATGTTCAATTTAAAAATAAAGGAGACCCCGCCGCCGCTTAAGCGTCTTGCGGAAAGTCTCCCATAGTGATGTTATTCGAGGAAATCTTTAAGCCGTTTACTGCGGCTAGGGTGACGCAATTTACGAAGAGCTTTGGCTTCAATTTGACGAATACGCTCACGCGTAACACCAAATACCTTGCCCACTTCTTCCAGCGTTCTTGTACGTCCATCGTCCAGACCAAAACGCAAACGAAGTACATTCTCTTCACGCTCAGTCAATGTATCCAGGACATCTTCGAGTTGTTCTTTCAGCAACTCATAAGCAGCAGCATCCGCCGGAGCCAATGCTTCCTGATCCTCGATGAAATCACCCAGATGGGAATCATCTTCCTCACCAATTGGTGTTTCCAGGGAAACCGGTTCCTGAGCAATCTTCGTAATCTCACGAACTTTTTCCACACTCAGATCCATCTCGGCAGCGATTTCTTCTGGTGTCGGTTCACGCCCAAGTTCCTGCAACAGCTGACGGGATACCCGGATCAGCTTATTAATCGTCTCCACCATATGCACAGGGATACGAATGGTACGCGCTTGGTCTGCAATCGCACGGGTGATCGCTTGGCGAATCCACCATGTCGCATACGTACTGAATTTATAACCTTTTTTATGGTCGAACTTCTCAACGGCTTTGATCAGACCCATGTTACCTTCCTGAATTAGATCCAGGAACAACATTCCACGTCCAACATAACGCTTGGCGATACTGACAACGAGACGAAGGTTAGCTTCAGCCAAACGACGTTTCGCTTCTTCATCCCCGTTTTCAATCCGTTTAGCCAGTTCTACTTCGTCATCCGCAGACAACAAAGGTACACGACCAATTTCTTTGAGATACATACGAACAGGGTCGTTGATTTTGATTCCTGGTGGAAGGCTCAGATCATCATCAAAGTGGAATTCATCGTCTCCCTCTCTGGTGTTGTTCTCGGAATCTTCACTAGGGCGAAGGGTTACCTCTTCATCATTTTCGTTCACGACATCAATACCCAGGTCGCTCAGTTGTTCATAGAACTCATCCATTTGCTCTGCGTCTTGCTCAAATGGGGAGAGTTTTTCTATAATTTCCTTGTAGTTCAACGAAGCTCTTTTCTTACCTGATTCAATCAATTGATCCTTAACCTGATCCAGCGTCAATTCTGTT
Source organism: Paenibacillus sp. NPDC057886 (assembly GCF_042796655.1). Lineage (NCBI taxonomy): Bacteria > Bacillati > Bacillota > Bacilli > Caryophanales > Paenibacillaceae > Paenibacillus > Paenibacillus sp. NPDC057886. The sequence continues at coordinate 339,800 of NZ_JBHVMZ010000006.1, read as the reverse complement.
TCTAGTTCAGTATGCTGATCATTCGCCATAACTCGACTCCCTCCTCCCTAGAAACATCCAACATTCAGACGTTCACTGTCTCTCTAGGGCAATCATTTCAATTGCAATTTGTGCCGCGCGTACAGAATCACCTGCCCGCTCTGCAGCAATCATTTCTTCTTTTTTCAAATCGTACTCTTTCTTACGCGGATATTTCAGCACTTCCCTGATGCAATCGTCGAGCACTTGAATACTCCATTCACCTGGACCATCCATCATCGAGATTGAACTGACCGTCTTTTCCAGTCGGTCGTCATGCAGTGAAGACATAAAACGGCTTGTATCCGACGGTTTGCCTTGCGCATAATAGGCATATAGATAAGCAGCAATAGCTGCATGATCATCCAAGTTAAAAGCTTCACCAAGATGCTCATTCACGTACTGGGCAGCCTCATCATCCTGAAGCATCCAGGCGAGCAGTTTGCGTTCAGCAGCGTGGTAAGCCGGCAACAGATTGGGTGTAGGCACCTGCCTATTTTGTTGCCTACCATTATTCCACCTTTTCGGGTTATTATCCCCATACTGGAGGTTATTTTTCATGGCCTCCCGTTCTTCATTACACTCCTGCTTCAGTGTTTCAAATGATACATCCACTTCCGCAGCCAGTTCCCGAAGATATACTTCCCGTTCTGTAGGAGAAGACAAAGGAGCAATAAGTTTCACCGCTTCCTTGGAATAAGCGATTTGTCCGCCGCCTTCTAGCAGTATATGGTTTTTTTTAAGGTTTATAAGCTTAAATTTTGTAGTTGTTACGGCACCGTCCACAATCTGGTTTCGGAACCGCTCGCCACCATGCTTGCGGATAAAATCATCCGGGTCGAGCCCATCCGGTATCAGAGCAATTTTGACCTGCAATCCCGCTTCCTCAAGAATAGGGAAGTTTTTGAGTGCCGCAGCCTGTCCGGCTCGATCGCCGTCATAACATACAATGACTTCATCACACATGCCTTTAAGCATCAGTGCCTGATTCTCAGTGAGCGCGGTGCCCATTGCCGCTACACCGTTCTGGATATCCTGATCCCAGGCGGAGATAACATCGCCATATCCTTCGAACAATATGGCCTGCCTTTGTTTGCGAATTGCATTTTTGGCATGATGCAGATTGTAGAGAACACGGCTTTTGTTAAATAACCGGGTTTCCGGTGAATTTAGGTACTTCGGTTGCCCGTCTCCCAAAATGCGACCTGCAAATGCAATCGGCTTTCCGCTCCTGCCATTAATCGGAAACATGACCCTGTCCCGGAAACGGTCCACATACCCCTGACCTTCGTTTCGCGGTGACAGTAAACCACCCTTTTCCATCTCTCCAAGCGGAAATTCACGCTTTTCTAGAAATTGTACCAAGGTATCCCAGCGATTAGGCGCGTAACCAATCTGGAATTGGTCAATGAGTTTGTCGCTAAACCCACGTGAGCGTAAATATTCCATAGCCACTTTACCGTGCTCTGTATTTTTCAATAAGAAATGATACAGCTTCGCGGTAAGCTCATATGCTTCCAATAAACGTTCAGTCTCTGGATTAACATGAGCCGATTCACGCCCTTGCCAGTCCCCCATTGAAATGTGGCTTTCTTCTGCCATCGTCTTGACAGCCTCGGGAAAGGATAACCCTTCGATTTCCATCCTGAATTTGATGGCATTTCCACCCGTGCCGCAACCGTAGCAATAGAAAATTTGTTTCTCAGGCGTAACTGTAAACGAAGGCGTCTTCTCAGAATGAAAAGGACAGAGGCCTTTCATATATTTCCCCTGTTTGGTCAGATGTACAAATCGGCTCACCGTATCGACGATATCATGCTGCTGTAACACCGATTCAATAATGCTTTCGGGTATACCGCCTTGTCCGGTACTCATCTTGGTCCACCTTCATCTCTTTAACACGTAAATATTATTCGATAAACTTACACATTCTCCTGCAAATCTTTCAAAAGTTTTGTCAGTTTATGTTGAAAAATTTCCCGATCCTGCTCTGTGAAAGGCTTTGGGCCTTTTCCATAATGCCCTCTTTTTCGTGCTTTGGCCGCAGTATGACGGGAATCCAGCATGAAATCAATGTCACGATCATTAAATTCACGACCACGAAATGATAAAACATAACAACGTTTGCCAAGTGCGAGCGCGGCCAGTCCATAATCCTGTGTAATAACCACATCGTATGGCTTGATGTGATTGGCAATGTACAGGTCTGCACTCTGATCACTTCGATCTACCTGAACGGTGCGTACTCCTTCTCCGCCCTGAAGAAAATGATCAAATGAAGAGACCATCAATACAGGAACTTTGAATCGGAGAGCTGTTTCTGCGATCTCAGTCTTGACCGGGCAAGCATCACCATCCACAACAATGTGGCGTACATTCAACTCACTCAAACCCAGACCACCCGGTTTCATAAAATAGCTGCATATTGTAATATACGACCCCAGCCAGTCAAAATCCTTCTGACCGGTCTATGGAAATCAAAGGCTAAAATACGGAACGGCTGTAAATATAAATTTTTCACAATCCGTTCCGTATATTTATACCCTCATATATCCTTCTTTAATACTGAATTTATGCTTTGCCGCAGATCTGTCCTCTTGAAGTAAAAACAGACCCGACTACCAGACCAGTTTGGAGAAGTCAGCAAAAGCTTTCAGATCACGGTCAATGGCTGCAAGCAGTGCCAGACGATTCGCCCGCACAGCTTCGTCTTCAGCCATAACCATAACCGAATCGAAGAATACGGTGATAGCTTCCTTCCAAGCCGATGCAATCGCGAGCGCTTCAGCAGCAGCATGCTGAGACAATACCTGACGATATTCTTCATTGGTCTTGCTCCATGCCTCATGCAGTTGACGCTCTCCTTCTTCTGTGAAGAGTTCTGCATGTACCGAAGCATTGGATGCTTTGGCAGCCAGATTACCGACACGGTTGAAGGATTCGACGGTTGTTTTGAAGGCATCTCCCGTTTGGACAGCTGCCATGAGTGCCTCACCTTTTGGTACTACAGCGCTGATATCATCAAATCCGGAGGAAATCACTGCGTCCACTACATCATAACGAACCGTTTCCGACAACAGTTTCTTCACACGAAGACCGAAGAAGTCCTGCAAATCTTTACGCACCTCTTCATCCGCACGTTTCAACAGGTTCATCTGAGCATGCACTTGAAGTGCAACGCCGAATACATCGGACAATGTCAGCGGCAGATTGTGATCCAGCAAAATTTGAACGATACCTGCTGCCTGACGGCGCAGTGCGTACGGATCTTGAGATCCTGTAGGAATGATATTGATCGAGAAGCAACCTACAATTGTATCCATTTTATCCGCTGCACTTACGATAGCACCAACGAGCGAAGCAGGAGATTGATCCCCGGCGAAACGTGGCTGATAATGCTCAAATACCGCTTTGGCCACTTCTTCTTTTTCACCAGCTTTACGGGCATAATCTTCACCCATCACACCTTGCAGTTCAGGGAATTCTCCCACCATAAGTGTAACAAGGTCGAATTTGCAGATATCCGCAGAACGATTCACCGCTTCGGCTACATCGGCTGGTACTTGCAGCTTGCTAGCCAGACCATCCGCAATTTTGCGAATACGGCGAACTTTATCTCCAACCGTTCCCAGCTCTTCCTGGAAGACGATACTTTCCAATTTCGATAATGCATCCTTGATCTCCAGCTTCTGGTCTTCCTCGTAGAAGAACTTGGCATCAGACAGACGTGCACGAAGTACCTTTTCGTTCCCTTTTGCAATGACATCCAGTGAATCGCTACCGCCGTTACGAACCGTAACGAAGTATGGCAACAATTGTCCATCATTATCAAGCACCGGGAAATAACGTTGATGCTCACGCATCGAAGTAATCAGTACCTCTTGTGGAATATTCAAAAACGAGGATTCGAATGTTCCGAACAGCACCGTTGGTGTCTCAACCAGGAACAGGACCTCTTCCAGCAAATCTTCCTTGATCGCAATATCCCATTTTTTCTCGGCAGCCAGTGCCTGGATCTGGGATACAATCATCTGCTCACGTTCTTTGATATCCGCAATGACGTGCTCGGAACGAAGCACTTCCACATACGAAGCGGGATCCGAAATGACCGCCTCTTTTCCGAGGAAACGATGTCCACGTGTTACATTGTCAGACTTTACTCCTGCAACTTCCAATTCAATAACATCGCTGCCCAGCAGAGCGACAATCCAGCGAATCGGACGTACAAATTTGAAATCATACGAAGCCCAACGCATAAATTTCGGGAACGTCATGGCATGCAGTATAGCCAGCAAACCCTGACCGATTACAGAGGACGTTTCCACGCCTTTGCTGCTCTTGGTAGCGTAGATATATTCCACGCCACTCAGTTCCTTGAATGTGAACTGATCCGGTTCAACACCCTGACTACGGGCAAATCCGAGGGCAGCTTTACTCCAGTTTCCACTGTCATCCAATGCTATTTTACGGGAAGGTCCTTTAACTTCTTCCTCCACGTCTTCCTGTTTCTCGGCAACATCCTTGATCAAAACAGCCAGTCGGCGCGGTGTGGCATAGGCATTCACTTCACCATAAGCAATGCGGGATGCATCCAGCCATTTCACGACACGATCCTGCAGCTGTTCAATTGCTGCTCGCATGAAGCGTGCAGGCACTTCTTCCAGACCAATTTCAAACAACAGATCCTTAGACATGCTCAGCTCCCCCTTTCTTGATCAGCGGGAAGCCGAGCTTCTCACGCTCTTCCACATATGTTGCAGCCACTTGACGAGCCAGATTACGGACACGGGTAATGTACCCGGTACGCTCCGTTACACTGATTGCTCCGCGCGCATCCAACAGATTGAACGTATGTGAACATTTCAACACATAGTCATATGCCGGGAAAACCAGATTTTGTGCCATAGCCTTGTTCGCTTCCTCTTCATGCATGTTGAAGAGCGTAAACAACATTTTGACATCAGATACTTCAAACGTATATTTGGAGTGTTCGAATTCAGGCTGACGGAACACATCACCATATGTAATGCCGTCTACCCATTCCAGCTCAAACACATTTTCTTTTTCCTGAATGTACGAAGCAAGACGCTCCATACCATACGTAATTTCAACTGCTACCGGATTCGTCTCGATTCCACCGACTTGTTGGAAATACGTAAATTGGGTGATTTCCATACCGTCCAGCCATACTTCCCAGCCAAGACCAGCACAGCCTAGGGAAGGGTTTTCCCAGTTGTCTTCAACAAACCGAATATCATGTTTGAGCGGATCAATGCCCAACTGTTTCAGACTTTCCAGGTAAATCTCCTGAATATTGTCCGGAGAAGGCTTGATAATAACCTGGAATTGATGATGCTGATAGAGACGGTTTGGATTTTCTCCATAACGACCATCCGAAGGACGGCGGGACGGCTCTACATAAGCTACTTTCCAAGGCTCGGGTCCAAGCGAACGCAAAAAGGTCATCGGGTTCATCGTACCTGCCCCTTTTTCCGTATCATATGGTTGAACAATAATACAGTTGTGCGCGGCCCAGAATTGTTGCAGCGTGAGGATCATCTGCTGAAAATTCATAATCATGCTCCTTTTCGATGGTTTGTGATGAACAAGCCTAGAACGGTACAGACAATAAAAAGCCCTCGTCCTACGCCTGTTATACAGACATAGGGACGAGAGCTATTCCCGCGGTTCCACCCTACTTGGCTTAGATATAAACAGAGATCCTGTTCATTCAAGCCCACTTTTCCGTGTCATTCATGCTCCCGAGTGCCGTTTCACAGACCGATTCAACCCGGCTCCCACCATCCCCGGCTCGCTCACACAAGATTAGTAAGGTCAACCGACCTCTTCTGCTCCTGAATGTAATAAATCAAGTCTCCTACTTTCTCGTTCAATGCATGTCTCCAAAAGAGAAATTATAGTTCATAATATATAAAAATAAGTACGAAGTCAAGATATATTCCTTATTTCACATCAAGACGACTCAAATCCCGTACTTTTCCATTTGATCAAGAAAAGAACGGGATTTTAGATTCAAGCCAAGCTGATGATCCATAAAGGCCCGCATGATCTTTTTGATCTCATCACGGGTACCTTCGCTCACCGATATATTACCAAGCCTTTGCAAATCCAGCTGTGCAAACAGACGTAAGAGTTTCAACGCCTTCGGACTCACGGACATCGCCGGAGGATCAAAGTGTTTGCAAGCACGACACAGAACGCCGCCAAGCCTTGGACTAACAAATAATTGCTCATCCGGACGTTCGTGACCACAAGAGATGCAATCATCAAGCTGAGGTCCATACCCGGCTGCCTGTAATATTTTCATTTCATACAGACTTGTGATAACGACCGGATCTTTCTCTTCCTTCAACGCCTGAAGACAGGCTTTCAACTGTTTGAACCAGAACGTACCTGTCTCTTCATCCTGCAACACACGATCCAGCAGTTCACAAGCATATGATGCATAGGAAGCCTTAACCAAATCTTCACGCAGCTCATGATAAGATTCGATGATCTCACCTGCATTTAGTGTTCCCAGACCGGTGTTGCGAAAATATACATATTGACCGTAAGTAAATGGCTGCACCAGTGCAGCATGTCGGCTTTTGGGCTTTTTGGCACCGCGGACGAGTACCCCTACTTTCCCGCCGCTTTCGGTGCAAAGCGTAATGATTTTGTTCCCCTCGCCGTAGTCCATGCTGCGGATGACAATCCCTTCCACCCTGTATAGCATGCCTCGTCACCTAACCATTCCCGAATTAGCCAATTAACCTTCGGCTTCTTCATCTTCAATCACTTCCCTTGCAGGTTCTGACTCCTGTCCCGTCGAGCTACACGCCTCGGCATACAACAGATAGGATTCCACATCCCCCGTCATCGCAAAAACCTTCCACGAAAAATCTCGCATCGGAATTTCATCCTCTCTTCGAAAATGACGTCTGCTACTACCAGATAGGATGGAGTCTTGCAAGGTAAACTATGTGTTGCAATTACTGGATACTGAATTCATTATTCCCGACCGAAGCCAAGATCACGCAGTACACGCTCCTGGTTTCTCCAGTCCTTCTTCACTTTAACCCACAGGTCCATGAAGATTTTGGAACCCAACAGGTTTTGAATATCCTGGCGGGCACGTTTCCCCACTTCTTTAAGCAAGGCACCCTGTTTACCGATAATGATCCCTTTTTGCGAATCACGCTCCACAAAAATAACGGCTGAAATATAAACGACGCCGTTGTCCTGTACTTTCATATCCTCAATTGTTACCGCAATAGAGTGAGGCACTTCTTCGCGCGTCATTTGCAAAATTTTCTCCCGAATTAACTCGGCACAAACGAACTGCTCCGGATGGTCTGTAACCTGGTCATCTGGATAGTACTGCGGACCTTCCGGCAAATACTTGCCGAGCTGCTCCAGCAAGGTACTTACGTTGCTGCCGAGCATCGCAGAAACAGGGACGATTTCAGCAAAATTATGCAGCTTGCGGTATTCTTCAATCAGCGGAAGCAAAGCTTCCGGCTCAATTTTATCAATTTTGTTCATGACAAGGATGACAGGCGTCCGCACATTTTTCAACTGTTCTGCAATATAACGGTCACCACCGCCCATGCCCTCCGAAGCATCGATCAGGAACAGAGCAGCTTCGACTTCTCCGAGTGTGTTCAAAGCGGTCTGGTTCATGTAATCGCCCAGCTTGGATTGACGTTTGTGAATCCCTGGGGTATCCAGGAAAACGATTTGTTGTTGTTCCGATGTATATACACCATGAATCTTATTACGCGTTGTTTGCGGCTTGTCCGACATGATCGCAATCTTCTGTCCAATGACTTGGTTCATCAGTGTGGATTTACCTACATTGGGACGTCCAATAATGGCTACAAAGCCGGATTTGAATGCTTGTTTTTTCATATGTTCCTCCTCAGGCGCCTAGGCCTGGAATGTATTGGTTTTTACTTTTTAGCAGAGTTCAGATCAGACGGTCCAAAAGCCCATGGCAATAGTTCGGCAACTGTAGTCTCCTGCAGATCACCTTTCAAGTTACCCAGAATGACCTTCATATCCGGATCACACAGTTCGTACATCACTTGACGACATACACCGCACGGAGCAATCGGGCCGTCTGTATCTCCTACAATCGCCATAGCCTTAAAACTCCGTGGTTGCTTACCTCCTGCAATTGCACTGAACATGGCTGTACGCTCAGCACAGTTGCCTGGCGTATAAGCAGCATTCTCAATATTACAACCATGATGCACATGTCCCTCACTGTCAAGCAAAGCTGCACCTACACCAAAATGAGAATAAGGCGTATACGCTTTCGTACGTGCCTTAATTGCTTCTTGCATCAACAAACCATTATCCATAATTAATCTCTCCCTCTGGGGTGTACTATAAAGTTAACTAGTGCATTTACACTGGACACTCCGCTGCCAGAACAACCTTCCGAGCGCTGTTATCCCCAGATTTTTATGAATCACTTTTTTAAAGTGAAAATCCGGGGATAAAGGCGCACACTTCGTTTCTTCAGGTTTATTCTGACCTCTCCGTTATCGTGTTTGCATCAAGTAACTATATAATTGTGTGTAATTTTAAAATCAGATCAAAGCAAACCCAGCCAGCTCATCACTGGCTTAATGAAAACGATACACCCGATGATGACGGCGAACACCGCAGCCAGCAAAACTGCACCGGCCGCGGTGTCCTTCGCCGCTTTTGCCAGCGGATGTATATGCGGATGCGCCAGATCTACTGCAGCTTCCACTGCTGTATTCATCAGCTCCGTCACAAGAACCAGAAAAACGGCTGTCAGTACAAACATCCAGTCCGTTCTGGATATCCCGAAAAAAAAGCCGGCTGCACACATCAAAATGGCGACTCCTGTATGAACTCTTACATTCCGCTGAGTCCGCAGCCCGTATACGATTCCTTCCGCAGCATTGCGGAATACCATCCCCCAGGAGCGCCTTTTCATTATCGTGTCAACCCGGCTTGGGCGAGTACCGCTTCCTGTTTGCCCATCATTTCGGCTTCGCTGGCTTCATCCTGATGATCATATCCAAGCAGGTGCAAGAAGCCATGAACAAACAGGAACCCGAGCTCACGTTCAAATGAATGGCCATATTCTTCACTCTGCAGAATAGTCCGTGGAACAGAAATAATAATATCCCCCAGAACATCTGGCATTTCTTCCATTTCTTCATCCTCGTCCAATTCGTAGATGATATCCAGTTCCTCATCCACAGTCTCATTCATCGCAAATGACAATACATCTGTTGGACGATCAATGCCGCGATAGTCACGGTTCAGCTCATGAATCTGCTCATCATCTACGAAAGTCAGGGCCACTTCCCCGTCCGCAACACCCTCTGCTTCCCCTGCAAGGTTCAGCAGCTGCTCCAGCATTGCGATCATCGGTTCGGTAATTTCTTTATCCTGTTGTTCATTATTCCATGCTAGGTTAAGACTCATTCTTTCATACTCCTGTCTTCTCATATTAGCGAATCAACCCGCTTCAGGCGAGGTTGGCTTCGGTTTCTTCATTTCCTCCGGATATTCGATCCTGGAGTGGAATATGCCCATGACGGTTTCCTTAAGGGTCTTGGCGACGATATCCAGTTCCCGCATCGTCAGATCACAATCGTTAAACTGATGATCATCCAGCCGACCCTTAATAATTTTTTCGATCATGGATTCCACTTGTTCCACAGTAGGCTTCCGCAATGAACGAACTGCAGCTTCCACGCTGTCAGCAATACCAACAATCGCCGACTCTTTGGACTGAGCCTTGGGACCCGGATAACGGAAATCATCTTCCGTAAAATCAGGTTCCACCCCTGCTTCCTCGGCCTGACGCAGCGCTTTGTGATAGAAGTAATGAAGGAAGGTTGTTCCATGGTGCTGCTCAGCAATGTCCCGAATAGGCCTCGGCAGCTTGTAGTCCTTCTGCATTTCCACACCATCCCGTGCGTGAGCAACGATAATGGACTTGCTCAGCTTTGGATCAATCGAATCATGCGGATTTTCCATATTGTTTTGATTTTCAATAAAATAAATCGGTCGCTTGGTCTTGCCAATATCATGGTAATACGAGCCGACCCGACATAACAACCCATTGGCACCAATCGCCTCCGCGGCGGCTTCTGACAGGTTTCCTACCATCACACTGTGGTGATACGTGCCTGGCGTCTCTGTTAGCAGTTTGCGCAATAACGGGTGATTGGGATTAGACAGTTCCACCAGTTTCAGCGCAGACAAGATGCCAAATGAGGTTTCGAAAAATGGCATCAGCCCAATGACCAATATGGCGGTCAGCACGCCTCCGGCAAACGCAAATCCAATGCCATACAACGTTGTCGTCCGGTTCCAGTCACTTGAGTCAATCAGAGCCAGCGTGAAGACTGCGATTGATCCGAACAGACAGACCATAATAGCGCCTTTCAGGATCGTAGACCGCTGACTTGCCCGATGGGTGGCGAAGATTGCAACAAACGATACCAACACCGCGAAGAATCCAAGTTCAAAATCAAAAATTTGACCCTGATGTGTATTCAAAATAATGCTCGACAGCATGCCGATAATAATCGAGCAGACAAAGGCAAGCGATGTATCCAGCAGCAATGCAATTAACATTGCTCCTACGGCAACAGGAGCAAGAAAGCCTACGTATGAATTCTCACTAGTCTGGAGTATCGCAGTAACATGCATAACCACAATCGTAATAATAAATATGAGAACAAGCATCAGCAGTTGAGCATTGTTATACTTGAAATGCGTTCCGCTGAATTGCTGAATATACATGAGAATTGCTGCCGACAACAGACAGGACAACATAAGCAGTCCTAGCTGAGGCCAGTAGTTTACTTCGTTTTTCAGCAAATCGTTCTCGCCCAGAAGGGTGTACATCTCTGGGGTGATCATCTCACCCTTGGCAACAAGCGTATCTCCTTGCTTGATAAATACCGTTTGAGTGTTCTCACGAGCCTGTACTTTAGCTTCTTTTGTACCCTCTTCATCGTAGAAGCGGTTCGACGTTACCACAAGACGTGCAAGCTCCTGCACAACCTCACGCTGCGTACGCTTGCTTAGGGAGCTCACACTCACCATCTCGGCCACTTTGGCACGAGCTGTTGTAGCCTCGCTAATCTGGTCGGTCATTAATCTGGAGACGATATCCCGAGCGACGGCCTTCATCTCCTGAATATCATCCGAAGTCAGACGTGAAATTTTGATATAGGTCTCTTCCGGGATACGGTAGCTTTGCTCCTGTACCACATTTCTGATCTCTTCCAAAAGAGTTTCGGAATATGTACCCGCTTTCCGGTTGTTGTTGATAAAATTGGAAACAAAGTCTTTCTGACGCTGCGGTATTTCATCACGATAGATGTCAATCTTGTCCTGACTGGAAATCTGATCATCCTGATTCAGTCGATCAATACGATCAAGCAGAGTGGTCATCAGATTTTCGTTCCGCATCTGCACGATCTGAAACATCGGCTGCACACGTTCAGCGGCTTCTTCTTGCGCTTTCAGCGTAGCCTTGGTATTCGGGATCTGCATGGGCGCAGCAATATTCACTTCACTTCGTGTGCCTTCCTGAATATCATACCGCTCAGGGAGCAGCTTGGAAGCAAGGCTTACGTAGAAGAGGATCACCAGAAACAAAAACAGAAGATAGCGTGCCCACACGCTATACTTCCATCCTGTAGCTCTATTTTGAAAAGATTTGCCTTTTGACAGTTCCTTCGAGGTCATCGAGACAATCCCTTTCTATTCTTGATTTTCTGCGGCGTGGTTATAGGCAACGATAATTTTCTGGACGAGGGAGTGCCGTACAACGTCTTGCTCGGCAAAATAGACAAATCCAATCTCTTCCACTTGGCCCAGTATTGTATTGGCTTCCACAAGCCCCGACTTTTTGCCGCGAGGTAAATCAATTTGTGTCACGTCACCGGTAATGACCATTTTGGAGCCAAAACCAAGACGAGTCAGAAACATTTTCATCTGCTCCGGTGTCGTATTCTGGGCTTCATCCAGGATAATAAACGAATCATCCAGTGTACGTCCCCGCATATAGGCTAGAGGTGCAATTTCGATCAAACCGCGCTCCAGTGCCTTAGCAGTCTGCTCTTGTCCCATAACATCATACAAGGCATCGTACAAGGGCCGTAAATAAGGATCAACTTTTTCCTGAAGATCACCAGGCAAGAAACCAAGACTCTCTCCCGCTTCAACAGCTGGCCTTGTGAGTACGATCCGCTTGACGCTTCCTTCCTTAAGTGCTGCCACAGCCAGCACAACAGCAAGATACGTTTTACCTGTACCGGCAGGACCGATACCAAATACAACATCACGTTTTTTAATTGTAGTTACATAGTGTTTCTGTCCAATCGTTTTAACCCGGATCGGCTTCCCACGGTACGTCGTTGTAATCTCACCTTTGAACAGATCTAGAAGCTGGTCTGCACGCAGTTCCTTTGCAAGCTCAATGGCATACTTAACGTCTCTTTCGGTTAACACATATCCGTTACGTACCAATTGCAACAACACATCAAATAATTGTTCAAGCGATTCCACATTCTGAATGTTGCCATGGATCACAATCTCCGCTTCACGGGATGCGATTTGGGCTGGAATCTCGGATTCAATCAGTTTCAGAAAAATATCTTGGGGTCCAAAAAGAGATTGACCCTCTCCCGCACTTTGGAGGGAGATTCGTATGCTGCGTGTTTGCTCTGACAAATAGCCTCATTCTCCTTGACTATGGACTAACGGAAGTTCTTCCGCAATGCTTTCTTCCACTTCAAATAATACTTTCATATAAACTTTACCATTCTCTTTCTTCTCATGCAAAATTTTTTCGCTTAAAATTTTCGTTCCTTTGCCGTTTTTGGCGATAATATCGTTTCTTGCTCCTTCCAATCCTTTCGTTCTAGCCCATTCAATCGTGTGTTGCTCCTCTTGTTCCCGAGTTTCCAAATCTTTCTCTGTCAGCCATCCCATGGGAAGTGTGAAGGATCTCCAGGTCAGCGGCTCATGATCACTTTCAGTATCAAACGAGGTGAAGGGTGTGTTCCCGTATCCCCAAAGTTGTACCGCCCATTTCCCCAACACAATGTAAAAACGTTCTTTGCTCTCTCCAGTCATCGTATTATGTTTTTGCACAAGGGGGACTTCAACCTGATATTCACGCCATACCAGTCCGCGCACTTCCCCTTTGGCAACAATAGTCTTTGTATTCTCTTCATCTCCCAGAATACCGGATATCAGTACCTGTCCCTTCTTGACACGCATGTCCTTCTGCACGACAGGGCGCCCCTGCTCCGCGTAAATTTGAGTGATTACAGCGTCTGTTTTACTGACCAGATGCCTCGGGTTCAGCAGCGGTTCACGCTTGGGCTGTGCTGACTCCACAACCTGGATGGTGATGGTTGTCCCTTCTTTGCTCACCCCGATCCAGGTTACATCCGGCAGTGCCAGCGCGAGCTGTCTGGATAGCTTGTCCTGACTTTGCATACGAAATGCCCACTGAAAGGGGTATATACCTTCTTTCTTTGCTGCCGCGAGCACTTCATCCGTGGGAATCGTCACATTTCCTTTGACTTCTACATTCCAAACCATGGATGACAACGCAAACAGAGCTGCTATAAAAAACAGCATGCCGCCCAGAAAGAACTTTCTTCTCAATAAACGGGCTGCAAAAAAAGGAAATCCACTCCGGTGTGTCACCTTTACCCGGCAGCCTGTCCGTTTCAGCAAAGGACGCAGCCTAAAAAAATGCGGTAGCAGAATATTCATTTCTGCCTTGCGTCCGTCATGGGCACGCAGGTCCCATACTTCCAGTCCCTGCTCTGCCACCGTGTTGATCAATGCTTCAATATCCCCCCCAGTGACCGTGATTCGGACTGCTCCGCGCAGTTTGTACAGACTGGGCTGCTTCATCCGTTCCCCTCCGCTCCATTCATATGAATATCCAGAATTGTTCCTTCAACAGCCACTTCATCCGGCAAAATATTGCGAATCATCAGTTCAGTTCCTTTGATCTCCAGCTGGCCTTGTGAGAGAGCCAGAACGATTCGATCCGGTGTAAAATGAATGACACCACGATGATTCTCTATATACAATTGCTTTGTGCCGATCAGGGTTAACCGTGGCATATCGTAAAGCACGTCCTGCGGCAGATCCAGAACTTCACTGGTCCATCTGCGCAGCTTGCGGCTGATCCGGGTCATTCGAAGGTCTTCCCCCTTCCTCTACAGTTCAACTTATGCGCCAATTCTTGAAATTATGAAAACTACGAACCATGTTAGATATGAAAATAAAAACGAGGCTGAAACAGAAAAAAAGCCGTCGTCTGGATATATGCTCACCAGAGACGGCTTTTCACTTATTGAAACAGTATGAAGTTATAGTTTGCCTCGTGTTCCAAAGGGCTGTTTAGAGCGCGGAGAACCGAGAACTTCTGCCCATAACACACCAGTACGAATGTCTTCCCGACGAAGCTGGGACGGTCCAGACTCGCTAGATGAAACTTCATCCCAACTGGAGTCAGACACAACCGGTGTATTTGCAGTAGAAATACGATCTAGTCGCTCACGAATTTCCCGTTGTCTTTGCTCCATCACTTTCATTTGTTCTTCAAGGGAGTTTTCCATTCCACCCAGAGAACCCTGTCCTCCAAAATCGTCATTCATGGGACGGGCAGATGTCGTCGCTGGCTGCGAATAGGGTTGATCATATCGATCATCATACTGATCGTCATCGTATCGTTCATCATAGCGGGGATCTGAAGGACCCGATGACTGCTGAGGTGCGGTATTGCCCCGCGAGCGATCATCCCGATCTGAATCACCACTCCCTCCAAACGTTGGCATCCCGTTACTTGGACGCTTTTTGTTCGGATCGGCCGACTTGGCTGCTTTTCCAAGGAAGGAAAAAAGTGCAAAAGCGATGACTGCTACAATATACAGATTGTTAAAAATCCATTCAAATAGGCCCATATGCACTCACCGCCTATCTTCCGTTTTTGGAATCACCCTGATCGTTGGAATTCGAACCTTCACCAGGTTTTCCTAATGTGTTACGCATTTGAGTATCCGCTTCAATGTTCTTCAGGTTCATGTAATCCATGACACCGATCTTACCACTACGCAGTGCTTCGGACATCGCCAAAGGTACTTGGGATTCGGACTCAACCACACGCGCTCTCATTTCCACTACGCGCGCTTTCATCTCTTGCTCTTGAGCTACGGCCATAGCGCGACGTTCTTCCGCTTTCGCCTGGGCAATACGTTTGTCAGCCTCTGCCTGCTCCGTTTGCAGGAAGGCACCAATGTTTTTACCTACATCCACGTCCGCGATATCAATAGACAGGATTTCAAAAGCGGTACCTGCATCCAGACCTTTGGACAATACGGTACGGGAGATCAGATCCGGATTTTCCAGGACGTCTTTATGGGAATTCGAGGAACCGTTCGTACTTACGATACCTTCGCCGACACGGGCAATAATCGTCTCTTCACCAGCACCACCGACGAGGCGGTCAATATTGGCACGAACCGTAACACGCGCTCTTACTTTAACTTCGATACCATCTTTGGCTACCGCAGAAACAATTGGCGTTTCAATAACACGTGGGTTTACACTCATCTGTACGGCTTGCAATACGTCACGACCTGCAAGGTCGATCGCAGCTGCGCGTTCGAATTCGAGTGGAATGTTCGCACGTTGTGCAGCAATCAGAGCGTTAACCACCCGGTCTACGTTACCACCGGCCAGGAAGTGACTCTCCAGTTGATTCATTGTCAATTGAAGTCCAGCTTTAGTTGCTTTAATCAGTGGATTTACGATCCGGCTAGGCGTTACACGTCTTAGTCTCATCGCTACCAGTGTGATAATCCCCACGCGTACGCCCGATGCAAGGGCTGAGATCCAGAGCATAACCGGGAAAAAGCTGAAGAATACGCTCAATACGATAATCGCAACTACCGCAATGAGCAAAACCGTAATCAAGGTTGGTTCCATAGTCAAAATTCCTCCATTTTCAAATTAATTTTTTGTAAGAAACATGATAAAAACGGTGTGGATCTTTGCTGCTGTGCATTGATTTACACCATTCCACTGGCAGCCTCCGCAGAATGATTATGTACATTGCCGAGGCCTTAATCAACTCCGGCAACAGAGCGGGCTACACCGGTAACGCTTGTTGAACAACGATCCGGGTACCTTCCGCTTTAATCACAATAATCGGCGTATCAATCGGAATGAAATCTCCATCCGACACCACATCGACGCGTTCTCCATTAAACATCGCTGTTCCCGAAGGACGAAGTGGAGTCAGACTAATGCCCTCTAGACCGATCAACTCTTTGCGTTCTGTCGCCGAAGAGTACCCTTGATCAGCAGACAGCCTATCACTTAATATGAACCGATTCCATATGCCTCGATCCTTAAACAGAATAACAACGATTGCAATGACTACCAGCGCGGCTCCAAAAGCAATACCTAACGATATAAATGCATCACTTGTATCATAGGCGGCTCGCACGACACCAGCGACAAGCGCAATTGACCCCAAAATACCCAGAATACCAAAGCTTGGGATAAACATCTCCAGAATCATCATGATGAGTCCGACAGTGAATAATACCCATGTCTCCGCTCCGGCAAAACCGGCAATGTAATTCCCTGAGAAATAAAGCACAAAGCACACGATACCAACAATACCAGGCACTCCGAACCCAGGTACAATCAACTCAATGATTACACCGGCTATTCCGAGGAATAGCAATACCGTCATGACGACAGGATTGGTGAGAAATGTGGATATGTTCTCTGCGGCTGTTCTCTGGACGGTGAATACATCATCCTGACTGTAACCAAGCCAGGCTGCGGCTTCTTCCGGCGTGTTGCTGATATGGTCCGCATAACCCACTTTCAGCGCTTCTTCGGCCGAGAGAGCAATAATTTCACCTTTTTCCTTGGTTTTATTAATCTCAGGCATCTCCACGACCATGTTAACATCCGTCATTCCGGCTGCAATTTTGCCGTCACGACCACTTTTCTCAGCCGCTCCCTGCATCTTGCTCTTCCAGAACGCAACCAGCTTCGGATCATCGACATGTTTACCCGTACTGTCCACCATCGCTGCCGCACCAATCATGCTGCCTGGTGACATTACGATCTTATCTGCATTCAAAGCCAGAAAACTCCCGGCTGAAGCAGCATCTCCACGGACAAATGCAACGGTTTCAACTGGACTTTGCTTAATTAAGTTACCCAGTTCTTCTGCCGTGTCGACACGTCCTCCCGGCGTATTGATATCCAGAACGATCAGGCCAGCATTCATCTCTTCTGCTTCCTTGAACCCGCGTTCCATAAACTTGCCAAGTCCCTGCTCGATTGGTTTATCCACCGGAATGATATATACGGCGCCACTTTTCTCAGCTGCATGCGCTGACGGTGATCCAATCCAGACAGGAAGCAGCAGCGTCAGTAGCATCATGAGCAACAATGACCCCGTAAGCTTCTTCCGGCGCTTTCCCTTCACAAATAGTCCCCCCTTTTCCATTAATGTTATACTGTCCAGCTTATGGTATTTATTACGTACAATGCAACATTTCGTTTCAAAATCTTAAAATTATATTTGAAACCGGAAGCAATTGCAACATTTTAAATCCATAATCATATATATTATCCATTTAAAAGCAATATTTGTGAATTTCCCTGAACAAATGAACGATTCCTAATCACTTTTCATATTTCTTATGGAAACTGAGTACCGGATCAATGATGTAAAACGGAAAAAACACCCCCTGACAAGTCAGGAGGTGTTTATTGATTTGCTTTATTGCAGAAATTGTTGAACTGCTTGATTTACCAGTTTGCCATCCGCTTTGCCTTTGACTTTCGGCATAAGGGCAGACATGACTTTCCCCATCTCGGCTTTCGAAGAAGCACCGGTTTCCTGGATGGTCTGCTGTACAATAACTTTAATTTCTTCTTCGGTAAGCTGTGCGGGAAGGTACTGACTGAGTAATTCAATTTCCGCTTTTGCATTTGCCGCGAGGTCTTCACGGCCCGCTTTGTCAAATTCTTGGAGGGCATCTTTGCGCTGTTTGATTTCACGACTCAGAATATCAAGCACTTCGTTATCATCCAAATCTCTTTTCAAATCTATTTCAAGATTCTTGATCGTCGAACGAATCAACCGAATGTTGGAGAGCTTGAACTTGTCCTTACTCTTCATCGCTTGCTTCATATCTTCGTTCAATCGTTCGCTAAGATTCATGTAGTTAAAATCCTCCTAAAACTTTCTCTTACGAGCAGCCTCGGACTTTTTCTTGCGCTTTACGCTTGGCTTCTCATAATGCTTACGTTTCTTCACCTCAGCCAATACGCCATCTTTTGCGATGGAACGTTTAAAGCGACGAAGTGCAGCATCAATAGTCTCGTTTTTGCGAACTTTAGTTTCAGACACCAGTTTTCCCTCCCTCCGACCAGACCGTCCAAGAGCAATAACACGGTTCATCACCTTTCATTATAGGCGAAAGGTAATAAAGGTGTCAACCTTAACGTAATGATCATTTATTTTATGTGAACTTCAGCTCCATATTCATGCCTTTATGCATATATGGATCAGTCCTGATTTAAAGTAACTTGGATCGTTATTTGTGTGAGTCTGACAAACTTGTCAACACGCCAAGTCGGGTCCCACCGAGCAAATGATAGTGCAGATGATGAACGGTTTGTTCTCCATCCTTGCCGCAGTTATTAATCAGTCGGTAACCTGTTTCTTCCACGCCGAGACGCTTGGCCGCTTCCTGCGCAGCCAAATGAATCTCACCGATCAACGGTAAGTCTTCCGCAGTTACTTCATTCATGGAAGCGATATGTTTCTTGGGAATAACGAGTACATGGGTCGGTGCAGCGGGCTGGATGTCATGAAAGACGATGACATGATCATTCTCCAGTACCTTATTGGAGGGAATGCTGCCCTCTACAATTTTGCAAAATAAGCAATCCATTGTTCATACCCTCCTTTGAAATAAAAATTATGTATACCCTTCTATCATAACGGAACTGAAAACTCACGTCCAATTTACCTGTTCAGCTATGTGACTAAGATCGGAATTTTCAACAAAAAAAACCTTTCACATCTTGGTGGAATGCTCAGCGTTCACCACAGATGAGAAAGGTCATTATTTGTATCATACGCATTACACCGTCACACAATTCTATTAATAATAAGGTAATAAGGTTAAGGCAGTGAGGCCAATCAGAGGAAGTACCAGCCTATTAAATCGTCTGCGACCATAACCATAGTAAGGATATGGATATCCATATCCCGGAAAAAATCCCCGTGAATGCGCTGGATAAGTAACCGGCATCATATTGGGTCCCCAGTTTGCATTTGCATGATTAACCACAGCTTCATGCCCCACGGGAACAGCCAAATAAATCATGTCATCATCCACATGTTCCACAATGCCATCATAATGGGCACCGTCATGCATCTGTATACATACATAGCGATGCATGTGTTCCTTACACAGTTTCTTCGCTTCTACCTTTTCCACGTTCGATCGCCTCCCGAATCTGTTCTGCTCTTCATCACCCTTTCATGGTATTCAGATCTGGGCGAAATGACACTGAGAATGACAAGAGTTTCAAGATAAGTGCCTAAGAAGTGATCTCAGGATAGAAGTTGTACCCTGTAAATTAAAAAAATGAAAAAAAGAAGCACCCCGCTGCAGTTTCCATCCGGAAGTCTGCTGTCGCGGACGTCTAACCAGGATTATTCCTGATTAGACGTCCGCCGGGGTGCTTAACATAAAGTTTGTCGGCTTAACTGTAGTATAACAACAGGATGAACCTGTATCTGTGAGCTATCTCACTCAACTTTCACAACGAGTATATAAATGGGATTCAAACCAACAAACCTCATTCGATCGATCAGGGGCTTCCCCTTAGGATTAAAATTTAAAGATTAGTTAATGAGGAGAATCAATCTCGATTTGGACTCATTCAATCGTATGTGTTCTGTGATCAAGTTCCTATAATGTTTCCAATACTACGCGAGAGCCAGCTCCGGCTTCGCCCGCTGGAATAACTACAAGTTTGCGTGGCAAGCGCGCTCGCAGCTCTGGAACGTGACTGATAATACCGACGGCAAGACGGTCATCATGCAGTTTTTCTAATGATGTAATGACGGTATCCAGCAATTCAGGGTCCAATGTGCCAAAACCTTCATCCAGGAAGAAGAATTGCAGCGGGTACTGGCCGCGCAGCTGAATCTGGGCAGACAGAGCCAAGGCCAGTGACAACGAGGTCAGGAACGTCTCTCCACCAGACAAGGTGGACACCGGACGTTTAACTCCACCGTTTGCATCGTCACAGATGACAAAGCCTCCGCCTGAATCCACCTCAAGTGAATAACGTTGTTTGGTCAGAAAGCGCAGGCGCTGTGAAGCAGCCTGACTAACCTGCATCAGCTGTTCTTCTGCAATATACTCAACAAACGCATTACCTCTGAAAGCTGCTTGCAGTTTGCTAAGCATTTCACCTTGTCGGCTCACTTCCACCCGTTTGTTCTCCAACTCGGTCCAGCGAACGTGTCGCTGCTGAACATCCTCCAGATCCCGTTCTGCACGCGCCTTGGCTCTAAGAGCCGCTTCATCCTCTGCACGAGACCGTTGCAACCGCTCTGTGCATGCCAACCATTGTTCTTCGGATACAACAGCTCCACCCAGTTTTTGTTCCAACTCACGCAATTGCGAAACAACTTCTCGATCACGCTCCCGATGCTGCTGAATTTCCGCGGCCAGCCGCTCTGCTTCTTGGGAAGGAAGGGCTGCTTCCACAACGGCATTCTCGGAGTCGAATGGCGATTGATCCAGCAATTGCTTCCATCGTTCCTGTGCCTGCTGCAAATGCTCTGCTGCCGAGGCTGCTGCTTGATGAGCCATGACATCCTTCTTGGCCGATTCCTGTTTCAACGCATCCGCTTCCTTGAAACGCTGTGCTGAATCGGCAGCAATTTTCCGCAGCCCATCCAGTCGAGTCTGGGCTGTAGCAATCAGATCCTCGACCCGTTGCTCGCCAACCCATTGACGCAGACGTTCTTCCTTCTCGGCAAGCTGTTTGCTGTTGCCTTGCCATTCCGTTTGCCATTGAATCAGCTGTTTGTCCAATTCAACCAGCTTCTGCTGGAGGGACTGTACCAACTGCTCCTTTTCTTCAAGGAACGTCACGCTCTTGTTCAGCCGTTCCTTGATGTCTTCTGCGCGCGCGTCGCGCTCCTGCATCGCCTGATGAAGGGCCATGGCCTGCTCTTGAGCGATGCCTGGCAGTTCCGCGGCCCAGCGGCCGTGCAATGCGGCTGCGGCGGCCTCACTCTCGGCCAACCGGCGCTCTGCCTGTGCGAGTCCGGCTTGGCCGGCCTCCTGCGCAGCAGCCGCTTCCATGCGGCGCTGCTGCGCGCTTACAGCCGCCTGCTGCAACGCGGCGGCTTCCGCTTGCAGCGGCGCTGCGGCTGCGGCCAGCGCCCGCGCGGCTTCGCGCAGTGCGGCGGCACGCTCCGCCCAGTCCGCCGGAGAGCGCCCGTGTACGGGCGACCCGGCGGGCTCCGGCTCCGCAGCCGCAGGCGCGGCCTCGGCTGCGGCCGGGGCTTCGCCGGCCGCAGCAGCGCCAAGCTGCGTCAGCAGGCTGCGACGTTCGTGCAGCTGCTGGCGCAGCCCAAAGCGCAGCTCCTGCAGCTCCGCGTGCAGGCTGCGCAGCAGTTCCGGGTCCGCATCGCCTGCGGGCGGACCTTCTCCCGGCGACGCAGCCGGGAGCGGGTGGTGTGCGGAGCCGCACACCGGGCAAGGCTCGCCGTCGCGCAGCTCGGCGCGCAAGGCGGAGGAGAGCCGGTGCAGCTCCTGCTCACGCATGGTTCCGCGCAGCTGCTCCTCCGCCCTGGCCAGCAGGCTCTGTTCGCGAACAATGTCCTGCTCACAGGCAAGCATGGCCTCAAGACCCGCTGCCGCCTGTTCGATCAGACGCTGACGCTGTTCACTCAGACGGCTCTCTTCCTGGGCAGCCAGCCTCAGCTTACCGGCCCCCTGTTCAGCCGACTGCTTATGGGCTTCCATCTCAGCCTTGTTCTGGCGCAATTGCTCCGCCGCAGTATCCAGACGATGCTTCAACTCCAGTGCAGCCTGCAGCTGTCTGCGTTCTTCGGACTTCACTTCATTCGGCTTCAGACTTTCCTGTAATTCTTCCCTCCGTTTGCGGCCACGCTGCTGTAGTTCTTTTTCCTTCTCCAGCTGCTGCCCGATGACGCTCTGTTCAGCCTGTCCTTTGTCCAAAAGCTGCTTAAGGCGTGTGCTATCCTCTCGGAGCCCATCTCGTTCCCGCTGTAACTCCTTGGCTTGTTCCAGCTGTTCCAATCGAAGCAGCAGCCTGGGTTCTTCCTCAGCCATCTGGACACGTGCCGTCTCGGCTTTCTCTGCTTCCAGTACAGACAACCGTTCGTGTTCCACCGCTTGCTGGTGAGCAATCCCGGCTGCATCCTCACGCAACTTCTGCTGCGCTGATGCATCACGCATCGTCTGCAATGAAGGAAGTATCGCATCTGCCGCCCCGGCCTGTTTCAACCGTTGTTCCCCAGCTTCGATCTGTGGTGCACGTGCTTTCAGCTTTTCGTGCTCCTCCATACGGGCTTGACGTTCATGGCTTAACTCACGGACTTTGCCGAGCTGTTCGGCTTCCTTCATCGCTTCATCAAGCGTTTTGCGTGACAATTCAGACTGTTTCACAGCAGCTTGAAGAAGAAGCTCCGTTTCTGCCAACGTCTCTTTGCTGGCATTCCCAAGCCCCTGCTGCTCCGCGGCCAATGACTGATGAACCATATCATTGTCCTTCACCCGCCGGCTGAGCTTGATGGCAAGCTGATCTCCATACTTCTCCAGATGGAACAAGCGTTGCAGCATCTGGCGTCGTTCACTGCCTTTCAGCGACAGAAACTCAGCGAATTTACCTTGTGGAAGCACAACGGCTCGCGTAAAATCATCCATTTTCAACCCAATGACATCTTCAACGCAGCGGTTCACGTCTGCCAGTTTATCAGCCAGCACCTGTTCCTCTCCGTTGACGGTCTCAATGAATTTGCTGATTGTGTTGTTCACTGAAACCTCGTTGTTTCGTTTGAAACGTCGTTCCACCCGAAATCTTCTTGTGCCTTCTGCTGATACAAGTTCAAATGTAAAAGCAACGGACAACGAATCCTCAGCGTGATTCATGATTCCCTGGGTACCGTTAACCGCACGTTCCACTTTCCCGTACATCGCCAGCGTAATCGCGTCGAGCAAAGATGATTTCCCACTGCCTGTAGGACCAAAAATGCCGAACAGTCCCGTTTCCGTTAATACAGTAAAATCAATCTCCTGAGTCTCCCGATAACTTTGCAGGCCGGCAACTTTCAATAAAATCGGCTTCAATTTCCCTCGACCTCCTCACGCACACCCGGCTCGTCCTCATCGACGAGTTCCAGGAACAGCTGAACCAGACTGTCTTCAGGTAATGCCCCACCTGTCTGACGCTGATAAAATTTGCGGAAAAGCTCATGTACCGGAAGCTCGGATCGTTGCTCCAAAAGCCCTGCGGCTGCCATCTCGGGATACACCGGACGGATATGAATAATCCCGTCATGCGATTTACGGAGCTGCTGGATTTCTTTCAGAGACATGGCGTCATCCAGCCATACTTCCATATCAATAAAAGCCAGAGGATCGCGCCCTTCATCCAGCCACCGATAAACCTCAGCCAGACCGCCACGCGCCTTCCAGCGCACAAGTGGACGTCCGGAGGTCAACAGCACTTCTTCCACATTTGCAGCTCCTCCAGGTGCCAGATCAACCATTGTGACAGACTTGCTCTGCCCCGCTTCGGAGAAACTGTAGGCCAGTGGAGAACCACTGTACCGAATCACACCTTCCCCTTTAACTGCCTGCGCACGATGGAGATGCCCCAGTGCTGTATATTGCGCACCTGTCGACAATGCAGAAGGGTCAACCGTATAAGCACCACCTACTTGAATGGGACGTTCCGAATCACTTTCCACTCCGCCCAGAACATAAATATGACTCATCGCCAAATTCACCGTATCCGGACGAAAAGAACCTGCCAGACGCTGCATTAACATACCAACCCGGCGGCTGTATGCCTGGCGGAGCACATTCTCGTCCCCATCCGTTGTCAGCAGTTCGTTCAGTCGCGCTTCCGAGGGATATGGCAATGCAGCAATCTGCGCAGTCTCTCCCGTTCGCTTTGCATGAATTGTAACTGTTTCTGAAGTAGGCATACCTACAAGTGTAATTCCCTGTCTGTTTACAAGCGGGGTCACCGAAGCCACTCGCTCCGGCTGATCATGGTTCCCCGCAATCACCACAAGTGGTCGCCCATGTTCCGTCAGACGCGCTGCAGCCTCGTAAAAAAGCTGTTCCGCCGAGGCTGGCGGATTTACAGAATCATACACGTCTCCAGCCATCAATATGGCATCTGCTTGCTGCTCATCCGCGAGTCTAACAAGCTCATCCACAAAATCCTCCTGCTCTCGCAGCCGGCTCCGTCCCTCCAGCGTTTTCCCCAGATGCCAGTCCCCTGTGTGCAAAATACGCATCGTCCGTTCAACCCCTCTCTCATGCAAAATCCAATGATACGAATTCCATCCGCCCGTTTTAAAATTTCACTTTATAGTTTCACAGCATGTCCGCCATCAAAAAAGTACAGCCACTTCCGGTCGACTTTCCGACCCAGAATATCTTCAATAGCCCGGCCATACAGCTCCAGCTGGAAACGATAGTTTTCCGTCAGTTTGTCCAGTCCACCGCGATGTTCCAACACCCGATCTGTCTTGTAATCGAGCAAAACAAGCTCACCATCCACCTCATACAGACAGTCAATAATCCCCTGTACCAGCACCGTCTCTTTTTCTAGTGATGCCTGGATCTTACCGTCTTCCTCCAACGTTTGCATGCCAGCATCTGGTAACAGATCATGGAGCCATTCAGCAGGAGAATGATGAGCCGGAAGTCCATAAATAAACGGGATCTCCCGTTTCACCCACTCCGCACGCAACAATTCTGTCCCAGGTTCTGTGTTGAAAAATCCGGCCAGTAGATCAGACTCAATAACCTCTGCCTGATGAGGGAGCAAAATCTGGAGCTCAACTAACCGTAAAAGTGTCTGCTCAACGATTTGCGAATCGACGGGTGAGCCGTCCACAGGAAGATGCTGCATCAACGTATGATACACCGTTCCCCGCTCGGCTCCAGTCAATTGCTTCTCCTCCATGAATTTGGGACGACGCAGATGCAATTTAAAGGACGATCCTCCATCCTTCACTCCACGGTTTTCAGAATCCACAGAAGCCTCGGATTGTTCTTCAATTTCCTCCATCATCTGTAGCGACTGATGGTCTTGCATGGCTAGCAATGTTTTCAGCTCGGTAACCGATGTGCTGGCAGCCACTTGAGTTGCTGCTTGATGAGGGTATGTCCATGAAAGCCGTTTATCTACCTCGCGAAGCAACTGTACACCCTCTTGCACACCTACTGTAAGTACATCTTTCTCTCTGATGTCTCGTGGGGTTGCATCTTGTGCATCCTCGACCGTCTCTTCTTCAGTTGAAGAAGAAAATAGCTCCACAGGCTGAACTGCTTTCAGGGCAGCAATGCGATGTTTCCGAACTTCTGTTATGCCGTCTTCTTCACCAAGCGTCTGATCCACAACTATTTCTCGAGATACTTGATCAGCAGAAATGACGGAAATGCCCCAGCGTGATCCATCATCCACAAGGCAGGCAGCATATGAATCAGTGCCTCCCGCAAGTTCACGTAGCAAAGCTGCATCCGGATGTCTCATCAGGGATGGACCGATCCAGTCCAGATAACTCCGTCCGGCTGCAAGCAGATAGTCAGGCAATACCCGTTCCGGAGTGTCCTTAATCTGAGACCAGGCTACTGCCTTTTTAACAACATCTTTCACAGTACCAACCAGAATCATTTTCTCTTTTGGACGGGTCAGGGCCACATAGAGCACCCGCATCTCTTCGGCAAGCAGCTCAAACTGAGCACGACGACGAATTGCCAGATTAGCCAAGGTTGGATAGGCAACTCGATTCTCACGATCCACAAACCTCGGGCCAAACCCCAGCTCCTTATGCATCAGAAACGGCGAGTTCAGATCCTGCTGATTGAACATTTTGGATATGCCCCCGACAAAAACAATAGGGAATTCCAAGCCCTTACTCCGATGAATCGTCATGACGCGTACGGCATTATCCTGCTCACCAGAACCACCTGCTACGGTGCCGAGATCTCCTCCGTTCTCACGTAGTCTGGATACATAGGTCAGGAAGCGGAACAATCCACGATTGGCCGTTGCCTGCTCATATTGCCGCGCGCGATCATACAGAGCCTTCAGGTTACTTTGACGCTGCATGCCTCCCGGAAGGCCGCCAACCCAGTCCAGATAACCCGTTTCCCGATACATTCGCCAAATCAGTTCACTCAGGCTGCCTTGTCTGGCTTCAAGCCGCCACTGTTCCAACTGATGCATAAATCGAATTAACTTTTGTTGCAGCTCTGTGCTGGTACTGTTCTCCCTATCCGCATCGTCACTTATACGTCTCACACTTGCATTTATACCAGCATCCAGAACCTCATCTGTATCTGCATGTTCAGAGGATTCATGTATACGTTCGATAAGGTCAGCCTCGGCGGATACTGCCGATTCCCGCTGTCCCTGTTCCATTTCTGACCAGACTTCCGGCCATTGCAGCTGGATTGCAGATGACTCAGGATTCAAGGCTTGCTCGCTATGCTGTGCGGAAACATTCAACGAACCAGTGAATTCTCCTGTAGCTGATACAACAGCATCATAGAAAGACTGTCTCTTATCCCCAAGGCGAATCTGAGCCAATTCCTCTTCATCCAATCCGACAATCGGCGAACGAAGCACGGAAGCAAGCGGTATATCCTGCCTTGGATTATCCACAATCTGCAGCAGGGACAACATCACTTCCACTTCCGTTGCCTGAAAATACCCTTTGCTCTGCTCCCCTCCGGCAGGAATACCCTGCTGCCTGAATTCCTCAATCATGAGTGGAGCCCACATCAGGGCAGAACGCAGCAAAATAACAATGTCTCCGTAACGCGCAGGTCGCATGGATTTGAGGGCTTTATCATAAACGTTAAGGGCTGGTTTATCCGTATCTCCAACCATTTCACGAATACGTCGAGCCATGGCCCGAGCCTCCAGCTGGGCGGTTTCGAGCTCGGCACTCTCCAGCTCGGCAGAAGGCAGAGCATCCCCATTCTCGTCCGTGCTTTCCGTCAGATCAGGTCCTCCGCCTTGACGATCGATCAACATGAGTTCAGGTGTGTATGCCTCATCTCCAAGCGTCTCTGCCGGGAAAGTAGCCCCATAAGCGAGCTGCGCTCGTTCATCATAGGCAATCTCAGCTACCCCTTCATTCATAAGCTGCTTGAATAACATATTGACCGAATGGACTACTTCTGCACGACTACGGAAGTTACGTGCAAGATCAATACGTCTTCCTGCATGCAATGAATCTCTCTCTCCGTACACTTCCATATCCGAATTCGCTGCGTATTGACGATACTTGTTCAGAAACAGACCGGGTTCAGCCAGACGAAAACGGTAAATACTCTGTTTTACATC
Source organism: Paenibacillus sp. NPDC057886 (assembly GCF_042796655.1). Lineage (NCBI taxonomy): Bacteria > Bacillati > Bacillota > Bacilli > Caryophanales > Paenibacillaceae > Paenibacillus > Paenibacillus sp. NPDC057886. Next base: position 312,059 of record NZ_JBHVMZ010000006.1, on the reverse strand, counting down.
ACCGACCATGAATCGGTTTCCTGGATTTTCTCTGGAAATCAGTCTGACGATATCTTCCTGCACCGTATTGGTATCCTGATATTCATCCAGCAGCACTTCATCGAAACGTGCCCGATATTCCATTGCTGCATCCGAAGGCATGGATAGCTCAGGGGTTGAATCCTCATGCCGCAAAATATGAAGGCAGTAATGCTCCAGGTCACTGAAATCGACCTGACCGCGTTCCTGCTTGGCCTGCCGATATCGCTCTCCAAATGCACTAACCAGCTTGGACAGTTCCTGCATTAGTGGTGCCGCCTGCTCCAGCTCCTGCCAGAAAGAAAACGCACTTCTTCCAAACAATGACCCTTTCAGATCCGTAACGGCTTTTTTCGCAGCCTCACGCAGTTCCTTGACCTGTTCTTGTAACCCCGGGTCTGTCTGGTCCTTTTTGCAAGGCTTCAGCTTGCCAAATGCTGCTGGCTGAAACACTTCAGGCAATCTTTCCCACGGCATGACCTCAACAGCTGACAGAAGCTCTTCGACCATTGCCAGATCTTCTTTTAATGTATCTGCATAAGGTTTCGGACCTTCCGGCTGCATCGATATGCTGATCCCTTGACGCAGCAAACCAGCAGCACCACTCAGGGCAAGAGCGGCATCACGCAAAATACTCTGAACCCATGCAGAATGCCCAAGTGCCTCGACACTTTCCACCTGAAAAGCAGATGCCATCTCCGCAAGCCAATGATCCGGCCAGGAATGACTGCGTGAGAAATCATACAAACGCTGCACAAGTCGATGCATGGCATCATCGTTTCGTTCCCCACTGAACCAATCCACCAATTCGCGGAATGTACTGCCTTCGTCTTCTTCGCCATACTTTTCTTCAAATAACTGCTCCAACAATTCCTGCCGCATAATCTCGGCTTCATTTTCATTCAGAATCCGGAAAGCCGGGTTTAGCGGAATTTGCTGATAATAACGACGAATGACCTCCATACAGAATGAATGCAGTGTTGTAATGGATGCCCGCCCAAGTAGTGAAAGTTGTTTGCGCAAATGTTCTTCGGAAGGCTGCTCTTCAAGTGCACGTTCCAGTGCTTCCCGTATCCGCTGCTTCATCTCCGCCGCAGCAGCTTTCGTAAATGTTGCAACCAGCAAACGATCTACGCTGAATCCGCGGGAAGGGTCTGCAATCTTACGAATAATCCGTTCAACCAATACGGCCGTCTTCCCGGAACCCGCTGCAGCAGCAACCAGGATGTCTTCCCCACTCTGTGAGATGGCACTCCATTGGTCATCACTCCAGAAGCTTCCCTCCGGTTTTGGCATAATCGTCATGATGTTTCCCCTCCTTTGTCATGAGACAGCATGTCCCAGATTTGCTGTTTGCCCGGTTTGGACAACAGATTATATTCATTACCTTCGATATTTTCATCAAATTGACAGACTGGCTTGTACGGACAGAAGGTGCATGCAACCTCCTGCTGGATACGGTAAGGTTCAATCGCCACATCCCCGTCCGTAATCCGGGTGCCAATCTCACGTATATTGCTGCGAACTGAAGCAAGCAAGGTATCCCATTGTTCTGGCGTAGCTACAGCAGCATTGCTATAAAAGCTGCCATCTGCCTTAAGCGCAACCGGAATAATAGCTGAATAGCCTTTGTCCAGGGTATTGTCCATTTGAGCGATCGCATCCCGGTCCGCCAGCAGCAAGCCTTTCATTTTGAACCGTTTCAACAGTTCTTGTCCTGCCTGCTCAGAAGTCATGCCATTTGCGGATTGAAGCAACGGGTTATGCACATGGAAATAGAGCGTTCCTCCAGGCATCGCCGATTCCCCAAGCCATTCCTCGGCAGCACTAAGCAGCACCTCCAGATACGTGAGCATCTGTAATGACAGGCCATAATACACCTCATGCAGTTTGAGATCGGTCTGGCTCGATTTGTAATCAATGACTCGCAGCAGCAGGCCGTTCTCTCCTTCAGCCACATCCACACGGTCGATACGGCCCACAATCTCCATCACACAGCCATTTTCCAATTCAAAACGTAGCGGAGGCAAGGGTTTACCAGGTCCAAAATCAAGCTCCAGCCCAATCGGTTCAAAGCTTCCCCGTCTGGACTGTTCACCCAAAATAACCGAGGCCCGGCTAACGATATCCTTCAGCTTGCGGAAGATGTAACCATACCGTTTCGTGCTAAGCAAAATCTCTCCCTGCAACTGTGGTGCAATTTGCTCCACAGTGTGCTCCGCTTCCTTTCGACATTCATCCGGAGACAGACTGCCCCAGCTTCGATTCTGCTCACGCAAACGTATTGCAAGCTGACTTAAGGCAGCATGGAACAATTGTCCAATATCAGGAGCTTGCAAGCGGTACAGCTGGCGCTCTTTCAGCCGCAGCCCATGAGAAGCAAAATGGGAGAACGCACACGCCACAAAACGCTCCATTCGGGAGACACTCGTCCTTACCTCTGTACCATATAATTTACGGCTGGTAGCGGTACGCAGAGGTAACGCCCGATTGCGATAAAAGACCGAGCCAAGCAATTGTTCCAGCTGAGGTCTGCTCGTCTCCCGAGAGACATGCCAGTTATAGATCGCCCACCACATTTCGGGAATATCTTCTCCACGACGCCATCTGCGCAATTGTCCGATGAGATAAGAGAGGCTTTGACCAGGATGGATAACATAAGACCAGTGTACCTCTTCAGCATCCGTAACCGGCGGCTGGGCAAGTAATGGCTGCTCATGCAGACCGAACATCTTCCTTACATGTCGTACAATTTCCGAGGCTAGTAATGTTTTCCCTTCATCATCTGCAACGGGATAACTCAGCCATAACTGCTTGCTCGCCGCTGTCAGGGCTGTATATATCAGAAAGCGTTCGTCCAGCATTTGTCTTGTTGCTCCCGGCCCAAGCCCCAAACCTCTCTCCGTCAACAACAGCCGTTCCTGCTCAGTTAATACACCATCATCCTGAGGCACAGCAGGCAGTTCACCATCTACTGCACCCAGAATAAATACGTACTTGATATTCTGAAGACGTGTACGATCCATCGATCCAACCAACACTTGATCAAGCGCTGGAGGAACGAGTCCCAACTTCAGTTCGGTCAATCCGGTCTCCATAAGCCCGGCAAACAGATCGATATCCAGCCGTTCGGCCCCCATCATATCAACCATCTGGTCTAATAGATCAAGGACGGCACCCCACATTTGACGATGCTCTCTCGACCGTTCCGGATCACCTAGGGCCTTGGCTTCTGCAGACATCTGATCCAGCTTCCAAGGAATCTCGGCATCCTCCAGCAATCTGTAAAGCGCCGCACATTGGTCTTTGGCTGTCTTGGCCTTGCTCATTCGTTTCTCAAAAGCACCCAGTGGATCAACAATCACCGTACGGCATTTTTCCATTAAGGACAGCATCTGCTCCCGGCCCCGGCTGCGGACATCCTGATCATTGTCTTCCAGGGACAGGCTGGGTACATACTTCCATGGCTTGCCATCTGTCCAGCGGTATCCGTGAATTCCGCAAGCCAATATATAATTTTCGAGCTGGTCCATATCTTCACGCGTGATGGAACCGTCCCGTGGGAGAAGCAGATCCGTTTTCACGCAGCGAAACACATCCTCATAACGCCAGCGGCGGCGAACGATATCGAGTGCTGAACGAATAAATTCCGATAATGGATGATGTAGTTCATTTCTTCTCCGATCCAGAAAGACAGGCACGCCATAGTCCCTGAATAGGGGCTCAGCAATGTCGGCATATGTATCCAACTGACGAACGAGCACTGCCATATCCCGGTAACGCGCACCTTCATCTTGCGCCAGACGACGCATCTCACGAAGTGCCCCTTCCATCTCAGCCCGGCGGTTCTCAGCGGCATAAAGTCGGACACCCGCATCACGCCCCTCACTCTTCCACCGAACTCTGCGATCAAAGCCAGCCTCCAAATGTGCCAGTCCAGGACTGCCTTCATATCTAGGCAAAATTTCCGATTGAAGCACGGTTGTCTCATTAAGGACACCCAGATCCTCAGCCATGCCTTTGAGACGTGCGTATGCACTCGCTGTGGGATAAAACAGCTCCAGTTCTCCAGGGAGTGCGCCGTGGTCGTAAGCACGATCCAACGTCAGTGCAATCGTTACCGAAGAAGCTTGCAGCATCAGTCTTCCAATCACACTCATTTCCTGCGGGGTAAATCTTTGAAATCCATCAATCCAGATCTGTGCATCTTGCAGCAGCGTGCTTTCTGGCAATCGCTCTGTCAGTTCAGTCAACGTGTCTTCATCATCGATATATAGTTCGGTTAATTCCTTTTCATAGTCACGGTATATAAGAAGCAAGTCATGCATCTTGTCTCCCAGAATCGGTGCAGAAGAGGAATTATTCCAAGCGGAAAGTCCTTCTTCCAGTGAAGTGGGATCAAGTTCATAACGTTTAAACTCACTGTATAAATCATTCAGGTCTCCTATAAATCCCAGCTGACTGCCCGATGCTCCAAACAGCTTCAATTCTTCCTTACGACGCTGGAGCACTTTGTAGAGCAGCATTTTTTTCCCTTCAGCTCCAATGGGAATACGTGCAGAACCACCTGCCTCCTGCATTACCCGGTAGGCCAATCGGCGAAAACCAAGCACTTCAGCACGCATGGTACCTTTAATAGCCCCTGAAGACACCAGTGACTGTTCAGTTCGAAACGAACTTTGTTCCGGGACCAGCAGAATTAGTGGTTTACCTTGCGGTTCCTTTTGAAGCAGGGATGTGATTTCCCGGGTAATCAGCGCACTCTTGCCGCTGCCTGCCCGGCCAATAACAAAGTGTACGGACATGTTTAATCCTCCAAACCATCACGAACAAGATTTTAATTCCCAGTATAACATATCTGACTTGGTTCGGAACATACGTTTGCCACTATCCGGCAATCCCAGAGACCATCTGCATAAGCATAGCAAAAAGCCCGCAGCTTATGAAAACTGTGGGCTCTTTGCGTAAATGTATGTTCGATCTAAATTGAAATCGCTCGATTAATTCTTTTTGCTGCGTACTTCGAAGATGGCAAATTTCAGATAATGGCCTTCGTCTACGCCCAAAATTTGCGGGTGATCCTTACCGGCTGCTTTCCAGTCGATCAGACGCAGCACTTTGCCTGCATCTTCGGCTGCATCCGCAATGGTTTCCAGGAAGAGATCCGGACGCATGTGGTATGAACAACTTGCCGTTACCAGATATCCGCCCTCATTCACCAGCTTCATTCCTTGCAGATTGATGTCCTTATATCCACGGCATGCGCCTTTGACTGCTGATTTCGTTTTGGCAAAGGCTGGCGGATCAAGGATAACCACATCAAATGTTTTACCACCAGCTGCAAGCGCTTTGGACGTATCCACTTTCTGTTCGCCAGCACGGGCACGTACGTTACGCTCATCGAGGCCTTTCACCTGCTCACGCAAGTATTGGAATGCATCCGCAACGACAAATTCGACCCGGTCAGTGAAACCATTCAGCTCTACGTTAGTACGTGCACTTTCAATCGCATGCTCTGAGATATCAAGGCATGTTACTTTTTTGGCTCCATATTTGCAGGCGTTCAATGTGAAGCTACCTGTATGGGAGAAACATTCCAGCACAGTGGCCCCATCCCAATAAGGGAACGTCACAACCTTGCCACTTTTATTCACAGGAAGCAACTGCTGCGTCCCATCCTGCTCAGTCTGTTGGAGCGTAATACCACTCTTGTACCCCCAACCCTTCATAAGTGGTTCGATGGCTGCACGATTCTCGCGCTGATCGAAGAAATACCCTGTCTTCTGGCCTTCCACGATATCCACCTTAATGAGCAATCCGTTCTCGGTTACCGTGACATGACGCGGGCAATCCCCGTACAATGGTCCCTTCGTCTGCTCCAAACCTTCCAGCTCACGAATGGATACATCACTGCGTTCATAGATGCCTTCCGGCTGCATCACTTCAATTAGAGCTTGTACTATCGCTTCACGACAACGGTCCATGCCCAATGTGAGCAATTGAACAACAAGGATGCTACCAAAACGGTCAACGATCAGTCCTGGCAGGAAATCAGCTTCCCCATAAACGAGACGGTATGCCTCTCCATCCTGGATAAAACGCTCCCGGTGGCGCAAGCAATCGCGGAAACGCGCTGCAAAAAACGAGGTGTCCATCTGTTCAAACTCCAAAGGTTGATAGGCTACGACTCTAACTGTAATTTGAGATGCAGGATTATAGTATCCCGTCGCGAGATAGCGACCTTGGTGATTCAATACGTTGACCAGATCTCCCGGCTCGGGGTTTCCATCAACAGAGGAAATTTCATTGTTATATATCCATGGATGTGCATGTTCAAGCCGCTTTTTGCGGCTACGTTCCAGTGTAACTGATGGCAAGATAGATCCACTTCCTTTAATTTATTGATTCAAAAGATAGGATTGGTGCAAAGGTGACCGCTTCGGGGATGGATTGGACTTTCGATCGCTGTTGTCTCCCAATTTTTTTGATTTATTATTCAAAAGGTCAAAATTTGGAGACAAAGGCGAGCGCTTCGCTTCTACAGTTCCAATTCCATCCCCTTCGCTACGTTTGCAGAATCTCCGTATCTTTTGAATTGGGGCGCGGTAATTTGGGTGTCCGCTTCGAGGATGAATCGGACTTTCGATCGCTGTTATCCCCAGATTTTTCTGATTCCCTTTCTCGAAAGGGAAAATCCGGGGATAAAGGCGAACGCTTCGCTTCTTCAGTTCCAATTCCATCCCCTCCGCTACGTTTGCAGAATCACCGTATCTTTTGAATTGGGGTGCGGTAATTTCGGCGACCGTTAGATAACTTATCGGTATTTCAAACGCTGTTGACTCCAGAATTCCGTTAGCCTGTCATGGTTGTCCTTATCTACTCATAGGATGAGAATAAGGATATGCACGGAAGGAATGATGTTAACTCATGTTCAGAGATGTTGTGCTGCCCCTGTTATATGGGCTACTTATCTTTTTTGGTGGGATGAAGCTGATGGAAACAGCCTTACAGCGGATGGCCGGGCCCATGCTGGCTGGTTGGCTGGGCCGGGCTACCTCTGCTCCCTGGAAAGGCATGGCTTTTAGCGCGGGCGCTACAGCCCTGCTGCAAAGCAGTACCGCCGTCACTGTATTAACCATTGGTCTGGCGAACGCCAGATTAATTACCTACGGGCGCACCCTTGGTATTATTCTCGGCACCAACATCGGGACGTGCCTGACCACCGAGCTCGTCGGACTGCAGATCGGACGAGTTTCCCTGCCTCTGCTTGCCTTGTCCCTGACAGGCTGGGCCGTCTTTGTTGTGCTTGGTGAACGAAATCAGCTTGCTCCTGAACGCACACGCCGGACGCTTTCTACCATGCAATACAGCTTACTCGCTTCAGCCGGATTTGCCCTCGTCATGACAGGCATTCAAGTGATGCAATCGATTGCCGTACCCCTGCGAAGTATGGGCGTATTCCAGTGGTTTCTGGATCGCTCAGCCGACAGCTTGTGGTGGGGCTTTCTGGCAGGTGCCTGTCTGACAGCGCTCATTCATAGCAGCGCAGCCGTTATCAGCATGGCAATTACGCTTGCAGCCACAGGGGTACTTCCTGTAGAGATCGGCATCGCCATTGTGATCGGATCGAACGTGGGGACCTGTATCACCGCCGTGATTGCTGCCGCTGGAGGAGCATCCGCAGGCAAATTTGTCGCAGCCTCCCATGTTGTATTAAACATAGCGGGAGCGCTGCTGTTTATGCCGCTGATCGGCCAGCTGCATGCAGCTTCGGCCTGGCTGTCAGCGGATAACGGGGCACAGATTGCGCATGCCCAGACCCTTTTTAACGTCTCCAGTTCACTGCTTGCCTTGCCGTTCTGTTACTTGCCGATTTGGCACAAAAAACCACCGGTCTCCACCCCAGTGGCGAAGTCACCCGTGGCCTGATGCTCAGAACTCTAGACAAACAGTAGCGATACGTAACTCAAAAGAAAACAGCTATACGTTAATGCCTAATTTGTTCAGCGCCACACGTAAAATGTCATCGTTATTATCGTATCCATTATGCTTCTGTCTGGACCAAGCTTCTTCCGGAGCGTACCAATCCACACCTTTGATTTCTTCAATCTGAGGCTGAAGTTCGCCGCTTTCCGCTTCAACGAGATAGTAATGAACTTCCTTATCCACGGGACCAAACTCTGCATGCTGATACGTATAGGCGATGATATCGACGGGTTCTACAATTCGGCCAACCATGCCTGTCTCTTCCAGAATTTCACGCAGTGCGGTCTGTTCCACCGTTTCTCCGTCTTCCATCTTGCCCTTGGCGAGAGTCGTTTTGCCGTAGCGATCTACAATCAGTTGAATTTGAAGCTTTCCGTCTTCTCCCGTGCGGTAGACGACTCCGCCTGCCGAAATTTCTTTTCTGTTCATGTTGCTCTCCCCCATTACGGAATTGTCTTCATCTTTTTTTGGAAAAAGAAGGACCTCATCTCCACGGGTACACTCCCCAAGGAAATGAAATCCTTGTTTCTGACGCCTCGATTACATCGCTGCGGACTTGAGATTTTCCTCCAACACACGAACCAGCGTAGCCTGGCTTTCATTCACACCCGCCTCGGTCACTTTGACACGGCATACTTTGCCGACCATATCCATGGAACCATCAAAGACCAGCTGAATGTAATTGTCACTGTAACCGTGCAGTTTACCACTACCTTCACGACCCTTGGCTTCACCTTCAGGAATGACATCCAGCACTTGCCCTACAAACTGCTTGGCATATGCCAGCTGCATTTGCTCGGATAGATCAATCAGTTCATGCACACGTGCATTTTTTACTTCCTCATCCACCTGATCCTCCATACGTGCTGCCGGTGTTCCAGTCCGCTTGGAATATGGGAATACATGCATTTCGGAAAAACCGATTTTCTTCATCAGCTCGTAGCCGTTACGGAACATCTCATCCGTCTCACCCGGGAACCCTACAATAACGTCGGTTGTAATCGCTACATCAGGCATCGCTTCCCGAATGCGAAGCATTTTATTGTAAAACTCTTCGGTCGTATATTTACGGCGCATACGTTTCAGTACGGTATCATCGCCCGCTTGTAGCGGAATGTGGAAGTGACGCACAAGTTTGTCTGAACGTTTGATCACATCCAGCATCCGATCATCAATCTGGCTCGCTTCGATCGAGCTGATCCGAATACGCTCCAGACCTTCCACTTTGTCCAAGTCCCATAGCAGATCCGTCAGATCGTAATTCTCCATGTCATCCCCGTATCCACCAGTATGAATGCCTGTCAGGACAATTTCCTTGTATCCGGCATGTACGAGTTGATGAGCCTGTTGAATGATGCTATTTGCTTCCCGGCTACGGGAAAGTCCACGCGACCACGGAATAATGCAGAACGTACAGAAGTTATTGCAGCCATCCTGAATTTTCAGAAATGCACGGGTACGATCAGCAAAATCCGGTACGTCCATCTCTTCAAACACCCGCGTTTTCATGATATTGCGCACAGCATTGACGGGTTGACGAGATTCCTGAATTTCATTGACATATGGCAAAATTTTGTCCCGATCCTGTGTACCGATAACAAGATCCACGCCAGGGATGTCCAAAATCTCTGCTGGAGAAGTTTGCGCGTAACAGCCTGTAACGGCTACTATCGCATCCGGGTTGCGCCGAATGGCACGACGGATAATCTGGCGGCTCTTTTTGTCGCCGGTATTGGTTACTGTACAAGTATTAATCAAGTATACATCCGCTGTCTGTTCGTCAAAGTCTACCTGATCGTATCCTTCATTTTTGAACAATTGCCAAATCGCCTCTGTATCATAAAAATTAACTTTGCAGCCTAAGGTGTAAAACGCCACGGATGGCATAATTACATTCCCCCCATTTCTCCGGATTCATATAAGACACAAGTTAGCGCCGCCATTCCGGCTGTCTCGGCCCGCAAAATGCGTTTGCCCAGTCCAACGGATACAGCACCCGCCTGATCGGCTTCAATCGTTTCCCTCTCCGAGAATCCGCCCTCAGGTCCAACAACGATCAACACTTCAGCACTCGCACCAGGTGCAAGCTGCTCCACAAACGGCTTCAATGCGTCTCTTAACTGCTTGCCGTTTTCCTTTTCATAACAATAACATACCAGACTGTAGCCCTCAAAAGAAGATAGCAGCCCTTTCCAGGAAAGTGGCTGCTCGACGGATGGAATGCGGTTCCGATGGCTTTGTTCAGCGGCTTCCTTGGCGATTTTCCGCCACCGCTCCAACCGTTTGCCTTCTTTCTTGGCATCATATTGCACAATCGTACGCTCAGACAGGAAAGGAACAAATGAAACCGCTCCGATCTCTGTACATCTTTGAATGACTGTCTCCATCTTATCGCCTTTTGGCAAGCTTTGAGCCACGGTTACACGTATCCGCGCTTCATGGTCCATTTCGAGAGGTTCCACAATATTCGCTGTTACTTGCTGGGCTTCGATGCTTTCAATCTCCACCAAAGCTTCTTTGGAGTTTCCGTCACTGACAATCAGTTTATCTCCAGGTTTACCACGCATCACTTTGCCGATATGGCGCGCATCATCACCCGTGATGACCACGGAATGTTCATTAAACTGTTCTGCAGATACAAAATAACGCTGCATTAGTCTGTCCACCCATTCTATCCTGTTATGAATGGAATTCCCCCCACCTAATGGCAGGCGTGAATCCAATCGCCACAGATGATCATACAACTTTTATGTCCTTCTGACCAGTATTTCAGTCCAAAAGCGCTCCTAATGATTCCTCTTAAAACAGTTTCAAAATCAAATATGAAAAATCAACATACATATCATAGGCCAATTGGTATAAAGGCTGAATCGTTGCTCTTTGCAACGGTGGGATTACAAGAATCAGCAGGAAAATAAATACGGACCATTGCTCAACTCCCTGCAGCTTGCGGCTAATTGAAGGGGGCAGTAAGTCCTCTAGAATTCGATAACCGTCCAGCGGCGGCAATGGAATAAGGTTAAACAAAAATAGGAAAAAGTTCGTCAGGTTAAACATGTAAAAGAAGGTGGAGATCGCTGTTAACAAACGCTCATTTTCAATACCACCCAATGCTCCCGAACCAACCAGGGATGCATAGATGATCGTACCGATGATCGCGAGCAGCAAGTTGCTCAAAGGACCTGCCACGGATACAATAACACCCATTAATCTTGGTCTGTCAAAGTTCGCACGATTCACTGGAACAGGACGTGCCCAACCGAAACCGGCAATAAGGAGCAGCAGCACACCAAACAAGTCAAAATGTACGACCGGATTCAGCGTAACCCGGCCCAGCAGCTTGGCTGTGGGATCGCCGAACTTGTTGGCAAAATAAGCATGAGAAAATTCATGGACCGTAAAAGCAATCAGGATCGTCAACAGGAAAAACGGCAGTTGATCCAGTGGATAACGAAAGAACGAGTTTAAGTCCATCGGTTACCTCTTTCTGGCCACAAACGCGATCCAGTCCTCATCGCGATGAACCGAACTTATTTCGAAGCCGGAAGCAACGAGCGCGTCATGGACGAGCTGCTCTTTATTTTTCCAAATGCCTGAAGTAATATAAACGCCGCCAGACTCAAGCGCATGATAGACATCATCCACAAACAACATAATAATCTCGGCCAAAATGTTGGCAACAATGACTTTCACCGGAAGCTTCACGCCCAGAGCAGGGTCCTGACTACCCAGAACAGACAACAGATCACTCTCTTTAACCGTAATTTGTTGTCCCAGCCCATTCAGTTCCACATTTTCTTTAGCACTTGCTACCGCAACCGGATCGAGGTCCAGCGCAAGCACATGTTTTGCACCGAGATGGACAGCCCCAATGGCCAAAATGCCAGAGCCTGTACCTACGTCAATGACTTCCTCGCCACCCTGAATTACCGATTCCAGTGTACGCAGACAAAGCGAAGTGGTTGGATGTGTTCCTGTACCAAACGCCATGCCTGGATCAAGCTCAATAATTTTCTCATTCGGGCTTTCCGGTGTATACTCTTCCCATGTCGGTTTAATGGTTAGACGTTCCGAGACACGTACTGGCTTGAAATATTGTTTCCAGGCATTCGCCCAGTCATTTTCATCCACTGTTCGAGTCTCAAAACGAACCTCACCTGTTTGGATATCGAATTCGGAAAGTTGCTCAATGCGTGGACTTACTTCAGATTGCAATGCATCCATGTCCGTACCTTCGGAGAAGTATCCTTTAATGACCGCAAAGCCTTCAGGAATATCATTCAAAGGAGACTCGTACAACTCGCCATACGTCGTATCCCGTTTTTTATTTAAAGTACCGGACTCTTCAATCGAGACCCCTCCAGCACCCGCTTCATGTAAAAAATTCGAAATCATCTCCACAGCTTCTTCTGTGGTATGTATTGTTAGTTCATGCCATAACATACTTCGTTTTTCCTCCTCATTTTTCAAACATCCCAACCATTGTACTACACAAGCAAGCAGGAGTACAAAACCGCAGCAGTAAAAGAAACAACAAAAACAGGATACCGCAGCCTGACTGCGCGAATACCCTGTTTTAATTATGACTAAAGTCGTTTAACTTGTTAGCAAAAGCGTCCACCATTCTGGGTAATCATCTCTGCAGCTTGCGGGAGAGAGTCACTGGATACGGATACGGTCAGCAAGATTTCTTGCTTGGGCCTGCCTGAGCCAGCATCCGAATCGTCATACACTTGTCCGCCCGACAACACCTCGGTCTCGTCGCTAATGAGGGAAAGTACATTCAGCTCACCGCTGAATCCCCCAATCACAGCCATGGTCGAGTTATCCGTGCCCTCAGGCGCTCCCAAATCCATTGAAGACGATGAGTCATTCAGACTCTCGATACTCAACTGGTTTGGGTGCAGCAATTCCAGAGCTCTGCGAGCAGATTCAGCCTCGGACCAGCTCGTAAACATCGCTTCGATAATCACTGCAGAGCGATCTTCAGTCATGAATCTCCCGACCCTGACGACGATCGGCCGCTTCACTGCGGCGCAAAGCCTCTATATCTTCATGATCCGCAGCTTCGGCACTGAATTCCACATCCTCATTTTTGGCGGACTGCATTCGCTTCATCTTTTCCGTTTTCGTCAAAATCTTGCCTGGACGTTCATGTTCTGCCATCGTTATGTTCCTCCTTCAAAATAGTTATCTATATAAAATGAACTAATACTTGTTACACTGTACCACTCCGATTGTAGTACCATCCTCCGATCGCTGTTATCCCCAGATTTCTTCATCTCCCTTCTTAAAGGGAGAAATCCGGGGATAAAGGCGAACGCTTCGCTTCTTCAGATTGGTTCTACACTCTCCGTTAAAGTGTAATTCTCTGTCCATCTTATATAGATTTGGTGAAACTAAATCATACCGCCGGCTTGTTCGATAATGGATAGGGCACGATGATGTACCGCCTCGTCAACGACAACGGTCAGTAATACATCTCTGCCTGTCGGGCCCTCTTGTCCGCCATCGCTCATACCACTTGCAGAAGGATCTGCTGCGGCCATAATTCCCGCGCTGGCATTTGTACCTAGAGCACCTGGTACCCAGGAAGAAAAACTGCCTGATACGCCTGGCGTATAGGATGCTCCACTTGGCCCGACACCCGCATAACGACTGAATCGGTTGATAGACAGGTCTTCCACTCGTAATGCCTCCAGTTTTTTGGCCACCCCTTCCGCCTGCTCCGGGCTATGGAAATAAGCCAAAATATTTTTCTCGGTCATCCGGTTCACCTACTTCCCTAGTTTCGGCACATCAGTAAACCACTGAATGCTCATGTCTGGTATCTTTCCGCAACCGTGCCCATATTATGCAAAAAAGGACACCCCGCGGAAAAACCGCTGTGGTGTCCTTTTTAAATTAATCATTAAGACTCAGTCTCCACGGAAGGCCCGTTTCACCCGGTCAAAGAAGGATTGCTCATGCTCATGAGTTTGTTCTCCATCCAGCGCAGCGATTTGGCGAAGCAGGTCTTTCTGCTCGTCATTTAGCTTGCTAGGCGTAACTACAACGACTTTCACATGCTGATCCCCTTGCCCCATGCCGCGCAGGCGTGGTACGCCTTTGCCTTTAAGACGGAAATATGTTCCTGTTTGTGTACCGGCAGGTACTTTCAGCTTCACTTTCTCGGACAGCGTTGGAATTTCAATCTCATCTCCCAATGCGGCCTGAGCAAAAGTGAGCGGAATTTCGCAATAGATATCATCGCCTTCACGCTCGAAGAAATCATGTGATTTCACACGGATGACAATATACAGATCTCCTGCTGGTCCTCCGCGAAGACCACCTTCACCTTCACCAGTCATACGCAATTGAGCGCCGTCATCTACACCCGCTGGAATGCGAACATGAATTTTGCGTTGTTTGCGTACTTTACCGCTGCCGCTGCACGTTGTACATTTTTCCTTGATAATTTGTCCCGAACCGTTACAGTTCGAACAAGCACGACGGTTGACCATACGGCCAAACGGTGTATTTTGGACCACTTCCTGTTGACCGCTACCTTGACAGACGGAACAGGTCTCCGGTTTGGTTCCTGGTTTCGCACCTGAGCCATGACAGGTATCACAGCCTTCGGTACGCGGAATGGTAATGTCCGTTTCCTTACCAAATACCGCTTCCTTGAACTCAATCGTCATGGTGTATTGCAGATCGTTCCCCCGTTGCGGAGCATTCGGATCACGTCGTCCACCGCCACCGCCAAAGAACATATCGAAGATGTCGCCAAAGCCGCCGCCGCCAAAATCGCCACCGCCGCCGAAGCCGCCCTGATTTGGATCAATATGACCGTATTGATCATACTGTGCCCGCTTCTGGCCGTCACTGACCACATCATAAGCTTCTTTAACTTCCTTAAACTTGGCTTCCGCGTCAGCAGCCTTGTTTACGTCAGGGTGATACTGACGGGCAAGCTTGCGGTATGCCTTTTTGATTTCCTCGTCGCTGGCATTTTTGCCGACGCCGAGTACCTCATAATAATCACGTTTTTCAGCCACTCTTCCACCCCCATATCATTCACCATATCGCACATCGTGACAAAAGGAAAGCCAAAGCACGGGAGCCCCGGCTATGACTTTCCCCTCGATCCGAACGTCACCGATGATTAATTCACTAGGAATCGTGAATTAATTTTGTTTTTTATCTTCATCCACAACTTCGTAATCAGCGTCTACGACGTTGTCACGTTTTGCAGAACCTTGTTGCTCTTCAGCACCTTGAGCTGCTTGCTCTTGCGCTTGTGCTTGCTCATACAGTTTTACGGACAGCTGTTGAACGATCTCTGTCAGTTCTTCTGTAGCGGCTTTGATGTCTTCCAGATTGTCGGAAGCCAGAACGCCTTGCAGTTTTTCTTTTGCAGCATTCGCTTTTTCAACTTCACCAGCATCTGCTTTTTCGCCAAGATCTTTAATCGTTTTGTCAACAGAGTAGATCAGTTGATCTGCACTGTTTTTCGCTTCAACGAGTTCTTTGCGCTTTTTATCTTCTTCAGCATGCAACTCAGCATCTTTCATCATTTGCTCAACTTCAGCATCGCTCAGACCGCTGGAAGAAGTGATGGTGATTTTTTGAGTTTTGTTTGTACCTTTGTCTGTTGCAGATACATTAACGATACCGTTGGCATCAATATCGAAGCTAACTTCGATTTGTGGAACGCCACGTGGAGCTGGAGGAATATCTCCCAGCATGAAGCGACCGAGGGATTTGTTACCCGCTGCCATTTCGCGCTCCCCTTGCAGAACGTGAATCTCAACGCTTGGTTGGTTGTCTGCATAAGTGGAGAATACTTGGGATTTGCTTGTAGGGATCGTTGTGTTGCGCTCGATCATCTTAGTGAATACGCCACCCGCAGTTTCAATACCCAGGGACAATGGAGTTACGTCAAGCAATACAACGTCTTTCACGTCACCTGTCAGTACGCCCGCTTGTACAGCAGCACCCAAAGCTACAACTTCATCCGGGTTAACACCTTTGTGAGGCTCTTTACCTGTCAGTTTTTTGATCGCTTCCTGTACTGCAGGAATACGTGTGGAACCACCAACCAAGACGATCTTGTCGATATCGTTGGCTGTCATTCCAGCATCGCTCAATGCACGACGAGTTGGTTCAAGCGTACGCTCAACCAGACCAGCAGAGATTTCTTCAAATTTCGCACGGCTCAGGTTCAACTCCAAATGTTGAGGAACGCCATCAGCCACAGTAATGAACGGCAGGGAAATGGTTGTAGTCAATACGCCGGAAAGTTCTTTTTTCGCTTTTTCCGCTGCATCTTTCAAACGTTGAACCGCTGCTTTATCTTTACTCAAGTCAATGCCTTGATCTTTTTTGAACTCACTTACAAGATAATCAATGATTACTTGGTCGAAGTCATCGCCACCCAGTTGGTTATCACCACTAGTCGCTTTAACTTCGAAGAAGCCGTCACCCAGTTCAAGGATGGATACGTCGAATGTACCGCCACCCAAGTCATATACGAGAATCGTTTGGTCTTCGGATTTCTCCATACCGTATGCCAAAGCTGCTGCTGTTGGCTCGTTGACGATACGCAGAACTTCCAAACCTGCGATTTTACCTGCATCCTTCGTTGCTTGACGCTGGCTGTCATTGAAGTAAGCTGGTACCGTGATAACCGCTTGAGTTACCGTTTGACCCAGATAAGCCTCAGCATCGGATTTCAGTTTTTGCAGGATGATTGCAGAGATCTCCTGTGGAGAGTAGTCTTTGCTATCGATTGTTTCTTTGTGGGACGTACCCATATGACGTTTGATCGAGATGATCGTACGATCCGGATTCGTGATTGCTTGACGTTTAGCCGTTTCACCAACAACGCGTTCTCCATCTTTTTTGAAACCCACTACGGATGGGGTTGTACGTGCGCCTTCCGGATTTGGAATAACGACAGCCTCGCCGCCTTCCATAACCGCTACGCATGAGTTTGTTGTTCCTAAGTCAATACCGATTACTTTGCTCATCGGAAAATTTCCTCCCTCGACAATTTAAATGGATCAGATTGATCCTTATTTGTATTTGTTGTTCCTAATCGTGCTCTATGTGTGTACTAACCTTTATATTAAACTTCGGTGGCATCGTACAATCAAGAGTGAACTCACTTCATTCTGTAATAGAAATTATGAGCTAACTTTAACCATAGCCGGACGAAGTACTTTATCCTTCAGCATATAGCCTTTTTGGACTTCCTCAACAACGGTACCTTCTTCATACTCATCGCTCTCCACTGACATGATCGCCTGGTGGAATTCGGGGTTAAACGGTTGTCCTACCGTATCCATTGACGTCAGACCTTCATTGTTCAGCACAGTCTCCAGCTGACGGAAGATCATTTCGATGCCTTTGGAGAAGGACTCGACTTCCGTACCTTCCGGTACAGTAGCCATGGCACGCTCGAAGTTATCAATGACCGGCACCAGTTCGGTGACCAGCTTCATCGAAGCGTATTTCGCCAATTCTTCTTTTTCCTTCTGTGTACGACGACGGAAGTTATCAAAATCAGCTTGCGCACGGACAAAGCGTTGCTGATGTTCCTCAGCTTCCGCCTTCAAACGTGCGATCTCATCTTGCTCCTGATCTGTCATCTCTTCCGCCTGTGCTTCTGCAGCTCCGGCTTCGTTGACAGGCTCCTGCTCCGCTGCTGTAGTTGCTTGCTGTTCCTGTTCTTCTGCTGCGAATGATTGCTCCTCTTTCAAGATGTTCACCTCCTTATAAGAATGAAATGGTTCATTCCCGTATCCTTATTTGAAACGATGCGTTAGCATGGCCGTCAAATCACGGGATAATGTATTTAAAATATGAATGACACGTGCGTAATCCATTCGCGTAGGTCCCAAAATTCCGATGGAGCCCAAAGCCTCTCCATCCAGTGAGTAGGATGCCGTTATCAGGCTGCAATTGGCGAAGGCTTCATGATCATTCTCGGTGCCTATTCGCACCTGAATACCAGATCCACCTTGCACGGGCATCATCAATTTCATAAGTGTTGGTGTCTCATCCAGCAGGTCAAGAATATCTTTTACCTTTTCAATATCTCTAAACTCTGGCTGGGTCAACATATTGGTAGCACCACTAAGGAACAGACGATTGTCATGCTCGTTGTCAAAGGCGCTGTTCAGCACCTGCATGACTTCCTCATAACGTGTAATATGCCGTTCCATCTCTTGCCCTAGCTCGGTGTAGAGACGAGACTTTAATTTGTAAATCGGCACGCCGACCAGCTTGCTGTTTAATAAACGAACTACATTCTCCATCTCCGCTACCGAAATTTCGGGTGGAATCTGAACTGTTTTGTTCTCCACCTGACCCGTATTCGTTACAATGATGGCTACAGCCTCGTTTTCATTAAGCGGAAGCAGTTGAAAATGGCGAAGTGACGTGTGAAAAACTTCCGGTCCGAGCAGGATCGAAGTATAATTCGTCATATGAGACAAAATAACTGAGGCATGCTGAATAACTTGTTCCATCACGTTCAGCTTTTCTGCGAAAAATGACTTCAGATCGTCCAGCTCTTGCGGCTCCACCTGATTCCAGGGAACCAAATGATCGACATAATATCGATAGCCTTTGTGTGAAGGTATGCGTCCTGCCGATGTATGCGGTTGTTCCAGAAAGCCCATATCTTCAAGGTCCGCCATTTCATTACGGATCGTCGCCGGACTGTATCCAACATCTCCCCTTTTGGAAATGCTCCGGGACCCTACGGGCTCAGCTGAACGGATATAGTCATCCACTATAGCGTTCAGAATCATTCGTTGACGCTCTGTTAACATGGTGAGTATTCCCTCCTTCTGACTGTACTGTCCCATGTCGTTAGCACTCCGGTTAGATGAGTGCTAAGCGGTAATACAAAAATACCAAAATGACGTGAGCGTTGTCAAGTCAGTTCGATGAGTACGCTCATCTATTTATAGTATAGACCAATGTCTCCTAGACATAACAACTTTACTGTACATCTCACGAATTAAAAAGAACCGCAGGTGAGATAGAGTATACTCGGCTCAATCCATACGGTTCATTCATTTATCAGGCTGAAATATTCAACTCTTTCAATACAGCAATCTCATCACAGCAATCCTGTTTGCTGCAATGAACACAGTCGGTCCATACTTTTTCCGGGAAGATTTCCTTGTTCACAACGGCAAAACCGTTCTTGAGGAAAAAGGAAACCTCATATGTCAACGCCATGACCTTGGGAATTTGCTGTTTCTCCGCTTCCTCTACCAGCCGATCCAGCAACAGTGAGCCAATGCCCATGCCTTTGTGACCTTCAGAGATACCTAGCGATCTGACTTCCACCAGATCATTGCCCAAACGGCAAAGAGATCCACAGCCTACAACCTGACCATTCACTTCAGCTACAACAAAGTGCTCCAGCTGCCGTTGCAGTACTTCCCGTGAACGCGGAAGCATGATCCCACGCTCTGCATAGCCCTTAATCATTTCAAATAATGGTTCAACATCTTCCGGTACGGCTTTTCTGCATATGGCCGACATCCTGCTCTCCTCCTATAAAAGCTTTCCAGAGGAAAGCCGACTTCGTAGTTGTATAAATCACACGCTCTGTAAAATCAATATGAATAAATATACAACAGAGCGTATAGAATTTCAAGCTACGAATTCAGCGATATAGACCCGATAAACTCGGCAAAAACGTCATTTCCGAACAGGATGCCCTGCTCACTAAGCCGGAAGCCGTCTGGCGTCTTCTCCAGCAGTCCTGCATTCAACATTTTGCCCAAAGGCTTCGCAAACACTTCCTCCATAGGCTCTCCGAACTGATCATTAAACCGTGAGGATGAAGCACCTTCCAGCATTCTCAACCCAACCATCAGATAATCTTCCATTGCCTCGGCACGACTGATCTCAAAATGATCGAGACGCGGCAGACCTCCTTTGGAAGCTTCAACATACGGGTTTATACCTTTTATATTCATATGGCGTTCGCGGCCTACATATCCATGTGCACCTGCACCCAGACCGTAATAGTCCTCATTACGCCAGTACGTGATATTGTGACGGCTCTCGAAGCCGGGTTTGGCAAAGTTACTGATCTCGTATTGTCCGTAACCCGCTTCTTTCATACGCTTCATTAATAGAAGATACATTTGCAACTCGTCGTCTTCATGAGGAAGCGGTAGCTGATTCTTCTGATACAACGTATGGAAAAGCGTATTCTCTTCCACCTTCAGGCTGTAAATGGAGTAATGCGGCAGATCCAGTTCCAGTGCTTTGTCGATACTCTCGTTCAGCATCTCGACGGTCTGGTTTGGCAAACCAAACATCAGGTCAATGGACAAGTTATGCAATCCAGCTGCTCGGGCATTTTCCAAACTGCGGTATACATCATCTGTATTATGAATCCGGCCAATACCTGTCAACAGATCATTTTGAAAAGCCTGTACCCCAAAGCTGACGCGATTCACTCCGCCTTCTTTCATAACTGCAAGCTTCTCTGCATCAGTTGTACCCGGGTTAGCTTCCATTGAAAACTCAATATCATCTGCCCAATTCGGGAAATAGGTTTTAACGGACTTCAGGAATACGGCCATTTCGTCCGGTTTCAGTGCAGTCGGCGTGCCGCCGCCCACAAATATGGTTTTGATTTCTCCCGGCGGATTCGCTTTAACCGTATGTTCCATCTCCCGTTCCAGCGCTTCAAGATACTGCATAACGGGCTGATCCTTCAATACATAGGAGTTAAAGTCGCAATAGAAACATTTATTTGTGCAAAAGGGAATGTGAAGATACACCGCTTGGGGTGCACCTGTTTTCCGGCTGTGTGCTGCCAATGTCATGGCAAGTCCCCCTCTATTTGAAAAAAGGAAAGCCATCCGGCTTCCCTTTCAGCTTGGTTTATTGGTTATTAATCATCAATTTTCAGCACCGCCATGAACGCTTCCTGCGGCACCTCTACGTTACCAACCTGCTTCATCCGCTTCTTACCTTCCTTCTGCTTCTCAAGCAGTTTCCGTTTCCGCGAGATGTCACCGCCATAACATTTGGCAAGTACGTTTTTACGCATTGCTTTTACCGTTTCACGAGCTACAACTTTGGTACCCACAGATGCCTGAATCGGCACCTCGAACATTTGCCGTGGAATCAGCTCGCGCAGCTTCTCACAGATAATGCGTCCGCGGTTATACGCACGGTCACGGTGAACGATGAAGGACAAGGCATCGACTTGCTCACCATTGAGCAAGATATCCATTTTCGCCAGATTGGACTGACGATAACCGGACAGCTCGTAGTCGAAGGATGCATAACCTTTGGTGCTTGATTTCAATTGGTCGAAGAAGTCATATACAATCTCGGACAACGGGATCTCATACGTAATGGTAACCCGAGTTGTGTCCAAATATTCCATATTGACATATTCACCGCGTTTATTCTGACAAAGCTCCATAATGGTGCCCACATAATCATTTGGTACGATAATTGAAGCCTTAACATACGGTTCCTCAACAAAATCAATTCTGCCCACCTCAGGATAGTTGGATGGGTTGTCAATTTGCATGACTTCACCATTGGTCAACGTCACGTGGTAAATTACGCTTGGTGCAGTCGTAATCAACGGAATGTTGAACTCACGCTCAATCCGCTCCTGGATAACATCCATGTGAAGCAGTCCAAGAAATCCGCAACGGAATCCAAAACCGAGTGCACTGGAAGTCTCCGGCTCAAAGCTGAGCGATGCATCGTTCAATTGCAATTTTTCCAACGCTTCACGCAGGTCAACATAATCCGATGTTTCAATCGGATAGAGACCGCAGTATACCATTGGATTAATTTTGCGGTAGCCCGGCAAAGGTTCAGGTGTCGGATTTTTGGCATCTGTCACTGTATCCCCGACTTGTGTATCACCTACATGCCGGATACCTGCAACGATAAACCCAACATCACCGACGTTCAGCTCGTCCACGATGGTCATGCGAGGTTTGAACGCACCAACTTCAATGACTTCAAACGTTTTGCCTGTTGCCATCATTTTGATTTTGGAACCTGATTTGATCTTGCCGTCTACAACACGCACGTAAACAATTACGCCTTTGTACGGGTCATAGTGAGAGTCAAAAATCAGCGCTTTCAAAGGCTGTTCAGGATCACCTTGGGGAGCTGGAACACTTTGCACCACTTGCTCCAGAATCTCTTTGATACCAATTCCCGCTTTGGCTGAAGCCAAAACCGCATTACTTGTATCCAATCCAATGACATCTTCCACTTCCTGTTTAACCCGATCCGGGTCAGCACTTGGAAGGTCAATTTTGTTGATTACCGGTAAAATTTCAAGGTCATTATCCAATGCCAGATATACGTTAGCCAGCGTCTGGGCTTCAATTCCCTGCGCCGCATCCACTACCAACAAGGCACCTTCACATGCGGCAAGGCTGCGTGAAACTTCATACGTGAAGTCTACGTGTCCCGGCGTATCAATCAGATTTAACAGATACTCTTCGCCGTCATCCGCTTTGTAAGTCAGTGCAACCGCCTGCAGCTTGATCGTAATTCCACGTTCCCGTTCAAGGTCCATTTGGTCCAATACTTGTTCTTGCATTTCACGTGTAGTTAGCGCACCTGTGTACTCCAAGATCCGGTCCGCAAGTGTTGATTTGCCGTGATCTATATGTGCAATAATTGAAAAGTTACGAATTTTACGTTGTCTTGCCCGAATGTCAGTCATTCCTTACCCCCAGAAACAGCCTAGTGTCAATCACTTCATTATAACAGTTGATGCAGGGTGCATCAATCCCGCGTTGCCTCAACTTTATAATTATCGTCACAATTGCGAACTCCCAAGGGTTTATTTTGCCTGTATTTCATAGCCTTTTATTCAGCGACTCCGCTAAATAAGGATACTACCCACTTCATTCCGTTATGGGACAGATTTTGAAGAAGACCTGCCGTTTTGTCAGCCAGCACGTCGACCGGTGCCTTGCTCTGCTCTGCGCCAAGCACCTGACTCGGTGACAGAACAGGGACCACTGGGGGTTCCTTGTCCTCCTGTTGTACGGGCGTGGTCTGAACAGACTCGGCAGCCGGTGACACCGGCTGAGTTTTCACAACTGCAGGGTTGCCGGCCGAATCATCGCCCCTATTAAAGCTGCTGCCTGCCAGCTGCATCCCAAACAGAACACCCAGCAACATTAATACACAGATGGAAAACAATCTTTTGCCGAATCTGGACACATTCCTCGCCTCCTGTTTTATCTCCGATTCTTCGATTCTTCCATATTAGGAATATTAGCCTCTAGCCACCTTGTGACGTCTTTTCCACACTCGCTTTGTCCACCTTCTGATCATCCCAGTACACCTCTGCAATCATGTCGGCGAGTACTTTGGATGTCCGCTCCAGTTCAGCAGCCGTATTGTCGATGCCGCCAATCTCAATCAATATGCTGTTGGGAGAAAGCGTCTGGTTGTATTCGCCATTGTTGGCCCCGCCGCCGTCCTTGCCCCAAACGCCCCGAGATACCCCTGGATATTTCGCTTCCAGCTTCTTATGAATTTTGGCCGCAAAGGCTTCATTCTGCTGCCAGTTTGGATTTTCATGTCCTATAATAAAATATACTTTGGCATAACCCAGATTATTAATGGTCGTCGTTGTTTTGTTATGACGCTGTGAGTCACGGTGAATATCGATGAGATACGTAAGATCGTCATTTTGAGCGAGTGCAGCTTTCACCGTCTGACGGGAGTATTTATAGGAATAATTCCAGTTATAATCCTTGACCTTGGTCGGGTAATCTTCCTGCGCATGTTCCACCCCAATTCCCAGTTTCTCCAAACTGTCGGACAAGTAGGTTCCCACTTGAAAAACATTGCCAGTCGATTTGCCAGAGGATGGATTGTCACTCTTCGTGCCCAAGAGTGGATTGTATCCTTCACGTGGATGGGAATGGTAGACAAGAATCGCTTTTTTCCCTGTCGTTGGTTTGCTCGGTTCATCTTTACCACTACCCTTCGGTGGGGGATCACCCTTTACTTCGCCATCACCCGAATCCTGCGGATCGGATGAATCGGTATTATCCTGACCTGGTGGGATATGCTGATCGCCACCTGATTTCCCTCCGCCTGCCGAGGCCGTATCAATGAGTCCAGGACCCGGCTGATAATCTTCTGGTGCTTCAGCTTTTTCATTTCCCGACCCCGGTCGCAGCAATACAGGTTGGTTGGAACCCATGCCAGGCATTTCTCTAGCGATCAGGCTTTTGGGGTCTTGCGGATTAACATTCGTCAGTAGTTGGAATACAAACGAAGTCAGATTTTCACCAGAAAATGCAGAAGCCTGTTCCTTCTGAGTTAGATGCGGCATTTCCATGCCGAGCATGTCCACAAAAAAGCTGCTTGATACGGCTCCCGCAAATCCTTTCATAGAAGAAACTGGTGAGTTATTCAAACGCTTCTCTGCCATGCCCCCCAGACCGAGTACAACAAAAAACAAGGCAGATATGATCATAAGCAACAACAACGTACGGCCCATGGCCAGCACGTGCAAACATCTCTTTTTCCATTTACCAATATTCCAGGCCAATATTTTGTTCATTGCTTCTGTCTCCTTCCCTGCTGGACAACGCTTATACTTCAACTCTATGAGCCTGCCAGATTTGATAGAACAGGAAAAAGAAGATTGCACAAAAAAAAGAAAGTCCGATAGATTCGGACCTTCTTCTTAGGAATCTCAAGCATTTCGTTTTCAAATACTAATCAATGGGTGTAAGCAGCTACATTCTCAGCATTTACCGCATCATGGAGCGCTGCATTAAGGCCTGTTGCAATAATATTGGCAATATCTTCGACAAATTCATCAATTTCCTTGGGGGTAACGATCAGATCATGACCTAGTGGCTCCAGTACCTCTTTTACCAAACTGAGGCGGTCATTTTCGCCGATATCGTCCAGCATGCCCATAATCTGTTTTGTTTGATCGGTCTCTTGCCGAAAATGAGTACGCATCATTTCGATGACGTTATTCACGATGGTCGACGCATAACATACAGTAGGCACACCGATGGCAATGCAGGGAACACCCAAAATTTCACGTGTCAGTCCACGTCGCTTGTTGCCAATGCCTGAGCCAGGATGAATGCCGATGTCTGCCACCTGAATCGTTGTATTAACACGTTCGAGGGAGCGTGAAGCCAGTGCATCAATCGCAATAATCGCATCCGGCTTCGTTCGATCCACGATCGCTTGTACGATGTCACTGGATTCTATACCCGTTGTACCCAGCACACCTGGCGCAATAGCACTGACTTCCCGATAACCGGGTGCAACCTGATCCGGTACCAGCTCAAAATACTGACGGGTAACCATCAGATTCTCCACTACCAGTGGACCAAGTGAATCAGGCGTGACGTTCAGGTTGCCCAAACCCACGATCAGCACCTTGGATGTCTTGTTAATTCCCGCCTTGGCCAAAAAATCTTCCATCTCCCGCGTGAATTCTGCCGCCACCCGCTCCTGAAGATCGGTATCCCCGTTACGAAGCGATGGAACCTCCAAAGTGACATAGTGCCCTTTCACACGCCCAATCGCTGTAGCGGCTGCATCATCAAGCACATCAATACGTGTGATGGTGATACCGTCTTTCTCATCCACATCTTCCCGCAGCCCGGGAATCGTCTGTTTCTGTCCGCCCTGAGCCATCTCCTTGGAGTCAATTGCCAAGTCGGTACGAACTGCATAATTTTGCAAATCCAGTGTCATCTGTCCCTGCCTCCCTTACCGCATTTGAGCATATTGTGTGGGAAAATGGTGTGCTTTATGCAGCACTATCGAACATCATAGGAAAATCTGTTGCAATTTGCATGCCAGCGTGCTAGAATATTTTAAGTTGTGAAACGTTTGTATTCATGCAAATGCCTTACAGGAGGTGAATGTAATGCCAAACATCAAATCCGCTGTTAAACGCGTAAAAACGAGCGACAAGCGCCGCGCACTCAACGCTTCCCAGAAATCCGCACTCCGTACAGCTGTTAAAGCTGCTGATGCTGCTCTGGTAAGTAACGAAGTTGATACTGCAAAAGCTGCGATTCAAGCTGCTTCCAAAAAGCTGGACAAGGCTGTAACTAAAGGTCTGGTTCATAAAAATGCTGCAGCCCGCAAAAAGTCTCGCTTGGCGAAAAAACTGAACGCTCTTTCCGCACAAGCGTAAGAAGCGTTACTTATACGATCTAATGGAAAAATCCTGAACAGCACGAGCTTTCAGGATTTTTTAGTATCTGATTCTATAAGCACTCATTTAAACAAAGTGGTCTCTATTCCGATGATCTCACCATCAACGGAATAGAGGCCGCTTTGTTTTACAGTTATATCTAAGTTATGCACCGAGCCTTAACAAGAAAAGCTCCAGTCCAAGAACTTTATCCACTGCCCCCGTCTTCATCTGATAATCCAGTTCGCTGAGGTGGCTCAGAATCAGCCTCAAACGTTCTGCCTGAAACTTGCGAGCCTGTTCACCAGCAATTTTGACAGCATACGGATGCAGACCAAGCTGGCTGGCAATTTGCTGTTGGGAGTAACTCTGCTGCCCTAACTCTTTTACCTGAATCATAATTCGGAATTGACGGGCGATCAACGCTGCAATTTTGATCGGTTCTTCACGCTGCTTCAGCAACTCATAAAAAAGACCCAAAGCCTTCTCCAGCCTCAAGTTAGCAAGCTCCTCCACCAATGCGAACACATTCTGCTCCGTGCTTCGCGCCACCAGTGATTCGATATCCGCGCGTTTGATGGTGCCTCCGTTACCAGCGAACAAACACAACTTGTCTACTTCTGCAGATAACGTCTGCAAGCCTGTTCCTGCATAACTCACAAGCGTGTCAGCCGCTCCAGCCTCAAAAGATACATCCCGCTGCTTCGCCAGCTTTACGATCCATCCCAGCAACTCCTCACCACTTAGCGGAGCGAACGCAAGGACAATGGCTTGTTTCTTGGCTGCCTTCACTAGTTTTTTACGCTCGTCTAGTTTATCCCCTTGAGCCAGGAACACAATCGTACTGTAATCTGCCGGATTGTCCATATATGTAAGCAGTCGATCAATCTGGTGATCAATTTTGGAATCCTT
This sequence comes from Paenibacillus sp. NPDC057886, assembly GCF_042796655.1. NCBI lineage: Bacteria > Bacillati > Bacillota > Bacilli > Caryophanales > Paenibacillaceae > Paenibacillus > Paenibacillus sp. NPDC057886. Next base: position 284,938 of record NZ_JBHVMZ010000006.1, on the reverse strand, counting down.
ACCTGCTGTAAACAAATTAGCATCACGAACGATAATAAGTTTACGTGGAACAAGAAAAGGAACCGTCTCCGCTTCTTCAATGACCACTTCCACAGGTGTCTCAGAGAGATCATATGGAATGATTGCAAATTCTCGGTGCTCTTCTTCAATAACCTGTTGTTTTAACATATCCGTAAATTGCTGTATCTGGTACTTCTCCGTTCCGTACAGCACATATACCGGAGCCGTTTCTCCATTACGTATTGCCTTTGTCGCACTCTTTACATCCATCACGGTGCCCCCTTATCCCTCTTATCCTACCAGAAAACGTGACAGACAACAAAGGGGCCTTACATCCGGTTAACGGATGAAGGCCCCTGTCCTACATCTATATAAACGCTGACACCAACAATTCTAGAAAAGGCTGGTGCGCGGTCATACGACGTCAGTTATGCCAACTGAGATAGGACGTTGTTGTTACTTTCAATATATTCTTGATACAACAGAAATGTTCGGCAAGCCTTGAGGCCAAACGTATAATTTACAGCCTATTTGGCAGAGGTTCCGCTTGAGGCAGTGGACACATTAAACGATTTCTTCACTGTTGTCCCATCTTGATCTGTCTCGTAATTAAATACAGTGCTATCCTGGGACCAGCTCGCAGATTTTAGTGTACCCTCCACATTACGTTGCTCCACCAGATTAAGCACATCCGGGTCAGCGGCAGGCTTAGAGTAGATGCTGATCTGATCGCCTAGCAGCATGACCAGATAAGAGCCATCCGGTGATTTCCATTCTTTTGGAGTCGTGGTGGCAAGGGCTCCTGAATCCGTGGCAGCCAATCCCTTATTTCCTCCCGCTGCATCCATACCTGTCTCGGAATCAGGACTCGTTACGCCCTCTGTCGGCTCTTCTACCTTAACATCAGGCATATCCTGAGAAGTGAATGATTGCGCGTCCCCATTTTCAGGCTCTGTTGCTCCACTCTCAGTAGAGCCTGCCGAAGGTCCGGTAGCAGATCCTGAATCCTGGCTTTTTTGCTGATCCGCACTCTTCGTACTATCAGCAGGATTGGAACTGGAAGGAGCGTTTTTCGTTGTATCACTCTTGTTCAATTCTGACCCAGTATCCGGCTGTTTAGGAGTTTGGCCTTCCTTCAATTCAGGTTCCTGCACCTTCTCTGAACCGTCTTCTTCAGGACCAACCTCTTGAGCTAGTTTATCTTCAGCGGATGGCTGACTTTCCGAACTATCAACCCACACACTGTTATCGCTCTGTAGAGAGGAGGAAGAATCTTCATTGTTGATCTCTCTTCTCAGTGGATTTTGATCCTCATTCCCGCCTTCTTGAGTACTACCCGTGCTCATTATCATTTCTGCATTTTCAATCTTCTCTGGCTGATATCCGAAAATGGCAACGCCCAGTACAACAGCTGCTGCTGCTGCGCCCATGGACATCCGGCCTGCCATGGAATTCAACCATTTTTGCTTCGGTTTCCGCTCACTTGAACGCTGTAAATTCTCAAATGCAGCAGGGACAGGACTCATTTCCTGTATTGTACTGCTTTGTTCTCTTTTCGCTTCGTCGATTGCATCCAGCTGCGGCATAATGGCATCAACCAGACTGAATCTTGGGGTTACCTGCGGCAAATCTTCCAGTTCTCTGGAGAGAGCTCTGAGCAAACTAAAATTTTCGGCGCACTCCGCGCATTGGGCCACATGCTGTAGCATCTGCGCAGTTTCCGCCTCGCCCAGATCATGATCCAGATACCGGTGCATCCATTCCACCACCTCTTCGCATTTCATCCTGTCACACCACCTTTCTGATACTCCTGTAGTAGATTCTGTAATTGCTGTCTGGCTCTAAATAAATAAGATTTAACCGTATTCAACGGAAGATCGAGGCAATCCGCAATTTCGTTATAGGATAAGTCCTGCAAATATCTTAGAACAATAACGGTACGATGATGCTCAGGCAGCTTGTTAATGGCATCCTGAATATCCTTTGCCACATATGTGGACATCACTTCGAATTCCACATCCTGATTGTCCTGAAAAACCATATCATGCTCGTCAATGGAAACGGAGGGCTTGGTTCTTCTGAATTTATCAATACAGATATTCGTGACGATGCGTTGAACCCATGTCTTAAACTGGGCCTTTTCCTCATATGAATTAATCTTGGTGTAAATTCGGATCAACGCTTCCTGAGCAGCATCCAAAGCGTCCTGTTCATTATTTAGAATGTAATATGCGGTCCGGTAAACATGCTGTTCAATGTCCCGCAATAGGGTAATTAGAGCGTCGCGATCGCCCGATTGAGCGGCTCTGATGAGTTCCGGCTCTACCACAAAGGATCCCCCTCTCCCTGCAACCTTACAGACGTGACCATCAATAAAATTGTTGCAAAGTTAAGTATTTTTTTTATTGCCATAACAAAATAACGGCTTATGTATTGGGGCCGCTGAAATCTTCTCTTAGAATAACAGAAATTGCATAACGAGTCATCAAGCCAGCTCAAAAGTCATTCCAGTACTTACACGACTCAATTTAATTACAATGGCATACATTATAGCTAACAACACTTATAGCATCGAAAATAAAAAAGTTCAAATTTTGTACAAATTTAAGCTCATTTTAATGTAATTTTCATGAAAACAGTGTATTGTAAATTTACATTCATAACACGAGGTGATGAGCATGCCAGCTCTTGCGAAAATTCAAGCGTTAAAAGAACAAATGCCCAAAGAATATCAAAGCATATCCCATTTTGTGGAACATGCGTTGCAGTCTATCGATACCCTGGTTGAGGAACATCGGAAATACACCGCTGCACAGGCATTATACGGCGATAAAATCGTCGGATCGGAAGAACGCTTGTACAGAGAAACCGTGCTTGATGTACGAGCACAGCTCTTGCTTACGCTTGAGAAAACCGTAGAAGATCTGTTGCACAAAGGCGACAAACATTGGAGTAAACACTTCAAAGATGGCGTTGAATAATTCGTTATTATAAGTCATTCCAAAATTAGCCTGCTTTCCGGATTTCTCCCCAAGGAGTATACCGGAAAGCGGGTTTTTGGTTTCATTCTACGAGCAAGATGTACTTCATACACTTCATAAATAAAATTAATAAATGACAATCAGTTTTCCACCGACAAAACCTAAGGCACGTATATCTGCCGAGCTACTATATACCCACACTTCAATCTTACCCTTTGAACTCATCTCATGGGTTATACTTGTTGGATCTCCCCAGGCTAAACGAGCCTATTTTGAGACCATTATCATTCCAAGGTAATGATAATGGAATTCTGCATAATTGCTAAAAAAAACCAACGACACCAGTTGAAAACAGCAACCATAATGTTAGCTGCCGCTTGTCCTCTGAATATATCGGCTATTCTCCCCACCAGATTATTTGTGCCTTCGAGTTACCTCCCTCATGATACTTTAATTCATTCTCTGCGGGAATCTTTGAGTGCTCAATAACTATGGGTACAGGGAAGCCTATGAACCGAACCCCCAATAATAAAACAAAGCTGATCACAAGAATCCCAAACAGGGTAATAATAACACGTTTCATATTGCTCCCCTCCTCGAAAATCACCGAGATGAATCCCAATTACATTAACCATATTGAAAAACTTATCCTGAATTTTCCTGAACTATAGTTTCCCGTTAGTTTAACTAAGAATAAAATGATGAAATTGTTTGACATTAGAGGTATTGGAGAACAACATCATGAAAACCACCAGAAAATTTGGTATTGCTGTTTTGACTGCGTTATAAAAAACACTGGTTCAAAATCGTTCACGTTTACTATTGGATCTACAACTGGTACAGGGAAAATGTCCGTTACTGTCCCAGCAGACGGAAAAGAGCATACATTTTTCATTGACAAGGCTTGGACAACTGGATTGTTCTATGTAAGCATGTCTTCTGCACAAGGAATGTCTCGTAAATTGGGTATCCGTCTAGGTGCCGATCTCAATGAACTGAAAAGTTTGTAAGTAATAAAACCATCGACATACATTAACATAAAAGAGCAGGGGGATAACCTCACTGCTTTTTTTGTTTACCATTTAGAAATTTTTATATCTAGTTTGCTTTAATCCCTCTCCAAAAAATCTTCCAAATATGGTCTAGATTATGTTTCGACCCAATTTCATAACCAACCCCGTTCAATATACACATATAACTACTTAGAACCTCTGTTTTGGTGAGAGATTTGTCAATCTCGCCGGAAACGATAGCGTTGTGTATAGCATCCATCAACATAGAACTCCATTTCTCGGTTGACTGATCCAGTTTATATTTTATTTGTTCCTTTAATTCTACGGGAGGAAGAAGATAAAAACGATTATAAAATAAAAATGCATGGTTATCTTGAATTAAAATGCAATCGTTAATGATGGAATGTAACTTAGTTTCAATCGTTTTGAGGCTAGGATTTTCTAATGTGCTTTTTATATAAGTAATTTGTTCCTGTGAAATGGTGTCAAGGCATGCTTCAAACAAAGCTGCTTTATTCGCAAAATGAGCATAGATAGCTGGTTTGGTGAATCCAAGCAAACTCGAAATCATGGTCATTGATGTTCCTTCAAAGCCCTGTTCAGCAAAGAGCTTAATGCTCTCTTTCAAAATTTTATCTCTTGTTTTCAAGAAACAATCCCCCATCTTTTATCTAGTTAATGTTATCTTACCGTTCGTTTAGCAAATATGCAATGTTGATTAGGTTAAACTGTTAGCCTTTACAAGTGTAATAAAAGTGATTACAATAAACTTACTTACCGTTAAGTAAGTAGATGGGCAGTTTGTTTTCTCAGCAATGATGAGAGGAAATGTCGCTAATTAACATCGATTAAATAAAATTTATGAGGAGGCATACTATTGGAGAAAATCATGATTACAGGTGCAACAGGGAAATTAGGAGGTTTGTCAATTAATCATCTTCTCGATAAAAGGGGGATTTCTGCAAATCAGATTATTGCCCTAGTTAGAGATAAGCAAAAAGCAGAACATCTGGCTGAAAAAGGGATTGAACTTCGAATTGGTACCTATGACGATCTGAATTCTTTACAATCAGCGTTTCAAGGTGTCAGCAAGCTTCTGTTCATTTCGTCCGCTGAATTAGATAATACTACACGTCTTAAACAAAATTATAATGTTGTCATGGCTGCTAAATCAGCCAAAGTTGGTCACATATTTTATGTTGGACTGGCAAATCCGGAGATAAGAGCTTACGGATTAGAAGATGTTGAATTGGCTATTGAACATGCGATACGCGCTGTGAACTTGCCCTTCACCTTTTTACGGAATAGTACGTATTTGGATGAAGTAGCTCGTGATTTAAATGCGGCTGTTAAGCATGGCGAATTACTTTCTTCAACTAGCGGAAAAGCATTTAACTATGTACTCCGTAGAGATCTAGCTTTGGTGAATGCAATGGTTCTGACTGAAGAGGGCCACAAAAACAAAACTTATGAGTTAGTAAGGTCAAAACTTATAACTTTTTCAGAGATGGCTTCTGTTCTTTCACGTATAGTTGGAGAGGAAATATCTTACAAAGAAACACCGAGTAATCTAACTATTGAAAAGTTAATAGAATCAGGGGTGAAGAGAGGTTCTGCAGAGTCGCTCGTTAATACTTTCCATAAAGCTATTGCAGATCAAAAATTCCTATCTACATCTAAAGATTTAGAACGTCTTTTGGGTGATCAATTGACGCCATTGGATCAATCAATCGAGTCATTATTGAAGTGACCCACGAAGAATAACTAAGTAAACAAGTACTAATTTTATCAATAAATTAAATTTATGAGGTGCATTCAAATGGATAAAATCATGATTACAGGTGCAACAGGGAATTTAGGAGGTTGGACGATTAATCATCTTCTGAATAATAAAGGAATTCCAGCTAATCAAATTATCACTTTAGTTAGGGATAAGAAGAAGGCAGAGCATTTAGCTGAAAAAGGGATTGAACTTCGGACTGGTACCTATGACGATCTGAATTCTTTACAATCAGCGTTTCAAGGTATCAGCAAGCTTCTGTTCATTTCATCTGCTGAACTAGACAATGCTAAACGTCTTGAACAGAATCATAATGTTGTAATGGCTGCTAAATCTGCTCAAGTTGAGTATATTGCATTTGTCGGAGTAGCCGACCCAGATCTAAGAATTTATGGGCTGGAAGATGTAGACCTGGCTACAGAGCATGCAATACGTGCTGTAAATATACCTTTTACATTCATGAGAAATAGTACCTACTTAGATGAAATAGCATCTGATTTAAAGTCGGCAGCTAAAAATGGTACTTTAGTTTCTTCAACAAACGGAAAAAGGTTTAACTTTGTATTGCGAAAAGATCTGGCTTTAGCTAATGCAACGGTTCTTACAGAAGAAAATCATAAAAATAAAACTTACGAGTTAATACGTTCTAAAAGTATTACTTTTCCCGAGATTGCTTCTGTTCTCTCTCGTATTTTAGGAACAGAAATATCCTATAAAGAATCTCCAAGTGACTTAACCATTAAAAACTTAAAAGATTCTGGTGTAGATGATACAGTTGCTTATTTTCTTGTTAGTACTTTCCACAAAGCTATTGCAGATGAAAATTTCCTAACTACATCCAATGATTTAGAGCGTCTCCTAGGTGATCAATTGACTTCTCTGGATCAATCAATCGAGTCATTGTTGAAATAATCCACAATTAATTAAATAAGCAACTGGGGTCTTTAACCCAGTTGCTAACTACATTCATTTTGAAACTGACCCTCTAACTTGAAGTCCACGAAATGCAACCTCAAACATTTCAGAAAAGAAAGCCCACTGATTAGCTGGCTGTATAATTGAATTATCATAAGCGTTCTAATGGGGACTCACGGCAACTTTATGCTTCTAAATTGTGCTCCTAAAAGCAAAAAAACAACGAAAATTAAGCAATTCCCGGCACAATTATGGGTAACTAATTTCCTCTTATGGATTAAGTCACAAAAACCAATAGAAGTTAGAGAAGTGGTGGCGACCAACTGCATGGTACGATAAATCATGAATCATCCCTAACCAACTTGTAGCGCACATCAATCTTCCCATCTTTGATCTTCATCTGAATCTCCCCCATTTGATCTGTTCGATAGATGTCTGTACCCGAATCTTCAAGACGTTCAAGCACCCCAGGATTGGGATGTCCATATGTATTGTTAGCCCCTGCAGATATCACGGATGCTGATGCATTCCAGTATTGTAACCAAGCTTCGGTAGAAGATGTTTTACTCCCATGATGTGCGACCTTTAATACATCAATGGTGACAGGAACCTCATGATTCTCCCCCGTGTGACGTGTAAACATCTCCTGAACGGAAACATCTGATAAAGCAGCATCTGCATTGTACTGTCCAAACGAGGCTGCGAGCGAACCATCCTGAATCATATAGAGCAGATCCTGCTCGGCTGCAGCATCCATGTCTCCCGTGAACAATAATGAGGCGCCGGCCATTTCCAGCATAAAGACAACCGAATCATGATTCTGATGTTCCGAGACGGGTAATCTTTCTCCTGTGTCCATCGCTTTCTCCAAATCTGGATATATAAAATGTAGTGTGGTTTCTCCATCCGGCGCGTAGGACATCCCTTGGCGAATTGCATATAACGGAATCTGCTTGTCTATAACGGTATCCAGCAATTTCTCAAAATTGGCTGTACCGCTGGTTGTCCCATTGAACATGAATCGTTTCACCGGAATCTGTTCAAGCACGGCCTGTAATCCCCCAGCATGATCCTGATCGGCATGGGTTACGATTACGGCATCCAGCCGATGAATGCCCCGCTTTTTCAATAAGGGAACTACTACCTTGGCCCCTACTTCGTATGGATCGCGCCGTGTCTTCCAGGATTGTTCAGACTTCCCGAACTGGACTGTACCTCCACCATCGACCAAAATATGTTTACCCTCAGGTGTTGTAATTAGTGTACTGTCTCCTTGTCCGATATCCAAAAATTGCACCACTCCTGTCCCCGCAGGCTGCGGTGTTTGGTATGCCCACCATAATCCCACCACAAAGCTGAGAGCCAGTAGCGCACACATCCATTTGTGGAAGATATTCATCCGTTCACCAGAGTAAAAACCCGCCCCTCGCGCAGCAAATGCACTTGTATATTCCGGCCAGGCAATGCTTGCACTTAATGTCGTCATCGAACCAGAACTAGCTTCACGTTCACCTTTGTTTAATCCTTGTGATGATACATTAGACAACCCAGACAGCCCCAGAGCTGCTTTAGGCGTCCCCCCAACATATCGGCGATCCAGCGGAGCCGTATCCATTTCTGTGCCCTGGATAATAGGCTGCTCGCCTCGGCCGCGATGAAGGATGCGCAAAAGCGCATAGAGAACGGCATAATATGCTGCAATCCACAGTAGCGTTGGGGTAGCCCAAATCAGCACAAAACCAGGCAAGCTGTTCATCCACTCCACACTTACAAAGGTCAATTTGTTCAGCAGAATAGCAATCCACGCCAAAGGTTTAGCCAGAGGCATCCAAAGAAACGATAGAATCAGGGCGACCGTTCCAAGAGGAAGTACAATGGCACTGATCAAGGATACAAGCAGGAAGTTTGCGACAAATGAAAGCAGTGAAAACTGGTTGAAATACAGAATTGTTACCGGAAAAGAAATAAGCTGTGCTGTTACCGTTACAGAAGCTGTTGCTGCAAGTCCCTTGGGCCAACTGCTAAATATCCGATTAATCAGTGGCATATAAATCATCAGTCCAGCTGTTACCAGAAAAGATAGCTGAAAGCTCACGCTTAGTAAAAAATACGGGTTCCACCACATCATCAACAACGCTGCTGCACTAATCATTTGCAATCCATCCCTGGCAAGCCCACGCCGCGCCATATACAAACCAATCATGGACATGATACCCGCACGAATGACCGATGGCGAACCGCCAGACAACAGTACATATGCAGGTATTAACAGCAACACAATGGTGAGTGAGGTTTCTCGGGTTAACCTAAGCCAGGATAAAAGGAGCAGCAGCGATGCCACATACACCGCGACATGTGTTCCGGAGATCGCCAATATATGAGTTAAACCAAGCTGTGAAAATTGTCCATATGTATCCGGATCGATATCATTAGCCATCCCGATAATCAGGCCTTTCATATAGCCCGCATGAGGTTCGGGAAATATCTGTTCTACCGCTGCTCCAAGCTTATGCCTGACTATGTCATTCCACCGAAGGATATTGAGTTTCCCCAGCCCTTCAGGCGGAACGGTGGTTACTGAACTGGCCCCCTTCACTTTAAACAACCAATGTATATGAAGAGTCCTTAAGTAATTTCGATAGTCAAACCCACCAAAATTTTTGGCTTCGCTGGGAAGCGCAAGCGCACCCGTCAACGTTATCGAATCTCCTCGCTTCCACCCTGCTGCTACTTGCTGTTCTTCTTCCTCAGCCAGGCGAACTTGGACCATTAGACGTTCTCTCACGTTAGATATAGTTCCCGCTTCCAACGCTGGTGCTGATGATGAACCGGATAGTGGAAGCATCGACGTGATCTGCATTTCAAAATCGGCCCGATCCCCATCTATGCGTACATCCGACATAAGGGTTCCTTCGAATGTAGCTGCATAACCGTCCAAATCCTCTGAAGCCATATGTGTGATTTCGGGCAGACTGCTCCGATTCCGAGCATCATTCCATTCCCAGTGCACAGCACCGCCAACGAGTGCTCCGATCAGTAACAAGATGGACCAACCGCGTATATCAATCCATCGTAGTAAAAGTGGCAGACAAACGAATATCCCGATCATTCCCACGATCAAGGACCAACCCGATAATGCACATGCCATCCCACTACCGCATAACCAGCAGACAGTAAATACCAGTAAAGGTCTGCCTTTCATTTTCTCCCCCTCCTTTGTGTCACCCGTATGAACGCAGAAGAACCCCCGGCAGCTGATACAGCAACCGGAGGTTCTTCCCCGCAAATTTGATACTATATTGGTTCTAATCACTTACCGTCATCATCGTCTCCCGTGGAGGCTGGTAATTTTCCAGCCGACGAAACGTAATGCCTTTTTGCTTCATCATGTTGGTAACCTTGCCTGTATCCTTGGGATATGGGCGATGAAATACGATTTCTGTAATGCCGCTATTCGCAAGCATATTGGAACAAGTCCAGCAAGGTTCATCCGTGACATACACAGAAGAGCCTTCGCGGTCAATTCGATCAGTGAACAAAAGCAAATTCTGCTCCGCATGAATGGTACGAATACAGCGTTGTTTTTTAACCATTTCTTCCTGACCGTCGGTTACCACCAGCTCGTATTCTTCCGAGATCATGCACCCTGCTTCAGAGCAGTCCGGGACCCCCATGGGTGCACCGTTATAGGCTGTTCCAAGCAGTTTCTTTCCCTGCACAAGTACGGCGCCAACATGACGGCGTGAACAGCGGGAACGGGTAGAGACCATATATGCGATGTCCATGAAATACGTATCCCAGTCTTTGCGTACGTCTGCTGCGCTCATAACCGTTTCCCTCCCATCTGATAAAATTTGAACCTATCCTTCGTCTTATGTCATTTCCAATTCAACTTATATCCTAATATTTAATAGTTGCGTGATTACCTGATCTGCACATAAGGAGCCATTTTCTCCAGCATCTTCATTCCGATTCCTTTCACTTTGGTCAGATCGCTGACTTTGGTAAAAGGTCCATGCGAATTGCGATAATCAATAATGGCTTGCGCCTTTTTCTCCCCAATTCCTGGAAGGTCCATTAGCTTCGCAGCCGGAGCTGTATTGACATCAATTTTGCCATTGTCGACAGACTCATTGCTCATCACTGCTTGGTTATTGTCTGGTGAAACTACCGTTGCCTCGGATGTCGTTTCTGCCCCACCTGTAGAAGCATCCGTTTGGTTTCCAGCAACTGTCGAATCAGCCACTTTCCCTGCTGTGCCATCAACCTGATTAGGCTCTACGGATGCCTCTGTTGTTGACGGTCTTTGATCTGCATCGGAAGCCTTCGTTTGTTCCTGAACCAAAGTAGCCGACTGTACAGCAGCGGTTTCCTGCTCTATCGTCGGCTTCTCGGTGGCGAGCTGCATAGGTTCCCAGCCAGAAGGCGGCTGTTCACTTTTGCCCGACCATAATATCAGTATGCATCCGACCACCGCAGCAGCAATGGTCATCCCCTTGTTCCATCTCATTCTTCCACACCTCTCCCTGGATTCAAAATAAATCTACTCTGAACACGGGCGGTGCTTCCGAACCGTTGGACTTGCCTGGTAAACCAAGCTGTACTATTTTCATGTCATGTGAAGCAGGTCCTGACGCATACACTAGAGGGAAAGAACTGCGCCATTACCGTAAAGCATGAAAGGAGGCCTGAACAATGAAGGTTGGATTTATCGGAACCGGCAGCATGGGCAGCCTGCTGATCTATGCCTTGATTCAATCCGGTGCACTTGAACCACGGCAGATTGCCGCCAGCAATAGAACCCCTTCCAAAGTACGGCAGCTATCCCTCCGTTACCCCGGTCTGCATGAATCACAGAGCAACCGGGAAACCGTCATCCGCAGCAATATCATCTTTTTGTGCGTGAAGCCGCTTGAATTCAAACATGTCATTGACGACATCCTGCCTGTCGTGAATCCCAATCATATAATCGTCTCGATCACCAGTCCCGTGCAGCTGCGCCATCTGGAATCTTCACTTCCTTGCAAAGTCTCCAAAGTTATCCCCAGCGTTACGCACCAGGTCGGCAGCGGAGCGTCCCTGTGTATACATGGTGAGCGAATGACTACCGAAGACCGCGCTGTGCTGGAAGGGCTGCTCAGTCATATTGGCAGACCCTATCAAGTGGATGAAGCCTGTACCCGGATCACATCCGACTTCTCCAGCTGCGGACCTGCATTCATATCGTTCTTTCTGGAGCAATGGATTGAGAGTGCAGTCAAGCTTACAGACATCAAACGAGCCGACGCCTGCGCTCTTGCCGGCGAGATGCTCCTGGGAACAGGCAAGCTGCTTACCGAAGGAGGATACACCCCGCAAGAACTTCAGGCTCGCGTGGCTGTACCTGGCGGCATCACCGCACAGGCACTTGCCCTGCTGAAAGTGAATCTGAATGGTGTTTTTGACAGCCTGATCCAGACGACTCATGACAAATATGATGAAGATTTGTTGAAGCTGGATGAACTATTCAAAGCCGGTGAGATTAACCGGCAACAATATTAACGAGTTTGCCTGGAACGGCAATGACCTTGCGAATGGTCTTGCCTTCCAGTGCCTGTTTCACAGGTGCCAGTTCCATCGTAAAGTCCTGCATGCCCTGTGCGTCCAGATCCTTCGCGATTGTAGCACGGGTCACAATTTTGCCATTCACTTGAACAACAATCTCCACTTCGGCATCCACCGTCATGGACTCATCATACTCAGGCCAAGCTACGTAAGAGATTCCACCTTCATGACCGAGACGGCTCCACAGCTCCTCCGCCATATGCGGTGCCAGCGGTGACAACAGCTGTACAAAGTTCTCCATGGCTTCACGAGGCAGCGTATCTGCTTTGTACGCATCGTTGATGAAGATCATCAACTGGCTGATCGCTGTGTTGAAACGCAGGTGTTCCAGATCCTCAGTAACCTTTTTGATCGTCTTGTGTGCAGTGCGCTTGAACTCATCGGTTCCACCATCTGCTGTGATTTTGTCATTAATTGCACCTGTATCTTCATTGATGAACAGACGCCATATACGTGACAGGAAGCGGTGCATGCCCTCAACCCCGTTAGCATTCCACGGTTTTGTCGCCTCCAGAGGCCCCATGAACATTTCATACAGACGCAATGTATCTGCACCGAACTCATTGACGATCTCATCCGGGTTGATAACATTACCACGGGATTTACTCATCTTCTCATTGTTGGTTCCCAGGATCATACCTTGGTTGACCAGTTTGTGGAACGGCTCTTTGGTATGCACCACACCCAGATCATACAGCACTTTATGCCAGAAACGAGCGTACAGCAAGTGAAGCACCGCGTGCTCTGCTCCCCCGATATACAGATCAACCGGTAGCCACTGCTGCTGTTTCTCTTGAGAGATCAGTTCCTTGTCATTGTGCGGATCGATAAAGCGCAGGTAATACCAGCAGCTACCGGCCCATTGTGGCATCGTGTTCGTCTCGCGACGTGCTTTCATTCCCGTTTCCGGATCTACGGTGTTAACCCATTCCGTAACATTCGCCAGCGGTGACTCGCCAGTACCCGAAGGTTTGATCTGGTCGATATCCGGCAGCAGCAAAGGCAGTTGATCTTCCGGCACCGTCTTCATCGTTCCGTCTTCCAGATGCAGAATCGGGATTGGCTCACCCCAATAACGCTGACGGCTGAACAACCAGTCACGCAGACGGTAGGTCGTTTTGCCTTGTCCCTTACCGTTCTCTTCCAACCAGGCAATCATCTTCGCAATCGCTTCTTCGTTGTTCAATCCGTTCAGGAAATCGGAGTTCACATGCGGTCCGTCACCGGAATACGCTTCTTGTGTCACGTCGCCACCCTGTACAACCTCGATGATGTCCAGACCAAACTGTTTGGCAAACTCCCAGTCACGAGCGTCATGTCCCGGAACGGCCATGATCGCCCCTGTGCCATATCCAGCCAGAACATAATCGGCAATCCAGATTGGCACCTTCGCTCCGTTTACCGGATTGATTGCATAAGTTCCTGTGAACACACCCGTTTTGTCTTTAGCCAAATCGGTGCGTTCCAGATCACTCTTGCGAGCAGCCTGTTCCTGATATGCCTTGATTGCTTCACGCTGTTCTGCCGTTGTAATGACTTCCACCAGCTCATGCTCAGGTGCCAATACAGCATAACTTGCGCCAAACAACGTATCTGCACGTGTCGTAAACACTTTGATAACTTCTTCATGACCCTCAATGGCAAAAGTAACTTCCGCCCCGGTCGATTTGCCGATCCAGTTGCGCTGCATATCCTTGATGCTTTCCGACCAGTCCAGCTCTTCCAGGTCTTCCAGCAAACGCTCTGCATATTCCGTAATTCTCAGTACCCATTGGCGCATCGGTTTACGAACGACCGGATGTCCGCCACGCTCACTCTTACCGTCGATAACTTCTTCGTTCGCCAGTACCGTACCCAGAGCTTCGCACCAGTTAACAGGGACTTCATCTACATAAGCCAGGCCTTTGTTGTACAACTGGATGAAGATCCATTGTGTCCATTTGTAGTAGTCAGGGTCAGTTGTGCTGATCTCCCGATCCCAGTCATATGAGAAACCGAGTGACTTGATCTGGCGACGGAAATTGTCAATATTGCGGAATGTAATATGCCGTGGATGCTCACCAGTATCCAATGCATGCTGCTCAGCAGGCAGGCCGAAAGCGTCCCACCCCATTGGATGCAGTACATTGAAGCCGCGCATACGTTTGAAACGGGATACGATATCCGTTGCCGTGTATCCTTCCGGGTGACCTACGTGCAGGCCTGAGCCAGATGGATACGGAAACATATCCAGTGCATAAAACTTCGGTTTAGCCGGGTCCTCACCCGTTTTAAACGTTTTATTGTCATCCCAGTACTGCTGCCAACTTTTCTCCATGACCTGTGGCTTGTAGCCGTGTTTCGGCTGTTGATTCTCACTCATCTATTGTTCCTCCTCTTGGTTATTCGCTTTTATTGCAACAAAAAAACCTCAGCATCCCGTAGCGTTTGCAGCGCTAGGGACGAGAGGTTGAATTCCCGTGGTACCACCCTAGTTAGCGGACGATCGTGCTTCGTCATCCACTCCCTTTGGACCTGTAACGGCGGTTAACCGATGCGGATTTCCATTCCTGAACCCGAGTGTTACTTCAGTCGGTTGCAAGATGGTGTAATCACCGCATTTCTCCAAGGCGAGTTCGTGAAATACTGTCAACCGACTTGCACCAACCGCCGGCTCTCTGTCATGTACAGGACTCACTACTGATCCTTATCATCGAAATATGTATACGATATGATCGGGACCATTATATAAAAAAGCAGCAGTAAAGTCAATATTACACTGTCTGTTGACTATAAACAATGCTATACATCAGTATGCACATTAAGACGACTGGAATCGCTTGATTCCTTCTTCTAGGTTATCAATCGTCCACTGAATGTGTTCCTTGTTATCGTATTGACGATACGGACACTCGATTCTCAGCGCCAGATCAAAGTACAGATCATATAAACTTCTTCTTTTTCGTTCACTGTCTGTTGTAACTGCTCTTCCATATCCTTTGAGGAATCCCGGTGTATTATTAAAATGACTGAAGTAATGCTCCATCAGAGGATCTGCCCAGAGGGAACGTTCAAAATCGATAATGGCCGTGATTTGCCCCGCCTCCACAAATACATTCCCATCCCACAAATCCCAATGCACAAGCACAGGCTCTTTGACATCATCCAGCACATCCGATTTCTCTTGAATCAAACGCTCCAGTTCCTCATAACGAATTGAAAATTCCACACCCGCTGCTTTGCTATCTGCAAGCATATCATCCATCAGGCTCAGGAAAGCTTCTTTCCACGTCGCATATTGCGATTTTTTTGAGGAAAAGTAACCAAACTTCTCTCCTTTAATTTCATTGATCCGACGATTGTATGCACCCAGCTGCTGCTCTATGGATTCCTGCTCTTCTGCACTGTATTGGTCTTTGACTTTGTTATACGGCGTTCCTGTCATGTACTCCATAATAAAATATTCTGCCGGAACTCGGGTGAGCGATGGATCGTAGGCCAATACCCGGGGAACAGGTACATCCTGAAGTTCTGCTGCGAGTCGCAGTGCCTCAACCTCAGCGACCATGACATGTTGTTCACAGCGCATCAGCTTAATTCCATTAGAAGGAGCTATTTTGAGTACAACCTTCTGTCCGTCGTCCTTGGTGATAAAGTAAGCGTGGTTTGCCCAGCCGTCAATCATCTCTTTGTATTCTTGGATACCTGTGTTAAAATGCTGCTGCACAATTCCATCTAGCTGTTCGGAAGTCAGCCTTGTTTTATATGTACTTTCCATTTTTCACCCCACCCGGAATTTTGAATTTTCAGGATTCTACTAAATAGAAAACGCTTTCCATTCAACTATTATGGCTTCCTTTAACCCCGCTGGCAATAGCTTTTATTATATCTAAAAAACATTCTTATACATAAAAACTGCCCTTATGCATCATAAGGACAGTTCAACATTGTAATCCTATTTCACGGCTACATAGAACAGACGCTGTGCGCCTTCTCCCGCCTCTTTCCACTCAAAATCAGCATATACACGGACATCTCTGAAGCCAGCCTTCGTCAGTTCCAACATCATCCAGTCCGGATCATACGCGCGCTGAACATGAACCTCTTCAAACCGTTGGTACATATCCTTGCCGCTCTCAGCCACACGCGAAAAGATACTTAGATGATGCTCAATCTCACACCGATCATGATCCATATCACAGGTCCAAATATACGATACGGAGCGTTCGTCCAACACAAATGGTTGCTCCTCCTCGTATCGAATAAGGGTATTCGGATGATGTACATCGAACAGGAACGTGCCCTCCGGCTTCAGCATCTCATAAGTTCGCTGAAATGTACGGACGACATCCTCTTTTTCAAGCAGATAATTCACGCAATCACAGAACGATATCACCGAGTCCACAGGCTCCGGTACTCTCCAGTCCCGCATATCCTGCTGCACCCAACGGACACTGCCTTCCCGATATAAGCGGTGGCCTTGAGGCGTGGCCTCCATTTTACTGCGCGCAACAGACAACATATCCGCTGACAGGTCAATGCCAGTAACTTCGAAACCGGAGTTCACCAGTGGGATCGTAATTGAGCCGGTTCCACAGCCCAGTTCAGCCACACTTTTTGGCATGCCATGTCGTTCCCAAGCCGTTCTCGCAAACCTTATCCAGTCCGGATAAGGCATATCCTCCATTAATTCATCGTACACATAGGCAAATTTCCGGTAAGACATGTCAGGCACCGCACTTTCAGTTTCATTTTCAAATCGATTTTGAACAAAAGAAAAAGCAGGGGCATCCGGAGTTCACCCAGCCTTGCCCTGCCTTGACTTATGGATTCAAGCTCATGCTTGATCCATGATACCCGTTGGTTTACTTATCCTCGTTCTGATCCTGTGGTACAGACTCTGTCAGATAGGTCCAGTTTTCCTTTTGAGTTACCAGACCGTCCTTCATCAGTTTGCCCAAGGCCCGCTTGAAAGCAGATTTGCTGATTCCAAAGCGCTGCTTGATGATGTCTGGCGGGGTAGCATCCGAATACGGCATGCCGCCCGTAGGCCGCTCTTTCATGAAAGCAAGCAGTTTATCCGCATCTTCATTGCGACCAACCTCTTTGAGAGGAGACATCGCCAGATTGACACGTCCATCTTCACGTACCATGGTTACCCGGCATTTTACCTTTTCACCCAGACGCAGCATCCGGTTTCGTTCCGAGGAATGAATCATGCCAATAGCGCCAAAGCCCAGCACTCCACCCTCAACAAGTACAAACGTACCCATCTGAAGTGGTTTGTACACCGTTGCTTCAACCCATTCGTTGACCCAAGAGGTTGGTGCATGGAAGGACAATGGCGCAAGCTCACGTTCCCCAGCCAGTTTCGCCCGCAAGCGCCCTTGCTTGTCATGCTCCATAAGGACGAAAACTTCATCCCCTACATGAGGCCGTAGTTCTTCCAACTCAGGCAATTCACGAATCGGGAGCAGCAATTGCCGCCCAAGCCCCATCTCGAGAAAACAGCCGAGGCGTGGATGAATATCGGCCACAACAAGTCGTCCCATTTCACCGAGTGTGAGATATGGTTTTTTCATGGTTGCCGCTAGACGATCTTCCGTATCAAAGAACAGAAAGACCTCCAGCGTTTCTCCAATTTTAACGTCCCGTGTGAGCTCCGTATAGTGAAGCAGTACATCTTCCGATCCTGTCGTCAAAAAGTAACCAAACGGAGACACTTCACGTGAAACCGGCAAGTTGACGACTGTTCCTGCGATCAAACTCATACCGTTTCCACCACTTTGGCATCAGACCACAGGCGCTCAATGTTGTAATACTCACGCTCGTCGCGGTGGAAGATATGAACAACCACATCACCCATATCCATCAATACCCAACGTGCCGAATCCATACCTTCGATGCCTTTGATGTTCACGCCGGCAGCATGCGCCTGTTTGCGAATCTCTGTTGCAATCGCCTGTACCTGAGTATCAGAATTCCCGTGACAGATAACAAAATAGTCTGCTACCAGCGAGATACCGATCAGATCCAGTGCTACAATGTTGGATGCCTTTTTATCGTCAGCGGCAGCAACCGCCATATTCATAAGTTCTTTCGATGATACTGTCATGAACCAACCTCCATTATCTAATCTACAAATGTGCAATCAAGTCATTCCGCGACAACATGGTCAAAGGATAAATGACACGGCGCTGCGAGATCAACAAGCTGATCGTGGAATCGAAACCGGCAATTAAACCTTCTTCCAGACTGTGTTCAGCCTGTTCGCGAATATGATTTACTCCCGGGAAGTCTCTTCCCGGTTCAATATAATCCGCAAGACATACCACTTTATCCAGCAGGCTCATGCCAACTCGACCCGAGGTATGCCAGCGAATGGCATTGATAATTTCGGCATCATCAATGCCATAGTCACGCTCAGCAACAAAAGCACCCACTTCGGAATGCCAGAGCTGCTTGTCATGCTGCAAAAGTTCTTCGTTCAATCCATTGTCTCGAATGACCGCTTCCATCTCGGATACGGGCCAATACTTGGCCACATCATGCAATATGGCTGCCAAATCCGCTTTTACAGGATCAGCGCCATATTTTTCAGCCAACAACACTGCCGACTCCATGACACCCAGCGTGTGCCTCCAGCGCTTCTCCGGCATTTGACCGGAAACGGCGCGGATCAGTTCGTCACGGCTTAGTTCCATATAAACCGCTCCTTACAATGTATTGATGGACCGCATCAGGAATCATAAAGCGCACGGAATGCCCTTTGGCGAAGCGTCTGCGTACTGCTGTGGATGATATGTCCACCAAAGGCATCTCAGCCAACAGTACCCGATCCTGCAGCGCGTCTGGCAGATCATCCAGATGTAACTGGAATCCCGGCCGTCCCACACCGATAAAGGTTAAGCGTTCAGCGAGTTCTTCGATCTGTTCCCATTTGGGAAGATAGTTCACCATATCCGCCCCAACAATGAAGTAAAATTCATGCTGCGGGTAGCGGCGCCAAAGCTCCTTCATCGTATCAATGGTATAGGACACGCCACCAAGCTCCATCTCGATGCCCAGCACCTCATAATGCTGTACTTCTTTCACAGCCGCTTCCGTCATTTCGAGACGTTGCTGTCCCGATGCTCCGGCTCCACGTTTGTGAGGAGGAACATGAGAAGGCATGAACCAGATCTCATCCAGTGCATGCGAATCCCTGGCCGCTTCGGCTGCCAGCAGGTGCCCCATGTGGATCGGATCAAACGTACCACCCATGATGCCGATCTTCACCCGCGTCACTCTCCCTTACCTAGGTAGTTCGATTTGTTTGTTGTCACGTGATTCTTTGTACAAAATGATGGTGCTTCCGATGATTTGCACCAGTTCGCTGCCTGTTTCACGGGCAATCTCTTCGGCAATCTCATTTTTGTCATCCAGATTGTTGTTCAGCACTTGCACTTTCATCAATTCGCGCTTCTCGATTGCATCTTCGATATGACGGAACAGATGCTCATTCGTTCCCCCTTTGCCGATTTGAAATACAGGGGTCAGATGATGTGCTTGTGAACGCAAAAAGCGCTTTTGTTTACCGTTTAACATGAATACTCCATACTCCTTATGGTGAGCAAGCCTCAGCAACAGCACAATGTCTGCCCTGGGCTTGACCGTTCAATTATATTTTCACATTCATAAAACGAACTAACAAAGTTTACACAGTGTGACTACGATTGCAGTACCATCTTACGATCGCTGTTATCCCCAGATTTCTTCATTTCATTTTTATAAAGGGGAAATCCGGTGATAAAGGCGAGCACTTCGTTTCTTCAGATTGGTTCTGCACTCTTCGTCATCGTGTAATCTTGATTTCATTTTACAATATCAAAAACTGTCTAACACAGCTCGCCGCATCGTCTCCACGGGAGCCGGGATGCCGAGCCAGTGCTCGAATGCTACCGCGCCCTGGTATATAAACATACCAAGACCACCATGCACAGTACATCCACGCTGCCTCGACTCGCGAAGCAAGCGTGTTTCCAGCGGATTGTAGATAAGGTCGCTCACTGCTGCGCCTGCTCGAATGAGCGCAGGATCAACAGGCACGTCATCTACATGCGGATGCATACCTGCGGCTGTGGTGTTAATCACGATATCGGCCGAAGCCAGTACCACAGCAGCTTCTTCCATTCCACTACCTGTGATGTCACCCAGTCCATGAGCTCGCAGCTCGGAAGCAAGGGCAACGGCTCTGTCTGCTGTACGGTTAAGAATACTAATCCGTTCAGGTTTCTCCAGAGCAAGGGCGTATATCACACCTCTAGCTGCTCCTCCAGCGCCCAGAACAGCAATCCGTTTACCTGCGAGTTCTGGAACAGCTTCTTCCTTCAGGGAACGCACATAACCGATACCATCCGTGTTATACCCTGTCAGCTTGCCTTCTTCATTGACAATGGTATTCACCGCGCCAATCAGGCGTGCACTTTCATCAATGACATCAAGATACTGCATGACATGTTCTTTGTGCGGGATGGTTACATTTACACCGCGATACCCCAGCGCCACAATGCCTCGAATGGCTGATTCCAGCTGCTCGGGACGAACATGCAGTGGCATATACATTCCATTCACTCCTGCAGCCTGCAGAGCCGCATTATGCATAGCAGGCGATTTGGAATGTGCAATGGGGTCACCCATAACGCCAAGCAGTACAGGGAGTGAAGGATTGTTTTTTTTCTGTTCCGACATACTTCCGCCTCCGATCTGATGAAAATGCTGCTGTGATTACATTAGATCAAGGATGGGCGGATCAGTACACGAATACCTTTTGGAGCATGAACAGCTACAAGGGCCCCATTCTCACCGTTAATCTTAATCCAGCCCAGTCCGGAAATGAATACATCCGACTGGCTGCCGCGTTTGATTCGGAATTCATGTCTGGTCCATTCAGGCATGTCCGCTGCGTCTTCACGCGTTGGTGGAGACAGCAATTCACCCAGGTGGTCACGATACAAGTCGTCTGCACGTTCCAGCTTCGTCCGATGAATATCAAGCGCAGTGCTGATAAAACAAGTAAAGGACTGACGATCACCCTCCACAAAGTCAAAACGAGCCATGCCGCCAAAGAACAGCGTCTGACCAGAATTCAATTGATAAACAGCCGGTTTAAGCGGTTTTTCTGGCATAATGGCAGCCAGATCCTTACGGGATACAATCTCACTGAAACGCCAAGGGTATACAATTCCCGGCGTATCAATAATAGCTTTTCCATCGTCCAGTGGAATATTAACCATATCCAACGTCGTTCCCGGATAACGGGATGTCGTGAGTTCCTGCTCGAGATCGCTGTAGTCACGAATGAGACGGTTAATCAATGTGGATTTGCCCACATTGGTACCACCAACCACGTATACGTCACGATCCCCGCGATACGTTCCGACAAGCTCGAGCAGTCGGTCGAAGCCCTGATTTTGCTTCGCACTGCACAGAACGACATCTACTGTACGCAAACCTTGTTCTTTGGCCTGTTTCTGCACCCAGTTGCGAACCTTGTTCCAGTTGGTTACTTTTGGAAGCAAGTCCGTTTTGTTCACAGCAAGCAATACCGGATTGTTGCCTACAAATCGCTGCAAACCAGAGATAATACTGCCATCAAAGTCAAACAGATCAACGATATGGATGACAAGTGCATCCTTATCCCCGATTTTGCTCAGCAAGGCCAGGAACTCGTCCTGATCCACTGTAACGGATGATGACTCATTGTAATTTTTGATACGGAAACAACGCTGGCAAATGACGGGTTCACGATCCAATGCTTTTTCGGGGATGAATCCTGGTAATTCCGGGTTTTCCGTTTGCAGATGCACTCCGCATCCGCTGCACCTTACGGCAATATTGCCGTTATGCGGTTCTGTCATTTCTTCTTTTCCTCCTCAAGCCATAAGCCTTTCTTGCGCAAACTCGTTAGAGCAATCCGTTCCACGCGCCGATTGAAGCGGGTCATGAAGCCTTCATCTCCAATGGAGATCGGCAACACCAGAACCGTATAGAGTCCCAGCCGATTACCTCCAAAGACATCTGTAAGCATCTGATCGCCTACCACAACCGTTTTTTCAGGAGTTAACTCCATCATCTTCATTGCTCTACGAAACGGAACATTCGATGGTTTGCGTGCACTATGCACAAACTGGATATCCAGTGGCGTCGCAAACAGGGATACACGATTCAAATTGTTATTGGACACAATCATGAGCTGGAAACCAGCCTCTTTGACACGTGCGAACCACTCGATCAGTTCGGGCGTGGCGTCAGGAGCTTTGGCCCCAACAAGTGTATTGTCCAGATCAGTTATAATTCCACGGTAGCCTTGAGCGTATAGCTCTTCCAGATTAATGTCAAAAACCGTGTCTACACGCAGCTTGGGCATTAACATTTCAAACAAAGAAGTCACCTCAGTTTCATACGACACACTATATCACAAATCCGTCTTTCCTGAAAATGCATACAGCGCCTGATGGCATAGGAAAGGAAAAACGGGACGGGCGACATTACGCCCGTTCCGCTTTAAGTTCCTTACGCAGCTTCGAGGCGGTCTGATAGACGGCCTTCCAGTCGTCTGCAGTTACTGACGCTGGACTATAGCGAGTCTGTTCAAACTTCGCTAGAAGTTCATGCAATGTCGCTGCTGCAGCTGGTTTCACCTGGCTCCAGCGGGTTACCGATTCACGAAGTGTCTCATCCCCGCTCCGGGTCAATCCTTTACGTCTCGCATAACGAATCCAGCGTTCGGTCTCTGCCACTACCTTGTGTTCAGGCGTTAGCGGTCCACCTGTCCGCAGACGAAGCACGAAGAATCGAAGCGAGAGGCGATTTCGCCAGAACATATAAGCCACCCACAATACGATGATGGCTCCCGCAGCCCAGATTACAAAAGCCGGGATGCTGGATGAAGCCTGCTCAGGCGCAGGAGTCTGCTCTTCCTCTTTTACCGGTTCCTCCTCAGGTTGTTCTTCAGGCTCATCTACCGGCTGTACATCTGGTTGTTCCGTGAGCAACGGCATGTCAAAGCCTGGCGTCGCTTCAACCGGAATCCATCCATACTCGCCAAAATAAACTTCAGCCCAAGAATGCGCATCTGCATTCGTTACAGTGTATGTCGTCTCGATCTCAGCCCCAGGTTGGCGCGGGGCCTGCATGTCTGAATTCAGCGATAGCTGTCCAGGCGCGTACCCTTTCACCCAACGAGCGGGAATACCTTCGGAGCGCGCCATCATAACGAGCGCAGTCGAGAAGTAATCACAATACCCTTCACGAATGTCAAATAAAAATCCTTCAACAAAGTCACTGCTTACTTTTCGGGATAAATCCGGATTGTTTGTGTAATCAAAGTTTTGTTGTAAATAGTTTTGCAGTAATGCCACTTTTTCATACGGCGTATTTGCCGATGCTGTAATTTCAGCGGCCAGGTCCGTCACCCGATCAGGGAATCTGGATGGCAGCTGCAGGTACATATCATCTGCCGGATTGCTCGCATACAGATCATCAAAAGATTTGGTACGAAGCTCATCTTCCACAATAACTGGCGCTTCGGATACAATCGTATACGTCTTCGGATATTGCGGTTGCTGACGATCTGTTACGACATGCAGTTCGGCCTGCTCCGGATTCCATAACATTCGGTCCGAATTCGCCTCACCATTGACAGATGTTACTTCCGAAATGGAATAGGCTCCAAAGAGGATCGGATACACGTTGTCATTCAACATCGTCACTTTTTGAGTGACTTGCTTGGTGTTCACATTTCCGGGTTCGTCATTCTCCAGAGCCTGCCCCGCCTCAACATCCTCTGTCGCACCTCGTCCGCGGTCATCCCAACCTGTTCCCGTATACTCTGCCCGTGTCTCACCACGCCAGTAACTGCGCTCATTGGTGGTGACGGACATGACAGGTGTATAGTCGAAGTTAAATCCTCCGCCAAGTTGGTTGTCTTCCCTGCTGTATCCCGACTCGGTTGCTGCCGGAATGTCCAGTGTTCCGTTGCCGGTCTGACTCGCCGAACTTCCGGTGTAGTTACGCCACGCGGTATACGGGTCCGTTAAGGTAGGAGGAACTTCCGGCATGTTCACACTGGCTACAATAATTAAAGAGAATATAATTGCAATGTTGGCCAAAATTTTATAAGGATACCGGATGATTCTCTTCCAGCCTTGTGGATATTGCAGTTGAAAATTACGGAAGTGCTGGCATACCAGCCATCCCATTCCCGCAAACATGACCCAGGCAATTTCAATCCAGAGTGGAATCTGGGTGAAGGAGTCAAGAATTCCCATGGAGATAATGTTGATACCCAGAAAAACGAGAATTCGGCGCGTTGTGGTCACCAGGCGAAGGGCAGCTTCAAGCATTACCCACGCGCACAGGGTAAACCAGATGTAAGGTGTCAGGTGCATTATGAACTGCTCTGTGCGCTCCGTTAACGTGCCGTAAGGAATATAAACCGTGTAATCAATTAATGTCTTATGCAAAATATATACAAGGACAACCGCCTTGATTATGGTTCGAACCATTATTTTGAAAGGCAGAATAACTTCCAGAATACTGACCGCTGCGAGCGTCCACAACACCAATGAGGTTGTCTCGGTATACCAGGATTCCTGTGTAAATGATATCCACTGCATCCCAATCAGGAAAATCCAGAGCAACGAAGCTGCATGATACCAGGATCTTCTCCCCGCTGTCAGCTCTTTGCCTTTAGTACTCATACACTACCTCCCCCCATAACCGTTGGAAGCTCCTGCAAATGGGCAACGGTGAAGGATCTCGTGCCTCTTCCGCGCAGCATCGCATTCCACTCGGAACTCCGGCGGGTATCACTGGGTTCAATCAGAATATGACAAGGAGTCATCCCCCTTGTGTCAACCCATCGGAGCAGTTCGAGAACTTTTTCATCTTTCTGGGGAGAAATCACTACAAAATAAGCACCTTGAGGAAACTGACGCGACATCTTCTCAACACCGGGCAGCAGCCGATTTTCCTGGCCGTTATATTGGATATCCACCAAATGATGAATCATTTTCTGCCGTTCAAGCGGACTTTCGCTGGGAGCAAAAAATGATGTTTTCTCCGACAGTGTCAGCAGTCCCATACCCATTCGTTCTCTTGTGCCATACTCCAGCAGGGAGGCAGCCGTAGACACAGCCAGTTCAAAGGCCTCACCATGTTCATAGCTGCCTGACAGCGCATCCAGCACCAGAATCGTTTTCGGAACCGACTCATGTTCAAATTCCTTGGATTTCCACGTTCCCGTTTTTGCGGTTGCATTCCAGTGAATACGTGAAAGGCGATCCCCGTAAACATAGTCACGCACGCCGTTAATCTGGGTCGTTTCCCTGCGCGAGCGAGTCAAAGCCGTCTGTGGACCGGATAACCGTGATTTGCGATCATACAGCTGCCAATACGGAATAAATACCGTCCGCGGCAACACCCGGAATTCCCCTTTGGCTTTGAACGTTCCCCGATGCTCGATCAGACCAAAGATGTCCTCGCTGGCACATTCCGTTTCTGAAAAGACATACTTTCCCCGCTCCAGCGGTGGGGTCTGAAATGACAATTCACCATACCCTCGCATGCTCGGAATGAGGCTTTCTTTGAAAGACCAGGATTCGCCGTTGTGCCGATGCAGCATCTCGCGCACAACTACATAAGGAAGTGGCAAAAATCCCGGGATGTTCAGACTTAACTTCACCTGTACCTGATCACCCGAATGCAGCAGCTCTTCATGATCCTGGCCGGAAGAGAGCTTGCGCACGCCATGAGTACGCCGTACACCGCTAAAACCAGCAATCGCAAGGTAAATACAAAGCAGAGTCACCATCGACAGCAACATCAGGGAGGTCTTCCCGCCCTGGAACAAAACATAAGCCAAACAGCACAACCACACCGCCGCGATGCTCCATACGCGGGGGTGGCGTATTCCCCTTCTGACTGTACTCAAAAGCGGCTTCATCAATTATTGCCCCATGGAGACGGGCACACGAACCTGCTGAAGTACGGAATTTAATACAGCCTCGGAGCTCATGCTGTCCAGTCTCGATTCGGGACGCAGCACAATCCGATGGGAGATGACATAAGGTGCCATCGTTTTCACGTCATCCGGAAGCACGTAGTCACGTTCCTGCAAAAAGGCAAAAGCCTTCACGGCCATCATAAATGAAATGGCTGCCCGCGGGCTGGCGCCCAGCAATACGGATGGGTGGGAGCGAGTTTTGCGAACCACATCAAGCAGATAATCCATGACCGGATCACCGATGAATACTTCCTTGATTTCCTGCTGAATGGCTGATATCTGATCCATATGGGTTACGGATTCAAGCCGATCAACAGGCTGACCCGACTGGTGCTGCTTCAGCAACGTTTTCTCGATATCCTTGTCCGGATAACCCAGACTTATTTTCAACATAAACCGGTCCAGCTGCGCTTCCGGCAATGTGTACGTTCCTTCAAAATCAATTGGATTCTGGGTTGCACAGAGCATAAATGGATGAGGCAGATCATACGTATCTCCATCTACCGTTACACTGCGCTCTTCCATGACTTCCAGCAAAGCGGACTGCGTTTTCGTTGTTGCCCGGTTAATCTCGTCTGCCAGCAAAATGTTGGTCATCACCGGACCGGGACGGAAGTAAAAACGCTCATCACGCGGATGGAAAACGGATACCCCTGTGATGTCACTTGGCAAAATATCAGGATTACATTGAATGCGGCGGTACTCTCCGCGCATGGATTTCGATAACGCTTTAACCAACTGCGTCTTGCCTGTTCCAGGTACGTCTTCAATCAGAACGTGTCCGCCTGCAAGCAAAGCTGTGAGCAAAAGTTGAATTTCAAAGGATTTCCCCATTATGCATGATTCCAGATTAGAACGAACTGCTGATATGATTTGGATCGACTCTTTGCGCACAGGCATGTGGTCTAACCTCCTAAAAAAGCATACAGATTTCCTTTTATTGTACATGATCCAAGAGCGCGAGTACACTCGAAGGAACTCATAATTTGTTTCCAGCCGTCAGATTCACCGCAGTTATCGCATGATTACGACAAAAAGAGGCCCGGATAGAAGTTATCCGAAGCCTCTGCTGATTCCATATATAATGGCTGGCTCTGCCATGATCTGTTACCCTTTGGGCCGAACCACCAATGCCGCGAGAAAAGAAAAGATAATCGCTGAGGAAATACCCGCCGCGGTCAAATCGAATATCCCCGTAATGACACCGATCCATCCCTCTTTTTCCAGTTCCGTCAATGCCCCGTGCACGAGGGAGTTACCAAAACTGGTAATCGGAATGGAAGCTCCTGCTCCTGCAAATTTGACGAGTGGATCATACAGCCCGAACGCATCCGCAACCGCACCAGCCACAACAAGTGTACTCATCGTATGTGCAGGAGTCAGTTTGACACCATCCATCAGAAGCTGTCCCACAACACATATCAAACCGCCAACAATAAATGCCCATAAAAACTGCATCCTTTATCCCTCCTTTTCTATGGCTACGGCATGCGCAATACAAGGAATGCTCTCGCCTTGCTGGTACGAAAGTGGAGACAACAATGCACCGGTAGCGACCACCAATACCTTATTGAGTTCACCCTTTTGCATCCGGTTCAAAATGTGACCGTAGGTCACGGTCGCTGAACATCCGCAGCCACTTCCTCCAGCCACAACCTGAGGCTGCTTTTCCAGGTTATATATCATCAGGCCACAATCATTGAAGACAGTTTGTTCCATTGGAACACCCTCTTTATGCAAAAGCTCCTTAACGATGGGCAATCCCACCGAAGCCAGATCCCCAGTCACAATGAGATCATAATAACCGGGTTCCAAGCCTGTATCCCGGAAATGCGAAACAATGGTATCCGCTGCCGCAGGAGCCATCGCAGCCCCCATGTTAAACGGATCTTTAATGCCCATATCCATAATTCGGCCAATTGTCGCTTTGGTGACTACCGGGCCCTGACCCGTACGGGATATCACACTACACCCCGAACCCGTAACGGTATACTGGGCATATGGCGGCTTCTGGGAACCATACTCTGTTGGATAACGAAATTGCTTTTCCACCGTACAGTTGTGACTCACCGTACCTGCCAGTACATAATCCCCTGCACCCGAATCCACAATGAGTGAGGCTAAAGCCAACGTTTCCATAGAAGTTGAACAAGCACCAAATACCCCCAGATAAGGTACACCCAGCTTACGGGCCGAAAAGGAACTACTGATAATCTGGTTCATCAGATCCCCGCCAACAAAGAACTGAAGCTCTTCCTTCGTAATATTGGCATTGATCAACGCCATCTGGGAGGCCTGTTCGAGAAGCTTGCGCTCTGCCTTTTCCCAAGTCTTCTCCCCAATCTCCAAATTGTCATATACATAATCGAAATCAGATGCCAGAGGCCCTTGGCCTTCATCCGGCCCTACGACTGCCGACCTGCCGATAATGCGTGGACGGTTCTCAAATTGCCAGGTTTGTTGGCCCAAGCGTTTCATAGATGTCCACCTCCGAAGCCGAGAATGGCGTATACGATCCCCACGATAAAGGCAGCAACGACACCAAACACGATGACTGAGCCTGCCAATTTGAACATGTTGGCACCAACTCCAAGCACCAGTCCCTCGGCACGATGCTCCAGTGCTGCCGAGCACATCGAGTTCGCAAATCCGGTGACAGGTACAGCCGTCCCTGCACCAGCCCATTGCGCCATTTTATCGTAGACACCGAGACAAGTCAGGATGACTGAAATGAGGATCATGACCGCAACGGTTGGACTGGCAGCTTCCTTTGATGTCATGTCAAACCCGGCCATAAACGCTTCCTGAATAGCCTGTCCAATGACGCAAATCAATCCGCCGACGAGGAATGCCTTAATACAGTTCGCCCAGATTGGACGGGCAGGCTCATGTTTTTTGGCGACTTTTTTATATTCCTGTTCACTGATGGACAGGGATGATGATGATTTTTTTCCGCTACCCTTAGTTTGAGCTGGCAAGATACAGAACCTCCCTTGTAATGAAAATGAGCCAACAGATGTGACTGCATGTACTGTGTGTAATCCTGTATTCATTGTTTGTTAAGGTTGGGAAAGTTATGTATCCGGCGAAAGACAGCATTTGTTTCCAGCACGTTGAAGCAGCTGAATCAGATGAGTCGCTCAGCGCCGGATCAGAGGTCTGGTGAAAATTTATAAATAAAGCAGAATGATCACGAGCAAAATAAAAAGGACGATACATAGCATGGTTTCATTGCCTTCATCGGGTGGCCTCATCTATTGTCCCAGCTCCTTCCTGTTGTCAGGCAAGTGAAATGAGGGGCTCATGGAATACAGGTTAAGCCAAACGGTTCCTCACTCTATGCATATTCAATGAAGCTGCTTGGCGACTGTGTTTGGTGCGGATTGAATGACCCGATGAATCATCAAACGAGCAAGCAATTATGCCTGAGATACGTGACATAACCATGGACAATTACTTGCGCAAGGTTCATACTGTAGTGTGACCAGTGGTTAAATAAAACGTTCTTCCCTTCCGAAGAACAACAGTCCGGCAGCCGTTCTGCTGAGACCATATCTACATACAAGCAGAGGAGTTGTCGACACATGAATCAAAAAACGTTGGAAATGTTTCGTACGTTAACGGAATTCCCTTCCGTTTCCGGGTTTGAACGCGAGCTTCGCGGATGGATGAAAGAACAAATGTCTCCTTATACGGATGAATTTGTCCAGGATCGCCTGGGCAGTCTTTTTGGTGTATTGCGAGGAGAGGCGTCCGGACCCAAAGTCATGGTTGCAGGTCACTTCGACGAAGTTGGCTTCATGACCACAGGCATTACGGAAACAGGCATGATCAAGTTCCGTCCGCTCGGTGGATGGTGGAGTCAGGCTGTGCTGTCTCAACGTCTGGAACTCATCACTCCGGAACGCCGGATTACAGGGGTTGTCGGTTCAACACCTACGCATTTACTGGATGAATCCCAGCGCAATAAACCGGTTGATCTTAACCATATGTACTTGGATATTGGTGCGGACAACCGTGCAGAAGCAGAATCTTGGGGCATTCACCCAGGCATGCAGATCGTACCGATCTGTGAATTCACACCGATGGCCAATCCGAAGAAAATTATGGCAAAAGCCTGGGATAACCGTTACGGGGTAGGACTTGCACTTGAGCTGGTTGAAGCATTGCATAAGGATAAATTGCCAAACACCCTCTATTGCGGTGCAACAGTCCAAGAAGAATTGGGACTCCGTGGTGCACGCACGGCTGCCAATCTGATTGAACCGGATATTTTCTTTGCACTGGACTGCAGTGCCGCGAATGATATGACAGGAGACAAACAATCATTCGGACATATTGGACAAGGCGCTTTACTGCGTATCTTCGACCCGGGCATGTTCACCCATCGCGGTATTGTTGAATATGTTCAGGACACAGCATCATCCAATCAAATCAAAATGCAATATTTCATCTCTCCTGGTGGTACGGATGCCGGAGCGGTTCATTTGAGCGGCATCGGTGTACCTTCCACGGTAATTGGCATCTGCGCCCGTTACATTCATACCTCTTCTTCCATTATTCATACGGATGACTATGATGCTGCAAAAGAGTTGCTCGTAAAACTGGTGAAGGGTCTGGACCACACAACCATGAATACCATTATTGAAAATGCTTAGGCATTAATCTTACGCAGGTTACCGAGATCCCCCTAACCTTTTGGTTCAG
This sequence comes from Paenibacillus sp. NPDC057886, assembly GCF_042796655.1. Taxonomy (NCBI): domain Bacteria; kingdom Bacillati; phylum Bacillota; class Bacilli; order Caryophanales; family Paenibacillaceae; genus Paenibacillus; species Paenibacillus sp. NPDC057886. Next base: position 253,912 of record NZ_JBHVMZ010000006.1, on the reverse strand, counting down.
GGGATCTCTTTTTATTTTATAAACTAGATTAATAGTCAGAACATTTATAGAAAAACAACATAATATACGATAAAGGAACAATTCTGAACAGCGGGGGATCTGTGATGGCAGTAGGAAAAAACAGAAAATCAAATAAATCATCCAACAAAACAAATGCTGCAAACGCCCTGCTCAACGGAAACCTAAACGGAAAAAAACTGGAATTTATCGTTGCAGCATTACTAGTAAGCGGAAAATTAAGAGTAGATAATGTTACGTTATTTCGAGAAGCAACATTGGTTGTCGCTTTAACCGGAAAATATAAAACCCTGCAAAATCTCACACCAACCAATACAGATAAACTTGTGGAATTTCTGAACCAGAATGGGGATATGACGTTGGATGATGTTATGAAAGCATTTCAGCAAAAAATGAATTCCTAGATATCATGAAATGAGGTAGGGATAATGTCTGACTTTGACGGAACTGGCTTCGCCGAGCTGTTGATTGTTGTGATCCTTGTCGTTTTGTTTGTGTTTGGCTCTACGGATATTGAAGGGCTGTCGAGTACGCCGACACAAACCTGAAACAGGCCAAACCCGCTTTACATTGCAGAGGCATTACATGAACAAGAATGGCATAACCGGAAACGCCAGTCCTTAAATCCAGGACTGGCCGTTTGGTGTTACAAAAATAAGGGGGAGAACGCAATCCAGGCTAGAATAAGAGCCAGCACAATGCAAACATTTTCCACAACGGCCCCATGTTTGGTGCCTGTACTCATGAGATTGATCCTTATACGCCACTTGAGTGGTGGCAATGGACGAATGCCGCGATTCGTTAACGAATCAGCCAATAGATGCATGACATAGGCTGTACCTCCCGCTACCCAGATCTCTGGCCCCTGCAGATGAGTTGTACTGTAGAGCAATCCAGCCCATACCGCGGTCCCATATAATGTGTGGGTTAACCCTCTGTGGGTTAACGTGGTACACAGCATTAACAGACTGCCCGCAATTAGATTCCATGGTGCGAATGCATGGCCATAGAATACAAGTCCCAATCCGATCGCAAACATCAACACTTTGCGCAGGGAACGGGACGGCAGGAAAGATACCATAGCAATCAGAATAGCAAGCAGCAGATTCCATGGTTTCGCCTGAACATAGAAGTACACAAATACGGCGACAGGCAGCAGGATTGTCTGTAAGAGCCGAATGAGGCTGTTCGGCAATGCCTTGGATACCAGTAGCGAATTAGGCTCATCAATGTCCGGCAGCAGCGAGCCGATCAGGGCCACGGTAACCGCAGGGGCAGTAACGGGCATGCCGGCCAATTGCAAAACAGAGAGGGATACAGTGGTCCCGATAATCAGGTGGGATCTTCCCATCATGGTGCAAAAACTTCCTTTCGAAGAAATAGGGAACATAAACGTCCACTCCAGATATTACAACGAAAACAATATAAGAACAATAGTTCGCATTCCTTATTTCATTTATATTTATACCTGTTTCCATCCTTATTTACATTTATATTTATGAAGAGATAAAAAATAGATTCCCTGACAGGGATCACACTTTAAATTTGTGATGCCTCTATCGCTATTAGTGAAATTAATCACATTAAATGTCAGCGTTGAACGGTATGATTCAAATATAAACCACTAAAAATGATGGTAATGTAAAGTGTCCATTTAAGGAGGCATACACAAATGAACGGAAATAAGGAAAAACTGGTTATCGTCGGTAACGGTATGGCAGGCATCAGTACTGTTGAACAAATCTTAAAATTGAGCTCGCGGTTTGACATTACTGTCTTTGGCACAGAGCCCTATCCCAATTACAACCGGATTATGCTGTCCTATGTATTAGAAGGCAGCAAAACAATTGATGATATTGTGCTCAATGATCTGCACTGGTATGAAGATTATGGTATCACTCTTCATACGGAGACAACCGTATCCAGAATTGATTCCGAGACCCATGAAGTCGTAACTGCGGAGGGCGCACGTTTCCCTTATGACAAACTCATCATCGCTACGGGCTCCCGTTCCTTCATTCTTCCCGTACCGGGTCATGACAAACTAGGGGTCGTTGGATTCAGGGATATAGCAGATTGTAACGTCATGCTGGAAGCCGCGAAACAATATAAAAAAGCCGCTGTCATTGGAGGAGGTCTTCTCGGCCTCGAAGCTGCCAAAGGCTTGGTACAGCTCGGCATGGAAGTCACAGTCGTGCATCTGATGGAGGATCTGATGGAACGCCAGCTCGACCCGCAGGCGTCCGCGATGTTAAAAGCCGAACTTGAGCGACAGGGCATCCGGTTCAAGATGGGCGCACAAACCGCAGAGCTTCTCGGTGGCGAACGGGTAGAAGGTATTCGTTTTGCGGACGATTCTGTGTTGAACACCGATTTTGTTGTCATGGCGGTAGGCATCAAACCCAATACGGGTGTAGCTCGTGAAAGTGGCATAGAAGTTAACCGAGGCATTGTGGTAGATGACTATATGCAAACTTCACTGGATAATGTATATTCCGTCGGAGAATGTACCGAACATCGCGGTGTATGCTACGGCCTCGTTGCCCCACTATTTGAACAGGGCATGATTCTGGCCAAACATATATGCGGTGTTGAGACAGCTCCTTATGAAGGTTCAGTGGTATCCACGAAATTGAAAATTTCGGGCGTAGACGTCTTTTCGACCGGTGAATTTATCGACAGTCCTGAACATACGGTCATTGCACATAAGGACGACTGGAAACGCACATACAAAAAAATTCTGCTTCGGGATAATATTATGGTTGGCGCTGTACTCTTTGGTGATATTACGGATTCTGCCGAATTACAGAAATTGATCAAACAACAGGCTGAAATGACAGATGAACTGTATGCTTCACTGATGGGTACAGGCTGTGGTGGGCATAAAAAAGCCGCATCCGTGGAAACCATGGCAGAAGACGAAATTGTCTGTGGATGTAACGGGGTAACCAAAGGAACCATTGTCGATGCCATCACGAATGAGGGATTGACCAGCGTAGACGAAATCAAAGCCTGTACGGGTGCAACCCGCTCCTGCGGCGGCTGCAAACCGGTTGTTGAACAGATTTTGCAATATGTGCTTGGAGACAACTTTACAGCGGGTGCCAAACAGGGAATCTGCGGTTGCACCTCCCTCAGCCGGGATGAGATCGTAGCCGAGATTAGACAAAAAGGATTGCAAACGACCAAAGAGGTCATGCATGTCCTGGGTTGGAGCCAACCCGAAGGGTGTTCCAAATGTCGCCCGGCAATTAACTATTACCTTGGCATGATTGCACCAGATACCCATGTGGATGAAAAGGAATCCCGTTTTGTCAATGAACGCATGAACGCCAATATTCAAAAAGACGGTACTTATACAGTTGTACCGCGCATGTATGGCGGAGTCACCACTCCGGAAGACCTGAAACGAATAGCCGACATTTCGGTCAAATACGATGTAAAAGCCGTCAAAGTGACTGGAGGTCAGCGGCTGGACCTGATTGGAGTCAAAAAAGAAGATCTGCCCAAAGTCTGGGCTGAATTGGATATGCCTTCAGGCTATGCATACGCCAAATCGCTGCGTACAGTCAAAACATGTGTCGGCTCACAATTTTGCCGCTTTGGCACGCAGGATTCCATGGCGATGGGCGCTCTACTGGAGCGCAAGTTCGAACGTCTGGATCTGCCTGCCAAGTTCAAATATGCCGTGAACGGTTGTCCTCGTAACTGTGCGGAGTCTTGTACGAAAGATATCGGTATCGTCGGCAATGACGGCGGCTGGGAAATATTTATTGGAGGCAACGGTGGCATCAAGGCCAGACTGGCTGACTCCCTGTGCAAGGTGAAGACCGATGAAGAATTAGTTGAGCTTTGTGGAGCGATCATGCAGCATTATCGGGAGACAGCCAACTACCTGGAGCGGACTTCCGAATGGGTGGAACGTGTGGGTCTGGAACAGATTCGAGCCGTTGTTGTCGATGACGTGAAAGAGCGTAAGTCGCTTATGAAACGAATCGAATTCGCTCTTGAGCAAGTAGAGGATCCTTGGAAAAAAGCACTGCGTAACGAGGAAGGCCAGAACAAACTTTTCCATGGCATAGAAGTTTCTGCTCGGCCATAGTCCCCTGTCTCGGCCATTATGATATATCTTTGATTCTGTAACGTAATCTGAAAATGAAGGAGAGGTTTATATGACAACACAGCAATCTGCCATCTACTATCCTGCGGGAGAGATCGAAGAATTCCTGCCGCAGATTGGCAGGGTGGTTGAGATTAAAGACCACGAACTGGCTGTATTTCGTACCTCGGATGGCACCATCTTCGCCGCAGAAAATAGAAATCCTCATCCCAAGGGTGGACCGCTGGCGGAAGGGATTGTCTCCGGGTATTATCTGTACGATCCACTGTATGATTGGAAAATTGACCTGAACACAGGTCTTGTTCAGGCCCCCGATCAGGGACAAGTGCAAGTGTATCCCGTGAAGATCGAGAACGGGCAGGTCTGGATCGCTTTATAGCTATGTAAAATGTTCACTGTCAACGACAGATGCACCATAATGGGGGAAATCGTCATGTATACATCAAATGTTGAAGGAATTATTGAAGCAGCGGTTAAAAAACGAGATCAAATGAACGCAAGCCTGCCACGTTACATGGTTGCGGCTTTAATGGCTGGCGCATATGTAGGCCTTGGCATCATTCTGATATTCAGTATCGGTGCCCCACTACTTGCTGCTCAGTCCCCACTGCAAATGATGCTGATGGGCATGTCTTTTGGACTCGCCCTCACACTCGTCATCTTTGCCGGATCGGAGCTATTTACAGGTAACAATATGTTCTTTACAATGAGCACACTAGCTGGCCGGACTACTGTTCGGGATACACTCAAAAACTGGGGACTTGTCTTCCTTGGCAACCTGATCGGTGCCGTTCTGCTCAGTCTGCTCATTGTGGGCAGCGGTCTCTTCAAGACGGCGACACCGGAACATCTGCTGTTTGTCGTTTCTGCCAAAAAGATGGCCGCTCCCGTTAGCGAACTTTTCTTCCGTGGCATTCTCTGTAACTGGCTGGTCTGTCTGGCGATCTGGATGGCGGCCCGTTCAAAAGAAGATATTGCCAAACTCGTCCTCATCTGGTGGTGTCTGTACGCCTTTATCGCGAGTGGATATGAGCACAGCGTCGCCAACATGACCTTGCTCTCCTTGTCCTGGCTGTTGCCAAACCACCCGGATACGATTACTCTGGCAGGCTGGATGCATAATATGATTCCGGTCACGCTCGGTAATATTATCGGTGGTGCGCTGTTTGTCGGCATGGCGTATTGGTTTGTTTCGCCCGTGAGGAAGAAAGGATAGCCTAATTCCCAACGCAAAAACCATCATTGCTCTCTGATTCTACATTCAGGAGGACAAGATGGTTTTTTGCTGTTTAGCGATTCGACTTCTACTTTACCTTCGACTGCATCAGGGTTAATCCGGAGTTGACATAACCAAGTTATAATTAGTGCATACTTAACTAAAAAAGGATGATTGCACACATGGGAATTCATACGTACTTTAGATCACTCAACGATCTCGAACGCATTATTCGTACCCCGGGAAAATTCAAGTTCGAGGAGCACAGCGTATCCGCCCACTCCTGGAAAGTTGTACAGTATGCCAAAACACTTGCCGATATTGAAGAACAGCATGGGGTCGCCATCGATTGGAAGAAGCTGTACGAGATCACCAGCAGTCATGATTATGGCGAAATCTTCATCGGTGATATCAAAACACCAGTTAAACATTATTCACTAGAGCTTCGTTCGATGCTGCAGCAGGTGGAAGAAGGCATGGTTGAGCATTTTATTAACGAAAACATTCCTGAAGAATTCCAGCCCATTTTCCGCAGACAACTGCGTGAAGGCAAAGACAACTCTGTCGAGGGACTCATTCTGGAAGTGGCCGACAAAATGGATCAGGTGTACGAGGCGTTTGCTGAACTGCAACGTGGCAATACTGAAAAGGAATTTATCGTGATGTACCGATATGCCCTGATCAAAATCAAAAATATTGACCTCCACTGTGTACACTATTTCCTTGAGCAGATTCTCCCTGACATCATTGAGGAAGGCAACCGTTCCCCATTTGATATCCGCCAAATCACGGAAGATGCTTTGTCACAATAATCAGCTCCAGTCATTGTGGTTCTTCAAGAACCATGGACAGGGCTTTTTTTCGTTATTGTAACCTTTGGCGATACTCGCTGGGATACAGTCCTGTCTTGTTTTTGAAAATACGGCTAAAATAATGGGAATCACTATATCCCACCGCCCTACCTACTGTCTTAATATCCATATCTTCAAAGGCCGCGAGCATGCGCTTTGCTTCGTTGATTCGAAGCCCTGTCATGTATTTGAGCGGGGTTTCACCCGTCACCTTTTTGAAACACTTCCCCAGGTAATCCACACTAAAATGCATTTGTCCTGCCATATCCTGCAACGTAATTTCATGCATATAGTTCTGTTTCACATACAACTTGACTGCCTCTGCAATGTCCTCCGGCTTCACCTGTTCATCCAGCATTGCACTGACATGTGCCAGCGAATCCCCTGCCTTGCCAAGTTTTAATTCCATTGCATCCAGCAGCGACCGAAGCTGTTCTTCCGTAAGGGGTTTAAGCAGATAATCCTCTACCTTGTAACTGATCGCCTGACGTGCATACTCAAACTCATGGTGGCCGCTCAGGATCACGATCTTGACATGCGGATAGGCAAAATACAGATGTTTCGCCAGTTCCAGCCCATTCATTACTGGCATCTGAATATCGGTAACGACCAGATCAGGCACCATTTGCTCAATCAGTTCCAATGCTTCCTGTCCATTCCTAGCTTCACCTATAACCTCAAACCGGGTGCCCAGCTCGCTGAATTTCCGGGATACGTTGCGGCGAATTAACGCCTCATCCTCCACAATAATGGTTCTATATGTCATCGACATGAGTTTAACTGTGCTCCTTTCGAATGGAACCGCCAATCGTAATGCTGACGCCGCCAGAAAGATGATTCGAAATATGCATATGTGCCGCGGAACCATACCATAATTTGAGTCTGATCCAGATGTTTTTCAATCCCATACCGTTGATCTCAAGTTCTGGCATGCGCTCCCATTCCTGTGATTGTTGTATGTACTGCTGGATGAGCGTGAGCGCCTCGGGTTCCATGCCAGGTCCGTTATCTTCGACTGTCATTTGCCATGTCTCCTGCACGGTGTCCAGTTCTCCAATGATATGCAGCTTCCAGGGTGGTGTATCACGCAGTCCATATTTCATGACATTTTCCAGCAAAGGCTGAATCAGCAGCATGGGTACCTGAAGATTTTTCATCGAGTCCGGAACATGGAATTCATAAAGCAAATCATCTTCGAACCGAATTTTCATACACTCCAAATATCGCTCACAGTAGTCGATTTCTTTTTCCAATGGAACACCGCTTTTGTTCGGAGCCGAGATGTAACGCAGCATGGATGCGATATGACCACAGAACGCAACGATCTGTTCATTCATGCCTTCCTCCGCCATAATGCTGATGTTCGTAATGTTGTTATACAGAAAGTGTGGGTTCATCTGGGACTGCAACGCCAGCAATCTGGCATCCGTTTCCTGAGATTTGATCGCCAGCATGTCCTGGAAGGATTGCACAAGCTGTTGATTCAATTGAATAAACGTATCATTCAGCTCATCCATCTCACGGATGGACCCCGGATATTCCAACTTGAACAACTGACCAGAGTCCTGACCCGTGGTCAGATCGTGGACGCCAGTTTTTTGAATAATGCGCTGCAAACGATGGAGCGGTAAAGTAACACGTTTGGAGATCAGGTATGACAGGAGCAGAATAAGAATCAAGGTAGCTAAAGTAGCACCCATGAACAGAAGAGCCATGCGATTCAGATTCGCAAAAAGGGATTGTTTGGACTGCATCACGATAACCGTCCATCCGGTCTCCTGCGAGGTCGTGTAGGTCATCATTTGCTTCGAATTTCCATTGGGATCTTCCACTTCTTGCATCGTTCCCGACGGATTGTGATCGTTACGAATCAAGTTAACAACGTCGGAATGGATTGTTGTTAACGGATGTTCATTGGACAAAAAAGGATATAAAAGCTCATTTCGTTCACTCAATACATAGACGCTCAGATCTTCGTTCCCGGCTTGCATATCGTTTAAATGCTGGAACAGGGTTCCGGCATCCTGCAAGATTTCGACTACTCCTTGCGAGACATAATTTCCATCCTTATACACCCGGGTAAGGGAGAGATATTGTTTGCCTGACTCCCCCTGCCCTGTTGGCATCGGTAAAGCCCCACCATCGAGTAAGCTTATGACACGCCAGCCATTGCGCGTCCACGTTTCCTTGTACCACGGTCTTTCGGTCAGATCTACGGACAGCTGTCCATTAAACGCGCCCGCTCCCAGCATTTTACCGTTCACATCATAGATATTCGCTTGTTTGGCTGTGTTGGAGCTGCTAATGATCGCCAGAATGACATCAATCAGCGTTGTTGTATCCTTGTAAAAAGCCGGGTCACTCGCCAACGTCTGTTCATTGTCCTCCGCTGGAGATAAATAGTGACTGAAGTGCTCCTTGACCAGATTGGAATATACGATGTTCATGGAGAAATTGTTCATTTTGACGATTTCCTGATCCAGATTGCCCACCATCGAGTTCCCCAGCTGTTTCTGCTGTTCGGCACTTCGACTACGAATGTCATTGGCAAGAAAAACATACAAGAGACTGGCCACAATCAATGAAAATACAATAAATACCGCAGAGTAGTAGGCAAACAGACTTTGCTGAAGCGTCCTGAATCGGTACTTAACCATCTCACACCTCGTTATCTGATGATGTCTTGCAACTTACTCGAAAATGTCCACCCAACAGGACGCTTTTGTCTATTGAGCGCATTCTTTGTTCCGCGTAAAGTTATCCACATAAGAATACGCTTACATGAAGCGTTTCTGCAAGAGACAATATTCTTTATTCCATGGGAGGTTCATTAATGAGAAAACGATTTCTAGTATCCCTTGTAGGTGTGCTGTTGCTCTCCAGCCTGCTTCTTGCCGGATGCAATTCCGGTGACTCTTCCGAAAGTTCAGGCAAAGTAACGCTAACCTTTGGAACAAGCCAGAGCGGCATTCCACGTACGGGTATCATGCAAACGATGGCTAAGGAATATGAGCAGGAAACGGGTGTGAAAATTGACTTTCAGGTGGTCCCTGACGCCCAGTGGCGTGACCTGATTAAGGTGAAGCTCGCCTCCGGTGAGGCTCCTGATATTTTCAATGTCGATGTGGACCCGCTGAGCATGCCTGCCAACGTAAGACCTGAGGAAAATGCAATTGATTTGACCAATGAGGAATTTACAGGACGCATGTCCAAAGAGATTTTACCAACGGTCAGCTATAAAGATAAGGTGTACGGGGTTTCTTTTGCACCATCGAAAATATGGTATGTGTACTATAACAAACGTATCTTTGAAGAGCTCGGCATCCAGCCGCCAACGTCCTACGCCGAGTTCAAGGCGATCAGCCAAAAAATCAAGGACAAGGACATCATTCCGTTCTATCAGGCGCCTGCCAGCGGATGGTACCAGGTGCTGCCTTTGTTCGAAACCGGTCCGAACTATGAGCAAGCTACGCCGGGAACGTACGAGAAGCTGAACAACAATGAGATGAAGGTCGCGGATATGACGCAGCTTAAATCGGTCATTGAACAGTTGAAGGAATTTGCGGATCTTGGTTATTTCGGCAAAGACTTTTTATCCAATACGGTCGAAGCAGGAATCGAAGCCTTTGGTCAGGAGAAAGCAGCCATGCTGCTGCGGGTTCCAGGTACGGAAAAGGAAGTGTCCGAGGCTTATCCAGCGATGGCGGACAACATGGGATTCTTCGTCATGCCGTGGGGAGACAATCAGACGATTGGTGTAAATCCGGGCGGTTCAGCTGCGATGTTCGGCAACAAAAACAGTAAACATCCCGAAGAGGTACTGAAATTCTTCCGCTGGATTACTGAGCATGATCATCTGCAACGGGTGTTCGATGAAGGGGAAGGCAATCTGACGATCTGCTGGCCGGAAATCGAACCAAAGCTGACGCAGGATTATATCGATTATGAGAAAAATCATGAAAAAGGTACGGTCATGCAGGCTGCCGTCAAATATATTGATCCGCAATGGATGGATATTGGCAAAGACTTGTCTGGCATGTTCGCCGGGGCGATGACACCGGATCAGATTCTGCAAAATATTGATAAACGCCGGGCTGAACAAGCGAAGGTGCTGAAGGATGAGGCGTGGCAATAACCGCATATCTCAAGGTAAACATAAACGCTAAACAGCTTTACATGCAGCGGGCACTTGCCCGCTCATGTATTTTCGCAGGAAGGACAGGTGTTACGAGTTATGAACGCAAACAAAATCTATCCCTGGTATTTCTCATCCGGAGCGATTGTACTGTATCTGCTATTCATCGTCGCTCCCGCCCTGCTGGGCATCTATTATTCCTTCACCGACTGGAACAGTTATAGTTCGGAGAAGAACTTTATTGGACTGGAGCATTTCCGCACCATTCTGGCGGGTGATCCGACATATCTACTTTTTATCAAAAATACAGTCCTGTTCACGCTGGTTACATCCATTGCCAAAACCGTTCTGGGCCTGTTTCTGGCCCTGCTGCTGGTCAGCGGTGTGAAGGCCGCCAATCTGCATCGGATGATCATCTTCTCCCCACAAGTGCTCTCATTCCTGATTGTGGGTCTCGTGTTCAAAAGTCTGCTCGATCCGAATAACGGGTTCGTTAACGTGACCCTGCGTTCATTGGGACTGGGCGTTCTCGCCCAGAACTGGCTGGGCTCCCTGACCTGGGCCATGCCGTCCATTATGGCCGTGGATACGTGGAAAGGCATGGGCTACATCATGGTGCTGTTCATCGCCGGATTGCTCGCCATCCCCCGCGATTATTACGAGGCCGCATCCATAGACGGCGCTGGCTTCGGGCAGAAGCTGTTTCGTATCACGATTCCGATGCTGATGCCTACGATCACCATCGCCACGGTGCTGAATATTACATACGGGCTGAGAGTATTCGATGCTGTATACGTGCTGACGAACGGTGGACCCGGCAACGCCACGGATGTCATTAACACAGCGGTATATTCCTCCTTTGCCAAAGGGTACTGGGGACTCGGAAGTGCGTTATCCACCATTCTGTTTGTCATCATGGCGATTATCTCCTTCTTTATCATCCGCTTGATGAACCGAAAGGTGGAATACTGACATGAGACTGAAAAAAAGACTGGCTTCCATCGGTTTAAATGTGCTTGCCTGGCTGCTTAGCCTGGTCGTCCTGATTCCTTTTGTCGTCATTGTCCTGAATTCATTCAAGTCCGACGCCGAAGCCAAAGTACTGAAACTGACGCTGCCTGAGAAGTTTATCTTTGAAAATTACAAAATCGTCTATGAACAGGGACACTTGGGAGGTTCCTTTTTCAACAGTCTGCTGCACTCTGCCGCCTCTTCCCTATTGCTGGTGTTTGTAGTGGCCTTCTCGGCATTTACGTTATCGCGTAATCATTCGAAGCTCAGCAAGTTCCTGTACTTCTTTCTCATCCTGGGCATTACACTGCCGCTCAACTACATTCCGCTGATGGAGGTCATGAAGTCGCTGGGTATGATCAATTCACATCTCGGCATGATTCTGCTCTATACGGCCATGGGGATTCCGATCTCGCTATTCATCACATATGCGTTTGTATCCAATATTCCGAAAGAACTGGATGAAGCAGCGATCATGGACGGATGCAACGGAATCAAGCTGTTTCTCAGAATTATTGTGCCTTTGTTAACCTCTGTACTGGTTACGGTATTTGTTCTTAATTTCCTGAGTGTCTGGAATGAGTTTACCGCCCCACTCTACATGCTTAATACCGTCGAGATGTGGCCAATGACACTCGCTGTCTATAACTTCTTCGGACAATTCAGTGCTCAGTGGAATCTGGTGAGTGCGGATATCGTGCTTACGTCCCTGCCTGTGTTGATTGTGTTCCTGATTGGGCAAAAATATATAGTCGGCGGTCTGACGTCCGGGGCGGTTAAAGGTTGAACTGTATCAGAAGTGAGAATTCAATACATCTGGTACTTTGAAATTTATAATTGACATTGAGGTTATTTGTAACTATTATAGTTACAACGGTGGTGATCATCCATGAAACAAATCAGCAGTCGCTTTTCCATCGCGGTTCATACGCTGTCCTTGATCGCTGTTGTGCCTAATGAGTGCACAGGAGATTTTATCGCCAAAAGCGTGAATACAAATCCCGTCATTATTCGGCGCATTATGTCCAAGCTGAAACAGGCCGGCCTGATTGAGGTCAGACCTGGTGTCGGCGGTGCTTCTTTGTTAAAGGACCCCGCGGACATTACCCTTTTGGATATATATCGTGCACTTGAGGTTGTGGAGGATGGCGAGTTGTTTAACTTTCACAAACACCCGAACCCAAATTGTCCGGTTGGCAGCATGATCGAACAAACCTTGCGCGCCGAACTTATTGAGGCTCAGATAGCCATGGAGCAGCGTTTGAAACGTGTAACGATACAACAGATGATGGATCAGGTTCACGTCTCTGAATAAAAAAAGCTCATTACGAGCTTTTTTTAAACCTTTCGTTGTAATCACACCTGTTATAACACATACGATTACATCCATTCATGTAGATTGACATTTCACATTAGTGTCGACACACAACTACCTTATAGGAGGAAAACACAATGAAAATTTTAGTTACTGGCGCAACAGGTCATTTGGGTTCACTGGTCGTAGAGGCTTTGTTAAAAACGGTGTCTGCTGAGGATCTGGCTGTAAGTGTACGCAACCCTGAGAAAGCGGAAGCGTTGCGTGCTCAAGGTGTTGACGTTCGTCAAGGTGATTTCGATCAGCCTGAAACGCTGGAAAAAGCATTTGCAGGGGTAGAACGGCTGCTGCTGGTCTCCACCGATGGTGACAATGAAACGCGTATTCGCCAACATCAAGCTGCTGTGGACGCTGCCAAGAAAGCAGGCGTTGGCTTCATTGCTTACACCAGCGTTGTGAATGCGGAGAAAAACACTCTCTCCTTAGCTGAAGTACACCGCGCTACGGAACAGGCTATCCGCGAATCCGACATTCCTTATTCTTTCCTGCGTAATAACTGGTACCTGGAAAATGAAGCAGGCAGCGTTCAAGCAGCTACCCAGGGTGCTCCTTGGGTGCATGCAACTAACACGAGCCAAGTGGGCTGGGCTACTCGCAATGATTATGCCCATGCTGCGGCTGCAGTACTTACAGGTGAGGGACATGAGAATTCAGTATATGAGTTGTCTGGTAAACTGCGTACTCAAGCTGAACTCGCGGCTATTGTTGGTGAAGTGCTTGGACAGGACATCAACGTGCAAAACGTGGACGATGCCGCATACGCTGACATCATGAAAGGTGCAGGTCTGCCAGACTTTGTCGTATCCATGCTGGTTGATATGCAGAGTGCCATCCGTGAAGGCGCACTGGCTGTAGAAAGTGATACATTGGAAAAATTGCTCGGCCGTCCGGCTCAACCCCTGAGCGAGGGTGTTAAAGCCATTTTGGGCAAGTAATTTTAAATAGAAGATAATAAAATGGAAATAATAAGGGACACACCAGCGAATGTTGGATGTGTCCCTTTTGGTGTTATAAAACAATCTTTAAAACGATATAGCAGTTGATCGGATAACTGTTCATTGAACCGGTCCGATTGCGAATTAAATTCGATGTAGATATCGGTAGTCTCCATCACCGTTACATCGATCATTGCTCGATATACCGTGCCGGAATGTGATCGGCCAGCCAAATATTTTCGTTACCATGATAGAAGAGAAGTCCGTCCTTGGCCGCTTGAGCGGCATTAATTTTCAATATTACCGGCTCGTCATCACGTCTTCTTCCCACCTGATTGGCGGTATCCATATCTGCGGACAGATGAACATACTGCCTCTGCCGAGGCTGCAAACCTTGCTCCATAATGGAAGCAACCGACCGCAGTGGCGTGCCATGATAGAGTATCTCCGGTGGATCGGCAGGTATTTTGGATATCTTTTGCGGAGTCGAATGACCATATAATGCCCGAATGCGGCCAGAACGGATTTCATGTCTCTTTTTCTCAGAAGCTTGAATCATCTGCTCCAGATCGGCTTCCGTGACGTCTTTCCACTGTGGACTCTCATGTAAAGCCACCAGCAATTGCGGAATCTCCACCCAGCCCTCTTCGTCCAGCTCCAGCTCATACTCCCAAGGGGCGTGACGCAAGGCGTATGAGAGCTCTTTACTTAATTTCATCAGATCCATTGCGCTCATCTCCCAAACAAGTTAAACATTTCATTAAACACATATCCTGTCTGTACCATTACATGAAAGGGTGAACGCTACTTCTTCAGTTTCTTTCCGGTTGTACCGCGGCTAAAATCTCCTGAATGTTGCGGCCCAACCCTTCATCGTCTTCCTGGTTAAATTGACGGTGTCCATCAATCCCACGATGAATAATCGTGTTCATCACGGGATGCACCTCACGGTCTGAAGCCACCCGGATCAGATCATCGGCAAAATCCACCGCCTGCTGCTCACTATAGTTAAACGGCTTAATGAGCATCCGGATGCTCAGTGCATGAGCCTGCGGCTCCGCGAGTTGATCCCGATGGGTTATGCCATATACAGCGCCAAATCCAAAAGCAGCAATCACCTGACGCTCCAGTTCCGTTGTCTGTTCCAAAGGCGTACCGATCAGTTCACAAATTTTGCCCACCATCTGCTCCAGCTCTGAGGCAGCCGCAGCCAAAATTAAGTCGTTAATATCATCAGCGTTGATAAAATCAGTCATATTGTAATTCTCCATTTCTGAGCCGTATTGGATCCATTCTCTCAGACTCTATGAGAACATTGTATCGGAGATAGGGTGTTCCTTTCAAATTCATCTGGGGATAAAGGCGAAGTGTAAGCCTCCAAAGTAGCTTTCTTGCAGAAAGCTTTTAGCTCCGCTTCTTCAGTACATGAAAATCTCTATTTAAGCGTGGTGCAGATTGGTAAATGTTCATATGCGTCATTGTTAATCCCGGCATGATTCATGGTTCTGCGCAGCTCTGTGACAAACTCGATAAAATATACTTCAGGGCTGCGACTTCCAGCATAATACTGCAGGTCATAATCGTAGTTTAACCTCGAATATACATCATTCAGATCGTCAACCAGTACCTTTTTCATATCCTCTCTTGTAATTGCTGGGTCTACATTGCACTCGTTGACCAGGGTCTGTAGTGTCTCCTGCAGAGCCTGTTGATCGTATGACGGGTTAGACAACAGATGCTGCAAATCATACAAGTCTTTGAACCGGGGCCTTACGATTGTTTGATGTAGCTTCCATGCAATCTGAATCGAGAGTGGTACGGTGTGAGGAACGACAAAAGCTTCTCCAACCATGGGTTGGTACGAAAGAGCAACAGACTTCTCATTCAAGTCCAGGTTAAAGGATATATCAAGATGCAGCTCATCCTCATATGCATTTTCGTTCCTTGGTTCACTATCAATATAAAAGGCAAGCTCCGTGTTCACCGTCGGAAAATCATCCGCCATCGCGTAGTCTATTCTCCGCCAGAAAGTATTCTCGCGAAAGCTTCGGAATACAATACCGTCATTCAGATCCATCTCTGTCACCCGAACCATCCAGTCTGTAAATATTTCATTGGCTTGGTCCTCAGTCTCAATTCGACCTACATACAAAAAGTCGATGTCATCAACATAACGAACATTGGGATTCTCCAAATACTGTCTTGTCAATAAGCTTCCTTTTAATATAAATGGACTATTCACCAGAGAAGCGCGCTTCAATAGAGCTTCTAACACAACAATGAATCTCTCATCCTCATTCAAGCTATGTAATTGTATATTTTTTCCAGACACCTGTTCTCCTCCTCTATTCTTCTCATCGTACTCAACATTCGGTTAGATCCATCCACGATCCAGTTCTTCCCGACTGTCATAGATGCACAGTTCATATTGCTGTTTTAACAGTTCGATCTTATTCTGCTGTAAGATATTATGTATCTTCTCTACTCTGCTATAGAATTTTTCAGAACTATTATATTCTCTGACCGTAACAAATCTAATTTCCCCATTCGCATTCAGCGAGTTCCTAGAGATATGTCCGCCTGAGTCGGCGCACAACTGCTTCAACCTGACTACATCATCAACATACACTTTACCATGCCATTCAAAATACGGGGTGGAATGCGCAACCATTCGCTGATGAAAATACTTCTCTTCCTTCGCTGGAACCTCTACCTTTGTTCGTACAACTGTAAAGTCGTTACCTTGGAACCTTGTGACCAACTGTTTAATGATGCTGTCCACTTCATCAAAATCAGTACTATGTATTAAGCCTGTAATCATCGGCTGATGGATGTATTCACCCTGATCCAGCACGATCATAACCGGTTTAACTTGCTCCACCTGACACAGTTCAATAAAGCTTTCCTTCTCTTCAAACGTTAAATCATTCACTGTGATATGAAACTCAAATTCCATTTACTCACTCCCTGTCGTTTCTCTATGTTGCTATATGTAATCGTTATTTGTCATCGAAGTCTCTGAATAACCTTCTAAGTTATTCATCGGTTTCCTGTTTTATATTGTTCAGCTATTTTCAAAATCTTAATTATATTAAGTCATCACAACATAGAACTTCGTGTATTCTTTATTCAAATGTTGGCACTCCGTAGTATAGAATTTTTGGAGGCGAAACTAACTTGTTAAAATATAAATATATCTTTTGATCATCCCCCCTAATCTTAGATTCAGGTAAGCTACTGTACACGGTTATACGATAATAGCCATTATCTAAAGTAATATTGATGTTCTGGGCATCCTAAACCCATTCTATTATATCGTATAGGTCCCGAATGCAAATGCGATTATCTCTAACTTCGATCCATAACCTCGTACAAAGACTGTCAAGTCTAATACATGTTCTTCAGGGTAGCCACTTGAAATTTCAAATCTTACGTTCCTGGCGATCCTGTGGCAAAACCCTTCTTTCGTACTCTTCAAGAAATACTTTTCCCGTGATATTATGGACAACTACAGTCAGACCATTGGCTTCCAAACCGATTGGAATATATTCGATTTCACCATTATGTTGATAATCCGATATTTTATCCAACAGGTTTGTTAGTTCACTCGACGGAATTGCTGCATCTAAATTGATATTGTATTGCTCGATCCAACCTGCCAGTTGGAAGAAATAATATGAGTTGAAATATTGTTTTATCGACTCGTTTAGAATGAGATTAAACTTTTCTTCAATGCTATCAAATGCTGTTAATGCTTTCTTGAGTATAGGCTTCCAAGATACGTAACCTTCCTTATTTCTTTCCCCAATATACAAAAGTCCTCCCTCCTTATCAGTCGAGGCAGTGAGCGGCAACGTTCCGTTAAATTGTTCCCAAGTGATTAAATACGGTTCAAAATATTTTTTGATCGATTCTTTAACCATATCGAATCTCCTATTTGATTTTATTCATCAATGTGAACTATATCTAGATTATACGAATCCGAGTCTCTTCAGGAGTAGATACCACTCGTCCACGTCAACTCCCGGTAAGATACTTCTGTACCCGTTTCCAAATACATAGTTGAATAAGAAATCATCCCACTCCCCCATGTTTTCTTCTACTTGTATTCCCTCTTCTTCTTTCAGAACGTATAGCAAACCGGAGTTTCTGTTAATCACTAACGGCTCATACAATACTTGTCCAACTTCAAGCCAGTCACCCACATCATCCATCCAGCTTGTTAGACGATATTGGTTCTTGTTCAGTTCTTCATATGACCAAAAATCAATCCCACCACAACGCGCACTATTACTTATTCCAAAAAAATCATAGTACTGTCTCATGTGTGGGGTATCTGCATTTATGACTTCAATACCTGAATTTATTTCACCATAAATAATACTGTCATCATCCTGCACTAACGCTTCATTAACTTGTTCTATAACATTCTTAAGTTGCGAATTCATAACCCAATCTCCCTAATCTAGGTTTATTTCCAATAACACTAAGCCCTCTTATATTCAAAAAATCCATCACAATTGAAAGCGTTGTAATTATCTAATATGGATAAATCTCAAGGACTAAACAATACATGAATAAAATCCGTGAAACTTTTAGAGATTAGACTTACATTTTTATAAGAAGGACTAAACCCCTCGTCCTCTCTATCTACGAGATCTAATAATGCCTCGTTCGTATAATCCCCTCGGGCGGCATAGATGCCCGCGTTCGCCAAATCCGGACTTCACGAATGACCGGGTTCATACCGGCTACATCGAGTACGGTCTGAGTCACATCCAGCACTTTATCCCAGAAACCTTTTTTCTCCTCTTCCGGTTCCTCTTCCACCTGCACCTCGGACACAAACGGTGCTTCTGGTACCGGCTCCAGATCCTCCACGGTTACGGGCATTTTGATTAATCCATCCAGTAGCACTTCGCTGCCCTTCAGATCAGTCATGCCGTCCAGAAGAATCATACTGCTGTCTCCGCAACTGAAGGAAGATCGTCTCCTGGGCCTCGATCCCCATCTTTTTCTCGCTCTCTAGGGAAGATTTAATTCAAAAAAACAGGTCAATCATGATAGCATCTGACCATAATCGACCTGTTCATTGCAATGCAAGAGCTTTATTTAGGTTATACTTTTCAAGCATTTGATGTGCGTACAAATAAATTGGTGAAATCTTCATACGGGTATTACATGGCTTATATATGTTATTAGTTGAATGATGAGTTAATTCGGCACTAGGTATCCCCCACCATTATGTTTGTTGGGGTCTATTTACACAAAGTTAATAACAGATTCGAAATATGTTTTCATTCTCAGATAGTTCTTGTTTGACTACCTTTAATAACGTTGAAGTTCACCATTATATTTTTTTATCAAAAACTCTGAAAAACTATCACTCAATTTTATAAACTCACCTTGAGTAACTGACTCATCATAGCTTTCTTCAAAAAAATAGACTGGAGGGTTACTACCATCGTTTAGATCAAAAAACCAGTACATGTATCCTTGATGTCCCATAAAAACAAATTGGTCGTCACCTATTCTATTTTTAAAGTTACATTCCTCTAATACTTCTACTGCTCCCTCCTTTAATTCTATATATATTTCTATGTCTTTTATAGTATAGTCTGACCCTTTGAACATAATATAGCCCCTACCAGCACACTCCATAAATTTCAAATACGCTTCAGGTAGTTTTCTACCCTCTGCGATTTGTTTTATTTGCATCATATCATTTGCATCACAAGCCTTAAGATTGCTACTGTAGTTTTCCTTTAAAAACATTAAAAATGAATCTATGTTATTTCCCCCTAAATATTTGTTTCCATTATTCATAAATTAAAACTCCATCCCTATTTTTTATTTGTACTCTAGTAATTATAATATTTTTGAACTCTTCTTGAAATTGATCAATAATATCATTACAACTATTACAAATTTCTCTATCCGAAATAATTTCAATCTCGCCAGAAATATCAGGCGTATCTTTATATTTCTCTCGAAGATATTCGATCATCTTTTGCTCAGAGTCGTTTACTCTTTGTTCAACTGGATCTCTTGAAACATAAGCATTCTCATCTGGCTTATTGAAGTTACCTTTATGGAATGGGATTTTGGGATCTATTCGACCACTAATTGATTGTAAATCAATTATATCGTTACCTATCTTGCCTTTAGTAGCTGCTGCATTTTTCTTCTTTGGACTTGCTTGAAATTTTTTGTAGACATCATCAATTAAGTTTTTATCTTCTTCAGTTGCTTCCCTAAGTATTCGATTGGTCGAGTTTACACCATTACCCGTCCCCTCAGTACCGTCCTTATCCTTCTTGGAATCTGATGTTGACGAATCTTTTGAATCATCACCAGTCTTCCCTTTAGATTTATCCGTTTCCTTTTCTTTCCGTTCAGGTTTGTTTGGATCAGCCTTCGTTTTGTCTTTTTCTTTCGTCTTATCCTTAGGTACATCCTTATGCTTGGCCGTATCCTTGTCTTTCTTGCTCTTGTCCTTATCCCCTGAAGGTTTGGAACTTCCTGAATCCACATATTGACTTAGTTGTTCTAAGCCATAATTCATTGCCTCACTGATCAGCAAGTTCTGCATGAATCCGGTCTCCATGCCGCCCGCCGTCTTGAGTCCGTTCGCCAGTTTCGGTGACTTCATCAGCATATCGTTCAGCTTGCTCTTCAGTTTATTCGCCAAATACGCCGGACTGAAATTGCTCATAAGCCCCTTCGCCTTGGTCATCACCTTGCCCAGTGCACCAGAGAATAGCATCTCCGGTTCTATTCGCTAAATCCGCGATCTAACGGACGACTGGAACCATCCCAAATACAGTTTCTGCTACTCTGGGACTTTTAAAAAAACTCTTTACCTTTTTTCCTTGCTTGTACAAAAAAACGGCATAGGAAGGATGTTTTCCCATACCGTTTTATAATCTTTGTTTCCAATGCCGTCTTTATAATAGACTTAAGGACATTTCTTCCATACATTCCATTTTCCACTTCAATCAACTCATTTATTGAACAATTAATAAAAGAAATGTAGATATTCCTTATTTGAAGTGATTTATTCAAATCGGATTATTAGGATAATCCTCTAAATATCGATTTATTAAAAATTGACTTCGCTCATCATTTGGCTTATATTCAAATATTTGTACTTCCAGATCTTTAGTTGATCACTAAAACCGTAATCAGTCTTATACCAATTCGTATAATCAAAGTTTATATTGAATTTACCTGTGCTATCTAAACTTAGAGTAAAAGCATCTGGTCTCATTGAATTGCCCGAATAGAGTGGTTTAATTTGCACTGTAACTTTTATAGGTGGATCTTCTTTAAAAGCATTGGCCCAATCAGTTTCCATGTCATACCATACTCCGCAACTTCGATTGATATTGCTATTTTATAGGACGAGGTTAAGCAATCGTTCAGCTTATTTTCAGCTTGTAAACCATATCTATTTGACTGAAGTTGCTCGCAAGTCTCTTAGTCTTGGTCATCTCCTTGCCTACTGCTGCACCAGAGATGCATCCTCTGCTCATTAATCATTGTATACTTACAAAAACACATTCCTAGTCGTTCAGCCTTGAAAGTTGTGTCGCAATTCATAATATACATTCCGTCACATACAAAAAAGTGTCCACCACCGCTAGGATTATTTAAACGGTAGTGGACACTGAAAATAGAAAACTATTTTCTATGAAAAACAGGCCTGTTACGATAAACTAAAGTAACAATTTCTCTACATCTTTTTTTACCCCTGCATCAAACGTTGCATTTTCAATAACTGCACCTTTCCAATGTACATTTTTTAAATTTGCACCTTCAAAGTTCGCATCTGTGAAATTACCAGAAGATAAGTTTGCTTCACTAAGATTTGCACCACTAAAATTCCCATTAATAGCAACAACTTTAGATAGGTTGGCTTGAATAAAATCCGAATTCGAAAAATCACCTTCAATTAATATCGCTTCTGTTAAATCAGTCTCATCAAAAACAGCTTCATCTGCTTGAACGCTAGTAAGATCTGCATTCTCCCCGAGCGGCATAGATGCCCGCGTTCGCCAAATCGGCGACTTCACCAATGACCGGGATCATACCCGCTACATCGAGCACGGTCTGAGTCACATCCAGCACTTTACCCCAGAAGCCTTTTTTCTCCTCTTCTGGTTCCGGTTCCTCTTCCACCTGCACCTCGGACACAAGGCTCATCTGGGTAACCATAGTCAAACAAAAAAAACACTCTCCGATTTATCACAAATAACCAGAGAATGTTTGATGTCTACTACCAATTATCCTTTCCACGTTACACTTAATTCCAAATCAAAACCAAGAAATATTTTAATTTTTAAAGAATTCAAGATATTTAGGATCTTTACCTTCAAAACATCTACCTTCAGACTTTTTAAATGCAAAACTAAAAAATTCTTTGGCAAGGTCAAACTCCCCTAATGCATAGGCTGCTTTTGCCGAAATAAATTCTTTATCTCCTGTATCAAAACGCATAAATCCTGTGACAAAAATATTTTTAGACCATTCGTAGGCTTTATTGAAGTCCTTTAAAAGAATACATGTGTCAACAATATCTTTTACTATATGGTAACTTTCGCTATAGATACCTTTCGGCTCTGGTATTAAACTCCAGGCTTCTTCCAGCAATATAATAGATTCTTTATGTTTGCCATTTTGAAATAACTCGTTACTCTCATTGACAATTGCATCAATTTTGACTTGAATATTTACTTGTAATTTGGCCATTTTAGTATCCTCCAATGATATCCTTAATCAGTTCATAGTATTTTTGATCTTCTTCAGAGAAGATTTCATATCCTTCTAACATATATGCCCTCAGAAGGTATTCCTTAGCCTTATCGAGTTCTCCGCATTCTACCAAACTCTCTCCGAGTCTTAATAAAATCAATGGATTTGAAATTCCCTCTGGACAGTTTAAAGCATTAAAAAAACTATCTTTTGCTTGTACATATTCTTCATTCGTAAAATAAGCATCCCCTAATGCTGCATATATCCAGGTGCTTGCTTCCCACTCGTTCTTAGGCAAAGGTACCAATTTTAGCGCAGTTAAATATTTCTTAATAGCCTGTTCTACTTCTCCGTCTTCTGAGAGAGCATCTCCTTCATCGCAAATCATTACAATTTGATCATATAAGTTTTCATCAAGTTCCAAACGATTCACCTCCAATTATTTTTTTGGTGGCAGATATTTTTGGCCCAACTTTGCCCCATCCGATCGGTTAAGACTGTAATGATCTAGTACATAGTTATCCGAACTTAACATCCAATCCCTTACTTCTTTAGATTTTGCCCCATAATTCCTGCCCACATTATTCCACCATGTAACCGCGTCAGTATGAGGGGGATCATTACGATGTGCCATATCTGCTGTACTAAGATCATACCACTCTCCATCACTTGCCATAAACTCGGTTTCACCATCACGAGTCTTTCTAATCCTAGGTGGCTCCTCATTTCTCATTCTTTCTATTACTTCACGTCCAGTTTTAGATTTTTTCCCCGGTGTTCTACCTAAGTATTGCTCTCTTAATTTCTTTTTCTTTTTCTTTTGTGAGTTCGTAGAGTCCTTCTTCTTCCCGCCACCAGAGCTACCCATAATCATCATCGTCGACATTAAAATATTCGAATCCGCATAATTACCGAGCATATCCATTGCGGCAGAGAACATCGCATCGGACATCACATCCGCCATCAGGCCATGTGTGAAATCAGTTGCTTTGTTAAGAGCATTTGACAGCTTCGGCGACTTCATTAGCAGATCGTTCAGCTTACCTTTTAGCTTGTTCGCTAGATCCGCCGGACTGAAATTGCTCGCGAGTCCCTTCGCCTTGGTCATGACCTTGCCCAGCGCACCAGAGATAGCGTCTCCGGCTTTGTTCGCCAGATCGCCGATCGCCTTCGCTACCTGACCCGCTTTATCCGCAATCTTTGTTGCTATACCCGCGACACTGTCGATCACTTTGCCGGCTTTCTTGATCAACTTGGCGCCTTTCATCGCGAGCTTAGCTCCTCCTGCCGCCCAACCAACGAACGGAATTGCAGCTGCGGCGGATAATGCCGCGTTCGTATAATCTCCCCGAGCGGCATAGATGCCCGCGTTCGCCAAATCGGCGACTTCCCCAATAACCGGAATCATACCGGCGACGTCCAGCACGGTCTGAGTCACATCCAGCACTTTATCCCAGAAGCCTTTTTTCTCCTCTTCCGGTTCCTCTTCCACCTGCACCTCGGACACAAACGGTGCTTCTGGTACCGGCTCCAGATCCTCTACGGTTACGGGCATTTTGATTAATCCGTCCAGTAGCACTTCGCTGCCCTTCAGATCAGTCATCCCGTCCAGAATCATACTGCTGTCTCCGCACTGAAGGAAGATCGTCTCCTGAGCCTCGATCCCTATCTTTTTCTCGCTCTCTAGCGTAATCTCCTGCCCGCCGGATGCTACAATTCCGCTATTGCTCTGAATCATGACCCCGCCGCCGTCCAGCGTGATGAACAGACTTCCTTCTGTCGCGATCAGGGACATTTCCGAGTCGGTCATTTTCATTTCTTTGCCATAGTTAGTTCCCCAGCTCTTGGTGGCTGGATCAGCGGTCTTTGGGGAAGGCTGACTGCCGCGGCGGACAGAGCCCATCGCAAATGCATCACTCTCTTGCCCACTGGAGAAATACACCTGAACAGCGGAGCCCGCTTCCGGCATACTGTAAAACCCGCCTCCATCTCCGGCATATACCGCAGAATACGGCATCCAGCTTGCTTCCGATTCGGATTGGTCAGCATCCACATCCAGATGCACTTTCACCGTATCTTTGGTAACCCCGATAATCTTCCCTTCCAGCGCGGCCCCTGCAATGTCATCGTTCCGAATTTCATTTTGCCGAATGCCACTTTCCGGACTAAGTGTGACGGTATGCCGAAGCATGCCCCTTACCGTTCGACTGGTACAAGCGGCGACCTTCAGTTCTTCTTCGTGGAAGAGAACGGTATCTCCGAGCGCCAACCAGCGATGGGTATCCAGCACATAACTCGTAAAGTCTTTCTCCGACACATCAGAGGCTCCCACAGACCAGGCTTCTTTTAAAGCTCTCATATCCCGTCTTAGCGTATATGCCTGATCAGGCAGTTCCGTATAGCGACCATCTGGCACCCCAATATATAATTTAGGAGAATCAGCCGATATTTCGGGAATGATCGCTGCACCGAACCGGGATGCTAATCGGCGTAGAAATTGCCAATCTGTTTCCCGATATTGGAGGGTCAAGGCCCCAAGCTTCGAACTTCCACTCACATAATCAATGACATCCGATTTCGGGTAAGCTTTCAATACCTGGCGAATGACGTCTTCGCAGTCCTGATCCTTGTTCTGGAATGAACGGATACGAGGTTCAATGTCCAGCAAATAGGAATAGGACACGGCCTCCAGTTCCAATATGTATATCCCCTGAACTCGGCGGATACTGACATCCTGCACGAGTCCCTGGAACAGTTTGCGTACTTCCTGCCCCTGATCCCCAATCTCCACCAGGGACACTGTCTCATCCTGAGCCAGTATGTTCAGATCCCCATCTTGATGTTCTTCCGGGATGATGCCTTGTAGATACAGGCGGGCATGATTCCCTGCTTTGCGCTCGATACGCAAATCTTGTATATGCTGCAGCGTGTATGGAGATATACATCGGATATTCCCCATACCCACAGCCGCTTCCACTACACTCATTGTCTCACTTCTTTCCTCTAGCAATGTCAGCACACGGAAGAAAGGACTCAGCTATATTCTAAGATGTACGTTACCTGATGTTACCGCCGAACCCGGTTGTGCCGCCTATGGAAGATCCGCCAAGCTCTTGACCATCATCTTCAATCTGGATGTAGCCTCCATAGAGGCACATATTCATGCAGGTGCTTAATAAGGCAGGTTCATTTTCGATGAGCACATCCGTTTTGCCATCCATCCACGGTGTAGACACGGACGGAATACAGGGTGCTTTCTGAACGCCCTCAATGTCGAATTCGCCGGTCTGCACGACAGGATTCAACTGGCTTGTGCAATTTCCAAAAGGCATGATGTGTATCATGGGTGTTGCATCAGCCACGTTCAATTGTGCTTTTTCCTTCAAATGCACGCCATGGCTATATGGGATTTTTAGACGGTTGAGCTGTGTACCGCAAGAACAGCTTAATATCGCTCCTGCCACAACATACGTTGGGCCCCCGGCACCTTCATCCACAACATCGGGTCGTGTCGCGCCAATTGCTTCAGCCATTGTTTTTCCTCCTTCTTTGGGCCTTCTCCCAGATCATTTTTAAAGATTCGTTAATAGTTCGGCCTCTCGACCCGATCCACGCGTTGCAAACGCAAACCGGTATAGTCCCGGCGTAAAATCGCTTCAGCCAATGCCAAATTCACCAAGATCACGGTTTCCTTCAATCGTTCGTCCGTCAACTGAATAATTGGCCAGTTTGTGCTGTTCAATCGTTCGCCATCGACCTGAAGTACGTTCAACTTGCCACTGCTGTCAAATGTACTGTTCATGGATAGTGCTGCCAGCTGTGGCGGCACCATGAACCAGTAAGGGTGTAACTGCTGTCTCTCCATATCCATCAGCCCAGCCAGCCTGAACATCAGGCGTGGAGCGAATGTACTCAGCAAACGTTTAAGCTCATCAGACCATAACGGATACGGCCGCTCGATCAGATCTATGGGAACAGGATTTCGATTAGGGCGAATCGTAAACTGCAAATTCGCTTGTTCCAGTTCATTCAAGTGATTGCCTCTCATCCACTCGGGCTGAATAATTCCTTTGACACCAATCGGTTCAAGAGCCCCTGTTACACGCATATCCTGCATGATCCGGAACCAATCGTTTCTCATGCCATCCGCCCCTTCTGCTGTAAGTTCCGCTCCATAAAGTAGGCTAACTGGTCCTCGATCATCCCATCGATATGCTCCAGGCCCTCTCGTTTCCGGGCTGCGGGACGACCCTGGATGGGACAGGAAGCTCCGGTATCCATCTGCGCCCCCTCCAAACGCGAACCTGTAAAATCGACGCTGGAAACATCCGTTCCACGAAAATCCGCATCAGCCAAGTTGCATACGCCAAACACAGTGCCTTCCAACAACGCTCCCGTAAAATCTGCTCCTTGAAGATCCGCCAGTACAAAATCTGCCTCTCTCAGATCCGTCCCTGCAAAGGATACCCGATGAAATCCCGGGATTTCCCAGATCTCAGGATCAGCCAACCCCTGCCTCGCCTCTATGCCATGAAATATGGCACCTACCATCCTGCATTTTCGGAAACGAGCACCATACATCTGGCTGTTATTCCATCGGGTATCCGTCAAGTCACATTGCTCCCAGACGGTATTCAACAGATTGTTGGCTTCGAATTGACCCCCTCCAAACGCCACATTGCGAAAAGCTGAGTAACGGAAATCCATCCCTCTATAATCTCCTCCAGCCAGATCCAGATGTTCCAAAGCCGCATATCCGTAGGCTCCCTCGATTCTTTCAGCAAGCCATTTTCGTATCTCTGATTCATCCATTGGATCACCATTCGTTTTGTACACGGATTCACTCACATCCAGATATTCACCTACCCGAACTTCAAAGGACGGGCACTTCTCCAGGTGAATAAACGACTCACATTGCACAGCCTCCGGCATTGCCAGATGAATCAGATTCGTCACATAGGCGTGTCCGTGTTCAGCTTCCTTCAGGAGTAAATGTTCCAGATCTGGTCGTGAAATGGAGCCTGCATAGAGCGAACCCGGCCGTTGCAATTCTTCTTCCCAACAAGCCAGCATCACATTCAGATAACCAAATGCCCAGGAAGCATCATATTCTCCTTCAATGGGAGAGGGATCAAATAACCACGTTTCGTCAGCCATTTCGGTCAAATACAGGGCCTGGCCGTCCATTAGTCGTGTTCGAAGCATTGAATATGTAACATGTCCCACCGCTCCATGTTCACCGATCTTCTGCGCATTTAGAACGATTTGACATTTCTTGGAAAAATGACGGAGAAACTCTTCTTTCAAACGTTCGCGATTCTGCTGATACATCTGCTCGAAGCGGAGCATCACTTGGTTGCGTAGTGGAATTACGATCTCTTGCTTGAATTGCACAAGCGCAGTAGTCACGAGCATTCCTCCTTTCTCCTCTTTAAAGATCACCAATACATTGTTATAAGAACAAATTAGAAGTTAATTTGTAATAGAACTTTAGTCACTTTTAATTAGTTTTCAGTTCTGTGCCCACCAATGAGGTTGTTCCGTCCATTTTAATGTTGCTCTCTTTACAGGTCAGGCTGATTTCTTCTTTTGCAGAAAAAACAATACTTTTCTCAGCATTCATCATGATATCTTCCTTGGCGGAAATCGTGATCTGCTGACTGCTAATAATTTCGATACCTCCGCCTTCACTCAGCCGAATAAAAATCTCCCCGTCTTTGCCCGTAACAATCACCTCTTCGGGCGTCATCTTCAATTCCTTACCAGCGGCGGTACGAAAGTATTTATGATCCGGGTTGCTCAGCTTATTGCTCTCTCCTTCGTCCGAGTTTTGGCGTACCGAGCTCGTAGCTACCCCTTCTTCTTCCTTGTTACCGGGAAAATAAACCCGCACATGATCCCCTTTTTCGGGCATTACGTACCAACCACTGTTTCCTTCCGCCGTATATACGGACTGATAGGGAAAAGCATGCGCCTCACCCTCGTTTTGCGCTGGATCAATGTGCAGATGCACTTTCAATCGATCCTTGTCGATGCCAATGACGACACCTTGCAGCGAAACTCCGATAATTTTATCGTTATGGAATGTATTTTGCCGGAGTCCCCGATGTGTACTTAGTGTATAACGATGCTTGAGCAGACCATTTTTCATTTCGGTAAATGCCTCATATACATACAGGAGCTTGCCCTTGAATTCGATGGCATTTCCCAGATCCAGTACGCGATTTGTCTCCACTTCGTAATACACGTAATCCTCTTCGCCAACCTCAACCTTGGTGTTCTGCGAGGTGTAACGGAACTTATCCATCCGTTTGCGGACTCTGTAATTGAAATCCTCCAGCTTCCCCTTGGATGACGTATCAAACACACCGAAATAGAATTTGGGAGTATCAAATACGGATGCAGGCATCAAACCCGTTCGAAGACGGGATGCAATACGCTTCAGAAACTGCCAGTCCGTTTCCTCATATTGAAGGGTGAACTTTCCAATGGCTGCCCCATCTGTTGCAGCATCCATGATATCGATGTTGGGATAGTCAGCCGCAACTTGATCTAACAACTGTGGATACGTCATGCCATGATTTTGGAACGAACGGCTTTTCTTACGGATATCCAGTTCATGGGTATGAGAGATGCCCTCCACTTCGAGCATATAGACGCCACTGGTCACCATTACCCCAACATTTAGAATCAAACCGCTGAACAGTACAGATGTACTGCCTTCCTCATCGATCTGACTGATCTCGACGAGCGTATCCGAACCGCTTAAACGCACGTATGTATCCTTTTTTTCTTCATCCACAATTCCCGTGAACTTCACACATGCGTGATCATTCATTTGTTTGGTAATAACCAGTTCATGGAGACTGACCAGTTCGAATGGGCTTACTCTCACATTTTTGTAAGACAAGGCTTCAATACTCACATTACATCGCCCCTTTCCTCATCGATCTCAAAACGGATGGAGTTCAACATGGCGGAAGCCACACGTTTCCAATCGTCCAGTTCCAGATCTGTGCAGTTGAACGTAAAGATCAGTGCCCGTTCATCCAACGAAGTGAACAGCATGAGATGATACAGATTCGCATTCACGACAGGAGTCAAAAATTCGCAAGTTGCCGCAGCACGTTCTCCCACGGTGCGATCACTGTCCCCATACCATTTGGTAAGCTTCTGTGTTCGCCGCAAAATCTGAATCATGCTCTGTTTAAACAAGGGCAGATCCTCCGCTGGCAGTGGATTAACCGTGTGATTCACGGCAATATTAATCGTGCCTTCTGCATTCGTGTAGATCGTACCGGGTCTGTGCTGTGAAGGATACTTTAGATTCATCATGTGCTCAGACATAGGCTTGAAGGTCCGTGGCAGCATCATCCGGGCCTTTCCTTCAAGCAGCTCCGTTTCTTGAAATGAATAGGGCTCACCACCAATTTGTAAAAAAGCAGCCGTTAAGTCCAGGTCTGGTTCTTCCGGAATATGTCCATATCCATCATCAGGGGCATCCGTTGTCATGCCGTTCATCATTGCAACAATTTTTTCATCCCAATGCTTCATCGTTTCCATCCTCCCATTCTCTTGAAAATTTCAATCCACAATCATACGATGCGGTCCGCCCACCGGCATACCCGAACGTCCCGTTCCCCGACCTGCATTAGCCAGTATACGATCCAGATATCGATGAATCTGCGCATTATCGTATTCTCTGTACTCCAGCCCCAATCGACTGGCAATGTGATGCAAAATGACGCTGCGTGCAACCGTTCCTTCATTGAGACACATCATGACGAAGACCAGATCCTGGGGATCAGAGGTCCCCGTTCGAAGCAATCTCTCGGCATAATCCTTCATGACAACTGGTGATAAGGTGCTTGCCCCCTCGGCTGCATAAGGGACATGAATGACATGCAGTGTGTTGAACTCCGTTGCCAAGTCGGCAAAGGTCTGATAGTCTCGCCGCAGCCGGGCCCCTTCTTTCAGCTTGAATCGAGCCAGCTCCAACTCTCCAGATGTGCATGTTGTCTCTTCATCCAAGAGCAGTTCCGAATGGCTTATCGTCATGTCACTCACGGTCTCCTCCGCAGTAAACCGAAGCTTCAGCACATTGACCCGGCCCGTAGCTTGGTATGCCAGTTCCATAGGCTCTGTCAGCATGTAAAGCCTTCCTTTATGCAGCACCATCCCAGGAGCAACAATCAGCTTGTCCGGAAACACTTCCACCTCTGCACCTGCAAGAATGCCATCTGCATAACCGCGATAGTACAGTTCGATGTAGTCTCTGGGGAAATCGCGTAGTCCCTCCAACATGGATGTTTTCAGAATTCTTCCCTTGTTAAAATGCGGATACGAATATGTGAACATGAGCGGTGTCCCTCCTTTCTGCTCTTGGTCCTCACTTCATTCCGTCAAAGAAGTCCAGTTCCGACAAGTCTGTTTCAAACGGAAGCAGCTTCTGCGGCCCCAGGTACAATCGTTCATTCCTGCGGGCAACCGGCAATACATGAAAACCCCAATGACGGTCATCCGGAAAAACAAAAAACTTCGTCTCTCCATTCACAATAGAATCCGTATCATCCTGCGGGATTTTATCTCCGTACTGATCCCGGATATCTTCGTAGAGCACCTCTTTATAGGCATCCGGACGGTTGGCATAGACGAATTTCTGTCTCAGTTGACCATCACTTCCGCTAAGGTACAACTCCACTTCTGCCGTCTCGAATGGACGGGAAATGCTGCCCGGAATGCCGTCACTCCGATCCAGACTGCTGATCAGCATTTTTTCACGTCCATTATGCGTGTAGGCACTTACGGTATAAGGAATTACAGCGGCATCATGCGTGATGTCGGCTTGAACGCTTCCTGTTTTGCGGGCACTCAGATAACGAATCGCCCCTCGAAGGCAGGCAAGTTTAAGATCAGGCACACGCCCTTCCGCAGGTTTTTGCCGAAACTCAATGCTTCTGCCTGGAACGAACTCTTTCAGTGCTTCCCTAAATACATCAATGCGGCAGGACTGACCTGTCAACTTGATAATCGAATATTGGCTCATCCGCCCTTGCCGATAGAAATCATCCAAAAACTTGCGGACCACCTCATAGATATCAGCCTTAATCAGCTGGGTAATTTCCTTGATATTAAACACCACATCGGGGAACTCATATTCATCCTTCAGTTCACCACTACGTTCCACGGACAGAAACCAACGTTCCATGGTCGTGATCTGCAGGTCACTATCCCCATCGTCCTCCATCTCCGAGTGGAATCGGTTACGCAAGATGCCGGTTTTGCGGAAAAATTGCTGCTTCATCTCTTCTGCGATTTCCCACAGAAAGTAGAAGTTGCCTCTCACCCGCAGATACTCATCCCGTGAACGATTCTCTCGACGAGCAAACGCGGTCGGGATGATATGTTCTGCCTCCTCATATCGCTGCTCCAGCTTCTGATAGACGGATTTCACACCTTCTTCGTCCACCTGGCGGAACACGTCCGCACCGGGTGCCTCGATCAGGCTATCGATATCCGTCACCTGACGGCGTCCGCTGTAGTAATCTGCGAATACGATCTTCATGAACTGCATAATACGATAGGTAATGTTGTGACCTCCGAAGTTGGTATCCCCATTTTCGTAAGTGGTATGAATATCGAGCTTGTACGCCATATGTCCGTCCTCGATCGTAAATGCACAAGATGACAAGTCAGTTGTTCCACCGCCACAATCAATCACGAGCGCATGATACGTCTGCCCTTCCATGAAAGCACCGCGTTCCATCCCGTCAGCAAGGGTGTTATAGAGCACAGCCATTCCCTCATCCAGCGCATACGTCTGCTCAATCCGATAATCCGGAAGCATCTCTCCGAACATCTGCAAAAACTGTGTTTTCATCTTCACGGGACTGGTAAAATGCACATGGCGAAACTTACACTTGAACTGATGCTCTGCTGTTCGGATAATATAGTTCATATATGCGCGCAGCAGATCCATACGGGAAACCATGGCCGCATTCCCATGAACATCGACGATCTCTTCCATTTTGTTGTAATTGTTGACCCAGCGCTTCATGCTACGGAACACACTCGCCCGACTGCTATACCCTCCACGACGCATGCTTCGCAGCGCTTCATAGCCGAATTCGTAACGAATGTTCGCTGAATCCGAGCACTCTGCCACACCGATGGCCGTAGGCAGGACCTCGATCCAGTCTGTGTCTTTGTATGTAGGATCGGGAAAAGCCACATAGTTAATGGCATCCATACGAACCCGCCCATTCAGCAAATCCTGGCTGCTTGGTGCCTGAATATAACCATTATGCAAATAGGCGCCTGCCGTCGTGTTGGAGGTGCCAAAGTCAATTGCAAGTACAGCGTCTGTCGGTTCGAGTTCCCGGATGTCCAGATCGGCCAGTGGAATTTGAGTATATTGAATATGAACCGGAGGAAGAGGCCTGCTAGAGTAATAGGTCTGATATAGATATTCCGAATCGCGTTTACGGAAAAAGAGAAGGCTGTACTGTCTGTTTCCCGATCGTTTCCAGGTGGATCCACTTCCTGCCGTCAAATAAAAGGTTCCGGATACGGAGTCGTCCTTAACCAAATTAAAGATGCCACACAGCTCCATACTCTCATTGACCAAAAGTACATTAGATTCGGTTAACCCCCCCGGTGCCGTGACTACGTACTGATCCAGCTTGTCCACTTTCAATCCTTCGTACAGAATCAGCCGCGCGGGCACACTAATACCTCCATCACTGCTCATAGGAGCCGTCATATGACGAGAAATGGCCTTTTGTATTCGCTCGAATCCGTCTTCCAAAGACTGATCGATCCACAATACATCGTCCGCTCCCAAAAATTTCAGAATAATCCGAATCAGTTCTTCACGCTCCGTGCGGGGCCCCAATCCCTCAACCAGTCGCTCCTTGTAACAAATATTCCGTAATTGAAATGTGGTCATGTCCATCAACTCTTCGCGCGTATAACGCATGGTTCCTCTGGCCCGTTCCCTGCCCGTGGCATCGGGATACAATCGGTATGAATAGCCGTTCATCTATACTTCCTCCTTACAACTGCTGATGCTGCTTAATATAGGGCAATACCGTCCTGTATCATCGTATAGTCCACATCCAGAATACCAAAATGATGACCCCAGTATATTTCCGTGTCAAAACGAACCGGCAGAAAGAGTTCAAGAATCAATTCCAGCTTTTCCTTCGCTTCCGTCCGTTCTGCCTGACCAATATATAAGAGCAATTCATCCTTCTCCTCACAATTGGCATAAAGGGTTGAACGCGGAAACATCCGGACAAGAGTATCCCTCAGCAGATGAACGGCCTCTCCCGTATCGTACAGACGAAGCATATTGCAGGCGATCACTTCCTGTTCCTCTCGTCCGAACAACTCCAGTCGCCGCCGTATCCGTTCCCCGTATACACCCGAATGCATATCATTCAAAATGAAGCGAATGTAATACTCCCTTTTATTCATCCCCTGCATCAAATCCATATCCGCCAGAAAATGAATGACCAAATCAAAGAGCGTCTCCCGCAATTCCACCTGCTTTTCGTTATTGATATCGAACAAATCCCTGAAAATATCAAAAAAACGATAATACGGATTGACTTCAATCGTACGTTCCACGTCTGAAGCATTCAGGTTCGTATGACTTAATTCCATGTATGGCGAATATACACGTGCAGGAACAAAAGTTACGTCTCTCAGATCAGTTCCATTACGCTTGGCGCGAATAATCAAATCCCATATATAATTCATGTTGAGCTCACATCCATTCCCCTTCGCAGCGATATTCAGGGAAAGCCAACTGGATTTCGGATACCAGAAAGCTCAGCAAATCATCCAGAAAAATAGCCTGTTCTGGCTGAATTCCGTGTTTGCTGAACCTTAAAATCATTCGATGTTTATCTGCCTCAACACGGACATGATCGCTAACAAATCCATTAAGCGGGTACGTGATGCCCCAGGCGGGCCCTGGTGCCACCACTTTCACATCTTCCAGTTCCAATCCCTCTGCTGCCTGGAAAGCATGAACCATGCGGGCAATCTCCCCTTTGGATCGAACAGAGCGTCCTTCCTGACGCGCATATTTACCGGCAAACCCTTCCCGTTTGTTGTTGGAAAACAGCGGAAAGTCCATTCTGCCGATTCGGGTTGCAACGGGACCGGCTATTTTCAGCACAGTCCATGAATCGGATTTTTCCAGCGGAGATACGATGGTGATATCTTCTTCCGATCTTTTGATATACCGAATATGCGATTCGTCTCCATCCACCAGATATCCGTGTTCAGTCCCTGTTTTGCGGAGCGGTAACACATGTTCATAATTGATGCGGTCCGAAGCCGGGACAGGGAATCCACCTGTTTTCATATCAAGCTTCTGAATATTCCAAAGTGGGATCATGTTCGTTCTTTTATAAGACTCAAATTCCTCCAGATGGATTGAAAGTTCCTTGACCACATGCTGTTTGTCCCATGCATCTCCATCGTCTGAGCTGACCAGAATACAATCAACGAATTTGAATACATAAGGTGCATTAACCGATTTCCATGGCAGACTGTTCTTACGAAATACCCGGTACAGTTCTTCAACTTTGGAGATATACGCTGTACTTGATTTCAATCGAACCGTTATGACATGTCTGCCTTCACTCGTTACAATCTCCCCGCGAAATGTCCGATTACTTTTCAGCAGGGATTGGAGTTCCTGTTGCCCACATTCCATGTAGAACGTGAACAATTTCATCTCTTCCTTACGTGCCAGCGCTTCTGAAGCCTCGCTCAAATAAACGGTCTGCGGTGCAGCATCCTCCGGAAGAATCGGATACAGAAATTCATGAATGGGGTCCAAATCTTCCCGCGGACATAATGTGACATATACATCGTGGCGTTCCTCCAGCGGTACCACCTCGTCAAACACCCGTTGCTCGATCTGTTTGTTTAGCGTCTCCTGATACTCGACCAGATTAAGAAAAACGCCTGTCATGAGATCTTTGAGCATGCGACGTTGTTCCAGATCCTCCATCTTGTTTAGACGGTCACGAATAATATCTTTCATCACGAATCTCCTCCTTCCGTTGCTTCCTGTTCATTCGCTTCTGCCTCGGTGGTGTCGGTGCTTCCTTTAGCCTTTGAAGCGGAATTAATGCTAGCATTGCTTGTCGTTTTCCCTGAAGAAGACTCGGAGCCAGAAGCATCCGCAGTCCCACTTCCGGCCGAAGAGGCATTACCCACGGAAGAAGTGCTTCCCGCTGAATTGCCTGCGCTCATTCCTCCCGCATTCCCGGTCCAATCCGAGTTCAAACCAGACGAATCTGTTGTCCCTAACCCTGCCGCATCCTGCATAAGATCAGCCGCCGGTACAGGTGGGTTCAATTTCTCATCCAGCTTATTTATTTTCCGCTCCATAGCCAGAACCCGTTCCAACATATCGATCTCCTGATAAATTTCCTGTGCCGAAGCATAGGCATCCATGGCACCGCTATAATCTCCGGCTTCATTGAAGCGGTCACCCTTCTGTTCCAGCGTATCGGCCTGAAGTTGTCTAGATTGGCGCTTGATATCCGCCCGTTTGGTTTCAGCAGTCTCCAGTTTGGTGGCAACTTCCTTCAGTGCCTCCTTGTATGCTGTTTCCGTAGCGGCCGTTCTGGCCCTTTTATACAAGATGATCGCTCCACTGTAGTCTCCGTTCTGGAGTTTCAAATCGCCCTCGGTGATCCAGTCTTGTACTTGCTGAAAGGTGGTCATCTGTTCCAAACGTTCCTGAATGACTTCACGGTTGAACATATTGTAGGACTCAGATAATTCCAGTGCTTTGGTGTAACTGGCGGTTGCCTTGGGAATATCCCCTTCTTTCAGATGAGTCTCGCCGTCAACCAATGTCTGAGCAGCAGCCATCTTCGAAGTCAGCAACTTTTTGTGCACAGGGTCCTTTACTTTGATCGAATTGTTGCGAGCAAGACTGTAATCTGAGACGGCCTTAGCGTACTCCTGTTCCTTCACGTACTGGTCAGCGTTCTGTTCGTATTGCAGCATATCTACGACCAGCTCGGCTTTTTTGGCTGCGCTTTTCACCGCGTAGAATATGCCGGCTCCGCCAAAAATCAGGAGCATAATCAACATGATGGCAATCCGTTTAATCCACTTCTTACGGTTCTTTGGTTCTTCATGAAAAATCTTGTTCACATAAATGGCTGCCGCACTATAATTCTCGATTCGTGAACGTTGCTTGCTGAGCATCACTTCTTCCAACGTATCGGCCAGCGCCTGCGGGTCATTGGCACCTTCCACCGCATCAATCATCTCGGCATCCTGCACACCTTCCCATAATCCAGGGGTGCATAGAACAAGCACATCACCATCGGCAAGCTTGATCTTATCGGATACATACGGTTTGATCATGCCAGGTTTGCCCGCGTATTCATTCAGATTGCCGCGTTCATCATGCTGATCCACACGATCCTCTGCAATCTGGCCTTCCGCTGCCAATTGGGCAGCTACGCTGTGATCTTTGCTTTTTAATGCAAGTCTATTTCCCCGAAAATGATACAAGCGGCTATGTCCGGCCGATGCCCACACCATGCGTGTATAATCCGTTACAACAATAACGAATCCCGCTTTGAGCCTGACCCGGCGGCTTTCATACTGCAACCATTCATGTGCAATCTTGATATATTCTGTCAGTCTGCGTTTGGACATGGTTGGCTTTTCCAAAAAGGATTCCAGAATGGTCTGTACTGTGATCTGTCCACTATTCACTTCCGTATCGGTGTCCAGACCATCTGCAATGACATAACAAGCCCAGTCTTCCAGTTCAACGCAGCCGTAGAAATCCCGATTTTTCAGGAAAGACCCCGCCTCTGAGACAAAAGCCGTCTTGAATTCACTGTTCTCCTTCCTCATCCGTCTCCCCATTTCCCGTCCCTGTGCGTTGCCCGATCCGTTACCATCCTTGCTCCAAAATGATAATCGTGGCGTTATCCTGATGCACGAGCTGTTTTTCTTCAATTAAATCAATGATGGCCTGGGCTGCATCAAATGGCGAAATATCTTGCGCCAGAATGGTCTCCAGTTCCATCTCCGTGAGGGAGTTGTATACCCCGTCACTGCATAACACAATCTTGTCCGCCGGCTGCAGTGCAAACGGCTCGTCCGCGATTTCCATTTGTTTAAAATGGTCGTACCCCAAATAGTTGACCAGCCTTTTGCGCTGCGGATTGTCAAGTGCCTCCTGCTCCGAGATCTCTCCAGACATATACTGTTCTTCAAGTTGGCTTTCCAGTGTATGCTTGTGATTGATGGCAAGCAGCTCTCCTTTGCGAAACACGGCCAATATGCTGTCTCCTACCGCACCCCAATACAAATCCCTGCCCTTGATCATGGCAGACACCAATGTTGTCCCTCCGGGAACGCCAAGCAAATTGCGAAGAATCGCCTGATTTGCCGCATGGGAAGAAGCATCCCAGAACTCTTCCGGATCAGGAAACCGCTCCAACTCTTCAAACTCACGGATAAATGTTTCTACAGCAGTCGTACTGGCTACTTTCCCACCAGATAACCCACTAATTCCATCGGCAAGTACCGCGAGTACACCATAAGGCTCCACGGCACAGGCAAAATAATCATCCTGCTCACTGCGAGCACCAATGGTCTGTCCATTCCCGATCTGAACGCCAACCGGCCTATCGTCACGTTGCCTTACCGGAATCCGGCTTCGTGCGAATAACAGCAACCAAATCAACAAACAGCCACCCGCAAGTACCCAGTAGGGCGTTAGCTCCTTGTCGTTCCACAAAATCATGAAGGTGTTCACTGTTGCTCCCATTCAAAGTGCACACCGCACAATGGAATGAAAATGAATTTGCTGCGTCCCAATTGAATAACATCGTAGGCAGCCAGTTCCACCGGAGAATAGACTGCTTCATTGTTGTGATATGCGAGGCCAGAAGCATCGCCGGGCAGTAAGTAGAAATTCCGCTTTTTGGGATCGTACACAATCACCGCGTGATTACGCCGAGAAATGGTGTTATCCCCAAGAATGCGAACATGCATCTCTTCCGAACGTCCAATAAAGTTCTTTTCAGCCATTATTCGATAATCCTGGCCCATCTGCGGACCCTCGATGCACACCATCCAACCCGTTACCGGTTCAATTCCTGTTGTTTCGCCCAGGTATGGCATCGTTCTGTCATCCTCTGCTGTACGAGGTGCGCGTGGGATCGCTCCCGCTGCCTCACCATTACTGGTAGCTGGCGATTCAACGGCCAGATTGCAATATGGACACGTATTGCCGTGCCGTCTCGTGCTGAACATATGTCCGTTTCCACATCTAGTCAGACTCATTTCGTTTCATTCCCCCGTAAGCTTGTATGATGTACGCCAACGTTATTTCACCAAAATGCGGGTATTGGCAATATAAATTAAGTCCCCTGCCTCAATCAGGCTGGGTTCTTCGATTTCCAATTTGGATGCTCTGCTTTGATTTCCTTTACGTACACCTACCCCACTGGCCGAGTCGATATCCTCGATAAACCATTGACCCGAGGCTTTGTTCAACACCGCATGTTGCGAGCTAATGAGAGACGCATATGGTGTGTCGGAGAGATCGATGTCAGCCTCGCTGTTCTTCGAACTTTTCCCGATCAAAACACTCGTTTCGCCCTGAATATACCATTCCTTCACACTTGTACCGTCGTCGTCCAGGAGGACAAGCTTCACGACACGCGAAGACAATTTCTTCTTTTCCGCCTTGGTGGCTGGCATGTATTTAAAATACAGGTATGCTCCTCCAGAGAGGACCACGATAATTCCAGTTATCCACTGGGCACTCATATCCCGGTTGATGATAAATATGTAATACAGCACGGCTAACGAAATCATGGCGACGCATGCGTCAAGCCCCATCGTCAATACCGACCTTCCTCGTTTCACTTCCATAACCTCCGCCTGAACCGGCATGATCCATAACGAGCTCCCGGTCTACTTTTTTCGAACTCCGAAATATCGGTCAAACATGGCGGACATATCCATTCCTTTATTGGGACCGGCTTTGCCACCGTTTGGACTTTCCTTGCCTTTGGGGTGATATCCAAAAAATTGTTCGAACTGTTCCTGCATCCGCGATGGATCCGACCATACCTTCTCGGCATTTGCACTCCCAGACTTCGCGTTGCCTTTACTGGATCTGGCTGTATCGGATGCTGATCCCTTCGCTTGACCTGTATTACGTCCAGTGCGAAGCTGCTGATCATAAGCTGCTCTAAGCTCGGAATTTCCGAGTGTACTGTATGCCTCATGTACTTGCTTGAAACGCGCTTCTGCCTGTACATCTCCCCCATTGACATCCGGGTGAAATTTCTTCGCCAATTGACGATAAGCCTTCTTGATCTGCTCCGGAGAAGCTTCACGTTCTACACCAAGCACGGCATAATAATCTTTCATGGAATTCTTTCCTGCCTCCCTGCCGTATTCGGGCGTAAATAAAGATTAAGGGGCACCAGGGCCCCTTAACATGACAGCGTTGTTCCGGACCAAAACTAACTGGCTCGAGACAACAGTTGTTCCCTTTTATACAGGGAAGCCGCCTTCAATTTTAGTGAATTCAGTTTTGTCTTTTTTCTGTTTGATGAACAGGCTGAATTCACCTACGCCTTCGGTATCACCGAAACGCTCTGTGTAATCCACAACAAATGCGTTTGGCAAGTAAATTTTGCGTACCACTTGATCCGCTGCAACCACTTCCAGGGTTACTTTGCGGTAGCAATCCGCTTTTTCAGCAGGCACGAGGGACCACAAAGCAAGTTTCATCGTGTCATCTGCATTGTCACCGTCGGTTGCAGTGATAATTTTGCCGCTGATGCGAAGTGTTGCGCCTACATCTGTGGATCTAGCGTTGGAATCATCTGGTGTATCCGTGTCATACACAACTGTACGGATATTATCCATTCCCAATTCGATTGTTTCTGCGCCTTCTACTTTCAATACAAAACCCATTAATAAAAACCTCCTTAAGATTAGGAAAAAATGTGCCCGGTATGCTCCCCATCTCGGGAGAGGCACCGGAATATATGTATAAAGGCAAAACGATGAAGTCTGCCTCTAACACCAAAATTAATGTCTATAATACGTTGTTTGATGAATCATATTTAATAGTCAGACTTGTTCCAATGGTATTCTTACACTTTCATCGCACTGGTGCCTTTAGTAATCATGACCTCCAGGTTCTTCACGTTGCCGTTAAATACCAGGTCAATGTGGCACATGTTGCTCTTTTCATCGATGATAAAGCTCATGTCGTCGCCTTCCTGAATGATCGAATTGATCGACCCTCGAGTTCCCAGCCACCGGCTCTTCTGACTGCTCGGATTGTTGCTGAAGAATTTGACGATATTTTCATGCTTGAAATCACCGGTTTGGAAACGGAGCAAGCGCTCAATGTAAGTACTTACAAGTGTTTTGTACAAGGAATCGAAACCATCTTCGGACATCGCCATGCTTCTCGCTTTATAGACTGTGATCCGCTTGATGTCGCTATCCTGGATTTGGGCATTTTCCGATGAGAAAATAAATCCAAAGTTTTTTCGGTTAATCAAATCCTTGATGGTATTTGTAAATCCGGAAATTTCTTTGGTCATCGTTGTTACAACACGCAAGCTGTTGTCCCCTGCCTCAATGTCAAAACGTACACCCGGATAATCACGGTTGACGTTCTTGAAAGCCCCTTTCAGGTATTCCGGACACTGATATGCAGCAACAATCCCTGCAGATACATAGGACGCCCCAACATACACGCCTTCAATCCACAGTTTCAGAATGTCTTCCTTCTCCTTCGAGAGTTCCACACCATTCTCTGTCTGAAGCATGCGACTGTCGATAACGACACCCGATTTCTCCTTGGGAATAATCGTGAAGTTTGGAGCACTTGGAATGGCAAACTCGCTGTATTCCTTGCGGGTCAACACTGAACATTTATCGATATACTTATCAATACCTGCGGTAGCCATACTGCTGAAGGTGGTTTCTTCCCCGGATTCAAAGCTGAAGAACACCTGCACCTTATAATCCTTAACGACTTGCAAGAGCATTGCCAGAGATTCCATGCTGTTTCCGTCTTGTTTAACCACTTTCTCGTTACCACGGAAACGGGCACGGCTGACTTTAACTTGGCCTGTATTTTCCAGCTCTACGGATGGAACGATACCGAACCAGATCGTGTCGGTAAAATCATTCTTCGCGTTGACAGTGTTGAGATATGTTTCAAGCCGGGGAATATTACTGCTCTTGACGAGCATATCCAGCTTGGCATTTGAGATCAGCATGGAAGGAAGCATGCCTTTATTCTTAATCGCATATTGGTCAAAGAACATTTTGACACCCAAAATTTTCTCGACCAGCGGTTTTACGGTTTTCACAAAATCATCCTTGGCATTTTTGTAAAACTCCAGGTATGTATTGTAGTTCTGCACTTCTACAGCTGTATCCACTTCAGATTGAACCGCAGGAAGCGGGCAGAATGTGCGAACCACCAGATCCTGTACATACGGCGAAGGTGTCTCGGAGAGTGAGTCATAATCTTCGGCAAATACTTGCGTCAAATCGGTGCTTGTCGCTTCATCGAGAAGCATCAACTCGTTGTTATCACTCTTCGGAGCTTCGATAATTTTCAATTCTCCGCTCTCACCGATCGTAAGTTGTCCCACCTGGATCGCTTCAGAGGATGTTTCTTCCTGAGCCCGGCCCAACAACAAACGCGTCTTGATATCTTCAATGGCGAGTGGAAGCATGGCCATAACATTGTTATAGTTCCGGCTTGCATCTTCAAACATGACATTCAGCTTATCCCCGATATCCAGCTTCTTCGGATCGCCGTCATCCAGCTTCTCATGCTGGCCATACATGTAATGAATCTCCTTCCGTACCTGACGAATGTCATCCATGACTTTCTTCGGTGAGATCATATCGAGCAGATTTTCAAACTTGAAATCAACGTTCGTAATACCTTGACTACGCTTGGTATCGATCAGGGTGAACAGCATTCTCAGAAAGTCGTTGCTATGGTCAATCTTGATCTCCGAGATCGCTTCTTCCGGAATACCTTCCGGCTTTTTAAGCGTATACATAACTTTCTGGTTTACCGCATTGAAAAAGGAGTACACGCTAGGTGAGAACTTGTCCAGGAACTCATCGAAGCTACGAACAAGCAAGTGTTCGTTAATCTCCTTGATCTTATCGTCACTCAGACTGTCGATGCCCTTAACATCACCGACAATGGTGATCAAGTCCAACTTCTCGGGATTAATTTCTTCAAAAAGCATCGTTCGGTTCGTTTGATTAATAATGTCCATTCAGGCAACATCCGCCAAGATGATGATTCATTCGGGCGAATGCTTCCCCCCCTCCATCAATTTTTGACACTCCGCACGTCTCTATCAGCCTTCAGTCATGATCCAGGAGAATCAATGCTCCCAGCAAACACAAGACCAATAGAACGAGCTGTCAACATACGACTGGAACTTATGTACCAGATTATGCCGTTTGCTTTGGAGATTTATGGAATTCATCTTAATCATCAGCGATATGTTTTGTCAATATTACCCACTATAGGTCTAAAAGATCATTTTACAACCTTCGATATACCTATGGAACTAATTTTTGGAATTCGCTTCACTTCCTTACGAATCATGCCGATGATATAGAATATCCTATAATTTGGATGCTGTTCAATGATTTAAGACTAGTGGGGTTTCCCTCCTAATCAAGAGTAAAAAGACTTAAAGTATGCGGTGTTGCATTATTCTCAAAT
Organism: Paenibacillus sp. NPDC057886; assembly: GCF_042796655.1. NCBI lineage: Bacteria > Bacillati > Bacillota > Bacilli > Caryophanales > Paenibacillaceae > Paenibacillus > Paenibacillus sp. NPDC057886. The sequence continues at coordinate 210,691 of NZ_JBHVMZ010000006.1, read as the reverse complement.
AATGAAAACTACGCATAACGGCGTTATATCGTGAATAAGCAAAAGTTTTTCAAAAAAATTTTAATATTCCCCAAAAAATGAACCGAAGTTTTCAAACCAGAAAGGAGATTCGAAGCCTCACATGATATTAATTAAATGCAAAAAGATACTGTTCTCCCTATTAGTGATTAGCGTTTTAATTCCAGCATGGGACATTGGGAGCGCGTACGCTGAATCGTCTGTCAAGACCCACGCGTATGAAGGGCTTGATGCCATGTTTGTCCTGGATGTTAGCTACTCCATGAATGAGACCGACAAAGATCGCATAGCCGAAGAAGTTATACATATGTTTATGGATATGAGTAGTGGACCTAAGACCCGATTGGGATTCGTAGCTTATAATGATCAAATCACTTCATCCGTACCTCTAATGGATATATCATCCTCTGGGGCACGAAATAACCTTCGTAGTCGTGTTGATGGCTTAAAACGCTCAGGTTATACAGATCTTGGACTTGGCTTGCGCCGAGGTGCGAGCTTGCTTGAACAGTCCCAGACGGACAAACGAAAGCCATTTATGATTTTGCTCTCTGACGGGGAAACAGATTTGCGTGGTTCGTCGAGCAGAACACCAGCTGATTCTTCCAAAGATGTGGACAAGGTTATTGAGATGGCTCAAAAAGCTGATTATCCAATCTATACCGTCGGACTAAACCGCGATGGTACGGTTAACCCCGCTGAATTGGAGCGGATAGCTCAGGAAACGGGTGGATCTTCCTTTATCACGGGAAGTGCAGACGACTTGCCTGAAATTTTCAACCGGATTTTTGCAGATCAGATTCAATCTGTTCTTGTATCTGTGGCGGCAGTAACAGCAACAGGGGCAATGCAGGAGGTAACTGTGGACATTCCCAATTCAAGCATGGCGGATGCCAACATTATCATGCTCTCTGATCATGCTGTCTCTGAAGCGCAGCTGTATTATCAGTCCAGCAATGTCAGCTTCATCCGATCTGATAAATATGCTCTAATGAAGATCATTCGTCCGGTCAAAGGACAGTTCAAGCTGAAATTCAAGGGGCGCAGCGGAGATTTAGTGAAGATCAACCTACTTGGAAACTATAACGTGTCTGCGGTTGCACATATGGCAACGGAACAACCCGTAAAGGGGAAAAGCATCACATTTGAAGCCTCTCTCTACGATCAGGCCGTGGACCCTAAACCCATTCAGGATTTGAATGTATACAAGGGGCTTGAAGCAGAACTCATTGTGACCCCGTCTGATGGAAAAACAGAGCGTATCCCTTTGACCAATACAGGCAGCGGATTTACGGGAAAATACACTTTTCCAAAATCGGATCTATACACATGGGGACTTCGGATTGATGGTCCTGACTTTTATCGGGAGATCACTCCCGTTGAAGTAGATATTACGAATCAGGCCCCCGTAGCAACAGGGGAGTCCATGGTGTTATCCAAAGACGATAGCAATACAGAGGTTGACCTAAGCAAATATTTTAAGGATACCAATAATGATCCATTAACGTATGCCCTCGCCGAAGGTGGGAGTGAGCGCAAACTCGGAGATGCTGTCATTGAAGGTAATATCCTGCGTTGGTCTTCGCTCCACACCGGTAGTTCATCCATTACGGTGACCGCCACGGATTCTGAAGGCGCGAGTGTAACCGCAGACATTCAGTTGCAAATTCATTCTTTACGTGAAAAGATACTTCTATATACGGGACTCGGTCTCCTCGCAGTCGGGGGAATCTCCGCCCTTTATTGGTTTGTACTGAAACCAAAACCTGTATTCCGTGGAAGACTGGAAGGATACTTCTTGGCCACTGCAAACGGAGAAGATATTCCCGTGACGAATTGGCCACTGACTTCATTGGAGCGACGAAAAGTAAGTCTCAGTGAACTATTTGATCGTATGGACATTGGGGTTAAGGTACCGGAGTCAGGACGAATCTGGCTGGAGGCTGGTAAAAAGGAAACGTTATTGATACGGCATGACACGAACTGCACAGTCGTTCGGGGACGAACACCAGTGAAACCCAGACATACAGAAGCTCTGGAGTATAATGAAAAGTTGTATATTACGTTTGAAGATGGTGTCACGGAGATTGAAATTCGATACAAAGCCATCAAACCAAGTACCAATATCTATGTAGGACAAAAGAAAGATCCACAGCAGGCCATGTGATAAATATCCCAGTATTGATGAGAATTATCATCCGCAATGGCACTATTATATAAACAGTTGAACAAAAAGACTTAATCGACTTACAGAAGATGATTCCTGTTCAGAACTCAGAACAGGAATCATCTTTTTTTATCCCTAAGTCTGTCTAACACTCCCCTGCCAGCTCCGCATCTGTCCAATGAAGCTGAACACCCTGCCGAATCAGCTGTGCCTGATAGGCGTGAAGATGCTCCGCCGAAGCCCTCACCTCTGAGGGTTCAACTTGCTGTGCAATGGCATAAGCTGCAAGGGTACCGGCAGCCTCGCCAATATTCCATTCGGTGGGATGCAGGCGGTAACAACCGTTCGCGATCTGGGTCATGGAGATATTCTTGCAAGCCGGGAGCAAGTTCTTAACCCGCACCGGGATGAGTGCACCCAGTGGAATCTCATAGGGATGGTTCGGAATATAAAAGGTCCGCTGGCTCACGGTTGTCGGATGGAGATCCAGATGATAACTGCCGACACCCACACTATCCTCGTAACGTTTGGCTCCCTCTGCTCCGCGCAATTCCTTGCTCACATCCTGCTCGGTAATGGTATATACGCCTCGGATTCGCCGTGATTCCCGAATATACGGTGCTTTCGCGAGACCGTCTTCCGTACCGAGCACATCTCCACGCAGCCTTACGCCCGGATAACCCTTTCCGCCATCCAGGCGGGGAGCTGCCGTCTGAAGCCAGTATACCAAGGAAAGAGTTAGTTGCCTCGCCGCTTCCAGATGCCGCTCGCGTTCCTCCGGCGATACGCCAATGATCGGCCCAGCGTAATAATCGTTCAGTGCCCAGTTGAGCAGCGTGACTTCACCATCATTCAGTGGCTCTGTCCATATAGCTGGGTCAACGATCCGCCGATAATCCCACAGGGAGGTTATGCCTTGATCATTAGGGAACATCGTGAACTCTTTCAGCTTGGAGGTATCATTGGCATCCGAAGCGTACCAGCTCAGGATCGGATACAGCGAGAACGAGGGAACATACTGACGCCAGTAATCATAATCCCTCGGACGGGGGATCGTGAAATCTCCACCCGGCACATAATCCACTGCCGCCACATGGGTAATCGACTGCATGTCTAGCGGGTCCGCTTCATCCAGGGCATGTGGCTCACCCGTATCCCGCCGAGATTCCGCACCACTTACATACTCTACTCCCGCGAGGGGAAGCAGATCACCGCATTCTGTAGCATCCAGATAATAGGCACCCTGGAGCTTAATTAATCCCCCATTTCGCTCTTCACGCACAGTCACGCCAGTCACCCGGTCACCTTCTGTATCTACCTGTACTGGCACGGTATGATAAAGCACCTCGATCCGACCGGTATTCACGTAAGGGGCCATCATTTCATGCAAAACGGCAAGCGCTACCTTTGGCTCATGCGCCAAACGGCTCACCCAGCCATTACCGGGGTTGAGAAAAGGGTCGCTCTTGGCGACATCCGTAAGCGGGTAATTCCGTCTGTAGTAATCTCTGACCCTGCTGCGGAACTCACGGTACAATGCTGTACTGCCAGATTGTTCAATCCAGCGGTGCTCATCCGGCGGTACTGCCTGTGAGGTCAATTGACCGCCAAGCCAGTCCGTCTCTTCCGTCAAAAGTACCCGTAGCCCTGCCTTGGCTGCAGCCAGCGCAGCCGTAGTCCCGCCAAGACCACCGCCAATAATGACGATATCACTGTGTTTCTCCTGTTCAATTCCCATGCTTTGTCTCCTCCCTGTCACTGCCTTCAGACCAGCCAATGCCGTCCTCACGCAGGCGTTCCAAGGCCAGCTGCGCCGCCCCGAAACAGCCTGCCCAGTTACCGAGTTCAGCCACTGAAACCCGGTCTGCCAACCCGACACTGGATAACCTAGCGGTAAGCATCGGCCACCACATAGCCTGGTCTTGGGTCACACCGCCACCAAGAATAATCAATTCCGGATCTATCGAGGCAGATATATTCGCAATAACCAAGGCCAAATCAGTTATGTAACGCTCTAGAATGTACAACGCTATTGCTTCTCCCTGGCTTGCAGCGGCCATAATCTCTCGGCCGTGAGTATACGTGTTGCCCTTCTGTTCCCGCGCCAGCCGCATCAGTGCACTACCGGAAATGTATTGCTCCACGCAGCCGCGTTTGCCACAATTGCAAGGTAGACCGTCAGGCACCATCACACTATGCCCCCAGTCCCCACCGCGCCAGTCTACTCCCCGTAACATCCTGCCAAATGCCATATTGGCCCCACCAACCCCAGTTCCGAGTGTCAGCATAACCAGGTTCTGCTTACCGCGGCCGATACCAAGCCACGCCTCGCCGAGCAGTGCAGCATTGGCGTCGTTATCGGCAGTTGAAGGCAGGCCAAATTCCGCAGTTGCCCACTGTGTCAGTGGCATTCCCTGCCAGCCAGGTAAATTGTTCGTTGCGTGGATCACTTCACCCGTTCCCACATTCACCCTTCCTGCCGAGGCAATGCCCAGTGCCTTAACGTCTACACATCTAGACAACAGTTCACTTACTAACCCGCGCAGCTGGCCAAGTATAGCCTTCCGGCCCAACCGTGCCTCGGTTGTACATGTAGCCTCCACCAGAACGACTCCTGCTTCATTGACCACAAGCCCTTTAATGCCTGTGCCTCCTACATCCACACCAATGACCTGCGGCATTCGCTTTCCCCCTATTCACACAAACCCTTCAATAAATACGGTCGATAACCGCCCTGGCCGTTAATTCCTTCATCTTCTTAGTCTCTTCGCCATGCTCGCGCTCCAGTCCCTGACAGAGCAAGTCGATAAAAAACAGCTGAGAGATTTTAGCTCCTACAGAACCGCCTTCAAGGGGAGACTCCTTCCCCGCGGTCAAGAGCAAGATATCTGCGATAGAAGCAATGGGGGATTTGGCATAGTTCGTCATGGCAATCACCTTAGCCCCGTTTTGTTTGGCTTTCATCAGCATATCGTTGGTATCCAGCGTACTGCCGGACACGCTGATGCCAAAAGCCACATCACCTTCTCCCATCGTTACCGCCATCATGGACTGGATATGGCTGTCGGAATTCGCTTCCGCACGCCGCCCGATACGCAAAAATCGGTTCTTGGCATCCATAGCGGTAATGCCTGATGAGCCCACGCCGAAGAATTGCACATGTCGTGCGCTGTCAAGACACTTCACCGCCTGCTCCAACTGGCTGCGATCCAGCATACCCAAGCTGGATTGCAGTACCCCCACCATCGAGGCATATAAATGGTCGGCGTAATCGTCCTCTCCCTGCTCGCCGTCTGGCTGGTTCTGCCGTTTCGGCAGCCCTTGGGCCAGCATCAACTTGAAATCCTGATAGCCTTTAAACCCGATTTTACGGCAGAATCTCATCACCGTAGTCTCTCCGGTACCAGCAAAATCAGCCAGCTCAGTCACAGAAAAATAGATGATATTATCCGGATTGTCCCGTACGCACCTGGCCACCTTCTGCTCCGACTTGGTCATGGAAGGATAATACGTATTAATTCGGTCATTCATCTCCATTACTCTTCATCCTCGCTTTTCTGGTCACTGCTGCGAACTGTCGGGTAATTAGCTGTGGCCGAGTTATTGCGGAGCCCACCACAACAGCGTATGCCCCCAGATCAATCGCCTCTTCCACCTGAGAAGGTTTACTAATCCTCCCTTCGGAAATAACCGGAATCTTCAACCGCTTTGCGGACATTTCCAGCAGCTCCAAATTCGGCCCTTCCTGCTGTCGGGAATACGGTGTATAACCCGATAGGGTAGTCGAAACACAGCTGACTCCAAGTGACTCAGCATATAAAGCTTCCTCCAGAATGGAGATGTCTGCCATGGAAACCACCCCATTTGCGTTCAGATAGGCGGTGATTTGCTCCAATGTATGATTTTCCGGCCTGCTCTGGCGGGTCGCATCAAATGCAATGATATCCGCTCCGGCCACCAGCAGTTCGTCAATTTCTCTGAGGGTTGGGGTAATATATACAGCAGAATCCGGGTAATTGCGCTTCACGATGCCTATAACAGGCAATGAGACTGTCTGCTTGATCGCACGCACATCTGCCGCCCCATTCGCCCGGATACCAGCGGCCCCTCCTTCCTCCGCAGCCGCCGCCATGCGGGCCATCATCGCCGCACCATGCAGCGGCTCGTCAGCCAGCGCCTGGCAAGAAACAATCAGCCCCAAATGCAGTTTCTCCAGCACTACCTTTGTCAGGGTTCTCACCCTCTCTCTTATATTCTGCTTTCCTTACCAGGGTTGGAGGGTACAAATCGTACAGACAAGCCCACTTCAAACATTCGGTTCCATGGCATGTAACAGTCAGTAATTTGGATACTGCCCGCTGCATTATCGATCCGCACAGCAAGCTCTTGACGCAACCTTTCCTCTACTCGGGCGGCAACAAGGCCGCGAGACCCATCCAGCAAGTATTTGCCATAGCCCATCTCCTGCACCGGGCCATTGCTAAGTTCTCCCCGAACGACTGAACAATAGCAGACATCCTCAGCATACCGAAGGGCCAGGAAATCAAGATGCGACGGTGTGCGACCATAGAGCAGATAGATCATGGCCTGCGAAATGACGGTTCCCAGCGAGTTGGAGCTGGTATTCCAGGCCGCGTATCCAGCCAGATCAAATAACATGTCTTTTTGCCGCAGCATCTTGACCAGCTTCTGATCCCCACCATTGGCATATCCCACATCCGCTACAGCCACCGGCTTCTTCTTGCTCCTGAGCAGGAAGTACCCATATTCCACCAGTTCCATCAGATTTCGGTATACATCATAGCTGTAAAAAGAATGCTGCTGCGACACCGCTTCCGCCATCGTCTCTCCAGGTGTGCTAACCAACAGCACCAGATCTGCTTCAGTCTCACTGGATGCAATCAACCCACCGGCAGCCAAAATCTGATATTTCAGCGTCTCATAGAAAAATCGATCCTCGAATAGCGGGGTAACAAACGCCCCCTGAACAGATGATAATCGCGGGTACACCAGCGGCATCCGGCCGTGAGCCTTGTTCATCATTTTGGTGAGCAGTACGCAACCAACTTCGTCTGCACCAGGATACATGTAGACTTTAAGTTCCAGATCAAGGGCGGTAATACGGGCTCGCACTTTCTCCTGATCCTTGGCGGTATGTCCATAAGGCGCCGAATCATCCTGCGGCACAATCATGAACTCAATAATCCCTTCTTTCACCAGGGCCAGCACTTGCTTGTTCGCTTCAATATTTATCGCCCTGCGTCCAAGGTAATCTTCCAGCACTTCAGTTGGTAGACGGTTATCGATATCGGCCAGCTCGCGGATCTCCTCATCAGTAGCAATCCCCAACTCCAGCCGATGGCTGATGAAACCTTTGCGAAAAATTTCTCTTCCCCAGTCGGCGTAATAATCCGGCTCCTCGTCTGACAGGGAATATTGCGGGCAGCGCATAATCAGTTGAAACGCATACAGGGTTAGCTGCGGGTACCGCTGCTTGATCCCCCGAAGCCGCTCCAGACGGACCATCAATTCATCCGGCTTCAAGTGATGTAGCCGGGAAGGAATAATCCCGCCGTAGAGCAACGTATCCAAGGCAACGACTGCTCCATCTGCCCCTGTACAGCTCTCCTCAAACCAGGTCCATAACTGTTCCACATCGCCCGGACGTTTTTTCAGGCCCATGATTTCAAGTGGGGGACGCTCCACTGTGAATTCCGTTCCCTGTGCCAACAAATAAGGGAATTCATAATTGCAAGGCCGTTCATCTAGCGGGACAAATGTTAGCTTATACTGCTTGGGCATGAATGCCATCACCCTTTCTGTGTTTTTTATCCTTTAATCGCTCCGGCGATGCCTTCCATATAGTATTTTTGGGTGAAAAGAAACACGATGATAATCGGCAGCACCGAGATCATTGTTCCAGCGGCAATCCAGCCGAAGTTATACGAGAACTGACCGTTCAGATACGTCAGGGCCGCGGCCAGTGGATATTTCTGCGGATCATCCAGCACCACAATCGGCCACAGGAAATTGTTCCAGAATGCCATGACCTCAAGCAAGCCAATAACAGCAACACCTGGTTTCACCAATGGCATGACAAGCTGCACGAAGACACGGAACTCGGAGGCTCCATCCATTTTGCCAGAATCCCGAATATCCGTCGGTATGCCCAGAAACGTTTGCCGCATCAGAAAGATGTTAAATACCGACACCGCGGCCGGAAGCACAACACCAAGAAACGTATTGCCCAAATGAAATGCCTGAATGGTTAAATAATGCACAATCATCGCCGTTGCCGACGGTATAATCATGGTCGAGATCAACAGAGTGAACACCAGATTACGTCCCCTGAACCGAAAGGTTGCGAGTGGATACGCCGTGAGGCAGGACAAGAAAATGTTAAACACCACCCCCAGCAGCGTAATCGCCACCGTATTTATGATGTAGCGTGGAAAATCCATGAACTCCCACACCTGCACGTAGTTATCGAAAGCGATGAAGGTTGGGAGAATGGCTGGCGGATTCGCGAACACATTACGTCCAGGCATCAGCGATACGCTGAGCAGCCACAGAAAAGGACCCATCATAAACAGGGCGAGCAAAATCAACAGTACATAAATGATCAAATGGCGAAGGCCTTTTTTCATTTTTTTAGACGAAAGCGTACGCCGAATCAATAGGTATTCACCCCGCCTCTCCGGTTCAGCCGGAACACCAACACACTGAGAGCTGCTACCATCACACTGACGATCAGCCCAAGCGCTGAGGCATAACCAAAATTGAATTGCTCCAGCCCTTTTTGAAAAATATATACACTTGAGGTCAGCGTGGACGTTCCCGGCCCGCCCTTGGTCAGAATATAGACCTCATCGAATACACGAACGGCACCCATCACCGAAATTACGGTGCAAAAGAGAATATGCGGCCGCAGCAGCGGAAGCGTCACATGAACAATCAGTCTCAGTGGTCCTGCTCCATCCACTCTGGCGGCTTCGTACAGATCTGCCGGAATCCCCTGAAGTCCAGCCAGATAGAGCATCATGTAATAGCCGAGACCCTTCCACATGGTGATGAACATCAGCACATACAGCGCCGTACTGCTCGTGGAAAGCCAGGAGACCTGCTCACTGAGAATGCCAACCTTCAGCAGCAGGTAATTGACCACGCCGTTATTGCCCAACAGCCAGCTCCAGATCAGCGCCACCGCGACCATGGAAGTTACAACCGGTATGTAGTAGGCAGCCCTGAACATTTTGACACCCGGAATCCGGCTGTTGACCAGAATGGCCATGAGGATCGAGATGATTTGAATCACCGGCACAACCAGCACATACACCAGCGAATTCCACAGCGAAATCAGGAAATTGTGATCTTGAAAGGCCCGGGTGAAGTTATCCAGACCAACGAAATGTGTCTCTGTAATGACAGAATAATCCGTTAATGAGAGGGGTATCCCGTAAATAATCGGCCAAAAGGTAAAAACCGCCAGAAACAACAATCCCGGTGCCATAAACGCCCATGCAGCAAAAGATTCGGATCGAATCGCCTTGTACACGGCTACGCCTCCCTCTCTTCTAGGATCGAGGGGGAGTACTCCCCCTCATCAGACTGTATCGCACAAGTTCAGGAATCCTGGTTAAGAATCTGGTTGACTTCCTTCTCTACTGCGTTCAATGTTTCTTTAATATCTGCTCCGTTCATCAAAATTTCCTGCAAGCCCCGTGCCAATGCGGAGTTGATATCTCCTGCATTCGGTACGCCGACCATATAATCAGTAGCTTTATCAAGACTTTGGGAGGAAGCTACCTTGGCTTCGGCTTCTAGCGATCCGTCGGATTGTGTAAAAAATGGATCTTCAATGGAGGCTTTGCTTGACGGAAGTGTGTTGGCTACCTTGGAGAAGGCAGTCTGATTCTCTGCATTGGTAATAAAGGCGGCAAATTCCACCGCTTGCTCAGGGTTTTTGGATTTCTGTGGCACAACGAGATCCATGGAATTGGAGAGCCGCAGGTTCGCTTTGCCCGTTGGGAGCGTTACCGCAGTTGTATTCTTGTAAACATCCGGTGCAGACTTCTTGATGAAGTTGATAAAGGTTGGACCCGACAATTGGAAAGCGACCTGCTCTCCGGAAAAATACTGGATCTGCTTGCTGAATTCCGCATCCTCCTTCAGCACCACACCTTCGGCCATCAGATCACGCATTTGAGCGATCATTGCCTCTGCTTCCGGCGTATTGAAAGCCGCGGCCGTTTTGTCCTCATTTAGAATCGGGATGCCGTCGATTGGAAACAGCTTGGAAACTAGCTGCTGCGCATAACCGGCCACCCCAGTCTTTTCATGGACCTGACGGGCCCACTCCACCAGCTCCTCTCGCGTCTGCGGCGGATTTGCCGGATCAAGGCCTGCCTCCTTCACCAGCTTGGTATTCATGAACAGCACTTCGGTACCTGTGTACCAAGGAAGCGCGTAAGCTTTGCCATCCAAAACAGTAGAATTATAAATGCCTTCAAAGTAACTCTTTGCTTCCTCATCTGTCAGGTATTCATTCAGATTCAGCAGCGCTCCCTTACTTCCCAATTGACTGGCGAATTCGGTATTGAGATTCACAACATCAGGGCTTTTGCCACTGGCCGTGCTGGTCAATAAACGCTGTGAAATCGCATCATAAGGGTAGTCCTTCCACTCGACCTTCACGCCAGGATGACTGCTCTCATACTTGGCAATTAAATCATTAAAATAATCGTTGAAGGTGGGTTGCAGAGCAATCGTCCAGAACTCCAGTGTCACCGGCTTTCCAGCTTCCGTACCCGTCTCCCCAGTGCTTCCCGGACTCGGTGTACCAGCCGTATTGTCATTTCCTCCGCAGGCGGCAAGCAGCATAGACATCATAACGACTAGCAGCAAAGATACTGTGAAGCCCTTTCTGTTGGTGGTCACACAACATTCCCCCTCAGTTTGGTGTAAGACGGGAGCCGGCGCTTACGTCAGATTTTCTGGCTAATCACTCCATCTTTCCAATGGAGTATATGCAGACCCTGGAGTTAGAATGAAGTATTCTTCCATAAATAAATTAAAAAAAGAAATAATTTTTCTTTTAGGCTTAAAAACAAAAAAAACAAGCCAGTTCGATCCGTGAAAGGACCAAACTGGCTTGTTTGTTACACTTGACTATATGTATAAGAGAAGGCTGCAATCAAGCCGTCTCATGCTGTTTCTTCGGCTCTGCTTCGTAGACTTGGGTATGTTCATTTTCAGCCAAAGCCCATTCTACCGTGCCAGGCTTGCGTATTTTCCACATCCATGCCTGTACTTGAAGTGATCTCTTAACCCAAGCGAGGGACGCACAGCGTTGCTCGGAACGAACAGACAATCCCCAGTGAATAACGCGTGCGAGCCATCGGTTCACATACTCATTATGAGAACGCACAGACGGTAATTCATCGCGGAACAATCGTTGCTTAACGTCCATAGGGGGCTGCCCGCATGTCCAATAATGAAGCAACGCTGCCAGGCTATATATGTCTGACATCGGTCCCTGAGTGGATTTCTCGGAGTAGAACTCCAGCGGTGAGTACCCTGCCGATGTAAAGATCGCCTGTTTTTCCCCGGACTGTACGGGCCAGCGAGCTGCCGAACCGAAGTCCAGTAGTTTGGGTGTACCATCTTCCATCACCATAATATTGGATGGCTTCACATCGCGATGAAGAATTCCTTGCTTATGAATATGGTCCAATGTATCTACCAACGGAAGCAACGTCTCCGTAATAAATGCCGCATCCAGCGCATGATTACGCTCAATCAGATATTCGGTTAAGGTTACCCCTGTGCAGTATTCCATAACAAGATACCCTGTGTCATTTTCTTCGAAATGATCCACATACGAAACAATATGAGGGTGATTTAACGTGGATAACAGCTCTCCTTCTACCAAAAATGCAGCAAGAAGCTCCTGATACTGACCACTGAACCCTCGTGAAGAACAGAACACTCCCCGTTTGTCGGTCTGACGTGCCGCCAGCCTCTGCGGGAAAAACTCCTTGATCGCTACCTTCGCACCTGTATTCCGATCTCTTCCTGCATATACAATAGCCAGCTCGCTGCTAGCCATGAGATGTCTTACCTGGTATGTATCATTTAAAATTACATTGCGTTGCAATGCCATTTTGCAATTGTCCTTTTTCATAACAGACCCTCTTTTCAACCTTGTCGATCGGAAGACTTGCCGCATGTTGCATCATTCAGTCCAACCAGACAGGCGTTTCATCGCCAACCATGTATATAAACCAAATGATGCAATTTGAATCACAATCATGCGGAAATATTGAATAATTTCTAAATTTAATAATTCTTCTGTAAGAATTGCTGAATTTCTCGGTTCATCTGCATCAACACGTCTTGAGACGGAAAATGACCTGTGTCGTATTTGATTGCTTTGACATTCGGAATAATCTTCTGAGCTCTTTCAATGACCTTATCTGCCGGGAAAAAGACATCTTTCTCTCCCACCAGCAGCAGTGTTGGCGATGTATAATTCACCAATTCCTCCTGCTCCGTAAGCTTGGGCATATCTTGCTCCAGACTGACGTATTTGAAGATTTTCCCGATTATATTTTTATCTATTTCTTTCATACAACTGCATGACATGATATCCGCGATCTTTTGCAAAGAAGTTGGAGAAGAAGTCATTTTGTACGTTACGAGTGGCAACACGATATCCTGAGCCATTTTAATTTTGGATCCCACGGCCAGTCCAGCGGGTGCTACCAGAACAGAACATGCAATTCGGTTTGGAATGTAGGTTGCCAGTCTTAGGATAATTCCGCCTCCAAAGGAAGGACCGATAAACGCACTTTTTTCGATCTTGTAGTGGTCCAGCAAATCAGAAATCCACAAAGCCAAACTATCAAACCTTGCCGAAATTCGTGTTTCTTCACTGTAGCCTGGATGACCGATCGTATCCGGCGCGATAATCCGGTATTCTTTGAATAGGGAAGAGAACCATGACAACGTCATCGGATTCACACAATTTCCGCCCTGGAGAATAAATAGCGGCTTACCGTCTTCTGGACCTGTTAATAAAACATGCGTTTGTCCAAAACGTGTCTCGACGTACTCTCGTGTAAAACCTTCGCCCAATTGCTCAACATACGCTTCGTATTCCTCAAGTATGCTGCTCTTGCCTTCTTCACTTCTATAAATGGAACTCATGTCTGCCTCCTGCAAAGTATACTCTTTCAACATTTTATGGATTTTGAGGTCCATAAATATAAAAGAGCCCGCTGATGACAGGCTCCTTCATATGTGTAACTTATCATAATGAACTGATTATAGAATGGAAACTGGAAATTGTAAACATCGTTTCTCATAGAAAATTAATAATACAGAATTTGTAGAGAAATAGGGCTATTTTCGGCCGTAGTCGGCCTTGATTTCGCCCCACTGCTTGGTCTGCCATTTTAGCACTTTATTGCTGTACGTATTCGTCCGGAGCCACTGCTCTGCACGGTCAATCATCAGCCAGATCTCTTCGGTGGAAGCATCCCTTGCGAGTGTGGTGGACACCGCTTTTTGCTTCAACCATTTCATCGCATTGACGGAGTCCGTATAAACCGTCTTGCTACTGCCCTCTTTTTTGAGATACGCCAAGGCATGTACGATTGCCAGAAATTCCCCGAGGTTGTTTGTACCTTTGGAGATTGGCCCAACGGAGAAAATAATCTCACCCGTGCGGGTATCCACGCCTTTATATTCCACCGGCCCTGGATTCCCACGCGTACCAACATCAACCGAGATACTGTCATAGTCAATTTCTGCAGAGGTCTCCATGCCCGCGCTTCTTCCGTTACTGCCAGACTTCGACTTCGAAGAAGCGCCTGAACCACTGGCGCCAGTACCCCAGTTTCCTTTCCATCCCGCACGATAGGCCTCTTCGGCAGCAGCTTTCGATTCATACGATTTATATTTTGCTCCGGTAAAATGATCTGTCTGTGCTTTGCATTCCGCCCATGTGCTGTATACGCCAGGCTGCTTTCCTGCCCAGACGACATAGTATTTCTGCTTTGTCAATATGACCCGCTCCTTCGTTTGCTGCATTCAATTCCTTATTGTAAACGATAGGGAGGTGAGATTGAAAGAAGCGTGTTCATCTAATTCCTACAGTTGATACCTCCATTTTTTCAACATGTCTAATGCCACTTCCAGAAGCTTGCTTTGGTTATGTGAGATTTGCATTTCAATAATTTGTTGACACCTAAGGTTTTGTAAATCCGATAACCTATCCATCATTTGCTCCAGCAACATAAATGACTGCGCGCTCACTTCCAGGCTGGAATCACCGATAAATGGAATAATGTTCTCTATATGTACTATGTAATTCAGGTTTTCAAGAGCATATAGCAATGTGCCTCTGCTTCCTGATGTCTTGGGGTCTGTGATGACTTCAATTAACGGTTCGACTGCTCGATCATCTCCAATGTCAGATAAAGCGATGGCAATTTTGTTGCGTAGTATTGTGTTGTCAGTAGATTTTAGGAGTTCAATCAAGAAAGCGAATTGAGTTGTATCCTTTTTTTCACCAATATATGCTATTTGTTTAATAACGCCTTCCATATCTCCTTGGGAAAGATGCTTTTGTATCATGTTTGTATACATTGTACGTTGTATCACTCCTCATTTTGTTAGAAGAAAGCTCTCCATAATAATATCGGTCATTTCCTTATTTTAGGATGTAGTATAATGGTCCTTATAATGTCGGGACTATTTTCGCTATTTTCCTTATCCGCATCCCTTGTCCTAAACCATTGTATATTTCAACCAGTTCAAGAACAGGCTAAGAAATACGAGACATGATTTGGTACAGAAAGGAATACAACCAATGGACTGGATATGGAAATCCATCTTGCTTGTACTCATTGGCATGATTCTGCTACGGATTGCTGGGCGTAAATCAATCTCGCAAATGAGTGTAGCCACGACGGTCATTATTATCTCGATTGGAACAACGATCGTGCAGCCAATTGCGAACCATGAGTTAGGTAAAGCGATCGGGTCAGCGGCGGTATTTATCCTCACACTCCTGATTGTTGAACAATTACAATTGAAGTTTAATTGGTTTGAAAAACTGATGAGCGGAAAATCGAAGGTTGTCGTGGAAGATGGGAAGTTGAATCTGCCTAATTTGAAACGCATGCGCTTTTCGGTGGACCAGTTGGAGATGCAACTGCGGGAAAAAGGGATTACAAGTATTGCCGATCTGGAAACGGCCACGGTGGAGCCCAACGGACAGCTCGGTTACGTTCTCAAACGGCACGCACGCCCAGTAACCATAGGCGATTTGGAAGCACTCCTGAAGCAAGGTACATGGCCTACGGAATCCAAGGATTTGTTCCAGGAGGTCATCCAGGATGGACACTCGCGTCCGATTGACTCCAAGATACAGTAAATGAAATAGACACCCGATTGCCGAATGCCTTCAGGTGTCTATTAGGTCTTCATTGGCAATCCGTTATGATATTAGGACTTGGCGGTAACTTCCGTTTTGACCATGTGGCCCGGAATGTTGTTATTGGCAATGATTTCACCATATGGACCGACAAAGGAATGATCTCCGCTTTCTCCATGTTGCGAGTACTTAAGCTTTGGAAACAGCAGCTCCGCCGTACGATAAGCTTCTTCCAGATGCGGATAACCGGATAAAATGAAGGTCTCAATCCCCAGTTCTTCATATTCTCTGATTCTGGCTGCGACCTGATCGGGATCACCGACAAGTGCGGTTCCGGCACCACCTCTGACCAAGCCGATGCCCGCCCACAGATTGGGGCTAATCTCTAGGTTGGAACGATCACCATTATGCAGCCTGGCCATTCTCTGCTGTCCCACGGAATCCATGCGGGCATAGATCTTCTGGGCAGCGGCTATCGTCTCCTCATCCAGGTGGGAGATCAGCTCATTTGCGGCCTTCCATGCTTCATCTGCTGTCGTACGCACAATAACATGCATACGTATGCCAAAACGAATGCTTCTTCCTTTTTTCGCAGCCAGCTCCCGCATTTGATGAATCTTGGCTTCCACCTGACCCGGAGGCTCACCCCACGTTAAATATACATCGACATGGTCCGCTGCCACTTCCATTGCGGCTTCCGAGGAACCTCCAAAATAGAGTGGGGGATGTGGCTTTTGGATGGTCGGATACAGGACGGAGCCACCCTTAACCTTCAGATATCTGCCTTCATAGTCAACCGCCTCTCCCTGCAATTCCTTGCGCCAAATGGTCAGAAATTCATCGGCTAACGCATAGCGTTCATCGTGATCCAGGAACAGCCCTTCTCCTTCAAGCTCAATGGGATCTCCACCAGCCACCACATTGATCAGCAGTCTTCCATTGGAGAAACGATCCAGGGTTGCGGCCATGCGTGCAGCTGTGGTCGGCATCATCAGACCTGGACGCGCAGCAACAAGAAACTTCAGCCTGTTCGTGGAAGAAATCAGCGATGAAGCAACAATCCAAGCATCTTCACACGACTTTCCCGTAGGTAACAAAACACCGGCATATCCGAGTTCATCCGCGGCTTGTGCAACCTGCTTGCAGTAATGATAACTGACCGCCCGGGCCCCTTCTTTTGTTCCAAGATATCTGCCATCCCCGTGCGTGGGAATAAACCAAAACAGTTCCATAAGTATGACCTCATTCCTTATTCTATATTTTATTTTTCCGATTGATTTGGTGTGTTTTATTTATTATGATAGCTATTATCTGTTGGATATCAACGATCAATTGGATAGAATTTGACGATTAAGCAACACAATCAATCGTTATGTTGTGCAATGCCTGCATAACTTACATTTCTTAACCATCTGAGGTTGCTTACTCCAAGACAAAGTTGATCAATCCGTTGTTATCGAGGTGATGAGAAGTGAATGACCCCCGTGGAGTGGATCGAAGAATTTTACGGACCCGTGTAATGATTTCCGAAGCTTTCCTGAAAATTCTCCCACAGAAATCCTTCACCGAAATTAGTGTCGTGGACATCGCCGAACAAGCGAATATCAATCGCTCTACCTTTTACGCCCACTTTCTGGACAAGGATGATTTATTGAACAGCATGGTGAATGAGAAGTTTCAACTGCTTGAACAGTTACTGGCGGAACGTAATGCCCATCTTGGGAGCCTACCTTCATTTAACGAGCCAGATCCCATTTTTGCAGTAATGTTTGAGCATATATTGGAGCATGATGAATTCTATCGGGTGATGGTACTGATCAATCCCGCCGGAAGTTTCAACATCCGGTTGAATGAAGTGATTAAAGACGCGTTTTTTCATCGGATTTCCCAATTAGGCATGGAGCAAAAAGTACAAGTGCCTCTGGATATTTTACTGGACCACATCAGCTTCTCCACAACTGGAATTATTCACAAATGGCTTGCTGACACTAAGGTATGCTCACCTCATCATATGGCTCTTCAACTAACCCGAATTGCCCTGTTAGGAACATATAAGGCGATGGGAGCATCGGTATAGAGTGAGTGGCCCATCCCCCAAAAAAGGTAATGCATGCATGGATACACGTGACCTATGATACTTGACGCTAGAACAAAAAGAACTGTATTTAAGCAAATATCCCGCTTAAATACAGTCCTTTTGCTACTTACTCCGTAATTGACTGTGCAACCGGAGTTATAGTGGAAGAGATAGAGAGAGAACATGTGTGAGTTTCAACTCAGACAGTTCCTTGTCTCACCGTGTACTCAAGTAGGCAATGCCCAAGCCGCCGGTAACCGGATTCTCGTAGATTTCACATTCCACGTCGAATACTTCTCCAATCATTTCACGGGTCAAGATATCGGCAGGTTTGCCATGAACCACAATCTGTCCCTGCTTCACGACATAGAGGTAATCGCAATACTCTGCGGCGAGTTCGAGATCATGGAGCGCAGCCAATATGCCGATGTCCAAACTCCGCACAATGTTGAGGATCTGGAGCTGATATTTAATATCCAGGTGATTGGTAGGCTCGTCCAATATCAGAAATTCGGGCTGCTGCGCCAGCACTCGGGCAAGAACCACACGTTGCTTCTCCCCACCGGACAGGGACACGTAATTGCGATCCGCATGTCCGGTCAGATGTACCTTTTCCAACGCCTGATCCACGATTTCATGATCCCGTTCATTATCCGTTTCCAGCAGCTTCTTGTGCGGGGTGCGACCCATCATAACCATTTCACGTACAGTAAAATCAAAGCTCAATTCGTTAAACTGACCCACAACGCCCATATGCCGGGACACGACCTTGGGACTGGATTTCAGAATGTCCGTATCATCGAGAAATACTTTGCCTTGCTGCGGTTTGATCACTTTATAGATACTCTTGAGCAGCGTTGATTTGCCACAACCGTTCGGGCCAATCAGGCCGACGAATTGCTTGCCATTTACCTGCAATGATATGTCACGGATAATATCCGTGTTCAGCACCGATATGGATACATTTTCTACATTCAGTTTCATGTTTTATTTTCCTCCAAAACCGTAGCCTTTTTTGACTAACATATACATAAACATCGGCGCACCAATCATCGCTGTAATGATCCCGATCGGCAATTCAACGCTGGAAATCAGTGATCTTGCAATAACATCCGTCCAGATCAGGAAGATGGCACCGAACAGAACGGATACAGGCATGACTTTACGATGGTCCGATCCAACCAGCCCTCTCACGATATGCGGAATAATTAACCCGACAAAACCGATCATGCCGCAGCTTGCTACCATTACGCCGGTCACGAGAGCCGTTAACAGCATATACAATCTGCGATATACACTGAGATTAATCCCAAGTGTAACCGCGGCTTCGTCACCCAGTAACATCGTATTAAGAACCCGGGACTGCAACAGGAAGAACAAAATAGCTACGAGCACAACGATGCTAATCAGCGGAAGTTTGTTCCATCCTGATGAGGCAAGACTGCCCATGGTCCAGAATGTTATCGTCTTGATGCCTTCGGAATTGTTGGCAAAATAAATGATAAAGTTCGAAAAGGCGCTGCACAGTGCATTAATGACCATCCCGGCAAGCACCAGCTTGACTGACGTCATTTTCCCCCGGATACCTGCCAGAGCAAGCACCAACAAAGACGCTCCCATCGCACCGGCAAAAGCCCAGAAAGCGACTCCGGTCTGACCCAGCCAGCCAATCGCACCGAATCCGATCAGAATGGCAAAAGTAGCCCCGAGCGAAGCTCCTGAGGAGATCCCCAGTATATACGGGTCTGCGAGCGGATTCTGCACGGCAGCCTGCATTACTGCACCACACAAAGCTAACCCGGCACCGATAAACATGGCCATCAGTACACGAGGAAAGCGGATCTGCCAGATGATATCCGTAAAGGACCCCGCCTCAATCGGCGTAGAGCCGAATTGAAATCCGGTTAATTTGTACAACAGAATACGATAAGACTCGGCGAGAGGAATGCTCACCTGTCCAATGGATACAGCAATCCCAACTGAAATAACCATGACGATGATTAAAGCGGCAATCAATACTGCAAAACCGGATTTGCTGTGAATCAGGGACTCCCTTTTTCCTATACGCTGCTTCTGAATCTGAGCCGTCTGTGCCATCTCTTCCCCCATCAATTCCACTTGAATTTGAATAATAAAAATTTAGCTATTTACAAAGCATTTTCTCGGATTATAATTGAGAATGATTATCTTTGTCAATTTAAAAAGCATAAAGAAAAGGGGCTCGTCGCTAGATGAAATTCAAATTCAGACCCATTTGGTTCGCTTCTTTAAGTCTCCTGTTGCTCTTGCTTGCAGCATGTTCCAATGCATCCTCTTCCACCACTACCACCCCCGTTGCGGAGGGAAGCAATTCATCCGAAATCGCAACACAAGTAGACAATACAAGCAAAACATCCTATCCACTCACGATTGAGAATTTTGCCATCTCAGGTGAAGGTGGCGAGTGGAAACCGAAATCACAAACATTCGAGAAAGCTCCCGAGCGTGTCGTGGCGAATACCCAATCTGCTGCAGAGATGCTGATCAAGCTTGGCCTGACCGATAAAATAGTTGGAGTCGCAGCATTGTATGGTGCGGTTACTCCTGATCTCGCTGATGATTTTGCAAAAATTCCTGTCTTGTCCAAAGATTATGTGGGCAAAGAACTCGTTGTAGGCGCAAGTCCTGATCTGGTGCTGGGACGTGGTGACCTCTTCGCAGACGCAGACTGGGGTGTAGGTACCGTGGATGGCTTGAATGACATGAACATCCGCACCTTCCTGCAAACGACGAATCATCAAGGGACAATGAACAGCCTCTATAATGATATTGCACAGTTGGGTCAAATCTTCGATGTACAGGACAACGCCGCAAAATTCACAGAAAGCCTGAAAGCTCGGGTTGAAGCCATCAAGTCAAGTGTGGCGGATCAATCTGAGCATCGTTTTGCCTATATCGTCCCTGCTACGGAAGACACGATTACTGTGAGCAGTATGCAGAATGATACGTATCAGTTGGATGCACTGAGCCTGTTGAAACTGAAAAATACGTTTGATGGCGTGCAAGGTGAAGTCAGTGTGGAACAGCTAATCACCACGAACCCCGACTACCTGCTCTTATCCGCCTATGCCGGTTCCCCGGATATCGACAAGCTGATTCAGAATCTGTATGCCAATCCTGCATTGCAAAGTATGAATGCCATCAAAAATAAACAAATTTACGTAACGGATTTCAGTCAGTTCTGGGGTTATGGATATCAAATTTTGGACGGCATTGAGAAGATGGAACAGGAAATGAAAGCAAATCCGATCAAGTAATTGCAGAGCATCTGCTTCCAAATTAAATAAAAAAATCGAAAGAGCAGGAGAAAAGATTTCTCGCTGCTCTTTTTGATCGGCGTTTAACTACCAATATGGATTCATGGCTTGACATTAGTTTGATAACAAACTATATTACTCGTATGAAAACGACAGACGCTATATCACTCATATCCAAAATTAAAGAGAAGGTCAATCGCTTCATTCTATTCGAAATGGCTGAGCAGGGAATTCAAGATCTGGCCACGTCCCATGGGGATATTATCTATGCCCTGTACAACAATTCCCGAATGACCATGGCCGAAATCGCCAAAAAAATTGGCAAGGATAAATCCACGGTAACAGCGCTTGTCGACAAATTGGTCCGAAATGATTATGTCACCAAAGAGCGTGATGCAACCGATTCACGGATTGTCCACGTGACATTGACTGCAAAAGGAGAACAACTTAAACCGGTATTTGAAGATATTTCGCAGCGCATGCTGGATGCGTTTTATGCGGATGTTACTGAAGCGGAGAAAAAGGAACTGCTTCGAATTTTGATGAAAATTCACGGCAACTTCTAATTTTTTTAGATTAATAGTTTGATATAAAACTAATTTCGGAGGTATGTCCTAATGATCGATTTTACTCAATTGCTGCCTGAACATGAAGTCAAAACGATAGGAAAACATGATTTGTACCTTGAAATATTTGATGGTGAAACGGCTCCCCTCTCGGTAAATTCAGTAAAAAGGCCGCCCCTCTTATTTGTTCATGGCGCATATACAGGCAGCTGGATGTGGAGCAAGTATATCCCCCACTTCGTTGAGCAAGGCTGGACCTGCTACGTCATGAACCTGAGAAGTCATTACAAAAGCCGGGTAATGGACATGACGAAAATTACGTTTGACGATTATTTAGAAGATATCCGGGAAGTTCTGGCGGAGTGCGACGAACCCCCTGTTCTCATCGGCTTCAGCATGGGCGGAATACTCAGTCAGAAGATTGCAGAGGCAATTGCTTTAGCTGGATTGATCGTGATTGATTCCAGTCTAAGCCGGGAGGTTCTTGAATTGATGCCCTATCCCGAGAGTGATCGAATCACACCTGATATCATCATTCCTCCCCCGGCCCGTGAAGAGCATAGCAGTATTGATGAAACTGCGGAGGACATTGCATTTCAGCGTAAATATCTGCAGATGGAGTCAATGAAAGCATTTCTCACGTTCTCGGCGGCATTTGGATCAAGCGGTGGTGTTTCCATAGATGGGGAATTAATTACATGCCCAAGTTTGGTCATCAAGGCTGTAGACTCTAATGATGAAGAGCAGAGAGGCCAATTGACTGCACAACAGTTAGGCGCTGAATATGCAGGGCTGTGGAATACGACTCATACCGGATTGCTCGTCGGCCAACGGTATATGGAAGTTGTAGAGATCATCCTGAAATGGTTATACAAGTAGACAAAATCAATCGATAGTCTCCACAGTGGCTACACCTTTTTCAAGTGTACGTGCACTTCTGGGCACACGCCTACATACAATAAATCGACCCTGTTCCCACATGTGCTCAGGCCAGATCGTTGTAAAACTGCAGGAGGTGTCATCTGTGCCCGGATTGTTTACCGCAATTGCCCTGTTCATTAAAGAGTTAACGTTACTTGTCTCGTATGTCAAAAACAACGCCTTCCCTCAGCCCCTCGCTGAGGATGATGAAGCCAAACATTTACGCCTGATGGCCGAAGGAAATGCTCATTCCCGTAATTTGCTTATTGAACACAATCTGCGCCTCGTCGCGCATATCGTCAAGAAATTCGACAATACTGGCGAAGATCAAGAAGACCTGATTTCAATCGGAACCATCGGATTAATTAAAGCCATTGAAAGTTTTCAACAAGGCAAAGGGACCAAACTGGCTACGTTTGCAGCCCGTTGTATTGAAAACGAAATACTTATGCATCTTCGCTCCCTGAAGAAAACACGTAAAGACGTATCCCTTCACGATCCTATAGGAACCGACAAAGAGGGAAACGAAATTACATTAATCGATATCCTTGGAACGGAAGCGGACGACGTCATAGACAAGGTACAACTCAAAATTGAGAAAAGCAAAATTTACCGTAATTTGGATATTCTTGACGATCGGGAGAAGGAAGTTGTGATTGGCCGATTTGGACTTGAAGCTGGTGGGGAGGAACGTACGCAGCGCGAAATTGCTAAGGAACTCGGCATCTCACGCTCTTATGTATCAAGAATTGAAAAAAGGGCGTTAATGAAGCTGTATCATGAGTTTTATAAGCAAAAGAGCTAGTTGCAGCTACTCCGAAATTCTATATTTGGATTTACACACTTTTTTATTTAAAGGAAACTTGCTATGAAACCACAACGGTTTCTGAGCAGGTTTCTTTTGTTTCTTTTGTTTCTTTTGAGAACCTTTTCCTCTTCCATCCTTATCACAACTATATTATTTACTATTAAAAACTCCACCAATTCCGCTTGTTCGAACTGTAAATTTTTATTGTTTAATTGAATATTTTACCTTATTATAGATTTCGAAAGGAGGACTAGATGCTTGTTTACATAATCTAAAGAAACACGCTTATACCCATTCAGTCGATTTGTTCTGCAATTAATTTATTTTCTGGGAGGAAAATGATTATGCACAAGGTGCGCTCTTCGATTAAAAAGGCATGGGCTTCATTTCTCGTACTATCTCTTCTACTACCGTTGCTGGCAGGCCTATGGCCTGCGCAAGCTTTTGGTGCATCTAACAATGAAGGTTCAATCACTTTAACAGCGGATAATGAATTCACGTTGTATTTTAACGGCAAAACGGTTGGTACCGGTAACGATTGGAGTAGAGCCTATACTTTCCCCCTTCAGATTCAAACAGGCAAAAACGTCATTGCAGTACAAGCCAAGGATCTGGGTAGTTATGCGGGACTGCTCGCTGACCTCAGCTATATGGATGAAAATATCGTAACGGATTTCAACTGGAAAGTATCCGAGCGTTATGTTGGAGGCTGGGAGCAATCGAATTTTGATGACTCTTCCTGGTCTCGTGCTACCGACTTTGGACGGTTTGGGGCATCGCCATGGAACCAGATTACGGGTATGCCGGAAGATACCAGTGCTCGCTGGATCTGGGCAGGCAGCAGCAACTATAACACGCTGGTTACCGAGGGGTATTTCCGGATTACCTTTAATGTGAATGAAGATGGACTGGCTGTCAGCAATCCGGTACAATCCTCCGGTCAATTCGAGCAAGTTGATTATCAGTTAAAACCCACACTCCCCATGCCCTCTTCCATCTCGCAAAAGCTTCCCGTTGTGAACGCGGTATTTGAAACCGCCGAAGAACAGGGCAGTTTTGTTCTGACCTCACAAGAGGCCTCCCAGTTGGGTAACAGTCTGGTGTCGGGGCAGATTTTTCTGGATCAATCCTCTGCTCGTGCCATCAAAGTAACTAATGTGACCAACAATTCGGGCGGAACGATCGTTGAATACACTACACCTGGTGTAGAGGAGGTATTTGACTATTACGATATCCCCGAGCAGGAAGTATCTCTGGAAGAGCGCAATATCGTTATGCCTAACCCTGACATGGTGCTAGATGCTCAATATCTTCTGCAATCCGATGCTTTTTCGTCACAAGCTGACTACAGTGATTCTTCGATCATTCGGCAATATCATGTGGACGATACTCTAAGCCCAACCGAAGAGTCTCTTGAGACGCTGGATCAGAGCAGCCAAACTGAACTGAGACAGGAAACCCTGTCAAATGATGATGTTGCCATGCAGTTGGACGACATTATTCGTACAGCCGGAACAGATGATTTTGCCAATTGCCGTAAATCCGGTAATGAATTCGTCTGTGATTTTAAGAAAGTCCTTGTGAATCAGCAAAATTCGAATGGTAACAAAGTCTATGTAGAAGCAGGCGGCAAGCTAACGCTGATTACACCAAAGGTAACCGGGAAATATGGATTCTGGGGCAATTATGATCTGAAATTTACAGCTGGCGAAAAAGCCAACATCTACATCAAGGGCGATGCAAAATTTAAAAAGGAAGTCAAAGTTCCGATTCTCGGATTCAACATTAATGCAGGGAGTCTGGGCGCTGTATCCGTTGGTGTATTCCTCGTTATCGGCGTTGACGGCAGCGTCACGTTTGAATTCCAGGTAGATCAGGGGTACACCGTAACTGCCGGAGTCAAGGGAAAAACCCGTGTCTTCATCCCTGTCAAAATTCAACCTTACAGCAGTGTGGACAAATATCTGACCGTTACACATAAAATCGAAGGACAGATCACAGCCTGGGCAGGTGCCAAAGCTGAGGTTGGGTTGACCATTGTTGGCAAAAAAATTCTGGAGGTGAGTGTCTTCGCTGGCATTGAGGGGACGGGAAAATGGACAAGCAGTACGGATGTGCCAAGCGCCATGTCTCTCACCATTGATGCTCTTGTCAAAGGAGAGGGTGCTGTATTCAATAAATCGTTCAAGCTCTTTGAACTGCGTTGGAATCTGGTAAAGCTGGAGAAAAATCCAACGACCAACCCCGGCACAGGAACAAACCTGGCGCGAAATGCGGCCATAACCGTTGATTCAACCTTCTCGGGGTACTCAGCAGCAAAGATCAACGACGGTGACAGGAACACGACACTCGGTGAAAATTATAGCTGGGCGAACGATCGCAATTCCCCATTGCCCCAATATGTTGTAGTGGATATGCGTACAGCCAATTCCATTAACCGGATTGATTTATATACCTCCCAAGGCTATCCGATTGCCGATTATGATTTACAATACTGGAACGGCGTATCCTGGGTGAATCTGGTTCAGGTAACAGGCAACCAAGAACTGATGAGGTCTCATACGTTTACCGCGGTAAATACAACCAAAGTTCGTGTCGTCGCACGTAAAGGACCAAGCCATCAGCCAGGATATGTAAGAATTAACGAACTCGAAATCTATGGCAATCCGAATTTGGCCCGCACCGCATCTATCACAGCAGACTCCACTTTTAGTGGATATTCCGTATCCAA
This sequence comes from Paenibacillus sp. NPDC057886, assembly GCF_042796655.1. Taxonomy (NCBI): domain Bacteria; kingdom Bacillati; phylum Bacillota; class Bacilli; order Caryophanales; family Paenibacillaceae; genus Paenibacillus; species Paenibacillus sp. NPDC057886. The sequence goes on along the minus strand of NZ_JBHVMZ010000006.1, from coordinate 184,666 downwards.
AATAAATGACGGTGACCGAAGTACAGCACTTGGAGGTGCATCCAGTTGGGCCAATGGCGCGAATACGCCGTTACCTCAGACCGTGACACTCGACCTTGGTCAAAGCAAACAAGTGAGTAAAATTGATTTGTACACGACACAAGGCTACGTACTGGCTGACTACGATCTCGAATACTGGAACGGCTCAAGTTGGGTTTCCCTAGCCAAGGTTGCCGATAATAAAGATACGTATCGAACACACAGCTTTAGTCCCGTGAACACTTCCAAAATTCGGGTCGTGTGCCGGAAAGGCCCGTCGCATCAGGCAGGGTATGTACGGATTAACGAGCTCGAAATTTATTAATTTCAGGATAAAGTAATGATTAAAGCCTCCGTGCCACACGTTGTGTGGATAGCGGAGGCTATTCATAAGCCCCTTATGAATAATTGCAAACTTCTCCAAAAAGGCAGCATCTGCCTTATGCTCGCAATGATTTCATATACTCACTGAAACGATGGAGCCCACCTTTTGAAGGATGAGGAATTCTTTCTCGACGCTTTCGATAAAATATTTTTTCTCACCAAATATAACGACATCATTCTCGACTAATCGAACATCGCTCTTGAAATAGATAAAATTGTCCGTTTCTCTGAACGCACCTTTATAGTAATACAAGTTGTCACCTTCTCCTTGGGAAAAATGGATTACTATTCTTTTCGTTTAAACCACATCTTGTAAAGCATTAGCCCCATACCAGATGAACAGATCAGATATCCAAAGAACAAGAAAAGTAAATAAACACCATGGAGATCTTCAGGAATCTGATTTACACCTTCAAACCACGCAGAACGAATAGGATACAGTAGCGCTACCCAAACGATCAGCAAGACCAGAATATAATTAATTATTTTGCTCACAATAACGATCCTTTCAAGTCCAAGTGGAAACAGAAAATGATAATAGCCTTGGCTACAACGGATTAAAAAAGCCGCTAGATTAGCGACCTTCTATGGTACAATGTTTCCACCCCGACACGTGGCGTTTGCGTTTGCATACTCAGCATCTTTGCCTAGTACTGTGAGATGGTAATACCGTGAATGAGTCCCTCCGTTGAATCGGAGGCAAAATGGACACGGGTGTCCCCAAAACGATAAGAGAGTAAATATTCTCCTTGAATAATAGCGTTCTCACTCTTTTTACCTTTTCCTAATATCTTCTCAATGTCACTGAAGGTTTTCATAGGGAGGGTTTTCCAACTCAAATACACATGGTTAAGGCGATCTGAATCCTCCTCCCCAAAATTAAAGGAAGCGTACTCGACACCTTCAAATATCCAGAAAAGGCCTCCCATTTCCGGTTCATAATAGGGTTCACTTTCTGAACTTTTTAGCGCTATCGATACTTCTGCTTTCGTTTGTCCGAAACTTATATTTTCAAAACCCGGTATTCTCCCACTTTTCAACTCTTGAATGGTGTCTTTGTTTAAATCAAAAAAAGGTCTGCTCACTTCAGATTGGATTTTGGAAAAAGGAACCTTCACTTCAATAAATCCTGAGGCATAAGGCCCAACTTCGTATGGATTAAATACCATAACAATTCCTGTGTTTTGGTAGTAAAAGCTGGATATGTTACTCAAGGGAAAGTTATAAAAACTCTCCGGGAAAACATTCTCATTACTCTTTAGGGCTATTTCAATACCTTCAGCCAGATTAACAGCTTGTTTATTGGTTTGAACAACTTGATTCAAGTAGAGTCGTGTTCCTGTTGTTAAGTCATAATTATAAGTCGTTACTTGTTCATACCCGTGCGCGCCGCCTCTGAAATAATAATCTGTATATACGATAGAAAGTAAATTGTCTTGATTGTATTTAGTTTGTGCAGTGGTATTCCAGTAAAATGAATCTTGCTGTTTTTGTAGATATGTATTCTCTTTAGCGGCATTTACGGCATGAATTTTGAGTGTTTTATTTATTTTATCCTTGACCTTTTGTTCGCCGCCCATAATTTGAACATACTTTTGCCCCTTATATGACTAAATCTTGGTCTTTACTGTACTTGCTCCGGCTGCACTTGCATCACTTGTTGGGATTATAAAAAGAAACACCAATAAGAAGCTTATTAATATAGCAATTGTTTTATTCAAATTGAATTCCATCCTTTCTAATTATTATGATATACCAATAATACTGTAACTTGACTGGTTTGTCTTTTTCTAGTTGAAATTGTAATCCATCGATAGGCACAGCCCTCATCCCACATTATGCGGAGTGAAGGCTGCATCTATAGCTATATTTAATTTACCGGTGCTGTCTCCACAGCGTCTGCGACTTCTGGCAGCCTCCTTTTACGTTCCATCGTCATGCTAATAAGTAGTCCCAGCAATCCACATGCGGCAATGACTGCTGCATACAACGGTACCGAAATGAGCCCCGTATGCGTAATTGCAAATCCGCCCAGATAGGCACCACCTGCATTCCCCAGATTGAAGGCCGAATGACTCGACGTTGTCGCCAGCAGCGGCGCTTCGCGTGTCATATTCATGATTCGAATTTGCAGCCCTGGCATAATACCAAAAGCCGCAACACCCCAGCAGAATATAGTCATTACCGCCAGATACGGATTGTCCAGTGTCAGCGTTAATGCTGCCAACAGAACAGCCAGTACACCGAAGTTAACCATTAGGGAAGGCATCAACTTCCAGTCCGCCAGACGGCCACCAAGCATATTGCCTAATGTAACCCCGACACCAAACAACACGAGAATCCAGGTCACGCTCTGCTCCGCAAAACCACTAATATCAACAAGCATCGGCGTAATATAAGTGAACACAGCAAACAGACTTCCACAGCCCAGCGCACCAATGAGTAATATCAATAACACCTGGGGGCGAACCAGATTCCGAAATTGCTGACCCAGATTTGCTGGTGGTCCCTGCTGGATTACCGGAATGAAACGAATGATACCAATTAATGAAATGATGCCCAGGATCGTAATAGCCCCGAACGACGACCGCCACCCAAGCTGTTGCCCGATGAATGTACCAAAAGGCACACCAATAATATTGGCAATCGTAAGTCCAGCAAGTACGACGGATACCGCCCCTGCCCTTCTCTCCGGTGCAACCAGCCGTGTTGCCATCAGCGATCCTACACCCAGAAAGGTACCGTGAGCAAATGCCGTCAGAATACGCGCCGAGATGAGCAGCCCATAAGTGGGAGCAATAACAGACAACGCATTACCGATGATAAAAATACACATCAGCAGCACCAGCAGTTTTTTCTGCGGAATCTTATGGGTGAACACAGTCAGTATAGGCGCACCAACCGCCACGCCAAGCGCATAGCCCGTTATCAGTTGTCCAGCCTGCGGAATGCTGACATTCAAATCCGTTGCTACATTGGGCAGAAGCCCCATAATAATAAATTCCGTCATGCCAATAGCAAAAGCCCCTACCGTCAGGCATAACAGGGATAAGGGAAACGCCCCTCGTTTAGCGGATCTCGTAACTTCCGATTCCGTTGTAGTTGATTCTGTCTTACGCATATGATGTTCTCTTCTCCTGTCTCTTCTATCTAGCTTCCGCCTTTAACCACAATGCCTCTGTCAATTCACCCAGCGTATCCTGCATGGCCAGCTTCTCTCGCCAGTGTGCCGGAATACCACTCAAACCATAATAGGCTCCGGCGATTTGCCCATATACCGCTCCTGTGGTGTCCGCATCATCACCCAGATTCACTGCCAGCAGCGCACCGTCTTCAAAGCTAGAAGAATGATGGAATGCCCATAACGCCGCTTCTAGTGAACGAACGACATAGCCGCTCCCCTGAATTTCAGGCGGTACTTTATCGCGGTATGATCCTTGGACAACTTCTTCAATCGCAGGTGAAAAAGACTTCTCTTCCCTCCACTTATAACAGGTATCAGGTCGTAACATGACGTCCTTGTCCGCTCCGTGCAGTCCTGCAACCAATATCGCCGCCAGCACTTCGCATGCTTCCACACTTTCAACAGCGGCATGTGTTGTTCTGGAACTCAACCCAGCATATATCACAGCTTCATACGGCTGATTGGCATATGCCATGGCAATAGGTGCGAGCCGCATGATTGAACCATTGCCAGCGGTCATCGGGTTGGTTGAACCACTATACGCTTCACCGGTTGCTGCAAACCGCTCAAGGGCACTCCGAGTAGCCCCGCCAATATCAAAGCAAGTTCCCGTACTGCTCATATAACCGACCTGAAACCAATTCGTATATCTACGCATCTGGTCCCCGGGATCGAAGCTCTCTTTTCTCACCAGGCTTTCAGCCAGACATAGTGACATCGACGTATCATCCGTCCATTGTCCCGGAGCCAGATCAAATACACCTCCGCCCACAATATCGGTAACAGGCTCGAATGTGCCGGGACTGCTGAATTCCACTGTGGTTCCCAGTGCATCTCCCGCGGCAAGCCCGATCAAACAACCTTGGAAACGATCCTTTAGCAGCATCGTCGATCCCTCCTCCGCGATTTAACTCTCAAATAACTTCTTCCATTCTCCCACATGGCTTGATATGGCGTAAAGAAGTTTAATACGTAAGTTCGATTCCAAATTAACTTGAACCACACGCACCACTTCCCATTATCGCTTGCGAAAATGCCAGCGGAGGCAGCACGCGGCTGAAAAAAAGAGTATATCCTTTTCTGGATGAAGCGACCCGGGAAAAAGCGGAACGCTATATCTCATTTCCCAATACAGCGGTAGATCGAATTGTTCCCGTTCAGGATCATAAAGACCCGCTGCAAGTTACCGTTGAACCTTTTTATGAATGGGTGATTCATCGCCCTGCACTGCTAAAAGGATTTAAAGAAATTTGTGCACTACGTGGGCTCTCTTGAACCTTATATTGAACGCAAAATGTTTACGGTAAATACCGGTCACTGCGTTGCCGCATACTTCGGTTATCTCGAAGGATTCAAAACAATCCGACAAGTGATGAGTCATGCCCCCCTTCGTGCCAAAGTACGCAAAGTCATGGAAGAAACCGGAGCCGTGCTCATTGCCAAACACGGCTTCCATCCTCAGAAACACCGCAAATATATCGATACCATTCTCGAACGTTTTGCCAACCCGAACCTGACGGATCAGGTAACCCGGGTCGGACGCTCACCCCTTCGCAAACTATCGCCTTACGACCGACTTGTTCGCCCAGCGATGCAGGCCAGCGAATTCAGAATTGAAATTCCTCATTTAACTTCCGCTATGGCGGCCGCGATGCTGTTCAATCATGAACATAACGAGGAAGCCATGAAGCTCCAACACCTGATTCGCGAAGATGGCGTCTCTGCCTTCATTCGTGAGCACATGTGAATTCCCGACGAACATCCCGTTCAAAGCAAACTGAATAGACATCCGGCCAAAAAAGCCGGGAGGAACCTATGCTTATCGCATCGTTCCTTCCGGCTCTTTTCAAACTCACGGCATACATATTGTTATCGAAGCACGATTACTCGTTCATGATGGAATTAATGGAGGCATAAACCATCGGCAGGAAGCCCTCTGAAGGTTCGCCAACCGGTGCATGGATATGGAAAGCGAAGTCAGTGCCATCCAGTTCCTTTACGATGAAATACTCTGTTTTCTTATTGTTTTGAGACATCATGAACAATTTTGCCTCTTTCATTGGGCCATTGCTAAGCTTTTCCTCACTTAATTGTTTGACCGTTCCTGTTTCTGACAGCTCTTTCTTCGCATCCGCCTTCAATTCATTCAGGTTATAATCCGAAGGCAGCTTTTCAATCTCTACCTCGTAATCCGGATCAATCTTCATGGTCAATTCTTGATCATCTGTATCGTAAACCATCGGTTCAAACACATATAATGAGTATCCTTTGCCTTGAGCCAGTGTAACCGGGCGCTTTTCGGTCATGCCTTCCACGGTCACTTCCAGCTCGGATGTTTTGGAACGATCAGATGTAATATTACCGCCTGCATTTGTACCGTTACCATCATCGGACTCGACCTTGGCAATTTCCGTAAGCACCAGCTGTTTGGTCGTTGTATCGCCTTCAATGGCTTTCTCTACATATTTGAATTGAACGGAATCTTCATCGTCAATGTCATCCAAAGACTTCTGCAGATCTTCACCCACCTGAAAAGACATCGGTTCCTCTTTCACACGAATTTCAACCGTATGCGGATCTGCCCATCCGGTCAAAATGCCTTCGCCTTCAATCACAGTACTTTCCTCAGGCTGCTTCCCTGGTGCCGGGGTCTGTTCTTCTGTATTATTCGCGGGTGGCTGAACAGTAGGGCTACTGTTGCCGCAGGCCACAAGCGAGAATCCCATAACCAAAACAAGTAATGATGCACTAATATTCATAGTATTTCGCATATGAACACCTCCGTTAGCTTATACGCAATGATGCTTGTCCATGTTGCCTGACTTGTTAACTTGACAGCTTAGTATTACTTACACGGCTGACCCGTCGCTCAATCATGCGAAATGTTCAACACCCTTTTACACCATGAATAATCAGCCGGCTTGCTCCATTTGCACAAGCTTCGCGTTAGCTCCGTTAAAAGCTTTCGTCTGCTTGTTGAACTGCTGTCTTAACTCGGCAACTTTGGCATATTTGCTGTTTCGTTCCCGAATCGCACGTTTGATCTTGACCAGATTGGGCTCCACACTGCCTCTCATCAATGAATATAACTGCTCGTCCGCATCAAGGCTCTGCCTGTAGGAGGCAACAAACGCTTCAAATGACGCAGCTCTTTGCTCATATTGATCCAATACCGTGTGGGCCTGAGCCAGATTCTCTTCCTTTTCAAAGGATAACTGATCCAGCGAAGTTCGCAGCTCTTCCATCTGTTCTTTTGTCCTGCTCATCACCGCTTCAGCTTGTTCCAGCAGTGTTCTTCGCTCGGCAATATGTCCGTCTGCCTGATCGAGCAAAGCTTCCAGATTACTGTTTTTGTTCTTTCCTTTATTCAAAATTGATGAATATAACTCCATGTCTTCCCGTTCATGATGAACAAGCTCCTTCAGGCTCTGGTTCATCTCCTGATCGGTAAGAATCAGTTGATTGACTTGATTTGCCGCAGGTACCTGCGGCTGACCGCAAGCACTGACAAGCAGAGCCAGCAATATGCTGACCCCGGCCAGAGCTATCTTTTTTCTTATAAGCACCTCGGGGTGCCTCCTCTCTTGCAACTTCTATGTTGTTGTTATTTACAAGCGGGTGTCTGCGCTAAAATTGGCTACCCAATGTGCATTCGGATCGTAGACCTCAAACTCATAACCCCGATCTTCAAGCAGCTTCAAAATGCGTGGCAGGGCCTGTACCGTTTGCTCGCGCTCATGCATCAGAATCACTTCCTTATCCCGATGTACACTGCTGCTGACCCGTTCAACGATTTTGTCTGGCTGACCTGGAAGATTCCAGTCGAGGGAGTCGGTGGTCCAATCCCACATTTTGAATCCGGCCGCAGCAATATCACCCCTGAAGGATTCTCCGATCTGGGGACTGCTGCCGTACGGAGCACGAATCAGATGCGGCGTAAAACCGATCAGATCCTGGACCAGCTTCTGCTCCTTTTTGAACTCCTTCACAAAATTAGTGGAGTTTCCGCTCTTATACAATTTGTTATAGTTATGTGTCATGCTGTGAAGCCCCGGATAACTGCCCTCTTTGACAAGCCGCTCCACTGCTTCCTTGTGTTGATTCAACTGACGTCCAATCATGAAAAAGGTTGCCTTTGCCTCATGCTGTTTCAAAATATCCAACAGTTGATCGGTATATACACTTGGTCCATCATCAAACGTTATGTATGCCAGCTTGCGCACCTGACCCTGGAACCGCGCAGGCTCCTCTTTGGACTCCGGTGTCATTTCAATCATGCCAAGCTTCGTTGGCTGTTCAATCGCAGCTACTGGCGGAGGTGCTACATAATCCTTGATCCAGTGCGTCATGCCAATGAATGCATATGTTAAACCGATAATGAGCAGTGCCAGAAGCGCCAGCGCAGCACTCAGTCTCCCATACCGGATTTTTCTTCTTCCATGCGTCTTGGTTCGGCTTGTTCTATGCGGAATGCCGCCACTCTCTCCCGCTCTCTGTTGTTGAACTCTCACTTCCAGGCCACTTCCTTACTTTCATTTTTTCCCGATTATTGGTACATTATATCGTTTCATGTCTCTATATAGAAGATTAATAGAAAAATAGTCCGTGAGAATGACAGAATAGTTACAAGGCCGGTTACAATCTACTTATCTATTTCTTCTCTTATACTTTTCCTGCGGATGCATTCTCCTGTATAATAAATTGATTTACGCCATTTGACTTCAAGAAGGAGCTACATCCATGACTAGCTTGAACCGTGCCGGCAGATCGATCTATCTGCTATTCTTTGTCGGCATTATTGCCATTTCGTTTTCTTCCATCTTTGTACGCTGGTCCACAGCCGACGTCGCCGTCATTGCGATGTACCGACTGTTCCTCACCAATCTGCTAATGCTGCCTTTTGTGTGGAAATACCGGCACGAGATGATGCGTTTAAACTTCAAACAGTGGGCTTTACTGCTCGCATCCGGCGTGATGCTGGCACTGCACTTCCTGCTCTGGATGGGATCGCTTCGGCTTACGAGTGTAGCCAGTTCAACGGTCATTCTCGCTTTGGAGCCTATATTGATTCTCGCCGGTTCCGTCTGGCTGTTCAAAGCCAAAATCAACCGCATGATGATCATCGGTATGGGCGTTGCCCTGCTCGGATCGATCGCTATTGGAGCTGGAGATTTCCAGTTGGCAGGCACAGCGCTGCGAGGGGATATTCTTTCTTTGCTCGGAACGATCGCTGTGGCGGTACACATGCTGCTTGGACAGTTTTTGCGTGCCGGACTGAGTGCGTTCTCCTATAACTTCTGGGTATTTTTCGTAGCTGCCTGTACGCTTGCGGTATATAATTTGGTTAATGGTCACCCGTTTGGCGGTTATGCGGCTTCCGAGTGGGGAATTTTCCTGTTGCTCGCCATCGTGCCAACGATCTTTGGGCATTATCTCTTCAACTGGCTGCTTCAATATATGAATGCTACGACGGTATCGATGGGGGTTCTGGGGGAACCTGTATTTTCCTCTCTGCTGGCCTGGATGCTCCTCGGTGAATCCCTCAATGGACTTCAGATGTCTGCCGGGGTTGTCATTATTTTCGGGGTATGGATCTTCATTCGGTATGGCAAAACCAAACCACAGCCCATTCCCTCAGATGCTCCTGTAGCTGGAAAAGGACCAGTCGAACCTACAGCGGTGTAAATAGTTTGTATTCGAATATTTGTAAAAAATCAACTGGGACCTGCATCACGCAGATTCCGGTTGAATCCATCCCACTACATATAAGGCGGTGTGTTTTCATGAAAAATATTGTATCCATGCGCTGGCTGCTCGCCAGAATGTATGAACCGGATGTCGTCATTGCCGATTGCCGATTCCTGCTCGGTCAACCAGATGCCGGAAGACAAGCTTACGAGGCTGGACATATTCCAGGTGCCGTTTATCTCGATCTGGAAAAGGATCTTTCCGCTCCTGTATCTACTCACGGAGGGCGTCATCCGCTTCCAGATCCGGCTGCACTAGCAAGTCGCCTCTCCACAGCTGGCATCGGCTCGAATGCACGCATTATTGCCTACGATGACCAAGGCGGCATGAACGCATCGCGGCTGTGGTGGTTACTTCGTTATCTGGGACATGAACAGGTGTATGTCATGAATGAAGGCTTCTCTGCCTGGCAGAATGCCAAGTTCCCGGTGACCACGGATGTGCCGGTTCAGATTCCGGCTTCGTTTGAAGTGAATGTGCAGCCAGGGCTGTTGGCGAGTGTTGAGGATGTACAACAAGCATCTGCTGACGGCTCAGCTGTACTGATCGACTCTCGCGATGCCCGCCGCTATGCTGGATTAGAGGAACCCATCGACGCCAAGGCTGGACATATTCCAGGTGCGGTAAACTATTTTTGGAAAGATGTGTTGGATTCGGAAGGACGCTGGACAAGCAAACAGGATGCGGAGAAACGGTTCAGCAAGTTGGACAAGGACGGTGCGATTATCGTGTATTGCGGTTCCGGTGTCTCTGCTTGCCCGAATGTGATTGCGCTGGAAGAAGCGGGATTCTCGAATGTGAAGTTGTATTCCGGAAGCTGGAGCGACTGGATCAGTTATGAGGGGAATGCGGTTGCTACGGGAGAGGAATAAGACGAAGAAATACAATACAGGATCAACTATATGAAAAGACCGTTACTGAGGCTTTATCTCAGTAACGGTCTTTATCTTTAGCAGAAGTCAACAGGGAATCAATATACTCTCTTTATGAGGACTTAAAATGGATTACAAACAGAATTTCTGTTTGTATATTTGTTCATGTATGATACCTCTTTTATATGACTTAAAATGTGCTTCAAACCCTGTTCGGTCTTTACAATATAATGTCCCACTAGGACAGCTAAAGGATTCAACGGATCGATTTTCACTAGAAGCTCTACCACATTGCCCCTAAGGATGTTAAACGATATCGGAACACCAACAAATTCAAATATATCATCCGTATGCTCAAAGATGTTCCCCTCGAACTGGATTACCTCTAACTCGGTGATCTTTTGATATCTTTTTAAAGACATGTGATTCCCTCCTCAAAAATAAAGAGGCGACAAGTCACAATTGACCTACCACCTCTGCTTAACCTATCCTCAGTTTACTGCCATTTGCTTTCTAACCCGTTTGCTGTCCAACGTACGTTATTTTTCTCCCTCGCTTTCTCCTTAATTTGGTAAAACCCACTCGGATTCTGTGCACTAAGTTCCTTTACTCTTTCGGTAAGGGTCTGAGGTGGACAATCCTCCAAGAAGCTCTCGATTGCCTGTTGACTTTTTTGATTGTTGTTTACCATTTGTTTTCCTCCTAGTCCTGATCTATGTAAGATTCAGGCAAGTTCATTATAAGAACGAGGTCACCTGTTTTAACGCATTAGTGGAATGACGACATCCATTCCCTTCGCCTTGAGTTCCTCATTCTTGCCCTGTAATCATCGGTTTATTAAGGCATCCAGTTGCAATTTTAAATGTTGTCAATATTGTGACGGACATATGGGGTTAAACAAGGACAAGTCCACACGGCTCGTCCTTTTAAGATACCAATCATTCAAACCGCCTATTTAGCATCCGCAGAGCTGAAATTAATGCGATTAATTTATAGGCATCTTCTTTTCTCCAAAGTAAAGGTTTATCGCGTCCATGTAAGACCCAATTTCTGTTTATAATCGGAAGTCTTTGTCTGTGGAAGTCTCGGGACTTAAAGATTCTGTTATTCAATAGAGATATTACAGAGGTACTGATTGCGTACAGAAAAGAATTTGGATCTTCTTCTCTTTCCAATGAAGACTTCACACTGTTTATCAACGACTTTCCAATATCATTAGTTCCCTCAAAGGATAACTCATGTTCAACAGCAGACATCAGTGAAGGAACAACCGCTTGGTACTTCTTATTATCAATTAAAAAGAAACATTCTTCATAGAAAGTCTGCCAATCTTGATTCGCAGTCAATATAATTTGATTCTTTTCAGCCTCGTACAAGTCGAAATTTTCCGCTTCAAACTCCATTACAAATTGCCTATCCTTTTCTTCTTGGCCACCTTCGCTATCGGCTATTCTTCTATAGGCACCAATGGAGACATTTGAAGACATGCACCAACCATAATTAGTATTTATTAAACATGCCTGATGAATATGTTCATATAACGGTATACGTTCAGTTTGTTCAAAGCCTGAATACTCTTCTCGAATCCTCTCCCTTAAATCCTGAAGAGCACTGATTAAGGGAGCGTATTCTTCTAAAGCTCTCCTTATAGCCTCAAATGTCGGCCCTAACTTTTTCACTATTCTGGCATTTTGCTCAATTATTTTAGTAATGTCTTGACTAAAATTAGCCGTTGCTAAATCCATTTGTTTATCAATCTTAGTGAAATCCTCATCCATGTTCATACCCACCCTCATATCTCAGTTTCCACCTGTTCGATTATAACGTTGGTTTCACCTGTGTTTGTGGCTCAAACTCGTGCGTACACTCACTAAGTTGCGTTAAGGTTCACATATAACTAATATAGACATTCAGCAGGAACGTCTTTATGGAAGCTATTGATATGCTCAGCGAATACTGTTGCGAAAATTTAATATATCATCCAAAGTATAGTTATTATCGAGATAATCACTTGGCATAATTCCTCTTATCAAACTATCGAAATACCGTTTGAACATAATATCAAATTTTATTAATTGATCTTTTAATAAATCAACTTCTACAACTTCATTTGTTAACATTTTAGGAGTTTCGCCATTAATTCGTATGCCTATGTTCTCATATTGAATGCCCAGTCCCTTAAAATGCAACGAACCTCTGTGTTTGACAAGATTGTATTTCTCTCTCAAGTCAACTGTAAGCTTGTGATTAAAAAACTCCCGATAAATATTTCTTGATTTTATGTCTCTCGCTAAAGTAAGTATGTAATTTAACTCATCAAAGGTACATTTAGTAGAAGCTTTAGCAAATTTACTGTTATCCTCAATAATATCCCTTCCATAGTCTCCATAAAAAAACCAAGATACTTGCCAAGATATATCAATACAGTAGTTATAAAAAGCCAGGGCATTAAGTAAGAAGTTTGCTCGTAAAGAAAGCGTACTGATATTGTCATCTTTTGGGAACACCAATTCTCCATAATCTTTAGATTCAATAAAAAGCAACGATTGTCTTCCATAACAGAACGAGTGATAAACGTCAACAATTTTAAAACCTGCAGCTAAAATATTTGGTGAAAACTTTAGGTACTGCGGATCCTTCGGAGAATATTTTAACCAATGGTGTACATCCTCTTTGCTATATAGATCCAATGCATTCATCTTCAAACCTCCTAAAAGTAAAACAAGAGTTCGACACCAAGGGGAATACTCCTTTTTCAGACAAGTGGGTCTACACAGAATTGCTTCACTCCATACCACCTGCCCCATAAATAACCTTTGCATTTCTCCAGCTACTTTCTGGGACGTTAGCGAACCAAGACCACGTCAAATAGAATAATACCAATACTTGATGATTTCAACGATCATTCCTCCACTAACTCTTCAACTCGCTGATTCACATCCATGTTCAGTATTAAGAGCTAGTGATTAATTTCTTTCTGTAATACGATCATTAAATCATATATTAAGGTAAAGTTATCTATTGATGTCCCAGCGTGCCTTGCTAAAATGTTTATTTCATCTTGAGAATACGTCTCTTTAAAGTATTTATCTAAATATATTTCAAAGACAAACCATGCGTCTGTTATTTGCTTAACTTCATACTCGTTAAAACACAAGGCTAAATTCTCAGAAGAAATATAATGCTTATATTCAAGAGTGCTCAAATTTTTGTGAATTTCCATACCATCGGAGTATGTAATTGCCTTTAAAATATTATCGCTTCTTTTCATTAATACTTTTATATATTGATATTTTAGCGAATTCCTGTACATTTTTTTCTCTTCTTCTTTGTTATCAGATATTGATTGGTTTAATAGAAAGGTTTGCTCTGTTAAATCTACAGTTTTAACCGCGGCTTCGGAAGCTTTGTTAGTTGACTTATAAACAAAAAAAGACAATATCAAAGTTGCCAAAGCATTTACCACTGAAATCCACTCAGATGAATTTAGGTTTCTAATCCACTCCACTATATTCCCTCCAAAATTTGATACGAAATACGAACAAAAGAGAAACACCCCAGTCATATGCCGCTGTGCGTTTCATTCTCGCCCGAATTCCACAATACAAATATATCATGTCTAAAGTCCAATGAAGAGCCATCATATAGCCATAATTCGGTCAATTATCGGCCACTACTTTTTCATTAAACGACTATTTGGATATCTTTATTATGTGCGGCGATTTTTAACATCCGCTTCTTTCTTTTCTGCAAGCAACTTCTCGTGCTCAGCATAGGCAATATCTATGCATTCTTTTAAGCTTATAATCCACTGATATCTTAGAAAAAAAACTACGAATCCCGTTAATAACATTCCTATAATTATTAGTAACACTTTCCCTTGCGCTTCTTGGAGCATCGTTAATTCCTTGGTGAATTTCAATGCATCTTCTGAGATTGCTTTTTATAAATACTTTGCCTTTTCATCTACACTTTCAATCGGTTCTAACACTTCTTTATATATATATTCTTGACTCGTGTTCCCAATCTGAGGCCTTTAAACTTTGTCCTAAATAAAAAACGGTAGGCGACAAGATAGCTGATAACACAAAAGTGACGATAACCCAAACAAGGTTAATTTGCTTGGCTGTCTCAGCTTGAGCATTAATTCCACTCTTAATCACACCCAATTCAACCAAGTCAGGATGTGTCTCTTTAATCTTTCTTTTTAGTTGAAGTGAAGTATTCAAACTAATTGCTCAAAGACCTCTAAAAAAACTGCCTGTTGCACCATGTACTTTCAACAAGTAACTACCTGCACTATAATGTTTAAACTTCATGTAACTCCCCATTTTATATATTTATCGGTAAAATAGGAAGATAACAATAGGCCGGACATATTCCGGGGGGCGATGAAACTATTTTTTGGAAAGATGTGCTGGATGCAGAAGGACGCTGGACGGGAGTTGGAGCGTTAGAAGAACGTTTCAGCAAGCTGGACAAAGATGGTGCAATCATCGTGTATTGTGGCTCCGGCGTCTCCGCCTGCCCGAATGTGATTGCACTGGAAGAGGCCGGATATAAGAATGTAAAGCTGTATTCCGGAAGCTGAAGCGACTGGATTTCTTACAGTGAGAATTCTATTGCAACGGGGGAAGAGTAGAAGAATTAAGCAGATATACAGTAGGTAATATATGAGTACATCGGTCATGTGGCGATGTACTCTTTTTCTTTTTCGTGTGGTCCTAAAATCGGGAGAGTCGACAAGGGTCTAATTCACTTCTTAATTCTTGATCGATAATTTCACTTGCAGCCAAACGTGCAATCAGCGGAGCCAGCGTAATTGCAGAATGCATCACCGTCAGATAAAGTCCCTTTATGTGATCCTGGAAGCCCACGATTGGATAGCCGTCTTCAGGCATAGGTCTCTGCCCGACCTTTATGCTTTCCAGTTCCAGTTGAGTTCCGCCCTTCAGACTGCGACGTAACGTGTCGAATGCTCGCTTACCCACAGCCTCTGGTCCGTTTTCCTCCGACTCGTCGATATAATCTTCCGCAGCCAGCAGCGTATAATCTGTCAGTTGACGCGCTTCGAATTGCGCATTTGAGATCAATGTATGGATCAGTTTATCCGCCGTTTTCATCCGAATCAGAATGGAAGGCGACATCGTTACCGGCACAGAACAACCTAACGGGTTGCAAAGTTCAGGTATACTTGTGCCTGCGGCCATTATCACGACATCCGACTCCAGAAAACCTTTGGACGTATGGACTCCGACCAGGCGGGAGTCTTCTTGCTGCAGCTGTATAACGTTGGTACCGAATTGAACCTTTGCTCCGTACTCCTGCGCTTTGTTCAACAACAGCTCCGTTAACACTATAGGATCTACTGCACCTTCTTCGCTTACATACATCGCTTCATCCGGATATTCCTTCAGATTCGGCTCCAATGCCTCAAGCTGCTCCCGGTTTAATTTTTGAAAGTGGAGTTGCTCCCTTAGGGGCGGAATGTCCCAAGTCAGCGCTCCATGCCAATGAATTTTCAATTCGGGGATCTCCTGTTGAAGCGCATGATATTCATCCAAAGCTGCATCGTACAAATGCCAGTATTCGGGAGCCACTTCATGAGAAGTATGTATCCAGGCAAAAGATTTATCCGTGACTTCACACGCCGCGGCGGGGTGTCGTTCAATAAGGGTTACAACTTGATTTCGTTTGGCCAGATGATAGGCCATGGACGCCCCGACAATCCCAGCGCCAATAATCACAATTTTTTGTTTATTCAATAATGACTCCTCCTTTTCAGCCTATTCTAACATAAACGTTGTGATAATCAGATGTTATAACATATGAGGGGAGCTGGAGCGACTCGAATAGTTGTACGGAGAATCCGGTTGATGCTAAAGAGGACTAACGTGAAATCAAGTACTCTAGCCAACAATGCCGCAATTTCAGCCACTGTCGTTTCAATCCAATTGACTGCAATGTGAAGTAGAACGGACAAGATGTGCACTGTATACCAGACGAAGCCTGCGATCCGAACTGAATAGCGCTATGTTCTCCTGGTGTGCTCACACATAGACAGGAACCACTCGCCATGATTGGCAAGAGGTCCCTGTTTCTCTATCACTACTGTTAAGCTTCAAGGATGTCGGAGAGATATTATCCAACATCCAACTGGATAGACACCTGTTCCATCGCAGTGCAGACCTTACTCTTTCGAATCTGTCCAAGCCTGTGTGAAGGCATAGCCCATATGCTGGAATCCCTGCCGTATATGGCGGTAGAAGGTCGCACGACTCATATGGAAGGCTTCGATCAACTGCGATTGGCGGAGGTTCTTCTGAAGGTAGCTTTCCCTAAGGATGCGCTGTTCTAATTCTGTAAGTGGATATCGCGGCTTCTCTTCCGTGAGCAAGCGCAGAATCAGCTCCCTTGCCGACGTTGGCCTACACCCTGCCGCCTGCAGAGAGGGGATTGCTTCCAAAACCGAGTCATCGTACATATGCCGGACCATTTGCTTCATCTCACTCCAGGGAACGGCACGCAGCGCCCCCGCCTCCACTCGTCCGCTATCGTGCATGCTCTGTTTCAACAATCGTTTGACCCATATCTCGAACGTGATTTGGCGAAAATCCAGCTCCCATAACGTTATCTGCTCTCCCCCGCTGCGTCTAGATGGTACTCGCTCATCCGGAATATGGCCTTCTCTCTCGAAGCCCAATTGCGAGAGGAGTGTGCCAAGTTGCGGGTCTGCCGCAGGGATGATCGCACGCAGGCCGTTTGCCGTATCAACGAGCCAGTTCTGGAACAGCATGGCCCCCAGCTCCTCCGGGCGATAATACGGCTGCTCCACATCCACCGCGGCCAGCAATACACATACCGTATCTCCATCACGTCGCGCATCATACCCCGTATTATCAACATCAACTCCTTTGGACAACAGTTCAGCCAGTTCAGACGCATAACGTTTGAGCAACGGCCATGTCCGTTCGTTTAGCGACAATCCCGCGCAGAACGCCAACGGTACGCCGTCGTTGTTTCGAATTAAGCGCAGGCCCTCGGGGGCAACGCGTGCAATATCGTCCAGCAATGCATGATGCTGCCCACTCTCCACCAGCTCTGATTGCCAATCGGATCTTGCCAGTGAGGACTCCAGATAGCGGTGCAGCAGGGGCAGTTCGTCCGAATTCAAGGAGGCTTGCTGCTCATAATGCTGCTGACGCATGCCAGAAAAATCAGCATAGGCGTGCACGGCAGGCAGCTGTTCCCGGTACAGCTCCAGCACATGCGTTGCGATCTGCATCTGCCGCAGCTTGCTTGCTTCTGGATATTTCTCAGCCAGCAGTTCCAATATCCTGGAACGCATGGATTGATACTGTCCGGGGTCGCGCTTTTCATAATCCTCGCGAAGTATACAGGAGACCAACTGATGGAGACTCAAGCCGTCCACTTCCCTTCGGACACAGGATAGTCTGCCTAGATCCATATACTCCGAGGCTGTCAGCGGCTTTTCCAGCAGCTGATTGAGGATCGTCTGATCAGCGGAAGGGAGCAAGGACAGCACCTGCAAAGCCTCTACCATCCAAGGCAAAGCCGCTTCCTTCAAAAACTCCGCGCTCAGTATGCCCGGAAGCTGTGACAACCGCGGTTCCCCGTCTTGTCGCCGAAGCATGTCGACTGTCAGTGCAAGCAGCAGTGGATGACCGCTTGTCCGGTACTCAAGCTCCCGTTGCACGGAAACAGGCAATCCACTTGCCTGCACGTAATCAAACACCTCTTTGCGGGAGAACAACTCCAACGGGAAACTATCGATTCGGTGTCCCCATATCGGATTCGCCTGCCACGTAACGGGCAGACCGATCCGTGAAGCAAATACGAACAGACACTGTGCTCCAGCCAGTCTTGGAAGGAAGCTGGACAGCAGCCAGCTTTCGATCCGTTCCGGATTTTCACAGTTATCCATCAGGAGCACCGTTCGTTGTCCCGTCAATTCCTCTAAGACATGTGCAAGCTGGGGCACGTCTGCGCCGCGCACTCGGCCATACTCCACCTCCAGGCTCATTTCCAGATGCGTCAAAAACGCCCCTGGCGTCTGCATGGAGATTCTTCCATCCATCCAGATTGTCCGCACACCAGCCGTTCTTGCCACATGGGCAAGCTCGGTGAGAAGCGTCGTTTTTCCAATGCCTCCGATCCCGGAGACGGAAAAGACCCGCGATTCGGCCTTCGACAAGTTTAACCAGCTGGCGAAATCCTGCTTTTCCCGGGCGAATCCGATGATTCGAGCTGCATAATCATTTTGGTTAACCGATAGCGGGTACATGCTGCGCTTATACCTCTTTCTCTTAAAGTTGAGACTAAAATGAGACCTCACGTTTTCTCTAGTATACTATACTATTTTATACACAAAGAGACTTTCATAGGTTACTAACCTTCGTTCCAGATTGGAGTCCTACCTTACATGCAAACATCGGGGGTTGCAATGAACGCTTCAATTATTCTCTACGCTCGTAACGCTCACCTTCTCCAGTATTGTGTGAAAAGCATCCAGCTTCACACTCCCTATCCTTATGAACTCATCGTAATCAATGAACTTGATGATGAGACAGTCCTGGAACCTTTTCAGGGAATGCCGGAATTTCGTAGTTTGACTTGGCCTACTGGACTCCATACTGAGGAAGCCTTTCAGATCGGTGCATCTGTCGCATCGGGAGACATACTGGTATTGATGCATGATTATGTTGCCGTAACCAGTCACTGGCTGAATGACTTGGTTGGAATTTTGGAGCACGATACCAAACTGTCGATCGTTAGCCCCATCATTACTGACGTTGATATTACACATCCATTGGACCAGGCCAATCTTCAATTGGATTCGCTTTATAAGCTCGCAAGAGGTAGGCGTGCTGTCCAATCACATGGGGTGCAATGGGTGGACGAGCTTGAAGGACCACTTCTGGTAGTAAAAAAAAGGCCGTTCATTGAACGTTCCCACAGGAAATCAGCATCGCCGGGACACCAGGGAGAGGCATGCTGTCTTTCATGCGAATGAATTGCCGAAAGGGCATCGACTTGCTATTGCCCAAGATTCCATGGTCATCAACCTTCTTCCATACATAGACCAACCAAGCTTTCAGGATGCAAAGCTCACTTCGTTAATGGATCGTCAGCCCACCATCAGTCTGTGCATGATTGTTAAGAACGAGGAAAAGACACTTGCCCGATGTTTAGCCAGCGTGGCGCATCTAGTTGACGAGATTATCATTGTTGACACCGGATCGACCGACTTGACCAAAAAGATCGCCGCCACATTCACCAACAATGTTCATAATTTTGAGTGGGTGGATGATTTTGCCAAAGCTCGAAATTACTCGTTTAGCCTGGCTACCATGGATTATGTGTTTTGGCTGGATGCCGATGACGTGCTTCTGCCTGATGACGCTGCCTTGCTGCAGAAAGAATTATTGAAGCTCACACATGACATTGATGGAATATCCCTGCCTTATCATTTGTCGCGTGACGAAGAAGGTAATGTTAACAGCAGTCTTCGCAGAAACCGGATTGTCAAACGGGAAAGATCCTTTTCATGGGTTGGGCAGGTTCATGAATATCTGGATGTGTCCGGAACGACCCTCGAATGGCTTCCCGCCGTTACGCACATCCGCGAGCATTCGGAAACTGACAGAAACCTGCTTATCTATGAGGAGCGTGAAAAACGCCTTGAGCCGTTTTCGGCAAGAGACCTTTTTTATTACGGTAGTGAGCTTAGCGACCACAACTTATGGGAAAGGGCCATAGAGCAATATGATCGATTCCTCGAAAGAGAAGATGGTTGGATAGAGGATCGGATCGCTGCTTGCGGCCGTTCGGCAGATGGCCACCATGCCTTGGGGAGAATTCAGGATGCGAAAAAAATGGTGCTCCAATCGTTCATGTATGCTTCCCCAAGAGCCGAAGATTGCTGCAGACTGGGTTTTTACCACATCGAAGAAGGTGATTATACAGGTGCTATTAGCTGGTACCAACAGGCGCTGCACATTCCTCCTTTCATGAAAACATCGGGATTGCAAATTTCCGGGTGCCGAACCTGGGTACCACATCTACAGCTATGCGTCTGTTATAGCCACCTCCAAATGGATGATTTGGCCTGCTTGCATAATGAAAAGGCCGCAGACTTCGTTCCCAACCATCCAAGTGTGTTAAACAACAAACTTTGGTTTGAACAAAAAATAAATGAAGGTAGGGTTCTTGTAAATGAATGAAAAGGTCCTCCGCAAGGAGATTCGGAAAGAAAAGCGGAATACTCGTCAATATATCACAATGAATCAAAAAATCTCCAAAACGCTATTAGCCGTAGGGGCTGTTTCTTCTATTGGCAGTCCGTTTATGGGATTGGGTGTACAGAAGGCGCTTGCTGCCGAAGAAGCATCGCCTCGTTTTCTGGACGTCCCTCCAACCTCCTGGGCCTATCCGTCCATTATGAAGCTAAATGCAATGGGAATCGTCAGTGGCGGTAAAGACGGATTGTTCTATCCGGACCGGAACTCTACCAAGGAGGAAGCGACCATCATCGCGTTGAGGCTGCTTGGCTTGGATGCTCCTCCAACCAATCTTAGCCCGTCGACATTTTCATCCAGCAGTTGGGCAGAAGATTGGATTGCACTCGCGGTAGAACGCAGTCTGATCCTGCCCGAAGAAGAGCAGATCGGTTCCGAAAATTGGGGGCAATCCCCAGCTACCCGGGAATGGTTGATGAAATTGATTGTTCGCGCCGTAGGCATGAACGCCGAGGTCATCCAATCCGCTACGACTGCATCCTGGTTTACGGACATTTCAAAAGTGTCTCCCTCCAATACTGGTTATGTAAATGCAGCCACCGAGCTAGGGATCGTGAGTGGCTATGATGATGGAACATTCAGACCAACGTTGACCGTTACTCGTCAGGAATTGGCCGTGATGATCGCGCGGGCTGAGCTCTACTCCACTCAAACGGATAAGGTTTTCCGCGGCATGCTCGTTCGACTCTCTTCCAATGACATCACCTTATTGTCTGATGAAGGGGAAAGCATCCATTTCACTTTGGACGCCAATGCCGTGATCAATGGAGAATATTTGAACCCGGGACAGTTACTCGCTGTTGTCCACAATGGAAATTCCGCTTTCTATCTGGAACCAAGCGCGAGCCTGTCATTCATCGACAAGCAGAATCAGCAGGCCCAGGAAAGCTGGCTGCAGTCCATTTTCCAAAACATCGTGAAATTCGATACAGCACAAGCCCCAACCTATAAAAAATATCAGGTACTCACATACGAAGGCAGTACTTATGTCGCGCTGACTACTTCACCTAAAGGTCTGCCTGACAATTCAACGGATTATATGATTCTGGCGGCCGCTGGTGCAAAAGGCGCTAAGGGTGATATCGGCGCAAGGGGAGCCGACGGATCTTCGGGTGCTGCTGGTATTGCAGGTGCTGCTGGTATTGCAGGTGCTGCAGGTATTGCAGGTGCTGCAGGTGCTACTGGAGCGACTGGTGCTACAGGTGTGACGGGAGCACAGGGCATTCAGGGAGTTACTGGGGCAACGGGTGCTACTGGAGCCACTGGTCCAACCGGACCTCAGGGCGTTCAAGGAATTCAGGGAGTTACTGGAGCCACTGGCCCTACCGGACCTCAAGGGCCCGCTGGAACGAACGGTACCCCATAATTATAAAACGGAATTACTCGAATTAACCACAATATACACCAAAAGCCCGCGTACCAAGCGGGCTTTTGGACATACCTATTTATCATACCCCAGTAGTTATTGAAAGTAGATTTCTTAAATTGATAGATTCCCAACTGCCTTCTGATATTCATAGATATAACGGATATAATCATGTGCACTTTGGTTAATTTCTTCATCGGTAGCTTGAAATGAGGCACCAAAGACTGCAAAATACGGTAACGCTACGGCGCCAACATGATTTATGCTGGCTTTGAAAGGCGTAACCACCTCATCTACGGTAAAGGACACTGAGCCGCCCCGCGTGTAATTTTCCTTCTTATCACCAATCGACATAGCCAAGCCTATCTTTTTCCCATGCAGCTTATTACCTGTTGATCCATACGCCCATCCGTAAGTAAACACATCATCTAACCACTTTTTCAACAAAGGCGGATAGCTGTACCAATACAATGGAAACTGCAAAATAATATGGTCAAATGCCTCCATCAATTTCTGTTCTCTGGAAACATCGATGTTCCAGTCAGGATAGGCTTTATAAATCTCATGAATTGTAATATCGCTTGAGTGTTGCAGCAACTCCTCTTTCCAGCGTTGATTCACTCTTGAAACTTCAATATTCGGATGTGCCAAAATGACAAGTGTTTTCATGATTAACATTCCTTTCTATATAAATTGAAACTAAAGAATATTTACACTTGCCACTCCGATGACAGAACAACCTTCCGATCGCTGTTATCCCCAGATTTTTTTGATTCCCTTTTCAAAGGGAATCAAAAAAATCTGGGGATAAAGGCGAAGCGTATGCTTCCGATGCAGCTTTCTTTCAGAAAGCTTTTAGCTCCGCTTCTTCAGGTTATTTCTGTCCTCTCCGTTCTCGTGTAAATGTTTTGTTCAATTTATAGGGTTCAGCTATAGGCTTTTTTTCGAATATGGCCATTATCATATAAGCCTGAAAAAAAGAAAATACACACCCGAAAGTAAGATGGTTACTTCAAAGTGTGTATGGACTTCATCAGCCATATTGTGAGAAAATGAATAGTTATACCACATCAACAAGATGTAACATGAACGAGGTGATATGTCATGAAGCAATATAACCTGGGAATCGAAGCGACACTCGAAATTATTGGCGGCAAATGGAAAGCGCTAATCATATGTTTATTAATATCTGGTGCGAAAAGGACAGGCGAGTTGCAGCGCAGTATAGACGGTATCTCGCAAAAGGTCCTGATCCAGCAATTACGCGAGCTTGAGAGGGATGGCCTTGTCAGAAGACATGTGTACCAACAGATGCCGCCTAAAGTTGAATACAGTCTTACGGAGTATGGAGTTACCGCCAATAAGATTGTGGATGTAATGTGTACATGGGGACGGGAAAATATATCATTAAGGCAACAACGAGGAGAAGAAATTATACTATTGGAAAATAAAGAGCCTGCTTTTTGAGCTGGTACCCATAAACTGACACTTTAAAAAAGAAGGAGCATTTCAATTGAAAACCTATCTCGTATTCGGCGCCAGCAAAGGATTAGGAGATGCATTTGTGAGGGGCGTGCCCGAGCAAGGCGATAAAGTATGGGTAGTGTCTCGAACGGAACCTGATAATTTGAAGCTTAACGATGGTGTAGAACGAATATGGATACAGGCAGATCTGTCTGATCTCAATGCAGCCACACTTGTAATCGATAAACTCCAGAACGAGGCACTGGATGTTCTCATTTACAATGTAGGCATTTGGGAAAAAGAGGGGTTTGAGGACCACTATACGTTCGATAAGGACAACCCTGCCGACATCAGTAATCTGATTCATGTGAATGTAACATCCGCTATTGTATGCATTCAGGCATTATTGCCCCATCTCAGACAGTCCACAGCTGGCAAAATAATTCTTATCGGCTCAACTGCAGGTCTAAGCAATGCAAACAGTAGCCAGGTTTCTTTTGTAGCCTCCAAATTTGCAATTCGAGGCATTACGGAGGCCTTGAGAGAACATACAAGACACGACAGGATCGCGGTTACGTGTATTAACCCGGGTGAGCTTGCAGCCGAAGTTCCATATAAAGATGGCATTGACCGCGCTCTTTCCGAATATAATGGTACACGCATCCCTCTTCAGGACATGGTTTCTATCGTAAAATGCATCGTCAGCCTGTCCAAAGCATCCTGTGTAAAAGAGATCAATATTCCGGCGATCACGGATATAAACGCATAATCAAAATTACAACGGGATTACTAAAGAACCTCCAAGTCAACCAGAGAAAAACAAACACAAAGAGCGCGTTCATAACGTGCTCTTTGTGCTGCCCCTATGGCGGTGAACGTTCTATAAACAGCATAGGGATGGCTTTCATTCACTTCTTTTTTCAACCTCGTGACTATACTTTAGTCTTGTTCCTACTGGGCTAGAGTCTTGGACAAAAACTGGGCTGGAGTTTGTTCTGATCAGGATAGATCCACTGTTATACTGCAAAGCGACATACATATTTTACTTAAAGGAGCTATTACAATGAGAACAAATTTTAGCACCAACCCTAACACAGTAGCGGGGGTTGTTGTGAGATTGAAGTTTGACAAGTGCATGCGAGCTTTCTTTTGAGCTTTTGAGTTTTTGGATAATTTCATTGCCCTGTTGACCAGCTCATCACTGACAAGTCACTTTGAGTCTGCCATGCACTCCACCAGTGCCCGCAGTGAATAATCGGAGGTTGAGCACAGCAATATGCTTCCGGCTGTCTGCGGCAGTGCGGCATCATCATAGGGATTGCGCAGCACCAGATTCAGCAGTGGCTTAACCGCAGCCAAGGCCTCAGCCAGTGCCAGCTGACCTTTGAACAGATGGGCATTAAGGGTGCCCTGGATAACGACATCCGCATCAACAGCTTGCTGTACCAAGGACTCTATCTGCTTGGCATCCGGCTTCATTGCGCAGTAGCGCGTCTCCACAGCTAAACCTTCATCCTTCAGCAGGGAGGCCAGCCTGATCTCGGCAGAGCCACTATTATCGGCCTGGGTCAGCTGCTCCTGCTGCGGCAGAATCAGCAAATATTTCAACGAATCCTTGAGTGGCAGCAGGCCCCGCGGGTCCCGGCTGACTTTCACGGTCATCCGAGCCAGCTTCAGTGCCGCATCCGCCCATTGCTCTCTGGGAATCGGCTGTGCAGCCGCTCGATACTGCTGGAATTGGTCATACAACTGCCGAATACGAAGAACCGACTCGTCGATTCGCGCCTCGTTGATGCGCCCATCCCGTACAGCAGCCTGAATACCCGCGATGACCCGACTCTGAAACTCCGGCGTATGGCACATCAGGATCATATCGTTCCCCGCCTGAACGGCCAGAACCCCCACATCTTCTGGGCTGAAATTTTTACGAATTGCCCCCATTTCGATATCATCGGTGCAGATCACCCCCGCAAAGCCCAACTGCTTCCGAAGCATTTCCGTGGCAAAAAATGGACTGAGTGAGGCCGGAAGTCCGCCGGATTCCGGAATGTTGGGAAATACCAGATGCCCCATCATGATTGAATCCGCCCCGGCTTCAATCGCCTCAACAAAAGGAAGCAACGGCCCCTCCATCAGCTGTTCAAGCGTTAGTTCACATTCAGGCAGAACAATATGCGAGTCCCCACTCACTTGCCCGTGTCCGGGAAAATGCTTTGCCGTCACGGCCACACCTGCTTCATGCATCCCCTGAATATAGGCTCGGCCGAACCGGGCCACCAGCTGCGGGTCCTCTCCAAAGGAGCGAACACCCACAACCGGATTATCTATATTCGTGTTCACATCCAGCACAGGTGCCCAGTTTATGGGAATGTCAAGGGAGTGCAGCTCACTGCCAATGATTTTACCGAGCAAATGAGCGGCTTCCGGATCTTCACTTAATCCGACGGCCCGGTTGCCAGGGACATAGGGAAAAAAGGACTTAAACTTGGACAAGGTGCCACCCTCTTCATCTACCGAAACATAATAAGGCATAGGGCTGCCGTTATCTCCGGCTATGTTCCTCACTTCTGCAAGCAGCGCATGTATCTGTTGCTCGCTCTCAATATTATGGGGAAAGATGCCGATGCCCCCGAATCGGTGCTGTGCCATTCTGCCGCGAAACTCCGGCTCGGCCCAAGTCGATGGGGTGCCTACTACGCACATCATGGCTATTTTGTCGTCCAGACTCATTGCCGTCAGATCGGCTTGTGGCTGAATTGCATTCAGACCCAGTTCTTGATAAAGCGTTCGCTCCAGATAATCGTGCAGATAGAACCTGGATTTCACAAAATGCTCTGCCATATCAGAGGGCTGGTAACGCTCCAGCGCAGCCTTCATCCGAGGGAGGACACCCTCACGCCCGCGACGGTTTCTCGTATAATTGTTATTGAGTGAGCGCCACTCCGCATCGTCTCCGGGATACAGCTCCCAGCGGTAGGCATACTTATGGATCGCCCGCGAACGGTCTGTCGCCACCTCAAAATCATGCATGATCGTGATCAGCTCCGCTTCTTCCTTATGCTCGCGCACTTCGTCCATCAGCTTCCAGATTACATCATAATAATCCTCTACCCTGTAATTGCCGAGAAGGTTATGTCCGGTAACAGGATCAATACCATGAAACCGTTCCAGAAACCGGTCGATGAAGGTTGTGGTATCCGCCTTGCGGTTCCAGGCCAAATCCGCATGCAGCAGCATGGGGTACCAGGTGGTTTCAAAAATACCATACGGAACACCGAGGCTGAAAGGCCCCGTCCAGTTGGTCGCAACCACACAGCCAAGATTCAGCTTGTCGGCCGTCTCTGCCCACTGAAGCAAGTTGTCTGTCCGGTTCAGCAGCACAGGATAATTCTGATGCTCAGCCCAGTCAAAGCTGCGGACTGCTGGCGCTCCCATTACTTCAATGCCGAGCGACCTGAATTTATCCGCATGCGAAGTAACCTCCGCTTCGATATTGCGACCGTTGTAAATCCAGATCATGGCGGCACTTCGCTTATCCAGCTTAGCGAGTTCCTCTGGTGGACATTTCTCCAGCATGTCATGCCAGAAAATTGGCTGTTTCCCCAGTTCTGCCGTAAATGCAATCAGACGGTTTAAAAAGGCGATAAAAGCTCGTTCCCGCACGCCTCCAAACTCGATTTTGCAGCGTTCGCATTCGCATAGGCTATAGACCTCGTCACAGCCGAGGTGGATATAACGCGAATCCGGGTGGGCGTCGATCATCTCCTCGAGTAAAGTGGTTATCAACCCAAAGGTTTCCGGATGCGATGGGCAGATCTCCCCGGTGGACTGCTCTGTCTCGCGAAGATGCCGCCAACCTTCGTGGCGTAATACATATTCCAGATGTCCAAAGCTCTGCTGGAGCGGAACAATCTCTATAAAGTGCTCGTGGGCGTTCCGCTTCAGTTCTTCCAGTTGTGAACGACTTAACGCATGCTGTGGATGTGCGAACTCGGGATGCGACTGAAATGGGAACTTATCCTCGTATTCAATCAAAATCGCGTTTGTCTTATAACGGGCGAATTCAGCCAAATACCCCGTCAGCAGTTCCGGCTTCGAGAACGTCTGACGCAGGTCCAAGTTCATTGCCCGCAAAGGTGTATCCGGCCAGTCGGTGATGGACACCGCCGGGATGACACCATCCCCTCCAAGCAGTTGTACCAATGTCTGCAATCCATAAAAAAGACCCGCCGCATCCTGTGCGTAGACTTCAACCCTTCCGGCCGACACCTCCAGCTTATACCCTTGTGGACGTCCGTCCAGCCCAGTCAGATCCGTTCTGTCTTGTTGAATGAACGAACTGGGACCTGGGTTGACCGGGCTCTTCTGTTGTGCTCCCAGGACTTTATGCACTGCATCGGCTTCATGCTCCTCATCAACTACCTGCTGCGCTTCCTGCTCTGAGAGACGTCCGATTACTAGTAAATAACCCTTTTCTATTCTGGAGCATGTATATTCCATCCCCGGAAATACCCGGCGGCAATGAATTTCTAATCTGAGTTCATCCTGTTCCATGAAAAGACTCAATCTTTCCTCGCCATTCAGTCGCAAGGCTTCTCCCTCGGTCGCTGCAATCTGCTTCGGTTGCGGTATCAAGCTCTGCATCGCTCTCCCCCTATTCTCGGCTCTGTGGACTGATCTGGCCATTCTTCCAGCACTGCAAAACACTTAACTTTCCACCATCCATGTTGAAGCTAACGATATCCGCGGGCGCACCGACCTCAAGTCCTGCAGCCTGTTCAAGCCCAAGCAGCCGGGCCGGATGCACCGATGCACAGTCCCAGGCATCGGGAAGCCCGCACAACCCCGTTTCCACAAGATACCCCACCTGATCCGGCAGCATCATCGCCGAGCCAGCCAACAGCTCCGGCTGGCCGGCAAGGTGCAACCGACCTTCCGCCGTCAATACCACATCTCCGCCGATATGCAGGTGGTAGGAACCTGGCGGCATACCGCTCAGCGAGACGGCATCGCTGACCAGAATGGCGCGATTCCGTTTCATCCGGAGAATTACGGCCAGCACGGACAGCGGAAGATGATGACCATCCGCTATCATGCACCCATACAGCTCATCGGCCGCCAGCTGTTCCCACAGGTAGTTCGGATGACGCGGAAGCATCAGGTGTGCACCATTACCAAGATGTGTAGACATCACTGCTCCTGCGGAGACCGCTTCCCTGATCTGCTCTGGCGTTGCTGCCGTATGTCCAATCGAGACAAGAATGCCGGATTCGCAGCACCGGGCAATAAATGAAGCTGCACCAGGCCACTCCGGGGAAATTGTAATGATGCGAATCAACCCATTGGCGGCATCCTGCCAACGGCTGAGCGCCTCCCAATCAGGCGGAACAATATGCTGCCTTGGGTGGGCGCCGCGTGGGCCATCCTCCGGCGAGAGGAATGGGCCTTCCAAATGAATGCCCACAATTCCCTCGGCCGCATCCCGGTTCAGCCGAACGGCTTTTACAATGGCGGAAGCCGCCTCAGTCATCCGTTCGGAACTGTTCGTAATCAACGTCGGGCAATAGCTTGTAACACCTTGGCTTTGCAGCCTCCGGGTCAGCTGCAATACCGTATCTGGACATAGCGGGGCTGTGTTCAGATCCAGCCCCCATCCGCCGTTCACCTGTAAATCCACAAGTCCAGGCGCAAGCCAGGGCAGGCAATCTACGGAAGGCGACATTTCAAGTTCAGTAACAGCAGTGATACGTCCCTCTCCGACCTCCACTTCAATGGGCAGCCCTGTTCTGTAGTGCTTCCCGATCATTGGCACGCTCACAGGCCGTAGGCTTCCCGGTCTGTGAACATCGTGATTCCGGGATGGGTACGCAGGATGGTAGCAGGACATGCCGTGCTGATCGGATCATGTAAAGCTGCCGCAAGTGCACGCCGCTTGGATGCCCCTGGCACAATCGCGAACAGCTCCCTACCAGCCATCAGCGTTGGCACAGTCAGGGTCAACGCCTCCGCAGGTACATCATCCAGTCGGGCAAAGCACCCATCGTTCACCTGCTGACGGCGACAGGCTTCGTCCAGTTTCACCGCTTTGACGATCCTCGAATCTTCAAAATCGGCAACAGGCGGATCATTGAAGGCGATATGCCCATTCTCTCCGATCCCGAGGCAGACGATATCAATAGGAGCCGCACGCAGCAGGTCCCCATATCTCTGACACTCCTGTTCCACATCATGTAGCCCTTCCAACAGCTCCACCCGCCCAGGCTGCACCCGACTGAACAGCCGATCCGTTAAATACCGGCCAAATCGCTGGGGAGCCGTATCCGCCAGACCCATATATTCATCCATATGAAAGGCACAGACCCTTGACCAATCGATGCCTTGCTCCCGTACCAGACATTCATACAATTCGTTTTGCGAAGGAGCAGCAGCGAACACCATGCGTACCTGTCGCTCCGAATCCTGAAGCAGCTGTCTTAATCGGGCCCCAACCGCAGCCGCAGCCGCTGCCCCCATCTGATCCCGATTGGCATAAACCTGCACAGGCATATGCTCAACGATATGAGTCTTGAGCGGTTCCACCAAGTCATTCACATTCATGTGATTCCTCCTCCTTCAAGCCATTTCTCGCCTGCTTGTTCAATTGCCGGCATTCAGCATCAGCAGTGTTGTATGCGGCGAATCATGACCTGCTGCGTAGTAATAGCCGTTGTAACGGATTCTACGTGGTTCAAAGCCAACCTGTCTGCCCGGTCCCACCGCTTCCGAGACAAGCGTCACGCTTCCATCCACTCCGGTTGTCCCACTGGTGTAACGCCCCGCCGCATAAGTAAATCTCCCCTCGACTTTCGCCCCCGCAAGTACCCCGCCTGTATCATAATCTCTGACCTTCAGAGTGACGGATACTCCTGATCCGCCATAGACCAGATTCATGTCCGTTACAATCAGTGGCGTCAATGTGGTGCTACCGGTGGTCGCCGACACTTCATCGGTGAGTGGCCCGATATTACCGCGCATATCACTAGCTACAATACGGTAGTAATATGTCGTATCCGGCAGCAGTCCCTTGTCCTGGTAATTCAGGGCGCGGGCGAGTCCAACGATATCCGCAGCGACAGGTGTGAACCCCTGCACGGTACTTCGGTATATCACATAGCGTTCCACTTCCATGTTATCCGAAGCCATTCCATAATTCAGATGTACAGTCTGATAATCTGTGGCCTCGATGGAAGGAATCCCTGAAAGTGCCGAGGGGGCTTCCTGGTCATCCGGTGCTGTCCAAACTACTCCGCCTGGCCCCCAATAAGAAGGGAGTGCCCGATAGGAATCATAGTGATGGACGGCAATACCGCCAAAGGCGCTGCTTTGCCCGTAAGCTGCATATACCTTATCCAGCTCGGCTTCCATGTGGATGCGGCCCTCCTCCCAGAAGGTAATGGTCTCAGGGTCGCCGCTATTGGCGATATCCAGCGTTTCCACACCAATCACCACGGAATTCGGCTTGCCGATCTGATCCGCATAAGCCAGCTCTCCAGCAGCCCCGGCAATAATGCCAGCGGAGCCATCCGCCGTATCCCGATAATCCATAATGGAGATATAGTCGGAGATATCCTGAACGTGCTCGGACAGCCATTTGCTGGAGCCGTTCCATACGATATTCGCTGCTTGATCCGATGTGTCATACCACTTGGGCACGGCAGGACCGAACGGAAGCCGAATACCCGCGGTATCCCGGCGACCAATCATCTTTTGCAGGCCATCCAGATATTCCTTCTGCAGGAAATGACTTGGGTCTTTAAAGTCGGGAGAGATATAAGGCTCAATATCCACATTGATTCCGTCAAATTTCTCCGTATCCCCCGCTGCAAGGTTGTAATTGATCACCTGCTCCATTTCCTGCACGGCATGATGGTGATATTTCGCGTAAGCGCCCATATAGGCCGGCGTAGTGCCGCCTGCAATTAACGCATGCACCTGCAAATTTTTGCTGTGCGCCCAACTCACGAAAGAACGCAACTCCACTTCCTGCGCTTCCAGTGCATCGTATCCGGCATAACCGCCCACTGCGAGGTAAAGCGTCTGGACCGGTGTTTGGCCGAATGTCTGCGTATCGGTGATGAATGACTCCAGCACCTGACGCGATCCAGGGTTCAGCAGCAGCTTATAGCTCTCCGGTTCCCAGATCCACATGGCACGCTCCTGTACAGGAAGGGGAACGGCAGTCTCATGCGTCCCGGTTCCAACCTGAGCATACACCGTTGGACTATAACCATAGCGCTCCGGCGCACTGGCCGCTCTGGACTCCAGACTGACCGTGCGATCGCCAAGTCCCGCCGTGTCCCAGGTATATATATACTCAGAGCCTTGCTGAACAGCCTCCTCCCAAGGCCCACGGTTCACCCGAACCTCTACCTGTAAGATCGGCAGAGGCGAGCTGGTCTCGACAGAGATCTCCACCTGACCACTAAGAGACACACCCTCAGATGGCCCCGTGATGGTTACTTCGGGAACAGCACCCACAGGGTTATTAACGGTAAGGATGGCGGGCGCGCCCCATACCCCGTAACGGGTGGACGTATCCAGTCCACGAACCACCAGTTCCACAGTCCCGTTAAAGGCTGAGGTATCCAGCATATAAGACCAGGTGCCGCTGTCATCCCCATCCGGATCATTTAATACCACTTCGAATTGAGCCGTTCCGTCCACAAACAGCCGAATGTCATACAGGTCGGTATAACTGCCTCCAATTTCCACCAGCCCTCCATCCGATACATATCCACCCGCAGGCGCGTCCAGTGAAATTGAACTCGCCGCTTCTGTCTTGCCAGGGACAGCTATTCCAATCGTCACCATACAGATCAACAGAAACAATCCCAGTTTGAATCCGGAGTACACACGCAGATGCTGCTTTTTCATAAGCGAAGCCTCCTTTTGCCATTCTGTAATGGTCTAGGATTCCTGTGTCTTACATTCGCTCACTTCGCGCTCAGCTGAACATTCTGAACACGGTCATACGCTTCCTTATAGGTGTTCAGCAGCTTATCTACCCCAAGATTGTTGATTTCCTCTACATACTTCTCCCAATCCGCCAGACTCCGGGAACCCGTAACAAATTTGGCAAAGCTCTCGTCGCGGTGCTTCTTGATCGCCTGACCGGTAATGGATATGACCTCATTTTCCACTTCTGTAAAAGCAGGTCTTGGCTGCATTGCGGGAGGATCATATTTGATCGCTTCTTCATAGGCATGCTTCAGATCGTCCGAGAACAGCGACAAATGCGCGTTGAAATCAATCCAGGTATAGGTTCCGCTGGTCTGAAGCCCTGTCTGCTTGCGCATTTCAATGACATCGTTATACTCGGGCTTGAACTTGATCGTATCGCCTTCCTTTATAAAGGTCTCGCCCTCTACACCCCAGCTGCTCAGCGTACGTCCTTCCTCGGAATAGAAAAAGTCCATGTACTTCATCACATCATCAATGTTCTTGGAGGTGGATGCCACCGTCAATCCGCCTTCCATATAATGAAAATACGGATTTAGCTGTTTGCCGCCTGAAATGCCTGCTGGAGGGGCCAAAAACTGCATGTTGAACTCTGGATTCTCCTGCTGCATGGCATTATTGAAAAAATCAATCCGGCTGATATAATCAATGGTCACGAATGATTTACCGGTAGAGACCATATCCTGCCACTGCTTGGTTTGCAGTGATAAGAAATCGGGTGGGACCAACCCTTCATCGTAAAAACTTTTCCACATCCCTACCATGGCCTTGTAGTTGTCTTCAGTCGGCCCATAACGCCATTCCTTCTGGTCAAAATCATAGTAGGCACCCTCACCCGTTCCGTAGTTCACCGTCATATTGGCATTCATCTCATCCGGGATCTGACCGTAGCGAATAGATAGCGGATAACTGTCCGGGTATTTCTCCTTCAGCGTCTTCAGCGCCGCATGCAACTCTTCATAAGTTGTTGGAACCTGAATGCCTTCCTTGTCAAAAACATCCTTGCGGTACATCCAGATCATACGATTCGTCTCGCCGAATCCCTGATTGGGGAACATATACATTTTACCGTCGGCAGACAGGGCAGCCTTCGCCTCCTCGGGATACTCCTTCATCCACGCCTTCAGGTTCGGCATATTGTCCATATACTCCATCAGGTCCACCAGCGCGCCCTGCTGCCCAAACTTGTTTGAATCCTTGCGATTAGGCATATACATCAGATCAGGTAGCGCTTTGGAGGCAATCGCCAGGTTCAGGCTCTCATCCAGCTTGCCGGAAGGTGTCTGCACTTCCAGCGTGACGCCTGTCTTTTCCTTCAGCCAGCTCCAGATGGGCCAGCTCTTGGAATAAGGGAATGTGGCATTGTTGTCCAGCAGCGCCGTGAAGGTCTTTTCCGCCCCGGTGGAGTTATCCGTGATTCCAGTTCTGTTCCCCTTGGTATCCGTTTGAGGGTCGGTACCATTGCCACCGCTGCACCCTGCCACCATCGTTAATGCGATCAACAGGGGAAGTATTACCAATTTCCATTTGTCCATAAGCTTCTCTCCCTTAAGCTAAATTTGCGGTGCATTCCTTGTTTGCCTATAGAATTTAGCCTTTGACCGCACCAACCATGGCTCCCTTGACGAAATACTTCTGTACAAACGGATAGATGACCAGAATCGGCAGCGTTGAGACCATGATGGTCGCATACTTAAGCGATTCCTCCACCACCAGATTATCTCCCCCAATGGATGTTACGTCGCCTGAGCTTGCACTACCGGCCAGCACCAGATTACGAAGCAGCACCTGAAGCGGAAACAAATCGGGAGACCTTAGATAGAGCAGCGGGAAGATAAAGTTGTTCCACATACCCACGGCATAGAACAGGGCAATCGTGGCAAAGGATGCCTTGGACAGCGGCACAATAATACGTATGAAAATGCCAATATCGTTCAGACCGTCCATGCGACCCGATTCCTCCAGCTCTTTGGGGATGCCCGAGAAGAACGTGCGCATCAGAATGAGGTTCCAGGTGCTGACTGCCCCCGGGAGAACCATGCCCCAGACAGTGTCCACCAGATTCAGGGAACGGACCACCAGGAAGGTCGGAATCATCCCGCCGCTGAAAAACATTGTAATTACGATTAAGACCGTGAAGCTATTGCGCAGTGCCATGTCCTTTCTGGACAATGCGTAGGCTCCAGTGGAGGTGACCACTAGCGAGATCAGTGTGCCAAGTACGGTATAAATGATTGTATTTCGGTAAGCCGTCCAGATTTGCGGATCACCCAGCACCAATTTGTACATGCTCAGATTAAAACCCTTGGGCCAGAAGGAAATATTGTTTTGGATGACGTTCACGTTGCTGCTGAGGGAAATCGCCAGCATATGAAGGAACGGATAAAGTGTGACCACAACAACGAACAGCAGGATCAGCGATGCCACAACGTTAAACCAGGAAAATCGGGGTGATTTCACGCCACACCTCTTTCTACCATAGACTGGTCTCACTTAATCGGCGGCTGAGCCAGTTGGCCGTATAGATGAAAATCAGACTGATGACTCCCATAAACAAATCAATGGACGCACCATAGCTGAAATTCCCCTGTACCATGCCTACCCTGTAGACATACGTGCTGATGATATCCGCCGTATCGTAGATCGCCGGATTCTGCATCAGGAAGACTTTCTCGAAGCCGATCTCCAGCACTTTGCCGATATTCAGTATCAGCGTTATGACGATGGCGGGAGATATACCGGGCAGTGTGACATGCCAGATTTTGCGCAACCGGCTTGCTCCGTCCATATCCGCGGCTTCATACAACTGCGGATCGATAGCCGTCAGCGCGGCCAAATAAATAATGGTCTCCCAGCCGATATGCTGCCAGATTTCCGACAGGACATAGATGCCCCGGAACAGCCCGGGCTCATTCATGAAATTGATCGGTCCAATGCCGATCCCTGCCAACAAATTGTTAATCAGTCCTCCAGTCGGGGACAGGAACATAATCACCATACTCGCCACGATTACATTCGAGATGAAATGCGGCAGATAGCTGACCGTCTGTACAAAACGCTTGAATGCCGCCCTTCGTACCTCATTAAGCAGAATGGCCAGCAAGATTGGGGCCGGGAAGCCGAATACCAGCTTATACAGTCCCAGCAGAAACGTATTCTTCATCAGCGGCCAAAAATCGGGATTCTCCAGAAACATCCGGTAATATTTGAATCCCACCCAATCGCTGGCCCAAATCCCTTTAAACAGATTGTAATCCTTGAACGTGATGACCAGACCAAACATCGGCGCATAGCGGAAGATCAAATAATACAGGAGGCATGGCAGGAATAGCAGCCATAGCGCCTTGTTCCTGTTCCAGGTTCTGATCAAACGCGACTTCCGCCGAGGCGGCCGGTGCGCTTCTTTTTGCAGTTTGCTTTGCATTACGCCAGCATCAGCCATCGGCATGCCCCCTCTTGCTTAGATGATTGTAATCGACTTGTATGTCAGCTAACTTACCCTGGAAATCCGGGGTTCGTCTCCGAATTATAGCGACAATTCTTTAGAAAGCGCTATCTACATGTTATATAACTTTTCGCCTTCACTCCTTTTTTCCAGATATCCGCGTATAATTCAGTAAAAGTGTATATTGTTTGTGTCAGCTTTATGCCGCTATGATAGGGTTAACCACTCGATCCGGGGCTGTACTCAAGGGGGAATGTCATAATGAAGGGACTGTCTCAAAACACGATTCTAACCTCACTCAATCGGATACTGGACAGCCAACCTGGGCATTATGTACACCAACGTCCGGGGGATGCTCTCTTTTCCCCATTTTGAGAAGGTGAAGGCGTGACCTCAACAAGATCGACAATGGAACTATGAGGAAGATTGCGATACGTGAAAATACGCTGCAATAAAGCAGGCTACTTACGTTCCGATATGAAAGCAAACCAACCACCGGAAGCGGTTATGAAACGAAACTTTGTCCTACAAAAACCCAGACTGCACGGTTTATCTGCTGAAAAGGCGGTGTAAGAAGACAAAAGGAAACTGGGGAATCCAGTTGAGTCTGACCTATCACCAACAGAAACTGGAACGTAGATCTATTTGAAGAGTGAGGAAAACTATAAGCATTGCCATTCGCAGGATGATAGGACTGGAGAGTGAACTTGGGCAATTGAAAACAATTGTGGGTGTAGATGCTTTTTGCTTCGAAGCTAGCTCAAAATGAGCTTAGAGTTCGAAATTTCCCTTGCCCACAATCCGGCTCAAGACGGACGCGAATGGACCGAAAAGCGCGAGTCACAGAGGTGAAACAACCCTCTAACTCGCGCTTCTTTTCGCTTCTTATACATCGATCATTGTCCTATTCCGCATAGAATATTCTTATAATTTGTACATTACGAATTTTGTTGAGCCATCCACCAACATCTTCTATATTAAGAACTTTATACACCATGCAGCATAACTAAACATTCGAACCGACCCGAACCTGTAAGAAGCGGTTGGAGGGGTATTACAGCCCTCTTTCGGCTTTAAATAAGCCTCAACACGCTCGTCGGTTCTGCCTGTGTGTTGAGGCAAAAAACAGTACTACAAGACCGCAAGAGTTTCGTGCATGTAAAATTCAATCAGTTAATTTTTTTACCCATTCACTATTATTCCAGATATCAGGATTGTTAATAGTCTGATTTTCTCCACGTACAGTGGAATCATAGCTATCCTTACCACTAGTATACCAATCAACAATAACTAACTTTCCATTCAAACTTTGTACAAGAAATTCAGTAGGTTCAGCAAAGTTACCTACATCCTTATGAACACGTGCATCTAATTTCAAATAGAAAAAACTCTTATCCCCTCCAACATACTCTACTTGTCTAGCACCAATATCAACACTTGTCACTTGATTATAAGTGAGCTTGTTCTTAAGGAATAAATCATATTGAGATGAAACTTTTTTTTGCGTATATTGTTTAAGGTTTTCGTTATCGATATAAGTATCCAAATCAATGTCCGAGCCGTTCCAAATCGCCTTATAATATTCAGACAGAGCTTCTGTACACATTTTATAAGCCGTTTCAAAATCCCAAGCAGATAGATCACTTTCGTCTTCAGCTAAAAAATCTGTGGAATCTTTTGATAAATCCCCTTTGCTTGGCGAAATTTCTGTGCTTTTAGAATCTTTCGCATTCATATCTCCCACAACAACATCAGTGTTATTTTCGTTGGTACTAGTATTAGCCTGTTCGCATGCGCTTAGGGTAAATAAAATCAGTAATAACATGTAAACACGTTTCATTGCATTTCCTCCAGTGAAAATATTGTTCAACTCCACAAATTAACGTAGGGAATTATGTTTAATGCACACCAACTCAACTAACAATTTGAGTGGTGTGCATCAATTCTCTCAAAATATCACTTATAATAACCAGTCAATTTTATAACTCTTTTGCTATCTCCAGGATAAATTTCTTCCGCTTTTTGGTTATCGTTATAGCTGTTTTTACCAGAACGCCCGGTAACCAATGCTCCAAGAACTAAATTCGTGTTAGTCTCGTAGTATTCAGTAATAATAGTTGAATGACGCCAATTGTTGTAAGATCCACTTAAATAAAATTGCAACACGTCTCCAATTTGATAAGGATAACCTGCACTGGCATTATATTTAAACGTTGAGTATGTAGTACCAGTACCAGCCGGACCCTTCGTAGTGTTATTTACCAGAAAATTATAAAGATTTGGAACACCGGACCAGGATGAAGCACGATTACTCAAACTTCTATAGTACCAGCCTGTAGAAGAAATACCTGTTCCATTTGTGTCATATGTAATTGCGCCACCAGCAAGTAATGCATGAGATACGAAGTTTGTACAATCCCAATTTCCAGATATTTGTGAGAAATCATAATAAGAAACACTAGATCCGCCACTTGCAGGCTGATCTTTAGCTTTATTATTTTTAGCGTAAGTTGCTATGGATGTCTTATTTAACGAAGTTAACGTGGCAAAAGGTGTTATAGCTTGATCAGATGATCTGCTATCCTCTATAGAATTTATTTGTACTGGAGATTCCCGATCTACAGAAAAATATTCGGTGATTTTATCAT
Organism: Paenibacillus sp. NPDC057886; assembly: GCF_042796655.1. Classification (NCBI taxonomy): domain Bacteria; kingdom Bacillati; phylum Bacillota; class Bacilli; order Caryophanales; family Paenibacillaceae; genus Paenibacillus; species Paenibacillus sp. NPDC057886. The sequence continues at coordinate 146,221 of NZ_JBHVMZ010000006.1, read as the reverse complement.
TTAACTCCTCTTGTCTTTTGGTAGTATCAGAACCTTCTAACTTAGAGTTGATGTCAACAAGATTACTTAGTTGACTCTCTTCACCTCTAACATATTCATCGTAATAGTCGTATGGCATGTACCAATCTGACAAGGTAAATCCTGTATCTGTATTTTGAAATAGCATTTTTGAAACTTCTCCAAATCCGGACTGCACTTTCATGCCGACGTAATTGAATGACGCTTCTGTACCGATAGTCAAGAGGATACCTTCTTTGGTCACTTCGGAGGACAGTAAGTTAAATTTCAAGACATAGTTTTCTTTTTGAGCATTTGAGGCTTCTACCACAAATTGCTTTGTATTTATTTTCTTTTCCAAGTAACCAGACAGCTTTGAATCAAACAGTTCTGTATTTACAATTGATTTCACATCTAGTTGATCTGTGCCAATATCGATATTTTCATAGTAATTCTTCAAAACATCTTTCGCAAGAGAAAAACTAGTTGCGATGGCTGATAAACTGACTGTTTTATCTTGAGTATCAACGTCCGATGAACTATTCGGCTCAACATTCAAACCGCTAAACGTATGAACAGGTAAAAAAATATCTTGGGCGGCGATTGCAGTTGGGTTGCTTTGAGCTTGAGCAACAGGAATACCCATGGAAAAAACAAGTGCAGATAAAATTGTATTACTTAGTATTTTTTTCAATTCAATTCAATCCCTTCATTTCATTTGTTTTGTATTAAACCACCAGTACAAACATGAATTTCGCAAACGACTTCAACGCACTTCCTAACGCGTTAAAGTTTTAGAATTGTACACCTCCTAGAACGATTTATTAAGTGAAAGCCTACCAGTGTTTCAATCAGCGTTTATGACGATCTCCCTTGTAAGTAAATACTTTCCAATTTAACTTAACAATTCCTAATATATATGATTTTTATAACATCTGGCAATGATACTAAAGAACCAATAAATGTAATTAATCCATTGTTTATTCCAAATTCAATCTCACACTACCAGTTTGTATATGCCCAGATTGAAGCCCTTGGGCCAGAAAGAAATCGGCAACTGAGCAAGCTGGCCGTAAATCTGACTGATGTCCTTAAAACAGATTGTAATCCTTAAAAGAGATGACCAGACCAAACATCGGTGCATAGCGGAAGATCAAATAATACAGGAGGCAGGGCAGGAATAGCAGCCATAGCGCCTTGTTCCTGGGTTCTGATCAAACGCGACTTCCGCCGAGGCGGCCGGTGCGCTTCTTTTTAGGGTTTGCTTTGCATTACGCCAGCATCAGCCATCGGCATGCCCCTCTTGCTTAGATGATTGCAATTGACTTGTATGTTAGCTAACTTACCCTGGAAATCTGGGGTTCGTCTCCGAATTATAGCGATAATTCTTTAGAAAGCGCTATCTTCATGTTATATAACTTTTCGCCTTTACTCCTTTTTTCCAGATATCCGCGTATAATTCATTAAAAGTGTATATTGTTTGTGTCAACTTTATGCCGCTATGATAGGATTAAACCACTCGATCCGGGGCTGTACTCAAGGGGGAATGTCATAATGAAGGGACTGCTTACAAGCAAATTTGCGTTAAATGGACTGTTTGTCAAGCTAATGCTGAGCTTCCTCAGTGTCATCCTTATTTTGGCTTCATTTAACCTGTTCTCCCATCTGTACTTGAGCAACAAAGTTTACCAGGAGATGGTCAGACAAAATGAACTGGGCCTTACACAGACCGTCGAAGGATACGAGAATCACTTCCGACTGACCCAGAACATGATTCTGGCCCTCACCCAATCGGATACCTGGACAGCCAATCTTGGCATTTTGAACCACATTAAGGAGAACCGCCGTTACGATATTCCCGCAGAGGTGAAGTCGGACCTCTCCACGCTGTATGCCAATCCTTTTCTGCATATCGACAATTTCATTCTCTATTTCAAGCAAGAAGACTATGTACTGGAGAAGGAAGGTCTTAGCAGTGCCAGCGATATGTTCGGTAAATATTATTATAGTAAAGAATATCCTCCGGACTATTGGAAAACTCAAACGATGAACAACCAGTTCCTGAAAGTAATGCCTGCCGCAGCTTTTACGGAAAATACCCTTCATTCATCCCGCTCCCTCGGTCAATTGATGCCGGTCATGATAAAAGCCATTCCTTACGAAGATGTGTACGGCATTGTTATGCTGGATCCACAACGTATGCAGGACACATATGGCGATGCTGGCAATAATCCGTTCTACATTCTGGACAACGAGGGACGCCTGCTGTTCACCACGATGGAGAGAAATATGCAGAATCCGCAGCTACCTGCAGATGGAAGCAAACATGAACGCATTGGGGATCAGTATTACTTCTATGAAAAAGGTAAACAAACCGGATTTACCTATGTCCGGGTCACCCAGGCCGCGGTAATCGCCGCGGAAATGCGAGGCATGCAGCTGCTGCTGGCTGTCCTGCTTGGCGCTGCTGTGCTGATTAGCGTGCTCTCCTCCCTGTTTTTCAGCTTACGATTAAACCAGCCGCTCCAGCGCCTTATTGCCGCTCTGGATCGAAATCCGGACAGCGGACCAGACAAATGGAGCAGTGTAAAAGAATTCGCCATGATCGGCGACCGCCTGAGCTCCATTCTGGAAAATAACCGTTACATTCAAAGCGACCTTGCGCAGAAGAACTCCCTCGTACGTCAGTACGCTTATATCCATAAAGTAAAGAATATCCCGCTCAGTTCCTATCTGGCGGAGCTTGAGGATGCCCAGCAAACCGAGCAGCCCTATGTCTCCATTTTGTTCAAGGTGGGTTTCAAATCCCAGCCGGATGAATTCGGGCAGCATACCCTATTATTGTGGAAGCTGATTCAGAGCCTGTTCACCAGCAGCAAAACCAATAGCGTTGCCATTCAACCTGAGCAGGACCAGCTGCTCCTGCTGCTGTTCGATCCGGGTCCGCAGAGTGGTATTCTGCAGGCGCTGGATACACTGAAGGAGTTGCTGGCTGTCGAAGAAACCCTCTATCTGACCATCGCGGTAAGTCCGGTGTATTCCGGAGAGATTCCGTTTACCGATGCGTACAGCAATCTGTCTATGTTGTTGAAAGAGCGAAGGCTGAATGGGGAAACACAGGTTATTGTGGAGCCGCGCGCTTCTTCGTCAAATGCCTTCCATGTGAAGGTAACCTACGGGGAGGAGCTGCACAACTTGCTGCAATCCGGCAATGAAGAGGCTGTATTCGCTTGGCTGGATCGCCAGCTGGAACAACTGCAGCACAAGGATGCAGCCGCAGAAGACTTCCGCACTTTTGCAATCGGCGCAGTAGAACAAATTGGCAAGACGGTGATGAAGCTGAATTTGACGCACATCGAATCTGAGCTTCGCTCTTCTCCTCCGGGAGAGGCATTTGCTGGCTTCCATTCCATGCAGCAGTACAGGGAATGGCTTCAGGCGCTGGCTCAACCGGTACTTGCGGCAGTACGCAACCAGCTGGAAACGCGTGATCCGGTTATCAGCTTTGTGCTGGACTACCTGGATCATCATTATGGGGAGGATATTAATTTGAATATTGTCGCCGACAAGTTGAATTTAACATCGGGGTATCTCTCCAGTATTTTCAAGGAAAAGACTAACATCAACTTCAGCGAATATCTGAACAATCTGCGGGTTGAGCGGGCCAAAGAACTGCTTGTGAATGTGGATCTGCGAATTCAGGACATTGCGACACAGGTCGGCTATCAAAATGTGAACTCGTTCATCCGCATGTTCAAGCGTCGATACGGGCTAACCCCCGGAGAATACCGCAAGCGCCATGCCGGTGATGACCCGTTCATCTCCTCCAGCCATGGCTAACTAGGTGTGAGCGGGCAAGGGTCGTAGATTTTGAATACACCAATGCCCGCTCGGAAGCGGGCATTGGTGTATTGTTTACATTAGAATTTTGGACAGATGAGCGAGAGCCATCGAGGGAATTCGCTGCTCTTCAGGAATTTCCTCATAGAGCAGGTGCCCTTTCCCCGCTTCAATCATTTGTTTGCGCATGGCAGCAATACGACCTTTGCTATGATCGATAAAACGAAAATCCACCTGTCGCAAACTTTGCATTCCAGTCAAATACTTAAAAGCCTCCGCCTTTATCCCCTTATTTACTTCTTTCAATTCCAGCACCTCTAATTGAACCGCTGTCCACAGGTTGTCTATCTCCTGTATTGATTTCATGAAATCCAGTTCAAGCTGCCGTAGATTCTTCATGTGTGAGAAGTCACACAGCCGCTCAAGTTTGGGCAGTGACAGGTGCAGAAAGACCAGATGATGTAATGCCCCCACTGCATCGATCTCAGTCAGATTCTTTACGGATGACAACCTCAGCATGCGGATATTTGATGCAGCCAGTACTTCGAGTGAACCAGCCAATGTACAATGATCGATAGCCAAATACTCGATAAATGGCAGGTCCACAACAAAATCAAGCTGATCAATGTCACAGTTCAGGACGAGGGTACTCAGACGAATGCAGTCCTCAATGGGCGAGAGATCGGGAAATTTCCCGCTAAGGGCAAGGTAATTTAAGTATTTATAAACCCGGATAAAATCCAGATTTTGCTTTTTGGGTGAGCGAATGTTCAGAAACTCCATCTTTTGCAATGCACTCAGTACATTCAAATCCTGTGGCTGCTTGAGATCCAGCTGCAAAGCGGTGACATGCTTTAAACCCGCCAGTGTCTCCAGAAACTCTTCGGAATACCGCCCCTTCGCATCGTTGTTGGATACATTCAAATTCAAATCTGGTCGTTCGGCAAATACATGCTCATCCAGCTTTCGCAGATCATGCACCTCGTCCAACCCGACAACAAAACTAATCGTAGCCCTGTTCCGTAGTTGTACGATAGCCTTGTCCATTTTATCCTCGTTCCAGGGAACACCACTCATCGAAGCTGCCCACGGTTCGTTCATTATTGGCCACCCTCCTTTTCTCTGATACTTATCCGTCCAGCTTTCCTTTAATTGTAAATCAGGAAGAGTGCATTGAGAAGTCGGATATTCGATTGCAATACTGTATTCTGTATTCTGTACTCGGTAACAACTGATGTATTCATAAAATGGGAAAGAGATAATCTTTCAAAATCCATAATATTACATATAAAGAGCATTTATCCGATATAAAGAGATATCTATTTGAAAGAGGGGTGAAATCTGATGAATAGTTCATTAATAGGTCCTGGAACAGGACTTATTGCCATTGCTGCGGGTGTAATGATGATTGCTACTTCCAAAAACGAAAAGCGGATAGAAAACAGCTTCATCTACAAACACGGCTTTAAACCAGGCTACGAAGATAAAGCTCGCAGAACATCAATACGGGCGAATCGCGTCGCAGGGTTCGGTTTGATTCTGATTGGTCTAGCTGCGATCGGAATTATCTAATACCTGTTAGAAGCTTGAAAGCTCATTTCGTGGTTACTTATCAGTTGAAAACTCTGCTATAATACCTCCAAGTGTTATTCCCCAAGGGGAGATCAGGATGGAGGATAATCATCATGAAGTTTGCTAAACGTATGGAACATTTCAGTGAGGGGATATTCACACGTTTGCTGGAAATCAAGAGGCAACGACTGGAGAATGGAGAACCTGTCATCGATCTAAGTGTAGGCACACCCAATATTCCCCCTGCCCAACATATCATGACGGCTTTATGCGAGGCAGCAGCAGATGCTTCAAACTATACATATGCTGTAAATGATCAGAGCGAATTGCTGCAAGCGGTCAGTGAATGGTACAAGCGCCGTTACCATGTTGAACTGAACCCGAAAACCCAAATTTGCTCCTTGCTTGGATCGCAGGAAGGGCTTGCCCATATTTCTTTAGCGATCGTTGATGAAGGAGATCTGGTCCTTGTACCCGATCCTTGTTATCCGGTCTTTGCTGATGGACCTCTACTGGCAGGAGCGGAGCTGTATTATATGCCGCAAAAAGAAGAACACGGATATGTCATTCAACTTCAGGACATTCCGGAGGATATTGCGCGCAAAGCGAAATTCATGCTTGTATCCTATCCCAACAATCCGACTACGGCGTTGGCACCGGAGCGGTTCTATCTGGATTTGATTGAATTTGCCAAGAAATATGATATTATCGTTCTCCATGACAATGCATATAGCGAGCTTGTGTTCGATGGAATAGCGTGTGGAAGCTTTCTTTCGTATCCCGGCGCGATGGATGTTGGGGTTGAATTCAATTCCTTGTCCAAAACCTATGGATTGGCAGGAGCACGGATCGGCTTTTGTGTGGGAAACCCGGACATTGTATCCATGCTGAAGAAATTAAAATCCAATATGGACTACGGCATGTTCCTGCCGATCCAAAAGGCTGCCATTGCTGCAATCACCGGGGATCAGACGGAAGTTGGTCGGGTCAGGGCCATCTACGAGGCGCGCAGAAACATTCTGTGCGAAGGCTTCAACCGATTGGGATGGAAGATTACGAAACCCGAAGCTACGATGTTCATCTGGACGCGTATCCCCGCTCATTACGAGACTTCCGAACAATTTTCCATGGATCTGGTAACCCAAGCAGGAGTCATTGTGACCCCTGGAAGTGCCTTTGGACCTTCGGGTGAAGGATATGTTCGACTGGCACTGGTGCAGGATAATGAGATGCTCCACCAAGCGGTCAAGGCTGTCGAAGACAGCGGTATTCTAAATAGGGATTAGCAAAACAAAAGAATGATCTTCAGAAATGTTTGGCGAGGATGCGCAGACTGAACAGCGGGCAGACGCCATATTCATTCAAATCTATGAATTAACGCAGAAAAGCCCGCTAGAAAAAGCGGGCTTTTCTCATGTCAGTTCATATTTGCAGGTCCAATAACACGACTAATTATAATTTATTCACTTCATCGGCCTGTGCCAGTTGGAGCGGTACATTAAATAGAGGAAATACGGCGTTCCAATGATCGCAATCAACAACCCGGATGGAATCTCGGTTGGTGCCATAACGGTCCTTCCGATCGTATCCGCTAGCACCAGCATCACTGCACCGACCAATGCCGACAGAAACATCGACCGTCTTAACTTGTTTCCTGTCAACAGACGGACCATATGTGGGGCAATTAGCCCGATAAAACCAACCGTTCCCACACAGGCCACTGCACCCGCGGCAAGCAGAACACCAACGGTCATAGCCAACAGTCGCGTCCTACGAACACTCAAGCCAAGACCTGAAGCACTATTATCGTCGAATACCAACAGTTCGAACCTTCGCGCCAACCACCACGCAAGCGGGATCAAAATCAACAGGAACACCCCAATGATCTTCACTTGATCCCACGTGCGTGCATAGGTACTGCCTGTCAGCCAGATAAAGCCGCTACTGCCATATACAGCGCCGCGAACGATGAGAACCTGAATGCCTGCGCCTGCAATTGCAGACATAGCGATCCCCAGCAATACAACCGCTGAAGGATTGAGACCCTTCTTCCACGACAAGGAGAATACGATTGCTGCAGCGATCCCTGCGCCAACAATCGCTGCTATAGGCAGCAAGAACACCGGAAGACCAGGCCACAGGATGATGACCATCATGGCACCCAAGCCTGCGCCTGACGACACGCCCACGATGGACGCGTCAGCCAGCGGGTTGCGAACGGCCATCTGAATAAGCACACCGCTGATCGCCAGTGCAGCACCTGCACCTGCGGCGACAAGAGTACGCGGAATGCGAAGCTGAACAATAGCCGAGTATAGCCCATCCGATTGAAACAGGCTTGGCAGAAGATCGCCCATTGGAATGCGCATCCCGCCAAACATCGTACTAAGGAGAACCAATGCTAACGTTAGTACCGTAAAGATAATAGCAATAGGGCCGAAAGCCCAGCGACGCGAGCGTGCTCCTGTGCTCATTGAGGTAGACATACCTGATCCATTTGCTGCCTTCATGCGTGTAAGTACAAGCCAGATCAGCCATGGTGCACCAATGATTGCCATCACGGCCCCTGTCGGCAACTCCAGACTGGAGTTATGAACCATCTTGGCAAGTACGTCTGCACCAACCAGCAGTGCTGCGCCCCACAAGAAAACACCAGGCAATAGCAATCGATTGGAACGAATTCCACTCAATCGAACCAGATGAGGTGCCACCAAACCCACAAAGCCAATTGGCCCAATTACACTGACAATGACCGCAGCCAGCAACACAGCAATAATCAACCCAGTGGCACGGGCCATGCCTACTTTCTGCCCGAGTGAGGAAGCAGTTGATTCATCCAGTTCCAACATATCCCACTGCCGGGATAAAACCAGGGCAACGATCGCAATTCCGATGACCCAAGGCCATGCGTAAACTACACCGCTCCAGTCATTCTGAACGAGTGTTCCGGAGCCCCATAGAAATAATGCCTGAGTCTCCTGAGAGAAGAAAATATGCAGCGCGCTTGTAAAAGAACCAAGCACCATCGATACAATCATGCCGGACAGCGCAAGTCGCACCGGACTTGACGTTCTTCCCCCGCCCATGAAGTACGCTGCGGCAGCTGCAAGTAATCCACCGAGTACGGCGAAAAGGAAAGGCGATTGCTGCATCAAGCCTGGGAAAAAAATTGTTCCCAACACCACAACAAAATAGGCCCCCGCATTGATGCCAAGTGTGTCCGACGCCGCCAGCGGATTGCGTGTAATAGTTTGTAACAACGAACCGGCAACAGCAAGCGCCCCTCCGGCGAGTATACCGATTACCGTTCGCGGCATGCGCAGATCCCAGATCATATTATGTTCCAGTGTGTCCTGCCTGCCCATAAGTGAATCTACAACCGTATGGAGTGGAATTGAAGCCTCTCCATAACACAGGCTTACAAAAAAAAGCACGATGAGAGCGGTTAGACCGCCCCCATAAATGCTTATTGTGCGCCAGTTAAACACTGGTCGGGAATGTTGGACCGAACTCATTGGGTAATCGCTCCGACAACCCCGTCAACCAGAGCTTTGGACGAGATAGGTCCACCGAACGTCCATGTTGTACTATCCAGTTGATAGGTGCGTTTATCTTTGACAAAATTCAGGCCTTTCCATACTGAATTGTCTTTCATTGCTGTGCCAAAAACGTCATCATCCGGTTGTGTGATGTAGATGAAGTTACTGTCCTGAACAGCAGGCAGGGATTCAATACCCACCGTTGAGAAGCCATATCCTTCAATTTTGTCCGGCTGCCAGTCGTTAACCAATCCAACCTTCGCCAACGTGCCAATTACGACAGCGTTATCGGTAAACATGCGAAGACTTGCTGCATTTTGATACGTAAATGCTTGTGTCAGTACATAATGGAATTCCGATTTGTCCGCAGCAGCAAGTTTATCTTTAGCTTCTGCATAATGCTGGTCGAGTTCATCGAGTACCTTCTTCGCTTGGTCTTCTTTTCCTAGAGCAACGGCGATATTGTTGAACGTTTCCGTCATTTTGTCATAAGTATAGCCATCACCCGTATACAGATCATATTCAAGCGTTGGTGCAATGGCATTGAGTTGATCATAGATATTCGAATCTGAATTGGCGATAATCAGATCCGGCTTCAAAGCTGCAATCGCCTCCAGATTTGGCTCGTCACGTGTTCCCACATCCGTTACAGTGTCATCCAGAGCTGCTTCGGGAGTCACATAGACTTTATAGTTGGCGTTGTCTGCACTACCTACTGGCTGAACACCCAGTGCAACTACATCTTCCGTATATGTCCATTCCAGTGTAACAACTCTCTTAGCTGGTTTATCCAGTTTGAGCTCTCCACCACTATGCTTAACTGTAACAGGACCTGCTGTCTCTTCAGTCGGTGTGCTGCCGGAAGAGGCATTTTCATTTGTATCTGTTGTGCTGCTGGCCTTACCGCAACCTGTCAGAGCAAGCGCCAAAACCGTCAGCAGTAAAAATCCGTTTAAGCTTTTTTTCATATCCTACTTCTCCCCTATTTATATGTATTTATATGATAACAATTATCATTATCACTAATGGATTATCCCGTAGGATTGCGATTTTGTCAATTCAAAAGAGTTATTATTTTCATTTTCAATATCTTCCCTCTCACAGCATAAACAGAAAAAAAATGAAAGAACCCGCATTCAAGGCGGGTTCTCTTAACTGTTATTAATCTAATACTTGATCAAGTTAATTTCAGGATGCGCGGTCCGAATGTCATCCAAAGTATGATCGGTTATTCCTTTGAGATGCTGATCAAAGAAGCTCAGCGACAATTCATTAATAAGCTGGAAATTGGCTGATACATCGGCTCCTGCTTCATTAATGATTGGAGATACGCCAGCCAGATCGGTATAACTCCCGTGATTGGTTTTGGGAATGGTAGCCGTGTATGCACCCGGTTTATGAATCGTTTGATTGCGAAGATAAGCCTCGGCAAACAGCTCGTCCCTATTCCCAGGCTCTCCCTTACTGGCCTCTTCCATGAATCGGATGGAAGCCGCGGAATTCAAGAGCAGAAACGGCTTTCCTGGACCGTCTGTCGGCATGGGGTCACCGTATAATCCGCCATCCATATCGATCGCTGCCCTGATCCTTTCATCCTTAACTAGCATTTGGGCCGATGTCGCACCGCCAAAGGAATGACCCAGCATGCCAATCTGATCCGGGTTGATCATTGCTGCAATGGGTTTGAATGCATCGTCAAAATCGCCGCCGATCACTTCATCCAGAACAAAGGATACATCCTGTTCCCAAATATGGATACGTTCATTTAAAAAGGTAATTGTGTTCTGAATGGGCGTAAAATCTACCTGATCCCCATCAGGGAAAACGGTTGTTGCGGCATCACCCGTAAAGTTGAGCACCACGATAACGTAGCCGTGACTGGCCAGTTCCTCCAATTGGAATGTATTTTGTTGCCCATAGAGACTCATTCCCTGTGCGAACAGAAGCAAGGGGAATTTACTGTCCGTTTGCACAGGCACTGCTTGAGTAAATGAATGGGTTTGGGTCAATCCAAGATGCGTGGTTGCAATATACGGAAATCCTTGAGTTACCGATAATTGCTTACTCAGCGCTTTTATATCTGCATGATATGGAGCCGGTTCACCTGTATTCTTTTCCGCCGGATAATAGACCTGTGCCATCAACTCCCGGTGCACCTGGTGGTTGGGGACAACCAGCTCTTTTCGACTTGTATCTGTCAGATGAAAAGACTGCGTTCCCACTGCATAAGGTCCTGTTGGCGCAGCAAAAGTCAGAATTGGAAAGAGCATCGGTAAGGCAAACATGAGGATGGTGGCAAGGATAATGCCCGTTCCCTTTAGCAGCTCCACTGCTTTTTTGCGGGATCCCTCCACAGCTTTTGGCTTTATAAATACCTGCAATGTAACAGCGATCAGCATCATATAAGCCGGAATCATGCGCCAGTTCGCCCCCACTGCAATCAAGGTTGTCAGTAAAGCAAGGTAGTCTACACCCAGAATGATGACGTTGTTTCTCGTTACACCTCGTTGTCTAAACGTAAATAAAAGGCTCGATAGAATAAGTACAGCTACAAATAATATCTCGGTTAATTTCATGTTGTAATCTCCTTAGGTCGTTATACATTCAAATGAATGTATACAAGCAAAATAATAAGCTACAACATGTAGCCTATTTTTCTACCGCATCAAACAACTGAATAAATACGCCTTTCAAATCCTCATTCACAAGTGCTATGCCAACACCTTCAAACAGCAAACTGATATGCTCTATTTTCTGCAAAAATTCCTCTCGACTGACTTCGAATATGCCTGGATTCATCCAGATGTCAAACAGCATCGTAAAGGTTTCCGCCGCTTGTTTGGGGTAGGCGACTTGCATGGAACCGTCCCTGTTTCCATCCTCAATGATTCTTTTGATGCCAGGAGCTACCACTCTTGCCCCTTCTGTAATCCGGCTAAATACAAATTCAGCTGAATGCATGTTGGACGAAACATTCGACAGGTCACCTTCCTTGATGCTTTGCAAAATGGAAAAGGATATGCCCTGTCTTAGACGTTCCAGTGCATTTAAGCTGGCCAGATCAGTAGCTTCGTGAAATACATTTTTTTCGGCCATGGTTTCTTTGGTGACCGCCTGGATCACATCTGCGAGTGTTTTGAAATGATGATAGAATGCACCTCGAGTAATGTCTCCTACATCATTCACAATATCCTGAATGGATACATTGTTATACCCATTCAAGGTAAACAATCTCACTGCCGATTCCATAATGCGCCTTCTTGTAATTTCCGGGTATTTGTTTCTCGCCATACGAACTCCCCACATACATTCATTTAAATGTATCTAAATCGTAAATGAATTTATACGGTTTGTCAAACCGGAGATTCGACGATAAAGCATTTTTCTCCGTACGACGATTTAACTCAACTGCATCGTTGTGATGCATGTATTATCTTCTTCATATGTAGATAGCTGTGTCTCTGCAACCTTTCCATCATGCACCACACGAATGAGGTATGACTTATCTCGGTCTAACCAGAAATCCATAAAACCGTTGGAGCCGGCCTTCATCTCAGCATCCTTCATGAGCGTATTCCCTTCGGAGTCATGGATCGTCACAATGAACTTCTTATTTTTCATTTCGCCCTGACATCCGGTCAGGCTATGTATTGCACAGGGATGAGTCTGTTCCACGTAGGGTGCAACGGAAAGGAAGAACTCATTTTCAGGCAAATCGTAGGTTGTCGTTTGATTGCCTTTATCCGTAACGATTAACTGGGTGGCATTAATGGAGGCCGATTCGGGTGTCTCCTTGCCTGTACTGATATTTTCTACCATCTTTTTAATATTGGGTGCTTCAGTGTTACCTGCTTCTTCTGTCCCCACATTGTTTGCAATCAGATAGGCGCCCAGTACAATTACAACCACAAAGCCGGCAATGATCCACATTTGTTTTTTCATCTGGAGTTCATCTCCTCGTCCGTTTTGGTTTATTATAATGGAGAACGAACCATCATGGACTGAAAGCGCATGTAATTCACCATTTATTCACATATTTGTATGCGCAAATCGCATCATGTTATATGTATCATTGATCAGCAAAGGAGGATGTGTATATTGCATAAATCCCTATCTATACCCGACACGGACCGTAGAGTCCACAGATCCAAACAGGCCCTGAAAGCCTCATTGTTAGAATGGATGTCTCGCAAGCCGTTCGAGAGTATTACCATCACCGATATCGTGAAATTGGCCGATGTGAACCGCAGTACCTTTTACAAACATTATGTATATAGAGAAGACTTGCTCAATGAAATTTTGAAAGACGTGATGGCAGATCTGATCTTCGCCTACCGTGCCCCTTACCAGCACTACCGGGATTTCGGAATCATGGACCTGAGCGCTTCGGCTATCAAAATTTTCGACCATGTTCTTGGCCATGCCACCTTCTATGCCTTGCTGGTTAAGACAAACATGCTTTCGGGTTTTCGGGATACACTCTATGAGACGCTCAAAACTCTGTATCTGGAGGATGTAACCGATATGTCGCCAGACCCCCGCGTGAACAAGGAGCTTCTTGCCTGTTATCAGGCCAATGCTGTTCTTGGTTTAATTACAGGGTGGGTGCAAAGCAACTTCAAATACAGTGCCTCCTATATGGCAGAGCAGCTGTTGGAATTCACACGCATGAATCGGTCCAATGAAGTTTACCGTTCGAATCTGAATCCATCAATGGATGAAACGGAAAGAGGCACCGTCTCTCATGACAACTGAGAAACCAGTACCTCTTTGAATGTTTCGATCACGCTGCTCTTAGTTGCTGATCCAGCCACCATCCACTGGCAGCTCCACACCCGTGATGAATTTGGATTCATCAGAAGCTAAGAACAAGTAGGCATAAGCGATATCCATGGACTCTCCGGCATGCGGAGGCAGTGGGGCGAGATTTTTGTAATGCTCTCCCATCTCCACTTGGGATTTGATGCCCGCTTTTTCCACCATGCCGGTAAACACAGCCCCTGGATGTACAGAGTTCACACGGATGTTATCTTTGGCGAACCACTGTGCACCATGTTTGGTCAGTGAACGCACAGATCCCTTGGAAGCACTGTATGCTGCACCCTGAGCATCGGCAATTCCGCCAATGATGGCAGCGATGGAGGACGTATTTACGATAGAGCCTTGTCCGTTTTGCTGCATATAAGGGATAACCGCCTTCATTCCCAGCCATACACCTGTACCGTTAATCGACATGACCTTGTCCCAATCTTCCAATTCTGCTTCCAGAATGCCTTTGGCGATGTGAATGCCGGCATTGTTGACCAGAATTTCAATTTTGCCATAGTTTGCGATAATTTCTTCCACAACTGCATTCCATGATTCCGGACTGGATACATCCAGCTTTAATGCAATCGCTTCGCCGCCGTCAGCTACGATCTGTTTCACCTGTTCCTGCAAAGCGTCAATCGCTACATCGGTAGCAACTACCTTCGCTCCTTCTCTGGCAAACAATTGAGCCCCAGCCAATCCCATACCGCTTGCCGCTCCAGTTATAATTGCAACTTTTCCAGTTAATCTGCCCATGTCCAATCATCCTTTCCAAATGAAGATGGATGCCCCATAAAGACACATCCGACCTTGTTGACACCTTTAGTATACGGATGAAATGAAAACCCTTTCAATCAGCAAACGAGCAGGCTTTTGTGGGATAACCGATATTTGAGTACGGCTCTGTTCATTCCCTGTAAGATATCCCACAGATGAAGGGTTATTTGTTGTTTTAACATCGAGGCGCTCCTTCTGCATCTTGGTGACATTGTAAACCTATTATGGCAAGCCGCTTATTCCGAGCTCTGGTTTACGGATGTGATGTGGCCGGATTTCAACGAACAATTGTTATATGAATCCATTCTGGATTATCAGCAGCGCAAGCAAAGGGCATTAGACGATGTAACACAGTAATAGCAACTTTGTTTCTGTAGATCCTCAGCTTAAATGAGCTTTTAACCAGGGATGGATAATAGGGAGAACGGTGCTGGGCTGCATCGCTTTGGTGTGATCCATATCCGCTCCCTTGAGTATTTCGACAGTCCAGCTGAAGTTTTCAAGAATTGGTTTGTTCTTTTGCAATCGTCCAGCGATATCCACCGTCACACTGCCAAATTTCTCACCATATACAATCGTATCTTTCTCTCCTGCAAAAGCCAATCTGGGGATATTCAACTGCGTTTGAATATGTTGGTCTTCGAAATCAATCAAACCTTGATACAAGGTCGCAAATTGTTTCGTTTGAGCCGGATCGATCTTTAACTCTATGTTGTCCCAATCTAATTGATCCGGACTCAATTCTTCTGCTTTCATTAGAGCTTCTGCTGAGTGTATTTCTCCCGATTCTTCATGCTGCTTCAATGCTCCCTCATATGTCTTTGTGGTCACTATTCGCATTTCCTCGTACGGCCCCTCGTAGGGCGGAAATCCTCCCATAATGAGACTTTCCATGCGGTCGGTCCGAAGGGCGAGCTGCAGCCCGACAAGAGCCAGCCAGGAATATCCATAATAACTAAATCGATCTACATTCATCTGATCTGAAATTCGCAACAAATCCTGAGCTATATATTCAGGCGTAAAATGTTCCGGATGGGGATGTGCCATGTAGTGGCCTTCATAATCAAAATGCAGGATCTGAAATTCATCCGAAAGTCCGTCGATAAACTTTGCACCCAATTCAGGATCAACACCCCACAACTTTAGGGTTTCGGCTTCTTGTCCGGTTACGGACTTTTTGGCTATGGGCAGCATAATGACGCTACGATCTTGTGCTCCTGTCAGACCCACTTCAAGCTGTGAGCCATTTAACAAAGTAATTATTTTCTGCAATTGAACCAGTCCTTTACTGTTGATATCCTCAGTGTATAACATGGATGCAATCTTTCGGTTTTCATTATAAAATGTGGATAAAATATGGACTTTGGCGCGTTGTATGTTAGTGTAGCACTTGAAGGTTTTACTTGAAGTATGAGGAGAGTAGCTACATGAACCAAGCTTATACACCCGGGCAGATTGCCACAAGGCTGGATGTGAGTACGACTACACTGCGACGGTATGAAAAGGAAGAGCTGATCCCCGACGTTCCGCGGACTTCCAGCAATCACAGGTACTATACCCCTATTCATCTTCAGGCGTTTATTACGATTCGTTCGTTATTGAAAGGGTATGAGATTCCCGTTGTATATGAGGTCATGAGAAAAGTAAAACAGGGCGATACAATTGATGCCCTCTGGCTTATGAACCACCAGCTGTACAACAGCCAACTGGAGAAGCAACGAGTGGAAGACATATGGAAGATGGTACAACAGGTGGATTTCGCTAACGATCCAAAGGTGGGAACGATGGAGGCCATGACGATTGGAAAAGCCGCCGAAGCAGCGGGGGTCAACACTTCTGCTATCAGACATTGGGAAACCGAAGGCTTGATTTGCTCGGAAAGAGACCCTAACAACGGTTATCGAATGTATACCCGAGCCGAATTAAGAAAGATATTGGTCATTAGCAGTTTAAGAAAATCCATCTACTACATTGAACATATAAAAGAACTTCTGAACACCGTCGGCACGCAGGATTACAGACAGATTAATAAAGGCTTCCAGCTGGCCCTGCAAAAGCTTAACAGCAAACTGACCCTGCAATTTGCAGGAGTGAAGGAACTTATGACATATATTGAGTTACATCAGGAACCAAAGGGGTAACGTCTCTCATCAATGCTCCTTCCAAATTCCAATCTACCATCATACGCTTTGGCTGTTCAACAGAGCAAAAATTAAAAAAGACTATGCAAACAGCGTACACCAAGACGGTGCACGCTGTTTGTATTTTGTATAACTATGTCGACAGTGTTATCTATAAGTGTACGTGTACGCCAACTTACAATATGCATTATGAAATCACACAAATAAGTGTTCATATTTTCGAATCTGCAATTTTAAAATTTGTGAAACCCGACCAAGCTCTTGATCATGCTCTTCTATGAATTGTGTAATTGAAGAATGATTAAATTGAAGGCTTGTTTTCAATGCACGTGCTTGTTTTGAAAAATCACTGCTAAATGGCTTCGCTTTGATTTTACGTAATGCAACACTTGTTGGCATACTAACGGGATAGTCCGTTGTATCTGACAGAAAGCTTAAACCGTGATCAAACAGCGGACAAAGTCTATATCCGTTAGGACCGTGTATAAAAGCAATATTATTCAGATGTCTGTCTTCATTTAGCAAAATAGCATCCAAAGGTAACATCAGTGAGAAGTACTCTAGCGTATCTAATTTCAACACATCGTTGAGAAACTCAACAACTGATAACACTAAATCTCGTGTGCTCTGTCCCTGCTGTAAATCATCAAATTTAACACCATAGCTCTCCAAAATGCGATGCAAAGTAATGATACTCTCTCCTGGATGCAGGAAATCTTCAGAGTAGCAGCCCTCATACTTGATGTTGTCCTCTATTAAGACACATCGTTTGTAGGGAACCTTAAGTTGTGAAGGGATGTTGGAACGATGAATCAACTCAAATGCTACCCATTCTGCCAATCCCTCATACCCAAACTTATTAGCTTTCGCCCACTTATCATCAATTTTCCATTTTAGTTGGTCACCTTTGCTACTACTCACAAAAGTCTGACGAAAATTCTTGTTCACCTGCAAAACGGGGATGGACATCGGCACAGGTCAACTCCTCATTAGAAAATCGAATCCACACATAATCATCATATAAGACGCCATGTGTTTGTTTTACAATCTCCGAAGCTACATAATCACTCAGACCCAATGATTGCAAAATTTTATCGGCATGGTGTCTGGTCCGAGGGAAACATCTGGATTCAAAGTAATCTAATACATCCCCTACGGTCACCTTGGACTTGTTTGGAAAAGGAAGAAAAACAGGCGATACACTTTTATCTTGCCATACGTCAACCGTCTGATTACTATAATTCAGTTTAACTGTAGCAATGACTCGATCATGCTCCAAAACCTCAAACTCAAGAGGAGGTGCAATAATTTTGTTCATATTCCCCATATGCTTCCTCCATCATTTTTTATTAACTAACAGATTTTGATATTATTCGACAACATTATATCATTTCTTGAAACAGATTATATTTCATCCGTCTAAATTCTCAGATATAAAAAAATAACCGTGATTCCCAAAAGGGATCACGGTTATTTTTTTAGTTTTCTAATTATCGATATATAATTTCAAATCAGTTTTCAGACGTAAGATTGCGTTTGAATATTGTTCTATTCTTTCTTGCAATCTTATACGTTCATGTTCATTACCAGTAAAACATATTCTTTTAAAAATATCTTTTGCGTTATTTATATCTTGGACATAGGTATTAATTTTACTTTTCCCTCGATATCTCATACTATCCCCATCTATCTCAAGAAGTGCGTCAGACAACTTCTTATCAGGATCTACTAAAAAACTTTTTAATTGTTCTACGTTGGCTTTATGGATAAATGAGTCCGTTTTAAGATCCAATATTCCAACTAATCCCCTCTCAATTTTGGACAACATTGTTGCCCTCACTGTATCCAATTTGTTATCTTCTACTATTTCAGGTTTTAATCTATTTAAATTATTCAACCATTGTATTAAATATGCTAGTGCGGAGATTGATATTTTATTATTGGCTAAAGTTTGTTCAATTTCAGAATGCGGATAATAGCTAAATACCTTTACTCTTGCTGATACAAAAGCAACACTTTTGTTCATCTTGCGTGCGAGCTCACTAAACGAACACTTTTCCCAATAAATCCACATATCGTAAGTGTGTTTAGCCCATTCATATACACTCCAATCTGATTTACCACCTTGGACTGATCCTAATCTTTCTTGTTCTTCTTGGATACTTTGTGGCGGCTCAACTAGGTACACTGGAATTGTTCTTTGCATTAACTTTTTTGCTGCATGCCATCTTCGATGACCTGATAGAATTACATACTTATGATCTTTTTCATAGCATGTTATAGGAACCTCCCATCCTTTGTCTTTAATTACTCGTTGTAATTCTTCAGTTTTAATTGTGTTATCCATTCGTGGATTCAACGGATTTGGTACAACATCCTTTATATCTGCCCTTATCAAGTTGGAATAGTTATTCAAGTCAAACTCCCTCCTTGTAATTCAAGGCTCTTACTCTTTAACATTTCCATTAAATCGTTTAACTCGTCTATTAATATTTGTGCTTCTTTACGATCCTTACATTCGATTTTTTGAACAGTTGCTATCGAATCATCCATTGTTTTATATATTCCGTTGTAATTATCATCTTCTCCCGAACGATTGATCGCCATCTCAATCTCTGATTGTTTCAACGTTTTGGTAGTGTCTGAAAGAAAAGATATAATCTCTTTTTCACTAGCATTACACACGAAATTTCTATCATTAAAAATGTTGCTATTAAAACATTTGTTTTCGTATTTTTTCAACATTTGTTTTCTTATAAAATCCTCATCTAGCGATTTCACCAAGTTAGGATGAAATTCACACAACCGCTTAATCCAGGTAATGATATAGTCAAGCATAGAGATCGAATACATACCATTTTTCAGTTTGTCTTCAATTTCAACACGTAAATAATATTTGTAAACGCGGATTTTTGCAGCTATTTTCGTTTTGGGCACGCCTATTTTTTTCGAAAATTCTTCATATGCGATACCCCCACTGAATATCCAACGATCGTATATATTTTTCGCTATTTCGTATGGCGTCCATTCCACTTGCACACTTTGTAATGAGCCTAAACGATCTTTCTCCTCAGCAGATGTAGAAGGCGCGTCCACTACAAATACAGGCATCTTGTCATGGCCTAATTGTTTTGCCGCATACCATCTACGGTGTCCAGACAGTAAGATGTAGTACTCTCCTTTCTTATAACATGTTACTGGCTCTTCATAGCCTTTAGTTTCTATTATTTGTTGTAGTTGCTTTGTGTCGATAGCCAGATCTCTTCTGGGGTTACTAGGATTAGCAAAAATATATTCAATTTGCACCCACTTAAGATTATCATCACTATTCTGCTGTGGTTGACCATTTAGATTGAGTTCTGAAATTTGCATAAGTAACGCCTCGTTTCTATTGATAATTTTTTGGCAGTCGAAATCGCATTTTCTTAATATTCCATCAATATTTATTCTTAATTGAGCTGCAGAGATCGTAAAATGTTCTATTATATTCTCTCTGCTATAGCCTTCTATTAGCTTGTCAGCAACTTTCTGTTCTATTGTAGAAAAGCTTCCTACACTTTCGATTTGAAATATTTGATCCTGATTTTCTTCGACCGCAATCACATCTATCAGCTGTCTTTCATCCTGGTTTTCTTGGTTTGAATTAATTGATTCATATAAGTATAGTTGACGTCTAATTACATAAAAATGCAAAGCTTGAACGGCCATATTGTAAGAACATCCGAGTTCTTGTGAAATAATATCTGGTGACATTCCTGATAGGTTTCGACTCATTATTTTAAGGATTATGCTGTTTATTTTTTGGCTAGGTCGTACAATATTGTAATGTTGTATTGTAAACTCTATCATTCTTCCCTTTACAAATTTATAAGCATAACGCCAGAAAAACTCTTTTCCTTTTTTAAAATCAAATTTCGAGTACGCCTCTATAAGTCCTAAATAGCCTTGTTGTGTAAGATCATCCAATAGCCACTTGTCATATAACATTCTTGAGTAGAAACATCTTCTTGCTGTTCTTTTTACGTCTTTAGTATGTTTATCTATGACTTCTTCTATTGTTATCTCTGTGGATTGAGGCTGATTCAAATGCAAGTCCTCCTCTCCAGATATCATCATTTCTACAATTATAATTTAATAGTTGACGGAAATCTTTCATTCGTCAAAGGTTCTAACTTTTCAACAGCAACGTGGTTTTTATGACAAAATCTCCTATCTATTACTCATTTAATTTACAATCTTCCTAAAAAAAGAAAGGCCTCGATTGTATCTTAACTCCTTTCCAAAGTATGACCTGAAATAACGTATTAATTTCGCTTATCATAGCAATTTAATTCCGGTTGATATTGACCTTAGTATTATTATTACGAGAAAACATAGGGGCTAAGATTGCCACCAAAAAGCCCGACGAGCGCACAAGAAAATTTCGGCGCTGGTCGGGCTTCTTACTATTACTTCACGTTCTACACATGTTAATTTACAAGGTAGAAATGGCTTTGTTTTTCTCAAAGAACCTTGCATTATGGGACGATACCCCTGCCATATCGGAAGCGGTCGGCTCCAGATAGAGCTTCGCACTGTTTACTGCGAGTACAGCATCAGTAAATGCTCCAGCAATGAGACGGACTTTGCTTCCATAGGTAATGAAATCACCTGCCCCGAATATTCCCGGCTGACTTGTGCACATTCGCGGATCAACCGAGATACCGTAATCTTCACGTTCCAGTCCCCAATGGACCAGGTTACCGAAATCACGATCGTATCCATGACTTACAACCACTTCATCCACTTCAATCGGCAGGATTTCCCCATTATCTACATGGGCAAGTTCAACACGACCTGTTTTGTGTCCTGTACCATATAAGCGAGAGATGCTGTAAGGAGTCAAGACTTGGGCAAAAGCTTTCATCTGGGCAACAGGCAGCTCATGAGCCCTAAATTCCTGTCGTCTGTGCACTACGATGACCTCTCGTGCCAATCCCTCCATTTCATTCGCCCAATCTATTGCGGAATCCCCGCCTCCCGAGATCAGCACACGTTTATCCTTGAATCTGGACAGATCCGTAATGGTATAGTGCAGATTCGTCAGCTCATACCGATTTGCGCCTTCAATATCCAGCTTTTGAACCTGCGTCATGCCTCTGCCTGCACATAACAAGATCGTACGCGTGTAGTGACGTTCCCCTGTCTTTGACGTGAGTACAAACACTTGATCTTCACGTCGTTCCATATGAGCAATCTCCTGGCCAAACACAATGGTTGGATCGAAGGTTCTTGCCTGCCTTTCCAGGGAATCGATCAATTTCTCACAACGAATCGGATCAACTCCACCTACATCCCAGACCAGCTTCTCCGGGTACGTGCGCATAAATCCGCCCAATTCCTCTTTGGCTTCAATGATTTTGGTACGCATTGCTCTCATCCCGCTGTAAAATGCAGCATACATTCCTGCAGGTCCGCCACCAACAATCGTTATATCGTAAATGTCCAATTGCTGCTCCGCTCCAGTATTCATTTAGGGCACCAACTTTCCAACGACATAATCCAATAACTTCGCTGACCCAATAGGGCCCACACCTGTTACAAAATCACTCGTTTTCAGCGGAAAGACATGATTGTCTTTCACTGCATTCAGACTTGCCCATACTTTGCTTTCTTTCAGATTATCCATGGACTCCTTCGTGTCATAACCTTTCAATGTCCTGTCTTCTAGGAAAATATAATCCGGGTTCATTTCCGGCAGAAATTCCAGGGAAAACTGGCTAAACCAGTCTGTAGAGTCTTTGATAACTTCAGGGCTGTTCAAACCCAAAGTTTCATAGAAAAAGACGCTGCTGCTTCCTCCTTTGGGACCCATGAAACGGTAACGATTGTGCTCCACTCGAAGAACCAGCACGGTTTTGTCGCCGATGGCCTGAGCGATTTTCTCCTGTGCCTGCTTCGCCTTCTCATCAAATTCCGCCAGCACTTTGGCTGATTCCTCTGTCTTATCAAAGACGACAGCCAGCTTCGGCATGGCAATCTGCATTTCACTGTTGGAATCCAGAGCCACCGTTGGAGCAATCTTGGATAGTTCATCATATACGCCTTGCTCCATACCTACGCCCGCGCTAACAATCATATCTGGTGACAACGTCAGCAATTGTTCATAATTATATTGATATTGTTCCGCTTCAATCATTTGAACCCCGTGTTCTTCAAAATATGACGCACGATAGTCCGGTTCAATCTCCGGAACGAATACTACCATCTGCGGTGTCACGCCCATCTCGATCAAGTACTCGGCATAGATGGAATCCAGTACAAGCATATTTTGAGGATTGGTAGGGATTGTGACCTCTCCAAACTGATCCCGAACAACCTTCGTTTCATTGGTCTCTGCCGTTTTTACTGAAGCTTCCACTTCTTTATCAGAAGTACCGGAACAGGCGGAAAGCACCAAACTTAGCGCCAACAGCACTATTCCAAAACCCTTAAACCTTCGTGACATGATCTACTCGCCCCTTATGTAATATATTGATAATGATAATTATTATCAAATACTAGCAAATAGGAAGAGATCCTTCCATAGGAGATGGTGCGTATTCAGTTGGATTATTGTGCTCTATTAGACATTGGTGACCAGGCTATTCACAATTTCATTCAAAATCATTTGGTGCCCGATAATTCCGCTGCCATCCACCCACAGGCGGGTATCCACGAGAAATACCCTGTTGTTTTTTACAGCCTTCAAGTCATTCCATTGTGAGCTCTCTACTAACTTCTTCATATTCTCTTCAGCACTAAAATGCTGCATAACTCGTTTCTCCACAAACAGGTAATCGGGATTGGCTTTGGCCAATAAGTCGAGTGAGCAAGGATTAAACCACGCCTCCCCTGCTTGAAGCGGTTGTGGCAGAGTTAATCGGAGTTGTTCATATAGTAAATAGGAGACCCCATTTGAATAGCCACCCAAATATCGATAACCAAACGGTTCTACCCTCAGTACCATCACGGTGGAGGCGGATTGAACAAGATGCTGCAGCTGCTGCTGTGCTGCGTTTACTTCCATTTTCATCTGCATATGAAGTTTATGGGCAGTATCTTCTAGGTGAAACAAACCACTCAGTTGATGGAGCAGAGCCTCCACATCATTATTCAAACCGGTTAAGATGGGTGCAATTGTGCGCAGCCTCTGCTTGATCTCTTCCGTCCAAAAGGTTCCCATAATCCATTCGGGCTGAACTTGCCGAATCAGTTCCACATCCATCTCATATTGCGAGACTTCCAGCATCTGCACCTGATGCGCTTCAAATAGTTCATGTTGATGTTTAGGCAAAAGCAAGGGAGTTACCACAACGGCATGTGGAATAATTCCCAAGTGGATCAACACTTCCGAACAAAGCGGGGAAAGACATACGATTTTACGCCGGGGCAACGTTTGTGCATAATTTCTCGGAGAAACGCCTGTTAACTGTTTAAAGCGACGGCTGAAATAGTGAGCATCCTCAAATCCGGTCTTCTTGGCAATGTCCTGAGATGTGGCCGTTGTTAGCAACAGCTCCTCTTGAGCACGAAAGATCCGGTAATGGGCAAGGTAATCCAGAGGTGGCTTACCATAACGCTCACTGAATTTGCGGGAATAATGCCAGGGACTGATGCCTGCGACCTCAGCCAGTTGCTTTCGTGTAATGACCTGTTCATAGTGCTGCTGCATGTAATCCACAGAGCGGAGAATGCCTTGTTCCACGGTTGGCTCCTCTTCCAACAGCTCCCGGTATACATGTTGTAGCAGCTCATACACCAGATGCTGATTTCTAACCCGGATGGCGTTGGGCTCAGGAGAACCTCCTTCACTCCAATGTTGGCTGAGACTCGCCAATGTGCCACCGGTTAATTTCACTTTTTGATACGTGTCTCCTGACGATACTTGCCATTCATATTTCCCCAGTTCACCTCGGTCAGGGAACATCGCGTATGTATCGAACTGAACATGCCATCCGGCCAGATCCAGATTGCCACCCTCAATCACTTCAATCACAGAGTTTTCTTGCACAGCAATTAACTCTCCATAAGATACCTGGACCCTATGATTATTAATATTCCAGATCGCTTTCCCGTCGAGGATAAGTAGTAAGGCATGACTTGAAAAGTGATGCAGCTTGCCCGCAGTCATCCATGGGTCTGTCAGTGGTTTGGTTGACTTCCATTGAGCCATCCACTCTATGTTATTGGGCATTTTGTTATCCTTTCTGTGGCCTGAAGAATCCATAATTCTAAGTGTTACTACATCAAAAGTATATTACATTTAAGTTGTATTATTAAAACGGAAAGCATGAAAGCCCGCACCATCAGGTACGGGCTTATCTTAGTTTATGCGTGTTTCTGTTCCTTTCCTATCATCCAATAGGTGAACACACCTGACACAGAGAAGGAAATAATCAAACCAACGCAGGCATGTAACAGATTCAGGCTCCCTTCTTCTATAAATAGCGGAATCTCCAGCAGACTTCCGGATCCACCCACTGCAAATGCTTTGACGGACAACAGCCCGAAATACAGTCCTCCTGCAGCACCGCCCAGCAATGCCGAGTAAAAAGAAGCCCTCTTTCTCATATTGACCGCATACATCGCAGGCTCTAGAACACCTAATAAAGCAGTTCCTGTTGCCCAAAAAGTCAGATTCCTGAATTCCCGCTGTTTGCTTCTCAGCCCAGTAGCCAGTGAAGCTCCTGCTTGTGCAACGAAGGCAACTAGCATGACAGGGATAATGAGGGAAAACCCATTCGTCACCAATTCATTAATCATGACAGGTACAAGCCAGTAATGTAATCCAGCGATCATCATTAGGGTATAAACCGCTCCCAGCAGCATAATTGCTACAATCGGGGCATCATTCAGTAGTGAATCCACAACATCCGGTAACTGCTGATCAATCCAAGTACCAAGTGGACCAAGTACCATCAGAACCAGTGAAACGAGAATCAGAAACGTCAACAATGGAGCAAGAATTCCTTTAAAGACACTTGGACTTATTCGCTCAACGACTTTTTCCAGATAGGACGCCGCGCATATCGTCAAAATCACCCAAATTGCAGCTGAAAAAAAGACCGCTTGCGACACGATAGGCACACCTATAAAATGAACATCCTCTTCACCTGACAATAAAGCGGTCATTTGCGGGTAAAGCATTAGTCCGCCAATCGCTGCGGCAACATAAACATTGCTTTTTAACCGATAGGCTGTACTGACGGCTACCAGGATTGGCAACAGATAATACACACTATCTCCAATGGATTTAAATATCAGGAATGTCTGACCGTCCATCAGCGAGGAGGAATCTGTAGAACTGTAAACGTTAAATAACGTAATGATGGCTAGCACAATCTTGAGCACTGCCGCTCCCAGAATGGCGGGCATCAGAGGCTTAAACACATCAGAAATAAAATATAATAATGATTTTTTACTTGTACGCCTTGTTTCTTGCAGTGTGTCACCTTCTTCTTTCCCCACTCCCATGCCCTGTAGCCTATTGTATAGTTGGGAGAATTCGTCCTCATGTGTTATGGAGCAATAGTCACTTGTTATACGAATATTGGCGCCAAGATCCAATACATCAGATACTGATATATCCATTCGATTACGGTCACGCAATATCAACGTAGTGGTATCCATGTCACGCTGCACATGACGAATATTTTCCTTTCCCCCTGCGAGTTTCAATAGTGCTTCGATTTGCTTGTCATTCATATGTACCTTCTCCTTATGCTGCGGTTATGATGTGCCCCTATCTATATACACATTTCCATGAAAAAACTTCAATAGGATAAAAAAACTATTTCCCCTTTTATTTCATGATTTTTGCGCAAGGTATAATGACCTAAATTCCTCATGGTACAACAAAGAGCCCGTTCTGCGGGCCTCTTCATCTTACCTCTCAGAAGTTATACTTCCTTGTTTTGTTCACTACTGAATGCCGCTTCCTGAGTATCTAAACCAGGTTGCGCCTTGGACTCCAAAGTACTAAACAAATTCTCCAATTCCTCGTAAATTTGATTGTGATCTTTCTGTACAAGTTCACGATAAAATTTAACAACATCGAGAGTGATATCTGAATTGGACTCCATTAAACTTTTAATTTCCCCAAAGTTATAAGTCCTTTCTTCATCTTCGCTGGAAACGAAGTATCCTTCGATATAATCTTTTACTGCATCCAAGGGTTTATCCGTTTCTTGCAACACACCTGCGCGATTATTGAGGATAATTCTAGCTGAAGGTTCCCATTCAAGAGCCATCGAAAATGCTACCACACTTTCTTCAAAATACTTCAAATCTTCTGTTTCGTTCGTCGTATTTTTCGTAAGTTGATAGTAACAAATACCCTTACTATTATATAATCCTGCCATATTACTATCTTTACCTTGAATAAACATTTTTCTGTCTATTGATTCTTCTAATAGGGAAAGGCTTTTAAGTAACCAACGATGATTTTCTTCTTTACTGCCTTTCGATTTTTTAGCTTCCTCTAGATATGCTCTTCCAGCGTTACCTATATACACAAAGTCATTCCTTTGATCAATCTCAATCGCAGTCTCAATCATAACGGCAGAATCTAAAAATAGCCCTAAATGATAATAACAGGCTCCCCTCCAATTATGATATTTAGCCGGAATAAACGTATTCCCGGCTATACCAAATGCTTCATCATAATACAATCTGGCTTTATCGTATTTTTGCTTCGATCCAAATTTTTGTGCCAGACTCATAAGCGGCTGAAAGTCTGTTTTTTTGAGTTTCAACAACTGTCCTTCTTTTCTCTGAAGCAATAAATCACGCTCAGGTTCCTCACGTTGGTCCAATACATCAATGATCTCCTCCACAAGATCCAGCACCTTCTCTTCATCATCAAACGATGGAATCACATCTATCATGCCATCCTCCGATATAATTACAATCACACATTTCTTTCCTTCTGACTCCAATTTGGAATAATATCTATAGGCAGAATTGAATCTTGCCCCTCGACTTGCATCTCCGAGTTCCGGCTGTGCAATCCCATCAAGAATGACTCCAATCGCATGACACTTCGCCTCCGTGTCAAAATAGATTGCGCCGTCAATAGCGGTGAGGAACTTGATATGATCAGGATGTACTTCACACGGTTCAATCAGAGTAGATTGTTTTCTCAGAATATCAAGCTCTTCCTCCGCGGTATCAGAATCAGTGATTACTACCATTGTTCCATGGTGTTGCTCACGTGCTTTTCGTATAATCTCATCCAAATCAGAAATTTTGTCAGAGGCTAAGGCAGCATCTTCACCTTGAAAAGTCTCTCTCAAAATGGCAACCATACGCTCAGAAGTATACCCTTCCTCTCCAATTTTAGGATTTTTAAACATAACCGAGACCAGAGTTTGGTAAGTGAGTTCATAGTCTGTATTGGAACGATATATCGTCTTTTCACCTTCAAGAATAAGTTCCCCAACAACATTTGGAGATTGATCAAAATTGATCGAGACAAGATTATACTTTGAGATCCCTTTGAAATCAATGCGGAAACTAGTTGTTTCCTTGAGTTTGTCCCACTGGATTTCTCCCACACCATACACCCAGTTTCCATCGGAAATCAGATATAGATGTTTCTTCACATTGGTCATTTCGAGCAATTTTCGAATTCTTTTAGCATCTTCTATACTAATTAAATCATCTGTTTTGAATTCGATTGCAAATTTAACAGGTCCTTGCTTTACTTTGATATCGGAATTCCTCAAAAACAGCATGGAACCAAATGGACTAGCTCCTTCATAAGTTTGTGTGGAAATGTCGTCAATGTTCTCTAATAAATTGTTGATATAATATTCACTTTTTACTGTATTTGAATACTCGCTTACAATATTACTACTGCTTTGATGGAGGATCATTTGCATTTTCCCAAAAAATAAACGGTTAATTCTCCTCAAGAATTGGACTTCGTTCTCTTGATATTTCCTTATAAGTTCATACTTACTAATACTTTCAGATAGAAGCTTTAGCTCAAGTTTACCTTCTGTAAAAAAATCCAAAAAGAAATAGTCCAACACCATTCGTATAAACGAAACATCTGGCTTGCTGTAATAAGTATGCTGCACATTTGGCTCCAGATTTCTGATTCCCAACAAATAGATAACAGTATACGGACTTTCTGTCTGTTGGCTAACTTCAAACGTTCCTGCGTAAAGTAACCGATGATCTTCTATGTATTCCTTTGTGAGCTGGGCAGATTCGTCCTTTGAAGCAGATTCTATGGACCTAGATGAGATTGGTACCGAATGAAACTGCTCAGTATATTGCTGAACATAGCTTTGCTTGCTTGCAATGATGAGTTCATGTAGATTTCCCTTCGTTAATGTGTCTTCCTGCTGCACAAGTAATTCAAGCTCACTGTATACTTGCTTAATCTCTTGCAAAGGATCATTTACATACTCATATCTGGTAGTACATTCCGTTGAGTTCTTGTCGTTTTTAGCTTGAGTAGATATCGTTTTTTTGACTCTGCGAATTTCATCAGCTTTGTTATTTTCATCTATGGCAATCGAGTATAACCGAAAATGAATCCGATGGTTTAACCTTTTCAAAATAGCTTCAATATGTTGATAGATGATCGTGTTGATCTCTTCAAGTTGAGTATATTGCATTTCACAACTCCTATTTTGGTTTTTTAACCCATACATCCTATCACGTTAAACGTAATCTCCGCAAGACATATCACATATACACCTTTCTCTTAACAATGTAAAAAACCCACCATTTGGCGGGTTTCATTCTAACATTGATCCGTTCGTCTTAAGACAACGCCAACATGGCATTCATGTCTTCCTCTGCTGTTGTGATCAGCTTCAGGCCGAACATATCCACAAGTACATCCAACACACCGTCCGAAATAAACTCTGGCGGTTTGGGTCCAATCCGGATATCCTGAATGCCGAGACTGAACAGGCCGAGCAGGATGGCAACTGCTTTTTGCTCAAACCAGGACAGGACAATGCTGACAGGCAATTCGTTCACGGTACAGCCAAAAGCATCAGCTAAGGCCATCGCAATTTTCACCGTAGAACCAGAGTTGTTGCATTGCCCCAGATCGATATAACGCGGAATGCCCGTATCCCCAACTGTACCGTAATCCACATCATTAAAGCGGAATTTGCCGCAGGATGTGGTCAGAATTACCGTATCGTTCGGCAACGATGTAGCCAATTCACGATAGTAGTTGCCACCTTTGCCCGGTGCATCGCAGCCTGCAATGACAAAGAAGCGACGGATATGTCCATCCTTTACCGCCTGAATAATCTCAGGAGCAAGTCCAATCACCGTCTCATGATGGTATCCTGTCGTTAACACTTGCTCGGATTGTACATCCGCCGCAGGCAATGACAACGCGCGTTCAATCAGGGGAGAGAAGTCATCGTCCATAATCTTGGCGACCCCCTCCAAACCAGCCACTTCATACGAGAAAAAGCGGTCCGCATAGGTTCCCTTAATCGGCATGACACAATTGGTCGTCGCAAGAATGGCACCTGGAAACTGCTCAAACAGTCTGCGTTGATCATACCAGGCTTTACCGATATTCCCCTTCAAATGAGCATATTTCTTCAGGGCTGGATATCCATGAGCGGGCAACATTTCCGAATGCGTATAGATGTTGATGCCCTTTCCTTCCGTTTGGCGTAATAGTTCCTCTAGTGCATAGAGATTATGTCCGGTTACCACGATGCACTGTCCTTCAATCTGGTTCTGGCTAACCGTAATCGGCTGCGGAATACCAAAACGGTCTGTATGCGCACGATCCAATACATCCATAATACGAATCGCAGCGTTCCCTACCTTCATGGCCATATCCAGATGTTCCTGCACATTAAAGTTGGAATTGGTTAACGTCATATACAAAGCCTCATGTGTAATGCGATCAACCTCTGGATCGTGATAGCCGAGCTGCCGCGCGTGTGTTGCATAGGCAGCGATGCCTTTCAACGCAAAAATCATCGTATCCTGCAAACTGGCGATCGTTTCATCTTTGCCGCATACGCCAACCACGGTACACCCGCCGCTGGGCGTCTGTTCACACTGATAACAAAACATAGTATATCCCTCCACTTATGGATTAAACGACGTTCATTATTGAATAGCGTAGCAGACCCACAAATGATCAGGTGTGATGACGCACACAGTTTATGATCAGGTCCCTTTTAGATGACCTGTATATGAGTTTCACAATTATATTAACCTTGTAATTTATCTCTCCAAAACTATCATCCAAGCCATCACATGATCCTCAGCATATCCTGTCGCATAGCGCATTCTGTCATAGACAATTTGTGTAAAATCAAAGGAGGGCAACCTCGGAATCGCCGATCTTGATGCTGTTTTGACAGGGATCGAAGTCTGAAATTTTTCTCAACCAATCCAAACGCCACACTCGTGTTATTTGATCGTTCACGTTTTCGTGACAATTTCGTTGTATTGCGGGGAAATCGAATCATTCGCGAACTGGATGACTTCTTGCGCAGAGGTGATGTGGAGTCTCTCATTGCTTCCAATCAGCGATTAACACTGGCACAGATTCGCGAAATTAGAAGAACCGGCGAGCTTCCTCCCGGCTACCGATTAATCTAATTTTAGATTCACCGACGTTATTTCATTCAACATTTCAGTGATGCATGTCTTGTATGTGCATCACTGAAAATAAAAAAATTAAAAACAGGCATATCTGGACTCCTTATGAAAAATACTGTGTACATAAAAATAATGAAATGCAACGATTCTATATTTTGGCCGTAAGGGTAATACAAGTGAAGCACATTGAAATCTATGAACCAGGGAGTTGGTCATTTGCAATATTACAGACACAGTGCAGAGGAGACGCTTCAGGACGTTCAGAGTTCCATGGATGGGCTCACAACCTCAGAGGCTGCGAAGAGACTGGAGACGGAAGGCCATAACGAGTTAAAAGGAAAAGCTGCCACCCCCATCTGGAAACTGTTTATTGAAAATTTTAAAGATCCGATGGTTATCGTGCTGCTTATCGCAGCCGCTGTTCAGATCGTCCTTGGACACCTGATCGAATCGCTAATCATTTTTCTCGTCATTCTGTTAAATGCAGTAATCAGCGTAGTGCAGACCAAAAAGGCCGAAAGTTCTCTGGATGCACTCCGGCAAATGTCTGCTCCCGAAGCCAAAGTCATTCGTGACGGGCAGAGAAAAACGATTCCTGCGCGGGAACTCGTTCCCGGCGATATTGTCTTGCTGGATGCCGGAGATTATGTCCCGGCAGACGGCCGCATTCTGGAATCAGGCAGCTTGCGAATCAACGAAGGCATGCTGACCGGAGAATCCGAAGCAGCGGAGAAACACGCAGATGCCATCCCGGAAGAAGCTCCGATCGGTGATCGTCGTAACATGGCATTCAGTGGATCACTGGTGGTGTATGGTCGGGGTACGCTCGTCATTACGGGTACAGCACTGAAAACAGAAATTGGCAAGATTGCTGAATTAATTGAAAATGCAGAAGCGAAGGAAACCCCGTTACAACGCAAATTGGAATCGTTTAGTAAGAAGCTAGGCTTCTTTATCCTGGGCTTGTCGATTCTTATTTTCGCCATCGAAGCAGGACGTGTCTGGTTAACTGAAGGGACGGAAAATATCGGGCCATCCATTGTGAATGCCCTCATGTTCGCAGTTGCCGTCGCTGTCGCCGCCATCCCTGAAGCCCTTTCCTCCATTGTGACGATTGTATTGTCTCTGGGAACGAATAAAATGGCCAAGCAGCACGCTATCATCAGACGTCTTCCTGCCGTGGAAGCCTTGGGTTCTGCCAGCATCATCTGTACGGACAAAACAGGAACGCTTACTCAAAACAAGATGACTGTGGTGGACTATTACATTCCCCACGGCACGAAAGACCAATTCCCCGATGATCCCAAACAGTGGTCTGCAGAGGAACGGCGCTTATTACATATTGCAGTACTCTGCAATGATTCAAATATTAACCAGGAAGGCAAGGAACTCGGAGACCCAACCGAGGTGGCGCTCATTGCCTTCAGCAACCGGGTGAACAAGGATTACAATGAAATTCGTGACCAGTTTCCGCGTGAAGCTGAGCTTCCTTTTGACTCGGATCGGAAACTGATGAGTACAGTGCATACGTTTGAGGGGCAGACGGCTTTGCTGACCAAAGGCGGCCCGGATGTGCTGTTCAGCCGCTGTAGTCATGTATTTATGAACGGAGAAGTTCAGCCATTGACGCCTGAGATTCGCACGCAGTTTGAAGAGAAAAACGAAGCGTTCTCCAAACGCGCCTTCCGTGTGCTGGCTTACGCCTACAAAAAGTTTGATGACAAAGATCAGCTCACGATCGAGGACGAACATGATCTAACGCTTGTTGGTCTGACGGCTATGATTGATCCGCCGCGTGAAGCGGTATATGGTTCCATCGAAGAGTCCAAGAAGGCGGGCATTCGCACCATCATGATCACCGGAGACCACAAAACAACAGCCCAGGCCATCGGTATTGATATCGGACTTGCAGGTCCTGACGACCTGGCCCTTACCGGAGCAGAGCTGGACAAACTGTCAGATGAAGAACTCGATCAGCAGCTGGAACATATCTCGGTGTATGCACGTGTATCTCCTGAAAATAAAATCCGCATCGTACGTGCGTGGCAGCGCAAAGGCAAGATTGCAGCGATGACCGGAGATGGTGTCAACGACGCACCTGCACTGAAACAGGCCGACATCGGCGTAGCGATGGGCAGCGGGACGGATGTCGCGAAAGATGCGGCAGCCATGATTTTGACGGATGATAACTTTGTCTCCATCGTGAATGCAGTCAGTGTCGGGCGTATGGTATTTGATAATATCAAAAAAGCCATCGCGTATCTGTTTGCAGGAAACCTTGGGGCGATTATCGCCATTTTGTTTGCACTCGTGGTCGGTTGGGTGAACCCATTTACGGCCCTCCAGCTGCTCTTCATCAATCTGGTGAATGACTCCCTGCCTGCCATTGCACTGGGTACCGAAAAAGCTGAGCCGGATGTCATGCGACGCAAACCGCGGGATATTAACGAAGGCATCTTTGCCGGCGGAACGTTACAAGCTGTCATTACGCGTGGTGTACTGATCGGGGTGGCTGTTATCGTGTCCCAATATATTGGACTTGGGATCTCGGAGGAAATGAGCGTGGCGATGGCCTTCACGACCCTGATTCTGGCACGGAGTCTGCAAACTTTTGCAGCTCGCTCCAACACACAGACGATTCTCCAGGTCGGCTTCACTACCAACAAATATGTTCTCGGATCCATTCTAGTGTGTCTCTGCCTCTATGGAATCACGCTGATTCCAGGGGTTCGCAGCATCTTCGCCATCCCGGCAGCCTTTGGCTGGAATGAATTCCTCACCGCAGGGGGACTCGCTCTCGCAGCGGTCATTCTAATGGATGTCATCAAGTGGATTCGCAATCGTGGCACACAAGCTACTGCGGCGTCCTAAAAATGAAAATGCTCATATACAAAAACGGCGTCCTGGGTCAGGACGTCGTTTTTGTTAGATTACCATACGAATCCGTATGACATTATTGCCATATACATAGATTGAGCGTAAAATGGTTTATTGAATTCATAGACAGGAATGGTTACGTGAAAGATAAAATTGTAATGCCTCTCTGGACTTGCTGCCTGTTCATCGTTGTGATGAATACCACCATGTTTAACGTCTCTTTACCCGTTATTATTCATGATCTTCAGATTACATCGGACCTGGGGTCCTGGGTCATTTCAAGCTACTCCATTGGTTATGCCTTGTCGACTGTGATTTACAGTCGGTTGTCTGACCGTATTCCGGTACGCAAACTGCTGACGGTGGGATTGCTTATTCTGGGCTTATCTTCATTGCTCGGATTATTTGCGCACAGCTTTGCGATCCTTTTGCTGACACGCATTTTGCAATCTGCGGGTGCAGGAGTCATGGCCGGGCTTGGGCTTGTCATCGCGAGCCGTTACATCCCGCTGGAGCGTCGCGGAGCTGCCATCGCACTGATCTCATCAGGCAGTGCCATGGCATTTGGGCTTGGCCCCATTGTGGGTGGACTCATTAGTGAGTACTGGGGCTGGAATGGACTTTTCGCTATTACGGTGCTTGTTCTGCTTGCACTGCCCGTACTGCTCTATTTTCTCCCGCGCGAGACGGCCAAGCCGGAGAATCCTTTTGATATGATCGGTGCAGCACTAACCGTGATTAATGCAACTACCCTTCTGGTTGCCATCACCCAGCAGTCATGGTTATGGCTGGCCATCGGTGTCATTACACTTGTTGTGCACATCGTGTATATTCGCAAGGCGAGCCTTCCCTTTGTGAATCCACATGTATTTCGAACAACTGGGTTTACCCGGCTAATGATCATCGGCTTCTGTGTTCTGGTTGTAAATCTGGGCAATCTGTTCCTGATGCCGCTAGTACTCGCTGATCTGTTTGGACGCTCGTCACTGGCTATCGGTTTGCTGATTGCTCCTGGAGCCATCGTCTCGGCATTCTGTACCCGTTTCGTAGGTCGCTGGATCGACCGTTATGGCAATATGCGTTTTCTGATGATCGGGCACATTTTGCTTGCCGCAGTGCTTGCTCTGTTTATGCTGGGACTGAATCAGTCTGCACTGATCATCACCGGAGGATATCTCTTTTTCTCCCCTGCACTCTCTGCCTCGATAGCTTCGCTGAATAACGAAGCATCTCGGGTGCTGCCCAAAGCGCAGATCGGTTCCGGTATGGGCTTGTTACAGCTGATCCAGTTTTTTGGCGGTTCGGTATCCGTGGCTGTCTGCGGTCTGCTGCTGCACGGCATTCCGGGCGTTCGGGTAGAGGAAGCCTATCATTATGTATACGGATGTCTGCTCTTAGTTTGTCTGGCATCGCTTGTAATTGTGGTCTGGCATAACAAAACTGCACGCTCGACTTCTACGGTTACGATGACCGGGATTAGATAGGTTGCAAGTTAGAATGTAAGCTACATCGTCAAATAAAGCACTTATGTATTCGTTTGAGTAAAAGGCCCGCGCTTGGCGCGAGCCTTTTGTTGTTCATCCCGTTGTTCAAATGGTGAATCACTCTACTGGATCACTCGATCTGGCTTTCAAACAGGCTATGAAGGCATTGAAATTAGCAGCGATCTCTCGTACATTTTCCTCAAGCAGTTGTTGGGCTTCCTCCAGCGTCTCCGATTCACTCTCGGCATCTTCGCGCACCATCGCCTCTTCATGATCCATAACCAGTACGGCAGGAGATTCCGAATTCTTTCGGTAATCCAATAAGTAATTGGTGCCGCTGCTGACACTCCAAGCAAATGGAATAATCCGGCGTGGATCGGGATTCACATCGTCTACCAGATTGATGTTATTCACAATGAACTGATCATCGAGAGCAGAGAAACGAATTTCCCAATCGATGACCTCACCATTTTCAATCACATCAAATGCTTTACCGCCAGCCTCCCGTTGAAACTCCAGATATTTGTGCGGATACACCATGCCGTAATGTCTCTGAATGTTCTCGATTTGCATATTACTCATGCGCTCCCTCCCAAACAGTTCTGTCATAGCAGGTTATTTCCCATTCAATGCTGCCTTCCAGGCTTCCTCCACCGCTATAGGAGCTTTGCTGCTGCTCTCGCCATCGCCCTCTTCCGTCCAAAGAGGTGGATAATACGCAAATACTTGTCCCCTCTGAAGCTGTACCATGTCGTTCTGCCAACCCTTCCAGCGAAAGGTCTGATAGTACTGCTCCAGATCACCATTAGCCAACCAGTTGATGAAGCCCGAATAAGCCAGTTCTGTCGATTCCCATTCCAGCGTGTCAGGGGCAAAATAGTATACATGTCCTGTACGGCCATACTTGCCCATATCCATTCCGAAAAATCCACCCGCCGCATCGTAGGCGACGACCATCATGCCTTCCAGTGCTTGTACACTAGGCTTGTCAGCCACACCATTCCAACTGGTCAGACTCCCGAAGATGCGGTCACCACCCGATCCAAGCAACGTAATCCAGCCATCATCCAACACGATTCCCGCTGTCTCATAGGCAACGGCTCCCAAATAGGATTTGGTGCTGATCTGAAGATGATAGAGCGCATCTTCTCCGACCTCTCGCTGTGCAGGAACATAGGTGTATTTATTTTGTCCATGGTCCAACAGTTCCTTGAGCTCCTCCCAAGCGTGATGTTCCCGATCCACTAATTCGTTTGCGGATAATTTTTGCATGATCATTGCTCCCTTCGATCTACTTTAAATCCAAAAAAGCCGTAGTTGCTCCATACGTTCACACTCTTCCCTTTATGTTTATAGCTTCACCCAGATATATTTATAATCGATTTTCCCCCATGCATTTAGGGCAATGCCTTCAAGCATGGGGTGATGCTGGGCTCTCTGAAGACTGTGATACAGAAAGTCCAGCAGTTCAGTAACCTGATCCATCGTGACTTCAATCATTTCCTGACCATCAGCACGATCTGTATCTGGACATTCCGCCAGGAGTCCACACCACATCACATGATTGGCCGGATCAGTGGGATTACCGGATCTCTGTTCAAGCTCGGCATGCCCTTGGCTATTTGGGGGAGCGGCTGGATCTCCGAGTTGTCCAATCCTGCGTTGGTGTTCGGTATAGCCGCAGCAGCCAATGTCATCATTTTTATCTGCTGCCGCTACAGTGTGCTCTGGCACCGAAAATAACCATCAGCATATACAAACAGGTGGCGAGATCACACTCGTCACCTGTTTCGTTGTTTCTGAGTACCTCTCCCCATTCTGAAATTCTATGGCATCTCACGCCCTATTTCACCATTCAAATCTGCTATAATCGAACTTCATAGCTAATTCTAAGGAGGAATCATCTTGTATCGTATAGCTGCAATTGCACTCCTGGCCCTGATCCTGTTCGCAACGGGTTGTCAGAAGGATGAGGCTTCATCCGTCCATTCTCCCGATGCTGTGCAAGTGCCGGATACCCAGGAGATTTATTACATATCACCACAAGGAAACGATTTGAACAAAGGAACCATTCAATCTCCCTGGAAAACGTTGCAGCACGCTGCCGACCATGCTACCCCGGGAAGCACCGTTTATTTGCGGAAAGGTGTCTATCATCAAAAGGTCAAAATCACTCGAAACGGTAATTCCTCCGGCAATCCGACCCTATTTTCCAGCTATCCACAGGAGAAGGTCATCATTGATGGTGAAGGTCTGTCGGTACGCGGCATAGAGGGTTTGATTGAAGTCGAAAATGCCAGCTATATTACGATTCAAAATCTCGAAATCCGCAACTTTACAACCTCACTTCGGGGACAAGTGCCTACTGGAATATATGTTCACGGGGCAGGAGAACACATTCAACTCCTGGGCAATACTGTCCATTCCATTGAAAATGAAGCTAAACCTTCAGGACCGGATTTACAGGGCAGAGATGCCCATGGAATCGCGATTTATGGTACGGAGCATCCCCAAGCATTGCGGGATATCATCATCAAGGATAATGAATTGTATGATCTCGTGCTAGGCTCAAGTGAGTCACTCGCAGTCAACGGGAATGTGGATACGTTTGCCATACTGGACAATACGATCCATGATACCGACAACATCGGCATTGATCTGATTGGATATGAAGGAACTTCGGAGGACGACACTTACGATCAGGCGCGAAACGGGATTATACGGGGAAACGAGGTCTATAATATCTCTTCCAATCTTAATCCGTCTTATGGAGCGGATCTCCCCAATGACAGCAATTCTGCCGGGGGAATCTACGTAGATGGAGGCAAAAATCATATCATCGACCACAATCGGGTATACCGTAACGATATCGGGATCGAGATTGCTTCGGAGCATGCCGGGCGTTCGACCAGCCACATTACGTTGCAGGATAACCTGATTTTTCATAACAGGCTTACAGGCATCGCCATGGGCGGCTATGATGAGGAACGCGGTTCTACCGAGGACAGTACGATTATGTACAATACGTTAGTGGATAACGACCTGCTGGATGCAGGCAATGGGCAGCTATTCCTGCAAGCCCGGACGAAGAACAATACGTTCAAGCGGAACATTCTCGTATCGGGCAGCTCTGACGTGCTCATTTACAATGAATACACCAGTAATTCGGGGAATGTGTTTGATCATAATGTGTACTACTCCTCTGCGCCACAAGAAGATGCGCTGTGGGTCTGGAAAAACACGGAGTATTCCGGCTTTACCTCCTATATGGAGGGATCCGGAAATGACGCACATTCATTGTATGTGAACCCTCAATTTGTGGATGAGGCCAACGAAGACTTCACTCTCCAAGCCAATTCACCTGCCAAGGGAAGTGGATTTATGAGCCATGAGTAACCGGATATGCCGGTGAAGTGATTCTACGATTCGTTGTCAAAATACGTTCGAATAGGCTGAGGCATGGCGGAGAAAATTAATTCGCCCAGTTCGGCGGGTGTTTCCCTCATGCCATTTTCAAGCCAGTCTTTGGTGACATTGACTCCTCCGTAAGCATTGAACTGGATCGCAAAAACTATATCTAGAGGCAACGAGGCGAGACCCATTTTTTTCTGAATATACTTGGTGTGACACTCTACCGTATATTGAAAAATAATATTATAAAATGATAAATGTGTATCATCGTCAAATACTTT
The DNA here is from genome assembly GCF_042796655.1 of Paenibacillus sp. NPDC057886. Lineage (NCBI taxonomy): Bacteria > Bacillati > Bacillota > Bacilli > Caryophanales > Paenibacillaceae > Paenibacillus > Paenibacillus sp. NPDC057886. The sequence goes on along the minus strand of NZ_JBHVMZ010000006.1, from coordinate 106,868 downwards.
TTTGAAATAGAGATAATCCTCTTGGATAAACGCCACGATTCTTCCGGCTACTCGTCCCCAGGGCTCCTTCTCAATGTATTGATTAATGATTTTATCGGCTTTGTCACTATAGATCCAGGCAATCAGGTCGTACTTACTGGAAAAATGATAATAGAACATCTGTCTGCTTACCTGACAATGATCCGTTATGTTCGTGACGGTGATGGATTGAATCGGATTCCGTTTGGCCAAATCAATCAGGGACTCTGCCAAAAGTTCTTTGGGTGTGATTCTTCTAAGCATATGTATCCTCCTCCTGAGGTACTAACGCTGCCATGGTCAGCTTGGCTATATTCTTTACATATCGACGCATATGTCCAGTTTTTTTACACTCTATCAAAACAGTCTATTATGATTTAAGATTCTTTAATTTATACTTTGATGTGAAAGGGGAGTGGAATATATGGATTCCAAAACAATCAAAAATGTAACCGTTAATGCCTCAATGGACACCGCCAATGAAGACGCCCGCAAAAACATGGATGTCATTATAGAATTTTTCTCGTTATATCTGGGAGATACAGACCAATTTTACTCACTGTGGGTTGAAGACAATCCGGCAGTTATCACGCCATTCACCACAGAAGATGTAGCTGTTCTGCACGACTCTGTGCAGGAAGGCTGGGATGCAGTAAAAAGCTTCTTTAACCCGATCTTCAATGATATGAAAGGTACGTTTGATTGGACTATCGATGAGTTCATGGTCGGTGAAAATCCGAATACGATCATCACCAAAACACGAAGCAACATTGATATCACCGCCAACGGCCCATGGGGTAAGGATAAAAAAATCAAGTATAACGGCATCTATGTGCAAATCTTCAAATTCGAACATAACAAGATTAAATCGTTTGAAGAATACTACGATACCGCTTTGCTAAATAAACAGTACTCCTAACAAACAGAGATTTAAAATTGATATGCTTCATTTCGGTAAAGCTCTAAGCAAGCCGAAAAAAACGCTCAGCCACAATTGTGGTTGAGCGTTTTTTGAGCTTCAGGCTTTGGTCTGAAGGCTTAACGACGCAATTTAATATTCAGCGTCGTCCGTTATTTTTTCGACCAGTTGCCGCAATCCATGATTGGTTTCGTTCAATTGATCGATCACATTCATAAACTCTGTGACCAGTTTGGCCTGCTCTTGTGAAGAAACTGAAATTTGGGCAATCTCCTGCTCCATGTTCAACACGGATTTTTTGACAGCGTCAAGAGACTGCTCAATTCGTCCCGTGGCTTCTTTGGTCCCTGTGGACATTTTACGAATTTCCGTGGCAACAACCCCGAACCCTGCCCCAGCCTCACCAACCCGCGCCGCTTCAATGGCGGCATTCAATCCCAGCAGATTGGTCTGCTCTGAGATTTCTTTTATGTAGCTAACCACTTCATTCACATTACTGGAATCTTCGACCGCACGTTTCGTATTGCTCAAAATTTCTTCCGAGGTTGCACTCAACTCTTCCGAATGAGCAGCTACATGCTGGATACCCTCAATCAGTCTGCCTGTAACTTCGCCTGCCTGATTCATCAGTTTTTTCAATTGATCCTGGGTATCCATACTATATGTAATGCACAGGACTGCTTCTATCTCGTTCTGTTCATTCTTAATCGGATGGAAATAGGAATCCGCAGCGATACCAAAAACCTCAGCCGGATAATGTTCCCTTGTCTTGGATTCATTTTTTAACATCTTAAAATCTCTGTGTATATCTGCAATTGGGTCTCCTGCCTTAAAATCATATTTCAAGGCTTTGCCGGATTCGAAAAAGAGGAACTTTTCTCGGTCCATGACCGATATGGAAACATCCTGACGTGTAGCTTCGCGAATAAATGGCATTGCTGCCAAAACAGCCTCAACCTGATTCATAATGATATATTCACTTCCTCTAATAGAGATAATAGTGCTGAATATTATATCGACAGTTATCAATCAATTATGAAGGCTTACTACCACTGCTCGCTGCTTCATTCGCATGGGTTACCCGATTCCGTCGTAGTATCCTTTTGCTTTGACCTATCTGGTTATTATATCGGAAATTGTTGGGTTATGGATAAGAAATATTAATTTTCATTACTTTGGATACATAAAGAACAATCCACTTCGTATGCCAAAAGGCCCTCTCATCACGAAAGGGCTCTTTGTTCTTATTTTTTATTCTTAGCTATTTTACAGTGAGAATCACACGTTGATAATGCTTCAACTGATGCTCCCCATCATCCTGTACTTCGGCTACGATATGAATGGTATCGCCCGATTTGGCATCGTCAGGCACGGTGAACGTTACAGCATCGGTGTCACTTCCCTCTAATTGAATCGTATCCAGCTTCTCGCCCTTCGCCAGTTCACGATGCAACCCAAGTTGCAGATCTCCAGCCATCTCAGGCTGGACTTTCTCCTCCTGGACGTTGGAATCTTTGTACGTATCTGCTTCAAAATATCTCCACCATTTGTAGGTCAGTTGATCCCCATCCGGGTCTTGGCCTTCTGCATGAAGGGTTACTTTCTCACCCTGGCTGACGGACAGGTCCAATCCTTCCTTAATAGTGAGCGTTGGATTATGGTTGGCCCCTTCAAAGGTATCTGCGACGGCCCAATCGGCACGAGCCGCAAAATCATTTTGGATATCGTCGAACCATCTCATCAGAGAGTATTCAGCCTCATATTGTTTGGTATACAGATCGTAGTCAAGAACGTTGTTCCTGAACAGCTTGTCATTTACCACACCGAAGCGTCCACCCCAACCACCGTAGGAAGGGTCTTCCATACTACGCAGTCCATTGTCAATCAGATAGAAGAAGGATGGAGAATCACCCTCGGATATAAAATCGTATTTGTCATATTGCGGATTGTTCTTCAGATATTCAGCACTACCGCGCTGCTCTTCTTTCAGCTCGCCTTCAATCATTTTGCCATCACCCATGGATGCATACATATCCATTAACTTGCCATGACCATCCAAAATGTTTTTGACCATCCAGTCGCCATGCAGCTTGCTGTTGACTTCCTCTGTATGGAATTTCCACGCATAGGCAAAATGCCAGAAGTTCGATTGGTCGTTCAGAATACGAATGTCCGGCCAATTTTTTGCAATATAGTCGTTATAGCTGTCATCCTGATCGAGGATGATGTATAGCACCAGTTTATCACTAACGTTTTTGCGAATCGTTTCCCACTCAGCCGTGTCCTTGTACTGTTCTTCAATCGATTTCAGTGCTCTGGCTGTTGTATTCGTACCGCCCCAGGTCTGCACAATCAGATCTCTGGAATCATCGTCGAGGAAAAGCGTTTGGAGAAATTCGGAACCTTCCGTTTCTTTCTCCATCTCCCCTTTGTCGGAGATATTACCGATTTTAGTCATCTTGCGAAGCTGTTCCGGCTCCGGATACCCCTCTGCATGTTTGGACAAGTTGGGATAGATCTCCCCATAAGCATCAATCATATCGTACACCCACTGTGTACCTGTCCAGCGGAAAGGTTTGATTCCTGCTTCCTCATCGCCCGCATAATGATACACTGAACTAGTCAGCACAATGCCCGCCAGATCCATTTCATTGGAATATAACAGAAAACGAATGACCGAGTTCATATCATCCACTTCACCATCGGTTGTAATGACCGTTCTGGCTTTGGTTGCTGAATGATCTGCCGTTCCTGTAGGATCATTTTGTACCTGTTCTGCCGTCTTGTTCGGCGTTTCAGTGGCCGTTTTCGGTGTTTTGGATGCGCATCCACTGACAATCAGAATCATACTGAGGCAGCCAGCCGCCAAAACGTTTAACCATTTTCCTGTACTCATGTTCGTGATGCTCCCCTTTCTGTGTTCCACGCGATGTGTTTTGGGAATGTCTGCGATGTTGACCTGCTACTTAATATGGACCATAAAATGCAAAAAAACCCAAACATCAATATGAGATGGACAGAGTCCACGCATATCGACATTCAGGTTTTGCCTGCCAAAGCAGTAACAATCCTCATTTGAGAAAAGTATAGCATGATCTTAGTTTAATGTAAACGTATTCAATATTAACTATATAAATTGAACTAAAGAATATTTACACTTGCCACTCCGATGACAGAACAACCTTCCGATCGCTGTTATCCCCAGATTTTTTGATTTCCTTTTTCATAGGTGAAAATCCGGGGATAAAGGCGAACGCTCCGCCGCTTCTTCAGGTTATTTCTGTCCTCTCCGTTCTCGTGTAAATGTTTAGTTCAATTTATATAACCACAGGGTGTCGATTTTACCATTTTGATATATGATAATTCTTATGATTATGAGTGAATGTAACTGCTTGAAAATATGGATAACACCTAGGAGGGATCAGACACCGATGGAACAGCTGAATGCCGCCCTAATCCGTTTTGTGGAGCAGCAAGATTTATATAATGAAGCTTATGGACTTTTCAAAAATCATGATCTGCGTCCTCGCAGACAACATCGCCAGCCGGACGTGGACGAACGAATACCGCTCTCTCCAGAGCTCCAATATCTGTACAGCCACTACGAGATGATGGATGAACTGGCCAAAGGCACACTCAAAATGAAAAATGCAGCCGTCGAGATCGGTGATGCAGCACTGATTTCCTTTGTTGCACCTGAACATCTCCATCGTCAGCAACTAGGTCACCGCTGGATCGGCATGAACGAACCTTATGAGGAATCAGCTTCTTGGCATAAAAATCATGTCGTCATCGCGAATTTTAATGATGATCCATTAATCGTAGATACAGCAGCACCGGACTCTCCGGTATATGCGGCTTTTGCAGGTGAAGAACCTCAGCTTATCGCCGATTCATTAACAGACTTTTTTAATGCACTGGCTGTCCTGATTGAAGCTGCACGGGCCTATGTTGGGGAATTGAAGGATGAGGAAACCTACGAAACCAAGCCCGAATATCTGGAGCATGTAGAACCTATATTGAATGATTTGCTTGGAGAAGAGCATACTGCACATTTATTCGAGTATTTGTCGTTTCGTTAAAATTAAAGGATCACAGGATACGGAGGGTTGAATCATGATCTATGTTGCTTTGCTTCGGGGCATTAATGTGGGCGGGAATAACAAAATCAATATGAAACAGTTAAAAGAAACGTTTGAACAAGCGGGCTTGCTGGATGTGGTGACATATATCAACTCAGGCAATATTATCTTTGCCGATCATCAGGAACGCGTGGATGCGAATACGGATTTATCCCAGATTCTTGAACATGCCATAGCTGTCGATTTTGGCTTACAGATCAAGGTGATGGTACGTAATCTGGATGAAGTCCGGACTGTTATTCAGGCACTTCCGGAGGACTGGACGAATGATGACAAGGCCAAAAGTGATGTCATGTTCCTCTGGGATGAAGTGAATGACGTTTCAGTTCTGGAGAAGCTGCCCATCAAACCGGAAATCGGCACATTGCTATATGTTCCCGGAGCCATTTTATATTCCGTCAGTAAAGAACTTGTTACCAAAAGTGGTATGAGCAAGCTCATAGGCTCCAAGGTTTACAAGTATATGACGGTCCGGAACGTGAACACGACCCGTAAAATATACGAACTGATGCAAGCTGCGGCACAGAGATAATCGAGGCCAAGTGAATTCCTGCCTGTTCTTTACTTATGAATATCGGAGGGGATCGGATGAGTGGGGAGCGAACGTGGAACGTTAGCATACAGTCTGTGGAGCGGGAGGAGTTTTATGTTGATTCACAGACGGATTGGCAAGTACAAGCACAGGGCTTGCGGGTGCACTTCAATTCAGATCATGAAGTAAAACTGCATGCTCATGATCAAATTTTAATTACGGTTGGTGAGGTTGGCACAGCAGGCTGGTCCGCATTTATCGGAACGGCAATTGAATGCGGACCTGGTTTGATCCTGCTGTACACAAGTCCCCATTATGAGACACGGCTGATGGAAGCCTGGCAGTTTGAAACGACCTTCTCACCACTCACTTCCATCGAAGGTGCCCAGAGCGTAATTAAGACGTTGGGGTATTTCCCACCCTTTCACTATGATGAAATAACGAATGTACATCTGGAAAACGCGGAACAAGACAACACCCCTGAAAACCTGTCTCTGACGATGATCCATACGTCTACAGATAAGCTGCAACAAAACGTCGACTTTCACTTCGAAGACATCCAGCTTAAGAGCATATCTCCCGCTGAGGAAAGCAATATTTGCTTACAGCTGAGTTTCGCATACGAGGACGAACAGATTTGCGTGCAATTGGACGCAGTGTCCGGGTTCGCGGCGACATTTCTATGCCGCAAAGTTGTGGTGCAGCTCGGCCGTTAACCTTACCCGGTTACGGAACTGGCTTGATTTTTCCTCATGCCCAGCATGATGACACTCATGACAACCACCAGAATGGCTACAAGCAGGAACGGAATATGTTTATCCACCTGATAGAGTGTTGTTGTCAGTAAAGGGGTAATCACGGCAGATATGCCCTGAATGGCTGCAACCAATCCGGCTGCGCCGCCCTGTTGTTCTTTGCTGACAGCCAGCGAAGCTCCAGCCATGAAACCAGGCATCATCAGACCCGAGCCCATGCCGAACAGGAAAAATGAGAGGTAATAGACAATCAATTGACTGGAGATCAGAAACAAAACCATGCTTGCGAGCAGAAAAAGGGACCCGAGCAAAATCATCGGCCGCGGCTGCCATTTCAGCCATTTCATCTGGATCACCTGCATGATCAGCATCGCAGCCCCGGAGAACATGAGTCCAAACGAGACCATTCTCGCTGTAGCCCCTGGAGATAATGCGAGTTGATCCTGAAAATAAAATCCACCCACAACCTGTAACGTCATAATGCCAATCATTGTAACCAACCCGGCAGCAAGATACATACGCAAACCGCGTTGGAGCGGGTTGACCTTGGGCGCTTTCTCCTGAATGACCGGTTTGGCAGCAGGAATGAGCAACAATGCAATGATAAATGCCGCGACCGCAATAAAAATACCAAAATAAAGTGGCCACAGCAGACCGATAATGGTAAAAGCGCCTGCAATTGCAGGGCCAAATACAAGTCCCAGCCCATTGGCGGCGCTAATAAGTGCCATCCCGCTTCCCCGTTCTTTCCCTTCCGTCACGTCGCCCATATACGCTTGAGAAGAGGATAGCACTGCCGGAATAAACATACCGATCAAGCTCCGCGTTACAATCAGAAGAGTTAACAAAAGGCCTCCTCCGATCCACGCATTTAATCCACTATACATCGCCAAAGCAAACAACGCACAACTTATGGACATGCCTATGAATCCAATCAATATGATTGGCTTTCTGCCTTTCAGATCACTGAATCTGCCCCATACCGGACCCATTACAGCCATGGCGATGGACCCCAGTGAAATAATTAACCCGGAATGACTTTCTTTCATTCCCAGCTCACGAATAAGCGGCGGCATAATGGGAGCAATAAGCATAAGACCCAACATGGCTGCAAATACGCTAAAAAAGATACTTCCTCTGATTCTGTTCACGCTCATACACTCCTTTATATTTCAGTACAGTATCCACTGTACCTGGAGTATACAAGGCTGAGAGAATCTCGACTGCCTCCATACGGAACAATTAACGGTTAGACGGATTATTAATATATTTTTTTCATTTCCGATGGCTTTACGCCGAATTTGCGATAAAATTGCTGGGAAAAGGCACTGATATTGCTGTAACCAACTGCGATCGCTGCTTCAGTGACGTTGTTCTCTTGGCTTCGCAGCAATTTCATGGCGTTATCCAGACGAATCTGGCGTAAATATTCAAATACGGTCGTGCTGAATAGTGCCTTGAAGCCTTTTTTCAATTTGAAATCATTCAGACCCACCTGTTTGGACAACGCCAGCAAGGATGGAGGGTCCACCATACATGCCTCCATAATCTCCCGGGCGGTATGCAACTTTCGTATATCCTCTCTGGAGAAACCCGCAGGAATATGCGTCAGATCAAACAGCTGAATCATAAACCGATTCAATATCTCCAATGCGGTCGCTTCCATCATTAAGGAAGACCTATAGGGGTTGTTTAATTCCCCAATCAGACTGTCAATCATCGTTCGTATTCTCTGATCCAGTTGAAATACGATGGGTTTGAAGACACAATGTCCCAAAATGTCCTGAAATCGAATGGACTGGCTGGTTGCCAACTGTGCACCCGCATAATTGAACAACGAGATTGGAATTCCGATGGCAAAAGAAGTATAATTCTCCTGGGCAGGCGGATGGAACCAGGCTTCAAAATCACGCATCATAATGAGTGCTCCCTGTCCAGTGGCCAGCGTATATTCCTGACCGGATATGTCCACATAGCGCACACCTGACAATGCAAATTGCAGCTCAATGATGGGAATATTCGACGCAAAGAACGTAGAGCATGGCTCACTATAATTAATCTGAGAATACACAATTTCGATACCACTATACGTGGTTACTCTTTTTATATTGCCACTGCCCGCTTTAGCCGAGAGCAGATACGTATTTTCATCTTGCTGACTGAATGGTTCCTGCGTTAAGTAATGCTGGTATACGACAGCTAACGAATCGAAACCCATGTGTTCTCACCTCGTCTATAACTTGATCATGAATCTCAAAAAGAGATTTGTTTAATTGAGAATAATTCTCAATAATTCTACCTCAATTTCTTCTTTTAGACCAGCCCCATGATGAGATCACTACACTTCATACTAAAAATGATCCATAAACCGCTTGGTGATGAGGTCAGATCAGATCAGATGCCTTTCTCTCCCGCATCACCCAAACCAATCGAAATGACACGCTGCACTGCGGAACTGCTCTCCAATACTGATACCAAAGAAAGGACACGAGAGATGCTTCTCTCATGTCCTTTCTCATTACTCAATCCTTACTATACTGCTATTATATATAGATACCTTCATATCCAGTCCATTCTTATTCCCAGAAGAAACGTCCGGCAAATACCTTCTCCGTCAACAGTTTGTACGTCTCATCAGGCAATTCTTTTTTCATCTTCGCCATCACGGCTTCTTTGCCTTCATTATACTGTGTGGACATGCCAATTTCTGCAGTGTTCTTACTCGCATCCAGACGCATGATTGGCGCTTTGGCATCTTTTGTCCAAGGTGTCCATGCTGCCAGTTCACTCGAACCTCCACTACCTGGGTTTCCTGTATACAGGAACTGCTTCAGATAAGCTGCCATCCCAGCAGATAACTCCTCACGGCCAGGCTTGTTGGTTTCGCTAAAATAGCCTTCAGGGAAATAAGCGGCAATGCCGTCCGCGTGCCCTGTGTAGAAGTCCATATCTGCTCCATGTGGTGCGCCCAGCAACGTTTGCAGTCTCTCAGAGATGACTCCTGTCTGTGTACCCCAGGCAAACCGATAAGCATATACGGAAGGTTGTCCTTTTTGACCCGTCAAACGCTCAGCTACCCGCTCTGCATTAAAACCTGCATATGCCTCACTGCCATATTTCAATGCTGCGGCATACTGTTCTGCCTTGGTCTCATCTGTAAACAAGGTTCCATCGTTAATCGATTGCACGAAGTTTGAATCACCAAAGGCAAAACCGGAGAACTCGGTTTCCAGACTGCCCAGCAATACAGGGACTTGAGCATAATTCCCACTACTAATGGCGTGAAAACCTTCTTTTGGAATGACTGTACCGTCACGGAACAGGTGTGGGAATGGCTCCATACGGATTGCCGTAGAACCAAAAGCAGTGACCAGCTTGTCCGCAGGCAACTTTCGAAGATAGCTCTCCAGCTTTGGTTGAGATTGTTTACTGATCCATATTCTCGCTTCTTCCGCAGAAGTCGCTTTACCCTCTTCCATAAGCAGTTTCACCAGTACATTCTCTGATTTTTTCTCGCCATCCTCCGGTGCGGCCGTGGTCAGACCGCCACTGAACGCAACTGCCTTCTGGAACAAACCTTTGCTCAAGGGAGAGATTAGTGCTGCCAGAACATTACGTGCTCCTGCCGACTGCCCGGCCAACGTAACATTGCCTGTATCTCCGCCAAAGCCCTCGATATTATCCTGTACCCACTGCAGTGCACGGAATGCATCAAGCAAGCCATAGTTGCCCGAATCATCAAGGGGATTTCCGGTTTTCAATGCAGCATTTTGAAAGAACCCAAGAGCTCCCAAACGATAGTTCACCGATATGATAATGCTGTTCGTGTTACGCGCAAGCTGTTCACCCTGAAAATCCTTGCCTGATCCGGTCATATTCCCGCCGCCGTGCAGAAACACCATAACCGGAAGCTTCGAGCTGGTTGTATTCGGACGCCATATGTTGAGGTACAGCGAATCCTCGCTGCCTGCTGTATTTTTGCCAGAAATCTGCAAACTGTTTGCAGCAAACATCTTGGCATCTCTTGTTTCCGTCCATGATTCAGGTTCACGCGGCGCTTTCCAGCGCAGCTCTCCTACAGGAGGAGCTGCATAAGGAACACCCAGCCAACCGAGGGTACCATATTGTTCATAGGTTTTGCCATCAATGGGTCCATATATTGTCTGTTGCAGCATTTGGGGTTGGAATACTTGGACTTGTCTATGTTTCATCCAGCTCTGCTCCAAGGTCGCGCCGCCATTTTTGATCTTTGCCTGCAACGCTTGTGCAGTCGCCTCAGCCATCTGGCGATTGGTAAGATCGCTCGCGCTCTTGCCTTGAAGCATGTTCACCCCCTTAACCGATGCGTAAGTGGAAGCTTCATCTTGATTGTAGTTATATCTTTCAGAGCGTTCGTGCCAATCTCTCCAGCAGTTCCACCGCAGGAACCAACACTGCTTCATCAATATCGAATTCCGGATGGTGATGCGGAGCAGGCAGCTCGCTGCCAATGATCATATACGTCGCTTTCCCGCCTTGTTCCTGTACGCGCCGAATCATGTAACTGGCATCCTCACTTCCGAGTGAAGCACCATCCGAAATAGCCTCCGCATGGGTAAATCCTGCGATGCCTTCAGTTTGCTGCACAGCAAGCTCTGCAAGCTCCATATCACAGCGAATAGGGACTGCACCGCCGATGACTTCAACCGAGGAACTTAACTCATGCATCGCCGCGCTGTGCTCGATGATCTGACGCACCCGTCGCTCCAGCTCACGATTCGTTTCTTCACTCGTTGAACGGGTCTCGATCACCATACGTGCGTGCTCGGGAATAATATTGGCCCCCGTTCCGCCTTCAAGGATACCCACATTAATGCGTGTATCCGCCATGCTAAACCGAGGCAACGCATGAATATTAAGGAGTGCCGTAGAGGCTCCAAGCAACGCGTTCCGTCCCTCCTCCGGTGTGGCTCCGGCATGAGAAGACACACCTGTAAAATGGGCTTCCAGCTTGGTCGTTGCTAGGAATCCGGCAGATGCCCCTCTGACGTGACCGGATGGCACACCTGTACCCAGATGTATACAGAACAGACGGTCTACCTGTTCCAGCATGCCTTTTTCGACCATGGCATACGCACCACGTACACCTTCCTCAGCAGGCTGGAACAACAGACGGATCTTCCCGGCGAACTTTCGGTTACTCAAACGTTCTGCAAGTGCAAGCCCAATGGCTGTGTGTCCATCGTGTGCGCAAGCATGCATAATGCCTTCATGACTGGAGCGAAATTGTCCCGCTTGTGGTATATGCTTGTCCGACTGGCTCTCACGGATCGGAAGTGCATCCATATCAAAGCGAAACGCCGTTGTAGGTCCCTCCTGATCCCCTTGCAACTCAGCGACAACCGCCGTGAACCCACCTCGCATCTGCTGCACAATCGCTGGATCTGCCCCTTCATGAATGGCACGCTGATATGCATCTTCCAACACTTCTGGCTTTGGCAGACCTCGCCGCGATGTGTCATCAATCGCATCTTTTCCATAGGTCACATGGTAACCCAGTTCCGTTAACATCTGCACGACTTTGGTAGCCGTACGGAATTCGGTGAATCCCAGCTCGGGATGTTCGTGAAAGTCTCGTCGAAGCGCAATAATATCAATCATGGTCACTCACCTCTCTCATCAAGCTCTCTATTTCATCATTATGCATACACCTTTACACTACGAATTCTATACCATAGGTTGCTAATCCTGTTTCGCGATACTTCCACACACGTGCTTCACGCCCATACTGAGAGAAAGCTTCTTGCTGCATATCGCTGCCCCTCTGCCTGTCAGCAGAAAAGCACTGGCTGATTGAAACGCCTTCCCTTCTCTAATCGTAAAATTTACATTTAGTTAATCGAGTACATGCGCTCATTTATCATTGATTGTATACACTGGTTTTGGATACCAAACTATACATATCATTAGGAGGATGTGTTCATGTTAAATCGATTCAATACCCGTGCTGCCAAAATGATGCTCGCGGTTACAACCATTGTTACAGCTACGCTGGGAGGTAGTAGTGCAGCATGGGCTGTGGAAGATACCACCTCATCTGCTTCACCGATCAAAAATGTAATCATCCTGATCCCGGACGGTATGGCGAACGACGCAACAGCTTTGGCTCGCTGGTACAAGGGTTCCTCTCTTACACTGGATTCCATGGCTAGTGGCATGGTTCGTACACACTCTGCGGATGCGCCGATTGCGGACTCGGCCCCTGCGGGAACAGCCTTTGCTACAGGTCACAAATCACATACAGGCTATGTCGGAGTGCTGCCGGATAAAGCAACGATGCCTGGACAAAAAGCCATCGCCCCGGGAGATGCCAAAAAACCGGTCGCTTCTATCCTGGAAGCATCCAGACTGGCAGGCAAAGCAACTGGCATTATTGCGACATCCGAAATTATGCACGCTACACCGGCTGACTTCTCGGCCCACTATCCGGATCGCAAAAACTATGATGCACTGAGCAAACAGCAGGTCTATAACGGTATGGACGTTGTTCTCGGTGGAGGAAGCAGTTACTTGGAGCCTGCGGGACGCAAAGATGGCGAAAATCTGGTCTCATCCATCAAAGCACTGGGCTACGACTATGTGACGACTCCGGCAGCGATGAAAGCTTCTACTTCAGGCAAGCTGTGGGGCATGTTTGCCCCGGCAGGCATGGCTTACAATATGGATCGTGACCCAGCGAAACAGCCAAGTCTTGCCCAGATGACGGCTAAAGCGATTGAGGTTCTTTCCAAAGACGAAGATGGCTTCTTCCTGATGGTTGAAGGCAGCAAGGTCGACTGGGCAGCACATGCCAACGATCCAATCGGCATTATCAGTGATGTGCTGGCATTCGATGATGCCGTCAAAGTTGCCATGGATTTTGCCAAAAAAGATAAAGAAACCGTCGTTGTCGCTGTCACCGACCACCAGAACGGTGGATTGACTATCGGTAATGCCTCAACTACAGGCACTTACGATAAAGAGCCGTTGTCCACATTTATCGGACCTCTGAAAAAGGCCAAGCTGACAGGCGAAGGTGTGGAGTCCAAGCTAAATGCCAAACGCACTAATATCAAAGCCGTGATGAAGCAATACTATGGCATTACCGACCTGACTTCCGAGGAAATCGCAGCGATTAAAGCGGCAAGCCCGGGCAGCCTCAATTATACGGTTGGACCGATGATCAGCAAACGTTCCGGCATCGGCTGGACCACTGGTGGTCATACGGGCGGAGATGTGGTGCTGTACACGTATGCTCCAAATAATGATCGACCTTTCGGTGTCATCGACAACACGGATGTGGCAAAATACATGGCACGTGTGCTGGACCTTGACCTCGATAGCGTAAGCAAACAATTGTTTGTACCCGCGAAACAGGCTTTTACTGCCAAAGGAGCAACGTACAAGCTGGACCTTACGGATGCCAAAAATCCGAAAATCCTCGTAACAAAGGGAAACACCAAGCTTGAACTGCAAATCTACAAAAATATCGCGCTCGTTAATGGCAAAAAGACAACCCTGGATGGCGTTATTGTCTACAATGGCGTAGAAGCTTTTGTGTCACAGGATGCAATTGATCTGATTCAATAAAAAAAAAGTGCCCGCTCATTAAACGGCACTCTTGGCCAAACTGCCCAGGAATATTCTTGGGCAGTTTTTTCGAATTCACTTTTAAAGGTAACTTCTACATCCAAGGGTAAGCTTGTCGTATAATAAGCATAACGTTGAAGAATAGGACCAAAAAAGGAGAGATTCACCTATGTTGATCAGACTAAACTGGATCACACTGCGGGTTCGCGATCTGGAAGCATCGCTCCGCTTCTACCACGGCATGCTCGGGCTGCCGATTCAGCGCAGATTCGAAAGCCGTGGACGGCAGATTGCCATGCTGGGTCCGGAAAATGAAGCGAAGCTGGAACTGATTGAGGGCAGCGAAACCACTCTCAAGCCAGAGGCCGGTGTTTCGATCGGCTATGAGGTAAGTTCACTGGACGAAGCCATGGAGCAGCTCGCCGCATTAGGCATCCCGATTGCACGAGGCCCCGTCCAGCCCAATCCGCATCTGCGATTTATTTACATTGCAGACCCAGATGGCTTCGAAGTGCAGTTGGCCGAACATGCATGATTAAGGCGCAAACATGATGGGGAGCGGATGTAAGAGCTGATTATGCATGTTTACAGCTTCATCCGACGCATCAGCGGTACACCCACGCGATTCAAAAGCCGTTCAAGCAGTAGCCAGCACCAGCGTCTGCTCATTGGCAGATGGCGCTCATACACAGCGGAATACTCGAAATCCGACACAGCGCCACGGTTGCGCTTGAACTGCGCAGCACCAGCACTCTCATGCAGCAGATGGCCGTTCTCACGGGCCTGTCCAATCAGACAAGCTGACAACATGCGGTACAGCCCGATGGACTGGGGTAGCGCCGTATCATAACCGAACAACGGCGTTGTCATCACCCCATTGCGGCAGAAGTATCCCATAACTGCATCTACACGCCCTTCCTTCCGCAGACCATACAGGGTCAGCGCTCCCGAAGCTTTTGCTGTGGCAATGAAATGTTCACTGAATTGCGGATTATCATAAGAGTATTTTTCAAGGTATAGCAGCCTATACAGCTCCGCGATTCGCGGAATATCTTCCTCCGTCAGATTTGCTTCGGAAACGAATTCATATCCGTGTTTGGCCAACAATTCGTAATCTCGCTTCAGCAGCCAGCGCGACTTTGCATTGCCGAAATTCGGATCACTCGCCCTGTACAGATAGATTTGCCGGCTCGGGATCAGTTGACAGCCTGCTTGCTTCAGCTTTCCCGTCAGATCAGAGTGAAGCCCTGGGCACAAGGAGCGAAATATGACGGCATGCTCAGGATAACGCTCTCTTACCGCTTCAAGCAGACAAACCGCCTGCTCACCGGACATAGCCGGATACAGGTTCGTTGATAACAGCCAATTGTTGATATGTACAACCTTGTTTATTTGTGATTGCTGCATTCCCCACCCCACTACACTGAGCAACGCGGAAAGCCCTTTTTCCAGCAACGGTTTCCGTAGCAGCATCAACTCCTGCTTGGCATACCGCACATAATGCGTATAAGGCGAACAAACGTAAGCATTATCGTACTCCGCCTCATTTACCGTCAACGGAAGAACAAGATCGTCGATCCGAACTATGAGCAGGGTTGTGCTTACGTTTACTACGAAGCCCTCCGTCCCTTGCAACATCATGGGTTCCAAATATGCTCTTGCATATCTGCCTTCCTCCGTGTTAGGCCAGTCCATATCTTCAAGCGTGTTCCGATCAAAGAAACGAACGCGACTACCGCAATTTTCATTCGTCGCTTCATCTGTCTGGTCGCACGCTTGTCTTTGCTCTGTTACTTCATTCTTCACGTTCTGTTCCCCCAATTACCCAAGCTTCCATCTATTAATTATTTCTGAAAATTCTTCTTCCCATTATAGTGGGCTTGGATGAACATCCACAATTGTTTCGTTGAAAACGGTCGGAGAGATACCCCATCTAAAAACAACCAAGCCTGCCTCCACATCATGATTGGAGACAGGCTCAGTAGGCTGAACTTCGAATATAAAATTGGTGTAATCAAGTGAGTCCGATGCAGCAGGCCAGCTTCAGCCTATTTTACTGCGGATCAGTTGCAGAACGTACCTCGTTCTTGTCCGATACCAACTCGTTCAGGTTCACAATCAGTTGCTCCAGTTCTCCGAAGCTGTCCACCATCTTCTGGGTCAGATTGCGTTGTTCTTCCATACTGGCAAGAATTTCTTCCGTAGCGGCACTTGATTCCTGGGTCACACTTGAAATCTCCGAAACCTCATTAACCACTTTCATAGAAGATTCCCTCATGGTGACTGAACTGCTCTCAATATCTGCCGCCTGATTCAATACTTGCTGCGAATTGCTGTTAATCGTCTGGAAAACCTCTTCTGCCATCTGCACACTGTCTTTCCCTGCTTGCAAAGCGAGGCGAATACGTTCGAATCGATCCGTCAACGCCTGAGTCTGTCCTTTCAAACGGAACAAAATGACTGCAATATCATTGGCGGATTGACCCGAGTGTTCCGCCAGCTTGCGAACTTCCTCCGATACGACTGCAAACCCGCGTCCATGCTCTCCTGCACGTGCTGCTTCGATCGCTGCATTAAGCGCAAGCAGATTCGTCTGATTTGCAATATCTGAAATACTGTTCAGCATCAGCGACATGGACTCACTTTCCTCGTTAAACTTGCTCATGTCATCAGCCGTTGTATCAATCGTTTCATACAGCTCCTGCATCTGAACATTCAGTTGATCCATCTGTGCGCTGCCTGTTTCCGTGCTCGTTGCCATGCTCGCAGACAGTTCTTTCATCTGATGCGAGTAGCTAGCAACATCGCGGATATGCTGATCCGACAAGGACAAGGACTCTGAGATTTCAGCCACACTGGTGGCCTGGAATTCAACCCCTTTGGCCACTTCACTGAATCCAAGCGTTACTTCATGGGTAATGGAGCCGGTGTCGGTTACTTTTTGCTTCAGTTGATCCGTATAACGAGATAGGCCCTCTACGGATTCTTTGACCCTTACAAGCATCGTTTCCACTCTCATTTTGGAATGCTCCACCTCTTGCCAACGTGCTTCGCTATCCCAAAACAGTCTTTGATTCAACTGGGAAACCATCATCAGAATGGCTCCGGTAAGCGCAAATAATCCTACATCAACAATATGGCCAATAAGTTCCTCAGAGCTCTGTGTCTCCACCAGAACAACCTGAAGAATGCTAATGGCAAGCAGCACGAGAAATCCGGTTGTGAACAGTTTTTTGTCAGGATAGAGCAACAGCACTGAGGTGATAACCAGACTTAAAGTGATGTTAACACTCCCCCACCCAGCATAGACTCCACAGACCGTAATCAGGAGTGTACAAAGCCACGGGATCACATGAATATACTTCTTTTTGACATTGGCATAGGTTACCCAAATAGCGAACAAAACAGCTACCCCATTCGAAACAAGCAGCTTTGGTTCCAAAAAGGCCATACCAAAACCGATGGCAACAATAACCCACAGGATGATACAGATCAGCTTGTTCCTTTTCCAGATGATTTCATCATAACGATTCATGAATTTCCCGTCCTTTTTATAAATTAAATACGATTGTGAAACATTGCTGTACTATGCTTTATCAGTCTATGGTCCTTGCTTATAGTTAAATCGCAAAATCCTAGGGCTTTTTTATAGTATATTAGGCCTTCATAAACATGAAAACACACTTAATGTATATCGGAATTTAATTATAAATTTTTAATATATGAAGGAATATAAGATATACTAATATTTCAGATATTTTATTGGGTTCTCACCATAGTAAAAACCCGTATCAGGGATACGGGCTTTCACATGTTAAGGGGGTCAGCTACCTTTTATTTTCCGAACACAAGCGTGTTGTTAGACGAACCTGCATACTTGGTGACAAACTCGCGGGCATAACTGGCTGTCTGCACTTCATAGCTGTAGTTGGAGCTTGGTCTCCAACTCGTTTGGGGAGAGGATGGGCTGCTTAACGCAGGTGTACTGCCTGTATCCGTAAATCCCCCGTTTCCTTTATCATCCAGAATGCCGCCTTTTTCAGCGCCTGCACCGAAATAATTGTTTTCAGAATAAATGCGTGCTTTCTCGCCAATTGTAATGGCCTGGTTAAAGTTGTTGGCGTAATTGTTTTTGATATGGAAATAACCGTATCTCATGAGACCAGGACCACGTACATACAGGTTTTCAAAATAGTTATTAGCCATCGTTACATGAGGTACACCATTGTAGCTGCTATTGCCATCATTCGGATATCCGAGAATAATTCCGTATTTGTGGTTGGCAAATTTGGAATTGCTGATCGTAATATAATCTGCGCGATCCCCAATGTACAGGAGCTTGTCCAGATCACTGCCGCTCGAGCTGTAGCTGTGGCCGGAGAACGTCACGTGATCGATCCAGTAGTTGGAGCCTGAAGTAATATACATCTGGATATCATCATTAGCATTAATATTGGAAGCGTGTTCAAAAGTCAGATTCTGAAAAATGACATTGCTTGAGCTGGACGTCGATCTGAAATGAATGTTTGTCAGCGTGTGTTTATCAAAGGAACCTACCAACGTTTTGTTCGATCCAAATTCGACTTTCTGCAACGTAGAGGAAGAAATATTTTGTTCAATAACCAGTATTTTAGCCGTTGTGCCTGCCATATGTGTTCGCAAATCGTTCAGATTGCTGATGTAGATGATCTGACCGTTCTTACCACCTGTCGTGGCTGATTTGGATACACCACTCTCATTTTTGGCGTTACCGGCAAAACCCGTTAAACCATTCGTGCCTGTGTTGGGATAACTAGCCGCACCATATGTAGCGGGGACCGTAGAGACCGTGGAGACTGTCAACAATAACAGTGTTACAACGAGTAAAAGAATCGAAAATTTCTTCAAAATTTCACCATCCTTTATAATTTTATCCTGAAAGACAAGTAGATTATATCGTGTAACATCGGATGTGACAATACAAAAATTGCAATTTAACCATCATTTTTATTTTTTCGCAACAGCAGTCCCCGTATAAGAAAAATGAAAAGACGACACAAAATCATCTGCAAAAACCATGACTTTGTATCGCCCTTCCTCTGAATCCTATTTGATTTTCAGTTCCAGCTTGTGTTTCTCGGCTTCCTGCAAATCATCGTAAACTTTGCCGGGTTCACCGCGAAGTTTTAATACCAGAGATTGTGGGTCATCCAGCAGATTACTACTGAAGGAATAGATCATCCCATCTTCCGTCCCATTACCTGACACACTGGACAACTTGGTCTTCTGCCCGTCCTTGGTGGTGGATACAATCTCGGTAGGGTTAACCACATCACTGACGGAGAGTTTGGTTTTATAATCAATCTTTTGATTAGGTTCATAGATAAATCTTACCCGTGTCACAAGTGGCGATACCTCTGCTTCAGATAACATCACCTCATGGCCACCAATCGTAAATAACTGATTAAGTTTGATCTTTTCTGTCTTGGATAAAGAAAATTTAGGATCCAGATCGAAGCTCACTTCCATCGGTTTCGAAAATTGGTATTTGGTATCTTTTTTAACCTTATTCGTGTCAGCCAGCAGATCAGGGACTACAGATGAAATGCGAAAATCGAACTTCACTTGTTCAGGAAACGGTGTATTACCATCCATTTCAACGGTGCTACGTCCGTAAAGTGTATACTTTCCATTTGGGGTGTACAGGCTGCTTATACCGCCATTGCCAAGTGATTGGTTCGTCATGCCATTGACCATATTGGTTTTGGGAACTGAATATATCTCTTGGGAAGCATCCGTCTGGGCAGTGTACAATACGATCATCTTGGTTTCATCCGCCATCACTGCATTGACGGTTAACTGATATATTCCTGATCTCACAGAACGATCCACGAGCTGCACATAACCATTGTTAATTGCGGATGCAATCGTGTTGCCGTCAATATCGCTTTCAGCCAACTCCCGAAAAGGTTCAAGAACTCCCCAATTCTGTGCGGGCTGGCTGTACATTGCCTGTTGTGGTGTAGAACCGCCAAGTGGACCCATCAGCAGCCAACCGGCTGCCAGAGCGGTTACGAGCACCGCCGTAATCCACTTTAATTGCACATGACCTGTCATTCGCCGAGTTCTTGCCTTTGCCAGACCTCGCTGAATGGCAAAGGCCGTGTCCGCCGGATTTAATTGCTGTCTCTCCAGCTTAACCTGGGAAGCATCTGCGAAAAGTGCCTGTTCCTCCGGACTAGTTGTCATGCCAATCCCCCCTGTTCTTCATCTGTTTCCGTAACAGTTCCAACCCTTTATGCTGCCAGGTCTTGATGGTGCCCTCCGGTTTGCCAAGAATGGAGGCAATCTCAATCGACGTCATGTCGTTATAGTATTTCAGCAGTAATACATGGCGGTATTTAGGTTTGATTTTCTCAAGCATGGACCACATCGCAAGTCTGTTGTCGCTGCATCTTACAATGGCAGACTCGGATATCGCCTCCTCCAACCCTTCGCTCGGCAGTGGTGTGGCCCGTTTGCGACGTCTTTGTTCATCAATGCACACATAGATCAGAATACGAATAATCCACGATTTGAACGCCTTCTCATTTTTCAGAGAACGACGCTTGATCCAGGCCCGACATGTCATCTCCTGCACCGCTTCGAGTGCATCGTGACGATTACGCAGGTAGCTGTAGGCAATAGAGATCAGTGTATCCTGATGCTCCAGGATGGACTGGACAAATGCCGTCTCATCTTCGCTCTGTATAAACAGCATCTTTTTCATCTCGGCTTTGGTTTCCACCCCGCAATCCCCTCCTTCTCTCTCTTTCTGTGGTTTAAGACGGATGAACAAGCCAAACCGTTTTTATTTATTTTCCATCACAAAAAAGCCCCGCCTAATCCTGAGGAGGAAGCTCTTGTATTGATTTCCGCATCATTATTTAAAGTTCAAACCATTCCAGCTCAGTGTCATCCTGATTCGTAGCCGCTCCCATCTGCCTTAGCCAGTTTGCTGCGAAGTCACCCCCCGTATGAAACAGACAATAGATGTACAACTCTCCCTCCACAATCTCATCCATTCCCGATGCCACTTCAATCGAGACTTGTAGAGCTTCAGGCCAGGAAGAACCCTTTTGGATCAATGCAAAACCATCTTCATAATGCTCCAGCTTATACAAGTCGGAGAAGGTTAAGGAGTCCGCCAGTCGCTTCACAATCCGAGGTAAAATGACAGGATTTGTTGTTCTGATGCCATATTCCCAGCCCACATGGTACCTCCTTCAATCTAAAAGTTAACTAAAAACTACTACTGTTGCTCATTCGATTCATTAATCGTGCGGTCCAGCCACAATTCGTACCAGTTCAGAAAACTCAGTCGCTCCGTGTTACCCATATAATGATCCGGATAAAATCCATTACTATTCGCTCGATCATCGGTCCAGATCTCTCCATAGGACAATCCCTTCACGATCAGATTAAGCGACACGCCGCAGCCAAAATTGCTGATTCGCAGCATCCCTGCCGACCATTTCGGATCATAATACTCATGTTCAAGCGCTGCCCACTCGTCCTCGTCCTTGCTGTCATCGTACCAGTCCACATCCCAATTCCAGGATTCCACATGTGGGAACGGATCGGAAATGGCATTCAACTCATCATCATAATCCATCACCAGATATATACCGTTCTCAGGCTTTTCCAGCCCATAATAAGGACCTGTCCCGCCACTTCCAATGACAAGTAAAAATGCTTGATATTCTTCAGGCAGCTCTATCTTCCATTTCTGTTCAAAAGCCTTAATCTCGTCCAATGTCCATACCGGAGCCATTTCATATTGATGATTCTCTGCCCCAAACAGCTTCCGTTCCGGGTCCAGAGCTTGGAGCTTGTTCAACTTTTCCTGTATACGTTCCAACTGTACCTTGTACATATCCATGTCTATATGCCTCCTTCCATCGCGTACCTATAACGTCAGATTCGAATCAAGTTATTCAAACTAATTTCGCTTTGCAGACTGGGTTTGATGGTAATCCATATTTGATTGTCTTCCTTCGTTACCATACATGCATAATTTCCGGGTTTCTTCTGGAGAAACATACCTCCACACGACTCATCCGGCTCCAATTCACCACCAGTGACATCCTCCGCCGCCCCCAGATAAACGTTACCGGAAGGGACTCGTAGATGCTATACCAGTGCACTCTCCACTTCCTTCCCCGCATCATCCAGACTCCATTTCACCTCATACTGTCCATCTTCACCCAGGTTCAGAAACAAACAGTTGCCTGCATTTACCTCAGTCAGTTCATCCTCTGCAATAGACCACCAGTCCGGTGTATCTTCAACACGATGTTTTAACGCCGCCAGATCATACAGGCACAATGCTGCCGTATCCGTGAACACCTGAAATTTCCCGTTCAATCTAATTCTCCCTTCTTTATTTAAAATAAACAACTTGACCTTAGGTCTGCCCCAAGGTTTATAGTGATCCTATGCCACCCACCAAGAAAGGAGCAACATCTTGAACAATTACATTACGATTAGCGAATTATCCAAATTAATGCATGTTTCAGTCCATCAAATTCGATACTTCGAGGAAAAAGAAGTGCTTTTTCCGGCATATGTTGATACCAACCACTACCGAATGTATGGAATGGATGAGATCTATCAACTCTCCCATATTCTTTTATTGCGCAAGCTGAATGTATCTGTTCAGCAAATCAAGGAGTGCATGCTCTCCTATTCCACAGCTGACTATCACAGATTGTTAACCAATTCACTTCAAGATGTACAATCACAGATTGATTCGTTGATGCACATGAAACAATCTATTCAGAGCATATTGCAGGAGCAGCAGGAATGGATCAGCCTATCACAGCAGGATCAGCGTGTACCCATATATGAGATGAAGGAAATTGCCGTTCGGCATTTCACCAATTGGATCAACATCCAACCAAACGAATCTTTGCATGCCCGTGCCTTGTATCAGCATCGTACGGATCAACCTGCATTGTTTGAATCTGATCTTCATTACCTGTATACCTCAGACCAAGTTGCTGTCTGCATACCATCTTCTGATGCTGTCAGCAATTTTTTAGTCGAAGGAGGCTTATATCTGACCAGATCCTTCACGGTGACATCCGAAGAAAATATTGCCCAGGAAATTCATCAGCTTAACGAATATGCCTTTCAAACCGCTTACGTGCTGGTAGACCCAATAATTTTGATTGAAAAGTCCTATCTCTCCATGTTGGGCACTGACCAATTACACTATGAGATTCAGGCCAGAATTGAGCCCACTCACCCTAAAGTAAAAACAAGGAACCAATCATGAACATCACGGCTGCTATTCAAATTGTGGATCATGATGATCAGAGTCAATATGAACAGGCTGTCCGAACATTAATGGTTCATTCTTTTGCAGCCAAGTTTGAGGCTCTTGTGCGACTCGCTCCAACGGAAACTGCCGATTTGCTCGGTGCTATATGGATGGATCAAGGAAACGCTCCCTCCAGCAAACAGATCATTGCTCTAGATGGAAACCAGGTAGTCGGGGTTCTATACCTGAAATGGTGCCTCAATAACCCCCTACAGATAAAAAAGGATATCCGGCAAATTCCAGTAGATAAGCTTTGCAAACAATACGGACTACGTAATGTCTGCATGTTTATGGCCGGAATGATTGCCCTGGAATATAAGCCAAGTCCACACGAATGTTATATTGAGCATTTGGCTGTAGCTTCAAGTCATCGAAAGCGTGGGATTGCCAGACAGCTACTGATTACAGCTCAGCAGTTTGCAAACCAACATCTGCATTGTGAATATATATCTTTGCACGTATCCAGCAGCAACACACAAGCCATTCATCTTTATCATCAAATGAACTTCAGAGTGGAATCATCACATACCAGCCCTTTTCGAAAATTCCTATTCCGTGAACCTGAATGGATTTTCATGGTTAGCCCCATCTCTGACATACAGGAGGCATTCCAGTGTTCAAACAACAATCCCCTAGATTAAGACTATTTAAAACCCCAGTTTTCCAATGGATGATCGGTGTGACAATCATCAGTCTGGCTATTGTGACATGGGTACTCATTCAGAACACGTTCAATATGAAAGAAACACGCATCTCCATTCCAACCGTCCATGGAAAATTAACGGGTATACTCACACTGCCCAAACAGCATTCGGATAAGGTAGGCCTTGTTGTTTTTGTACATGGAGACGGCCCGACTAATGCCAGTTATAACGGTGGCTACCGACCTTTGTGGGAAAAGCTTGCCATGGCGGGGTATGCCTCCCTCTCGTTGGATAAACCCGGTATTGGCAGTTCCTCTGGGAACTGGCTTGACCAGACCATGGAGGATCGCGCACAGGATATATTGACCGCTATTGAATGGGCCAGAAAAGAACCCTTTATTGATCAGAATCGAATTGGTTTGTGGGGTGCCAGCCAGGCTGGATGGGTTATTCCAAACGTGGTGAAACAAGACCCAGATATTGCATTTAGCATTTTGGTTTCCCCCGCCATCAACTGGATTACACAGGGCAGATATAACACCCGGCAGGAAATGCTCCAGGAAGGATATACCGGGGAGGAGATCACTGCAAGGCAGCTCTATAATGACCAGGTTCTGCAGCTGATTCGAAACAAGGCCACCTACGATGAATATATGCACATGGCTAATGAGGAGCAGCTCATTTCCAAGGATCGCTGGACGTTTATCGTAAACAATGTGGAATCGGATGCCACAGATGGGCTCGCTTCGTTTCATAGCCCTGTTCATCTCGTGCTTGGAGGTCAAGATATAAATGTCGATGTTCAAGAGACAGAGCGCGTTTATCGTCAGATGATTCCACAATCACTGCTCAGTGTAACCAAACTGCCGGATGATGATCATTCGATGCTACCCTCTTCACTGGCGCGTTCCACGTTCAAAACCTATGCAGCCGCCTTGTTCTCTCCACGAAAACTGATGGACGCACACTATTTGGATGATATCGTTCAATTCTTGAACTCTATTAAGGAAAAATCCTAAAGATTAATTACATTCATTGCATAAGCCACTCCAGCCGATGGATCAGGTCGTTGTCCAGTTCAGGTCGACACCATTCCAAATGTTGATGAAGACGCTCCTGCTCTGCAACGGGCAATCTGCTCCCAAAACTACGGTTTGGGAATTTAACCCAGTTGTGTAATTGACGAAGAAGCGTGCGCTTCACCCATTCTGGTTGGGCTGCTGGTAGCTGCTGAAACAGGAGACCTAGTTGAGTCCATCTGTCCATAACAGACATAGTACGCAGCACATTTCGAATTACATGAGGCTTGGCAGCTTTATCCGCCAACAGACCTGCTGCTTCATCCGGCTGGATGAGATGAGGATGACGCATCAATGCTCGGCAGGCTTCGCGCGAAATGCCCGGTTGAGGATCTTGCAGCATATTTACAAAATAGGGCCCGTAGGAGGAAGGGTTTAGCCGCGCCAGTCCGCGTATGACAGCCTTCCTTACCGCAACCGCAGAGTGCTGCGCATAATCGAATACAACCTCGGCGTCTGCCTTGTCCCCTGTCTCTCCAAGACCGGCAATGGCCGCAGCGAGGTGGCGTCGCTCTTCACTCCAAATCACATCAAGATACCACTCAGCATAACTCCCCTTCATCCATTGCTTCCCGTGCCTTCGAGCTGTATCCCTTACCGAGAGGTCTGGGTCCAACAGCCGACCCACTATAATCTCTTTCGAATCTGCAGGAAACATGGCAGCCAGAGACGCCAGACTTTCCCGGCGGATTGAAGGTACACTGTCCTGTTGCATGCGAAGAAATGCTTCTTTCAGCTTCTGTCCTGACAACATGCCATCCACTCGCTGCGCCGCCCACCTACGGATGGAAGGATCGTCGTCACGCAGTGCCTGCTCTATAACTATGCCGTTATCCGTTCCATCTGCTTCAACCGATATGCGAAACGCCAGGCGACGGATATAGGCCTCCGGTGATACCCTTGCCGAATGAATGACATACCTGCATTCCTTTTGACGCAGCAAGTTATGGATAGATTCAATCCATTCCCCGAACGAATCCCGGCCACAGATTCGAAGTCGTTCCACCAATATGATATGTTCCATCCATAGCTTGGCATATTCGTGCTTGCGCTTGCGCTCGAGTGACACTTTGGCCAAATCACGGATTTCGGGCACCCAATCATTTAAACGAAGCAGCAAATAAGGAAAGGTATACGGCTGATCGTTCTCGATCATTTTTCGAACAGCTGCCTCTCTGATGTATCCACTCCAATGCATCGTCAACACAGAAAGTCGGGTAGCACTCGCCTGATCCAGGGTACGCATTTCTCGTTCGACAGACTTCTTCCATTCCAGAGGAGAAGGACGCCATTCCCTTGCATGTTCATTCAACCAAACCAGTTCCGTAAGGGGACACACCGCAAGCAGAGCGGCGACCGCCTGCTCCGCTGCTTGACTAATGGCTGAATGACGATCATCCATCATCTGTATTATGGTCGGAATTGCTGCATAGGCCCCGGAATGGCCCACTTCACGCAGTTGTTCAACCGTTTGTTGAACAGTTCCGGTTCCCAATCGATTGATTTTTTCCTGAAATTCTGAAGAAAATTGACGCAACCTGATCCGCTCCTTTCCCTTCTGATCCAGGTGAGATATCAGAACCATATCCAACCATTATATCAAGCCCGACACACAGGTTAAAGGCACTCAAGAGCTAACTAGGTTCATGTTATATATGTGAAGATTTAAGGTGTTAGCAAACAAGGTTAATCTCTTCATTTTTTTAGCAAAATGGACGATATAATCATAACTAACTTTTTTTGATTTTTTGGAGGAAACCATGGCTATTAACCTTAGAAGAGAACCTTTTCGCTATACTTTAAAGGAGCCGATAACGTTTGAAATCTTTATTCTCAGCATTAACGGCGCCTCAGCACCACCCAAACCCATTCAAGCTGAATTGTGCGATATCAGCCGATCCGGCTGTCAGCTTTCATTTCCGTTAAATCTGCATGTGGAGTCCAATAACATCCGAATCGGCATGAATTTGCTGCTTTTTGAAGACCCCTTGTATTTGGAAGGAACGCTACGCTGGGGCAAAGAAGAGAATAACCGATGGTACTACGGCGTACATCTGGAGATCCAGCAAGGCAATCATGAGCGTTTATCCAGAGAAATGAGAATGCTCGCGGGGCAGGGCAAAATTGTGGTGAAGTAACCGGGGAAGCACCAACCTAACAAAAAAACAGCCCGATGAACCGGACTGTTTCAATATTTTAGATATTCAGGCTGCTTTGGTTGCAGTAGTTGTGTTGTCCATCTTGGACCAATCCACTGTGGTTTCGAGCAACAGTGACACCACGACCCCAATGACGAGTCCATTGCTAATGATTGGAATAAGGTACATGGGCAGAGCCTGAAAGGCTTCAGCAGGGATATTCATTACAGCAACACCTGTAAGAACCGGCAATGCCACACGATAGATTGTTTTGGAATTAAAAGTGGTGCCTTCAAGTGTTCTTAGGGCCGTTCCGAACATTTGCAAATAGGCTACAAATAGCACGGCACTCCCTACACTGGGAGGGATTTGTGCGAAAAAGGCGGTCACGGAAGGCGTAAGTCCCAACATACATAACATGCCTGCTCCAACAACAAACGCAGCTCGTCTCAGAATACGGGTGCTCTCCAGAAAACCAATCGAAGAAGCGAATAAACCGAACGGCAGCACACCTACACACGCAGATAACATGGTGAACAATCCCGTGAGCATGTATGATCGTTTATATTGTTGGCTGGTCGTTTGTACTCCATATATTTTTTCGACGGAGCTTAACGTGGTGATGGAGTTCGTCATATTCACCAGCCCGACAAAAAAAGCTGTGATGACAATGCCCGGCTCCCACTTCGGCGTCCCCCACGGAAACCAGGAAAAAAGGTTTAACTCCTGTTGACCGGATACTCCAGCATGCTGTCCAGGGAACACAAAACTGTAGGCAATCCACCCCGTCACGATGCCAATCAGGATGGAGTAGTTGCCGAGCTTACCTTTTCCCTTAAGCTGGATTAAGGCCACAAGAAACGCAATGGCAACAGACAACGCCGCTACAGGCAGATTGAATGTTCCAAACTCGGTGTATCCAATCATGCCTTTGAAGAAATTCATGGTCAATTGAATCGTCATCAGAAATAACATCGCACTCTTGACCATTGGTGTGAACAGCTTCTGAAGCACATGCGCCGCTCCAAGCCCACCAAGGATCATCATCGTCAGACCCGCTAACAGAAAACCCGCAGCCAGTCCTCCCCCAATACGCTCCAAACTCATGCCTGCCGATGAAGCCGAGGCCGTTAAGCTTAGCGTCAGTCCCCACCATAACCCCGAGGGACCATCCATCACGGCATAACGATGTCCAAAGAACGCTTGTAATATACACACAGCCCCGGTAAGCAAAAAGGCATGCTGCATCGACGCAGCAATGGCCTCCGGTGAAAGCTGAAAATTATGTCCGATGGATAACGGCACCACCACAGTGTTGGTAAACAGGAAGAAGAACCACTGAATGCCTGCCAATGCAAGCGATGACGCACCCTTTATATTATTTTGCAAAGATTGCTCTTGATGTCTGTTCATGATTGGGTTAACATTCGCTCCATTTCTTTATAATGATGCCTACGGGCATGCGCAAGTGCTGTAACTCCGTCCCGGTCAGCAATGAAAGGATCCGCACCATATTGCAAAAGCAATGCTACGATCTGCTGATGGCGAGTGCCGCCATCCCCCAGAATGACCGCTTCCAGCAAAGCTGTCCAGCCCAGATTGTTGATATGATTCACATCCACATCCGTACATTTCAGGAGGATTTCCACAATATCGACATGACCTCGATCTGCAGCAGGAATCAAAGCTGTGCCCCCAAACCGATTCGTTAGCCGGGTATTGGCACCTGATTTTATAGCCAGTTCGACCATTTTACGCAAACCTTCCGCACTGGCATACAGCAGCATGTTGTCCAGTCGTTGATCCTGGATGTTCACATCCGCTCCCGCTTCAATAAGCGTACTTGCCGTCTCTGGCTTGTTGCCATGTACCGCAGCCATCAGAGGCGTCCGTCCTCGCGCATCCCGGTCATTCACTCCAGTCCCTTGTGCGATAAACCGCAGCACGTCATCTGTATGTCCAGCTTCAGCAGCTGCATGTATTGTTTTCAGCATCGCACCTTCACCCTCCAATTCATCGTCATCCTCACGGCATATATTTGATATATCATAATCTACATGTGTGATTTGAAGTGTTTAAATCTTATGTATGGTAACATAGGATGGAAGTATAATAAAAATACATGTTTTGTTGGTTTCCCATATGAAAAACATATCGTTGCAAATAAGGAGAACACACTTGGATATCAAACAATGTCGCTATTTCATTGCGATTGCCGAGGAGAGACAGATCACGGCGGCAGCGCGCAGATTACACATGGCTCAGCCTCCTCTAAGTCAGCAGCTCAAGCTGATGGAAGACGAGCTCGGCGTAGCTTTGTTTGAACGCAAAGGACGCAGCATGGAGCTGACACAGGCCGGTCGAAGCTTCTATGATTATGCGGTCACGATGACCAAATACATGGAGGAAGCTGTCATGGAGATGCAGAGCTTCCGCTATGGCATTCGGGGTAAGCTGTCGCTTGGCATTAATACCATTTCAGATCGTTTGATCCCGCAAGCGCTCCAGCAGTTTCGAACAACACATCCCCAGGTGACCTATAAAATTCAGCAAAATGAATCTGCGCAGCTCTGCCAGCTCTTGGGTGAAGGCAAAATCGAGCTCGCCTGTGTGCGAATGCCTGTCAAAACAGAGCAATATGAAGTGCTGCATCTACCGCAGGAAGCTCTCTTCTATATTTCCTCCACACCGCTGAACTCAGCGGATAGGAGCGGGATTTATTTTCAAAAGCTGGCCAACATCCCTCTCTTGCTTCCCAGTACCGAAGGACTCGGGATGTTCGAACTGATATTGCAGAAATTCCGTGAACATCACGTGAATCCTTCCATTGCGGGCGAATGCTCGGATATTAACATGTTGTTGGAACTTGTACGACTCGGTTTTGCAAGCTCCATCGTGCCCCATACGGTTCTGCAGCTATATCACGAGCATCCTTTCCATGTTTATCGTATTCAGGATGCGCAATCCACCGTAGATTCTGCGCTTGTGTGGCATCGGAATCGCCATCTGTCCAAGCCCGCGCAGCACTTTGTACAATTGGTTCAGGAGCTGCTGCCTTCTCGCTCGGTTTAAGATATAGCAGATATCAGCCATGAAAGATATCGCCTATACCAATAACAAAGCAGCAGCCTTACCGGAATTCCTTCCGGAGAGACTGCTGCTTGTTGACTTATTTAAGCTTTAGCCGTGAACAACAATTCTTGTTCTTTAATCGTTGTACGTCCGGCAGATTCGATTGTATTGTATTGATGCATGTTCGTAATGATAACCGGCGTAATTGTGGTGTAACCGGCTTTTTCAATTTCTTCCCGGTCGAATTCCATCAGTACGTCACCAACGGCAACCTTCGCTCCTGCTTGAACTTTAGGGGAGAAGAATTGACCTTTCAGTTTCACGGTATCAATCCCGATGTGAATGAGCATCTCAGCGCCATTGTCACTTACCAAGCCGATGGCGTGTCCACTCTTCGACAGCGAGAATACCGTTCCGTTGATCGGAGAAACCACGCGGCCTTCCGACGGCTGGATGGCAAAACCTTTACCCATAATCTCTTCGGAGAATGCAGGGTCTGGAACTTCGCTTAATGGTTTAACTTCACCAGTAATCGGGCTGAATACGTCTTGATCCAGTGCTTTCGTTTCTTCAACAGCAGTTACTGCGGAAGCCGAGCTATTCACGTCAGCTGCTATCGGTGTTACTGGCTCGGCCGATGGAGTGGCTGCAGCTGCTGCTTCAGGAACATCTTCAAATCCAAGAATGTACGTCAGAACTGCTGAAACTACAACAGCAATGATAATTCCAATCAGTGCATATACAAATGTAGGGCCGATGATCATCGGAATACCGGACAGACCCGCGAGTCCACCCATTACATAAGCTTTGGTTTGGAAGAAACTGATAAACGCCCCACTAATAGCGGCACCGATCAGGGCTGCAACAAATGGTTTTTTGAAACGCATGTTTACCCCATACATTGCTGGTTCTGTAATTCCCATAAGAGCAGTAACACCCGTTGATGCTGACATAGATTTGATTTGTTTATTTTTGGATTTCAGAGAAACACCCAATGCACTGCCTGCCTGCGCAAAGTTTGCAACCATCATGAGTGGAATCAAGTAATCGAATCCCAGTGTCGCAATGGAACCGATCATGATTGGAACCAGTGCATAGTGCATACCTGTAATAATTAAGAGCGAGAATGTTCCACCAACAAGCAATCCTGCAAACAAACCAGCGTTATTGAACAACCAGTTAATACCATCTGTTAAACCGTTACCGATGATAACGCCAAGAGGTCCTACGGCAATCATCATTACTGGAACAATGATAAGCAATGTAACTGTTGGTACAACAATCAATTTAAGTGAAGCATGTGTAACCTTGTCGATGGCTTTTTCTACATAAGAAGCCAGCCAGATCGCAATCAGAATCGGGATAACCGAGGATGCATAGGTCGCTGCTACAACCGGCAAACCGATGAACGATACATTTTCACCTGGTGCTAACAGAGCCGTAATCGTCGGGTGCATAACTGATGCACCAATCGCCGCGCCAATGTACATGTTGCTGCCCAGCTTACGTGCTGTACTGATCCCCAGTATGATTGGGAGGAAGTAGAATGCACCATCACCAATCGCCGACAAAATGATATACGTAGAACTTGTAGCATCAATCCATCCAAAGGTAAGGAGCAATGCAACAATACCTTTGAGCATCCCCGCACCGGTGATCGCTGGTAGGATTGGTGTAAACACGCCTGAGATGAAGTCAAATACAGCACTCAGCGGATTTTTCTTTTTACTTGTTTCACTTGAAGCAGCTGGTTTGGCATCAGGCGATTTGGACATATTGCCTACAAGTG
Organism: Paenibacillus sp. NPDC057886; assembly: GCF_042796655.1. Lineage (NCBI taxonomy): Bacteria > Bacillati > Bacillota > Bacilli > Caryophanales > Paenibacillaceae > Paenibacillus > Paenibacillus sp. NPDC057886. The sequence goes on along the minus strand of NZ_JBHVMZ010000006.1, from coordinate 74,829 downwards.
CATTATACACAACAGGCACATCGTTCCCGATAATGACCTGGAACTGACCGCCATTCTCCATAACGCCCATAACGCCAGGTGTATTTTTCAGCGTCGCTTTGTCCGCTTTTTTGTTGTCATTCAGGTTGAACCGGAGTCTTGTCATACAGTGTGTGACTTGATCGATGTTCTCTTCGCCACCAACAAGCTTCAGAATATCCTTGGACAATTGTTGTTTATCCATTGTGTTTTGCTCCTTTTATGTGTAATGAAGGTTAAAAAAAAACCTAAACACTGAATAATGACAAAGCAGTTTCAGCTTATCATTATTCAACGTTTAGGTTTTGCCTTTTTTGCAGTAACAATCCCAATTTATTCGATTGTTTGTTCCGTTCTGACAACCCGTTCAATATGAATGGTCAGATAAAGAATTTCTTCCTTGGATAAGACCCGGCTATAGATCTTGCGAGTATAGTCGTTAATCTTACACGCACAAGCATGTGCCTCAGGATATTGTTTGCTCACCAGGTCATGAAGCGGATTATCTGCTTCCTTATCTTCAATCGCTGTACCTTGCAATACGCGCTGAGCAAAGAATTTCAAATGTGTCAGGAATCGATAATAGCTCAGCGAATCCTCATCCAGCTCAATGACGAAGCTGCGTCGTACGATGTTGAGTATATCTTTAACGATATTCGTAATACTGATGGTTTCCCTCATCTCACCGTTCATCTGGGCATTAACCAGATGCATAGCGATGAATGCGCATTCGTCTTCAGGAAGCAGGACACCCAATGTTTCTTCAATAATCTGAAGCGCCTTGAGCCCAATGGCATATTCCTTACGGTACATGCGCTTAATCTCCCAGAACAATGCGTTACGAATCTGCAAGCCTTGACGATGCCGGTCAATGGCAAAATGAATATGATCCGTAAGTGAAATGTAGATGCTCTCATGAAGCTTCTCACCCAACACGGTCTCGGCGTAACGGATAATCTCATCCGAGCATTCAACATATTCAACTGGAATATCAGACAGAAGCGTTTTCAGTTTCTGCGATACTTCCTTGCTTTCCAATGAGAATATTTTTTCGACCAGACTGTCGTCTATCGTTTCACCAGTATGCTTTTTGAAGGCTATGCCCCGTCCCATGACGACCAGTTCGTTTCCTCCCGGATCAATCACAGTAACTACGTTGTTGTTCAGCACCTTCTCAATTTTCATTTCTTCACATCACCTTGCACCGTCAAAGTAGTAAAAGGCAAAACCAAAACAGGTCATTAAACATGCCCCGCTTCTGGTTTTGCCTGATTGAACAGTAACAATCCAGTATTCATTAGCCTAGGCCCATCTTACCATATAATTATCCATCTGACAATGTTTTTGTGAAAGCGGTTAATGTGCTTGAATATGACACAAGAAGACGCTAACCACATATGTCTTTGGAACCAGAAATTAATGGTTGTCGGATTTTAGACTTGCGCCGTTTGTACCAATAACTTCTTTGTACCAATGGAATGATTTTTTCTTGTAACGATCCAATGTACCCGTTCCATCGTTGTTGCGATCCACATAAATGAAGCCGTAACGTTTTTTCATCTCTGCTGTTGATGCACTCACCAGATCGATACAGCCCCATGAGGTATAACCCATAACTTCAACGCCATCTTCAATCGCTTCGCCTACTTGTACCAAGTGATCATTCAGGTATTGAATCCGGTAATCATCATTCACCGTTTTATTGCCATTTTCGTCTGTAATCAGCTCATCTACTGCACCCAAACCATTTTCGACAATAAACAGCGGTTTTTGATAACGATCCCAGTATTTATTCAGCGTTACACGCAGGCCTTGCGGGTCAATCTGCCAGCCCCATTCACTTGCTTTGAGGTAAGGGTTCTGTACACCTGCAAACAAATTTCCTTTGCCTTCAACACGCTTCTGTGGGTCACCTGTCTCACAAATACTTACATAGTAACTGAACGAGATGAAGTCCACCGTATGTTTCAGAATTTCAGCATCGCCATCTTCAAACTTGATGTTGATATTATTCGCTTTGAAGTAACGATTGATGTATTTCGGATAATAGCCACGTGCATGAATATCGGCAAAGATGTCATTCCGCTGTTCTGCATGCATTGCAGCTACCACATCATCCGGATTTGGTGTCAGTGGATAGGTTGGCATACTGAGTACCATACAGCCAATTTTGGCTTCAGGCATGATCTCATGACCCAGTTTAACCGCCAGCGCACTTGCTACCAGCTCATGGTGGATTGCCTGGTACAGATCCCGCTTGGACAGTTCTGCTTTTGGCGTGAAGATGCCGCCACTCATGAATGGTTCTTCAAGAATGGAGTTAATTTCATTAAACGTCAGCCAGTATTTTACTTTGCCTTTGAACCGGTTAAACAGAACGGTTACATAACGCTCGTAGAAATCAATCATTTTACGGTTAACCCAGCCGTCATACGTTTTGGACAAATGCAGCGGTGTCTCATAATGAGAAATCGTTACGAGGGGCTCAATCCCGTATTTGTGGCACTCGTCGAACAATTCATCATAGAACTGCAGACCTTTTTCGTTTGGCTCCAATTCATCGCCTTTAGGGAAAATACGGGACCAAGCGATGGAAGTACGAAACACTTTGAAGCCCATTTCAGCAAACAACTTAACATCTTCTTTATAACGATTGTAGAAATCGATACCAATCAATTTCAGGTTATCCTCTGTCGGTCCTTCTGTTCTTGGCGTCGTAATCCCATGCGGCATTACATCCTGAACAGATAGGCCTTTGCCATCTGTATTGTAGGCTCCTTCGAGCTGATTGGCTGCGACTGCGCCGCCCCATAGAAAATCCTTCGGAAATGGTGTTGTCATATCTGTCATTCCTCTCTGGTTACGTTGTACTCATTCTTTGTTAAAACTGTTGACCCTATGCCCGTGAACACATCAAAAAGCGGACAACGCGCAACTAAAAGGGCTTCAGATCAGATAATCACCGATGGCCTGCTTTATGTTGGGTTTTGCCCGCTTTATGCGGTAACAATCCTCGAATAGCCTAATTACTTAAAGCGATCCGGGTTTAAAATACAGACCAAGTTATAGTTGCTCACCATTGCTGGCAATTACGTTTTTGTACCAGTCAAACGAATCTTTCTTCGAACGTTTGAGTGTTCCATTACCTTCGTCGTCCAAATCCACGTAGATGAAACCATAACGTTTGGACATTTCAGACGTGGACATGCTCACGAGGTCAATCGGGCCCCAAGCTGTAAATCCAATAAGGTCCACACCGTCTTTGATCGCTTCTTTCATTTGTTCAATGTGTTTTTTCAGATAATCCACGCGGTAGGAGTCATGAATGGAACCATCCTCTTCCACGCGATCATATGCACCCAGACCATTTTCTACGATGAACAATGGTTTCTGGTAGCGATCCCAGAAGTTATTCAACGTTACGCGCAGACCGATCGGATCGATCTCCCAGCCCCAGTCGGAAGCTTCGAGATAAGGGTTTTTGACGCCACCAGTCAGGTTACCTGTTGTTTCTTCTTTGTCTGCGGATGCAGATTTGGTTACGGACATGTAGTAACTGAAGGAAATGAAATCAACGGTATTGTTGAGCAAGATCTCATCATCGCCTGCTTCTTTCTGAATCACAATGTTGTTTTCTTCAAAATAACGAGCCATGTAGTTCGGGTATTGACCACGAGCATGCATATCCGTGAAGAACAGGTTAATCTGATTCTCATGTTGCGCCAGACGAACATCTACCGGATTACAAGTCGCCGGGTACGTTTCCATACGAGCGAGCATACAGCCCACTTGGGAACCAGGAATAATCTCATGTGCAAGCTTGGTTACCAGTGCACTTGCTACAAATTGGTGATGCAGCGCTTGATATGTCGTTTGCAGTTGGTTGTCCACTTTATCGATCAGGATACCGCCGCCTGTGTATGGGCTAAACAGCATCACGTTGATTTCATTGAACGTCAACCAGTATTTCACTTTATTTTTATAACGGTTGAACACAGTCTCTGCATATCTCACATAGTGCCCAATCACTTCACGACCTGCCCAACCATTGTATTTCTGTGTCAGACCCAGCGGTGTTTCGTAGTGAGACAAGGTTACCAACGGTTCAATGCCGTATTTCAACAATTCGTCGAAGACATCGTCATAGAATTTCAAGCCAGCTTCGTTCGGCTCTTGATCGTAACCGTTAGGGAAAATACGTGCCCAGTGAATGGACAAACGGAACACTTTGAAGCCCATTTCAGCAAACAACGCGATATCTTCTTTATAGTGATGATAGAAATCAATACCAAAACGTTTAGGGAAACGTTCTTCAATTTTGCCAGAGAGGATCTCTTCAATTCGTGTAGAGGAGATTTCCATGGCATGTCCGCCTGTACGCTTCTCTTTGGGAACATGCGCAATCATATCCGCAGTAGAGAGACCTTTGCCGTCCTTATCGAATGCACCTTCCAATTGGTTGGCAGCTGTAGCGCCTCCCCACAGGAAGTTTTCGGGGAATCCTTTTTTTGCCGTGGTCATAACGAACAACCTCTTTTCGAATTTTATTTGGGTTTTTCCCGAATACAGCGGCTGTATTTCAGGCCAAAAAACAAGAAAAACCTAAACTCAAGGTAAAATAGCTCGCAAAAAAAGAGCCTTCATTTCACCATCAGTTTAGGTTTTGCCTGTCTGCACAGTTACAATCCATCAAAAGATGTTATTGGGTATTCTGTTGTTTTTCTCTTGTAATGTAAGCGTAACATATCTATTTTGCAAAATCAACTTTCCGCTCAATCCGCTCGCTAACCACGATGGATCTGATGCAAATTACGATGGATGCGGGCAATGGTTCAACCATTACGCAAGATTACTATAGTACGATTATTGAAGGTTATGCATTCAACTTCATCTTCACTTATCTGGATGATACAACGAAGGCAGAGATCGACACCATTAAGAAATCCGTTCAGTTCAAAAAATACATTCACTGTGCCTGCTGGGCATGAAATAGAACCCCGCGCAATGATCTTCCACAGATCATTGCCGGGGTTCTATTTTTGAGTACAAATGAATGGTTCACTTTATCCTGATATTGCCACCCAATGTCCCTCTTTTACTTCCACCCATCGAGACTGTTCCAGATTATAGCGGTCTTCCACTTCGACTGTCTCTCTTGGCGTTTCGTTCACAGCAAGACGTTTTTTCTTCGCTTCCACAGCCGGGTCCGGAACCGGAATGGCCGATAACAAGGCCTTTGTGTATGCATGCTGAGGATTCGAATATAACTCTTCACTTTCTGCTAACTCCACAATCTTTCCGTTATACATGACAGCCACACGATCACTGATATGTTTAACCATGGACAGGTCATGTGCTATGAACAGGTATGTCAGACCGAGTCGCTGCTGCAATTCTTCAAGCAGCTGTACGATCTGAGCCTGAATGGACACATCCAACGCAGACAAAGGCTCGTCACATACAATAAATTCAGGTTCCACAGCCAGCGCACGAGCGATTCCGATCCGTTGCCGTTGACCACCCGAAAATTCATGAGGGTATCGCTGTGCATGAGCCGGATCGAGACCCACCATCTCCAGCAATTCCTCCACACGCTTTTCCCGTTCAGCGGGGCTGCCGGCAAGATGGTGAATATCCAAAGCTTCCCCAATAATATCCATAATTCTAAATTTCGGATTGAGCGAGGCATACGGATCCTGGAAAATAATCTGCATATGCCGCCTCATCGTTTTCATCTCAGACGCAGAAAGGCGATTGAGCGGTACTCCCTTAAACAGCACATCCCCACCTGTAGGTTCATGCAGTCGTAGAATGGCTCGACCTGTAGTCGATTTCCCACTGCCCGATTCGCCTACGACCCCAAGCGTCTCCCCCTGGCGAATCTCGAAACTGATATCGTTCACGGCTTTTAAGGTGTTGCCTTTACCTAGATTAAAATGTTGTCTGAGGGACTTCACTTCCAGCAAAGGCTGATCATCCTCCAGATCACGTGGAACCAAAGAGACGAGTTTCGGCTTTTTCTTCTCATCCAGTCGAGGTAATGCATTCAGCAGTCTGGACGTGTATGGATGCTTCGGATTTGCAAAAATCTCTGTGGTTGTCCCGGATTCCACAATCTGCCCGTCTTTCATGACCACAACCCGATCACACATGCCTGCCACTACTCCGAGATCATGGGTAATCAGAATAATGGAAGTGCCCAGTTGTGCCTGCATATCTTTCATCAAATTAAGGATTTGGGCCTGAATAGTAACATCAAGCGCAGTTGTAGGTTCATCCGCAATCAGCAATTCAGGACGGCAAGCTAGAGCAATAGCGATCATTACCCGCTGACGCATACCTCCAGAGAATTCATGTGGGTACTGATTGAAACGTATTTCACTCCGGGTGATACCAACGAGCTCCAGCATGGCAATCGCCTGCTTCTTCGCTTCCCCTCTGGAAAGCTTCTGATGTTTAATCAGACTTTCGGTGATCTGTTTCCCGATTTTAACGGTCGGATTAAGAGAGCTCATAGGATCCTGAAAGATCATGCCGATGTCACGGCCACGGATACTCTCCATCTCTTTTTGTGTTTTATGAACCAAATCTACCCCTTTAAACAGGATCTCACCCTTTTTCATCTGCGAAGGAGGAGAGGCAAGCAGCCTCATAATGGAACGTGCCGTAACACTCTTCCCACTGCCGGACTCCCCTACTATGCCAAGTGTTTCCCCTTTCCGCACTTCAAAACTGACTTCCTTCACCGCCTGAAATTCACTCTCTCCGGAATGAAAAGAAACGGACAACTCATTTACTTTCAATAAAGGTTGCATCTGATCACTATCCCTCATCCATATTTTCACATGTGCTCATATGTATACTCTTCCATACCTTGACAATTAAATAGACTCTAAATAATATATACTATATCAATCGGAATAATGCAATTTAAAATAAGATGAAAGGAGGCTCGCATGGTTTGAATCTTGCAAAAGGCAGCAAAATGTCACAGCTTGTTTACACCCTGGGATTTAATTATGGCAAAATGCTGCTTCATCCCTCCTATCGATATGTTCTATTTATTCTCGGACTGCCCGTTAATCTGGTTGTGCTTCTGATCTGGCAATCTAGACGAAAAAGGGATGGCTGGGCCGTGGTTCAACAAGCTGTTGAGCGCGATATGCTCTCCACTTCTTACCGGGATAAGCTCCGGGTGGACGTGGAAGAACAGTTGAGACGTAAACACCGTTTCTTTCGACAGCAAGTTAGTGAGGCAGAATTTAAGCGTCAGACGGAGGAATGGCTGGAGGAATCAGTTCAGAAGGAGTTAAAGGAACGAACGTTCAGCAAGCTTCATGAACAGGGGAAACAGCGCCTGACGATGGCTGATACATTCCAATCGATGATTGATAAACCTTGGTTCCTTGCGATATCGGTTATTCCGGGCTGTCTGATGTACGCCATGATGTTTCTGTATGGCAATCCTTATCTAAAGTACATATTCGAAAGAATTCTGATGACGGTATTCGTCATTCTGGGCGTAGCAACACTTGTATTCACCATCTTGTACCTGTCTCCATTCAATCCGGCGGCCAACATTCTCGGAGAGACAGCGACACAGGAACAGATCGCAGCTTTTAACCATGTGTATGGCCTGGATCAGCCCTATCTCGTCCAACTCTGGAACAATATCAAGGGCATAGCGCTATTCGATCTCGGCAAGTCTTTTTCAGGGAATGAAGATGTCACGGCTACGATCGCCAGAAAGTTTCCAATCACGTTAACACTGGCCGTTATCTCCTTGCTGCTTGCCCTTATCATTGCATTGCCAATCGGCATCATCTCGGCGATCAAGCCCAATTCACTGTTTGATTACACATTCATGTTTATTGCATTGATTGGACTATCGATTCCGAATTTCTGGCAAGGACTTATTTTCATCCTGAATTTTTCGATCAAGTTGCAGTGGCTTCCCGCTACGTTCAATCCACAGAATTGGTTGTCCATTATTATGCCAACGATTGTTCTGGGAACGGGATTAACCGCTGCGGTGGCCCGTATGACCCGGTCTTCCACACTGGAAGTTATTCATGAGGATTACGTAATGACTGCTCGTGCCAAAGGATTAAGCGAACGACAGGTTCTGCTGAAACATGCTGTGCGCAATGCGCTAATTCCAATCGTAACCGTTGTAGGTCTTCAATTCGGAGGCATGCTTGGCGGGGCGGCTGTAACGGAGAAAGTATTTAATATCAGCGGACTTGGCAGCTACATTGTGGATAAACAGTTTATCCCTGATATTCCGAGCATTATGGGCGGGGTCATATACACAGCAATTACGATCTCCATCATCAATGTTGTGGTAGATCTGTTGTACGCTTTTGTCGATCCCAGGGTCCGTTCCAAGATGAAACAATATTAAAGCAGGTGCACTATGACAAAATCGGGTTCACTTACACAAGAAATGCGTTTTCGGCTTAAGTCTTCACAGGAGTATAGTCAGGCGAGCTTCGCCTGGGTCACTTCCCTTCTCTTGTCGGTGTTACTGTTGTTCAACAGTTATGACTGGAGCCTTCAGGTGTTCAGGCCATTTCTGCTGACTGCACTCGCAATTTACCTATTTTTCACGCTGGTCCAAAGTGTGCTGACGCTCCGGATTCGGAGAGACCTGATTCGGCAGGGGACAATCTCTGTGCTGACTCGCCGACTAGCATGGGTTCAACTGTTGGGTATCATTTCAGGCAATATCTTTATCGTGACGGCCGCTTTTCATCTGATCAAGAAAACAAAGAGCATTGAGTATACATTTGCGGTGTATATGCTGCTGACCCAGCTGTTCGTTATTGGGGTCTCGGCACTCAATATGTTTAAACCGTATGTTGCGGATACGTTTTTGCCAGCCTTGGCTGTGCTCGTACTTGTTCTTGTCATTGATTTGGTGGTGCTATTTATCGTATCCCGGTATACCTCAGCCTCGATCATCCCACGCTGGATGCTGGGCGTGAGCATGATCCTGATTCTGACTTCGGTCACAGGGAATGTATTCGCACTGCTACTGGGTATTTCCATCATTGGACGAATCCGCAGACAGGGTAAACAGAAATCCAACTTCTGGAATGATCTGTGGGAGCGTCTTGCTCCGAATGTCACGGCGATGTCCGGTTTGTTTTTTATCATTTTCCTGTTCTCGATATCGATTTGCAGCTTCTTTACTTTTGATTACAGCATGGCTGTAGAAAATAACTACTCGGCCTTGCTTCAGTCCCCATCGCTCGCCTATCCCTTGGGAACAGATGACTTTGGACGATGTTTATTTTCCCGGATTGTATTCGGTGCCCGTATATCGTTGATCGTAGGATTCATGTCAACTCTGATTCCGGTACTGATAGGCGGTATTCTCGGAGCATTCTCGGGATTCTATGGAAGACACACAGACAATATCATCATGCGACTGCTGGATATTCTCTATGCCATTCCGGGTATTCTGCTCGCTATTGCCATCATTGCGGCGTTCGGGGCTAATACGGTCAATCTTATTCTGGCACTCAGCCTGGGTTCGATCCCAACTTATGCACGAACTATGAGAGCCAGTGTGCTCTATGTATCTACTTTTGAATTTGTTGAAGCTGCACGTGCACTGGGTTACAACAATCGCTCCATTATTTTCAAACATATTATTCCGAACTCGCTCGCCCCCATGATTATCAAGTCTACACTCACGATCGGCGGAGCTGTCATTGCCACCAGCAGTTTAAGTTATCTGGGACTCGGCGTGGAGCCGCATATTCCCGAGTGGGGCAACATTCTCAAGCTGGGCAGTACGTATCTGGAAACCCATTCGTATCTGGCCATCTATCCAGGTCTTGCAATCATTCTGCTTGTGCTCTCGTTCAACTTTCTTGGTGACGGACTGCGCGATGCGCTTGATCCGAAGCTCGAAAAGGCTTAACCGATTCTACAATATTCAACTCAATTTGAATTCCAATGATTATGAACTTATCTGGAGGTATTTTCATGAAAAAACGTACGTTGATAGCACTACTATTCATTCTCGTCCTTGTGGTCTCCGGTTGCAATGTGAAGACCAAGACGGAATCCCAGTCAGAAACCGTACCATCGGATACAACGGAAAATACGCAAAACCAAAAACCGGTAGACATCGAATTACTGGCTCAGAGCTCTTCCGAAAATGACGTGAATATTATCCGGGATCAGCTCACCAAGAATGGCTTCAATGTTAAGCTGAACCTGCAGCCGGATTACGGCAGCTACAAATCCCAGCAGGATGCAGGCAATTATGACATTGCCCTGTCCAGCTGGACAACAGTAACCGGAAATCCGGATTATGCGGTTCGTTCTCTTTTCAAAACTGGCGGAGACTACAGCATTCTGGCTGATGAAGAAATCGATAAACTTATTGACCAGGCCGCTACTCAGACTCCGGACGAATACAAGGATACGTATAAACAATTGGAGGACCGCTTGGTAACCGATCAAGCGTATATCGCTCCGCTGTACATTTCCCTGAAAAGTCAGGCTGTGAACAAAGACATTCTGAATGCAGACACCGTTCGCTTGTCTAAATCCCGCGCCATGGCATGGGAACCTATTGAATTCAAAGACAGCTCCAAAAATACAAAAGAACCATTAATTCTGACACAAACCGCCTCCGTCCTAACTTCCCTTGACCCGATCAAAGGAAATGACGGTTCCATCAACCAACTGAACACCAACATGTATGTACGTCTCGTTAACTTGACAGATGACGATCAACTTACAGCAGAGGGTTCCCTCTCTCACAATTTCAGCATTGCTGAGGGGAACTCGGAGTATTATTTCATTCTCAGAGACGATATCAATTTTGCCAAGATTGACAATAAAAAAGCCGTAGATACAGGAGAACGTGTCGGTGCAGATGACGTCATCTTCTCTCTCGATCGCGCCAAAAACAAAGATTCCGTACCGGATCACCGGACATACAGCCTTCACGAACATATCAAGGAAGCCGAGTTGGTAACGGATCTGGGCGCCTTGGAATCCATTCAGCAATCCAGTGGCAGCGGTACGGTTAAAGAAGCATTAGAACAAGGGCTTGGCACTAGAATTACGGAACTCGTCACGGACAAAAACAAAGCAGATAACGCTACCGGGAAGTATCAGGTTGTGAAACTCACAACCACCGAACCTTTCCCGCAAGTATTGAACTATCTGGCTCACCAATCTGCTGGCATTGTGTCCAAAAAGCAGGTTGAGAGCATCAATACGTATGATGTAGCTTCGTTTGACGTAAATAAAGACATTCCTTACGGCGATCAGAATACTGTGACTGAAGGTGCTGCGTACAACAACACCCTGTATACCAGCGGCCCATATATCTTGGCATATAAAAATGATTATGAAGGTGTATTCTATCAGAATCCCGGCTACCGTAAAGGCTCTGAATATGCACCCAAGATTTCCCAGGTGAATGTACGGTTCATCTCGGATGCCGACAGTGCACTATCTGCTCTTCGCAGTAGTGAAATCCACTTATACTACGGGGTATCTGAAACGAAGTATGACATTATCAAAAATGACAGCAAATTGCAATTGCAGAGCATTCCGAGCAATGCGGTTTCCTATCTGTTGTTCAACACAGCCAATCGGGAAGTTGCCAAAAGCAGTGACCTGAGAAAAGCCGTACTGTACTCCATCAATCAGGATGACATTCTGCAGTTTTACAAAAACAATAAACTTAAGGCGTACTCTACAGTAAGTCCACTCGTGCAGACCGGGAATGAATTGAAGTCCGATCCGGCAAAAGTGAAAGAATTGTTGAGCGCCTATCAGGCTTCCAAGTAACAATAAAGATAAACGGCTGTCACCCGGATCACTCTAAGATCCGGATGACAGCCGTTTTATTTTATAGAGAGAATGTTTTATGTTGAGCAGTCTGCCCGATATCTTCGTTGTACGCCAGGCAGCAGAGTGACGATCTGGATACCCACTCCCCAAGCAAAATAGACCAGATGGATGACAGATACATGCTGTATCCAGTATACCTGTGCCATAATCCAGATGATCAGAGCAAATCCCGTATATAAGGAGAACGTCCACCCCCAATATTGATTCGAGTAGAGATTCAGTTTTTCACCTATTTCCCAGTGAGTGCGACGAATGAGTGAAATGGCAATGATCATCGGCATAACGCCAAGAACCAACAACAGTATAATTCCCGGGATCAAAAAACTGCCAAACGGGGAATGCTCCAACAATGAATCTGGCATATTGACGAGATTGCCCGATGGATCGATAATGAGTACTCCCCCTCCAACCATCGCACCAATGCCCAGTAACCCCTGCATCATAATGATCACCCACGATCTTTCAGGCACACATTCACGTTTCATTCCATCATCACTATTCCTCATCCCTCACCCTCCAGACATGTTATACAGATTTTACTGAAAGTTCTATTTCATTTTCACATATGGAGAAAGCTTAATCCTGTGCTCTTTCTCACTAAAATCGTCTCAAAAAATTCGATTATGGTAAAACTTGATAAAAGAACGTACGTTCGGTATAATAGAGATATACTTAATGAGCGAGAGGCAGATATGGACGACAAATTTATCAAGGAACTACGCGAGATTAGTCGGGATGACAGACGAAGATCGGAATTTATGATTCAAGGTATGAAGGAAACACTGCAGGGAAGAAAAGAAGAAAGTATATTCAAGCGCTGGATTCGGCGTAAGAAGACAGAGAAGAAAATTTCACAACGATTCAATCAGGATCCCTCTTCGGATCAAAAGTACTAGAGTAAAAGGCTGGGCAAAACCCAGCCCCTCCTCATCAAACCGTACGTGAGGTTTTCCCTCATACGGCTTTCCGATGTTTGTCCTTCATGGGCATGCAGATTACAATAGCGTTTTTAATCCATATTGTCTGGCAATATATTTTACTTCGACCCGTGAGCTCATCCACCTTTTGCGTTGTCTCTTCTTTGCATACCACCGGGCTAATCGCTCTAGAAGTTGCCATTTGTATGATTCGGTCACGCACGCTCGGGATGCCGAGTGGTCTTGGCTTCCCGTCTTTCTTTGGAATGTAGTGCCTCCGTACGGGCTGCGGATGGTAGTTACCTTCTTTCAGGTCTTGCTCGCACGACTTGAGGAAGTTCTTTTCTCCTTGTTTCTCGATATCTGCCAGCGTCACCGCATCTACGCCTGCCGCTCCCTTATTCGCTTTCACTCGTCTCCAAGCTTCGCAAAGCACATCCCAGCGGTAGACTTTATCATACAGAGCATGGAATTTACGCTTGTTGTTCTCCTTGGCCGCATGACCTAGCTTTTCTTGGAGTTGTTGAACTTTTTCCTTAGGTGTTGTTAGCCGGTTGGCATTCACTCACTCGTACCTCCTCCAAAAGCATAAACAAAGCAGGGCTCCTTCCCTCCCCAAGGTTATGTTGTCCTTGGATTCCTCGGTACTATGAGCCCCTCGGACTCCCTTCCCACAGACCGCTCACTTCGTCTTTTGGACTTATAGAGCATCTCTTTACGGGTTCCTCCAAAAAAAAAAAAACCGTGTGGGGGAGGGCCTCCCCAGTTCACTGCATGATCTTTCAAGCCATGCCGCTCCCCTTACGCCGGAAGGTTCTTCACTGTTGCTCCAAGTTCTGCACAGCTTCCTTGGCCTTCGTCTATATGACCGAGACTCGGCACCTTCTTTTCCCCCTTGCAGGGCCTTTTTGACGACGCGGCAGGATTCACTTCATGTTACGGCCTGGCCTGTTGCTCGCCCTGTCTCTGACAGGTACTTTGGTCGATGCGCTTTTACACACAGATTTCGCCATATGTAAGCATCCTAGCTACCAAGGTGGCTTGGCCCCTCCTTGGGTTGGACTTTCACCAACGAGATCATGCGTGCCTCTGGGCACGCACCACATAAAAAGGAGGCGGATTACGCCTCCTTTATTATTTATATAATCAGTTTGCACAAGTCCCATTGGTGAAACATTCGGAAAGAACTGCGTCTGAGTCAATTGCAATATGTCTATGTTCAACTTTGTTTTACGGTAAAATGGCAAATGAGCGCACTGGAAAGCCGGACGCCTTCTCCGCCTTGGGTACGATATTGAAGATCACCGCACCTTTGGCCGGTACCTGATCCAGATTCGTTAATAGCTCTACCTGATATGTATCCTGGGCTAGTACATAATATTCTGCCAGAAGTGCTCCGTTCTTTTGATAATCTACGGCTGAATCGGTGTCGAAGGTTTCATGGCCAATCGCCTGTATTTTTCTTTCCTCGAATAAAAACATTAACGCACTAACTGACCATCCGGGTGCATGACTGTTGCCCTCAGCGTCCTTGTTGTCGAATGCTTCATGACTGGGCCAGCGTTTGCTCCAATCGGTACGCAATGCTACAAAGCTGCCAGCTTCAATAACGCCATGCTCTTTTTCAAACTCAAGAATATGCTCGACATCCAGCGTGAAATCCGGATTGCTCTCTACAGCCACAGATTGATCAATAACCACCAGCGGTAGCACAAGCTCCTTTAACCCCAATTCATCAAGATACCGGGTATCCCGCACAAAGTGAATGGGCGCATCCAAATGCGTACCATATTGACCGGGAAACCTGAAACTCTGGGCAAAGAAACCTTGATCGTGATTAAACAACGTATCGAATTGCGCCGCATCAAAAGCTGAGAAATGTGGAGATTCCGGTCCAAACGTATGGGTCAGATCCACCCACTTCTTTTCTTTTAATAATTGAATCGCTTGAATGAGCTCATTGGACATCCGAATCACCTCATACATAGAATGGAATAAATTGTTACTATTATATCTTATTCCACTCCATGCGAAAATATCGAAATGCCAGCTATTTGATAGAATTCATTAACTCGAAGAAGTATTTTGGTTCATGAGTCTGATATAGACTGAACCATGAATCTAAAGTCTCCGGTGTAAATACATCTAGCACCTTCAATACATGCATCGCAAATTCCAACGGAGCTATGCCCGATGCTGTAACTAAATTATCATCCGTTACGGCCGATACCATTTCATAGTACTTCTCTCCAATATAATGAGGACAAATCATTTTCAAATATTCCAGATCGTTGCTTGTATGCCTTCTGGAGTCTAGCAATCCCATCCTCGCAAGTCCAACGGTTGCACCACATATTGCCGCAACAACATGACCTTTTTCCAAAAATGTCGAAGCTTTTTTCAATATAGGCTCGTGAATGGATTCCATCCAAGTATTTCCGCCTGGAAGAACTAACACATCCGTACGTTCCAACATACACTCATCAACAGAAATGCGAGGTAGTATTTCCAATCCTCCCATGGTAGTCACCGGACTTTTATCAACACTAACGGCAACCACCTCTATCGGCGCCAGTTCTTTTTTAAAATACCTCCCCGAGTTTAGTTCAGCAATTAAATAACCGACCTCCCAGTCTGACATCGTATCAAATACATAAAGATATGCTTTTTTTGTATGCATAGTGCACTCTCCTTCTAGTCGATACCCCTATTATAAAAAAACTTTACTGACAACTTCCGTCAGTAAAGTTTTTTAAACTTAAACATTTAAAGATAATTCTCATCTATTCTACTCGAATGACCAGTTTCCCACGTGTATAATGGGTTTCGCTTTTTTCGTGTGCTTCACGCAGTCCTTGTTCACTTAAGGGATATATCTCATCAATGATGGGTCTCAGTTTGCCCTCAGCAGCGAGCTCAGCCAACTGATCGAGTTGGTCCCCTTTGGGTTCCATCATGAACACGTTGGCTGTTACACCTGCTTCCTTAGCCAGCGTTTCATCCGGACGTTCATTTGACCTATATTCGCGAATTCGCAGCAGATTTGGTTCACAATCCTGACGAGGAACCGTGGTATAATGTAGAACTGTTGAACCTAAATAACTGAACAAGCGAGGTAGCGATGTGGAAATTGAAGTAAGTACATTACATGCATTTTCGGATAAGTCTCTAGGCGGAAATCCCGCAGGAGTTGTTTTAGAAGCAGGACACTTGTCCGACTCCCAGATGCAGGAGGTTGCCAGACAAGTCGGATTCTCAGAGACCGCGTTTGTTATGCCATCGGATCAGGCTGATTTCAAAGTTCGTTTCTTTACCCCTAGTGATGAAGTTGATCTATGTGGACATGCAACGATTGCCTTATTTTATTTAATGAAAGCACAGCATATCGTTGAGGTAGGTATGTACACACTGGAGACACTGGCCGGAATACTCGAAGTGGTTGTCCAGAACAATGGTGAAGTCTATCTGTCTCAAGCGCTACCGGAGTTTGGAGAGATAGTTGCCCGACAAGACATTGCAGATTCTCTGGGTATTCCTTCACATGATTTACACGCCGAATTACCTGTACAGATCGTGTCTACCGGATTACGAGATATCTTGATAGCTGTTAACCATGTTGATGTTCTGTCAAAAATCATTCCTGACTTTCAGCTTATCGCAGAAATTAGCAAAGCTAACCATGTCGTAGGTTATCACGTGTTTGCACTTGAACCAGATGAAGAGATCACTCTGGCAGAATGCCGGAATTTTGCTCCCCTTTACGATATCCCTGAAGAGAGCGCAACTGGTACATCTAACGGTGCTTTACTCTGTTATTTACATAAATACAACCAACTTTCAGATCCCCACGATACAACCTATACGATTAGACAAGGATACACCATGAACCGCCCCTCGGAGATTCGAGCCAGATTAACCCTGGGCATTTCCAATGAAATTACAAAGATTCAAGTGGGAGGGGTCGCGGTTCATATAGAGAACATTCAAATTCAACTTTCATGAATGTTGCGCTTCAATCTTATGTAAAAATCGTAACACGGCTTCCTCCAATTGATTCAGCCCTGGCTGTTCTATAGGGAAGTGGCCTGCTCCTTCCAACACTACGCATTCCTTTTCCACTTTCAATCGATCAAAAAAAGATTGGCTGAACCGTAGTGGTGTCATCGGGTCCAGTTCGGGGTGAACCAGCAGTACGGGACATTGATCAAACTGTTCCGGGTTTACCTCCGGCTTCTTATCCAGGAATGTTCTTAATAGTTCCAACGGGACACGCGTCGCTGCCGCCTGTGAATCATTCATAATAAGTCGGGTTAAATCCGGATTATTGGTAATCAGCTGCATACGTGATACTTGCTTCACAGAGATCCGCATATGATCCAGTAAAGCCGGAAACTGGTCCATTATGCGTTTGCCCCATCGGCTGACCAGACGGTTCGGTGCAAGCTGGTCACGCATATCAGCATCACTCGTGTCCACAAATGTTGTTGCGATCAAGCCCTGTACGTGCTCACTGCGTGCACTTGTGTGATAAGCCAGCATGCCTCCGATGCTGCTTCCCAACGCCACGATCGGCTTGCCGTCTTTCTTATATTCCCGATCAGCGAGTGAAACAAGCAGCTTGATCCATAGGCCATAATTGAGACGTGTCCCAGGCAACGGATAGCTCAGCCCATACGGTGGAAGATCTGGCGATACTACCTCATAGCCTCGGAGCTGCAACATTCGGGAATAAGGAGCGAGCAACCTGCCATTGCCTCCGGCTCCGTGAATAAACAGAATTTTGACAGGCGACTCGGGCTCGGGCAGACGATCGATGTGCAGATGAACCCCGTTCGATTCCCACCACTCCTCTTCAGGGTTCGCATGGTCCCCTAGCCTGAATTCTTCTGGGAAAAAGGCTTGATACTGTTTCCAATAATGATGTGTTGAATGATATGAAGGCAGATTATTCATGCTGTACATTCTCCTCTTGTCGTAAACCAATTTAATTCATTTGCTTGAGCTCATCTTATATAACCAAAAAAAGCCGTGCATTGCACGACTTTTTTAGTAAGCATATCTCTAAGAAAATTCTTTGTATAACAATCTTCATGTCTCTATTACTCATGAAGCAAAGACAGGAACCGTTCCCATACATTCACTCTGTTTGCCTTCGTTTCATTCTTTTCCTCAAGCGAGCATATTGACTGTAGATCCATGGTGATTCTTTCGTCAGAATCGGGCCAAGCACTGCCAGAATCAACACATATAAGACGGCAAAAGACTGAATGGATGCCATTAGCCCTCCTGCCTTGCCGATGTTCGCCATAATGATGGAGAACTCTCCACGGGACACCAGCGTGAATCCCACATTAAGAGAAGCGCGTGGAGACATCCCGGAGAGTCTGCCAGCGATCATGCCCGCACCATAGTTGCTCGCAATGGTGAGAATAACGGCAATAACGGTCATTCCAACCGCCCCTCCAAGGGTCGAGGGTTCAATGGTCAGGCCAAAGCTGAAAAAGAAGATGGCACCAAAGAAATCTTTGAACGGCATAATCTGATGCTCAATCCGGCTGGCATGCCTGGATTCCCCCAGAACCAGCCCCATCATCAGAGCCCCAATCGCCTCAGCCACATGTAAGGTTTCCGAGAAACCCGCCACTAGAAAGAGCAGCGTCATAACCGTAAGCAGAAATAACTCCGATGACTTGATGTTGAGTGCCTTATCAATATACTTGATGCATTTCCTGCCTATGATCAGAAATAGCACAATAAATAGCAGCGCAGACAGGGATACGAGCAAGACGCTCAGGAATGAGGTAGCCCCACTAAGTACAAGCCCCGTCAGAATGGAGATATGGATGGCGATGAACAAATCATCAAACATGATCATGCCCATAATAATCTCCGTCTCCGGGTTCGCCGTGCGCTTCAGATCCACGAGTACTTTAGCCACAATAGCTGTGGAAGAACTCGTCATAATACCACAGACAACCAACGTTTCCTTGAGTGGCAGTTCCATGAACCATCCCAGCAGCAGACCGGAAGCAAAATTTAGTCCAACGTAGAACATACCTCCGGTCAGAATGGCTTTGCCTGACTTCATCAGGCGGGAGACCGAAAATTCCAGTCCCAGATAAAAGAGCAAAAACAGAATACCGAGCCTGCCCATAAATTCAATAAATTCCGAGCTTTCGATAAAACGCAAATCCACAATGCCGATCTGTGGTGCATGCGGTCCAACTGCCATACCAATCAGAATATAGAAAGGAATGACCGAAAATCGTAATCGTGCAGATATCAGCCCCGTAAGTGTAATCAGCGCAACGGCAATTCCCACTTCGAATATGAGCATATCCATAGGCTAGAGCCGTCCATTGGATAACAACTGTTTTAACAGTTTGATCTGATCCCGTTCACCAGCGACAACAACTGTAGCCCCCGCGGTAAAGGTATAGTCCGGACCCGGATTAAACTGCTTCGTCCTGTTCTTCTCCACCACAGCCAGAATAACCGCTCCTGTTGCCTGGCGAATATTCAATTCTCCGATCGTTCTTCCTATACTCTCTGAATGCGGCTCAATACGGAGCCACTCAATTAACAGTCCCTCCAGCATAACTTCACGTTCGTCCTGAAAGGTTGGTTTGTACGTCATGCCACCGACAATAGCCGCAACCGCACGTGCCTCATCATCATCCAGTGTGACTAGTGACACCATGTCTCCCAGTTCTTCAGGCGAATCGCCTGATTCCATGTGAAACAGGTCACGTCGCTCATCATTATGGATGACAATGACCAGATGCTCACCGCTTCGTGTGTGCAGCCAATATTTGCGTCCAATTCCCGGCAAATCCGTCTCTTTAAAGTGCATGATCTGCACCCCCAGTGGACATCCGGTTCAAGGATTCATTGTTTAACGTAATATCCGTAATGCGTACTCGCATGGAGCCAGCCGGTATATTAATCGACCTCACTTCTCCCTTGAGCCCAAGCAATAATTGCCGCCCCACAGGGGAGAGGAAGGAAATATGCCCCGCATCCGGGTCCGCGTCATCCGGCATAACAATGGTGAATGAATCAGATGTATGGAAGTCAACGTACTCAAAACGGATCAAACTACCGATAAGTACCACCGAGTCCAGAGCTTCATCCGAACCAAGGAGCAGCTTCTCCACACACGTCGTATAGTTCGAGAGCAGCCGTTCCATCTGCGTACGTTCCGGATCACGCACGTCAAAATAGGCGTCGAGAAATGTTCTTTTCTCTTCACCGAATATAATGAGCTGGTTCACCAGCATTTCTCTGCAATTTTGAAAGGAGGTCCTATGGTTCATAATAGATCTCACCTCCTATACAAGCCCTGTTCTCCATGTTGATTCGCATGTTTTTCTTCATCATGTTGTTCTCCTCCTTCATATAGATAAAAAAACCACGGATACCGCGGTCTTACTACCATCTTACCAAAACTAATTTTTTAATCCAGTCTATTCCGTTAACTTCGTGTTCTATAACGAGAAATGGGCAGTCCATCCAGCTTCCAAACTTAACCTTTACATCGTATGACAGTTCCATAGAAGATTTTAATAACGTCATAAAAAACATTTTATGGGTTTTCATCTCGTATTTTTATTTTGTTTCCTGTATATTTAACTACAAACTTTTATGCAATTTATACAAATAGCCATCCCAAGACTTTAACACAATAAAGGAGTGCATTGAAAAAGTGTCGACTATAACTAAGGATTCAACTCAAGTAACTGCTGCAGAGTATGTTCATTCCGTTTACGAATCGGTTATCGCCAGAAATCCACAGGAAAGTGAATTCCATCAGGCTGTCAAAGAGATCCTGGACTCGCTTATTCCTGTCATTGCAGCTCACCCGAAATATCGGGAGAATGGTTTGCTTGAACAGCTTGTTGAGCCAGAACGTGTCATTACGTTCCGCGTGCCTTGGGTCGATGATCAGGGCAAGGTACAAGTAAACCGTGGATTCCGTGTTCAGTTCAACAGCGCAATTGGGCCTTACAAAGGCGGACTTCGTTTCCATCCTTCCGTTTACTCGGGAATCGTTAAATTCCTTGGATTCGAACAAATTTTCAAAAATGCCCTGACTGGCCTGCCAATCGGCGGTGGTAAAGGTGGTTCCGACTTCGATCCAAAAGGAAAATCAGATCTGGAAGTCATGCGTTTCACTCAAAGCTTCATGACTGAGCTGTACAAATATATCGGTTCCGATGCGGACGTACCTGCCGGCGACATCGGTGTAGGTGCACGGGAAATCGGTTATATGTTCGGACAGTACAAACGCATCAGCGGTGGACATGAAGCCGGCGTACTTACAGGTAAAGGGCTCCTATACGGAGGAAGTCTTGCACGTAAGGAAGCTACCGGATTCGGATGCGTGTACTTTGTGAAGGAGATGCTGGCATCCAAAGGACTGAGCTTCAAGGACAGCACGGTGGTTGTCTCCGGTTCGGGTAACGTATCCATCTATGCTATTCAGAAGGCTCAGGAGCTTGGAGCTAATGTTGTGGCATGTAGTGACTCTGGTGGTTACATCTATGATCCTCAAGGAATCAATCTGGATACCGTAAAAAGATTAAAAGAGGTTGATCGTCTGCGGATCAGCGAATATGTCAAAGAACATCCACATGCCGTTTATAACGAAGGCTGTGAAGGCATCTGGTCTATCCCTTGTGATATCGCGCTGCCTTGTGCAACGCAAAATGAAATCGATGAACAGGCCGCTGCATTGCTCGTGCAAGGCGGAGTTAAAGCGATCGGTGAAGGAGCGAATATGCCTTCCACTCTAGCTGCGATTGACGTTTTCCATAAAGAAGGCGTTCTGTTTGGACCAGCCAAAGCGGCTAATGCTGGCGGAGTTGCCGTGTCCGCACTTGAAATGTCGCAGAACAGCATGCGGTTGTCCTGGTCATTTGAAGAAGTGGACGCCAAGCTGCATGACATTATGTCGAACATCTACACCAGCTGTGTTCAGGCAGCGGATGAGTACGGCTGTGCAGGTAACCTGCTTGCCGGAGCGAACATCGCCGGCTTCCTGAAGGTGGCAGATGCCATGCTGGCGCAAGGTATCGTCTAATTTTCCAGATGGAATAATTTTTCCATTGAAGAATATGAGCAAAGGGCAGTTCTCCCAAAATGGAGAACTGCCCTTTAACATTTATATAGAAGACGAAGGTCACTCCAATCGCAGGATTAGTCCCTTTCTTCCCTTCGTCAGGAGAACCATGATTGACATGTTACTTATGAACGTACCGTTTTCAAAGCACCGCTCCAGGAGAGCACTTGATCCAGCATGCCATTCAGATTGGTCAGATGCAGATCAGCCGGTTTGAAGGTTGTGCCGTTCTCAAAATCGGTAAACAGCGACAATGCCGGATGAACGCGAACATCTGCAACAGACAATTCGCCGAGGATGCCCCGAAGATGTTCCGCCGCACGTGCACCACCTACGGAACCATAGCTTACAATGCCTGCCGCCTTGTTGTTCCATGCCTCACGTGCGTAATCCAGTGCATTCTTCAACGATGCAGAGATGCTATGATTGTATTCCTGAACAATAAATACGAATCC
Source organism: Paenibacillus sp. NPDC057886 (assembly GCF_042796655.1). Lineage (NCBI taxonomy): Bacteria > Bacillati > Bacillota > Bacilli > Caryophanales > Paenibacillaceae > Paenibacillus > Paenibacillus sp. NPDC057886. The sequence goes on along the minus strand of NZ_JBHVMZ010000006.1, from coordinate 52,432 downwards.
GTCCAGGCTTGCCAGCTTCGTATTCCAGGCTGTAGCTTGTTCCGTTGCATCGGCTTCTCCCAGAAGCGGAAGCTTGTAATCAGCGATATCTACGATCTCGTAATTGGCGTCTCCGCGTGCATCCGCAATTTGTTTCACCCATTCTCCGACCTGCGGGCTCAAACGCCCTTCACGTGTACTCCCCAGAATGATACCTATCTTAAGTTTTGTCATCGATTGTTCCTCCTCATTTGTAGTTTCCGTTGTTCTTCCGAATAACTTATCCATAAATCCCATGTTTACACCATCCCGCATCCGATATGTTTATTTCTGTGCTTACTAAAGATAATAAGTAATATGATTTATTATGTCAAGTAAATTACATAAAGTTAGTATATGTTTTTTATTCTCTTTATATATACACTTGTTTTATTGGATTTATGCCATATCGAATGCTGGAGTTCACATCACAAAAACGGGATAACCTAATTACAATGAACGTTTATTTTTCCAATGTTCCTGACTCTCCCCCAATAAAAAAGACAGCTCCCTGACCATCAGGGAACCGCCCTTCAACTTTCTTGTACAAAAGGAGTTGACATATAACTGCTTTACATCATTATTTTATAATGATCAGAGCTTCACCTTGCTCAATACTTCCCTCTTCCTTCGCCTTAATATCCGTGTAAGCGGCTGTATTGGATACGATAACGGATGTTGTTATATCCAATCCAGCGGCTACGATACCATCGATATCGAACTCTACCAACCTGTCTCCTTTTTTGACAACATCCCCGTCTGATACAAAGGAAGTAAAATGTTTGCCTTTAAGACTCACGGTATTAATGCCGACATGGATTAAAATCTCTACACCGTCTTCTGACAACAAACCAATCGCATGTTTGGTCTTGAAGATCGTTACTACAACGCCATCAAAGGGTGCATATGCTACGCCTTTCGCCGGTACGATCGCTGCTCCCTGCCCCATGGCCCCGCTGGAGAACGCCTCGTCACCAACTTCTGTTAACGGAATGAGTTTCCCCGTAAGCGGGCTGAGTACGGTTTTCTCTGCCTCTGCCATCTTTGCCACTACACTCTGTTGTATCTCCGTCATATCAGCCTGTTTGCGGACTGAAGCAGACGGAGCAGCATTTCGATAACCAAATATATACGTCAGGATAAAGGCCAATACAAATGCGATGATCACAGACAGAATGAAGCCTACAAATCCGCTATCAATCCCTTTGGGATTAATGAACAACGGAATACCGAATACACCACCTCCGGCAAAACCGTAAGCGTTGGAACCCAAGTAACCGGCAACCGCTCCTGCAATACCACTTGCAATGGAAGCCATGATAAATGGCTTTTTGGCAGGCAATGTCACACCGTAAATCGCAGGCTCGGTAACCCCCATCAATCCGGCGATGGTTGCCGACGTGGCGATTGGTTTCAAGCGTTGATCTCTGGTTTTGATGGCAATGGCAAACGCCGCACCCGTCTGGGCAAATGTTGTACAGAACAACATGCCGTTAATCGGATCGAAGCCGTTGGTAACAACGTTATTAATCAGAATCGGAATAAACGCCCAGTGCAGGCCGAATATAATGACCGTTTGCCAGATGCCTGCCAGGATCAGACCTGCGATAATCGGACTCAGTCCGTAAACCCACATCGCACCCTTAGCCAAATAATCACTGATCAGCGTTGCCACTGGACCGACGGCCATGAACACAACCGGTGTGATGACAGACAGTGTAATCAACGGCACGAAAAACATTTTGATGGATGAAGGTGAAATTTTGGCAAGCCACTTCTCAAAGTTCGCCGCCAAATACGAAGCAATGATGATCGGAATCACCGATTGTGTATAATTGATCAGCACCACCGGAATGCCGAGAAAGGACATGCCTGTGCCTTCCGTGAACGCAGCCGTCATTGTTGGGTAGACTAACGCCGCACCAATGGTCGCCGAGATGAATGGATTACCGCCGAATTTCTTACCAGCCGAGAATCCGAGCAGAATCGGGAAGAAGTAGAACAAGGCATCTGCGGTGGCAAACAGAATTTTGTACGTATTCATCTCTTCGGTCATCCATTTCAGGGAAAGGAACAGGGCGAGCAATCCCTTCAGAATACCCGCAGCCGCCAATACGCCGACGACCGGCAGGAAGACACCTGATATGACATCTACAAAGCGACTGAATAATCCTTTCTTTTCTCCAGTGTCAGCTTCCGAATCCGAAGGAACCGGATTGATGCCCATCGTTTTTACGAGAGATTCATACACTCTGGGCACTTCATTCCCGATCACGACCTGGAACTGGCCGCCGCTCTCCACCACCGTAAGCACTCCATCAATCTGCTTGATCTCTTCCTTGTTGGGCGCTTTCATATCTTTCAGATTAAATCGGAGACGGGTTACACAGTGAATAACGCTATTAATATTATTATTGCCGCCGACTGCGCTAAGAATTTCCTTCGCTGTTTTGTCGTGATTCATGGTATATGCTCCTTTACATAGATGCCATAGTATCTGCGTTATAATGAATGATGACTAATTTTAATTAAACTCGATCATCAGATGTTTATAATACGTTGTTATCCGATTTTATTTTTTGTCCGTTTTGGCAGGTGTTGCCCATGATGCTACCAACGCCGCACTGATGCCACCTGCAAGCTTGCCCACAATCATGGCGGTTACCATTGTTTTGTTCATACCCGCAACGAACCCTAAATGTCCACCAAGTACAAAGGAGCCGCTAACGGCAAAAGCAATGCTGATCACTTTGCCTCTTGGATTCATATCTCTGACCAGACGAAAGGTCGGAATATTATGTGCCAGTGAAGCGACAAGCCCGGCTGTAGTCGGCGCATCCAGGCTCAGCAATCGGCCTGCGCGTTCAAGCGAAGTTTTACATGTTTTATTGATGACAGCCACCATTGGGAACGCGCCAGCCAGCACAATAGCGATGGTTCCCACGGTCATGATTCCTTCCGAGAGTGGAGCCATATTCGGGATGATTGCCCAACCTGTGAGCGTCTTTACGGCTATAGCTACCAGCCCGATCAGGGACAATAGCGTGATACCGCTTCCAAATATTTTAAACAACCTCACAGTCTGTTTCGTAAAAAAGCGCAAACCCAGTATGATGAGTACAGACAACAGAATGGGGATAATCAGGTTTCTGTAGATGACCGTGACATCAATGCCTGCTACCAGACCCCCAACTAAACAACCGACAGGGATGGTACTGATGCCGATTAACACACCCTTGGCAAAGTATGGATGATCCTTCCGATCCAGAATACCGAGCGCAACGGGAATCGTGAACACAATGGTCGGTCCAAACATCGTTCCAAGGAATGCCCAGGAGAAGAGTCCTGCCTGATCACTCTGCGCCATCTGACTCGCCAAAGCGTATCCACCCATATCCACCGCAAGGATGGTATTAGCGAACGATGCTGGATCAGCACCGATCGCTTCATACATGGGCGAAATAAGTGGGATAAGAATGCTCGCGAGAAATGGCGCCAGAGAAACGATCCCTACCATTACCAGTGCGAGCGTCCCCATAGCCATAATCCCTTCCGTGAACGCCTCCCCCAGTCCAATCCGGTTCCCGAGAGCCTTGTCCACGGCGCCAAGCACCAGAAAGAAGGCAATGATGATCATGACGATATCATTAATAGACATTATTTCCCCTCTTCATACCGTTGAACTTTATGGTTGGCTGCACTGTCATACGTATCAAACACCAGCCGGAGCGTTCTGACATTATCCGAACCGCTGGTCTGAAATTCCGCTCCGGTATTCAGGCATTCAATAAAGTGGGATTGCAATTTGCGATGACTGTCCTCGTAATTCAGTTCCGTCTGTTCAGCCAGTACCGTTTCAATACCAGCATTATCAATCATGGTCAACCGTCCGTCCTTGTACAGCTTGATGGAAGCCTTATCCCCTTCGATGATCAACTGCTCCTTGTGATCTGGCAGCACCCGATCCGGCAAAGGTTCATCCAACTCACGCCGTGTTGCCCAGCTCATGTCCATCAATCCCACATAATTTGGATAACCGAGCATGACCATGCCGCTATCTTCTCCTACCGTGTAAGAACTTATCTTGCGTGTCTCAGCATATAGTCGTTCAGGCTCGCCGAACAGGAAACGCCATGTATCAAACCAATGTACACCCATCTCATAAAACAGCAACTGAGGCATATCTCTGAAAAAAGGCTGTGGCAGCTGCTGCTCCGGTGCAAATCGTGGTGAGTAAAAGTCCGTATGAATATAACGAATCGTGTTTAGGTTACCAACTGCATTTTCTCCCAAAAGCTTCTTGATCAACTGAAAAGGCTCAAGCCAGCGCCAATTCTCCGTTACCATGAGGCGTACGCCCGCATCTTCGGCAATCCGAACCATTTCTTCAGCTTCCTCTATAGAGCGTGCAAACGGCTTCTGGCACATGATATGTTTACCGGCCGCTGCAGCCAGCTTCACCAGCTCCAAGTGTGTATCCGGCGGCGTGATAATATCAAGCACATCGACATCAGCCTCTTTAAGCATGGTTGCCACATCCGAATAACGAAACGCTGCCGGGATGTTGAACCTTTCCGATTTTTCATTTAGGGTTGCTGCATGCCTGTCACATATTCCTTTAATTTCGGCATCGGCAATGAACTGCCAGGCCTTAATGTGTTTTTCCGACCAGTACCCCGTACCCACGATACCGATTTTCCACATACCTTCACCTCATCTATAATGTAATTCTTCATGATGCTCCACCGCTTCAGGCTGTTCGATGCCTTACTTTTTTGTGCCAATAATCAGCACATCATGTTCAAACTCATGCATCGGAAGCACGCCGTAATCGTTCTCACGGAACGCATCTGTCTGAGCAAAACGGCGATGTACCAGATCAATCGTTGTAAATCGGTACTCTTCCACGGGGAAATTGAGCCGAACCTTGGTATTTACAGGAACGTAAAGGACCAGAGTGTCCTCGTTGCCAGCAGCACGGATTTCTTTGGTAGCATTCAATACGATAGCCAGTGGCTTCACACCAACCAGCTTATATTGAAGGAACAGATACTTCATGAATGAATAGTCCCAGGCACCTTCGAAGCGAAGAGCCGATCTCCAGTCATAAGGACTGTCGAAGCCCTCTCCTTCCACGATGCCGAATTTCTTGCCTTTTTTGTGCCAGCTCCAGATGCCATGCGCACCGTAAGTCACTCCGGCTCCGCCTCCGGCAAGCAGGCTCTGCCACGCGGACTTGCGGGCATCCCATGCAGAATATCGTCCGTATACGTTACGGCTATAACTGATCTGTTCATAACAAGGCTCGCCATTGAGCACCGGGCGCACTTGTGAATGGTTGTAGAAATGATCTGCAAGCTCATATGACATATATTGAAATTCTGAATTATGCCCGGACTGATACATATAGAAATCAAGACCTTCATGATTCGTAAACGCCAACGGAATGTCCCGCAATCTTCCTTGAATGTGCAGCGTTGTCAAACTGGATGGACTTAATCGATTCACCGTCTCCAGCGCTGTCTGATAATACACATTCGCCTCTTCGGACGGGAAATCCGTATCCCCGCTGACCAGATAGATGGGATCAAACTTGGAAAAACGACTCACAGCGTAAGCGACATACGGCTCGACGGCATCAAGCGGCATTTTGCTGTTCTTCTGAAACTTCGTAGCCCATGTGTCAGGTACATAATTGCACCATAAAAGCACAAGTGCAGGCGTAAAGCCTCGTTCTACTGCCATTCGAAGCATCTCTTCCGCACGGTCGAAATAGGCATCATTGAATGTGCCATAATCCGTAGATCCATCTTCCAGCAGCTTGAATGGCTCTAGATCGAGATCAGATTCGCTGGCATCCCATTGACGCAGCACATTGATTTGCAGCACGTTGAATCCCTGCATTTTGCGATAATCCAGATACTCTTCCCATTCAGCAAGCGTAGCATTGGTAAACGCGCTCCAGACGGTATCGGCCAAATAGAAAAAAGCTTCCCCCTGTTCTTCAAACGTCCTGCGGTTGGCTGCAATGTTAATCCCCATCGTGTCATCTCACCTTTCTAACTAAACTAAATATTTTATTTTAGTTAATTTAATGTAATTTTAACCTTATATCGAGTAATGAATGCGTTTTACAATTGAATATTAGCATCATGCGTGTAAAAAATCAATCAAAATTTTAGTTATAATTCATTCAATTTAGTTAAGTTTAGTTTAGTGAACAACTGAAATTTAAGCTTAGATCGTGGTATACTGTACATATATAGCCCATTTGTAGGAGGATGTATGTTGAAAATTGATGATATTGCGAGGTTGGCTGGTGTATCCAAAGCAGCTGTCTCTCTTGCTTTTAACAATAAACCTGGCGTGAGCGAGCAGACCCGGGAGCATATACTGAATATTGCACAAGCTCATGGATACCAACCGAGAACGATCAAAACTGGAAAAGAAGTCCAGAAGCCCAATGCTATTATTCGTTTTGTCGCCTGCAAAAATACAGATATAATCACGGAACATTACGATTCTCTGCCGTTTTTTAACGAGCTGATTCACCATATTACGGAGCAGGTCAAGCAGCACGGCAATACGCTAGTCATTTCATCCATTGATGTGCAGGATTTGCAGCATGAATTGCAAGCCTTGGAAAAGGAACAGCCCTCGGCGGGCATTTTGCTTCTGGGTATCAATCTGACCCCGCCCATGATTGAAGCCATTCAATCCATTCATGCCAACGTGGTTATCCTCGATACATCGTTTGAACATGTGGATGCGAACTTTGTTTCCATTAATAACAGTTTGGGCGGATATCAGGCAGGTAAACATCTGGTGAAACTCGGGCATAGCCGTATTGGATACGTAAAATCCAGTACCCGGATTCCGAACTTTATCAAACGTGAAGAAGGCTTCCGTGCAGCTCTGACAGAGCACCATCTGACCATTGATGAGGCAATGACGTTTGATCTGCAACCGATGCTGGTCATGCCGCAAGAACGTTTACAGCAGTCCATCGGGCTGCTTCAGGAACGGCCTACAGCCATTTTCTGCGAGAACGATTATATGGCGATCAGTACGATCAAATCATTACAGAATATCGGTCTCCGGGTACCCGAAGATATTTCGGTGATGGGATTTGACAACATTTTCGAAGCCAAAGTTATCAGTCCCGAACTGACAACCGTTCACGTTAAAAAGGACATGCTGGCCAAAACCGCCGTGAATCGGATTATGGATAACCTGAGTAAGGGTGAGAAGAACGCAGCTCACATTTATGTGAATACCGAAATTGTGGAGCGCAGATCGTGTAAACCCGTTACAAGCATGGACTCCATGTCCATGTAAATGCGCGCTGTAACCGCTATCCGACTTATTGATTGAATTCCAGTGTAATGGTAAAGTTGTACTGACCTTAAAATAGCAAGTCTTTTAATTAAAGGAAGTGTACAAAATGACTAACCAAGCATTCAGTAGCAATCAGGCTACTCTGCATTTAAGCGCAGACTGCGAGCAATGTTTTGGTCTATGCTGTGTCGCCTTGCCGTATGGCAAATCATCGGACTTTGGTTTTGATAAATCCAGTGGCACCCCCTGTCCCAATCTTCGTACCGATAACCGCTGCGGCATCCATACACAGCTGCGACAGAAAGGGTTCAAGGGTTGCACGGTGTACGATTGTTTCGGGGCTGGTCAGAAACTATCACAAATTACATATGCGGGCAAGGATTGGCGTAGACATCCCGAATCTGCTGCCGAGATGTTCGATTGTTTGCCTGTCATGAAGCAGCTTCATGAGATGATGAGCTACATTAATGAAATGTTACAGCTGCCGGAAACATCATCCATCCATTCCGCATTGCAGAACGCATACCGGGAAACGGAACGACTAACCGATCTGGAGCCATCTGCCATATTACGTCTCGATATTCCCGCACATCGGGCGGTGGTGAACGAACTGCTTGTACAGGCCAGCGAAATGGTGAGGGCAAAGGTTCCAGCATCAGATAAGGGACCATCCAAATCGAAGACCAAAAAACGTACAGGAAGAGACTTTCTGGGTGCCAATCTAAAAGGGGCTGACCTTCGGGGAGCGAGCTTCAGAGGTGCCTTAATGATTGCGGCTGACCTGCGGAACACAGATATGAGAAACACCGATCTGATCGGAGCCGACTTGCGGGATGCGGATCTGGGCGGAGCGGATCTGAGAGGCAGCATCTTTCTGACACAATCCCAGCTCAACTCGGCAAAAGGCAGTGCAGGTACCAAGTTGCCGGATCATTTAAACATTCCCTCACACTGGCTGTAGGGAAGACTGTCCCAACATGAGTTACGAGAATGCATGAATATATAAACAGCTCATAAATATGTACTAATTCGTTTGTACAACAAACAGCTCGTCCCTCTTTTTAGAAGGACGAGCTGTTTGTGTTGTATTACATTTTAGATATGAATAATGAGGACTTACAACTGCGGTAATGAATTAACGGACTACAGCAAGTCGCGGCGAAGATCCTCAGCCGATTTAGGAGACAGGTGACCGAGGGGAATATCAAATACCGTCTTGGCCCCTTTGTGGCCTTCCAGACTCAAACGTTGCGCGGCTCTTGCATAAGCCACCAGTACGCTTGCTGTAAATTCAGGATTGCTGTCGAGCTTCAGACCAAATTCAATAATTTGCTTTTGGCCTGCGCCTGTAACTCCACTGCGAATGACAAACCCGCCGTGTGGCATGCCTTCATGCTCAGCCTTCAATTGCTCTTCAGTAATGAACGTTACCGTTGTATCGTAATCCGAGAAATAGTTCGGCATAGATACAATCGTTTCACGAATCTCGTCCTGGTTCGCACCTGCTTCTGCCACCACATAGCATTGACGCAGATGCTTCTCACGTGTGGTCAATTCTGGTGTCTCCCCAGCACGAATGCTGTTGATTACTTCTTCAACAGGTACAGTGTATTGCACACCAGCCTTAACGCCCGGAACACGACGGATGGCATCGGAGTGACCTTGGCTGACCCCTTTACCCCAGAACGTGTACTCTTTACCTTCTGGCAGGATCGATTGGGCAAGCAGTCGGTTCATTGAGAACAAGCCCGGGTCCCAACCTGTGGAAATGACGCTCACGTGGCCACCTTGCTCTGCCGCAGCGTTAACTTCTTTATAGAATTCAGGGATTTTGGCATGTGTATCGAAGCTATCCACCGTATTGAACCATTTTGCAATTGCAGGTGTCTGCTCCGGAAGATCGGTTGCCGAACCTCCACACAGAATCATCACATCAATTTTGCCTATGTATTGCTCAGCAGCAGAGATGTGCTCGAAACGAACCTCCGTACCTTCTGCAACCATCTGCTCCGGGTTACGACGTGTAAATACAGCAACAAGCTCCATATCCGGGTTTTGAGTAATCGCTTTCTCTACACCTTTGCCCAGATTTCCGTAACCTACGATACCAACTTTGACCATGTTCAATCCTCTCCTGTCTTCATCTATAGTTGCCTACTACTCTAGTATAATGATATAACATAACATGTAAATTGTTAGGTTTCCAGTTCGAAATAAAAATACCTTACATGCAGAGCAGTAACAAGGCTGCTTTCATGCAAGGCAAGGTACAGTTAGGATCTGTTTTTTATTAATTACAGACGCCCCGATTACTATCTTATTCGCCTGTTCAGCTGTGAACTAATAAAAATGAATGGAGAGCATATTCCAATACCCCATATACGCTGTAAAAGTCAAAGCCATCACGGCCAATGCGCTTCTTCCAAACGATCCGCCGTTACCTTTTACGGCATCTCGGACATTCTGCAGAAGCAGAATCAACCCAAGCAATGCAGCAATCCACGGAAGAGAGCACAGCCCCCATCGATACCAGAATGGAAATCCTGTACTCATATGAGTCAAACCATACACTATCTGTAGTGGCACAGCGATTGCATAGATTACCGCCATCACCCCGATCATTCTGGAGACCGGCCGCCGATTACTGCTGAACCAACGAATGATGTAATGAATGAGCCATGCCATAGCTATGAAAATCCAGAATAAAATGAAGCACGCAAACACAGCCAACAGAAATGACGGGGTATTCCACCAGGATGCTTGGGACATGGTCACCCCATTCAAACCAGTTGCCTTCCACAGTCCGTCCTGTTCATGAAACCATATGTACTGGTCTGTACCTTCTTCTTGAAAAACGCCTTCCTGAATGGGCACAAAGCGCTTATACTGCTCTTCTCTTTCTTCTTCTGGAAACGTTCCGCTAACGATCAGATTGCCTCCATCCGCCCGAATCGTATAACTCGCTTTCTCAAAAAACTTAACCCACCTGCCCCAACCATGCTGTGGACTGAGCTGGAACATATAATGACCCTCATAGTTCTGCATTTGTTCTGCACTCTGCGACGTTATTACAACCTGTGAGGTGTCTGTGTTTACTGGACCCAGCAGGTCCGTAATGGACTCCACAACCTGATTATGAAGCTGTACATCGGACTGCCCTGCATTGACGACAACATATATCCCGATCTGTCTGGAAGGGATCAGCACCATCTTGGATATGAATCCTTCCACTTCTCCCGTGTGGTAGACCATCGGTAAGGCATTAGACAGTTTGCCGAGAAAAAATCCATATCCCACCCCGTCAAGTTCCGGATGATCCGTATACTGTTCATGCTGCATCGTGTGTACAGTTTCCGGCTTCAGCAAGGCCTTCCCCTTGTACATCCCCTCATTCAATTGAGCGATCATGAAATGTGCAAACTCATTAGGCGTTACACTAAGTCCTCCCGCTCCCGGAATATTAAAATGCTCATAGGGGATGGAATGGTAATTTCCTTCTTCATCCACATCATAGGATAACGGAAGATCCGGACTCCCATCTGGCATATCCAACGCGGCTGTAGACATGCCAAGTGGCTGAAAGAGATGTTCCTTCATATACTCATCCAGCGATTGGCCACTGACCTGTTCAACAAGATTGCCGACCAGACCCAGCCCGGCATTGTTGTACTCATACTGGGTACCTGGTTCTCTGACTGGAGGCTGGTCTTTCACATACTGCTGTAAGAAAGATTCCGCTCCAACCAATTCATCTTGTGATGCTGCCACGGTACGATACAGGACCTGATCCAGTCCAGCCGTATGTGTAAGCAAATGGTGAAGCGTAATCGGCTGCTCATTGAATGTACCCAGCTTATACGAGGTCAGATACTCATTCACATCTGCACCCGTCGCGATCCTCCCCTGTTCTACCAGCTGCATTGCAGCTGTGGCTGTGATGGTCTTCGTCACTGAGCCAATGCGAACCAATGTATCACGCGGGCTCATCCGAATCTGCTGCTCCACATTGGCATAACCGTAACCTTGGCTGAAAATGATATCTTCCCCTTGAGTAATCACAACAGCAGCTCCCGGGATGTTCAGTTTCCTGATTTGTTCCTTCACCAGCGGGCTGATGGCCTGTTCCAACTCGGCTGCGGATAAATTCGTCCGATCAGCCGAATGAACAACAGGTGCTGCGTCAACTCTGTCCGTTATACATACAACGGACACTGACAGTACAATTAAAGACAACAAGCAACTTGCCAATAACATGGACAGAAACCTGCCGATAACCCCCATCTTCTTCATCCTTCTCCCTCGTCTTCCTATCCCTTTATATCGGATTCGTTTTTTCATATGTCATTGGATGGATTAGCCATCTTCAGAATTTCATCGGCTACTACATCCGGTCGACTGTTATGGATGTAATGTTCGGCGTGTGGTATAACCAGCTGTATCCCCTGTCTCGACCATGAAGCGAAGCCCGCTTGATCTGCCTCCCACGCTCGACTGCCTTCGCTTGGCTTCTCTGAACCGGCTGTAAGAATGGTTAGCGGAAAAGAGAACTCCGTTTTGTTCTCAAGCACACGGGCTGCGTTCACCTTGGAGTTCCTGATTTCTTCCATCACGTTGTCATTGTAGGCATGTTTCAGCGTCGATATGGTGGCTGCCTTTTTCATTGATTCCGTCACCAGATTCGGGTCAATGACCAGGGATTCCATCATCCGATCGGAATGCAGCAATGTGCGCGCAACACCTGTTTTCACCAGAAAACGGACTGAATCAAAATACCATTCCGGCGTATCCATCTCCACGGTGCTGTAATATTCAGGACTTCCTCCATCGATCATCACCATGCCTACCACCTCATCCGGATACATTTGTGCAAATCGAAGTGTTTCCAATGAGCCCAGAGAATGACCAACCATAATGTAAGGAGGGCGTTGACCTGATGCTTGCAGCAATTGATGGATTTCCTCCGTAATGGTATCAATATCACGCGGCCGATCCGTGTAGTCGCTGTATCCATAACCGAATCGGTCATACACCGCAATCTTCACCCGGGATTTCAACTTGTCATACAGCGGGCTAAAATCAACATAGGGATTGGGTGTCCCCCAGCCTGAAGCCAATACCACCGTTGCTTTTCCTCTGCCAGTTGTGTAGAGGTGCATATTGCGTCCGCTCACCTCATACAGCTTGCCCGGCAGAGGATAGGACTTCATATCCTGTGTCGATTGATAGGCCTCATACGCCGTACCTGCAAGCATTAGAAACCCTGTTGCGAACATCAGGCCCCCCAATACTTTTATTCCTCTCCGTAATGCCTTCTTCATCGGTTCTCTACCCCTTACTCCCCAATATCATGTTATGTATGTATTGTTCAATCCTACCCAAGATCTGGTGGAAACGGAACAATCCAGGGTCCAGTTCTTCCCCCAACCAAAGTCCAGTTCAGTTCCCCTACCTCGGGTATAAAAAGAACCATTGAACCTCCCTGTACCTGAGCAACGCAAAGGCAACGCAAAAAACCGCAAATCTCCCCTAACGGAAACTTGCGGTTCTCATGATATTGATTTTCATATAGCTCATTCCTGCGCGGGCTACAGTCGCAAAGTCAGACCCACCGGACAATGATCACTGCCCATTACATGGCAATCAATATGCGCATCTGACACCTTCGGAGCCAGCTGATTGGACACAAGAAAATAATCGATCCGCCATCCAACATTACGTTCTCTTACCTTAGGCATGTACGACCACCAACTGTACACATCCGTGCGATCCGGGTACAGATGGCGGAAGCTATCCACATATCCGGCAGCTAGGAGATCGGTCATCTTGCCTCGCTCTTCCAGTGTGAATCCCGAGTTGCCCAGATTGGGCTTCGGATTCTTCAGGTCGATCTCCTGATGGGCTACATTCAAGTCACCACATACGATAACCGGCTTGGTCTGCTCCAATTGCAACACATAATCCCTGAACCGATCCTCCCATTCCAGACGGTAAGGAAGTCTGGTCAGATCTCGCTTCGCATTGGGGGTATATACGTTTATTAGATAAAAATGATCAAACTCCAGCGTAATCATTCGGCCTTCCGGTTCGCTATCTTCCTCGATCCCGTACCAGACAGATAGCGGCTTGATCCGGGTAAATACGGCTGTGCCGGAGTATCCTTTTTTGACAGCATAATTCCAGTATTGATATACGTCTTCTCCCAGATCCATCTCGATCTGTCCTGCCTGTAGCTTGGTCTCCTGCACACAGAAAATATCGGCCTGACTCTCGTTATAATAATCCATGAATCCTTTCGTAACACATGCCCGCAATCCATTCACATTCCAGGACACCAGCTTCATATCCTCATCTCCTCACATCTCCCCAATATAGCATGGGCGAATTCGGAAGGACAAGCTGAGGTGTGACGTATTTCAAACAGAATGAGGACTGCCTAAGCCATATGATCACTGATACAGCCAGGTTAATGCTTCGGGCAGATGCTTGGCAAAAAACAAAAGATCATGTGTCCCGCCATGCTCTGGCCAGGTTGCTCCATCCGGCCTCCGGGGTAATTCCCCTTCGGGAACCGACATCATAAAATCATAGTGCCTGTCCGGTGGAAAGGGTTCCCGGGCTGTATACCCCACGCCAACAATAACTGCCGGCACAACCCCGGTCTTCTCCGGGCGTAAAGATTGTACACGCATGGCCTCAACCATCGTACCAAACACCGCATTGGCATCCAGCAGATAGATCACGGGATATCCGGAAGCTGGCGGGGCGCTCTCCGGCACCCAAACTCTGATCTCATACTCTTTTTCGGTCTGTTCTGCACGCATGCGATAAAAGGCTGTTCCCGGCAGAGTTACTTCCGGTTCTGCTTCGTCATGTCTCATCACTTGTTTCAATGAAGTATTCCTCCTGGTTACTACGGCTTTAGTCTCCGATTATATCCAAGGTCGGTTCGGGCTTCCATGGACGAATCACCCATTTCCATATGGAAAATGCACCGCTTCATTGCATGCATACCTTTTTCATTTCCATGTAATAGAACAAAGCCGGGCCCCTTGACAGGGTTACCGGCTTTGTTTTGTATTGTTCTTTCTGTTATAAAGGATGTCCGAAGCTTTAATGCTATTTAAGGCCCGTTGTAGCGATGCCCCGAATGATCTGCTTCTGGAAGCACAGAAAGAGAACGATCAATGGTAGAACCGAAAGTGTTGCTCCAGTCATAATCTGCACCCAGTTGCTGCTGTCCTTGGCCTCGCTGGAGAAGAAAGCCATCCCGACTGGAATCGTAAACATCTCCTCACTCTGCGTAATAATGAGCGGCCAGATGAACGAATTCCAACTGCCCAGAAATGTCAGAATGCAGAGGGTGGCAAACGCTGGCCTAACCAGCGGAACAGCGATCCGAAGGAAAATGCCCCATTCTCCCATGCCATCAATTCGTGCCGCATCCAGTAATTCCGAAGGAAGTGATTCCATGAATTGCTTCATTAGAAAAATGCCAAACCCGGATATTAAGCCTGGAAACAGAATCCCCCAGTACGTATCCATGCCATTGAAACTGCTGGATACAAGATACCATGGAATAATCAGCATTTCAGTCGGCACCATTAATGTACTCAGAATGAGTACAAAGATTGCCTGTTTCCCCCAGAACGTAAATTTGGCCAGAATGTATCCCGTAATGGAATCAAATACGCAGACGCTCACGGTGGCAATGACGGCCACATATAAGCTGTTCAGCATCCAGCGGGGAAATGGGGTTCCCTGAAAAATGGCCGTATAATTGTCCCATGTAACCCTCGAAGGGATCAGGCTCAGAGAGTAGATTTCATCCAGCGTCTTGAACGACGTCGATATCATCCATAGAAACGGAAACACCATCAAACCAAGTCCGAGCGTAAGTAAACCATAACTGATCAGTGACCCGGAACGTTTCCAGCGGAGCGTTGTTTGGGTATCGGCCCATGCGGCAGATCTGCTCATGCTTGAAGAGCACCGTCCTTTCCTTTTACTCCTGTTGAAAACGGCTGCCCAGCACTTTAAGCTGAACCAGTGTCAGCATGAATATGATGGCAAACAGAATGACGGTTGCTGCCGAGGCCAGACCCATATCAAAACTTTTGAAAGCCAAATTGTATATATGAAGCACGACAGATATGGTAGAGTCCAGCGGCCCGCCGCCAGTCATATTCAGCACCTGGGTAAAGGATTGCAAAAATCCGATGCTTGCCATGACGACGGAGAGAAGCATGACCGGGTTCAACAGAGGGATCGTAATATGGACAAAGCGCTGCCAACCCGTGGCTCCGTCTATGGCAGCTGCCTCATAATATAATTTGGGGATGTTTTGCAGGCCCGCCAGGAAAATGAGCATCTGAAACCCGATATTCTGCCATACCATCACCGCAATAATCCAGAAGATGGCCTGTGTGGGCGAATACAGGAATGACTGCGCTCCAAGACCCAACTCTATAAAAAGGGCATTTACAATCCCGTTCTTCATCAGCAGCCACCGGAATATCCAGCTTACCGCCACTACACTGGTTACATACGGGATAAAGTAGGCCGTCCTGAACAATCCGCGCAGCTTCACCACTTGCTGGAGAAGAAGAGCCACGATTAATCCGGCAATCAACTGTGCAGGCACACCAACAACGACGTAAATCCCTGTGTTCACCAGCGACTTGAGAAATAGAGGGTCACTTAGCAATGTCGCATAATTATCAAAACCTACAAAGGGTTTGTCCGGTGACAGCATGCCCCATTCGCGAAAGCTCACGTTAAAGGAATACAGAATGGGTAAGATGCGGATGACTACAAAATAGATCAGCGGAATCAACAAACCGCCATAAATGAATAACCGCTGTTTATGTCTGTAATTGAGTCTTCCTATTCCCGATCCGAACCATAAACGCCGTTTCGGCCGCGTAGGGATCACCCCGGTAGTCCTCATAGCTGCGCAGCCTCCTTGAATGAGAGCTTATTTTTTCTTATCCTGTTTCGCCCAGTAGTCGTCATAGAGCTTCTGGGTTTTGGCCACCAAATCATTGAAGGCCTGGTCTTCCGGCACATGATTAAGCAGCACCTCATCCACAGCGTTAACAAACAACGTACGCTCCTGCGTCTCATCAATGAAGAAGTGGGCGTTGGCATCGTTCAGTTGGGAGATAAAAGGGCCAAGCAGCGGGTCATTCACATACTTATCCTGAAGAGCCACTTCTTTCTGTGCGGGAAGTTCACCGACCTTCTCCACCCATTGTTCCTGAACACCCTTGCTGATTAAAAACTGTAGGAATGTTGTCGCTGCTTCCAACTTCTCTCCGGTAACATTGGCTGGAATCGCATTAGCCCAGAATGAAGCCTGTGTGGATTTTCCTTTATAACCCGGCAGCGGTGCGACAGCAAAATTCAAATCGGGAGCGTCTTTTTTGATAGACCCCAATCGATATGAACCATCCACGTTCATTGCGGCATGGCCCGTTTTGAACGCATTGGCGTCATCGGTGTAAAAGCCGTTAATGCCCACCTTATGCACGGTTGCAAAATCAACCAGATACTTGAATGCTTCAAGCCCTGTGGGTGTATCATTCCACAGAATTTTCCGACGATCCTCGCTTGTATCCTTGCCTCCTGCTTGATATAACAATCCGTCTCGGAACCAGTGATGAAGCTGGGAACCCGGTTCCCATGCGAAACCCTCTGTCACCAACTGCCCGTTTTTGTCCGTTTCCGTTAATGCTTTGGCATCCGAGACAAGCTCTTCCCAGGTTGTAGGCGGTTTGTCTGGATCAAGTCCAGCCTTGGTGAACAAGTCCTTGTTATAAAACAACCCCAGCGTTCGCACGCCTGTAGGCAGAGCATAATAGCTTCCATTTAATTTGGCTGTATCTACAAAAGGGAAAAATGCCTCGGCGATGCCCGGAAAGCTGCTTTCAGGTAGCGGCTGTAAATAACCGGATTGCACATATTTGGGCAGCCAGCCGTAATACAGATTGATGACATCCGGTCCTTTTCCGGCGGGAACAAGAGTAGCAACCTTTTGATTGTACTGGTCGTACGGAAAATTGGTTTGTTTGACTTTGATGTTGGGATGTTCCGTCTCGAATTCCTGGATTAAGGTATTGATCAGTTCAACCTTGGCTGGAAATTCATACTGCCAGTACTCAATGGTGATGGGCTCGGTCTGATCACCTGAAGCTGTAACACCTGCCGAACCAGACTCTTCGGACGGCTTGGCTGAACAAGCTGTAATGCTCAATAAGAGTAAACCTACAATCAAAAATCGCAGGGTCTTGCTTGACCTGAATAAAAGATTATCGGTTCCCGTCAAGTGAAGCCACTCTCCCCTCTTTTGCAACAAAAGTGTTATAACCTGTTCTCTATTTCCTTGACTTACGCGTTGGTGGAACCGACGGCTTTGCCAACAGGCAGCTTCAACAAACGTCTTGCGTTATTTCCGAAGATGAGTTCAATGTCCGCTTCAGGGAAGCGAAGTTCACGGCATACCCGGACCTGATCCTGCAAATAACGATAGGGATAACCACGCGGAAATCCGCTCGCATCCGTTCCAAAGATGATTCGCTCCGGACCCAGCAGCTCGTATGTTTTGCGGAATAACGTCTCCAGGTTCAGCTCATAGGGCATCCAGCGTACCCACTGATTGGAACCGGATGTGTCGATGTAGACGTTAGGGCAGCTCCAGCTTAGATGAAGCAGTTCCTGGAAATACCCTGCGCCAAAATGAGGGATGATGAACGGAATATCCGGATAGGCACGGGCCGTGTTAAAGATGGCAAGCGGATTGATGTTGGGATGATGAACGATGCCTCCGGCATGACCAAGCATGCCAAAATGAATCAGGACAGGCAGGCGCCGCTCTGCAAGAAACGCCCACACCGGATCGAGCGAAGGAGAGTCAAAGGGAATCTGGGTGAGAGGACCAAATAGCTTGTATCCCCGCAATCCGAGCTCATCAACCGCCCGACGCAGCTCGATGGATGCATCTTCATTTTCAATGGGATGATAGGCGAAGCCAGTAAACCGATCCGGGTATATGGATATTTGTTCAGCCAGATTGTCATTATCCAGAGCCGTCAGAAAGTTAAGTCCGGCAATATTGTATTTGTCCAATTCATCCACCCACCGTTCGATTAACGGCCGCGCTGCTTCCTCTCCCTGCTCCTCCACCGCTGGGAAATCCCAGGTTAGTCGCATTCGTTCACTGCGTTCCTTGCCATATCGCGTCACCAGTTCATGGTTTTTATATGAGGAAAACAAAAGTTTATAAGGCAGATGGGCATGGATATCAAAAACTCGAAAGTCGGGATTGGAGAACATTGTTTTGCTCCTTCCGTTTAGGTTCTGTTAAGCCAGCCGTTTAGAATTAAATCCAGATTTGCATCTACGGAACAGAGTTTATTGGTGGTGCCGAGACTCCATTGTTCCTGTGTGTCCAGACGGAGCGCTTGAGCTTCCAATGCTCTTGCAACTTCCTTCGGATTGGGACCACCACGTACATTCCGAATGTGTACAAAATGCTCGGGGCATATCGCTTCCTCTAATTGCTCAAAGGTTAGAGCAAGCGGCTTGGCTGCAATTTCCTGCACCGCGGCATTGACCACATCCCAGTTCAATCCCGAAATGGAAGTACCGGATTCAGTCAGCTGTGTTACAATACGGCTCACGATGGAATGAGCTTGTCGAAACGACACTCCTTCTGTGCGAACCAGCGTATCTGCAAGTTCGGTAACCGTGGCGAAGCTACGCTCTGCCCGTTCCCGCAGCAACGACACATTGACCTTAAGTGTATCCATCACTTCGGACAGCAAGCGATATACGGATTCAAGCGTATTCAGACTTCTCCATACATAGGGCTGCATATCATCTTCGGTATCTACAATGTCGCCAAAGGGCGTGTTATGCATCATGTTAAGAGCAGTTGCTGCATCTCCTTTGGCACTCGAAAGGAGTGAACGGGCGTGTTCAATCGATACCGGATTCCGTTTTTGCGGCATGATTGAACTAATCTGAACGTAAGGGGCAGCTACAATTAATGCGCCATATTCCTGTGTGCACCATAACAGCAGATCCTGGACGAAACGCCCCAGATTGATAGCAGCAAGCTGGGCAACGGCGGCGGCTTCGCCTGAATAATCCGCGCCGCTGACGGCATCATAGGCATTCTCAATAATGCCATCAAAGCCAAGCAATTCTGCGGTCCGGTCTCGACAGACCGGAAAACCAGAAGTGGTGAGAGCAGCCGCACCAAGACTGCTGCGATTACAGCCTTTATAGGCGGATTTCAACCGATTAAGATCCCGTTCAAGGGAATCGCTAACGGCACAGATGTAGTGGGCAAGTGTTGTCGGCTGGGCTTGTTGGGTGTGCGTGTGAGCAATCATGAGGGTATCGATATGACGTAATGCAAATTCTCTCAGGCTTCGGTGTAATGACAGCCCTGAGGAAATGGTTGAGTTCAGCTTCTCCCTCAGCACCATACGATACATGGCGATTCCCATATCGTTTCTGCTTCTGGCTAAATGCAGATTCCCGACGGAGGGTCCGCCAAGCTTCCCCAGTTCAACTTCAACTTGGTAGAACAAATCCTCAACGTGGGAGGAATAATCGCTCGTTCGGAGCCCATCCACATCCAGACTCTGTATAGCCGAAGCGATGTGGCACGCCTCTTGCTCCGGAATGATGTGTTGTTCACGGAGCATAATCAGATGAGCTTTGTTTACGGCCATCATGGGGTTCAGCAGATGCTGTCTGGCCTGGTTATAGGCGGGTTCAAGTACAATCTCGGCATAGGTTTGACTGGGAAAACCAGACGCTTGTGTTGGATTTGTTGACGTTGACTTCACCTTCCTCGTTCTTCATCTGAATCTTAGAAAATCCGCAATACCGACTAATCAGGTCGGAATGTTTAGTTCAAAACTCTACCACTATTTTGGTATACATACAACTTTATCCTTAATCAAAATTTTCTATTGTCGTATTGGCTTTCTCTATAACCCGTTCTATTGACTCCCGTAGATTTGAAGACTAGATTATCCTGTATACGATTGGTCTCTGAAAAATAAGCGGAAGGAGGGATGGTTATATCACATTCCTATGATGTCATTATCGTTGGAGCCGGATCGATGGGCATGAGTGCAGGTTATTATCTTGCGCGTAGTGGATTAAAAACATTGCTGATTGATGCCTTTGATCCTCCGCATACGGAGGGCAGCCATCACGGAGAACCACGGCTTATCCGCCACGTGTACAGCGGGGGACCTGATTATATAGCGCTGGCACTTCTGGCGCAGGAACTGTGGGAAGAACTGGAGGATACCACCGGGGCCAAATTGCTAGTACCATCGGGCGTCTTAAATATAGTTGACCCGGACATCCATTCTTTTCACAATCGTTTAACCCATGCAGACGATGCGGGGATTCGGTATGAAACCTTACGCGCAGCCGAGATCATGAAACGCTGGCCAGGCATTGAAGTCCCCGAACATTACGAAGGAATGTATGAGCCTGATGCAGGTTATTTGTTCAGTGAACGCTGCGTGCTCGCCTTCCGTCAGGCAGCCGAAGCATCAGGTGCCACCCTTTTGACGCATACACGTGTTGAACATATCGAGTGCGGCGCAGATTCTGTTGGAGTCATCACATCTGCTGGCGAGACGTATTATGCAAACCAGGTCATTCTCAGTGCCGGGGCATGGTTTCATACGCTGAAACCGTTCGTGAACCTTCCCATTCGAGCTGTACGCAAAACCGTGGGATGGTTCGATGCACCGGAGGCATTGTTCGCCGAGGATCACTTTCCCGGTTTCACGCTGGCTGGAAAAGAAGGCGGATATTATGGATTTCCGAGCATTGGCGGGTCGGGTCTGAAGATTGGACGCCACGATACGGGGCAGGAGTGGACACCAGGTGGTACACTGGCTCCATTTGGCTCTGATGAAGCGGATGAGGGTGATCTGCGGAGATTACTTGAACTTCGGATGCCTCTGGCAGCCGGAAAGCTGAAGCGTGGTGCGGTATGCAAATACGAGTTCACACCGGATGAAGATTTTATTATCGACCGTCACCCCTCCCATGACCACGTATGGGTGGCAGGCGGTTTCTCCGGTCATGGCTTCAAATTCGCAAGTGCAGTGGGCAAAATATTGTCTGACTTGGTGCAAACAGGACATACGGATCAGGATATTGGGCGATTTGCCCTTTCCCGTTTTCGGTAGCCATGTATCGGGGAGAACTCCTTTCTTGAACCGTGCCGTGTGGTATAGCGCACCATGTTTCAAGAAAGGAGTACCATTAACCAAGTTTAATCCAAATACACAGGCCGCACAGTCATTTCTAATTCACTTTGACCAGGCTCCATTGCTGATTGGCCCCACCATTGTCTGCCCATTGAATGGTCGAGGCACCTGCGGTTGTGGAGCTCTGGTTGATATCAACGGTTAAGCCGCTATTGCGGTTCACGAGCACAAGATATCCTCCGACATCCACCGGTAACCACTGTTGATTGTTGCCCCCGTTATCCTGCCACTGAATCAAGGCTGCTCCTCCTTGAGTAGAGCTCTGATTCACATCCAGCAGCAGACCACTGCCTACGTTACGGATCTTATAATAACCGTTGCCCGCAGACTCCAACTTCCATTGTTGGTTTGCTGCGCCATTGTCGTTCCACTGGATGATCGTTGCACCCCCGGCAGTGGAAGCCCCATTCACATCCAGAGCGAGACCACTGTTCCGATTGATCAGCTTATAGATCGCCCCGGATTCATATCCTGTGCTGCCATTATACGTCACACCGGATATGACATAGGTCGTAACCGAGCCCGCTTTGGCGGTCGCTGTAAACTTTTTATTCTGAATGTTGATGTTGGTCAATTGCTGCAACTTCTCCGTAGAGGATGTCCGATACACTTGAGCAGACGATCCAACACTTGTAAACTGACTCAAATCATACGTCACCGCTGTATCACTCGAATCCGAATTGGTAGTCACCAGTACTACTTTACCTGAAGCAGCATCATAGGCGGCAAGCGTATTGGCATCACTCATGCCGATGATCTTGTATCCGGGACGAATAAACTTGCTGTAGTTGCCCATTACATAATATTTCTGATTCACGGTGTAGCTGGTCGTTTGCGTGTTATTCAGTACGTTTTTGAAAAATCCCCAGCCATCCGCACTATCTACGGCCTGCCAGTACACCCAAGCACTCGCCCCCATGTTTCGTATATCCTTGAGGATCGTGCGTGACATCGTTAGTCCGCTGGCATCCCCGTCTCCATATTCTGAGGTCCAGAGATGTTTTCCCGCTGAAGTCGCTGTATTCCGCAACGATGCACGATTGCTTCCGCCATAGGTATGTGTGTTAATTTGACTGATCGCAGACTTTACTGCACTGCTGTAACTGTTGAAAGAAGTGGTTGTGTCATCCAGACTATATTCTTCTGGCGCGCTCAGCTTTGTGGACAATCCCTTTGCTGTAAGTGAAGATTGCACCTGGCTCAGAATCGTGTTCTGATCTGCCCGATCAAAGTGCATGCCCTCCTGATTATTGCCCAGCTTCCACCAAGTGGAGATCGGTTCATTGAGAGGGGTGACTGTGTCGAATGTGATGCCCCAGTTATCTCTGAAATGCTTCACGACCTCTGTGAGATAATCAGCAAAATCATCATAGTAATCCGGCTTGAGATTGTTGCCACCATTCGCGGCACCGGACACACTTCCGCTAATGGTCATCCAGTACGGTGCCGAGTTCGCAAAGGCTTCAAAGACGTTGACTCCATACGATTTGGCGGCTTGGAGCATATATCTCTGATTGGCATCTGCATTCCAGTCATACACGCCTGGGGAAGGCTGATATCCCGGCACAGCTTTGCGATATTCCAGAACATTCGATGAAGGATTATCGCCGCCTCCAATGTTGTAACGCAGGACGTTCAGACCTAGCCCGGTTGTTGGGCTAAACATCTTTTCCACATATTCATCCCGGTTGGAGTACTCTCCGACCACTTTGCCCCACCAGGCAAGGGACGTTCCCCAACCTTCGATGGTCTGATATTGCTTCGAGGGATCAGCCGTGGCTGTATAAGAAGCCGCGGCGGATGCTTCCGTGCCGAAGCTCCCTGTTATAAGACTTCCTGCCATTAGCAGGGTGCCCAATCGTTTCAACCATTTCATTCGATTCACTCCTTCTGAAGTAAAATGAGTTCAATGGAGTCTTTTCACGCTTTACTGTGCCGTCTCCCTAAAGGTGGCGTCAGCCTTGTCAACCGCCGTTACGACCGGTTCCAGTCGCAGCATGTTGTTCACATGTCTCAGATAACGGTCTGGGTAATTCAATGATGCGTAAGAAGTCCATGTAGAATTGGCAAGCCCATTAACTCGCTTGAACGTGGCATCACTTTTTAAGGTTGCACTGCCATCATTTTTCACAAGTACAATGTCATAGTTGTAATGCCTCAAGAAGTAGCCCGGATAATTGATGGACTCGAACGATACCCCTGATGAATCAGCCAGTCCAGGAACGATACGGAACTGTGAATCCACTGCTGGACTGACATTGGTGTCAATTCGGGCCTGATAGTTGTAATGGCGAATATAGCTGCCCGGAACATTGTACGATTCCAACCGTCGAATATCGCCCGACTGTCCTGTCTCCTTCAACACGGTCATGTGCCGAACCAATCCGGTCAGACCGGCAAGCTCCTGCTTTGTACTCCAGGTCTGAAACCCGTCGGCAGAGTCGCTGTAATAATATTTTTGTGTAGAGTAACCATCAAAATAGATTCGCCAGGAACCGTTATCCAGCTGGACAAGCGCAGGTCCCTCTACCCAGGAACCCCAGCCAGCCCAATCCCCTGTCCCTTTGAACGTGTAAGGTCCGGTGAGGGAAGTAGCCGTAGCATATTCGATATACTTGGTGGTCTCATTCTTGGTGAATGCGTGATAGGTTGAGCCGGTCTTGATGATGAAGGTATCGATGTAGTTGGGTGCAATGCCTGCAAGCTCTGTGGCAGCAGACCATGTTGTGGAAGACAGAGTTGCATTGGTCGCCGTGATGACATAAGGTTTGAAGTTCTCATAATTGCCTGGGGAGATGGACACGATGATGTTCAGACTGCCGTTGCTGTCTTTGAACCATTCCGGTGCCCAGGTATGCGCAATCGTGGTGGGGGCAGATAGAGTAATATTGCGGACAAATGTCCAATTCACCTTATCTGTACTGGATGCGATGCCGATCGTATTGCCTGACCAGTTCGTGGTATAAACGACATAATACAGCCCATCCGTATGCTTCATGATGCTGGGATCACGGATCAGATTGGCCGGGGGGGTATAGGCAGGCCCTTTAAGTAAACCGTAATTAGTCGCATTGTAGGATTCGTAGATATACAGATTGGATTCGCTCGTATTGGTAAAAGCCGAAATCGTGTAGACACTTGTTGCTGCTCTGGCTGTATTGGGGAGTAACGTAATGAATAGAAGCAGTGCTCCGAGCAGCATGATCATGCCGGACTTACAAGTTTTGAATAACCTTGTACTCCATCTTTTCGTTGTGAACATGGGTCATCTCCTTATCGAAAGTGTGGGACAGGCATACCTTTTGCCAAACATCACCTCCCTCACAGATCACGTAACCGCACAACTCCCCATTATGTAAACGGTTTCAATAAATAGTAGTAGCTATACTCGTCGTCCACTCACTTTAGCCGAGCTGCCCGGAGATTCAGAATCTATAGATTCAATCATCCGAGCAGTCTCCGCTAAGAGAGGCTAAGAGAATAAATGCGACGAGCTAGAACAGGACACGACTGATCAGAACAGACCCAATTCCCTTGTACGTTACAATGAAAAGAAGATTTACTCGACCACAACCCATGGATACTGGGACAAGTTATCATACAAGAAGCGCACCCGTTCTGGCGTCCGGCCTTCCTCATCAAACAACAGCAATTCATTCTCATCCTGCAGCCAGGATACCGGAATTTTGTAATCCTCTTGCGGACCAATCTGCCAGTAACGTCCCAGATGGTGGCCGTTCAGATGAAGTGTTCCCTTGCTCATCCCAGTGAGGCGAAGCATCAGGTTCACTCGGAAGTATTCCGGTACAGCTGATTTGGCGAAGCGCCAGCGGTACCAGACGAGTTGACTGTACGAACCATTCCTCACAGAATTGGCACTCCAATTGCCACTATAGTCAGCATCCTGCCCATGGTTATGGTGATTATCTAAATCGTTCGGGGGCTCATATGCCTCCCATTGTCGTGGAAGCAAGGCATCCTCACCTGCCATGTGCCAATCCTTCAGCTCATCTTCACTCCGGTAAAGGATCAGTTCCAGCCGATTCAGCGGTGTTCTGCTATAAAGCATCTCCAGCGTGTTGATCCCTCCGTGCCGCAAGTAAAGGGAAAGATCCAACGTGTTAAACGAAAACCAGTCCTGATACCCTTCCATCGGCACATCCATGCCATTGATGCGCAATCCTTGGCTGACGGCACCAACGAGAATCGCACGGTCCATGCCATCCAGCGTAAAGCTTCTACTCAGAAGCGGGGCCTCCTGAAGATGATTCACTTCATCAAGGTGAACTACCCCATGCTCCGAATGCCAATTTCGGCGGATGTCCTGAACGGAACCGCCGATATAAACAGGTCCTGCCAGACCTTTGCTTTCACCCAAATATGGAGAAAAATTCAGCCTGCCCATATGCTGTACCAGCACCTGGAGTGTATTCTTTCCTTCCGTCGTCTGCACCTGGACACCCGCTGCACCAACTTGACGGACCAGTGCCTGTTCCACACGATTGACATATATTCTGGCCGTGTCCTGGAGATCCGGCAGAATAAGGGTGGTGATTCCATCCACCGAACGCTCGAAGTCACACTCGTATAATAAATACCCGAAACCCTGCCCGTATTGGGAAAAATGTTCGGGTTGACCACTCGAAGCACGCTGTTCCGCTGTCAATGTCACACGAGACAGCTCAGGGGAATCCGACAGTTTCGGTGGCATTGGCGGCGTTGTGAACGGAGCATGCTGAATTGCTGCGGATGACTCCTGAACATGTTCATCCTGTATGCCGCTCTGAGAATCGTTTGCTTCTCCGTATATGAACTGACGTCCAGTTAACGTCCGTTCACCATCCGTCCAGCTGCCTAGAAGCACAATCATCCGATTCGGATCAGAGATCATACCCGTGACCTGCCCGGAAAGGGAGACATCTACATCATCAAATCCGATTGCGTAACGCAGCTGATCCGGCTCTCCCCCTCCAGCGATTCTCCACGTGCGATCCATCGTTTCCTTGTCCAGAACCACGAACCGAATGGGGACACCACTTGCCTCCAGATGAATGATGCCTGGCTCACGGAAATGTACCAGATCGAAGCGATAGGCTCCGTTTAACTGACCACGTTCAACCAGCACTTGCATGCTGCTGCCCTGTACATTCAAGGTGTTCGTCTCCAGTTCCACGACTGAACGCTGTCCCGCTTCCGCAGCGATAAACAGGGTCAATTCTCCGTTCACCACTTCATTGCCTGTAATCATCGTGCCGCCTGTCAGGTATACGTTCTCGGCAATCTCTACCCTGTCCAGTATCGGAATAATCTGCCCTGAGTTCAGAGCTACGGGAAGTGTCCGGCCTTCCTCCAGCGTGACGTGAAACGTCTCGCGTTCATCCTTGTGACTCTCCAAGAACCATATCTTCTCGTTGCCTTTAGACCTGCCTCGTACAGAAACGCCTTGCGGATGACGTACCTTGATCTGCTCTGCTGGTACTTCCTCCGTTTCCATCAGCAATGCTCCAAACGCATGCACAAAATAGGATAACGTTTTAGCTACAGCATACTTGGCCGTTACCCGCCCATACTCGTTCAGCGGCGCATCATAATCGTAGGAGGTAATCATGAAAATATCGCTGCTGCCCACGGTCCTGCCACCGTATCCGCCAAAGTTGGTTCCGCCGTAGAACATGTAATGACTGATTCCGGTATAGCCCGTGCGAAGAATTTCCATCATGCGTTTCTCAAACAGTGGCGCCGTCTTCTGAATGGCAGAAGGCCCACCCCAATTTTCAAACCATCCCGTCCAAAATTCCGTAACGATCTTCGGTGTATCCGGCTGCTTCTCCCGAAGCTTCGCATAATGCCCGTCAGCACCTGACCAGAAGTTGGCCCCTTCAATCGTGCCCTCCGCACCACCTACACAGGTGATAAGCGGAACGTCGATCCCGCGCTGAAGCAGGCTGTCCCGAAGGTGATTCATATGGGCACTCGCTGCTGTATCATCCATCAGATATCCGTATTCGTTCTCGACCTGTACGAGAATAACAGTGCCTCCGGCAAATAGCTGGCGCTCACGGATGATTGGAATGATTCGATCAAAATACAGATCTACATAATATAGATAGGCTTCATTATTTTGTCGGAACTTAATTCCCTGCTTCGTTTCCAGCCAATACGGGAAACCGCCAAAATCCCATTCTGCGCAAATAAACGGTCCCGGTCTCGTGATTACGTACATGCCTAACTCTGCACACAGATCCAGAAAGGCTCCACAATCATTGTCTCCTTCAAACGACCATTGTCCTTCCTCCGGTTCATGCACGTTCCAGGCAAAATAGGTGTCAATGCAATTCATGCCAGCCAGCTTCGCCTTCATCAGTACCTCCCGCCATTCCTCCCTCGGCATGCGGAAGTAATGGATGGTGGCACTGTTTAGAAATACTCGTTCTCCATTCATTATGAAGCTGCGCTGATCGTAAGTCAGTTCAGATCGAGCACTATGCTCAGTTCTGGCCTGTGTATTCTTCTCCTGCTCCTGAAGCAAAAGGGATGATTTCTCTGTCAAGGATAGGCCCTCCTTCTCTGTGTTTGAGTTCATCACTGCGATGACAGAACAACCTTCCAATCGCTGTTATCCCCAGATTTTTTGATTCCTTTTCAATAGCCATCAGTTAGCTTGCAACGTCACGCCTTCCAATACAACGGTGGTGATGGAATTGTCCACAGTTGGCACTTCAAGTCCATTCGCATATAGCGGAATGTTCTCCAGCTGCTCCATGTTGCGATCCGGTGACGTCTGGTACACCTGTGCTGTAGAAGTACTGCTATAGTCAAACGCCCCAAGTTCAAATACTGTAGTTCCGGCAGATAACTCATTGCGAATGACCAATACTAGTCTCTTCTGCTCTGCATCATATGCGGCCAGGGATCGCCCATCATCTGTTGGAATAATCGTTGCACCTGGACGGATGAATTTCGTAAACTGGGCCATGCCATAATACTGTTTCGTCATCTCGTACTGCTCTTCTCCATTAAAATTGGCATGAATGAAGCCCCAGTTATTGTTGGCACCTTCATCTTCAACGGCTTGCCAATATACCCAGGCGGCGGGCTGCATGATTTTCAGATCGAACATGATGCGCTCCGCCAGTTCCTGCACAGAAGTCATGTCCTCGTGACTATGCGGTTCGCTGCCACCCGTTCCGTACTCGGACATCCACAGTTTCTTGCCATACCGCTCGGCCAACGTGCGCAGTTCCTCCATTTTGCTACCATTATAGGAGTGCGTGTTAATTTGGTCGATCACATCGAGCGTATCCTGATCATAGAGACTTAAATTGTGCACCGTCTCGTCAATGCTGTTATCGTCCGCAGCACTGATAACCGTACCGTCCAGCCCTTTGCTTTTGAGCGATGCCGCAACCTTCTTGATAATCTCGGCCTGTTTGTCATTGGTAAAATGACTGCCTTCCTGCATGTTGCCTTTCTTCCACCAATCAGAGGAAGGTTCATTGAGTGGGTCAAGTGTACGGAACGTAATGCCCCATTCATCGCGATAATGCTTCACTACTTCGGTCAGATAATCGGCAAACGCATCATACTGATCCTCTCGCAGATTGTTGCTGCCATCTACAGCACCCGTAACCGAGCCGCTGATCGTCATCCAGTAAGGTGGTGAATTGGAGAACGCTTCGGCAATGTTGACCCCACGTTCCAGAGAACCTTGTAATACGGCACGTTGTCCTGCATCTGCCTCCCAGTCCCACACGCCGGGTTCAGGCTGGAAGCCGGGAACATCCCCTCCGGGCCGAAGCGCCTTCATATCGGGGTTCTCCTCACCGCCAATATTGTAGCGAACAATGTTCAGACCAAGCCCTTTCTCCGGGTCAAACACCAGATCCATTATTTCACTGACCTTCGCTTGATCTTTCCATCCCCCAAGATCGTTAGCCCACCACGCGAGCGATGTGCCCCAGCCTTCAAAATGATCATAGGATTGCTCCAGCTTCAGACGTACCGGCTCACCTTGGAATGCAAGTGTTTTGGATGATTCATTGGCAAAATGTTTGATGATAATTCCTCCTCCTGCGAGCAGCACGACCAGGGCCACACCCATCAGGATGTAGCTCTGGCTGCGCCACCTACGTTGCTTGTGATGATTATTGTTGTCATTGTTGAAAGGGTCCTTGTTGTTATTCATAGTTCATGCAGCCCTTTACCCATGTGCGATGTAGACGGTTCTTGGTTTTCACAATTGGCTTCAACACTGCGTTCACCTCCCGTTACTTGATCCCGCTGCTGCCACCACTGATATTCGCTTCATAGACATAACGCTGTCCGAACAGATACACCAGCACCATCGGAATGGTCAGGAACAGGGAAGCAATCATAACCAGGTTCCATGGTGGCATCTGTCCGCCACCTACCGTGGTCAGAAGCTGAACACCGAGTGCCAATGGCATTTTCTCCGGATCATTGATGTAAATGAGCGGCCCCATGAAGTTTCCCCAGTTATAGGAAAACGAGAAA
The DNA here is from genome assembly GCF_042796655.1 of Paenibacillus sp. NPDC057886. Classification (NCBI taxonomy): domain Bacteria; kingdom Bacillati; phylum Bacillota; class Bacilli; order Caryophanales; family Paenibacillaceae; genus Paenibacillus; species Paenibacillus sp. NPDC057886. The sequence goes on along the minus strand of NZ_JBHVMZ010000006.1, from coordinate 22,253 downwards.
ATGGCGATGGCGGCAAGAATCGGATACGTGAGCGGCATAATGATCTTCCAGTAAATTCCTGGATGTCCCATGCCGTCGATCATGGCAGCTTCATCAAGCGACTTCGGAATACTCATGACGAACTGCCGAATGAGAAATACGTTGAATGCTCCGGCGAAGAAACTCGGTACGATCAGTGGATAGAATGTATTGATCCAATCCAGATGACGGAAGATGATGAACTGCGGCACCATCGTCACCTCGCCCGGAATCATCATCGTACTGAGCAGTACAATGAATAGAAAGCGACTGCCTCTCGCCTTGATACGAGCGAAGCCGTAAGATACGACCGAAGCTGACAATACCGATCCGATAATGGTAATGACGGTAATAATGACTGAATTTTTTAAATAAGTACCCAGATTATTATTCGTGAAGATCGTGTAGAAATTGGACCATTGGAATTCGAGCGGTATGAAGGTAAAGGCTGATTTTACGGTTGTAGCGTCACTCGCCAGTGCGATGGAGATCATGTACAGGAAAGGGGAAGCAAGCAGCACCCCGACCAGAATCAGAAAAATGTAAGATATTATCTTCTCCACAGTGGATGGATTACTCATTGGCTTTTCCCTCCTCGTAATGCACCCATAGCGCCGACGAACGGAACACAACCAGGGTCAACGCCATGATGATGATGAACAGCACCCAGGCAATGGCCGATGCATATCCCATTTTGTAGAACTGGAAGGCATTCTGGAACAGGTAAGGAACAACCATCTGACTGGCATTGTCCGGTCCACCTGCTGTAACGATGAATACCTGTGCGAACGTCTGGAGCGCCCCGATCATCCCGGTGACGAGATTGAAGAAGATGACGGGGGTCAGCATCGGAAATGTAATGTGGAAGAACGATTGCGAGCTCTTCGCCCCATCAATGGCGGCGGCCTCGTACAACTCCTGAGGAATACCTTTCATACCCGCCAGCAGCAGTACCACGCCGCCCCCGACGCCCCATAGCGACATAAGTATCAAGGCAGGTTTAACCCAGTTCGGATCCAGCAGCCAGGCAGGACCTTGAATGCCGAATATGGCAAGCGCCTGGTTGATCAACCCTTCCGTTGGAGCAAGCAGATGGATGAAGAGCAGTGAGCTTGCAACCACCGGAACGACGGAAGGCAGATAGAACAGGATGCGGAAGAAGGTGATCCCCTTGATCTTCTTGTTCAGGTAATACGCAATCCATAGCGAGATCGACATCCCAAGTGGAATCGATATCAGCGCATAGAAGAAAGTATTGCCTACCGACTTCCAGAAGATCGGGTCATCGGTCAACAGGTTTTTGTAATTGTCCACACCGATGAATTCAGGGGACTGGAACAGATCCCAATTGGTGAAGCTCATGTATATGGAAAACAGGATCGGACCCAGAGTAAGCCCAAGGAACCCGATCAGCCAAGGCGAGATGAAGATATAAAACCATTTCCCGTCCTTTTTTCTCACGTTAATCCCTCCCATGACGAAGCGAGCAGACGGAACCGGGGTTCATTCCGAATTCCGTCTGTCCCCTGTCGATGCTATTTGTAGATTCTCTCCAGCCCACTCTGAATCTCGGTCACTGTATCATCCAATGAAGCTTTATTGTTAAAGTAGACACCCAGCTTGTCATTAATCAGCTTCATCATTTCATTCCATTGCGGATTGAACGGCTCGGCGTAGATGGTGGACTCGCTGAAAGCAGCCATGTTGATTTTCTTCCCGCCATACTCAGCATTCAGGAACTCATCGCTGGACAGACCGGCCTTCGTTGCCGGGGCATCCTGGCCGGCTTTGATCATCGGCAATTGTGCTTCTGGCGTAGTCAACGCTTCTATGATTTTGAATGCCTCTTCCTTATGTTTGGACGCGTTCGTAATCGTGAAGCCATTGAAGAACGCGTTTGTCTCTCCCCATATCGGAGAAATGTCCCAATTGATGCCTTCCACCTTGGCAAGTGAACCGATATTCCAGAATCCCGTCGTTTCCATGGCAATTTTACCTTGAGCGAACAATGGGTCAGCACCGATATTGCCCATGTCGGCAATTTCCGTTGGTGTTGGTCCAACGCCATGCGTGAATGTCAGATCATTCATGAATTGCAGCGCTTTACGTACAGGTTCGGTATTGAAGGTAGGTTTGCCGCTCTCATCGAACAGGGAACCACCGTTTTGGTATATCAATTGCATCCATTGTGGCCACCAGCTGCCTGGGTAGTAACCCCATTGAACCGTTTTGCCATTCTCCTTCACCGTCAGCTTCTGAGCAGCGGCGAGCAGATCTTCCTGCGTCCATTCCTTGGTCGGGTATTCCACCCCAGCCTTGTCGAACAGATCCTTGTTATAAAAGAGCACCATCGCGCCTGCGCGGTCCGGCATACCGAACTGCTTGCCGTCAAACTTCATCAGGTTTGCGATGTCATCAGAATAACGCTCTGACATGTTCACATTGTTGGTCTGGATCATGTCATCCAGCGGAACAATTTGGTTTTTGGAGGCGTACGCCTGATAGTTCTCGGCAATCATCATGATGTCCGGTGCGGTTCCTCCGGCGATCATCGTCTGAACCTTTTGGTCATAGTCTCCGGCAACGACGTTCAGTTTCACATTAATATCGGGATAGGTCTGCTTCACAATGTCGAGTCTCTCCTGATAAATCTTCTTCTCGTCCTCCGAGCCCCAGATCGTCATGCTAAGATCGACCTTGCCGCCAGCTGCACCGCTGTCACCCTTGCTACAGGCTGTCAGACCCAATACCATGACCAGCATCAATAACGAAATGACCTTTAAACTTTTTCTCATACCGTGCGCCCCCTTGAAATATGAATGGAAGATCAGACAACTGAAACCCGTTTCATGAAATGGGTTTCATAAAGTTTAAAATTAAAACCCGTTCCAGTTTATGAAAGGGGTTTCATTCACGACCTCATTATATTTCACCCTCCGAAGAAATGTCAACGCTTTCTTTTTCAAACATTCCCCATTTATCGTGGTGCGGGTCCAGTACTTTGGCGGACAACAAGCTCTGGTTGCAAAATGGTCTGTTTCTTCGGGTTGCCCTGATTAATCAGTTCATGCAGCTTGTCCACGGCCAGCTTGCCCAGCTGGTAGGTATTCTGGGATACAGTCGTCAGTTCCGGTATAACGGCACTGGCAAGCGGAGTATCATCAAAACCGACAATGGAAATGTCCTTCGGAATCGATAAGCCATGCTCAATGGTCGCCTTAATCGCACCAATCGCCGTGTAGTCGTTCACACAGATCACCGCAGTTGGAGGATTTCCACGGTCCAGCAGCTTAGACATCTCCCGTTTGCCGTCTTCAATAGAGAAGCTTCCTAGGAGTTGACGCTCTTTCGGAATTTCGAGTCCATGCTCACGCAATTTTTTCTGAATGGCCTTGACCTTAACCATCGTGGTGGACAACTCCTTCAAACCGCCCACAAAAGCAATATCCCGATGCCCTAGCTCGAGCAAATGTTCAGCAGCCAAAACAGCCCCGGCCCCTTCATCCGTGTACACCCGATGGAATCCGCCTTTGGCAATATTGCCATTGACCAGCACGATTGGCATGCGTTTGCCCATATCGATCAATTCCTGAGCCATCTCATCCGGACAGACCTGCATGTTGATTCGTCCACCGAGAAAAATAATACCATCTACCCGCTTCTCGCGCAAAATGGACAGATACTCGGACTCCCGGCTGTAATCCCCGGCCGTATTGCACAGGAAGAACGTATACCCCAATCCACGTGCCTCGTTCTCAGCTCCCCAGAACACTTCCGGGAAGAACGGATTCGTAATGTCCGGCAGGATGATCGCAATAGTTCCCGTCTCTTTCTTGATCAGACTGCGCGCCTGCGCGTTGGGCTGGAATTGATGTTTTTCGATGATGGACATGATCTTCTCCCTCGTGCTTGCACGCACAGGTGCCGTATCATTCAGCACACGGGAGACCGTGGATACGGATACGTTCGCTTCTTTGGCGATGTCATATATGGTAATCGGTGTCATATGTGGAACCATCCTTTTTCTCTAATATTCCTGCTTATCATACCAGATAAGGAATCGGGATGAAATGGGTTTCATTGCGAGGCTCCATCACGGGGTCTTCTCCGATGATATTCAGGTAATTAAACCGTTCGATCGGAAGATCCACCAAAGTTGTAATTTTCATCAGATTCAGCCTGCTTTCCCTTCTATTTCACACCATTGTTCCATATATTAGATTGTAAGCGAATTCATAAGGTGATTAGAGGAGTGTGAACGACGTTATGATCATTCAGGTCAGTCCGCTGGCAGAATCAAGACTTAACGCGATGCTGGGAGATCGGCCGGGCTATTTCAAGCTGTTTTATGACACCGATGGATGCGGATGTGATGGTACTGCTGTGCTTCTAATCGTTAACGAGCCGGACAGTGATGACATTCGGATTGAATCCGATTCGCTTCCTTTCCTTATCAACAAACAGCAACAGATTTATTTTGAGCCTTGCCTTCGCCTGCAATCAGAGAACAGTTTCCCTTCCTACCGATTGAGCAGTGATTCCATGATATACGGTAATCATGTCAAGGCCCATGATCTTCGGGATACCGCAGACACTTCGCCGCAGCCGCTCAGTTGGTTCGTACGATAACCTCACTGATCTTGAAACTACAAATAGGACAAAAGCCGGCACCCATAAGGGTTGACCGGCTTTTGTTGTGGATTTTTCATCCTAAAAATCTGTCATGGAATCGATATTTGCCCTGCCCAATCCCCCTAGAATCAGCGTAATAAAGGCTTCTCAACATACTTAATAGATGGACACCGTGTCCGATGGGAGTGAAATGGTAGAGACTGCATCCCATGTACTCACTTCCTCTATTTCGGTGATCGTCAATTTGGCAAAAAAACTGTATCCTCCGAATCCCTCCTTGTCCGTGACAGCGTCCTTGAACGCAGAGAATTTCGTCTTTAAAAACTTTTGTTTGGATATGTTCACATCATATCTAAGCATAATACTTACTTCGATCTGTTCTTCTGTTTTATTCAATTTATATTCATCTATGAGTATTTGAAGTGGTTCAAGGATCACAGAAGGGCAGATTTTTTTAACTTTCACTGCTTTGATAACAGGTGCCTTCAATTGAGCTTCTTGAGCTGAAGCTACTGAAGGAATGAATAAGAGACATGCGATGAAGGAAATGAATACTTTTCTTCGTGTTTGCACCAAGTTCCCACCTTCCCACTCTAAATTTACAATACTTTCCTATTTAGACGCAGATAAAACAGTAAATGTTTCGTTGTTAACCTCATTTTTTCCCATAATGAATTATACAATTGATGTCATCGGGTCTCTATTTTAAAAATAAATAAAACCTCCTCGCCCTTAACTAAACAGGCTTGGAGGTTCAGTTGTATGCTGGTTCGAACTGAACCAAAATCGTTACGGTTTTAGCATCCCCACATTTCCAATGATATCATGCGCTTGTTTACTTTATTTTGAATCGGGATGATGCTTCAGCAAGCTGTTTGGTCAACCCATCGATGGTCTGTACCATCTCTGACAGATGCTCGGTCATGCCTGACTGTTCCTCCATCGTCGCGGTCACTTCCTCCACGGATGCGGACACTTCTTCACCCGAAGCAGACAAGTTCTGTGCAGCTCCAATGACGTCATCCTTATCGCGTTCAATGGATTCAATCTCGGAGGCAATGGCCTGAACCTGCTCCATCATCTCATTCATATTTTGGGTGACAAAATTGAACGTTTCCTTGGTCTGGCCTACACTGCTCTTATGCTGTTCAGCAATCGCCTCAATCGCTTGTACACTCCGGTTATTCTGCTGGACATGATCAATCGTCTGCATCACAATCCGGCTGATATCCTCTGATTGGGCTGTAGTCTGCTCCGCCAGTTTGCGAATCTCCGATGCAACTACGGCAAAGCCACGTCCATGCTCACCGGCCCTTGCCGCTTCAATGGAGGCATTGAGCGCAAGCAGCTTCGTCTGATTCGCAATCTCGGTTATCGTACCCGTAATTTGGTGAATGCCGGAGGAACTTTCAGCGAGTTGCACTGTAATCTTGGAAATATTGTTCACTTCGGCCTCGTTCTGTCCGTTCACCGCAATCAGTGCATCAATGACCTCATGGTTGCTCTTGAATGCATCTGTGATCTCATCTGCCTTGAGCTTCACCGACTGTGACATCTCATTGACGTTCGCAATTTTATTGCCCACATTCATGAATTTATCCACGATGGCTTCCGTATCATTTGCCTGGGACTCCATGGCTCGTGAAATTTCAAACGCCGTTGTCGTTGTTTCGGCAATGGAGGTCGAGGTCTGCTGGGTGGAGTGATCCAGTTCGGTTGTACTTGTTTTCAGCACGCTGATGGAATGATTCATACTGGAAATCAGCTGTTGGTTGCCCGCGGCCATCGTGTTAAAGCTGTCCACCAGTTGTTTGAATTCTCCGCTATATTTGCCCTTAGCCTGCACCGTCAGATCCCCGTCTGCAAGTTGTCTGAACAATGCTGTCAGTCTCGTAATGGGTTTGGTGATCAGCAGGGAGATCAGTATTCCTGCGATGATAGACACCGCAATTGCGCTGAACAGGACAATATACATCTGTTTCGCCATTGCCCGTAACGGCTTCTGCACGTCACTTAGTTTATCTTCAACAATGATGGTCCAATCCGATCTTGGAATTTTGGAATAAAAGACTACTTTGTCCTTTGTGCTCACATCGCCTTGCTGCAACTGCTCGTTAGAAGGCAGATCAATCAGTGACTGATATTCACCAGACTCCAGCTTCTGCCCCGCCATCTTCTCATCCGCCGAATTGAACATCACTGTACCTACGCGGTCTAGAATAATGACTTTCCCCTCTTCATTAATGTTGATGTTCTGAAGCTGGTCAACGAAGAACGAGGTTGATGCGGTAGATACGAGTACGCCCTTCACTTGCTTGTTCTCATCGTAGATCGGCATCGCAAAAGCTGTACCCAACGTACCCAGTGACTTGGAAATAATTCCTTCACTAATTACATTCTGGCCTTGAACTGCCTGTTGAAAATACGCGCGATCTGCACGTTCTCCCCCGAGGGCTTCAGGATCGTTCGCTGCAACGACGATGCCTTTCCGGTCCAGCAATATGATATTGCTGTTGCCTTCCATCCCTGCGAGGCTGTCTGCCAATATCCCATTGGCTTTATCCACGAGTTCACTATTTTTCGAGAAAAAAACATCATCATTCTGTCCATCCGTACTCCGAATCTCCAGCAGATCTAGGAATGTGCGATGTGTTGTAATTAGGAATGTGGACTGTTCTTCCAACGTTAGTGAGGTGAACAAGCCCGCACCAATCCGGTCAGAGGTTGCTTTAATCTCATCCTTGCTTTTGTCGAGGGTAATGACTGCTGCTACACTGTAAGATAATACCGCAGTTACTGCCAACACGATGGTTACCAGTAAACTGATCATTAGCGGCAATTTAACTCTGAACGACATGTTGACCATGCGTTCTCTCGCCTTCGCGATTACCAAATGAATCCACCTTCCATTTCATCCTTGATTGTGTCCAATATTGTATGGGTTAACTTTATATCGGTAGATATCAATCAATTGTTCAGCAGGAAAAACGTTTGCACTGAAAATGTTTTTTTAAACATCTCATAATCATCTATCTGAAAATAAAACTATATGTAACTAGTATTATATTTTATTTATTGACTTAATTTGTAAAATAACTTACACTCCTCTATATGAATACTTATTTTCCCATAATTGAGAGTTTTGAATAGCTGGCCAGCTTTCAAATATATTTATAATTGAGAGGGAGATATAAAATGAAAAAAGTGGTTTCAGCATTATTAGTTACAGCATCTTTATTTGTTGGTAGTGTCGCTTCTTTCGCTTATTCGGAAGATTCTGTGAGTGTAATCCCTACCAGAATGCAGGCGGGAACAATATTAGAGTACGACGGATCTAATCAGATGGTTATTCTTGAAAAGGGCGAACCAGTAAACATTCCTTCGATTTCTCAAAGTCAACCAACAAAGAATAACATACAAAAATTAGATCTTGAAAAATTAAAAAGTGAAGAAGAGTTCATTGAAAAAATTAAAGAAGAAGCGAAAAATTTACCTGTATATAAAGTCGAGAATCCTCTTCCACAGCCAGGATTGAGGGTTATATATGATGGTGAGGGTTACATAAAGGAGTTTGTTTTCCCTCAAGGGAACGACTTCGCTTTAGCTGCTTATAAAGCCCTACCAAGGGGTACTAGAAAAGCAGCTGGAACCTATACTTATGGAGATAACAATAATAAAATCACAATTACAACGAGCACTGTTCTTGGTGAGGGACGATTTACTAATTTTACCGATACAACTGGTGAAAACAGTAATACTCTGAAAAAAGGTGATGCAGCAACCAGAGGAGATATAGATAATCCTAAATATGAGCAAGTTTTGGATGCACGCAATTTGGATAATAATGTTTTTGCAAATGTTACTAAGAGAGATAATGGAGCACTTCCAGACGCGACATTAGATATTTGGAAAACTGGTGTTGAACTTTTCGATTTAAAATGGTCTTCCTCCCTTTCATTTAAAGGAAGATACTTCTATACATTCTAATTTATAAGATATTTTATAATGGGGGCGATATTCTCGCCTCCTTATCGTATCTTCTTAATGAAAAGGATGATGAATCATGGAAAAAAAAACTTCAATCACAAAATTTATTTCAGTCATAGTTACTCTACTTCTCTTCGTTGCGGGATGTAGTTCAGAAAAAAAAGCAATTGAAGCAGTAGACCCCAACGAAACGCAAACCACTGGTACACAGACCCATGAATATCTTTCAATTACAAACACGGAGTATGTTAATGGAACAGATACCAATGATGGAATGATCATGAGAGTATACACATATGATATACAAAATAAGGCTCTAACTAAAATGGCTGATTTGCCCTATAACTCTCAATACCCCTTAACAGTGGCTTCCTTAGCAGAAGACACCATCTACTATTCAGGAGCTGGAAAAGATAAGGGTGACGAATTGTTTTCATATGATATAAAAACACAGAATATTCAGCAATTAAGCTCCGAATTATTCGCAATCAATTCGATTATTCCGGATACCGTTAATCATACATTGGTTATGGCTGCTGTTAAGAAGGGAGAACGGCCCGTCAAAGTCATTTTCTATGATAAAGAAACTCAAGAAATGACTATATTGAATGACCACGATTCAGACACAACGACATGGGATATTTCCTATGATCCAGAAACGAGCAAATCCTATGCCATCCAATATTCTGAAGAAGAACAATATAGTCATATGGAGGAGTCCAATAAGACGCAAACACCGATGGTTCCTCCAAACCATACAATTATTGAGATAGATCCGATCTCTAAACAGACTCGTAAGGTTATTGAACTAGATGAGGAGCAAATTTTAACTTTATCAACAAGGGGAGACAAAATTCTCATTGCCACGGCTGAGCATATTAACAAATATCCAATTAAATATAGTATTGTTAACATCAAAACAGGACAAAGAAAGGAAATTGATCTTCCTATTAAGGCTAGCAGTGAATTATTCCTCTCCAAAGATGGAAGTGGTTTCTATTTTTTAGGAGAAAAGGGAAAGGGAAATAATGAACGAGGAATTTATTACTATGATTTGAAAACGAAAGAAGTTGAAGGTATATTCCTTCAAAAAGAGGGGTTCATCAATAATTTTATGCTTCTGTCCAATCCCATAAAATAATATTGATTCTCCTTTAGTACTACTTAACAAGCCAGTACTCCAGACTCAGGAGTCACTTCCCCGTTTGTGACTCCTGAGTCTTACCCTGTTTATTCCATTCCAAATGAAAGTTCACTATTCCATCTTATTCATCTATTCGCTTTGCTCTTTGTGCTCCTACACCGTCCAAGCTAGCTCTATCTGAAATGACAGGATGCGACTCTAGTTAAGCCGAGAGTGTAATACCAGAAGACCTAACATCGGTATCAATTTCTTACTAAAAAACACCAAAAAAAGGACATTCCTGAGAAATACAGGAACGTCCTTGTTGAGTAAGCTCACCTACAAGGTGAATGTGCCCTCTATGTTACAGCGAAGCTTGATAAATCTGCACCACATCTTCACGCTGCAATTTGTTGAAAAAGCCGAATGGACCAAAACGCATCGCTTTATCAGCCATCGCATCAATCTGGCTGTCGTCGATGTCATAGTCAGCCAGACGGCTAGGTGCACCAATCGAGGTCCAGAATTTACGCAGCGCTTCAATGCCTTCTTCAGCAACCTGTTTGTCTGACTTCCCTGTAGGATTCACATTAAATACATTAACAGCCAAGCGTTTGAAGCGATCTACATCCACAGCCAGATTATGCTTCATCCAATGCGGGAACAGAATAGCAAGGCCTCCCCCATGTGGAATGTCGTACACGGCCGACACGGCGTGTTCAATATTGTGAGATGCCCAGTCCCCGGCAAGACCCATATTCAGCACATCATTAAGCGCCATTGTTCCACAATAGAGAATGGTTTCGCGCAGTTCATAGTTTTCCGGATCTTTGATCAGAAGAGGCGCAGTCTCAATTACCGTTCGGAGAATGGTCTCACAGAATCCAAGCTGAACGGGTGTATTGGTATCCAGATGGAAGTAGTGTTCAAACACATGAGACATCATACCATATACGGTCTGATCCAGAGGTACCGTATATGTATTCACCGGATCAAGAATGGAAAACGCCGGAAAGGAATACTCGCTGAACCAGGCCCACTTCTCCTGCGTGTCCTGAAACGTTATTTTCCTCCAAAGAAGTCTGAAATTTTGTGCATCCATCATTATAGTTCTCTTTATTCGTAAAAACAAATGGGACGTTCATTGCCCTAACGAATGGGTTCTGCGATATTCTTCCATTCTCTTCGACAAACTATGCATCTTATCTATGATACTATTAACATTGCTACTGAACTGACGAGCAGGAAGGAGCTATCAGATGAGTAAGGAATCTATCACAGGACAAGCATTAATAAAACAAACCATTAATCAGTATGTATCCTCGGATGCTCACATCCTAAGCATGGAAAGTAACCCTATCCAAGCGGGATATCAGGCCGTGGAATTGCTTCGACATCGTATTGAACTCCTAGTAAATGGAGTGAAAAAGGACCTTTCTCTCATTACGAAGAAGGCCACGTTCATTGAACGCTCTGCCTTGTCCAGATTATTTTCACAAAGCGCCAATGTGCCCTTTAGTCTATCAAATGAACCTCATACTGAAGATCGCAGCTTGATCTGCATTCAGGATGTGGACTACCAAACTGATTATAGCCATCTGGATATGGATCTGCTTCAGAATAAAGAATTACGAGCGCTGGCTTACATACATGGAACGAATATGGGGTCCGAAAAAGAACTGCCCTGGATACCTATTGTGGATCGAAATCACATCATCGATATGATGGAAAAACGTTGGAGACCTTCGTGGTGCGCCGCCCTAGAAAGCCCGGCATTCATTGATGAATTTGGATTACCGATCATATCGGAAATTGAAGCTGTAGCCAGTAGTATCGTAGATGATCTTGAAGTTCTAATCAGGGATGAAAATATGCATACGATGATCCATAATGATCTGAATCCCGGAAACGTACTGGTACATAACAATGAGGATGTCTATTTTATCGATTGGGAAGAAGCAAGGTCCGGCTCCCTGTTCTTCGATGTTCCTCTGCGCTGTAGCCATATGAGACAAGTAGACATCTATCGGGAGGCCCTAAGTTCTCACGGATACGATATTCCACAAGATCAATTCGAAAAGTATTTCTCCCTGGCATCCCGATACCTCGGCATCCGTTATATGAGTTGGAACCTTGGGGTATGGGAACAACGCTCATATGCAAAAGACGACTTAAAAAAGTATATGAAGATGGTAACTCAACCTTTGTTCTCCTGATCCCTCCTCATTCCAGATTAGGCATAAGATGAATTCACTGTTTTGCCGGACAAAAAAAGCTCCTGCCACCAGAAGTAGCAGGAGCTTACATGATAGGGATTCAGCATGAACATCATATGCTTCCATGATCTACATGGCATACATTTTTCACAGATAATAATGAACTGGTGCTTAACCCAGATCTGCAATTCGCTGTTTAATGCGAGGAAATAATCCAAGAGCATTCTCATAAAATACCTTCTCATGATGCTGCTCCGGCACAAGTCGGCGGACGAATTCTGCATACAGATCGATCGGCGCAAGCGGCCAGTCGGTTCCGAATAGCATTTTCTCGTAATGATCCGAATATACCAGCGCCCGGCGGAAATGATCCATGAACAAGAGCTCGTTCATAAACCGTTCAAAATGGGGCCGATCACCGACAACGAGGCCTGACAAATCTGCGTAAACGTTAGGGTTCTTTGCCACTACTTCAGCGGCATCCATCACCCAAGGATCACCCAAATGACAGATCATAAAATTCACTCCGCGCTGTTGAAAGGCTAATTCGTCCACGGTCAGCGGATGTGCATACTTGAGCAATCCATTCATGGAGTACGTATCCCCCGTATGAATAACCACCGGCACGTTATACTTGGCTGCCAGTTCATAGACCGGTGTGTAGATCTTGTCATAAACGTAGTGATGATAGTACCCCACATATAGTTTGATTCCAGCAACTTCAGGTGCTTGCAGTCGTGCTTCAATCCGATCCAGCTCGTCCTGAGCATATTCACCACCAAGGTGATTTGGATTAATGCCGACGCATTCCATGAGGAATGACGGAACCGTTTCTTCCAAATCAAGTCCCATCGGGTTGGGAGAACTGGAATCCGGGAACGCTCCCTTCGTCTGCTCCGTAACCCCCATTCCGATACCAAGAATAACATCGTTTTTATCAAACTCCGCCTTGAGGCCAGCGGCAGAGTAATCCACTTTCGATAGATCTATCGCCGTTCGATGAAAGCTGTCGATGTCCGACAGATGAATGTGAATATCAATGATCGGCATGTTAAGCCTCCTTTTCGCCTTTAGAAGTTGCAAAGTTTAGCTGCAGAAGGCCACGTACATCCTCTGGATTCAGAGGAATTTGCCCCAAGATCAGATAGGTCGGCTCAGTCCAGACGGTTTCCCCGTTCAGAAGTGGCAGATTGTGATACACACTGTGACCAAGCACCACATTGTTCACAAACCCCGCAGCGTTCTGATTAGGGTAACGATTCACAGCATGCAGCATGTCTTTACGCGAAACTGCACCCATTCGCAAGAAACCCTTGGACTGAAGATATGCGTCTACCTTTCCGAGAGGGTACCGCCCTTGCTCGGGGTGTTCCAGCCAACCATCAGCAAAGACAGGCGAAGGTTTGAAGAAATGTTCCTCTGCTAGTGAGTAATCCAGCGCCAAGCCACTTTCGTTCGTAACCGAATGCAACTCACAGAGAACAGGAACGCCGGGCAGCATGAGGTAATGCTGCTGTACCGTAATTCCCCGATTCGCTTCATGCTTCTCGATGCGGGTCGTGATCTGAATTCCTTTCCAGACGTTACCGTATTCATCCTTCCGCTCCGTCCAAGCTGCGCTTCTTTGTTCCAACTGACGGCTGAAACCGTTCATACCAGGGATACCTACACCAAGTCCACCGTACCATGGATTCCACCAGGAACGTGGGGCTGCTTCCGGATACGTGCTGTCCAGCCATTCTTCACCCTGATACTTCAAGGAATGCACGACACTTCCGAAGCCGGGGGCAGCTGCCATCGAAAGAACTCCATTGCTCACCGTATACACGGGACCTGCTGGACCTTCTTCAATCACGCAGTCAACGGCTGCTCCTGTCTGCGGATACCAGAGGGTGGTCCGTTCTTGAATCCGATCCTCGCCTCGATATACCGCCCGAACCTTCCATCCGAATTCGCGTTCTTCTGTCGCATCCTTTTCCTTAGGGGAGAACTCCAACTGAGCGGAGCGCAGATCCTGCTCTCGGTTTAATTCCATATCAGCAGCTAAATGCTCCGGTGCTCCACCATTCTGCACATGCAGTTCCAGGTTTCCGGCAAGCGGAACCATTTTCCGTTCGATCAGTTCTGCTGTCAGCACATCCAGGGCGAACGGATTGCCACCACCCAATGCCAGCTCAAGATGGTTGTCCAGCTTCGGTACAACCGGGCTCCGCCGTTTTTGGGCGAAAGATCGGAAATCCTGCCATTTGGCAAAGGTGTTCAGAGCAAATACGGTCGCCTTCGTTCGTACAACGGCTCCTGCTGGAATTCGGCCGAGCTCATGCTGTAACCCCAGCGTGTGTTCCGGACGAAGCAGTTTCAGGGAAGGGTCCCAATAGATACCGCAAGCACCGTACTCTTCCTTGCAGAACAGCCAGTTCTCTGTAATTTGGGCGCTGTCCCAATGGCTCGGATCACCAGAGTACGCATCGCCCATATCCACATAACGGCCTTGGTACGGGAGAATAAGCCGGTTGCCGAAGAAACCAAAGTTCGTCATCAAGAACATATTCTCTTCCAGCTCTGCGCTGCGCGTATTCCCAATTTCGTGGTAAAACTCCGCAATTCCGTTGGCAGACAGCTTGACGACGGACTTAATCTCTAAACCAGGGAAGTCTTCCGATTCATACAGTGCTTCGAGAACTTGACTTTCCCCTTCGGAATAGATATTCACTTCTTTGGCTTGTTTCTTGGAAAACTCTTCTGCAAATGGCTTACCCAGCTTCGGATAGGTCCACCAGAACGTGTGGACCGAGCCAGGGTATTCAATCCACATCATGTTATCTTGCTTGCTCATGTGAAGGGAGTATGCACCGTTCACGGCCACCCACTGTTCCCCGTTTTCCCCGCCATAACGTCCTTGTGTACCTTTCATCAGAACAGACAGCTTGGTTGTGAAAGAGACCGCCTGTCTATCCGTCGGAACAGCCGTTACCTCTACTTCTCGCGAATAGAGACCATACGAACGCAAGGTGAAGGCTACCGGCACAGATGCTTTGCCTTTTGCAGGGACCGTGAAGCGCACCGAACGTTCTGCCCACTCCAGGAATTCATCTTCCGGCAAGTCAAAAGAGAACTCCGCTTCGGAATCAAAATTATTCTCCACGTTCAGGTATAGCTCAGCCGGGATGCCTGTATAGAGCTCTTTTACGGGCAACGCCGTGTTGATCTTGGCCGGGAATTTCGGGGCAACACCCATACGAAACTCGGCTTTCCTGCCACCAATCAGCCATGTGCTCGTGACAACGGGATGGGTCTTATTCTGACTTTGCTCCTCTTGAACCGGATCAAGGTGGAATTCGCCTTCCACGATTACCGTTTCTCCCGGAGCAACAGCTCTTGCAGCATCCAGCGCAAAACGAATATTTTTGTTGTCCTGGCCCTTGATCTCGAACTTCAGCTCGGAAGTTGAGCGGTTCGTGATCCGGTAGCGAACCTTGTATGCGGAACCAAATACGAGATCATGATCGTCGATCTCTGTGGAGATTTCGTAATCTGGTGTTTCGAGAGCTGTCAGCCCGCGACCCGATTTCTCAAATTCGGCTCGCAAGGAGATATCTCCCTTTTTCCAGGAATAATCAAAGAAATCGAAACCACGCTCCCGTCGTCCATCCGGCTCGATGACGAGTTCACGCGTGCTGTCTGCGTACCAATCCAGTTCCTCAAAATAAGTAGCAAGTGCTTCCGTTTGCAAGATGGTCGGGATGAAGTTCATCAGATGCACATTATCATCCTTTTTCTCCCAGAAGAACCCGCATTTCTTGTACATCGGCACAGCCTTGGTGTTACCCGCCCACGTGAACAGATCCAGTCGAGGCCATCCCGCTTCCACGGTCTTGCGAACCGCATTCAGGATCAGATTGCGTCCGACCTTATAGCCGTGATAATCGGGGCGAACATTCAATAGCGGTACATACAGGGCATTCTCGTCATAGCGGTAGTGGGCGAAGCTGCAGAAGCCAACAACCTCTTTCTCATGAACAGCTAGAAACGCATTGAGATTGGACGAACTCTCCATCTCCCGGCGAACGGTGTCCTCCGTTCTCTGGTTGGTGCCGCCTCCCCAACTTTCATTGCTGCGGTTCCACATATCAGCGAGTGCGGCAGCGTAGGAGGGATCGTATTCAATAATGCGGATTTGTTCGATAATCGAAGTTACGGTCATATTTGGGTCTCCTTATCTTTATCTATAGGATGGTCTTCCTGATCATTCGATATGCCCTTTGCCCGATAGCCGCAGAGATAATACAGGCCATGTTTGAAGAAGCTAGCGATAGTCTTATCATACTATAAATGGAAACATTTTCAGAGAGTTAAAAATCTTTCTTTTCAACTCATAAGTGCCTTTCAGAAGCTCTTGTTCGAAGCGTCAAGGATGGACGAATCTATTTAGGTATGAAAGAAAAAATCCACGCCTCTGAGTTAGACGTGGATTTAGGTATACGAACAGCTAATAATCTTAAATTATGCCAAAATAGAACGGACATTGCGTAGAACTGATTTCATAAATTCAGAGGTTGGTTCGGCATGCCCCGCAATTTGAATACGTCGTTGCCGCACATCAAGACTCTTCAACTGATCCGTCAAAACAACACCTGAAAATGGTAGGTCTTCTGGTAGTGTAACTTCAAAAGGATCATCCTTGGCTTGGCTCGTTATGGGACATACAACGGGAAAACCCGTTATTTCATTGAATTCATGTTCCGATAGAACAATAGCCGGTCGTCTCCCGGCTTGCTCATGACCCGCTTGAGGATCAAAGTCAAGCCATATCAGATCGCCTCGCTTGGGAATAATCAAAGTAATTCGTTCCCTTCAGTGCCAAAGTCTATTTCTTCATGTCTTGTATCCTGTTTCACTTTAGAGAGCAAAGTCTTTAGATGGTTACGTAGTTCCTCATTGGACTCTACAGGCTTGGTTTTTGGACGCAACAACAATTCATTATCTTCTGTCACCAAAATCTCAATTTCCGAGCCTTCTTCCAGATTAAGACGCTTAAGCAATTGGTTAGGAATGCGAATTGCACTGCTATTTCCCCATTTGCTAAGTGTGGCTGTAGTCATGGCAATCCCACGCCTTTCGTTTGATTGATGCTCCAATTATACCTCACCTCTCTACAGTTGTATATCCATATGATATACATAAAACAATAAATGGATACATTGTATTCAACCATAAAATAATGATTGTACAGCCTATGATTACGAATAGAGATACCATTGGGATAAAGCAAAATGAGCATAAAAAAACCTCGTTTGGTCGAAACGAGGGTTCCCAGATCATCCCCAACAATAAAAAAATAGCTGTAAGCCTTAGACGAAAAAATAAAGTCCAGTCTGCCCCTGTTTTATGGAGCTATCGTTCCAAGGTAGCTTATACCCTGTATAATGTGAATTCATTATAGGGTTAGTCACAGTCAACGTAGTGTGCTCAGGTACGCCTGATAACAACACAAACAAAAAATGGCTTTTTCCGCCTTATCGGACGGAAAGAGCCATTTTGATGATACCGGGGTCCTTATCCATCAGCTCGCCTTCGCGAGTTTCGTGCCGCGAACCGATGCTGTAGCGTATACGACGAGCGCTGTCCAGATGAGCGCGAAGCCTACGAGCAGAACCGGCGAGACCGATTCCTTGAATACGAATATGCTCAGTAACAGCATGATCGTGGGTCCGATGTATTGAACGAAGCCGAGCGTAGACAACGACATCCGGGCGGCCGCCCGGGCAAAAAAGAGCAGCGGCAGCGCCGTAACTACGCCGGAAAGAATCAGTTCGAAGAACATGGGCGCAGGCAGCGTCCATGCGGTCGTTTTCCCCACAACGGCCAAATAGATCCAGTAGCCGAGCGCGACGGGCAGGACTACAGCTGTCTCCGAAAATAAGCCTATAGAAGCGTCTTGCTTGATCTTCTTCTTCGCCAGGCCGTACAAGCCAAATGACGCGGCCAGCGAGATCGCGACCCACGGAAACCGTCCATAGTCAATCGCGATGATGAGCACCGCTGCGCCAGCGATGGCAATCGCGAGCCATTGGCCGCGGTTTGGCTTCTCACGAAGGAAGAGGACCGCTAACAACACGTTCAGCAACGGGTTCAAATAATAACCAAGGCTTGTCTCGACGACATGCCCGTTGTTAACCGCCCAGATAAAGATGAGCCAATTAACCGCGATAAGCATTCCACTGGCAGCTAGCGAAAGCAGGAGCGAGCGGCTAGTCGCAATCCGCTTTATGTCACCCCAGCGGCGCTGAGCGGCGACCAGAATACCCATGAAAACGAATGACCACACAACCCGATGCGATAGAATCTCGCCTGCCGGCACTTCGCTAAACAACTTCCAATAAAGCGGGAGAACCCCCCACATGATATACGCAATAATAGCGTTGACCAAACCGTTATTCATAATCATTTTTCCCCTCTTCTTGCTCTGATGTCTGAACGGATTATACGTCTCAATCCCCTCTCAAGTAAAGGAAATAATTGATTAGTTTGATTTAATTATTACTTATTAGTCAAGGTTAATAATCTTATCAAAGCAGTATGAATCTTTATCGTAGCCATTATGCTCATAGAAAGCATGGGCGTCAGTTCGCTTGAATCCGCTGCATAAAATAATACTAGTTATTCCGAGTTCTTTAGCATAATTTTCAGTGTGTCTTAATAGTTTTGTGCCTACCCCACGAAGCTGAAATTCCTTTTTAACGGCAAGAGCCTGTATATGTAAATAACCAATCGAAACCCCTATGGATAATGCCTGAACTATAGTTACAAAACCAACCACATCATTCTCAAATAATGCAAACATTACGAATTTCAAGAACATCGTTCCATAAAAAAACAACTTCAGTATAATCATTCGCTACAATTTCTCGTATCTTAATTTCCATGCCTAACCTCCCTTAATAGAAATGTTCATTAGAGCATTCGATAATTGATGAAGCAATTCTGCCCGTTAGTTGAACAAAACAGCCGATAACATTGACCGGCTGCCTTCTTGGTTTTATTGAGCTACTTTTGGCCCAGTTCCATCATTTTATTTATGGTGATCCAAATTTCCTACTCTCAAATACCATTTATTTATCGTTTTTAAAAATATGAAAATAATAAAAGAACGTACTACGACGAAGATAAATATAATAATGCCATATATAATTGGGTAAATAAAAGGATAAAGAAACACTGCAAATTTCCAATACGGGTTGGTAGTCCCTACAGTAATCGAGACTTTGACTATATTGCTAGTTAACACTATCAAGATGAACCACGACAATAGAAATGGACTTTTCATTATTGCTGTTAAAAACTCCATTACTTTTGTGGATATTGCAGATTTCTTCAGTATTTTAGGCCATTTAAACAACCGGCTTTGGCCGACTTCGAACTGTCTTTGTAAAGAGCTAGGCATTTCAGATTTAATTAAAGCATCAAATTGATCGAAATCAAATTGATATTTTTCTGGAACATCATTAATTAATTTAGATAGAGACACGTTATTATTGACAGCATTATCACAAATTTTCATTCCGCAATAAGATAACCCATAAGCCTCAGTTTCGGTAAATGCATCCAAGTCGGTTCTTATTTTTGATATATATTCCAAATACCCGTACGGAAATACTTTTTCCTCGGTCTTTATGTCACTCTGACTTGAAGGATTTAAAATGTAATCCTCCCAATCATCTTTAGGATAAAATCGATGCGAATCTACACCGTAGAGCAAATGCGGAAATACGACTGTATCCGGATAATTCATATAAAGATTATCTATCGTGTGATTTCTATTCCTATTCATTAAAATGTCGTTGGTCTTAAATAAACTTCCAAAGCGGCTATACAAGGGATAAAATTTGAAATCAAGCGGTTTAGAGCCGTCGCTAATGATAAAGTAATTGCAGCCTTTATCAAGTAAAGCTTCAATTCCTTGATTATCGAACACCCCGCCGTCTACCAGGAATAAGGAATGAGAGATTTCAAGTTCTGGCAAATATACCGAAATCGGTTGAAATATGCCTGGCACGCTCGCTGAAGCACTGATGATATCACTTAACAACATGTCGTCCGTATGAATGTCGCCTTTATATTGAGCAGATTTTGAAATACTGTTTTTGGGATGCTTCAAGTAACTTTTTTCTGATGTAATAAAAAAGCCCGCCCCGTTATTCAAACATGTCGTGTTAATCACAAGGCTTGGTATTTTATTTATGGGGCACTCAGAAGTGCCTTTCGGAGAAATCCGTAAATCTTTTACCCTCAATTTCGTGTCTTCGCTTCTAAACTTTTTATAAAGATGCTCTTCAAATAGCTCCCCAATATAGTTTGTGCGCGTGTATCTTATATTAGATAACAATAGTATTTTTAATTTCAATATTTCAATCTTTGTATTCTTCATTACATCAAGGAACGATAACATTCGAATATTTTTGGATGTAAATTTGTAGAATTCCGTCTCTATATTTTTTACAATCTGTAAATAATCTTCTGGGAGTATTTCATGATCGTATTTCTCTTCGATGAGCTTCTTAAGTTCCAAATAATAAAGTACACCGATAATCGTTCCTCCGGATACGGTAGATATGACCTCTACATGTCGTAACAAATCTTTCTTTGCAAGTGATCTTAATACACCCAAGTGAAAATAGGAAGCTCTAAATCCGCCTCCCGAAAGCGCAAGTCCCATTTTGGGAACGACATTTTCCTGGATATCGCTCTCTGACTGGGGTAAAGGTTCCTTTTGCAAGTAACTTCCTCCTAAGATTTAACTCTAGTCATAAATTCCAAAATTAAACTTACTTCCTTGTATTATACTGTGAACTTATAATTACTTTCAATCCAAAAGTAACTTCAATTGAATAAGAGCAGGCGACATCCTTTTCAGGCTTGAGACGTAACCCATAAGTTTTCCAAAATACACCCATATGCTTCCGATACGTCAATACCACGCTGATCTTGGTTCGATAATAAACAAATTCATTAAGCTCTTATCTGACCGACAGCTCAACGAAAAAATGAGCAACCTGCTAACTCTGCAGACCGCTCATTTGCTTATTCAAATAACGTTTCCCGTTAGTTGAATAAAGAAGCAACCAATCGGTAACATTTGGCTACTCCCCTTGTCATTATTAAGTTATTATTTCAGAATAATCTAAAAGAAATAAAACTAAGATATTTTTCTTACAGCAAACCATAGCTCAACAAAATTCAGTCCATCTTTACCTCCAGTAATTTCAAATTCCATTCCGTCTACCTGTTCATATCCTGTAGTAGGAAGCCACTCAGAAAAGAATCGTCTATATAATGTTTCAATGGTTTCATCGAATTTATCCCATGTAAAGGGATCAGATGAAAAGATCGCCCACGTTTGTGCTGGTATCGTTATACTTGTATATCCATCGGCTTTACTTGTTTCATCTTTAAATGCACACAACATATATGGGAAAGTATCCTCTCCGGTTTTTTTGTAGCTACAAACAGCACGTACTTTATGATAATACTGACTTAAAAAATCTGGTAGGTCACCGGCATTTGCAGCAAGTCCGCCGTTTTCGTGGCTTTGCTTCCATAATTCTGCTGGAGTCTCTATCCCGTTTAATTGAAACACTTTTTCAATTCCAAATATTTGAAAATTTTCTTTTGTTTCGATACGATAGTTAATAGGCTCTTCTCCTTTAATCGAAATAAGGAAGGAAAGCCGAGGATAGGCTTTGAGGGCAGTCCCTTCTTCACGAGCCATTGCTGGATTAACACCATGCAACGATTGAAAAGCCCTTGCCAATGAAACCAGTGATTCATAACCATACTTTATGGCAATATCAACAACTCATATGACTATTCTGCAATTCAATTGCAGCGAGAGTAAGCCGTCTTCTTCTTATATATTCCGCAAGTGAAACATTTGCAATGAATGAAAACATTCTCTGAAACTAATGTGAAGAACAACAAGCGCATTGAGCAACTTCCTTCAATTCGATCTCACCGACTAGATTCATTTCAATATAATCCAATGCCCGATTTATCTTCATAAGCCAATCCATCTGATCCCTCCTATTAACAAAAGTATAGTTGTGCTAGGGCTTCGTATCGCAACTATTTGTGCACAATTAAGTTTCGTAACCCTCGAAAAGTTTATTTCGTTACTGATTAATTACTCAACTTTCGCACCTAGAATATCGAGCTAACCCCCCTAGTGGGTGTAAGAACATTTCAACAAAACTAATTCTATTGACAAAAAACACCTCGCT
>NZ_JBHVMZ010000005.1:0-630701 GCF_042796655.1 Paenibacillus sp. NPDC057886 | reverse complement strand
TTTACTACAATCATTATCGAGGGCAATGGAATTTAAAAAAGCTACCGCCTGCAAAATACAGACAGCAGCTTAAAGAAGTTGCCTAACCTTTTTTTAAATGTCCTTTACAGAGGGTACAATTTAAATTACTGGCTAACCTGATAATACGAAAGCCGCTAAAATAGCGACTTTCAATGGAACTATGTTCTTGTCCACCGACAGTTTCTTAATTCCTTTAATCCGATCTTTTTTGCTTTATAATACCGATCAACAACAAGAACTTGTACCCTTAAAGGAAAAAAGTCGCTAAAATTAGCAACTTTGAGATGCAATAATGCGGCTTTCATTGTAAATATGTTCTTGACTGTGGAAATGTTTGGAAATCTTTATTATGTCACAATCCATGAGAATAAAGTTTAGATAGTATATATTTTCGAAATATTTAAAGATTTTTGTAAGACTCTTTATCAATATCACCTTGACTTCTCTTCCCTGCTATACTCAATCATGCCTTAAAGAAATTGTCGTTTGAGGAGGAGCGACTTTCCGCACTGACAACGTAACATTGATCGCTCATACTTCATTTTTAACCGACTGTAACAGAAGTAGGCACGGCATCCGTCGATCGACCAGCCTTAAATCCGGAAGCGAGCAGTAGCACCAGAGATCCCCCGATGACGCCCCACAATACAGAGGTGTTCGAAGAGGCCGCGTCCAGTCCACCGAAGTACATCACTTCCCGCAGCCCTCCTGCTGCGAACCGCAATGGCGTCCATGAATAGATCCAATCTCGTGTCGTCTGTGGCAAGAACTCCGGAGCCATGTTCAGAAGCGGGATGGAGAAGAACATCAGTAGTACGAGCAGCGGCATAGCCCGGAATCCGATCCAATTCAGCAAGGAAGATTGCAGTAAGAAGAACGCCGCTCCGACCAGCCATAAGAACAACCAAGTTGCCCCTGCATCCGCCATTTCCATGCCGTACCACGAAGTGGCCATCCAAATAGTGAAGCCCGATGAAAAGCTTACGATCACAAGTCCCACGATTGCTTGCAGTGCACTGACCCTCCATCTTCTTGAACCCGTGTCGACCACTTTCTTGCCTGCCAGGAACAAGACTATTCCGGTCACCAGGCTGCCGATCCACATGATCTGAGTCAACAAAGCCGGCGCACTCCCTGACGCATTGTTCCCCCCCGGTGAATGCATCACTTCCTCTTGAACGTTCATTGGTGTAATAAAAGCCTTCGCCGTCTCAACCGGAATATGCTCCTTTTGCTGACCAATCTGCGTAAGCAGCTGATGCGACAGTTCTTCGTTGATCATTTTCAGCGCTTGCCCCAATGACTGTGTTACGACCGTCGAGGCTTGAGTGCTCATCCCCTCGTTGGTGATGAGCTTCACATTAGGGTGAATCGGCGAAGAAGTTGCTAATGAGAGCAATCCGGTGCTCAGATCAACCGGAAGCACTACCGCTCCGTAAAAATCGCGTTTATCCATCCCTTCCCGAGCTTTTTCCTCGGAATCCACAACATACCATACGAATGGTAGTGCTGGGTTCGAACCTAAGGTCTCTTGAATTATCTCCCCTATCGCAAACGTTCCGCCAGTCGCCAGCTCCGCCGGCTGGTCAAGGACTACAAGGGCCACCGGAAGCTCCTTGGCTTCGATCCAAGCACCGAACCCATCATAGCCAACCCGAATACGATCAACACGACCAGGACGATCGCCACTCCCAGCCACGTCATTTTTTGTTTCAGTATTCTCATAATCCGCTACTCCTCGTCTATTTTAATGAACATATTGTTGATGATCAACCTTGCAATTTTCAACTGTAAAACACCTTAAAATATAGCTGCTCCACAAGTTCACTTAATCTCATTGGATATAAAAAAGTCAAAATTTATCACTCAAGTATTTCCACCATGCCAAAGAGACATCACCATAACTAAATTCAGTGATGTCTTCTTGCGATTCAGCTGCACCAAACTTAAAATCTGCTGTTCGAATTCTTTCTTTTTTCTGCCGGCAGAATGGCCTCGATGACGTCCCAATGTTCGGCGATCTTTCCATTCTCCACGCGGAACATGTCGTAGAAAGCAGTAGGTTGATTGTCGAAGAGACCTTCACTTACTGTAAGAACAAAATCACCTTGTCCAATCACCTGATGGACATGAGTATATTCAAATTCAATGTTTTTCTTCTTCAGCGCCTGCAATGCAGCATGGAGACCGGAAAGGCCATCTGCTATATGTGGACTATGCTGAATGTAGTTATCCCCATCAAAGTAAGTGGCAAGCAGGCCAGGGTTCTTCCCTAGCAAGATGTTCTCAACATAGCTTTTGACAAATTCTTTGTTGGCATCCGTCTTGTCGATATCCTTTATCGTGACCGGTCCGTCTATCATCGTATGATTGCTTGGTGTCCGTTCCACCATCTCTTGCATATTGTCCCAATGTTCAACGATCAGTCCATTCTCAAAACGGAAAATATCAATGATGATTTTGGAGCCGAAAAACTCATATACGGAATGAAGTGCCACATAATCTCCGTCGACCAAAGCACGCTTAACACTTACCTTCGTACCAATTTCCTTTAAGTGGTCAAGTGCACCAAGCATGGCGGCACGACCATCAGATAAGCCTTGGTTGTGCTGAATATATTGATCTGGATGAACGTAAGCCATAATTGCTTCGGGATTGCCGCTCTCAAAACTTTCCAGAACAGCGATTGCCTTATGGACAAGCTCATTTTGGTTTTTAGATGTCATTTGTATATCCTCCTAAAATTTTATAGTCATTAGATAAATAATGAACGTTGTGTTGTTTATTTATCTATCGCTCATTATAATAGAGAGTAATATCACGCTCAATATTCAATATTATTAGTTTTGAAGGATAACAGACATCTCAACAAACTTTGTCGCTTAACTGCTCTAAATAAATTGAAGGGGACAGAATATAATGAATAAGAAAACCGACCTAAGAATACTTCGTACTAAACAATCGATTCGCAAGGCGTTTTATGAGCTTATTCAGGTAAAAGGATATGAAGCGATAACGATTCAGGATATTGCTGATCGGGCTATGATCAATCGAAATACATTTTATCTTCACTATCAAAATAAACCCGATTTATTAGACACATGTATAAATGAATTGTTAAGCGAACTAAAGGATGCCGTCGTTCTTTGTCCCATCGGCATGAATCCCTTCAGTATTTCTATACTTGAGACTGTCATGCAAACTGTACTGGAACATATTTCTCTCAACACTACCTTTTACTATGCCATGTTAATTGAAGAGAATAGAATCTATCAGTTTCGAGCAAAAATGGAGAATATCATTAAAGACAAATTAAATGAGGGGTGGAGTCCTATTCAAGGACAATCCCATTTATCGATATCCAAGGAATTACTGCTCGAATATCTCGTATCGGCTTTCATGGGGATTGTCATTTGGTGGATTAAAAACGATCAGCCTCTTCCTGCGGATGAAGCTGCATCTCAGTTTAGTAGAATTGTTACCTATGGGCATTTGAAAGCTTCCGGCATCCAACTCGAGGATTAAAATTAGCGAGAGGCGCCATTCTGCCCGTTAGCTTAATAAAAAGAGCAGGATACCGAAGTACCTGCTCTTTAATGAGTATATTATTCCACTAACAAGTACTAATGCTTGTTTTGTCTTATCGTTTTATGCATTGAAGTAATTTACTCAACAATATCGTAAGTAGAACTTTATCACACTTCGCGAGCTCCATTTAGAAATCTTTACTCATCCTCTCTTCATTGGAGAATTTTCAGCTAAATCCCTACAGCACTTTTAAAGATAAAAAATAAAAGTGGAATTACCAATGATGGAATTAAATTGAGTGAATTGAATTTACGAATGCCAAGTATACTTAATCCAGAGCAAAAAATAAGAATTCCTCCTACAATCGATATTTCAGTTAGCAGCACTGGAGTAATTAAACCGGATAAAACATGTGCTAATAAGAAAAGTAAGCCTTGCCACGACGTTTTCAATCCCTTTTTAAATAATGTTCCTACCATACTACCTATAATTATTGCTATTACATTAACGATGGTTCCGATCATTTATTCTCTCTCCTAAAACTTATTTCCCTTAAAATAAACCCTCCAGTAGATGGAGGGTCAATAGATAATTAATGGTTTAGGGGAATTTGAATCTCGGTAACGAATCTAGAAATGTTGTTTGTGAGCCCATAATCGATGTAAGTAATCTCAATTACGTCATCAACCACAGAATACCCGCACTGCTTAATATATAGTAATAATTTTTCATAATAAGGTGCTGCATCTGCATGTGTGCCTACAAAATGAAAGGTCAGGTACTTGTTTTTAGGAAGACACTTTACGCTACTATTAAAGTTCAACTGATTGTCCGGATTAACGAATACAAATAAGGAATTGTACTCCTGAATATTCCCTAGTTCTAACTCTTTAATTGAAATAGTTAGACCAACTTGTCCGAGAAAAATGCTGGATTTCAAATTGTTACTATTCTCTAAAAAACGTATAGGCATTTCAAGATTCTCGTTTCGATGAATCTTTTGTTTCAGCATTATTCGTCACTCTTTCAATTGGTTCATTTCATTCATACAACGCTAATTTTAGGTATTACTGCCCCCAGATCAAGGAGTTTCAGTTAAAAACTCAATTGATCAAACAAAGCTCACAGAATATGAGTCACTCTAAGGATTCTGCTTCCCTTCTATCCCACAATAAAATAAAAAAGTGCAGTAATAGCAAGGATCTTTGCTATTACTGCACTTAAATCAATCTCAAATATATCACCAAAATGTCTCAGTTATCGTTTGATAGAATAAGTTCTTCTTGTTCATTTTAGGAATCAGTAAATGTCTAAATTCATTCAATATAATTATTGAATTGTTTCCTTCTGTAAAGCAAGTACTCCGTGAGCCAAAGCTACAAGGTTCTCCGAAGTAAATCCGTAAGCTTCTACAACTTCCGTTCCTTTGCCCGATGCACCGAATCGGTCGATGGCCAGCATTTTCCCGTCAAGTCCGATATACCGCTCCCAACCGAAGCTTGCCCCCATTTCAATACCGACGCGGGCGCGCACTGCATTCGGCAGAACCGCTTCTTTGTAAGCATCGTCCTGTTTATCAAAAGCAGAAGTATTCGGCAAGCTTACGACCGATGCTGAGACACCTTCATTCTCCAACACACTTTGTGCTTGAACAGCTAGCGCCACTTCTGAACCACTCGCAATCAGAATCAAATCGGGCACTTCCTTGGAAGCTGGCGATAATACATATCCGCCCCGCTTGACGCCTTCAGGCGCTTTTTCAAAGCTGCCCTCAAGGATCGGCAGGGCTTGCCGGGTCAGAACCAGAGCAGTCGGAGTCGTTGTGGATGTTATCGCTACCTGCCATGCAGCGGCTACTTCATTGCCATCTGCAGGTCGAATCACATGCAAGTTCGGCATAGCCCGTAAACCGGCTAATTGTTCTATCGGTTCATGTGTAGGTCCGTCTTCTCCGACAATGATGGAATCATGGGTCAGGATATAAATAACAGGCAACTGCTGCAGCGCTGCCAAGCGAATAGCTGCTTTGAGATAATCAGAGAAGACAAAGAACGTTCCACCATACACTTTTAAACCGCCATGCAGCGCAATACCGTTCATTTCCGCGCCCATTGCAAACTCGCGGACACCAAACCAGATGTTGCGTGCGGCCGGATCTGATTTGCAAAAGCGCTGATCGCCGGCGATCAATGTTTTATTCGAGCTTGCCAGATCCGCCGAGCCGCCAAACAAATAGGGAACCTGCCCTGCAATCAAATTCAGAAGATCACTACTTGTATCCCGGCCCGCTTTACTGGAGCTAGCCTCATAAGTTTCCACCACTTCGATCCAATTGGACGGTAGTACATTCCGGTGGCTGTCTTTAAATAGCTTGGCCAACTCCGGATAATTCTGTTCATATTTAACCATAAGCGCCTGCCATTCAGCTTCTGATTCGGTGCCTCTATCTGCGACTCTTGCTCGAAACTGCGCATAGACCTCGTCCGGCACAACAAATGCCGGCAGATCCCACTGATAGCTGAGTTTGGCGGCTGCAGAACCTGCCTCTCCAAGCGGAGAACCGTGGACTTTATGAGTTCCCGCATTCGGTGATCCATAACCTATAACCGTTTTTACCTCAATAATCGAAGGCTGGGTATGATTCTCTCGGGCTAATTCAATGGCTGCTGTAATTTCCGCCAAATCATTCCCGTCGGTAACCAATAAATGCTGCCAACCGCTAGCCTCAAACCGCTGCTTTACATTCTCCGAGAAGGAGTGGCTTAATTGTCCATCCAGTGAAATATCATTTGAATCGTATAATACGATTAACTTATCCAGTTGCTCATGTCCGGCATGGGAAATCGCTTCATTAGCCACTCCCTCCATCAGATCCCCGTCCCCGCATAAACAATACGTGTAATGATTAACGATAGGGAACGATTCTTTATTATATATGCCTGCCAAATGTCTTTCAGCCAGAGCCATGCCAACAGCCATTGCGACTCCTTGTCCAAGCGGGCCTGTTGTTGCATCCACACCGTCGGTGTGACCCACTTCTGGGTGTCCGGGTGTTCTTGAGCCTAATTGTCGGAACTGCCGCAAATCTTCAATCGTCACGTCAAACCCGGATAAATGCAATAAGCTGTACAACAGCGCTGATCCATGCCCCGCAGATAGAACAAACCGGTCTCTATTCTCCCATTTGGGATTCGCAGGGCTTATCCGCAATGCTTGTGACCAAAGAGCATAAGCCATAGGGGCTGCTCCCAAAGGCAGACCGGGATGCCCTGAGTTTGCTTTATCAATTGCATCCAGTGATAAAGTCCTTATCGCTGTTACCGCTTGTAGATCGCGTGCATCAAATTCCATTTGTACAACCTCTTTTCCCAATTAGATTATTTAGTTTTGTTGTGTATTATTTTGTGGCGGAGCACTATCCTGTTTACGCAGACTTACGAGTAGCATGATCAGCAATACAATTCCGATGCCTGCCATAATTAACGTTTTGCCGCCCATGTTGAATAATCCGCTCAAGAACATCCCAACTACACCAAAGTCGGAATCAGAGAATGTAGCATTAGCGAGTCCAAGATCACCAAACGCAGGAAGCAACAGGATTGGCATGAAGCTGATCAGTAAACCATTCACAAAAGCTCCGAGAACCGCGCCACGTACGCCGCCTGTTGTATTTCCGAACACACCTGCTGCCGAACCGGTAAAGAAATGTGGAACAACCCCCGGCAGAATTACAACGCCTCCGGTCGCTGCCATGATCAGCATGCTTACAATACCGCCGGCAAAACTGGAGAAAAAACCGATTAATACTGCGTTTGGAGCATACGTATAAATGATAGGAACATCGAGTGCCGGTTTGGAATTCGGTACAATTTTATTGGAGATCCCTTTAAATGCCGGCACTATTTCCGCAAGCACCAAACGTACGCCAGACAAGATCACAAAGACACCTGCAGAGAACAGTCCTGCCTTAAGTAAGGCAAATATAATATAGTTTTTCCCGTCGCTTAGAGTACTTTCTACATATTCAGGGCCCGCAAAAAGAGCTACTATTACATAGAACACAGCCATCGTCAGGGCAATACTGACCGTACTGTCCCGTAAAAAACCGAGTCCTTTGGGAAAATTGATTTTTTCGGTGGAGACACTCTCCTTCTTACCTCTGACCAGCATCCCGACCCAGCCACCAACAGCAAAGCCGAGCGCACCGGAATGACCCAAGGCGACATTGTCATTACCTGTTAATTTACGCATAAAAGGTTGAACGATTGCCGGAGATAGTGACATAAATATACCGACAGTGAGAGCGCCGAAAAGAATCAAAGATACGGATGTGAAACCGCTCACCGTCAAGATGATGGCAATCATACAGGACATATACAGTGTAATGTGACCGGTAAGGAAGATGTATTTAAATCTGGTGAACCTTGCGATAAGCAGATTTACAATCATACCGAAAAACATAATTAATGCTGTGGAGGAACCGTATTCATTTACAGCAAGAGCAACAATGGCTTCATTATTCGGCACGACACCGTTTACATTAAAGGCGGCTTTAAACATATCGCCAAACGGTGCCAGTGCTCCTGATAGGACACCGGCGCCCGCCGAAATAACGAGAAATCCGACAAATGTTTTTATCGTACCTCGAAGGGTGTCGGAGAAGCTTTTCCGCTGAGCAAGCAGACCGACGAGAGCAATTAAAGCGATGATTACGGAAGGTTCACTTAATATGTCAACCAATACTTTTAGAAGTTTATCCATTCTTGCCCACTCCTCTTACAGCAAATTATATTGTTGCAGAACAGCTGTTAATTTCGTTCTGAGCTCAACAAGATCAATGATATTATCCAGGACCACTACATTCCCCAAGCTTGCACCACCCTCTGCAATGTCTTTGGCAAGGAAGAATACATCTGCACTGTCCGATGTTGCAGATCCTAAATCGGAGTGATCGACCTCAACCCCGCTTACTCCCATTTCGTTTAATAGCTGTTGGATGTTCATCTCTACCATGAAGCTTGTTCCCAATCCTGAACCACATACCGTTAAAATTTTCATTTATCATCTTCTCCTTTTTTTTGCAACATGGCGATAATCTCTTCTGCAGTTGTCGCATCTTTCAAGCGCTGCAAGGATTCTTCATTGACAAGAAACGATGTTAATTCCGTTAAAGCTCTTAAATGCATTTTATTATCAATAGCTGCCAGACAGATAAACATATCAATTGCATGTTCCTCCTGATCAAGCAGCAGTACGGGCTCCTTAAACCGCAGCAGCGACATGCCCAGCTTCTCTACACCTTGTTCTGGTCTGGCGTGAGGAATTGCGATTCCTTTTCCGACATGAATAAAAGGACCTATTTCCACTACTCGATCAATCATCGCCTGGATATAGTCTTTGGTAATGTAGTTTTGATCCTCCAATGGTTTTGCCGTCAAGCGAATGGCTTCTCTCCAGTCAACCGAAGCATCCGTGAAATGAATTTTATCCGCAGTTAAAAGCTCAGAAAGCATGGGGGCATAGCTCCTCTCCGTATAATAGCTTTTTCGTATATGTTTGGTCAGATCTTCGTAAAGTGCTCTTTCATTTTTTATCGTGGCATGTTTGCGTATCGTTGCCATCAGCTCATCAATGGGGATAGAGGTCTGATCAGGCAAATTAAAGTCGGCTGTGACAGCCTGCTGTAAATACTCTTCCTCCAGGGCAGTCAACACTGGCCGCGTCAGATATACAGGTTTCGGAGATTCCAAATAAATAGTTGAAAAAATCATATCGTAACTTTCCTGTGAGATCTGTTCCATCTCGGCGACAGAGTGGAATTCCGTAAAATGCAAGTTTGGAAACAACTCGCGCAGCTGGGTATGCAGCATCATGGAGGAACTAATTCCATTCGGACAAACGATAGTCGCCCGATACACTCTGGTTTTGGACTCTAGCTTACGGACATGGCCACCAAACAAGATCGTAAAGTAACCAACTTCTTCATCAGAGATTATCTGCCCTGTATACTCGGAAAGGGGTTGCAAGGCCTGTTTGACCAATCTGAACAATACGCCATGTTCTGTCTTAATCGTATCAATCAAAGGATTAGATAGAGGCACTTCACATATTATTCTGAAATAAGCCGGCACCAAATGTCTGTAGAGCGTCAATTGCAGATTATGTTTTTCCTTAAATGGGACCAATGTTAACCGCTCAACTTCTTGAATAATTACGTTTGAGATATGGCTAAGCTTTTCATCAAAATGAAGTTGAGATATGCCTTGAGCAGCGGATAGCAATTGAATGGTCAGGTAAATAATCTCTGTCTCCGACACTTCTTGGAATAAATAAGCGGCTAAAGTTTGACCCATTTGAAAAAGACGCTGGGTTTTAATTAATTGGATTTGCGTTTTCGGCAGTATCAAGGTATGCCGCCCGTATCGACATTGCAGAAACATCAATTCATATACCAATTGATCCAGCCGATTACCGACAAAATCAATTGTATACGCTTCCGCCATTTCGTTTAGTTGCTGCCTAATGATTTTGCTCGTGTCTTCATATTTCCAGCTAGCCAGCACAAGCTGTAATCCAGAACGGCCCATTGGCAACTGAAGAAGTGACCCGATGCAAACCGAGGCGAACCGGCGTTTATAGCGTTCTTCTCCTTCCAGAAAGAAGCCGTCTGTCCGGTTATACGATAGCTTGACACCTGTACCTTCGCAAAGTGCACGAAACTTCTTGATATCAGCCAGTGCCGTATTCCGGCTAACCTGGAGTAGCGATTGATAATGGATTGCCGCAACCTGTTCCCGGCGGATATACGTATACAGATAAATCAGGTACAATCGTTCATTCTCCTGGAAAATCAATTGCTTGCGATTAAGTGCTACTTCCTCCTGCTTCCAGTATTCTTTTAGTTGCTCGTCGATCGTAAAGCTTGTCTGATTCACCTGAACCATTGGCAAATTTAATTTTTTCAATGCGTCATTCAGCTTATCGAGAGAATAAGCAAATTGTCTGGGTGAAAGATTCATTTGAAGCCGCAAATCGGGAATTGACAACTTCGGATAATGAATCATCTGATTAAGCATCTGCAATGATCTATGATCAAACATTTCTTATCCTCCTCGCGGTTTATTATACGATAGAACTTTTAACAATTTAACAAACGTTGAATCCAATCTGTGTTGCAGAATGGAGATACACATTGGACTAAAAATATACCAACAGGTACAATCCCGTTCGAAAAACTACCTTTTCACTTCCTTAATACTTCATCGAATTACAAGTATAGAACCTTCACCTTTACCCAGTGGCTGCTCTCCCTTTTCAACCTCGGAAGAGCCAAGGTGCGGCCTGGCGTATTCCAGTTCCTGTTGCACGTATTTCAGCGTTACGTTGATACCAATCAGAAATTTTAGATGATGTCAGTACAGCGCGTTGATGTTCGCCTCACTGTAGAAGCCGCGGTCCATGACAAGCTTGATCTTCTTGTACGCGAAAAAGCCCATGTCAGTCATTAGCTTTTAAATCGTCAACACGTCCGAAATATTTCCAGGCAGTTTGCGGTAGTAAAACGGCAAATTCGATACTCCGCCGAACAGGAGCGACAGATTCATTTTAGGAAGCAGATCGCATCCTTGTTTTTCCATATTTTACTTCTTTCAAGCTTTCCTAATAGCTGGACAAGGTGGTCGTATCGCAGGCCAAATACTCCTGTTCGGCCCAGCAGCGTCCTACTTCATTATCGCTGGAAAAGAAAGATTCCATAAAGGAGCACGAATACATATTTGTCAGCAGACATGAATTGAGCCGATATTTTTTAAAGTCGTGTAATTTTGCGCTTGCTTCGGGAGTCAGTGCTTCCATGCGTATGCCGGAACGGATCTCCCCCAGCCACTCAGAACATTGTGACCCTCACCAGCCAGAAGGCCTGCTGCTGCCGCAGCGAGATCGTCTCGCGAGACGAAGCTGACTTTGTTTTCGGTTATTCCAGTACACCATCTCCAAAGACATTTGGGCTTCCGTTATGATTGATTACGTATAATAGCTCATTCTCAGAATGCTCCAGTTCAGAGCCGTTCTCATCAAATATTGCTCGCTGATCTAATAGTCGTATCCAATGTTCGATTTTTGTACGTTTCGTGCTCCAGCAGATGACATTAGTACAATGTGGGTCACACCGGCTTCGACAGCCGCATCAATTGCTGCTATGTTTTACGCCGCACGTGCCCCAGGCCGCAAACTCATAGAAGGGGTTAGCAAAAGGCGATCTAAACCTTTGTATGCCTCCAGTAGAAATGCGGGTTGATCGTAATCCCCGAAGCGTGCTTCAACGCCTTCTTCGCTGATTTTTTCAGGCGATCTAGTTATAGCCATAATGCTATGCCCATTTCCCTGCTCTGACAAATGTTTTACTGTAGCTATACCGAGTTGTCCGCTTGCTCCGTTTACGCCGATTTTCATTTTTAAATTTCGCCAATCTGTCGTTTATTTATCAATATTTCAGTGAAACCGTTCGTTCCAAATGCTCCTCCTCGTATCGAAGGACAAGAACATAGTTTGTAGGACAATAATTACTTGGTCTCAATTACCACAAAGCCCCTTAATACAGCAAAAAACAACCGATATATTAAGCGGTTGTTTTTTGCTTAGTTATACACGTCATCTGAATTTCGGTCAGTTCGGTATTTAAGCCCAAGTTAAAAAAATAGACTTTGAACTTCCATTCGTAACTATAAATTTCTTTCTTAATTCCGAAATTGAACATGTCTTGCCGATGATAAGTACATTTTCAAAATAACCATCAATTTCAACTATCAAGTCCATCACCGCCGGTTGCTATCCAGCCTGTAAGCTCAAATGTATTGATACATAAGATTAATAACGGCATCTTAGTTAAACTAAAATTTCCCGATAGTTGAATCTAGAATCTTTAGATTGCCACTTCTTCCATAACTCGCCTCAATTTCTTTAGACAATACTTTTGTTTTTTTCCCTAGATATTTCAAGGCGTTAGTCAAAACTGTTGTATCGTCGCCTAGCCGAGCCATAACGGTTACACTTACAACATTTCGAACATCAACATCATTACTTAAAGCCATTTGTTCAATAAATCCAAAAATTATAACAAGTAATTTTTCCTCACTTTTGGTTAATTCATGGTTTACTTGGAGTAGGTTGATTAAATACGGATTCAGTATATTGCCAAATGCAACGTGAGGTGGAACCTCCCCCTCTTCTTTCCATAGTTCATTTAGCTCTTTTATGTATAAATTATTTAATACCGGCAATAGCCCACGCATTTCGTGAACAACGTTTTTTATAATTCAACGTCATCTCTCTCCTCCTTAAGCAAGGTTAATCCCTCTTAACTCTTCGACTTATTTGTTAAACTATCCTGCCCGTTAGTTTAATGAATTGAAGGGCAAGATGACGATTAGATATACGCCTAACCGGCAATAGGAACATGTTCTTGTCCTTGGCTTGGGACAAGAACTTATACCGATAAATAAAAAAGCCGCTAAAATAGCGACTTCAATGGGACAATGTTCTTGTCCCTCGACAATTATTCTTTTATTTTTAAATCAAACCATGCACTGAAGAAATTTTTTTAACCTCAGATAATCTTAGACTCTGAAATGATTATTAATCTAGAATTGCCGATTATTCGTTGACCTCACCTCCTTTCCTAATTAGGTGTTTATTTATTGCTCAATCTACGTCCAAATTGAAAATAATAAAGAACTGTCATTAAAACGACTACCGCAGCTAGCGCCAGCAAAATGTTACTGTACGCAAAAGCAATCTTTTCCTGCACAAACGGATTCAAGTGTACAGTACTTGTTCCACCGTCAAGTAGCTTACCAATGATAGCCGTGGATACTGCTGCTGCAATAAAGTTAAACATCGATAGTAATCCCATACCGATTCCAACCTCAGCCGTAGGCAAGGTTCGTGAAATGGTGTTTGACATTGCAATTTGCATATAAGATTGACCCAGTACACCTAAGGTAAGGAATATTTGAGTATACGTAGGCGACATCCCTGCGACTGACGAGAGAATAATGAAACCACCAACTAGAAGTGATGATGCAGTATAGAGTAGAAACGGATTCCCTTTATCATCAGCTAATTTTCCACCTTTTCGGCCTAAGAAGGCAGTAATAAGAGCTGAAGGTAACATAATGAATCCGGTGAATGCAGGTGACAGACCATTAACATCCGACAACATGAGAGGTGTCAGAAATGGAATGCCGAAACCAACAGCGACTAGTACAAATGCAATGACCATCCCCATCGAATAATGTTTATTTCTAAAAATTGCTGGATTCACGAAGGGATCGGAAGCATAGCGAATTCGCAGGATAAACAATACTAATACGATTATTCCGCTCACTAACAACCAAATATTTGCTTTTGAGAGTGCAAGTAAGAAAGTGGCAACCGTCCCTGCTAACAGAACACCGCCAACATAATCAATTTTTACATTGGACACTGACTCATCATCCAAATACCTTCTATAAAAAGGTAACGCAAAAAGAGAAAACAAAGGTATCACAAAGAGAAACTTCCAATTCAGAGCACTTGATACGAATCCGGCGATAATTGGACCAAGTGCTGCTCCAAGAGCAGTCCCGATTGCAGATGTCCCCAAGGCGTGCCCACGCTTCTCAGGTGAAAAAAAACGAACAGGAATTATCATAGCCAACGCAGGTATGACAGCCGCACCAGCGGCTTGCAAGATACGTGCGACGATGATCATCCAATACTGTGTAGCAGCTACTCCCACAAGAGAACCAGCTGCCAGAAGTAAAAGACCAAATGTAATTAAACTTTTAATACTAAATTTATCTGTCAATTTTCCATAAGTAACAGTACCTATGGCGTACACAATCAAATAGCCTGATACAATCCAAGTTACTTGTGATGCAGAAAGTTGAAATTCTTTGCTGATTACTGGCAATACGACATTAAACATCGTTCCATTCATGACTGAAATAATAAGTGTGAAAATTAGAACACGGAGTAACAGTGGACCCGTTTCATTGGTTGTAGCAGCTTTTGTATTCAAATGAACTACCTCAATTCTTTAATGTGTTTGGATTAAATAACTAAAATGACTGTCAGTACTTACTGACATAAATGTTGTAAAAAAACTAGGGAGTTAATGCCCTAGAGTAGATCCACACACTTTCTTTAATAATATCTTCCAAAGAGAGAGACGGAAAATGAGATCG
This sequence comes from Paenibacillus sp. NPDC057886, assembly GCF_042796655.1. NCBI lineage: Bacteria > Bacillati > Bacillota > Bacilli > Caryophanales > Paenibacillaceae > Paenibacillus > Paenibacillus sp. NPDC057886. The sequence goes on along the minus strand of NZ_JBHVMZ010000005.1, from coordinate 615,927 downwards.
TGCATCCAGATGGTTTATAAACGTACCATAATTCAATGCCATGAAAGAAAAGGCTTGTAGTTCAGGATTCGTCTCAACCAATTTTCCTTGGTCATACATTGTTTTAAAGTAATTAGTTAACACCTCCATCAGTTGACGAGGATGTTTTATTGTTCGTTCTCGAAAGCCAGGTAAATTATCTTCCTCTTTTATGCTGATCATAATCATTTTACGATTACGATTCATAATTTCATGGTATGTCTTACTAATCAATAATAAATCTGTTTGTAGTTCCCATACTAACTCATCTTTAAATATCTTTGCCATTTCTTCTGAATAGTGATAATGGTCAAAAGCTGTTTCTAATAAGTTCTGTTTCGTACCAAATTGGCGAAACAATGTTTTTTCACTTAAGCCAGCAGTAGCAGCAATTTCTTGAGTGGTTACACAGCTATAGCCTTTCATCGAAATTAAATCAATGGCTGCTGTCATTAATTTCTCTCTGCTGCTTAATTTTGTATTGTTAGACATCTCTATTCCTCTTTTCAAAGTATGTCAGTGAACACTGTCATTGGTGCTATAGTAGCTAAAGATTATGAAATTGTCAAACAAAAACAGATCATATTCAGATTTTCTCATTACATAATCAATTTATCCTTCATTTTTCATCCGAATCTCATATAGAGAATCCGTTTTTCTTGATGGCAGTCTAAGGAAGACTGTCAGTTCCCTTTGTTCAACTAACCTGCCCGTTAGTTTAATGAAATGAAGGACAAGATGACGGTTAGATACACGCCTAATCGGCAATCGGTACAAGTTCTTGTCCTTGGCTCGGGACAAGAACTTGTACCGATAAAATAAAAAAGCCGCAAAAATAGCGACTTCAATGGGACCATGTTCTTGTCCCTCGACATTTCCATCTGAGTGTCGGTATGGCCATACGTTTCACTGGATTGGTATCTGTTACAAATAAGGCTTTACACGAGTCTTCGCGACTGTCTAAATACTTCTTCAACCATACTTTGCACTCCGTGGTGAAGTAAACCTCTCTTTGCTTTGCCCCCTTTCCGTTTACAATAGCCGAGCAGTTTTCCCAGTTCAAGTCCTCAATGTTTAACTTCTCCACCTCACCTATACGACATCCTGTACAATATAGGAATTCAAGAAGGCCTCTTTCCCGTAAGGTCTGACAAGAGATCTTTAAATGAATCACATCTTCTTCCATCAAAAACTTAGGTACCCGCTTCTCCATTTTTGGCTCACGCAGTTTAATAGAAGGATTGCTAGATAGATAGGTTTCTTCATATGCAAAGCGAATAAGGAACGTACAAAACGGATACGGTGCCCTAGGCTGCTTGGTTTTAGACAATCAGATTGCTTTGCTAAGTATTCCTTCAAGAGATTTAGAGTTACTCCCGAAATATCTACATCCCCTAGATCAGAAACCAACATCTTGAGTTGTAAAGCATACGCACGCAATGTATTCGGGCTCAACCCTTGAATTCGTTTATCTGCCTCATAATGATTCCAAAGTTCACTTAAAATCATAATAAAACCTCCTATAAGAGCAATTAATTCTCGTTTGCTTCAAATAGAAGATTTTAATCTGGGGCTATTTAACTAAAGTTTCCCGTTAGTTGATTAATGATCTAACCCTTGCCCCAAATAAGTCTTTTGAGGTAAATCCATATTGTTGTAGGATTTAGAAATTTCCGAACGAAAAATATCCTGTGTTTTAATAGTGAGTATATATCCATTTATTGTGTTAGCAATCATCTCAATTTCAGATGAATTGTATGAAGTCATATCCATTTTCGAAATGATCACTTGCTTACCCATCACTTTGGATAAAGAAAAGATAATTTGTTTCTTTACATCGTCATTTAAACCTTCAAACAGGAGTACAAGGTTTTCAAGGTCATCTTTGCTACCTCTCATCAAAGTGGGGGATTGTATAGCAATATGTCCTGGAGATGAAGATTTGATAGCATAAATCTCAATGATGTCATCCATTTCAATTTTAAAGTTTATGCCTTCTTCTGTTTCAACAAATAGGCAGCCCTCATTTAATTCTTTAGAAACACCACGGAAAAATTCATCTTGATTATTAACTTTAAATACAACTGAACGTTGTTCTTTAACTGTCATCTCAATAAATTGTCTCTTATTCATACTATTATGCAATATTGTTCCCCTCCCTATTAGAGATTAAGTGTTCTATATGAGGTATGTTGTTCCCTTTTGTACTTAAAGTATCCTGCCCGTTGGCTGAAAAAAAGCAACCGATCACGTTGGTCGGCTGCTTTTTGTTTCATATCGCTATCGTTTCCCATTAGTGTAATCACCTATTCAATCATAGATTACGCTAATCTAACCTTTTTCTTTCTAGACATTGTGAGTTAGCACAAGCAAGCCAAGATCTGGCTCTTGATTCTCTATATCATAGAATTGGCAAGTTTGAGTAAGTCTGTTGCTTTAAACTTCGCTTTCAACATTTTCTTGTTTCCAATCGCAAGCGTATATTGCATCCCGTTTTTCTGGAATCGAAGTTCATATCCCAATTCGAATTTAGGCCGGTACAATGCTTTCGTTCCGTCTTTTAGTTGATAATACACATCATCCTTTCCTTTGTACCGTTCCAGTTCTACTACCACTGGGAATACTTTGACCCGGAAGAAGCCGTTCAGTGCTTTGTTTCGATAGATTAGTTCAAGTGATTCATTACCATCAACGTATCCGTCGAAGTGAGTTATCTCGAACGGAAACCCAGAGGGTACCAGTACGTCCCTTTTGAACCTCAGTTGGTATTCCCTGATCAATCGGGCCTCATCGACGAGCGGATTGGCTCCGTCGAACAGAATGCTGATTTTAGTGATACGGTCTTCCTTTATGATTAGTTCCCATATGAAAGCAAGTCGTTCTTCCTCTAAAAATTCATCATTAAAATGAGCTAGTAGGTATTTCACATCTGACTTTGGTGAGGAAACGAGCTGCACTCCACTGATTTGGGTATTCCTCAATATCTCGGGGATTTGGACAGAACCCTTTTCTACATATTTTTGTGCCTCATCAAGATCGTTTCGCAGTATTGCTTTTGCAAACCGATTTACTGGTCCCAGGCGAGTTTTGCCCCCAGTGGGGGCTGCCACAAATTCGGATGGTTCTATGTTATTGGCTGTAGCAGTGCTCGACAGCATCGAATAGAACAAACTTATTATCATTAGAAGAAACAGTGTCTTAACTCTCATAATATCCTCCTTGAGAAGAATCTACTCGCAGAAATAACTTCTCACCAATGCGAGTAGTCTACCCAATGACTGGAAAGATATTCATTCAACTAACCTGCCCGTTAGTTGAACAAAAGCAGCCGATCACATTGGTCAGCTGCTTTGTTGGTTTTATGAGCTATCGTTTCCCGTTAGTTTAATGACTTATTAGTTTTTTTGGTGTTGTAAATTCAACTACTTGAATTTTAAATAGATCCAAAACTGCAATTATAGACAAAGCAAAACCACTTTTCCATGCATCATCTATCCAATTTTCCTCAAACTTCCGCTTACATTCATTAATAAAATCTTGATTGATCATAATTGAAGATACTTCTGCCACTTCAGAATACAGATGTGCTTTAATTCCATTTTTATCTATCATCCATCTTAGCCCTAGCCAGGAGGCCTTTATCGTATTCGCCTGTCCCGTTCTTATGTTCGGGAATGACACAAAGTTTTGTCCTTTTCGGCAATGGTACAATGTTCTTGTCCTCAGCAAGGGACAAGAACTTAGTTCCTTAAAGCAAAAAAGCCGCTAAATAAGCGACTTTAAATGGAACAATGTTCTTGTCCGGCGACATCTAAATCTTTCTTTACTAGATATGATTGATTTATTATTTCATTATCAACTAATTTCCATTCTTCAATTTCTGCCAAGAATGCTTTTGATAATCCTTGTTTCCATGTACTTTTAGTATATGACTTATCAATGTAGTTACCCCAGATAAGATAACCTTTTTGGTTTGTTGACAGAACCTCCATATTCTTTATAAGTTCCATGACCTTTCGATCTAGTAATCGTTTATCTTCCCGTACATCATCGTCCTTAAGTCTAATTCTTAAAACTTTACATGCTACGAGATTATCCTCAAGTATCTCAAGCCTGCCTTTTGCAGCTTCAAATGTAAAAGAGTCATCAGTAGTATAAGGTACCTCTGACCAGTGCTCAAACGCCTTGTATGCACTACCATAATTAATATTAAAGAATAACCCCAGTCTATAATGAGCTTCTGCCTCAAGATCTGGAAATTCCTGAACTTGTGACAATACATGACTAGATACCACATCTAAATCAGTAGTAGGACTAACTTGCAAATCCAATATTTCTCGATTTTCTTTTTCTAATTCTTCAATAGTTTCAAGCCAATATCGGATCTCTTTGTCGTCGATAGATTCAACGGCTAATACAGATTTAATTAGTATTCAATGGGTCCATGTTCTTGTCCATCGACAGTACAAAAACATTGTTCCTTAAAAGACAAGAACATTGTCTCCTTCTTTTCCAATACTACGACGATATTACAACAAAAAACCGTTAATTTTAAAATTAACGGTTTTAAAAATTCAATTTTTTACATATGAATCAACCGATTTTTGAAGTTTCACTCGATGTAGTTAATTTGCTTATTGATTACTACACTTGAGAGCTATTTTCGGGAACGATTGATCTCTCATCTCAATGATTTCTTTCCCAAGAGGAACACTGATTTCCTCACTTCTCATCCCTGCTATATCAAACCAAGCATTGAAGAAATTTTCACTAAACTGATTGACAAGTTTTTCAAGAACCCAAAATATAGTTTTTCTATCAATAGTTCCATATGTCTTTTTTTTAATAAGTTATAAGTTGTGAAGCAGTATCATGTATCTACCGATCATAAATTTTGAATGCCAGGTCTGTTAAATCCGGAATCAACTCCAGTAGACTAAAATCGCATACTTCCATGTTCGTAAGCCAGTATGAAACATCACGATAAGAATCGTCTGATCCTGAAGAGAACCACCGTGCTCGGACCAGCGATTAATGCAGCTTCTTCTTTGTCTGTCATCTGCCTGGGGCTGATCTTTTCTATTCGTATCATTCCGAGACATTAGCGGTCATTAACTTGGAGGCCTGCTTTGAAACGCTACACATCTTTAGCGTATATTAACGTTAAATTGGCGGCCCCACCAGTCTTTTATCGTTAAGCAAAATCGCAATCAGTATGATGGTTGATTTTCGTTTTGAACGGTACGTGGTGCATAAGCGCAAAGAAAGACGTGTACGCCTTCAGTGATGATACGTTTGGTTTGTTCTTCCTCCAATGCCCCTGTTTTTCTAGGTTGATTAAATACCAATAAAAACGTTAATGCAGCGAAGTGCTTTGTAGCTATTTCAGGATCGGGCACATCGAGCAATCCGGTTTGTCCAAACTCTGTAAACCTCCTGATGATCCCCTCTTCAGTTGCGTTATCCAGCCTTTCAAAAAAAGAGTCGGGCAGGTTGGCGGCTTCCACCATAACCAGACGGATCAAAGCCATGTAGTCGGACGATCCGTTCGCTGAAGCTACGATTTGTTCGCAAAATAAAATGAGCGCCTGCTTCAGATCCTCGAATTCCCGGAGGTGGTCTGAAATCCCTTGCTCAATCATGTCAAGAACCGCCGAACTGGATTCTTCCACAACGGCAAGCAGTAGGTTCTGTTTGTCGCCATAATAATCATAAACTGTCCGTTTGGAAACTCCCGCTTTAGCTGCGACTGCATCGACGCTGGAACGATCAAACCCATCGGAAAGAAACAGGTCTCGTGCTGCCGCAATAATTTTGGCTCGTTTGTCTGAAGAGCCTTTGCGGATTTTTTTGTTTTCCATATTATCCATCCTTATGTTTCCCCCCTATAGCTATACTATCAAAAATGAGTTCCACTTTACAAACTACACTGCACGGTGTAGTATAACAAATGTAGCATATCAAATCAATGATCAAGGAGAACTTTATCTATGAAAACCATGCAGTCTTTTGTTGATGTTCTCATTGTCGGGGCCGGACCAACAGGGCTTACACTTGCCTGCGACCTTGCCCGTCGAAACGTAGACCATCGTATTATTGAACGAAGCACCTTGTATAATGTGGCCTCTCGCGCCAAAGGAATCCAGCCCCGCTCGCTTGAGGTTGTTGATGATTTGGAGGCCGTTCACTACATTATTGACACAGGTGTTGTGGATTTGCCTGTTCGTTACTATACCGCAGATGGCAGGAGTGTGGACAAGCCGGCTATTACCGTTGCGGTCAGCGCCGAACTTGAAACACCTTATCGTGATCCGGTCTGGATTGCTCAATTTGATGTTGAAAAAGCATTGCGCGTCCGATATGCAGTGCTTGGCGGTCAAGTTGAGTTGGGCATGGAAGCTGTAGGGCTTGTTCAGGATTTGGATGGTGTAACGGTAACCGTGAATTCACCACAAGGAGAAGAGCAAATTCGCGCTCGTTATATAGTCGGCGCTGACGGGGGCAAAAGCAATATCCGCAAGTTTATTCACTTACCGCTGGTTGGGGAAACACACGATCATGAGCGATGGTATCTTGGTGATGTACGATTGGAAGGGTTAGATCGTGACCATATCCATATCTGGACATCTTCGGAAGGGATGGTGGGGGTGACACCGCTGCCGAAATCCGATATTTGGCAACTGCAGGCTACAATTCCGGCAGACATTGAAGAACCAGAGCAGCCATCGCTAGAGGCGTATCAAGCCATGTTTGACCGTCGGGCCGGGGCCGGACTTGTTCGGCTCACGGATGCTTCCTGGCTTTCCATCTACCGGGTCAACGTTCGCATGGTTGAATGTTACCGCAACGGCCGGGTCTTCCTTGCCGGCGATGCTGCTCATGTTCATTCGCCGGCCGGCGGTCAAGGCATGAATACGGGGATGCAGGACGCGTACAACCTCGGCTGGAAGCTGGCGACTGTCTTACGCGGAGCGGACACCGCCTTACTCGACACGTACGATGAGGAGCGCCGCCCAGTGGCTCAAGCCGTGCTTGAGGACAGCACGAAGAAGATGGGAGGGGTCATAGGAACGGCGACTGAAGGCGGAGGGTTGTCCCAATCTTTGAGCACCATATCCGACGATTTGACGAGTGGGCTTCTCATTTCCTATCGGTCAAGTTCTATTACCCGCCCGTCTGCTCGAACGAATGTTACCCGTTCATTGCCCGGGGATCGTGCTCCTAATGCCGAGGGTCTGCAAGGTACAGGGTTTGCAGGAAGTGTATTTGACCTGTTGCGCGGCCCACACTGGACTCTTTTGGCTTTTGTAAACCGCACAGATCATCTTTCTTTGGAGAACTTCACCTACGACGAACTCCATGTGCATTGCATCCTGCCATCGCATGTGGAGAGAGTGGAAGGCATAATAGACACAGCAGGGAATGCCTATCGAATTTACGATGTAGCAAGTAATGAATTCGTATTGATTCGTCCCGACGGTTACATCGCACTGCGGGCCTCCATTAATGATACCGCATCGATTTCGAATTACTTGAATTCCATTTATCGCGCAAACTGATTTGGACAAGGCCGGCGGAATTCTTTTCAACATCTCATATGGCTGCCGGCTCTTATATTCGTTTAATTTAGGTTATGGGAAGGACTGTTACTATGGAAGATATTATTCGAACCGTTAACTTGACAAAGCAATACGGGAATAAAGTCACTGTAGATCGCGTTTCGATTTCCGTTAAGAAAGGAGAAATCTATGGATTCTTGGGGTTGAACGGTGCAGGAAAAACGACAACCATCCGAGCTCTTCTCGGCATGAGCAAGCCTTCTTCCGGAGAAGTGTATATATTTGGTCAGCGCTGGGCGAACGGAAATCCCGATTTGTCGAGAAGACTAGGTTATATGGTGGAAGTTCCTTATGCCTACCCTAACTTTACGGTTAGGGAAAACTTGAATTTGATGGCCAGGTTGCGAGGATTATCTGTTCCGAGGGCAGTTAACGAGATTATGGAGCAATTGAATCTGACCCAATATGCGGATAGTAAGGCAAGAGATTTGTCACTTGGTAACGCGCAGAAACTTGGATTGGCCAAAGCGTTAATTCATAAGCCGGACGTTCTGATTCTCGATGAACCAACCAATGCGCTTGATCCAGCCGGAATTGTCGAGGTAAGGGAAATGCTGAAAGCTCTGGCTTCCCAACATGGGGTTACCGTGTTTATATCGAGCCATATCCTTGAGGAGATGTCCAAATTGGCTTCTCGAATCGGCATTATTCACAAAGGCGTGTTGCTTGAAGAACTGACAACAAAAGACTTTGAAACAATCCGCCGAAAGCAGTTGATGATCGGAACGAAGGATGATCGGAAGGCTCAAGCTATTCTTTCAGACTCCGGGTATGCGGTACATTCGACTTCGAATAACGGCTTTGCGCTACCGGATGATCATGCCGTTAAGCATCCCGAACATATTGCGAGTTTGCTTGCTCATCATGAAGTACCGCTCACCATGCTTAAAATTGAAGAAGAGAATTTGGAACATTATTTTCTCAATGTAATCGGAGTTGAGGAGGAAAAACGGAATGAGACCATTGTTGACAGCCTGTAGCGTTGAAGTTTACAAATTGCGTCGGTCCTTTGTTTTATGGGGCACGCTTCTGTTTATATTGTTTGTCATCACGTTGTTCTTAGGACAGCCCAATTGGCCTTCTTTTTTTGAACGGACTGCGTTTTTGTATGCATCCGTGTTTGGGCTGCTGGGGTTTGGATTGGTGACAAGTTGGACATTTGGCCGTGAGTATTCCGATCGGACGCTCAAGGATTTGCTCGTTTTGCCTGTATCGCGTGGTAAAATCGCGATTGCCAAATATGTCGCAATTATATTCTGGTGTTTTGTAATGATGTTGATCAGCTTTGCTTATGCCTTAATACTTGGTTTTGCAATCGGACTTCCTGGCTTTTCGTTTGCGATTGTACAACATTATTTGTTCTTAATACTTATAATTGGTGCTCTCCACCTATTATTAAGTGCACCTCTTGCCCTATTGGCCTGTATATCACGTGGTTATCTGGTGCCGATCGGCTTTGCATTTACAACTTTAATGTTGGCATTGGTGTTCGGTCCTACCGCCATTGGAGCTTATCTGCCTTGGTCGGTACCTGCTTTGCATTTGCAGGAAAGCGGAGTATCTTTATTTCCCTTGTTGGGTACTAGTTATTTACTGGTTTTCTTAATCGGACTCCTAGGTCTCATTGGAACGGTTAAATGGTTACAAAACAGGGAGCAGTGATGATTTTACAAGGAAGACTTCTGCGTAGAAATCCATTTGGAAGAAGATGATGCACGTACAAAGTGACTTCTAATTCTTTGTCAATCAGATAAACAATTCAATATAAAATCTACAAATTCATTGTGGCGTGTCAAGTGTAAACGGGGCGCATCCGTTCCCCGAAATAACGCATCAGCATGCTCTAATAGGACAATGACTATAATGAGTTATCGTTCCCAGTTAGTTCAATTGGTTGGGGGGTTATAAATTGAAAGATTCCAATCAAGATGAGCAAAGTCACGAGTACTGTTATAAAAGTTAAGCTCAACCTCAATATATTAGATGACTGAAGTTGTTTGTTCTGAACTTGCTTTTCCAGAAAGCCAATACGTTTTTTAAGCTCCTGAATCTCTTTCTCCACTGGTAATCCTCACTTAATACCACATAGCTGAATTGCCTTTACGCTTTGCTTTTTCGGGGTTTAAAAAAAGTGGAGTGGCGTCGTGTAAAATTATTTTAAAATGATGTGGCTTTTTACCTCCCTTCGGTGTCTAATGAATTGTAAGTTCAGGAGGAGGTACTACTGGTGTCACGAGCTCAAGACAAAAAGAAAATCCCTGTTCTTCCGGAGAAGCAGGAGCACATCCAGCATTTCGAAGCCATTTATAATCAATATCGAGATAGAATTCGAAATTATATTGCAGTAAAGACAAATTCGGCAACTGCCGATGACTTAACGCAACAAGCTTTTTTAAAAGCAATGGAAAACTTTCACTTGTTTAAGTGTAACTCCAGTATATTTACTTGGCTATTCAAAATCGCGCAAAATATTGTGAAAAACGAGTATCGTACGAGATCACGAAATAAAGAAATGGTGCACGAAGTAATCGATTTTCAGTCCCAATCGATATCCCTCGATATTGCTAGAGATGTCGATATCCGTCTTGATATTAGTGCTGCATTAGCCCGATTGAATGAATTAGAACCATTCATTCCATTCAGCTACAACGGTGAATAAGCCTACAGTTGCCAGTACAGGCATAGATAAGGGAAGCATTACCTTGAGATAAACTCTCCAGTATCCAGCACCATCCATATGGGCTGCTTCTTCAAGTTCTTTTGGCAAAGCCTTGAAAAAGTTCATAATCAGAATTATAAAAAACACATTCACCATTGTCGGTAGAACCAGTGCCCACACCGAGTTGTAAAGTCCGATTTTGGTAACGACCAGATAAGTTGGTATCATGCCTCCGTGAAAGAGCATCGCAACAATAAAAAAACCTACAAAAAACTTATAACCCGCAATTCCGTTTCTTCCCCCGCCCTTAGACAACACATATGCTGCCATGCTGTTCACAAGTAAACCTAGAGTTACACTTAAAAATGTTCGTTGAATAGAAACCCAGATTGAACTAATTAATTGTGTGTCTTCAAATGCCTTCATGTAGGAAGAAAAATTTAATCCAACTGGCCAAAACGTCACTTCATTAGCGGATACGGCTTCACTTGAACTCAATGATAGAGAAAGCACATGAAGAAAAGGTACGATGCAAAGTGCTGCAAGAATAATCATGAGAATATTGTTAATAAATTGAAATGCGCTAAATTTAGATGTCATACCCATGTGTCACCGCTCCTTAGAAAATCTTGTATCCTGCAACTTTATATGCAATACGGTACCCGCCTACGTTCAAGAAGAGACCTACGAAGGATTTGAACAATCCAATCGCCGTACCGAAACTGAAATTCCCGCCGATCAAGCCTATGCGATATACAAAGGTATCAATAATATCTCCGCTTTCATAGACAAGAGGATTGTACAGATTGAATATTTGGTCAAACCCTGCATTTAGGACTGAGCCAAGGTTAATAGTTAGTACAACACAGAGGGTTGGAACAAGTGAGGGAAGTGTAATGTTTAGCATCTGTTTCAGCTTGCTTGCCCCGTCAATTTGAGCAGCCTTGTACAAAGCCGGATTGATGCCAGCCAGAGCAGCCAGAAAAATAATTGAACCATAACCGAACTCTTTCCATACATCAGTAAGTATAACGATCGGTACAAACCATTTATTGCTGCCCAAAAAGAAGATAGGTTCAAAACCCATGGATTTAATCAATTGATTGACTAATCCATACTCTGGATTTAAGAGTTGTATGAAAATACCGCCCAATACAACCCAAGAAATGAAGTATGGTAAAAACACAAATGTCTGAACCGACGTGCGTAGAAATTTATTTTTCACTTCATTAATCAATAATGCAAACCCGAGAGTACAAATCATTCCCAATACTAATTTGAGGACAGAAATCCGTAACGTGTTCCAGATCACCTGGGTGCAATAATTCCATTTAGTGCTTGAACAGCGATAAAATCGTCATGATCAGCAGTTATGCGAACTTCCGGATATTGATCCTTATAAGCCTGGACGTAATCATATACCTTTAGAGACGGGTTTTCGTACTTATATGCGGAATTTGTTCCTACGGTGTGTCGTCCATATAGGCGGTTATTTTATCTTTTTTTGGACTCTGTGCAAAATAATAAATAAAAAAGTAACTATTTTCCTTTTCTGGCGTCTATATATGTGAGGGAAATCCTCAAAACTTGTTATAAGGAGCGTGAATGTTATTGAAATTTAAGAAGACTTGGTTAGTTGCAGGTACGTTTGCCCTAAGCTTCAGCTTAATGGGCAACGTGTCAGGAGACCAACTCGGTGCAGGAAAAGAAATCCAAATCCAGGCCTAACAGCATTCAGTTCTATAATACATTCCCAGGTACGCCGGACAACGAGAAAGAAAAAGCCCTCATTGAACATGAAGATGCTATCGAACTGGTATCTAAGCAATTGTGTACAGACGGTATCAATCTTGAAGAGGAAATGTTATGACGAAATATTAAAAAAAAGGAGGTTTTACTATGTTAAAGGCGAAAAAGGTCTTTTTGCCAGTATTAATGATTTTGTCTATTTTCTGTTTAAGTTTATTTCCAAATTTGAGTGTTACAGCACAAGCGGATAACAGCCAAAATATTGTTGTAGTTATAGGTAATGAAGCCAAAGAATTGATCGATGCAACGCTACATGGAGTAGAAGAAGGTGAAATTGAGAATATCGCCCCTGTGTCAGCTTTTGATTTGGAAAAATCGAGTGTGTACACGGTTGGCGGTGGAGTTACGGTTGTTACAGTTCCTTTGCATGGGGATTATAGTCTTCCTAGTAACGTAACAGTATTCTTCGATAAGGATAATACCGTATTGCAGACAAATGAAATGTTGGTGACCAAAAATGAGGGAAGAAACTTCCGAGTTGAGACGTATTTGAATGGATCAGTTGTTAAATCCGTGGACACTGACAGACCTTATATCACAGATGAAGAAATGCTTGCAGAAGAGCCAGTTAACTCTGGAATTCAACCGCAGAGTGTAGGCGCAGTGGCAGGTTGTCTTGGAGCAGTGCTTGGCATTGGTGGTACGGCGGCTTATATTATTGCGGTTGCGTGCGGTGGTTCGTGTGCAGTACCGACACCAGTGACTGCTCCGATATGTGCTGCATGTATTGGTGCATATGCAGTTCTTGGTGCTGGTGGTATCGCTGGAGCAGTAGCTTGTTTCAATTACCTGTGAGGTGATTTGATGAACAAGATTTTAGCGATCTCAATTTTGGGAATGGGTTTAACAGGTGCCGTTTTAATCATCTCAATTGCTCTGTTGTTTAACCCCCCAATAGGAAATGTGTTGAAGATGGTTACTGCTGCTTCAACATTATCTTTTATTATATTTGCTGTTTCGGCTTTGGTATTTCGTCGGCGATTAGATAATGAAAAAAGAGAGTAATATATTTATACTTCCTCGATTTAGGACGAATGATACCCAGTAGCAATCCTAACAATGTTTCTACTCAAGAAAAAAAGCATCTCCTTCAGGAGATGCTTTTTTTCTGCTTATCTTCAGAAAATAATGAAATATATCTCCTCCAACATGCATTCTCCCCTACAAGCACCCATGCCAGAAAATAGAATCTTCTGTTTTAAAATATATAGAGTTCGTTTCTATTGAGCCGTGTCCGGCTCTAACCTCAAATATCTTACTAATGTCCTTGATCATCTCATAAATCTGATCGATTCGCCTAACATTCTCCAGTTCATTTTCTTCAAGCTCCCTGGCTTTACGCCATAAATACTGATTAAAGAGCATCAGATCCGCGCAGTGGCTTTCTATACCTTGTTTTTCCATAACAGTCCAATATAGTTATACATCCCCCCCATCCTCTTGCCAATAGGCTTATATAATGGGCATAAACCGTTCTGCAAGTAAGTTGAAGTAAAATCGTACCGTTCTTCCTGTTCGATCCATTGTCGCTCTGTGTAGAGCGTTTGAATGGTTCTACAAAGTCACTTCTACTAAGCTTACAGCATGTAAGATACTCAGCATCCCCTGTTCGAAGCAAATGAATAATGTAGATTACCAAGCCTATCAGCAGCAAAAATCCGAACCATTTACAGCTCGTAACCCGAACTTGGATCTTGACGATACTGCAGCGTCGACAAGATATCCTTTACGATCAGCTCGCCAGCTGCTCCTTGGTGGAATCCGGCCATTTTCCCTTGGATCCGGTCGGACAACACCGGTGCCTCAAGAAATAGCTGAAGCTGTTCCGCAAGCTGACGGACGTTGGATGAAATCTGGGCAATGCCGTTATTCTTAAAGTACAAGGCGTTTTCCCTCTCCTGGCCTCCAAAGGGGCTCAAAATAAAGATCGGCAGCTTTAGGATGACGGCCTCAGTTAAAGTGATGCCACCGGCTTTCGTCACGATGCAGGAGGACGTAGCCATCAGATCGTGAATGTTCTCTATATAGCCAAGGAACTTCACCTGTGGATGTTCGGCATACAGCGAAGTCAATTTGTCGAAGGTATGCTGCTTACGCCCACATACGACCGTGATTTCGCAAGATTGCTGGCCAAGCAGCAGATATATGAGCTCGGTGAGCTGCTGGAACGACGTAAATGCGCCTGCCATAATCAAGATCTGTTTGCCTTCGGATCCTCCATAAGTAACCTTTCGAATCGGAGATTTTACTCCTATATTATAAAATTGGGGACGGACAGGAATGCCAGTGACGCTGACTTTCCCCGCCATGCAGACATAATTTTTCATCATCAAGTCTTTGATATCGTTTGTGGCTACGTAATATTTATGCGTATCCGGATGTATCCAACGTGAATGAAGAGCGTAATCGGTAATGACGGTAAACGTGCGAGCGTTGTGGTCGCATTCGCGGTGCGACACGACGCCGAATGGAAAGGTGTTGATGATCGCATCTGGCCGGAAACGGCCGATCGTCTCCAGCATCTCTCGTCTGACGAATCCGTTCAGGTATCGGTTCACCGGGCCGGATGGATTGGAATCCCTGGTCATGTAATAGCTCCAGCCATAATAATCGAAGCCCAGATGAGACGAGAACAGGCTCATTTGGTACATCTTCGAAAAAAAGGAATTTAACACAGGATGCGCTACCTTCATGAGATCAATGATTTGCACCTGGTTGACCTGCAGCATATGAAAATAATGCAATAATGCCGAGGAAACCTGCTGATGGCCGTCTCCAAATCCGGCTGTCAAAATCAATATTCTTGGGTGACGGGTAGGCATGCTTGTTCCCTCCTATGGATACAACAATTTAGCACGGCAGTTTATTTTTAAAGCCAGATCCGGCCAGGATCTTTGCCCAAGACTCGACCTTAATTTTGCTGACATGAAATATCCTTGCCGGGAACGACCAAAATATGCCCCAAAATAAACCACTGCTCTTCCTCGGAAAGGCCGGAACGTTGAATCAGTTGACGAATTTTTGTTTCCAAATCATGCATGGACTCCAAAAACAGATCCAAATCCTGTAGCTGGTCATACATGCTTCTCACTCCCCATTGATAATAAGATGCGATAGGTCGTACAGATCTTCCAGTGTCCGAAGAACATTTAAATGGGAGATTTTTTGACTCAATGAGGCTTGACAGACATGATCCCCCACGATAATGGTCGGAATATGATTCCGGCTGCTGTAATCATCTTCGTCCCAGGTTACTTCCCTGACTGAATTTGTTCTTCCTTGGTCACGTTCCGGGGCAATATCTTCGATTCGTATTTTTCATACCACCCGAGACCTGCTTTAAACGAACGGGAAATGAACGAGAAGCGCTCCGCAAGGCGGTGCACCCCTGCTGCAACTATGATACCGATCAGCGCCCCACCCAATACGTCGAACGGATAATGTACACCTGTCCATACCCTGGAGAAAGCAATAGCAGCAGACAAGAGCAGCCAGACTATTCCTTCTTTTCGGCGATATATAACGAAAGAAGCGGCAATGGCAAAAGCTCCGATGGAGTGATCGCTTGGAAACGACGCGTTGACCGGATGCGGTATCAACTGCAGCACCGTATGGGCTACAAAAGGTCGATCCCGGTAAAATAGATGGCCGATCACCCAGCTGATCCCAAGCCCGATGACAACGGAAACGACGGACTCCGCTACCATTTTTCGGTTGTTTTCCTTACGGCTAAACCAATAGACCAATAGACCGACAAAAAATAAATAGAATGCACGCTCCGCGAAAAAACGCATAACAGAATTCAGGGAGGATGCGGATCTTCCCCACTCATTAATGAAATGAAACAGCTCATAATCGATTTGACAGATACTCATTTCTCATACTCCTTCTGCTTTTTCTGATCTGTTAACGATAACGATCGGTGGAAATAAGCTTAACGCAGAATAATGAAAATTTAATGAGAATCAGTCTTTCGATTGCACCGTCATTATAATGATACCGCCGGGAAAGACAAGATTACGCGGGTTCCTTCGTCTTCGACGCTGGTGAGAGCAATTTCGCCCTGATAGTGCTGAATGAGATTTTTGGCGATCGCGAGACCCAGACCCGTTCCTCCAATTTCTCTGCTGCGGGCCCGGTCTACACGGTAAAATCGGTCGAAAACATGCTGGATCTCAGCCGTCGGGATGCCGATTCCATGATCCTGAATGGATATGCGCACCCGGTTTTTTTCTTCATAGCTGCGAATGTCGATTTCTTTATGATCCCCTGAATATTTGACCGCATTTTCAATGACGATAAACAGCATTTGTTCCAGGTGAAGCGGATTGATCTTCACCATTTTGCCAGTCCCCTCCCCTTTCATACGGAAAGTGAATTCCGGATACAGATCTTCCATCCGACGGAGAGTTTTGGTCAGAAACGGTTCAATCCGGATCTGTTCAATATGATTGGTCAAGGTCGAGGACTCAGCCCGCGACAGCGCCAGGAGCCCTTGAACGAGCCCTTTCAGTCTTCGGACTTCCTGAAGCGACGCCCCCAGCGACTCCTCCAGGATAGCCTGATCCCTTTTCCCCCACCTGTCCAGCAAATTCAAGTGGCCTTCCAGAATGGTGATGGGCGTGCGCAGTTCATGCGAAGCATCGTCAACGAACTGCTTTTGCTGGCGGAAGGACACTTCCAGTTGGTCCATCAGTTCATTGAACAGGCTCGCCAGCTGCGATAGCTCATCCCCGTTTTCGATATTTGCGACGCGTTCCTGAAGCCCGTTTTGCTTCACATTTTGAATGGTGATGGCAAGAGCCTTAACCGGCCGTAAAAACTGCTTGGCGATCGCCCAGCCGCTGGCGGCGCTAATACATACGGCCAAAAAGCCCCCGATCACCATGACCCACAGCAGCGTAGCGTTAAAATGGTCGAAGGTCTCGAGATTCGTTGCAATTTCAATCGTTCCAGCTTCGTTCTTGATCATAAGAGGAGCCCGGTAAACGAGAATATGGTCCTCCTCATGCCACACATCCTGCAAGGAGTTAATCGTGCTCGGAAGCGGTGTGATCCACAGCGGATTAAAATGGTCCGTAGCCAGCAGCAGCTCCGTCCCATTTTTATCAATTAGGCGAATCATTTGATTTTTTCCTAGAACATTTCGCATATAAGAACTTGTTTCCGGTGAATGCAGCAATTCCCCGTTAGCCGGTTGATCCTCTAAATAACCCTGGACCTGTGACATCATGACATGAAGCGCGTCCTGCTCCTGGTTCAGCATCCAGTGCTTCAAGACCAGGTACTGGGCAAAGTTGTACGAGGCGAACAGCAGAAAAATGAGTAGCGTTGCGCCGATCGTCAGCTTCCATATAACAGGCAGCCGTTTGAGCCAATCGGTCATCCGTTTCATGGCCGCAACACGTATCCCATTCCGCGCACGGTCTGGATGACGCTTTCTTCTCCGGGAACATCCAGCTTATTCCGCAAATATCGGATGTACACATCGACCACATTCCTTTCCACCAACGAATCGTAGCCCCATACCAAGTCGAGCAGCATATCTCTCGTTTGGACAAGGTTTGGATGCTTCATAAACATGGCCAACAGGTCGAATTCACGCTTGGTCAGTTTGACAGGGTTACCGCCACGGGTAACAACTCTGGCATCCAGGTCCACAATGATGTCCCTGAATGTCAGTATTACCCGATCCTCCTGATCCCGCAGCTCGATCCTGCGGAATATCGCGCGCATGCGGGCCAGAAGCTCCTCGATGTCAAATGGCTTGGCGATATAATCATCCGCACCGCTGTCGAGGCCGTGCACCCGGTCCTCCAGTCCGTCTCTGGCCGTGAGCATGATCACAGGAGTGCTTTTCACATTCCGGAGCCTGCGGCATACCTCTACCCCGTCCAAATGTGGCAGCATAATATCCAGCAGGATCAGATCCCATTCCTCCTTCAAGGCAAGTTGAAGTCCGCTGGTTCCATCATGGGCAGCCCGTACAAAGAATTGCTCATGCTCAAGTTCCAGCTGGATAAAACGCACAAGGCTTTTTTCGTCTTCTATAATAAGTATCCGTTTCATTGATATCTCCTCCAGGTTACAGCTGCGATGACAAGTATATTCAAATATCATGAGAAATCGATGAGAAGATAGGTGCTGACGCTGATAATCCCTACTAGTTTGGTCATCCCCTGAAATTGTAAACAAATGATAATCCTTTATTACATTTTCTGTATAAGAAAAACGTCTATTGACGTACATTCTAAGAAGCCAGACCGCATTTAACGGTAGTATTTCTTGCGATTTAAGGAAGCCCCACCCTCCGAAGCTAATACTTTCTTATATCTTCTAAAAGGCAGAGTCTCGCTTGAGACCCTGCCTTGTAAACTCTTCTAGTGTTCCCCTTGTTGATCCTCTCCATCTGCACTTTCGGAATTTCTCCACTGATGTTTGGAGGAATGCTTCTGTATATTTGTCGGCTTGTCGATTTGGTCCGATACCGAAGGCGCAGCTACGGAAGTGTCGGCAGAATTCTGTCCATTGGAATCTTGGCTGCTTGGATCCTTTCCGTTATTGCTCTGCTCAGCATCTTGATTTTTTGGTGTCTGCCCGCTGGAAGCCTGTCCATTGTCGGAAATGACGCGACGAGCGGTTACAAAGGTGCGATCCCAGGTACTGCCGGAAAAATTGGACACCGTCACGCCAATACCGACTCTATAAGTATGCAGGACCTGACCGTTCCCCATATAAATGCCGACATGATTGATGACGCCGTCGTGATTCGTATCGGAGAAGACCAAGTCCCCCGGCTGCAATTGATCCTTGGAAACCGGCGTACCTACCTGCGATTGCTGTCTTGATGAGCGGGGCAGATCGATGCCGTTTTGCTTGAAGACATACTGCGTGAATGAGGAACAATCGAATTCGTCCGTTCGTCCGGAAGGTGCTCCAAACTGGTAGCGAACGCCAAAAAATTGTTTCCCTGTCGAGATGACCCGATCCGCCACGGAGCTGCCGGATACGGAAGCCGCGTGAACCGGATGGGTCGGCAGCATCATACTTCCGGAAAAAGCAATGGAGAGACACAAGCCGATCCCGGTTAAAGTTTTGCCGATTCGGCTCTTTCTGATGAAGTTCGTGTTGTTATCCATAAAGCCCTCCCTACAATTCGTTTTGGATGGAGTGAAATCCATGCATGATTAGCACTTCACCCTTCCCCACTAGTTATAGGTGACAGAAATTAAAAAATGATGAGAAATGCCAATACTCCATGGATGCAATTTTATCCAACGCTTACTGCGCAGCTTCGGTTGAGATGGGTCATTTTCACAGAAAATTCTAATTTTTAGCTGTTACACTCATGGATATAAACCGAATCAACATGGGCAGTATGAGCAGCTGAGGCCGGTGGTTTCTATGACGATAAAGGAGGAAGGAAATGGAACAGTATACGCATAATCAGAAGGGGCTGATTCAGCCGTCCATGAGCCCGGGAATGCGGATGTTAAACAAAGTACCGCAAGTCACCATCTTTTTTTGGATCATTAAAATCATGGCCTGACCATAACGACGCTCTTGATGACGGTGCTTTTGATCGGGGCTCTGATTCTACAGTTCAAGGCGGATAAGTATGTGCCGTTGGATCTATTGGCTGTCGGTCGTATTCATCAGCGTGGTCGGTACTTTAATCATCGATAATCTGACTTACAACCTCGGAATTTCGCTGAAAACGAGCTCCACTTTGGATGGGGTATCCTTATTTAGAGAGAATGAAATATAATAAAGTTGTGGGAGACCACTTTAAAGAAAGGAAATTATATATGCAAGAAAACCAAAATAAAATGATAATTTTACTTAACAAAGTGCCACAAGTGACGATTTTCTTTTGGATCATCAAAATTTTATGTACAACTGTTGGTGAAACATTTGCTGACTTCATCAATTTCAACATTGGACTTGGTTTAACACTTACTACCATTATTATGGGAGTTGCGTTTTTTATTGCATTGTTTTTTCAACTTAAAGCAAACAAATATGTTCCAGCCATTTACTGGGTAACAGTTGTTCTTATAAGTGTATTTGGAACACTGGTAACGGATAATTTGACAGATAATATGAGCGTACCACTTGAGGTTAGTACAGCTGTTTTCTCGGTGCTACTAGGACTGACTTTTCTATTTTGGTATCTTAGTGAAAAAACACTATCGATCCACTCGATTTTTACTAAAAAAAGAGAAGTTTTCTACTGGCTTACGATCCTTTTCACCTTTGCACTTGGAACTGCAGTCGGCGATTTATATTCAGAACAACTTGGTTTTGGTTATCTTAACACAGGAATAGGCGTTGTTATTATTATTGCTCTTGTGTTCTTAGCTTATAAATTTTTGAAACTTGACGGGGTATTAGCTTTCTGGATTGCATATATTTTAACTCGTCCTCTTGGAGCGTCACTTGGAGATTACCTATCTCAACCAAAAGTAAATGGCGGATTAGGACTAGGGACAACCGTTACGAGTGTCATTTTTCTTATCGCTATTTTAGCGATCATCGTTTTCCTTGCCGTTTCAAAAATTGATACAAATGCTAAAAGTGATATAGCCGATACAAACCAAAGTAATGCAAATAAGAAACATGTGCTAACACAAACTATTGTTGTACTCGTAATTTTTTTACTTGTTGGTATAGGCGGTTATAACTGGCGCAGTAATTATATTGCATCACAAGGTGCTGCTGATCAAGCTACATTAGGAGGTCAATTAAACGATTTTGCAAAAATTGAAAATGATATATTAAACGCTGTAAACAAAAATGACTTAGCTTCAGCGAAAAAAGGGGCAGATGAATTAGAACATCAATGGGACACACAGGAACCTAAGCTTCGAAAAATCGATGGCGCTACATGGACGAAAATTGATGGAACAATTGATGTTGTATTGGCAGCAGTTCGTTCATCGAACCCTGATGTAAACAAGTGTAAAACAGCACTTAACAATTCACTTAGTACCATAAAAACAGCAAATAAATAATAATCTTAGGAATCGCCAACCGCGATTCCTTTTTAAATGGAACTTTTATTAAACTAAACTCCGTTAAGTATATTCCTTCACAACATCGATAAATTAACATATATTTATTCAATTAAATACCCTTTAACGGAATAAATTAATTGGGGATTTTGATCAAACTTTTCACAACGCTGTGGTCGTCTTCGGTTGGAAAAACGTATGTATTTCTCAAATGGATCCGGACCGGGTAGCCTCCATATTCTTGCAGCTGGATTCCTGTTCGGCAGTATAAGGTCCTGGCTGGCATGGATATATTAACCTTTTTCTTAAATAACTTTAGTTCTCCATTCCCATCACGTTTTTCATAAGCATATTTTATGGTAATAAACTCTGCTCTTTTAGATCTTTCAGAAAGCCCGACTTCTACATATTTCACAAAATAAATGGAATCTTCAATTTCAGTCAATTCATACGGTCCATCATTGATGTAATAATGATACCAAAAATGATGGCCATCAAGAATGTTTGGCTTTCTTCCTTCTTCACCAATAAATACGTGTTCAAATGCAGAGGTAGTTGTTGTATCATGAGTGAACTGTTCAAACCACATTAACCAACAACATAATCTAGCAGTTTATTTATTTCTTCCTGCTCACCATGTTCGTTGGTTTCGTCTTGATGCCTACGCCAATTATAGTTATCATGTAAAGCCTTAAACAAATCATATGAAGTCATTTTTTCTTTTGGTATTACAACCTCACTAAGGACTCTTACAGCCTTTTCTCGACTATGATTCGATGTTGTAATTGAGGGATGGCCATCCACAATCACATACCCTCTTTTTTCGTTTTTTTCATTATCACTTAATCCTTTAATAAGCGGAGTAACGACGTTTTGTTTCATTATTTGCCATTACAACAACATCTCCTTAGTTTATTATGGTTCTGGTGTGGTAATCTCTATAACACCAAATGTATGTTCCACGTCCACCTTGATCATTGATTATCATTATTGTGTCACACTTTTTTTTAATTAGAGTTCTTCATTGGTAGGCTTCCTTAAGCACCCTCCTCAGTTCGTCACTGATATTGTTCTGAGCTTCGATGAGTGGCCAGTAGTTATCAGAATTAACAACGAAGGAATCGAGGTCAACACTTTTTGCGATGTTATCCCAATCGGCTGACAGGCCCGGTGCCGAAGATTCATCTGGATTCGGCGCGTACTCGTTGTCCAGTTCAAGGACGAAAGGTTGCGGGTGTTCAACACCGAGGGAGATCAAACGTGCATTATCATTTTTCACTGATGAAAGGAAGGCGGGCAGATCTGCCATAGCGTCTCGAAGGATCTCGCTGGCGTCTCGCACTGTCAGATCTGCGAGTTGCGAGTCGGGGTCGAATAGCTGAAAAGCTTTCTTTTTTCCACCTACTAACAGCGGCTCCGGCGCCTGCTCTGGTACCACATTGAGGGTTTCCATGAAGTCGCGATCCCCATAACGGGCTACTCCATGCACTACTACAAGCTTCACGTCAGCCTCGGTCGCGTCGATCAGGCGATCGTATGGATCGCCACCAGTCCCGTCTATTACCAAGATGTCGGCCATTGCGCCGGCCTTCAGGACTCCGAGGTGTTGCTGCCAACCTGTAACGGCAGCGGCGTCAGCTGTCACCGCCCGCACTAGGCCTCGTGAGTTGAATCCCGCGCCCTGACTCTCTACGACGTGTCGTGCAACTTTCAATTCTTGTAAGAGGTTCTTGCTGCCGGTGGGCGACCAGTCGGAGCCGATGCTAAAGCGTACTCCTGATTCTTTCAATGTAGCTAAATCTAATGTCTGACCGTAAAGAAGCAAATTACTGAAAGGCGACCAAACTACTTTCGCGCCTTGATCTGCAAGCGTGTTGAAGTCTTCAGGCTTCAATGCTAGGGCATGAATACCGACTAGAGATTTTCTTATGAGGTCGTTCTCAATCAGTTGAGTGAAGTAACGCCGGGTGGATGTATCCACGCCCTCGCAAAGATGGTAGAAGAAAGCCGTGTGGGTTTCGAGGTCTCGACGGAAATTTTTTATAGCTTCAGAATTGTTCTGTAGGTTCTGGACGAGAGTGCCAGCTTCAGGCAAGCGGTCGTCGTTCGTTTCTTCAACATTACGCATCGCTCCATGAAAAAGGCGAATGCCACCCTGTACCCTAGTCCTTATCCCTTGGCCGGTCGTCGTTCCACCGATAAGTGCTTTCGCCTCAACGTAGCGGACTATCGCCCGGGCGGTGCGAGAATAACCCGCGAGTACCCGTATCGGAAGCGAAATGTTTGAAACGTACTCTCTTTTCCTCGGCCACTGTGTGCGATTCTGATACCGTTCAGGCACCCCCCATAGCGGAAGCACGTTATAAACGAAATGATTGTGTAGATCAAGCAAGCCTGGGTAAATCGTCCCGTCAGTTAAAATCTCAGGCACCGAATTATATTCAGGCGGTAGCGATTGACCCGCTTCCAAGATGCAGGCGATCTTGCCGCGACTTACGACCACGCGTCCATTCTCGATCACTTCATTTAAGTCATTCATAGTGACGACGCTCCCACGAAGGACAAATGTGGGTCCAGTGTCCACATCGATAACTTCGCTTGCTTTACACCCCTCATTGTTCATATCCATCGGTCGGTGTGTCTCCCCTCTTGTTTTGTCAGATGATTTAGTAGATTGTTCCAATTCATTGAACAGATCAAGCTCCGCACTAAGACCGTACAGAGCGACCCTACACCAGTTAGCAAACCAATTGTCAATCGCGGCATTGAAATGCTTTTTCTATATAGCAATACACAGTTTATTGATGCCCGTTAAAACATAAAATTAATCCAAAAACCCGCCTTGGGAATGTGTACTTTCACTTCTTATTGGAATCAAAATAAATAATGTTTTATTCTGTATTGCATAATGTCATTACATAAATCCCATGAGGCATTTATATTTGCATTTAGGAATGGCATCCATCTTTTTCAATCACATCAGTTTTTATGACATTATTATTGACAAAGTTTGTTTTATCCATTTCAAATGGGACTACAGTTCCAGTGAAAATATTTCCTAGCGTTGAAGCTGGTCTCTTGATCATAATCCATCCTTTAGCCTGTTAGTCCGCTCAAAAGGACTCACTACTCACACTTAGATATTCATCTAATCGGAGATGGGAACATCTTCTTGTCTATTTCGGCAATCGGTACAAGTTCTTTTCCTCAACAGCTAGTTTCAGTCTGAAATTTCGCTTTTTTAATACCTAGCCGCTCGTGTTTAACCTCTCATCGTGTCAGTTGTTCCATAACAATGTGGATATTTTCACGAATTAGGTACTTAATGAGGTTTTAAGAGCATGTGCTCAATGTTTAGATATTCATCTAATCGGAAATCGGACTATGTTCTTGTCCCGCGACTTGTCCTTAGCTTGGGACAAGAACTTGTACCGAGAAAATAAAAAGCCGCTAAAATAGCGACTTCAATGGAACCATGTTCTTGTCCCTCGACAGCTAATGTATACTCAACTCTTTAATGTTTAACTCAGGTCTTCTTTTTGCTTCTTATTGGTATTATTGTAACACATTATTTGATTAATTATACCTTCCACACTCTGCCACTCTTGTCAGTAACCTCCAGCCAAGCACACTGGTTAAGTTTCCACACTCCTGTGGCTTAAGGTAAGGAGTGTACATCATAGCCACATCGGACTCATATGAATTTCCTCCCTACTTTCGTGAAACTGTGCCCTTTTGTCCTTACTTAACTTAACGATGCAAATTTAAACTTGATATCTCTCTGTCGTTCAGGATTTATACAATACGAAATTGTATAAATCCTGAACGACATGACCTCGCTTTGGTTCATGACACGTTGGATAGACTCCGTCAGCATCTGGATCTGAGTGGCGTAATCCTGCACTCGGACCAAGGATTTCAATATACTTCGAAGCCATTTAACCGTAAACTGAAACAACTCGGCATGCTAGGTAGTCACTCCAGGCGTGGAAATGGTTTATATAATGCCTGTATCGAGTCGTTCTTCTCTCATTTAAAGACCGAGAAAATATACTTGAATAAGGCGGCAAACAATCAAACTGATGGTTTACAAAAATATTTTTTAGAAAATTCAGTACAGATGTACTAAGCGCGTACAGAAAAGAAAAGTGTGCGATGGGGGTACGCTCCGGTCTAATGCTGCGTTTTGTAGCCGTGCGTTTCATTCGCGCTTTTTTCTATGCTCCTAAAATATATCACGGAAAAACCCCCATATGATGCCCAACTTAAGGTTAAGGCGTGTTCACTTTATAGAAAATTAGATAATCCAAATTGCTAAGATTAATATAAGTTTTTTGAAATTTTTTGTGCCATGCACTCAATTCTAGGGATCATCAAGTGGTCATCCATCATTTTAATTTTATCAGGTTTAAACAACTGAAATTTCTTTAGATTGTAATAGTTAAATAGCACCTGATACACAGTCAAATGGTTCTCCATCAGGTACTTTACATCTAAAACGTTACTTAGAATCTCATCTTGCATAATGATAAGCCTACCATCAATCTTATTAAAAAAACCCTCTTTTATTCCTTCATCATAAAAAGCCAATTCCTGATATTCTCGTTGCTTCATGGCTTCTTTTAGTCGCTCATAGTTCTCAGGATAACTATTTTCAAGTTCCCTTAAGAAAATGTCTGTGATGAACTCTTTTAATAAGATTGTTTGTTCAAATGTTTGCTGAAATCGCTGAACAAATACTTGATCAGCATCAGAATCTTCAATAATTTCGTGGATGTATTCGACAAATGTACTCACAATAAACGAAATAATATCTTCTTTGGTAGAGAAATATTTATATAAAGTCGCCCTGCTTATATCCATAATCTTTGAGATTTCATCCATTTTCAAACCTTGAAACCCATTTTTTCTAACGTGTAATAACAATCTATTAGTAAGCTTTTGCCTCATCTGATGTTGTTTTTCAATCTGCCGTTCCATCTAACTGCCCCCTTATAAATTATATTATATCTCATAATCATCATTTTAAACAAACTATACTAAATAGACATTTTATATACTTTTTGTTTACTTTATTCAACTCCCATGATATTATGTTTTTTGTTCCTATGAATAACAGTGATGAAAATTCATATTGAACGAGCTAAGATTGGATACCTTTTTATCTAGGCTTTAAACACTTAGGTGATAGAATTATTTAAGGAGGAACAAAAATGCAAACCCGAAGTCTTGGTCAACAAGGTTTAAAAGTCTCTTCTATTGGTTTGGGTACGATGGGGATGACAATGGCATACGGTCCTTCAAATGAAGATGAAGCAATAGCAACTATTCGTCGAGCTTATGAGCTTGGAGTTAACTTTTTTGATACGGCAGAATTATATGGATATGGAAATGGTCACAATGAACAGTTGCTGGGTAAAGCTGTAAAGGATTTTCGTGACAAGGTAGTACTGGCTACCAAGTTTGGCTTTGATATGACAGCCGAGCAGATTGGAACACGTTTTAACAGCCGGCCAGAAAATATTCGTAAGGTAGCTGAGAACAGTCTTCGCTATCTGCAGACTGATTACATTGATGTGTTCTATCAGCATATCCCAGATCCCGATGTTCCTATCGAAGAAGTAGCAGGGGTCGTCGGAGACCTTATCAAAGAAGGCAAAGTTAAATATTTCGGTTTGAGCAACACCGGTTCAAACACAATTCGTAAAGCTCACGCGGTTACCCCGGTCTCTATGCTTCAGACTGAATACTCGATATTCGAACGCGAGATTGAGGACAACAATATACGAAAGACATTGAATGAACTCGGTATAGGTTTAGTGCCTTACGCTCCTTTAGGCAGAGGGTTCCTGACAGGTGCTGTTAAACCAGCCCAAGAGTACGCGGAAGACGATATGCGCCGTTACGACGAGCGCTGGCAAGGCGAAAATTATATCTACAATTTACGAGCAACGGAACAACTTAATGAACTGGCTTCTAACAAAGGTATTTCTGTAGCCGAATTGGCACTGGCTTGGCTTCTCGCCCAGGGAGAAGATATCGTTCCGATCCCGGGTACACGAAGTGCTAAGCGGGTTAAGCAAAACGTTGCTGCTGCTAACGTTAAACTTACAGAAACTGATCTTCAACGTATTAAAGAGATCCTTCCACACGGATCAGCCGGTAGCCGGTATCCAGCTGGAATGATGGAGAATTTCACAAGAGATTGATAGTTTTTATAGAAAATTAAAAAGATGAATAAAAAACAGCTAACTAAGAACATAATCATAGTTAGCTGTTTTTTTTATCAACACACTTAAAACTCAGTATCCTCCTGTTCGAAAAATCCTATAAGCTTAAGTGTGTTACAATGATTTTTCACATATGCTTCAACTGAGTATCATTTTTGCCTCATCAGGTATACTGCCTCTGAGCATCAGCGCAACTGCTTGTGGGTGAATTAACGGCAAAATAACGATTAGATATACGCCTAATCGGCAATCGGACTATGTTCTTATCCATTTCGGCAATCGGTACAAGTTCTTGTCCTTGACAAATGTCTGAGGACTTGCATAACCTTTTTTAAATGTCCTTTACAGAGGGTACATTTTATTAGTGAATAAAGCCATATCAGTACCTGCTGTTCGATCATTTATTTTTTCACTTTACGTTTGGGTTTCGTCAGGTCAAAACTATGTTTTACCATATCGTGAAAGTCATCCTCCGGAAGGTCTCCATCTAAGATAATCGTATTCCAATGCTCTTTACTCATATGATATCCCGGCTTAACTTCTTCAAATGCGTTTCGAAGGAATTCAGAACGATCAGGATCACATTTCAAGTTAACGCAAAGATGACCATCTTTTTCAAATATTAACGCAAAGATCTTCTCGTTTCCTTTGTGGCGTATGGCTGTCCAACCGTCTCCAAAAGGATGATCCTCATATGAGGCTGGATAAGACAAACAATATTCTACGATTTCTTCTAATTTCATTTTGATTCTCTCCTATTTACAAAGTTATCATTTTTGATTGTTGTTCTGCTTGTGCCATGCTGAAATTTCTTCCATCCTTTGTTTAATTTTGAATTCAGACCCCTGTGTTGTCGGATGGTAATATTCGCGTCCGATCAGGGAGTCTGGCATGGTCTGCATCCTTGTTAGCTTTTCTTCTGTGTCATGGGCGTACTGATACCCTTTGCCATAATTCAGCTCTTTCATAAGCTTCGTTGGAGCGTTCCGAAGTTGCAAAGGAACAGGTTCACTCATGGAGTGTAAGGCGTCTTTTTTTGCATAGCGATAAGCCAAGTAAGCCGAATTTGATTTGGGAGCCAGAGTCAGATAAATAACGGCTTGTGTTAGATGAACATCACACTCTGGCATTCCTATAAATTGACATGCTTGAAACACCGAAACAGTGATTTCCAACGCCCTATTGTCTGCCAAACCTACGTCCTCACTTGCAAACCTAACCAGCCTACGAGCGATAAATAAAGGATCTTCACCTGATTCCAACATTCGTGATAACCAATAAATAGATGCATTTACATCACTATTTCGCATGGATTTATGCAATGCAGAAATGATATTGTAGTGTTCTTCTCCATCTTTGTCATACAATAGTGATTTTCGATGAATAATTTGAAGCAGCCCTTCTTTGCTAATTAGAATAGCTTCATCTTGTTTCTCTCCATTTAGCACAGCCATTTCTAAGGTGTTTAATGCCACTCTGGCATCGCCATTTGAATATTCTGCGATAGCAGAAAGTACGCCCTCTTCAAAACCGATCTTTTGATCTCCGTATCCTTTAGGATCCATTATCGCTTTTTCTAACACTCCAACAATATCTTCACTGCTTAATTGATGAAGGACAAATACTTTACTCCTAGATAGTAAGGCCGAGTTAACTTCGAACGATGGATTTTCGGTTGTCGCACCGATGAGAATAATGCTTCCTTTTTCCACATACGGAAGAAAAGCATCCTGTTGCGCCTTATTAAAGCGATGAATTTCATCGATGAATAGAAGGGTTTTCTCCCCTAATTGCCTGTTTCCCTCAGCTTCTTTCATTACATTCCGGATATCTTTAATACCGCTAGTTACAGCACTAAAATCAATAAACTTAGACTTGGTTTGATTGGCAATAATTTTAGCTAGTGTTGTTTTGCCAACACCTGGAGGACCCCAAAATATCATAGAAGACACTTGATCATTTTTAATCATATCTTGCAGAACTTTT
This sequence comes from Paenibacillus sp. NPDC057886, assembly GCF_042796655.1. Taxonomy (NCBI): domain Bacteria; kingdom Bacillati; phylum Bacillota; class Bacilli; order Caryophanales; family Paenibacillaceae; genus Paenibacillus; species Paenibacillus sp. NPDC057886. The sequence goes on along the minus strand of NZ_JBHVMZ010000005.1, from coordinate 586,592 downwards.
CCAGGGCCAAGTAAATGTTTTTGTCCTATAAAGTCTTCCAACGATTGAGGACGCACGCGATTAGCCAACGGTCGATCATTTTCATTATCAAATAATGTTCCTTGTATCACAGTATCACTCCCTTTTGAAGAATAAATGGTTATCTTTAAAACTCTGTAATGGTTAAACCAAGTCCTTTTAGATGTGTTCCCCATCCATGTACTTAGGCATGACAAAAAATAATTAAAGGTTCTGCTTTCGGAATTCTACAGGCGTATAGCCAGTTTCCCGTTTAAAAAATTTACTAAAGTGAGTGGTTTCTTGGAAGTTAAGCCTTTCTGCAATGTCGCTAATCAAGTAATCTGTATGCATTAACAACCGCTTAGCTTCGAGACTAATTCGAGCTGATATGAAAGCTTTAGCACTTATTCCAACAGCTGCGACTGTAACCCGTGTTAAAGTTTTTTCTGTGCAATTTAAAAGGGCAGCATAGTCACTAACATGATTTAATTGGGCATAATTTTTCTCCACTAATTCTTGAAATTTTAAAAACTTTTGTGAGACCTGAGAAGTAGAAGGGATTTTTTTTTGTTTTTGAATTATATTAAGCCAAGTTACAAATGCATAAAGCTGAAACCGTAACAACATATGAACATCTTCTTTGGCTACTTGAATTAAAGAGTCTTGAAGCATTTGCTCTATCCAAGTGATTGCTCGCTGCAGCTCTGTATTATTTAAAGTTAAACTCTTAGGGGTTCTTCCAATATCAAACGATAAATTCAGTTCGTTCAACGTAAGTGAAGTAGGAAGAAGGAATTCCTCACGGAATAGAATAACCCATCCGTCCCAGTTCTCATCTTGTCCAAAATTATGGACTTGTCCAGGTGTTACTGCTATCAATGTTCCTTCCTTACAAGGGATGGGCTCAAAATCGATCCATTGAGTACACATTCCTTCGGTGACACAAATGAGCATATAAAATTCATAACGATAAGTGACTTTCATACTTTCCTCTGGGGTTCGCTCTTTGAGAGAAGATACGCTAAAAATCTCCAGATCATATGGGTAAGAAAACACTGGTTTATACATAAGAGGTCTTATTTTATTTTCCTGTTTGAATGAATGAACGATTACACTAACCTCCTCTATGAGCATATGATGAATCTCAATGTCCGTAAAATGTCATTGAAATTCCCTTTTTTGCCTTCATCTAATCTGATTAATGACCTAAAATGATCATACCATAATATTGGGACGAAACAAAACCGGTAGTGGGTACAAGTAACGTTTAATCCTAATGTGTGATAGATTAAGTCAATGATTAGGAGGGTTATGGTATTTTGGTGTTATGTTCTAAATTTAATTAGATCAATTAATATAACTGTTGCGTTAGTGTCTCAGAAAGACAGCACATATTACCCCAAATTAAATTTTCACGTTACTTGTAGTGATTGATCCGATAGCTCTTTAATTTAATTGAGTATCAGCATCCAAAATAAAGGAGGCTAACATGCAGGTTAATAGCATAACAGCAAAAAAAATCTTAACTGAAATGAAAGGAGATTCCACTGTTGGTTTCACACATTCATTAAATCCTTATAGTGGTTGTGCTTTTGGATGTAGGTATTGCTACGTTAGAGAAATGCCTATTCAAAGGTACAGTGATACTCCATGGGGAGAATGGGTAAGCATCAAAACAAATGCGGCCGATAATTATCGGAATGAGATGGTCAATCTTCGTCGAAGAAATAAACCCATTAATCTCTTTTTATCTACAGCAACAGATCCCTATCAACCACTGGAACGGAAGACGGAGCTAACACGCTCTATTTTAGAGGAAATGGTCAAACACCCTCCAGATTTCCTTCAAATACAAACACGAAGTCCTCTTGTCGTAAGGGATATTAACCTCTTACTTGAACTAAATCAAAAAAGTGAGGTCCTTGTCTCCATGACTATAGAAACAGATCGGGAAGATATGAAACGATTGTTCGCTCCCCATGCTCCGGGTATTAAATTACGCTTGAAGGCATTAAAAGAAGTGAATAACGTAGGAATCGCTACCCAAGCTTCCATTTCGCCTGTACTTCCATTCACACCCGATTTTCCTAAAACACTGGAGTCCATCGTTGATCGGATCTACATCGACACACTTAACATTGGAGATGGAACAAGGGGGAAACGTTCCGAGCGCTTAGGCATGCCATTTTTGTTTAAAGAGAATGAGTTGTCAGAATGGTATCAAATGGATATACATCTTAGGGTGGAAAAGTATTTTAAAAAGTTTTTTTCCGAAGAAATGATATTTATTTCTTCTGATAAGGTTTATCCCTTAAAAGGAAAAGTAGTTAAATAGGCGGGTCCTATCCTACTCTTAAGGATGGGAAGATAAAGGAGAATGCACTGTTGAATTTTACAGCAATTGATTTTGAAACCGCAAACTTAAACCGATCGAGTGCGTGCTCTCTGGGTTTAGTTCAAGTTAGAGATGGGATTGTAACGGGTGAATATGAATGGCTAATTGATCCACAACAGCCGTTTAATCGAATGAATATTGCCATCCATGGTATTACATCTTCCACGGTTGACAAGCAACCTATATTTAGAGATCTATGGACAACCATTGAACCATTAATATCCGGAGAAATTATTATTGCACATAATGCTGTTTTTGATATAAGCGTACTAAGGTATTGTTTAGATGCCGCTGAAAAAAGCTATCCAGAAATACAATATTTATGTACGTACAGAATTGGGAAAAAGCTGCTACAAGAGCTATCCTCCCATAAATTAAACATTATCTCAAACTATTTTGGAATTAGCCTAAATCACCATAACGCACTAGATGATGCCCGGGCATGTGCCCAAATTATGTTAAATTTAATGGAACAGCAAAAGGAATGTGATCCGCTGCATTTTGCAAAATCCCTGGGATTTCAGGCGGGATCACTGTATTCAGGTGGGTATACGCCTTTCAGGAAACGTAAAATCAATCGAAAACAGGTAAAAAACAAAGCGGAATAGATTTGTGGAGTCTCTGGGTTTTCACCTCCCTACACCAGTCAATGAACCACATGTTATCAACCATTGGCCTTTTGAATAATTAATCTGTGTAATAGAATGGATTTTATATTTTTTCATCACCCAAACTGTAACCAATGAGAAAATAGATGTTCCATAGAAAATGCAAATAGTTTAGCAATTAAATAGATTTGTTTCTTAAAAAAGTTTTCGTAATGTTCAATGGTCGGTAGCTACGGCATTCAAGATATTTTCCCCCAATTTGGACGTGTACACACCAACACAGCATCCTTAATCACTCCAAGGCTGATGGGATTGACTGATATGTCCTAAATATGTCATATTAAGTCTAGTTTTCACCTTCACTTATTATAAATAATGGACTAAAATGATCATATCGCTTCACCTATGAAAGGAGAAATACAAATGAAACCTGACCACACCCTCAACGGAAACACTCGAGCGATCCGCTCCTGGCTGGGCATCCCCTACGCCAGCGCAGAACGCTTCCGCCGCCCCATCTTGCTGCCGTTCAACCCGGATCTGCCATACGACCAAAAGGGACCCGCACCGCTGCAACCTGGCGACAATAGCTGGTTAGATGCCGACAACGGTTTAAGCGAGGACTGCCTGAACCTCAACGTCTGGGCACCGGAAAACGCTGGCGACGAACCGCTCCCCGTGATCGTCTACATCTACGGTGGAGGCTTCGAACGCGGCGCAAACACCCAGACCACCTCGAACGCCTCAGGTCTCGCCGCCACCGGCCGTGCCATTGGGGTGTCCCTGAACTACCGGCTCGGCCCGTTCGGCTGGCTCTCTCTTTCTCAATACGGTGGCACGTTTGCAGACGCCACTAACCTCGGCCTGCAGGACATCATCACCGCGCTCAGATGGGTGCAGGAGAACATCGCTCGCTTCGGTGGCGACCCTCAGAACGTCACCGTCACCGGCCACAGCGCCGGCGCGTTTTCTTCGATAGCGCTCCTCGCAGCGCCAGCGGCCGACGGCCTCTACCAGCGCCTCGCTGCGTTCTCCGGCGGCGCTTCTCGGATCGTTCCGGCCTGGTGGGCTGAAGAACTAGCGAACAAGTTTCTCACCGAACTTGGCATCGCGGACGATCCCGAACAATTACTCACCCTGGATGGGAAGCTCCTCGCCGAGACGCTCACCAAGGTTAACCCACGTGACATCGGCGACCGAAACGGCATCGACAACACGACTATTGGCATCGTGAACGATCACTCTAAGACCAGTGGCGTTCTCGCCGACACACCGCTGCGTGTCCTCGAATCCGGGCGTCACCGCGACGTCGACATTCTCTTTAGCACGGCGACGAACGAGGGAGACTGGTGGGTTATCAACGCGACCAAGCAGTTCGACCCGGGCAGCATCGACAACCTTGTTGACGAGCTGGTAACGAAGTCGCGGATCCCTCGAAGCCGTGCTCGGGGTATCGTCGCCGCCTACAACGTCAACGGACGTACTCCTGTCGAAGTCCGCGGGGCGCTCTTTACCGACTACATCTATACCCTACCCGCAGCCCGTGCGGCACTCGCCCACGCCGCTGCAGGCGGAAACGCCCACCTGCTCGCCGTTGGCCCTGTCGAGGGTGCGCCTGCGGTACACGGCACGGAGATGTACGGCATTGTCGGCCAGCAACGCCCCCGACATAGCGACGAGCAAGCGATCCGGGATAACCTCGTCCGCGACGCCCTCCTCGACTTTGCCGCAGGAAAACACGAACGGCTTTGGGACTCCGTGACCACGGAACCTGTCACACATGGGATTGGCAACCCACCATTCGACCCCTCCGCCCATGCGGCAGAAGTCCTGCGCATCTTCGCAGGCATTGAACGGCCCTGAACTGGCCCCAACGGTACGGGGTCGCTTACCGATCCAACTCACTTAGCAGCGCCGGCGGCCCCACTTGCTGCACGTGAGAACAGTTTCCTGACCAGGAAATTGACTATGACTACCAGCACCAAGATAAGGAAAAATGTAGGATTTGGACCAACAAGTCAATTAGAAATGTGAAAACTGTGTTGCATTATGCTGCCTATTGAGGTTTTAAATATATCACTTTTATTTAGATAACCATCTAATCGAAAACCGGAATATATTCTTGTCCATTCCGGCAATCCGTACAAGTTCTTATCCGTGGCTCGGGACAAGAACTTGTACCGATAAAATAAAAAAGCCGCTAAAATAGCAACTCCAATGGGAACATGTTTCTTGTCCCTCGGCAATTGCACCTCCGATTTGTAAGATGGTGTCCAACAATTGGGGTGCAGTTCTCACATTGGTCTGCTGCTTTCTTAATTGTATTGAGTTAACGTTCCCACGTTAGTTCAAACAAAGAGCGACTGTCGCCGTCGATGACATCATATGGGGAATGTTATCAAGTTCTCGTCATCTGACTTATCCAATAGGAGTACCGTTAGGTATTTCAGTATCCAGCTTTAATAGAATAACATCTCCTTTTTCCGGGACTCCTCCCAAAACTAATATCTCCGATTTGAATCCAGCAATGCGCCGAGGAGGAAAATTAACGATTCCTACAATTTGCCTTCCTATAATTTCTTCAACCTTGTAACGCTTAGTTATTTGTGCACTTGAGGATTTCATCCCGATCTCCGGTCCAAAATCAATCTTAAGCTTTATCGCAGGGATCTTTGCTTCTTCAAAAAACTCCGCTTCCTTAATCGTTCCGACACGAATATCTAGTACTGCAAAATCATCGATCGTTGCCAATGTTTTACCTCCCCCTAAAGTCTTTAACCGATAAAAAAATAACTCTCACGCTTTCCGCTTTCCGGACAGAACTTAAAAACTTAATGAGTTCTGCTCAGTGTTGTATTTTACTGCGCTGGACGAAACGGCTTCAGGAGTCGAATCCCTTCCTCAATGGATCCCTCCATCAGTTCTAAGAGCTGGGGCACCAGTTCCTGCATCCGCGGGGCGCTCAGGTGCCGATCGAGGGCATCCCGGTTTTCCCAGCGCTCGTAGATGATGAATGTACCAGGCTGGCCTTCTACCTCGTGAGCCTCATAGTCAATGTTGCCCTGGTCGTTGCGTGACGGGGTGACAGCAGCAGTCATAAATGCCTTCATCTCAGCTTCTCTCCCTGCCTTAGCTCTCGCCTCCCAGAGTACAGTAACGTAACGGTTATTTGTATCCTTCATGCTAATTCCTCCTAATTTATAAATAATGCTTAGCAAATGCTCTTATAAGCGACCAAAAGAACGATTAAAGCCCTGGCCCGCAAGAGCATCTTGACGAACCACATCTAAACGACGTGTTTGGTATTCACTCAAAGCATTTATTATCGAATTCGGATACTTTTTAATGGCGTCCATGATGGCAACCGTATCATCAAGTGAGTCATTAAAGCCTGCGCCCGACATTGGCGACATGGTATGAGCTGCGTCGCCAATCATGGCTATTCTTCCTTTTGACAATATATTAGGGATGTATTCATTAACAGGTGCCCCGATTAAACTGCGATCCTTAATCGCGATTTGCAGAATGGCATCATCTTCTTTGCTCCAATGGGCTTGGCTGGTTTGTGATAGTTCTTCCAGCAGCGAAACCGGAATAGCTTCACCGTATAAGGAATGCTGGGTAATCCCATCCTTTAACACGCCTAATTCAGACAGCAATTGATTATGCGAATGATCAAACCAGCAAAAACCTATCCATCGCTGGCCAGGATTGGTTCCCCCCTCTATCCCTGGCATTACCGCAGTTGTCAATGTACCGGCAGCACTATCGTTAAAATAAGCGTTCGAAAGCTGACGTTTTTTCCAGTCTTTCTTCGGCAGCAATTTTTCATCCACTTTCCCTACCCAAACCAAATAGCCAGCATAATCTGCGAATGGTTTGTCAGGGCTTAAATAACGGCGGACAATACTGCGATATCCATCTGCGCCAATCAAAAAGTCTCCTTTAAACGTCTGCTCCTTTTCACTGGTAGCCCAAGCAGAAGATTCATTTTGCCCAATACTAACAATTCGTGTATGGTGCTGAAGGGTAATACCAGGTTCTTTAGCGACCGCATTGAGCAAACGTTCTTGAATGGCTGACCAGGCTTCAACGTTGTTGTTACCATTGGATGCCAAATGTCTTAGTTCTCGTTCAATTTCACTATTAGAATAAGGCTTTGTGTGTAGGCGAATAAAAGCACCATTCCTTAATGATGAATCTGCACGTTCAAGAATAGTCACTGCATAACCAGAACGGGATAACGCAAGCCCCATCATTAGACCACCTAAAGATCCACCAACAATAATGGCATGTTCAAACTGTTGTTGTGACATCATTCATACTCCCGTTACTGTAGCTTCATCTGGCTCCGGAGCATCCGGTCGAGGAGTTTATCCGGGAGAATACGAACCAGTCGGGTCAGCAGTGCCGAATCGCGGCCGGCCGTATAGCGGGTGCGCGGCTTACTTGCGTGGATGGCTCGTGAAACCACTTCTGCCACTTTCTTAGGAGGGATACCGTCCGTTGCCCACGATTCAGCCTGAGCCTTCACGGCGTCAAAAAGACGATCATGGCGTCTGTGCTGATCGGGCGTCATCAACTTGGACAGCCGATCGGCTGTCGTAACCCCTTTCTCCGACAGGCTGGTGCTGACACCGCCCGGAGTAATCATGATGACCTTGAGTCCGAACGAGGACATCTCTCTGCGGAGACTGTCATTGATCGCTTCCATCGCGTACTTTGCAGCCGAATAAATTCCGAAACCGGGCATTGAGATTTTGCCGCCAACGGATCCGATATTGACTACGCGTCCGCCGCTGTTCAGCAAGGCCGGAGTAAGCGCCTGAATAACCGCGACCTGCCCGATCACGCTGACTTCGATCTGACGGCGAAATTCATCCAGCGGAACCATCTCAAGAGGTGCATTAACGGCAATGCCGGCATTGTTGACCACGGCCCGCAAAGGGCGACCAAGCGGATCTTGCTCCACTCGTTCGGCCAGCGCCCTTAGTGTGTCGATAGCGGTAACATCGAGAATCACCGGTTCGATATTTTTTTGTTTGATTTTGTCGGCATCTTCCTGACGGCGAACCCCAGCCAAAACGTGAAATCCGTCAGCGGCGAGCTTCTCCGCGGTAGCCCTGCCGATTCCACTTGAAGTACCTGTGACAACAACCATTTCTTGAGTTTTATATGGCATTGTAAACCTCCTGAGTTTGATAAGTTATGGATCGCTGTATAGCACTGTTATACGGTTATTATAGCACCGCTATACAGAACTGTCTATAGCGGTGCTATACATTTTTGCATAGTGTTGTTCTCCTGCGGCCTTAACATCATTTTTGGCGGGCGCAGCGTGATGTACTTCGACGCTCACGAGATACCGTGGCTGAGGATTGAGATCATCGAATCCCTCTGAAAATGAAAAAGATCGCCATCCTGCTTGGATAGGCGATCTCTTATGTGCCACTATTTGTGGTCCTTCATCTTTACCACCGTGAAACAAAACAAAGCCCACATTGGGGCTTTGTCTGGAGTCTCCAGGCTCTGTCATCGATCCTTCATTTTGAACCTGCGTCCGGCCTTTGGATCAAAATGATCTGCATTACGCTTTCCCGGATGAGATCAACGACGTCGGGCTGGGGGGGAGGTGCCTTGCGAATTTGGGCCGTCACATACAGCCAAGAGGCCGTATTGGCGGAAGCCCAGACCAGATCTGCCGCAGCTTCGGCTGAAACAGCCAGTTCTCCTTCGGCGGCGACTCTTTGAACATTTTGCACCAGTGCTTGGTACGACTGATCTGCCGCCTCGATATGGGCGCCCTCGAGCAGCCGCCCCATCATTGCCGCATAAATCCGAGGACGGGCTGCCGCGAAGCGGACATAGTCATCCCACCCCTGACGAAGCGCCATCTCTGGAATAGGGGACTCCACTGCGGCAATTTTGCTTTCAAATAACTGTTTGAACGCTTCCACTATAGCTGCACTCAGGAGTCCATCGGCATTACCGAAATGGTGGTAGAGTGTAGGTGCCGTAACCTGCGCGATCGAAGTTACAGCTCGCGTCGAAAATTGGGCTCCGCCCTCTTCTTCGAGTACCTTAAGAGCAGCTGCTAATATTTTGTCATATGTGTTCATACCTCTATTATAGCAGTGCTATATACGTATGTCCATGACGAAGGTTGAACTCCTGTGACCATGATCATACCGTTTGAGACACAACATGGTGAAACACTGCCTCTTTTAGTTTTAATGGGTTCTATTTATCAAAAGGTAGGAGCAGGTAATTCATCAATTTTCATACGTAGTAAAATATAGGGTTTTTGTCGCAGGTCTTTTCCATAATGAAATCTTGCCTGTCTATGTAATTGGTTCACAATTACATATAAGTATTGATCCGGACCAATAGAAAAAGTATCTGGCCATAAAATTCTGGGATCATGGGAGATGGTTTCCATGATTCCATTCGGCAATATCTTTCGGATACTATCGTTTTCATAATCTCCAGCATAAACGTTTCCTTTTGCGTCCGTGATCATCCCATCAGATGCACCCTTCTCTCCCCAATACTGCACAAGATCACTTAACTTGAAATCCGGTATCGTTCTGTCTCTTAACGATTCTGTTGAGATCGAGTATAGCTGGCGACTGGTTAATGGACAATAGAATAACATTTTTCCATCAGGGGAAATGGCTATACCATCAGAGGCCAATCGAAAGGGAGATGTCGAACCATCCGCGTTTCGATTCATCAAAATTTTACCTTCCACTTTCGGTACAAAATACGGATCGGGTGAGGTTGAGCTTGCTCCATGCAACCGTCTATACGCATTTCCGTTTTCTAAATTTACGACGATAATAGCGCCTGGACCATTGGAAGAAGAATCCGTTATATATGCGTAACCTGCTTTACCTACACGAAAGTCAAATCGGACATCATTCAGATACGTTGTCGGCAAGACTACATCATCTGCAAATGTATATACTTTTCTTATTGTATTTGTTTCTAAATCTACTGCGACTAATTTTGCCCCTCCTTTAATTGGCTCAGAAAAATTTGGTGCAGCCGTATCCAGTACCCACAGGGTTCCCCTTCCATCTGTAACAACACTTTGGACACTGATGAAGGACATAGCGATATTCAATGGGTTGATCAAATTCGTTTCTAAATTAGGATAAGGTTGCAACTGACCCTCAACAATTTCCGCTACCGTAAATCTAACGTCATCTCCCCATTTCGGAAAGCAAATAAAGATACGCCCTATTTCGGATACACTAACGCCTGTAGGCATAGCCCCGTAAAAGGAATGAACGAGTTCTAACTTACCGAAATATTCTTCCATAGGTAACATAGGCTGTATGATGTCCTCCTCAACATAGTTGAATAGATATTACCTATAATTATGTTCAAGACTTTTTCTAATGCCTGGCCCTTAATCATTCTTTTTCAACCTTGATTTTGAAATTGTCCGAGACATCTAAAAACACAAAAAACTTCGGCGTAAGCCGAAGCATGTTGACGGTGACTCTATGTGTTCTAAGAAAATGTTCCCTCCGAGCGTCAACGTAGGGCAATTACCCATGCAGAGAGTATCGGAGAAAATTCAGAAAAGAAGGGAAATCTCTGCCAAGCATATTCCGCGCCAGTTTTATTGTTGGTTCGGCAGACGTAATGTGTTTGCTGAAGTTTGCGCTTGATCTAAAAATTCCTCTGCCCGGGTCAATTGCTGCCTGGCCGTTTCCAACGCTTGTGAATTTGTTGCATTAGATTCATTTAACGAGCTTATTGCCTGATTTAAAGCCGTCTGCACCTCAGAAACCGCGTTAGATGCATGTTGCTCCAGCGTATTACCACTCGAGTTAAGTGTATCTTCTGCCGGTTTTCTTGCATTTTTGGTGGCTAGATCAATTTTGTTTTTATTGGGCACAGTGAGTCCTCCTCCCTTTTCCAAGATCATATAAAACAAAAATAAGTATCGGATTAAGATTTTGTTTATATTCCTGCAACTGTATGGGAATATTCGGATCTTCCATCTCCCGCAATCCATTTTAGTATAAAATCCGATACGTTGGAAAATCTAACGTTGATGAAAAAAGGAGGTGATCCTTTCTGAATGAATAATCCAACGCTAGCTCCGCACGAATCGATGGAACTGCACGAAGCGTTAAACTTTAAAACGCTGTGCCTCGCCAAGTCAAAACTGATGCAAGGCCTGGTCTTTGACCAAGAGCTAAAAGCTTTAACGCAGAAAGACGTCATTCAATCCATACAACAGATCGCCGAGCTGCAAGCAATCTACGCAAGAGCTCCTTTCGGAGCGCCTGTTCCGAATAGCCCGACACCTATAACACATTAAGGGGAACTTCAATGAATACTGATTATTTAGATCCGATTAATTCATTAAATATGCCGGAAATGGCAGATATGACTTTTGCCATGGACTTCCTTCTTCGGGCTAAAGAGGGTGTGCGTAACTTGTCCATCGCCCTAACGGAAACGGCTTCACCCGATGTACGAGCCCTGCTGCACAATCATCTTAAGCAAGGGATTGCGCTGCACCAGGAAATCACAGAGCTCATGATTCGCAAAAAATGGTTCCATCCTTACGAGCTGAACGAACAGTACCAACTCGATCAGCTTTCGGCAAAAAATACGGTGATGATCGGTCAGATGAATTTGTTCCCTGATGATACATCGCGTAAAGGGATGTTTGATCGGACCCCAGATGAACATATTGGAGGACATAAAGCATGAAGGCGGTAACGTATCAAGGGATTAAAAATGTCGTGGTCAAAGAGGTGCCGGATGCGAAGATTGTGAAACCGGACGATATGATCGTAAAGATCACCAGTACCGCCATTTGCGGTTCTGACCTTCATCTTATTCACGGGATGATCCCTAACCTTCAGGAGAACTATGTCATCGGACATGAGCCGATGGGGATCGTAGAAGAAGTAGGTCCTGGCGTGACAAAGGTAAAAAAAGGCGACCGTGTGATCATTCCGTTTAACATCGCATGCGGAGAATGCTTTTTTTGCAAAAATCAGCTGGAAAGCCAATGTGACAATTCAAACGAACACGGGGATATGGGCGCATATTTCGGTTACTCCGGAACGACCGGCGGATATCCTGGCGGGCAAGCCGAGTATTTACGGGTTCCGTTTGCTAATTTTACCCACTTTAAGATTCCTGAAAACTGCGAACAACCAGACGAAAAGCTAAGCTTGATCGCCGATGCCATGACGACGGCATTCTGGAGCGTAGATAACGCCGGCGTAAAGAATGGAGATACGGTCATCGTGCTCGGCTGCGGTCCAGTCGGACTCCTGGCCCAGAAATTCTGCTGGCTGAAAGGAGCTAAGCGGGTCATAGCCGTTGACTATGTCGATTACCGCTTGCAGCATGCGAAGCGAACGAACAATGTGGAAATCGTAAACTTCGAACAGGATAAGAATATTGGGAACACTCTCAAGGAAATGACCAAAGGTGGCGCCGATGTCGTGATTGATGCGGTAGGAATGGATGGCAAGATGAGCGATCTTGAATTTTTAGCCAGCGGTTTGAAACTGCAAGGCGGCACCATGAGCGCATTTATCATTGCATCTCAGGCTGTCCGCAAAGGCGGAACCATTCAAGTCACTGGGGTATACGGCGGACGTTATAACGGATTCCCGCTCGGTGACATCATGCAGCGAAACGTGAATATTCGTTCCGGACAAGCTCCGGTTATTCACTACATGCCGTATATGTACGAGTTGGTTACGTCTGGTAAAGTGGACCCTGGTGACATTGTTACGCACGTCATTCCGCTCAGCGAGGCCAAGCGGGGCTATGAAGTATTCGATACAAAAACGGACGATTGCATTAAAGTCATCTTAAAGCCTTGAATATGGATAGATACATGGGAGGACAATCCGAATGAATTCCAATTACGCATTGCATGAGTTGCTCGAGGTACATGAAATAGCTGCATTCAAGACGGTTTGCATGACTAAATCCAAGACCATGCAAGCTCTGGTAACTGACCCGGAACTCATGCAAATTTTGCAACAAGATGTGACATTATCACAACAGCAGCTTCAGGAGCTCGGTGGAGTCCTGTCTAAAGCGACTGTATAGGAGATAAAAAAATGAACCCAATATTAGAACACATGTCAGGCCTTCATACGCTGACTGATGACGTGATCGCAATGGATTTGTTGATAAACGCCAAGAGCGGAGTCAGAAATTACGCCATGGCTGTGACCGAATGTGCCACCCCCGAAACCAAGCAAATTTTGATGAAACAGCTCGATGAAGCCATAGACTCTCATGAAAAGATATCAAATTACATGGTGCAGCATGGCTTATACCATCCCTACCATATTCCAGAGCAAATTCAGCTCGATCTGAAAAACATTCAAACTGCTATCAACATTCCGTCCTGACACCGTTTTTCATCCCGGCAAAAGGCTTAAAACGACGATGGTCAGGTCCGTTTTTGATTTTAGCCGGTGACTTCAGAGAACAAAATGTTCCTGTGTCAAGAATCCAACAATGAAATAAGGGCGTATACACTCCGCTCTTATTTCGGTTGCGTCACGAAGCACACTTAAACAAACGTTCCTTTTCTTTCGTTTGTTTTGCTTTGATGTTCATTGCGATGCACTCTGTGGATGCCGATACCCTTTTCTCTATTTATTTGTTAATAGTCAAATTTCTCAGATGAGGTTTTATTTGCTATTTTAGCAAATGCTCGATCCCCCGGTATTCTGTTAGAGTTAATTAAATTATTCTGCCCGTTAGTTTAATGAATTAACGGAAAAATAATGTTTAGATATCCATCTAATCGGCAATCGGACTATGTTCTTGTCCTCAACAGCTAGTCACAGTACCACTATTTCACTTTCTTATTAACTATCTGCCCGTGTTTATCTCTTATCGAGTCATTTGTTCCATAAGAAATGTGAAAACTGTCCTGCATTATGCTGCCTATTGAGGTTTTACCTAAATTGCTTTTTATTTAGATATACATCTAATCGGTAATCGGACGATGTTCTTGTCTATTCCGGCAATCGGTACAAGTTCTTGTCCTTGGCTTGGGACAAGAACTTGTACCGATAACATAAAAAAGCTGCTAAAATAGCGACTTCAATGGGAATATGTTCTTGTCCCTCGACAGCTGATGCTCTCCGCTGTCGTTGTACATTGACATAAAGTTTCCCTACTAAAATGACACAAAATACCCTTCTTTCATGGAATTATGCCCTTTTATTTTCAACATCATCCATCATTCGTTAAGTAGCCAAATCTAAGTGTGTAACTTATGGTACACCATTGTTCCTATCTGACCAGTTTCGTTTTTCATCTGCATTCATCACCATTTACGATGCAGCCCAGGCCGTTCATTACATAGAGACGAACAATGTCTACAAGCTCATCGGTTCGATCCTTTTCCTCGACATTTAACCAATAATGCGCAGCGCCATAGATCGCTGAACCTGTCATGGCCGCCGCAATTTTTATATGATGCTTGTCCGCCCCATGGTGGGTATCCCCTTTCAAAAAAATGCTTTCTATAGTTTGCTGCAGCATTTTCTTTATTTTTTCATCGACAAGCTTAGCCATTGAATTGGAATTTATTCTGCAGATCCGATAAAAATCTACGATGTATTGGTGCGTCAGCAAGATCAACTGGTCACATATTTCATCCGTAAACTCCTGTGCATTCGCCACATGCTCAGGAATCATCTCATGAAAAGCCTGTTCTGTGACTTCGTCAAGTAAAGCATATTTGTCTTCAAAATGGGCATAAAAGGTGGCGCGGTTAATGGTTGCTTCCTGTGCGATATCTTTGATCGTGATTGCATCAAATCCCCTTCTCCGCAACAAATGTCTGAACGCAGTTCTAATTAACTGTCGAGTACGCAACACCCTCGGATCTTCCTGATTTACCATTACTATACCTCCTTGTTAAACATCAATTATCACAATGTGTTGTCTATGCAACTTTCCACTAACTCTGCCGGTTGAAATCATAAGCATGCGATATTATCATCTTATCAAACAGGTGTTGCTTAAACAATCTGTGAATAATTCTTTGAAAGGAAGGATCATATTGAGCACCAGACCACATAGACTTTTGATATTTGGCGCCGGCGTGATTGGCAGTGTATATGCACTCCGATTCGCACAGTCGGGACTAGACGTCACTATACTTGCACGAGGAAAGAGACTGGAGGCACTGAAAAGGGACGGACTGAAATACAACGATAATGGAACGATAAAGCAAATATCGATCAATTCGATAGAAAAGCTTGATAACGACGACATTTATGATTTCATTTTGGTCCCAGTCCGATATGATCAGGTCGAATCTGCCCTGTCTGCGATCAAGCATAATCGGAGCAAGACCATCGTCACCTTGACCAACACCATTGGATATGATTCTTGGCTTGAAATCGTGGGAGATCGCTTACTTCCGGGCTTCCCTGGTGCCGGTGGAGACATCAAAGAAGATGTTCTATACGCCCAATTCGGTTCTGAAAAACATCAAGGAACCATTTTTGGTGAAATAAATGGACTGATGACCGAGAGAGTGAAAGAGCTTGCCCAAATATTTGAGTCGGTGGATTTGCATGTTGAAATCCAAAAAGACATTCAAGCATTCCATATTTCGCATACTGCACTGGCGATCGTCAACAAGCATTTCTATACGAATGACGGAATGGTGGATATAGATAGAGCAAGAAGTGTAAGCACTCTAAGCAAGATCGCCGCAGATATTAAACAAAACATTCATCTGGTAGAGCAAGCCGGAATTCCGGTAATCCCACCCGAAACGAAGGAAATGGGAAAATTGACTGACAACGATATTATTTCCCGTTACCGCCAGATGCTCAGCAATGACTTCATAATTGATGTAAAGCTTGGGAACCACGCCATCAGCCAAAAAGCGGAAATAATGTTATTAGACGAGATGTTTCATAAAATGATATCCTCCCGGCGATGATATCTCATAGGCCTCGTGTTAAATCGCTCTGTAAAAAAAGAAAGGCTCGCACAGGCAGGGTATTATTACTTCCCTGCCCAATACGAGCGTCTACATCAAATTGCACTTAAACGGTTGATCCGGGTGTGTACTTTTAGCAATCGAATCATTTCATGTAGCGATATTCTAGTAGATCCTTCAAATTTGAGATTTTCTGCAGGAGCTTCTCCCCGACATTGGTTTCCCTCACCAGCTTCCGCGCCAGTTCTTTGTCCACCAATCTTTTTACAGATAACACGTCCGTTCCGTTACATAACACATCTTCTTTTGAATTAAATTTCTTATGGGCGACGAGCTGCATGCCAAAGGAATTGTACAACAAGGTATATCCGGCAATGCCCGTTGTGGATTGATAGGCTTTGGAAAAACCGCCGTCAATCACGATCATTTTTCCGTTTGCTTTAACAGGGTTCTCTCCACGAATTTCTTTGACTGGCGTGTGGCCGTTAATGACATGTCCATGATCCGGATTCAAATCAAACTCCAGCAAGATTTTTCGACAGATCTCTTCATTTTCACGTAAATGGTAGTAAGGATTCTTTCTCTCCTTATGTGCTTCTTTATTTTGGATAAAATACCGTTCAAAAGTGGTCATTTCTCTCTTTCCAAAGAGCGAGGAACATTCCCCTGTCCAGATGTACCATACCATATCCGTCGCCAGATCATCTGTCTCTTCCGGATGCGCAAAGGCGTAACGTAAATAATCTTCAAAAACATCAAGCAATTGCCGGCCCGCATATGTCTTGTCTTCAATCTGCATTTCTTCCATATTTCCTTCTTCATCCAAAGGAATACAGCCGTGGATTAACAAATTCCCGTTGTATTTTAAATAAAGGCTACCCTTTTTCATGAGAAAATTCATATGTCTGGCCAGCTTTTCGGAATGCTGAACGGAGAACAGCAGCTTTTCCATCACCTGACGTTCTTCCTCCAGCAATTGTTCAGGCTTCTGCGGATTTACGGTTGCGAAACAGGTGTTTTCCAGCAGGTACGTTTTACCGCAGATTTTGATTTCATTTTTGTCGTAATCAATCTGCTCCAGCAAAAGTCTTTCAGACATATTAAAGTATGGGCGTCTTTTGATAATCGGGATTTCAAGTTTAAACTGGATCATGGCAATGGCTTGGTGAATTTTGGTGATCTGCAGAATTTCCTGCTCCGATACGCTATGGCCAGCCTGTAGCTTAGGTCTGAAGGGCGGATTGTCTTCATAGTATTTCTCCGCCAAGTTTAGCAGTGGGCGAAGATTGATTCCGTATACATCTTCGATGATGTCCAGATTGTCATATCTGGCGCAGATCCGGATAATATTCGCAAGGCAGACGAGAGAACCCGCGTAGGCACCGATCCAGAGGACATCATGGTTCCCCCACTGAATGTCTACAGAATGGTAGTTGATTAGCGTATCCATAATTTTATCGGGGTCCGGCCCCCGGTCATAGATATCTCCAACCACGTGAAGATGGTCAACCACCAGACGCTGAGTCGTATAAGCAAGGCCGATAATGAGCTTGTCCGCCTGGCCCAAGGATATAATTTGCCGATATATTTCCTCGTAATAAGGATCCTTATTGTTGGTCGAATCCGTCTTGTATAGAAGCTCTTCTACAATATATACATACTGCTCGGGCAGAGCTTTACGCAATTTCGAGCGCGTATACTTGGAAGAGGCATAAGAAATAAGCTTAAGCATGTGTTCAATCGTTTGTCTATACCACTGGTTCAAAGCTTGCTTATTACACAGGTCCCCTTTAACCAGCTGTATTTTTTCTTCCGGATAATAAACCAACGCCGCAAATTCATTGATTTCTTGATCTGTCCAAACCTCACGGAATAATTCTTTGATTTTCTCTTTGACGGTACCTGAACCGTTTCTTAGTACATGCTGAAAAGCCTGGTACTCCCCATGCAAATCACTGACAAAATGCTCGGTTCCCTTCGGGAGATTGGAGATCGCTTCAAGGTTGATGATCTCTGTTATGATTTTTTCTTCCGTATCATATTTCTCGGCCAATAAATCTAGAAACTGCTCATCCAAAACAGATGTCCCCCTTCAAGGAAGTATGGTGATGTTAGCCGGGTCCAAAAGCTTTATACCTACAATAAAATTCCGCTCTATAAATGTTTTTTGTATAAACGTAATGCTTTCGGAATGCCATCCGCACAGGTCATTAAATCTCGAAGATATCGCTCCATATGTGGCATTGATTTTATAGGAAATTTCCAAGGACAATCCTTTGGAACAATAGCTAAAAAGAAAAACATTAGGTTTTTGGTAACTCTTTACCTGTATGGTTAACAATAAAAATAAAATTATTTAAATGGTGATTATCAGCATTGCCTTCCCCCATCATACTCCAGTTTCTCATATATGAACAAATTTCATTAAAGGGATGTTCTATCGGCACCCGCCCGCACTCGCCCGCACTCGCCTGCGTTCGTGTGCCTATAATAATAGCCGATTTAGGATCATCGTCTTATTTTTTTGTTCGCACACGTTCGTACACGTTCGCAGAGATTGTGATTTTTTTTGTGATTTTTGTTGATGTCTTGTCTTCTGTGAAGCAAACCAGTACTTCGCCTTTGTCTAATATTGAATTATATCAAATAGCCCGCCAACCTTCTAGGGCGCTATTATGGGGAGGAGCACCATTAATGAGTATGAATATTTTTGCACCAAAAGGATCAAAGGTTCGTTTTTGTCGTCGAGGTGGATGGGATGGAGAGTATGAGCAAGCTGCACAAATTTTAAAGCATGGAGAAGTTTATAAGACCAGAAGGATTAACGTATATCAATCATCATCAGAGGTGTTTCTGGAGGGATTCAAACAAGGATTTAATAGTGTGTTTTTCGAAAACGTATATGAGGTTGAGGACGGTATTGATTATGGCCGCATAAGAGAACTTACGAATGTACTATTCACTGAATTTGTTAAGGATCGTATGAAAGACGCTTTAACCTGGCGAGAGTTAGAACATTGCTTTATATCGGTAGACGACTTTGATTGTGATCCAAACGATCCATATGCAGACGAACCGGATGCTCCTGTAATTGTAGTCGATGTTAAGGTTCGGGGAGCACTCTATACTTTCTGGTACAACACTGGTTCAAGAGAGTATAATCATTCGATTCTTGGTGAAGATGTCGTGAACAGATATCTTGCAATCACCAAAAGACATCGACCCGAGCTTCCCGGTGTTTATGTCTATCATCCTACAGAAGAAGATTAAAATTCATAAGGAAAAGACCGGCTCATTAATCCGATCTCTTCTTAATATTTTTTATAATTAAAATAGATACATATATAACTAAAATCACAAACGTAACCAGCATAATTATCGGTCTAAATATATTTACTGAATCTATCGCGTTTATGCAAATAATAGCAGTAATCAGTAATGCAATGTTCTGTATATGGTGTTTTGTTGCTTCTTTTCTTATCAAGCGGTAGCTCACTAATATCACAATGTAAATATATAAACCTAAGCCTACAAATACTGTCCAGTTTATAAGATCACCCCTTGTAATATTTGTGCTATTCATAACATTAACTTCATAAATAAAATAAAGGAACCTCATTACCAAAATAAAATGGAATAGTAGGTTCCTTTAATTTGTTTAATTTGCAAAAAAGGTATGAAGCAAATCTAATGATCCTGAGTTATTTACATATATTAGTTACATATGCGAGACAGCATAATAGGCCTCTCCAACATCATCTTGAAGATCACTAAAAGTATTATAAAGATCTATTGCAATAAATGCAAGCGCTCCTCCAAGAGGTATAGCTGCAATTACTGTACTCAGAGAGAAGAATGTCACAGCAGCTTCGAACGCAAAAGCTGCCGCCTTTACATAGGTGTCACGATAATTAGTTTCAACGGAATCCATAGCTGCTTTAGCTTCATAGAAATAATTATTGCTTTTCGTTATGCTGGTTCTGGAAGCATTACTTCCAGTAGGACCAACATATACCCCACCATCAAATTTAAAAGATACACCACTATATGTACCAAAGGTATATCTAGTTCTATCACTGTTGCTATAATAATGCGAAATTGTAGGAGCACCACCGGCATCGGAAGAGTTTATTGAGAATGAAGGAGTACCACTCGCATTGGAGGAGCCTATTGAGAGTGTAGGGAAGTCATTTTCTGTGATCACTTCACCATTTACTACTAATTCATTTTCTTCATTAACAGAAAAGGTTGTAACTTCGGTTGAATCTGCGAATTTTTCTGCATATGCAGGAATAGCTGCATATTCTTCTGCTAGTTCGTAATCCTTAATCTCAGTAGAGATATAAGAAGGTTCACCGTTTTTGTCAACTACTTGTTCTATAGTTGTGGTTTTGTTCAAACTACCAAGGAATTCACCATCAACAGTATACAAATCTTTGCTGATAGAAGTAGTTTGTTTAATTGGAACATTAGCACTTTTTTCTGGCGAAGCATAGGCAGAAGCACCTCCAGAAATAATAAGTGCCGAAACTAGTAAAGAAGACAACATTTTTTAAACATAGAAAAATCCTCCTTTAAAGTATGTAATTTCATATTTATTATATATTGACATATTCAGGAAAACAACAAAAATTTTGTTTTTGATTTCAAGAAAATTGAAATTACAGGAGGTTAAAACAGTTCTAATTAAAAATGATGTTCCGTATCAATAAGAAGGTCCTCCGGTCATAAAGACCAAGGCACTTCTTTTTTATATGCTTGCTTTAATAATCTCTTCTATCTTAGGCCAACTGTAATCCTCTGCTCCCCGGACAAGTTTAATTCTCCTATTCGGCTTATCAATAGCTGTAACTACTCCCCGCAGCACCTCATCATCGAACGGGTTAAATACGGTCAGAGTGACGGTCGTATGTTCATGGAACGATTCCATTAAAACATCTTCAATTAATTGCAATTCTTGCTCGTCCAGGACAGGTTTCCCTCGTCTCTCCTGTTCACTCATAGCCTTTACGTACGCTTCACGATGTTCCGGAAGGATAATCCGAGATCCCTCGTATACACCGTTCGCCGTCAATTTGCTAGCCATAGTTAACGCCCCCTTAATATTGAGTCCAATAGTCCATGTTATTATTATTAGATGGTATTGGTCTATGATCGACTTTAGGCCGTTCCCCTTCGCGCTCCCAACCTTCCAAAATTACAATATTGCTGGTGTCTGACTTATCATCCCAATGTATGTACTTGGCAGTTATTAGCACGTTAAGAGCAGCCATGACAACCTTCTCGCCATTACCTGTTTTAATCGTTAACTCGTGAATCGTTGGAAACCGCCGCCGTCCGCTATTGTAGTTGTACAAGATCCTCAGTACCTTCCGTTCATAATCCGTCAACATGTTTAAGCCCCTTGTGCTGTCGTCCTGATCGGATAGCATGCCAGTAAACCGGATTCCTTAAATGTCCGCGGCTGCCCCGACAATAGATCATCAGCTTTAATCATTCCTGACCGTATGCTCTTGACCTGGATACGGCGTTTCGTGATTTTTCCGCTTTGGTCCTCGTAAATGATCTCCACTAACCAACCCAAGTATTTCACTGGCATGTTCATCCCTCCAATAATAAGAACGTATGTTTTCTTTTTTTTATTATTATATGCGAATATACGTTCGTTATTCAATAACTAAAAAAAGGAACAACAGGATTACCCCTGCTGCTCCTTTTCGTAATTAATCAATTGAGATATATCGTTAAGTTCTAATGCTTCCATTATCTTGTTCAGGTTGTCAGGCGACCAAGCCTTGGACTTGTTCTCGGCCATATCAGCAATCGTATTCCAACGAATGCCCGTCATTTTACTCAGTTGCCGTGTATTCAAGCCACGTTCGTCAATAAGTTCAGCCAGCTTCAACTTCAACATTTATAGTCTCACCTCAAATTAATTATATAATATTGCGATGCATAATTCAACTATATTCGTTGACATTCAACGATATTCGTTGTATAATTATATATATAAGGAGGAGGTGAACAACAGCAATGAAAACATTAGATTGGGTCTTGCTCCTAACAGCGATCGCAAACATGACGACGGCCATCGTCAATATGCTAAGTACCGCCGCTAAGAGCAAGAAAAAGAAAAAAGGAACCAAACGCCGCGGACCACGCAAACGTTAAAAGTTCCCGAGTAGGCGGCTAACACAGCGCCTGCTCATCCCAATCTTAACACAGATGTAAAATAAAATGAAACTGGAGGTATGCAAAATGGATATCGCAATCTGGATTATTTCCATAGGTGGATTCGTTATCTCAGTAGCTGCTTTAATACTGTCGATCAAAAACTTCAAAAAGTAATAGAAGGGTTGGGATTGGGGATGCAAATACCTTGGAAGTACAACAGCGCAGGAGACATCACATACATTTATGTGAGTGGGGCAGAAAAATATTATCAAGCGGTCCGGATTGTCAAACGATGGCTGGGCCGCAAAGCTGCAGCTGAGCTGCGGACTAACAAACACCGGACACGTTGCTTGATAAAAATATATATGTAAACAAAAAAGGGCACTGCAAGCGTTATGCCAGCAGTGCCCTTTTACCGATTCAATTTTGTTGTTTTAACAAATGTTCACATAGATTAACATACATCTCTTGCATCTGAAGAGATTTCAAAAGATATGATGGGTTAACATCTGTTGGCGCTATCAACTTCACGATAGATACGAACTCTTCATATGTTGGTGGGGAATCACTAAATAGAAAATCGTCAGGAACCGAAAAGAACTTATTACGTTCCTTTATATCTTCCAACTTCTCCCTGTGAAAGAGCTCCATTTGTTCGTCTCTTGCATTAGTTTGTTCTTTTAGCCTGCGGTTAAATATGTATAACACATCGGTCAAAGAACGAGTTTGCTTTTCATTAAAATCGTGATCAAGTAGGAACATGAAATATGGATGTTCATCCGAGGCAACCACCGTTCTAATGAGCTTGATTTGATATTTCAAAAGCTCAAGCTGTTCATCTACATTCATTCCATTCCCACCTTGTAAATTATTTAAAATGCAATAAACATAATAGCTTTAGCTATTACTGTCGCTGCACCTTGTGGAATACTGCATTCGAATATTAAAAATCCAATTAAGTTTTTCTCTACTACCAGTTAAGTCTCTTCTATAAAGTTCGCGATAGATAAACGATTTTCTTTCACATAATCAGCATACTCTTTTTTACCTAGATATTCCAACAAATCTTCGAGCAGTTCCCCTCCATGCTTTAGAGCAAATACAAAGGCTGATTTTTTGAATCCCATTGTCGTAACAGTGCCATCATCAACTTCAACTGGTTGTGGAGTAACAACTGGCGTTTCAATCTTTGCTCTGTCAACAGGATTCGGCGTGCTAGCAAATGCGGAGATTGGAGCAATAACAAATGATAGAGCGAGTACGGAAGTCGACATAGCTAATACCAGTTTCTTTTTCATAGACACAATCATTCCAATACCTCCAAATATTTGTATTTATGTTACTAGATCATAGTATTATATTTCCAATGTCGAAGTAAGGGGAAATGTGTAAAATATTTGTTAAATAAAAAAAGGACTCCACTAGCGTTAAGCCAGTGGAGCCTCTTTAACCGATGCTATCGGATTTACGGACATATTACCATATTCATCCTTCCGCTTCAATCTTCTTAAGTCGATCGTCCAGATCTGACACATTGCCATTAGTCGTAGCAATCAAGGCCAGGAAATTTTTCCGTAGCCGATTAACCACGATTCCAGCTTCCTCGCGAGTAATAGTTGCCCCCGGACGTGTCCCGTCAAAAATACCCATTGGCTGTAACCTCTGCCCATGCCGCTTCTGCCCATTTACTAGGTACATTGGTATCTCTTGCTTGTGTCACTGGTTTGTCCTCCTTATCAGGCTTCAAGCCGTAATAGTTGATAAGATACTGTGTCGGCTCAACCACTCCCGCTTCTGTGGCAGTGTAACCATATTGCGGACTGGCTGCCTTACGCACCTCATAGTGCAAATGCGCTCCACTACTGATGCCGGTACTGCCCTGCTTTCCGATCAACTGCCCCCGTTTAACTTGTTGGCCAACTTTTACGCCTGCAGCTGATAGATGAGCGTATACGTGCAAATAACCTTTATCATCTTTAATAGCCACTACGATTCCATAATTTCCGAAGCCGGATCCGGACACACCCAATTTGGCATGTAGCACTTCACCACCTACAGGGTCCTTTTGCATGTGTTCTCCTCCGTTACAGTACCTTTTTTTAGAGTATACCACATGATTGTGCCTACTTCACAAATAGTATATATGCGATATGATTTATTCAGAAAGTGTATTTAATTTAATTACAGAAGGGAAGTTTTAAACCATGTCAACCATACTATACATCACTGCACATCCTCTTGATCCTCAGTCATCTTATAGCCTCGCAATTGGAAATGAATTTATTGAAGCATACCGTGAGGCAAATCCAACAGATGAAGTTGTTTATTTAGACCTGTACCAAGAGAACATTCCGCAAATCGATGCTGATGTCTTACGCGGATGGGGAAAGATGCGATCAGGTTCGTCTTTCGATCAACTGACTGATGCTGAGAAATCAAAAATAGCTCGTCATGAAGCAATTATTGACCAATTCGTGGCTGCCGATAAGTATGTGTACGTCTCACCTATGTGGAATTTCTCGATCCCACCGGTTCTGAAAGCATACACGGATGTGACATCAATTCCGGGTAAGACCTTCAAATATACCAAGAATGGCCCTGTGGGTCTGTTGTCCGGCAAAAAAGCATTACACATTCAAGCTTCCGGATCCGTTTATTCGGAAGGTCCACTTGCTCCGATTGAAATGGGATTCAGCTATCTAAAAAAGATATTACACTTCTATGGAATTCAATCTATTGAGGCAATTTTTGTGGAGGGAACGGCATCATTAGAGCAAGCACCAATTATTAAGGAAAAAGCAATTGCAAAAGCAAAGGAAGTTGCCAAACATTTCTGATCGTTCACCCAGTTTTAGAAGTGTTCTCCACGTTAATTAAACAAAAGCAGCCGATCATGTGAAGTGACCCCTTAAAGTTAGACCAATATTATTATGCAACTTGTTTGGCATGAGCTCGGTATTGTACCGGGCTCATGCCTTTTAATTTTGACTTAATGCGTTTGTGATTGTAGTAATCCATGTACCGTGCTAGTTCTTGCTTGAAGTGATCCACACTTTCAAACTCATGAAGATAAAGAAACTCTGACTTCATAATGCCAAAGACGCAGGACTTCATGATTAATTCCTAAGGATTTCGCAATGGTTTTAATCCCTTCATTTCCTGATAAGTATTGATGAATAGCTTCTATCTTCAAGTCTAAATTAAATTTTGAAAAAAACTGCACCTCCAATTGCTGATGGTGTCTAACAATTGGGGTGCAGTTCATATGTATAACTGTCCCTTTTTTTCTTTCAATTCATAGTGAATATCGTAGGAAAGAGATTCTTCAGGGTAAGCATTAACCCCCTCTACTTGCTGATAGCCTTCAGGTATAAAGGAATCATACATCAACGGTTTGTCTATGATATATTCAGTATCGCCTGTAGATGGGTTAACCAAGGAAACGGAGCCATCCTGTTCCTGGCGATAATCCAGGTTTCCTAGGGTTAAGGCAAATGAGTAAATCACTGACTTTTTGCCGGTCGGCTTTTTACTGAGTTTGATCTCTTCTTTCAGTCTGTCATTTCCCAGGGTATAGATTAAATCAGTATCAGGATAAAGCCCTTTATATTTCATTACATTATCCGTAACAATTCCTGCAGCTTTTGTGCTAGATATGCTTTGCGTGGTTTTTACCGGATTTGATTCCGATACGGAGTTTAGGCCAATGGTGAATTTATCCTCATTGTAAGCCATTTGACTCGTCGTGTTTAAACGATTATCAATAGGCTTCCACTCTTGATTAGAGGAATCTTGATAGTGAATTGGAGTTTCAGAAATTTGAGTCGTGTACGTCCCGTTCTCATTTAAGAATGTCTTCGATTTCTCACTTCGAAGCGAATCAATCTCTTTGGGAGTGTTAGACGTCAACTTAGAGTCGTCGGAAATGTTGCTTTCTTGGAGCGTTGATCTTTCGGAGGGAGGGCTCCCCCAAGCAGTGGTGTTATTGAGCAATGATGTAGAAATTAAGGAAGCAGCAATCATTAAGCTGGGGACTATTCCAAAACTTGTGTTTCTTTTGCATGTTGTATCCCCTTGTCTATTTTTTTACAGCAAGAAGAGTTATACCATACTCATGGAAAATTTACTAAGAGGAAAAATTGCCAAATAATCGGTGAAGACTTGTCCGGTGACAAGATTAAACGAGCTGCACTGGAGATAGGAAAGCAAGGTCAGACTATATGCGAAACAACATATACTCCCCCAAATTTGTTTCAATATAATCCATGGCGCCTTTCATCCTCTCCAACCAATCCATCGTTCTCCCTCCCTTCGAGTTAAATACTATCGCAAACAAAAATGACTTGCCGTGCATTTCCTGCACGAAATTGTCAGTATCATTCGCGTCCTTTGAAGCCAGTTCTCAAAAAATCCGATGAATAATAATAAAATTAATCTTTAACTGCCAGTTAGTTGAACAAAAGCAGCCAATCACATTGATCTGCTACTTCTTTAAAATATTGAGCTATCGTTTCCCGTTAGTTCAATATCCTAGCATAAGTAGTCGTAAAAGATTAAACGAAAATTAACGTGAATAATCTAATGTCCTAATGATATTATTTCCTACCTCTAATGTACTTTTCATCAGCCTCATGCGTGCAGAATTGGTCAACGGGTTAGCGAGTTGCATTGGCAATATTTACTCATTAAACTGTGTTCTCATCTTTGTTAAAGTGGATAAGCATTATGAACATAAAGACGGGAGCTTTAATAGACATGAATGTTCTTACCAAATCCATCATTGGTCTGCTTTGCGCGACGACATTAGCGGGCACGTATTTCAGTTATACGGAGCATCAGAATAATCGACAATGGGAGCAGCAACAACAGCGCAATACGCAATACTGGTCGCATATGCAATCGATCTACTTGCGCAATTTCGACTATGCGCTTGCGGAGTCCCTTGCGGCACCTACGTTTGCAGATCGGCAAGCAGCACTTCAATCTGCGATTGAAAATGCCAATCTTATATTGCAATTTGTAAGGAGTGCATCCGCTACAACGAACTTTCAATCTTGGCCAGCGTACGAATCGTTTATCACGAACGGCAGCCGCTACTTAGCCTATCCCGCCAGCGAGAAGGAAATTTCGCTCAACCCGGATCAATTAGAACAAATTCAGCGTCTGAGAAAGTTCGCGAGTACCGCCCTACCGTATCTTGATCTGATGAGAGAGAAAGGTGATGGTACCTCTTTATCGGATATAGAACGGATCTCGACCGAAATGGAAGAGGCCTTGTCTCAACTCGACTCGGTCTCCACGTACGGCAATAAAGCCTTTAACGAGTTCCTGTACAATCAGAATCCTTATGCACCTCCAAAGCCAGGAACCGTTTTCGCCGGCGAAACCACTTATAAGGCTACGGAGCTTGCGGCCAAAGCGAAAATCTTCATGGGCGAAGCTTGGAATACAGGAGCAGGTAAGCAAATCGTCAACATGGTCTCCGGCGGGAGCAGCCCCCAATTAGGAGAAGTCATGGATTTCAAGTTATCGGACACCGCTGGAAAACCAACCAGCTCCTATATTGCAACACTGAGTAAAAGCGGACACGTGCTCCAAGTGACACGCGACGGCTCGATCTCCGAAGAAGGAGCTGTGGAGCAATCTATGGACTTAAAGCAGGCTATCGCGGTTGCGGACACCTGGATGGCGCGCTGGTCTGATGAACGTCTGACAATAGTAGCAAAAGAAATAAAAGATACCTCAATTTATCTCACGTATATCCCGGTTCGGGAACAAGTTTCCATTCCGCAGATGCAAGTCGTATGGCAATTTAATCGCCGTACCGGTGCGTTGAAAAGCTTTGATGCGTATAGATATTATTACAATTACAATAAAACCTTTCCACTTCACCCGAAACTAACAGCGGAGCAAGCCTCTGAGAAGCTCGGCTCAAAAGTAAACGTCTCGGGTAAGCCAAAGCTGGAGATCCAAAACAGCAAGCTTGTATACGCATTTTCCGTCACTGGGATCGAAGGCGTTTCTCACGTATACGTAAACGCCCTCACAGGCGCTGGCGAAGGCATCGATTACAACCTGTAACCACAACAAAACTAGGCAACCCCACGAACACTTTGCTGCGGGTAGCCTAGTTTTTTGCGTGCCGATGTAAGGCCACCACTTCCTTTTATTCATGCTTCTCCTAACTCGAATAATTTATTATCTTCTCAATTTACTATCTAATTCAACTATTCTGTCCGTTAGTTGAATGAATCCAGACGAAGAATTCTTGGATTATGTCTAATTGGAGGGGTAATACCATTGAGATAAAAAAGCTGCTAACTTAGCAGCTCTATGGGCATTTATTTTATCGACGATTCAGGCGTATATCTTTCAATAATCCCACTCTTTTAAATCCTGGATGAACTTGCTCGCAAAAACAAGTTCATTAGCAGTATACTTATCTAGAAAATTCATGAATCGTTCTTCAATTTCTTGATGGATTCGATGATGGATAACATAAACTTTTTGGCCTTTTGAAGTCAAACTATAATAGACTTCTTTTTTATTGTCATTAATCTGCTGTCTTTTAATCAAGGCCAGTTTTAGAAGTTTTTTGCTAATTCTTGTGATGGACCCTTTAGTTAATCCGGTTTTTTCTGAAATGGAGGTGACATTAATCGGTGAGAAATCTCCGATACATGCGATGAGGTGAATCTCCGACAAGGTCAAATTCCCCTTTTCGCCAAATTCCTTTTCGAATTTATGTAGTTCCTCACTCATTCTGACGGATAACTTGCTTTCCCTTATGTCCTGTTGACTCATAAGATGGATAAAGCTTTTAAAAATCCATTGTTTAGAAAGATCCATTGGCTGCATTCTCTTTGGTCTCCTCTATTCGCGTATCTCTCCTCATTATACATAATTGTTTCACAAAAAACATTTGATACGTTTATTTTTGGAACCTTGTAGACCAAAATATTCCTTAAATAGTCATAAGAGCTCCAATACAAAGCAAAAATGAATATACCCGCAAGGACGAACCGCCAAGCTGCTACCTAGGTGGGACTCATCACGGCTAAGGCTATTTCCCCGCGTTGAAATTTGCGCCCCAAAACGTAGCTGACATCGCGAGTGTAAGGTAAACAAACGGAACTTTTCTCATACCAACACCTCCCATAGAAAAAGCCCGGAAAGCGATGATTCAGCGGCTTCCGGACATTTTTTTATTTCCTTCAAAACAATAATAGTAAAAAACTTACCCTTTTCTGATACTCTTAATACCTTCCTTAATGCATTGTTCCAGTTCACTGTCTTGTTCGGAAATTGCCCATGCGATATATCCATCCGGACGAATCATTGCTGTGTGCACATTGTTCCAGTCCAGGGCTGGTTCCGCCAATATCGCACTAACACATGTGAAATGCTGATTGGGCAAACGACGAATGATGCCTTCCACGAGTTGATCATTAACGAGATTTAGCAATATGTATTTGCCTTCCCGGAAAAGTTCGTAACTGCTGAAGATATCGCCGTTTTCCTTACGCAGTTTGATCTCTGCAAGTCTGCGACCATTTAACGGATGTTCAGAAACTGTATCTAGCACTTTATAGCCAACATCCACGGCTGCAATTTGACTCGCTAAGCGGTAGTTTGCTTCAGGAATTTCCAATAAGTTGGATATCAATCTCCGCAGATCCATCGTAGTCGATGAAAAATCGTTACCAAATAGCAGCGTTTGTACACGTGTATTCCTAAGCAATGCTGAATTGACGGGAAAACGCTCTTCATGGTAACTATCGAGCAACCCTTCTGGTGCCCATCCTTTCACTTCCGCAGCCAATTTCCACCCAAGATTCATAGCCTCTTGCAGTCCCACATTCATACCTTGACCTCCGGCAGGGAAATGAATATGAGCAGCATCTCCTGCAAGGAATAGTCTTCCCTCCCTGTAGCGGTCAGCTTGTCGGGTAGCATTGCCAAAGCGAGTCATCCAGTACGGATCTGAAATCCCATAGTCGTCCCCTAACATGCGGAGCATTCCCGAACGTAGTTCCTCCAGCGTGACCGGTGTATCCTTAGGAATAGATTTTCGATCCGGATCGATAAAAACTACACGATGCAACTCTTTAGACACAGGAACGATCATGATCATTCCGTTCTCGTCAAAGCTGGAAACGACACTCGTTGCAGGCGGGCGTTTAAGCACAACGTCGCCTTGGACCGAAGTAAGTGTTACATCCGTTCCGTTAAAGGGAATATTCGCCTGTTTACGTACAATGCTTCCGGCTCCGTCTGCACCAACCACATATGCTGCTGTTAATGTCATTTCGCCTTCAGTTCCAGTGGCTACCACTTCTACATATTCTGAATTTGGTGAGATGTACGATACTTCCGTTCCTCGCCGTATGTCTGCACCTAGCTCTCTGGCTCTGCGCTCCAGTACCTTTTCGGTTTCGGATTGGGCAATAAACAATGAATAATTGGATGAAGAGTCGATGACCGTAAAGTCCAACCGAGTTTCCAAGCCTGCAAAATGCCCGGTCGGCAACGGTTTCCCGATCTTCAACAATTCCGTTTTTAAACCGCGCAAGTCCAGCATTTCTAATGTACGAGGATGGATACTAAGTGCTCTAGAGTATGGGGTGGTATCTTCTAATTTCTCCAAAATACAAACCTTGACGTCCGCCAAAGCGAGTTCCCCTGCCAACATCATGCCGACAGGTCCCCCGCCGATGATAATCACATCATAATTCATTTTCATATTTCTCCTCTCTTAGTTGGAAATCGATACAATTGCATCCAATTAAATTAGCCATTCCTCAAAATCAAGCGCCTGAACACCTATAAGGTACTAGCCGTTTTGGGCCATCCGTCGCCAAATACTTCAAATCCGGCTTGAAAGATCGAATCAACCAACCCAGGCTTATGGTTTACAACATAAATCCTCATTTGAACAATGCTCTTTGCTTCGGTATCAATGGCGACCAAAGCTAATTTCAGATTGGTAAAGACTTACTTGGCCTGAAACAGATAGCCATCCTTCCCGACTAGCTCGCCTTTTTCGTTTGAAGCCACTTGTCCGGAAATAAAAACTAACGGAGAAGCGGATGACGACTTGTGAAATGAGATCTGCCACTGTTTGTGTGAGGTACTCGAATTTATTCTTTTCATGCGCTTTCTCCTTATTTTATTGTTTTACACAAAACAAAAACTGTATATTGTTTTGAATGAAACAAAATTATATTAACATTAATATTAGATTTAGACAATATAGATTCTTTTAATTGTTTCGATAGAAACAATATATTATAAAATGATGAAGTAATATTCTGGGCTTTGACTTGCGTTCGTTCCCTCGGCATGGAACCAGAAATTGGTACCTTGAAACAGAATAAGCCGCTAATAAAACGACTTTGTATAGGTCAATTCCTTTAACATTCTCTTAGGCTACATCACAATTCTTTACCTCCCCATTTTCGTAATATTCGATGTACATTTTAGCTATTTTCATGATTATTTAAGTTCCCTTGTTAGCATATTTAACAGCTAATTCATTAAACTAACCTGCCCGTTAGCTTAATGGAACAGATAAATGTTCTAATCAACATTGGTACCTTGTTCTTAACCTTTTCAGCAATGGAACTGAGTTCTTGCCTTCAGAAAGCGAATTGTGCTTTTATCTCGCCACATAAGTTCAACCGGGGAACGGTCGTTTAGTTTTTTCTGAAAGCGGTTTTGGTTGTGGAACAGTATGTATTCGCCCACTTGCTGTTCAACCTCTGCTTTGTTTGCTGCCTTATTCAAGTATATTTTCTCTATCTTTAAGTGAGAAAAGAACGACTCGATACACGCATTATTTAGACAATTTCCACGCGGAAATCGGACTATGTTCTTGTCCATTCCGGCAATCGGTACAAGTTCTTGTCCTTGACTAGGGACAAGAACTTGTACCGATAAAACAAAAAAGCCGCTAAAATAGCGACTTCAATGGGAATATGTTCTTGTCCCCCGACACTTCACCATGGATGCCCAAGTTAAATCTATGGGGTCAGTATCTTTCATAGAAACTAAAGATTCTGAGACATTTTCAATTGACCAATCAATAATTTTATTAGGGTTTACACCTCTATATGCTGAACCTATGTAAACGATAACTTGTTGAGCGTTTTTTAAACAGTTGAACCATTTCTGAACTTGATTTCTAAACAACGGTATAGTGCCTACTGCACCTAAATCATCTTTGTACCTTAGCATTACTTGATCTTCTTTCATGTGAAGTTACCCAGTTCTATATATATTATCTGAAGCTACTAGTAACCTTCAAAATTCTCTTAAACTCGTTCAACAATTTTATGATCTGATAATATGACTATTCCCTCGATGAGATTGTTAGCCATTGTACTCGTTCAGTTTCTTCCATTGTTTCAATACTTTATCGCAATTTATTTTTTGCAATTATATTTTCAGGCTCAATTTTTAAGATGCAGATGTAACAAGCTCTTTCTTTTTCTTTTAAATGGATCAAACTATAAGTTTGAGCTAATAGTAACAAAATATCTATATCAATCGGGTCTAATGAAGAGGCATGTTCTAATAGTTTGATTGAGGCCTCATAATTGCCTTGTCTCTCAAGCAACTTACCTTTGAAATAAAGCGCAACAGTATTATTTGGATCAAAACTTAATATTGAATCTAAATAATATGCTGTTAATTCAAATTGATTTTCTTCAAGATGAATTTTTGCGATTTGTAACCTTACATCGTAATCTTCAGGTTCTGATATTAGGATCTTTTTAAAATCGATAATAGCTTCCTCTTTTTTTTCCATATGCTTTAACACTAATGCTTTGTTATACATTGCATTAGTTGATGACGGATCTATCTGTAAAGCCCACTGAAATTCGTCGAGCGCTTCTTGATTATTGCCCAATTCATGGAAAATTAATCCTAGGTTAATGTGGGCCTCTTCTTGATTAGTATTAAGTGCTAATGATTTTTGATAGTATTCTATTGCTTTCTTATATTCCTCCTTTTTTTGATAACAAAGGGCAATATAATACAAAGCATCTTCAGAATTTGAGTTTATCATTACTGCACGTTTACAAAAAATTAGTGCATCTTCAGTATTGCCTAATTGTAAATAGACATAACCTTTATTAAAGTATAATCTTTCCCATGTAGGGAATAGTCTAATTGCCCTGTCGTAAACTTCAATTGCGGCATTATATTCTTTTAACTCGGTAAGACATCTTCCCATGTAATTCAGTGTATCTGGGATATCTATATTATCATTGAGAGCTTTTTTAAAGTAAACTAATGCTTCATCATAATTACCTTCTTCATAGAGCTCTTCCCCTTGTTCAAAAAAAGTCATTTTTCGCATCTCCTTTTTATAATATTGACCTCAACAAATAAGTTGTTGAGGTCAATAATACAAAGATCAAATTAATAATTAATTATCGATACATGTCCAAATCATTCCAACTTCTGTTGTTATCATTTCTTGAGACATGTCCATTTGGCTCGGTTACTTTTACCAATTGGTCTGCACCGTTATATTCCATCGTGGTGAATTGATTCGCTGCATCTTCACTACTAACTTGATTGATCCCTTGTGAATCATATTTATAGACTGTTTTATTATCATCAGCATCCGTTGAAGAGGTTCTATTTCCATACGAGTCATAGGTATAACTCGTGCTTTGCGACAATGGATTTGTAACTTTAAGAAAATCACCAAATGTCTTGAATTCATAGGTCGTCTTTTGATTTAAGGCATCCGTATAACTCGTGCGGTTACTATAGTTATCATATGTCGAGATTTCCTTATGTTGTTCTGGATCCGTTGTACTCGTAATGTTACCATTGGCGTCATACGTGTTAATGGTATCATTACCTTTCGGATCAGTAATTACCAGCTGGTTATAATTATCATCCAAAGCAAAGCGGGTGACCCTTGATAACGAGTCGGTTATTTGGGTTACCACATAATTCAAATTAGAATTATATGTCGTTGTATTTCCATTCCGATCCGTAGCTGTTGACACGTAATTCGGCAAATCATATGAATATGTGGTTCCAGGTCGACTTGCTAAATCAGCATTTGCTCCGTCACCAAAAGGGTCTTGTACCTTCTGCAATAATTCATTATTGTACGTAAATGACGTTCTCCGTCCACTTGGATCTGTGACTGTCGTTAAGTGATGGCTCGAATCGTAGGAAAACTTGGTTCTTCGATAATTGGTTGCATCTAAATAAGCATCAACATTTGCCAGATTGCCAGCGGTATCATACCCGTAGTTAATTTTACGACCAGCGAAATCTGTGATACTAGAAATTTTCCCTGATGCATTGTAATTCATCGTAGTGACCCGATTGCTAGGATCTGTTATTGAAGTGAGTTGGTTTGAGCTGTTATATCCATATGATATTTTATTTCCATGGAGATCTTGTTCATACAACAACTTTCCGGTATACACTTCTGTATAACTATCACCATTTGCATCGAAATGCAATTTCGTACCATCCACCACGACCTTTTAGGCTTAGGTCATTATATTGGATAACATTATTACCTGTAGTCATATTCGTATAGCTTCGACCACCGACCAAGTCATGGCTATCGTATGTCCAATAATTTCAAGCCCAAGACGACTCCCGTTAAAATACGTAACAGACAGCATTGGGCGATTCGTTGCATTCAATGTAGAATCGCTCGAAATAAATTTTTTATACGAGTTTGTAGATTCAGATAAACTTTTTAACAAAATTCCGTAGTTTGCACTTCTCCATTTATGTATTTGGTTTGTGACATCCCATTTATAATTAACCCCGAGATCAGTTAGATAACTAACTTGGTTTGAATCAAATAAAGTGCTTTTGTAGTCGCCCCCCTTTTTAGTCCAAGCTGTTGTTCCATTTGTGGTGTTCCAATTTGCGCTTTCCTCTAACCTTGACTTGCTTAATTCGTATGCACCAATTTCAACATTAGTGTCTTTAGCCACGCTCGAAAGCCATAAATTCACATCGGCGCTTAAGATACTTGCACCCACTGGAATCGATGAAATTTAATAAAGATCGAATGACATTGGTTTGCGTGGAGTCTTTGTATAATCCAACGCCTAATGAAGTTTCGGTTCCACCGGTTTGTGTTGGGAAATAACTGCGGATGTTGGTGTCATTCCCGTCGGCTGCATTAGGCTGAAACCGAATAATTGTAGGATCAATCGTTACGGGATAGACCCTCTTAGGATTTTCAAGCCAGGCTCGGTCAGGAATGATGTCAACAAAATATGTAGAGCCTCTTTTAACCAATTTCATATTCACGTCATAGGAACGTGCTTCCTCAGGAATATCGTCAGATTGTTCTGTCTTCTTGTACCCTTCTGGAATATAGGAATCATACATAAATGGTTGTTCAATATAAAAGACTTTCAAGCGGCTTTTCTTATCAACAAAATAGATTTTCCCGGTACTATCTTGTTCCATATCCAAACCTTTTATTTTGAATTTATACGTGAACTTTACTGGCGAGGAAGCGGAAGGTGCCTTATCCAGAACAATATCTTCCTTTAATTTGCGGTCCTCAACTGTGTAATTTATATTGGTGTTGTCATACAAGTTATTGAAACTTAACTTATTATTCTTGTAAGAAGCAGCACCATCATGGGAACTTTTAACAAATCAAGAGTCGAGATTGTCAGATTGTGATGCGGGGTCCATTACAATGGATAAACCATCCATACCAATGGTAACTAGATTTGTTACTTTTATAATGAATAGGCTCTTGGTATATTTCTAGTTGTGGTGATTTTTTTTGATAGAGTAGCTGGATAGCCCCTGAAAAGGGGCTTCTTTTCACTCTGAATGTACTGTTAAATTCATTAATTAATGCCGTCGGCTTCATGTGGAACCGTAGTATAAGCAGAGTCATACTGAACTCGCGCCTCTACAACTTGAGTGTAATGTTCTCTTCCCCACTGCCTTAACTCTTTCATCGGCTGAAGCAATGTTTCCCCTAATGTTGTTAGTGAATATTCGACAATTAAAGGTACTGTAGGCATAATGTGTCGTTGAACCAAACCATCACGCTCCAGCTTGCGTAACGTCTGGGTAAGCATTTTTTTTGATATACCCTCAACCCTCCGTAACATTTCTCCATATCTGATTCTACCGTTTTCCATGGCATATATAACAAGTGCAGTCCACTTGCTAGAGATGATATCAAGAACTTTTCTATAGCCGCAATTGGATAACGAAATATCAGAGTGTTTAGTTGTATGTGCCAAACCGTTCCCCTCCCATGCACTATGAAATTCCCAGGACACTTTAAAGTGCCTACTTATATCATTTTATTATTTGCATTAATGTATGTCTATACCAGTACTGAGTGTACTAAATTCCTTCGAAGGTAGGTAAATAATATGACAAATATTATTAAAATGCGTCCTAAGCTATATGTATTGGATAACGGTCGAATGAGCATGGATAAAAATTGGATCATCTCCATGCATAATCCAGCAACCATTATTAATCCGAATGCCCAGACACAATTTGTTGAATTTCCAATCTATACGGTACTGATTGATCATCCTGAGGGAAAGATTTTGTTTGATACAGCCTGCAACCCAAACTCCATGGGCACTCAAGGGCGCTGGGCCCAGTCGACCCAACTGTCGTCTCCATGGGTAGCAAGCGAGGAATGTTACCTGCATAACCGGCTGGAGCAGCTTAAGGTTAGACCTGAGGAAATCAAGTATGTCGTTGCCTCCCACTTGCATCTGGACCATGCAGGATGCCTCGAATTGTTCACGAATGCGACCATTATCGTCCATGAGGATGAGTTTAACGGAGCACTGCAGACCTACGCCCGCAATGAAAAAGAAGGTGCCTATGTGTGGGCTGATATTGATGCATGGATCAAGAACCAGCTGCAATGGAAAACAATCAAACCGGGAGAAGACAATCTGGATTTGGTGGATGGTATCAAAATCTTGAATTTCGGGAGCGGTCATGCATGGGGAATGTTAGGTCTCCAGATCGATATGCCAGAAACCGGCGGAATCATTCTAGCTTCCGATGCCATCTATACTTCGGAAAGTTTTGGTCCTCCGGTCAAGCCACCTGGTATAATCTATGATTTGATCGGCTACCGAAACACAGTGGAGAAAATTCGTACTTTAGCTGCACGCACGAATTCCCAAGTCTGGTTCGGGCATGATGCGGATCAATTCAGAAGTTTGAGAAAATCTAATGAAGGATATTATGAATAACTCAACCTGGAAACGACAAGCCCGGAAAAGGCCTCCGTATCAAGGAGGGTATGTGTTCATCATTGAGCCCATGATCACCGAAGGCACATAATTCATGACACTTGATTCTGACGGCTGGACCGCACGGACGATGGACAACAAGCTCGCCGCTCAATACGAGCATACAATCGCCATCACAGCTGAAGGTCCACAAATTCTGACCGCGCAATAGAAAAAAAGAAGTCGACCAATGAAATGGTCGACTTCACAATGGATTAATTATGCTACTCAATCTCCGTCTAACAAGTATTATTCTCTACGCTAACCTGCTCGTTAGCTTAATGAATTAACGAGGAAAAGAACCGTTTAGTTATATGTCTAATCGGTAATCGGACCATGTTCTTGTCCATTTCGGTAATCGGTACAAGTTCTTGTCCTTGGCTCGGGACACGAACTTGTACCGATAAAATAAAAAAGCCGCTAAGGTCTCTCGACATCGGACAGCTCTGTAAATATAACACCCAGCACATATGCGCCCGCCTCAGGGTAACCCAGGCTGCGGTCGTCAACTGTGCCCGCGCGGCCCATGCGCCACAATGTCTTCTGTTTTCTTCGCACCTTCAACGGCTGCTGCACCTTTGGCAAATGCTGTTTTGAAGTCATCTCCGGACTCCGCACACTACGTCCAGGAATCGGCACACGGTACGAGTGTATCAATCAAGGTCTTATGCCTACTACAGCACCACGTCCGAAGGAACGCTCTCCCCTGGACTGAATACCTTGAACTGCTGCTTGTAACATTACAGCACATTCAGCAACTTTCAATTGCTGTTTATCCCTTAATGGTATTTTTGTTCTTACTGCTGTTACTGCTTTTGTGCTTTCACTTCATCCATCGTAGGATAATCTGTATAACCCTTACTTCCGGTACCAGCATATAAAGTATTACGATCAACTTCATTTAAAGGGAACCCTACTTTGAGACGTTCCACAAAATCTGGATTAGCCAAAGACCATACACCAACAGGTACCAGATCAGCTGTGCCACTATCAATATCTACACTAATATCATCAATGGCACGCCCTGCTCTGTTGACCAATAATGTGTTTGTCCAGCTTGTACGAATGTCTTGGAGAAGCTTCTCATTTCCAAGATGCATGACATGAAGGTAAGCTAAATCCAATTGAGCTAATTCCTTTACGAGGTGGAGATAAAGTTCAGAACCTTGTTCCCCATCTTGTATTCCTCCAAGAGGTGTTCCTGGCGAAATACGGAAGCCGGTTCTTTCTGCTCCAATTTCTTCGATAATGGCTTTCGCTACTTCGATCGCGAAGCGACTACGATTTTCTATAGAGCCTCCATATTCGTCTGTCCGTGTATTTGAATTCTCTCCAAGAAACTGATTAATCAGATAACCATTCGCTCCATGAATTTCGACGCCATCTGCTCCTGCTTTTATAGCCGCTGCTGCTGCTTTTCGGAAATCAGCAATGGTTGTTTGAATATCTTCTTTAGTTAACTCCCGCGGAACCGGGATATCCTGCATTCCTTTAGCGGTGAACATCTCCACACCTGGCGCGATTGCGGATGGAGCAACAGGTTGACGATGATGGGGTGTATTATCTGGATGCGACATGCGGCCCACATGCATTAACTGGATAAATATATGACCATCAGCTTTATGTACTGCATTCGTAATCTTATTCCAACCTTCTATATGCTTTTCAGTATAGATACCAGGTGAATTCAAGTAACCTTGCCCATCATCAGAAGGTTGTGTGCCTTCACTAATGATTAACCCCATCGATGCTCTTTGAGCATAGTAAAGGGAGCTTAGTTCACCCGGTGTACCGTCCTCTTCTGCTCTGCTACGTGTCATTGGTGCCATAGCTAAACGATGAGGCAATTCCATTTTTCCGATTTTTATTTTAGTCCACAATTTACTCATTTCGAACAACTCCTCTGTAGTTTAAATTAGTTTTTTATTTAGAAAGTTGTGGGTATAACGCTGATACGCCACCTGCAAGTGCACCTTGTAGCTTACGACTAATTTCATCTGCAATAATTTCAAAGCTGTCAGATTCTATGCCATCGATAGCTGTTTTCGCGATATCTGCAGGATTGGATTTAGGCATGTCTATGTTGGAAGTCATGTCTGTCTCCATATAGCCCACATGTAACCCCGCTACTCGGATATTTTGAGAGTGGAGATTTAAACGTAGGTCGTTCGTCAATGCCCATTCTGCAGCTTTTGCAGCCGTATAAGCGCCCACAGTACCCGAACTGTACCAAGACAATAAGGAAAGAATATTCAAAATCGAACCACCGCCGTTTTTAGTCATAATTGGTGCAAAAGAACGAACCATGGAAAGAGTACCAAAGAAATGTGTGTTAAATTCTAAATGTATTTGATCTAGGTCTCCTTCAAGTAAAGATGCACCTGTTGACGATCCGGCATTGTTTATTAGAAGTGTTACATCCTGAGCGATCTTAGCAGCTTCAATCACCTCTTGAGGATTGGTAATATCCAGTTTCACAGGGATTACACCCGGAATATCAATGCTTTCTGGATTTCTTGCTGCTGCATAAACTTTTGCTCCTCTGGATAGGAGTTCTAGCGTTAGGTATCGACCAAGACCTCGGTTGGCACCAGTGACAAATGCGACTTGTTCAGAAATTTTCATTTTTAATACTCCTTTAATTTTGTAGTTTATTTTTCCAAAACAACATTTTGTGTATTCTTCTTCCCATTGTGAAGATACAATTTCTTAGCTGAAGGAGGGATATGCTTTATAATATAAGAATGATCATTCTAAAATCAGCAAAAGAATGATCTCTTCAAGAAGAGAACTTTGTTGATTCACCATATTAAAACGACCATTCTAAAAAGAATATGCATTGATACACAGAGGACAATTAACCTATAAATATTTAGTTAAAAGTTTTATAGAGATATTGGCAGTACGCTGCAGGTTCTCTTTAGGAATGGAAGTTCTCGCCATTGCCCTTAACCCAATACCAACCGCATTCAGATGTGCTGCCAGTACTCCGGCATCATAATCTAGGGTCAATTCTCCATTCTTCTGTCCCCACAAAATAATATCCTTGAACAGTTGCTCTACTAGTGTAAATGATTCAGTGGCCTTTGAATCCACATCTACATCGCGCATAGCTAATTCCACAGCAGAATTCACCATTAAGCAACCAGAAGGTGTATCTTCATTCCCATATATCATGTAACTAATAATCAATTGAAGAGCCTCAACAGCCGTCTCAGAGCCTTTAACTATTCCTGCAAGCTCGCTATTTACTTTAGTTCGAAATCGATCCATTGCTTTCAGAAACAACGTATGTTTGTCGCCAAAGGTGTCATACAAACTTCTCCGATGGATGCCCATATGCTCAACTAGATCCGTCATTGATGTCTTTTCATAACCTTGTTCCCAAAAGAGCTTCATCGCCTTATCTAGTACTACATTTTCTTCAAATTCTTTGTAACGTCCCATGCTGGTTCCCTCCTCCCAAACTCAATATAACATATTGAGAACGATCGGTAAAGAATAAAAATGTAATGCTAATCCATTCAATATCACAAGCAATGAAAACGAACTATAGTCCGTAAAAAGTGTATAAGATTAGTTTTTCTTATTACCTTGCTTAAGAATCATTTGACCCCAAGTATGCGTGATAAAATCCGGGGCGAACTTCATTGAAAAGCGCATAACTTTGGTAAAACCTGCGTTCACGCGTAGTTTATTTCTCAACATGCCTTTAATACCAACATTAACAAGCTTTGTTAAGGGGAAAGAGATCAATTTATTCATCAATCCTTCATCATAAGTGTCCGTGAGATTGGTTTCAGAGATAACTGGTGGACAAAGCTCCATCACATGAATATTTTTTCCTTTGTAACGGATTTGTTCACGTAATGCATCACTAAACATGTGTATGCCAGCCTTCGTTGCAGAATAAGTCGGTGCGTTGGCTACTGTAATATTAGCAAGTAGTGAAGTAACGTTGACAATCATTGCCTCTCTTTGTTTGGCTAACAGAGGCAACAAAGCCTTAGTCACATAAATTGTACCATTCAAGTTTGTGTTGATTTCCGAAATAAGATACTCGTAGGTAATACTTTCATCGAATAAGTCAAACTCGTTTATGATTCCAGCATTATTAAAAACAATATCCAGTTTGGGATAATGTATAGCTAATTCTTTGGCAAGTCGCTCAACGCTTTTAGCATCACTAACATCAGCTACCATCCCAATAATTCCAGGATTGTTCTTTACTGCTTGACCAATGCGTTTTTGTGAGCGCCCTGTGATGATCACTGTGTTTCCCATCTCATGAAAACGTTTTGCAAAAGCAGAGCCAATTCCAGACGTGCCACCTGTCACCAGTATCGTTCTATTATTCAATTTCATTCTTCATCATCTACTTTCAATATGACTTTCCCTTGACTATGGCCAGTTGCAATCTTAGTGATTGCGGCATTCACTTGATCAAAGGGGTACTCAGAATCGATCA
Organism: Paenibacillus sp. NPDC057886; assembly: GCF_042796655.1. Classification (NCBI taxonomy): domain Bacteria; kingdom Bacillati; phylum Bacillota; class Bacilli; order Caryophanales; family Paenibacillaceae; genus Paenibacillus; species Paenibacillus sp. NPDC057886. The sequence goes on along the minus strand of NZ_JBHVMZ010000005.1, from coordinate 544,681 downwards.
CCGGCTTAGATTTTGTTTTTTCAAGATACTGTGTGAAAGCTGCTAATTGCTTGCCACTTGGTTGAACGTACATGAAATCGTAACTTTTCTTATGCCATTTCGCTAGCCCATCAAAAGGCAACCCCAGTAAACTGAAAAGAATCTTCTTCGCCTTTGACAAGTCTGCGCTTCTATTAGCGAAACGGGCATTGGGACCAGCGCTTAAACGACAATAATTTACCACCGGGCTTTAGTATCTTAATTTGTTTACTAATTTCACTGGCGCCCCGGGTATCAATAACATAATCATAGCCTCTCAGTATGTGAGTATAGTCCTGCGTTTCATAGTCGATAAACTCATCTGCACCGAGTCGATTGGCCAAATCACGCGCTGATCCACTACCACTGACGGTCACAAACAGTCCTTGTGACTTCGCGTAAGGTATGGCAATTTGTCCAAAGCCCCCCGTACCTCCAGAGACAAATAATTTACTGCCTTGTTGAGCACCTAAAATATCTAGTGATTGGATGATCGTCAAAGCAGACAATGGTACGGCCGCTGCTTCTGTAAAGGAATGATTAGCTGGTATTTTAGCCACAATAGATGCATCTACTGCGACATATTCAGCGAACGCTCCCATTGTATCTAGCGGTGGCATAGTGTACACGAGATCACCTGTTTTGAAATTTTGGACACCGGTGCCGACTTCAACCACAACTCCAGCCAACTCGTTGCCTAGAGTCAATGGAAAGTTGTAATGATCGAACAACTTAACTTTTCCTGTAATCGCCAAGACAAGGTGTGGATCAACACCGGCTGCCTTAGTCTTGATCAGAACCTGAGTTGATGTGATTGATGGAATATCGATTGAGTTGATTTTCACTTCAAGTGTTTTGGAATATCTAGAAATTTGTGCAGCTTTCATTAGGTGCTCTCCTTAAAATCGGATAATGACTTTTCCTTTAGGATGACCAGTCGCAACAAGCTTCAGAGCCTCATTAATATCTTCAATGTGGAATTCAGTCGGGTCCACCGCTGGTACAATCCCGTTATCTTCAATAATCTTGGTGATTTTCTTTAATTGTTCACCATCACTGCGAACAAAAATGAAATGATATTGAATATTCTTTTTCTTCGCTTTGTAATCATATTTAGCCCCAGCAATGGTGAAGAGTTTCTGTTTCCAACCTGACAAGCCTAGATTTTGGGCAAACCGTTTGTTAGGACCGGTTCGCAGAGAAAGAAGGCGACCTCCTGCTTTAATAATTGAAAGTTCATGATTAAATTCGCTTGGTCCCAAGGTATCAATCACATAATCAACATCACTAAGCTGTTCCCAATAGTTCTCAATCGTGTAATCAATGTATCGGTCTGCTCCAGCCGCTATAGTCCGTTCACACGCTTGCGTATTTCCACTGACGATGACCTCAAGCCCCATGCTTTTGGCAATAGGAATGGCCATTTGGCCAAATGACCCAGACCCTCCGGGGATAAACACAGTTTCGCCAGATTTGGCTGCTAATTCTTCATGCAAACCTTGATAGGCAGTTAAACCGGTTAATGGTGCAGCAGCCCCAGTTACAAAATCAAGATTAGAGGGTAAATGTCCGATAGCATCCACATTAATTGCCGCATATTCCGCAAAAGCGCCAATTTTTTGTAATGGTAGGCGTGAATAAATGGCATCGCCAACGTTGAACCCCTGAACCTTCTTTCCGACTTTCTCAATAACACCCGTCAGTTCGTTTCCGAGGATCAAAGGGAACTCATAATCCTGAATCAGCTTCACACTCCCAGTACCGATGAGTAATTCTAAATGATTAACTGCCGCCGCTTTCACCTTGACCAAGACTTCGTTATCATTTATATCTGGGACTGGAATATCATTAATTTCTACTATGAAATTTTTTGAGTATTTGGTAATCTGTGCTGCTTTCATATTTAATGGCCTCCTATGCACTGAATAATATGCAAGTAACTTTTTTTCGATTTTGTAACTTGCATAACCAGCATAATATCGTTGGTTACAAAAGTCAATAATTGTTGCTCATTCTTCTTTGTGCTAACATATAGGTATATATACAAACAGATATTAAAGGATTTTCATCAGAAAGAAGGGTTGGCAACACGGTGACGCGGGTGCTTGAAGGCAAATGATTTTGCTTAAAAACCCCAATAATCACCTGCCAAAATTCATGGCTAAAATCACACAAGAGCTTATTATTGAAACAGCAGAAGCGTTAATTAAACGCACGGAAAAATCTGAAGTGACACTCTCTCAAATTGCGGATGAATTAAATATCACCCATGCAGCGCTTTATAAACACTTTAAAAACAAACAGGAGCTCTGGGCAGCCGTATCTAAGAGCTGGTTCAACCGAATGATTTCAGAACAAATCAAATTAGATATGAATAATTTGATCAATACACAAGACTTGCTCCACGATTGGCTCTGGGCATTTGTTAACGCCAAAAAACGCGCGTATAACGAGAATCCACAAATGTTCGCCCTGAATACACAATACGTCGATAGCAATCCACAAGTGTTACGCGACGTTCTGTGGGATTCCTACCAAATTATTGACAGATTGATGCACTATCACGATCCCTACTTAGAACGTGCAGAGGCGATCCTATCTGCGTTTGCGGTGTTTAGCCTCCCGTCCTTCAAAGAATCCTGGAATTTACCAGACTATCAAGACAGGTTCGAACGCATCTGGAGTTTAATCAAACATGGGCTTTAAATCAAGACTACTTGATAGAATGTGTAGTTTTGCAGATATCGAGCTAAAAGTTTTCCAGAGAGTACCTTTAAGTACAGACGAAGAACGTCAAATTATGCTAATTGAATCAAAAAATACACACCACGTAGCGCAATTGACATTATCAGTTCATTAACATCCGAAATGGCGAAACGTTATGGTTTTATCTATGTTGACCAGAATGATGATGGCAGAGGAATCTTAAACAAAAAGATTCATTTTATTGGTATTGGTATCAGAGAGTTATTCAAAGTAACGGAGAAGAACTTCAACTATTGCTTTTCTCGCAAAGCTGAAAAAGACCAAGGATTATTCCTTGGTCTGTTGTTTATTTCAAGAGACATTTGACACACAACAAATTCTTGGTGTGGATAATCTCATATCTGTTAAAATGGAGCTGGGAGTATGACTACACCTAAATTCAAGAGTCCAAATGTATTAGATTTAGTCTTTTGGCTCATCAATTTCATACTTGTCCAAGAGAACTTCACACTCTTCCTTTACAGTGTCCGATCGCTGAATAGCTAAACGCTGAACCAGATCTTTAACTATATCTTCTACATCGAACGTACTAATCCCTAGTTTACAGAAATTTCCTTTCGATTGCTACGAGTGCTACGATTGCGTATTTTTTCGATTGCTACGGCCTCTTTCCTTGTAAGAATCATATATACCCTGCTTTCGGATGATTTGAATTGCGAACCGAAATTCATAATCAAAACGGTACGTGGCCCAAATTTAATGTTTATCTCTTATAGAATATCAATGATGTCACTAAAATGGATACTGGCAGGACCGTCTTTACTCTTACCTTAATTGATTTTATATCTACCCTGCAATTTGAAAACTACTGAGGAACATATTCCGTCTGGGTCTATTTGAGAACCCGTATCTGGATCCAGAGGTGAGTTTCGAAATCGTAGGCAATGCTGAATATATGCGTGAGGGGTATGAAGCTCAGCTGAAATCGATCGTAATGCTGAAGAATAAAAGCAATATACTTCCGCTTAAAACGAGAAGCAAAATATTTATTCCGCAGCGCTATCTTGCTGCAAGCAAGGATTGGTTCGGCAACCCGATTCCGGAGCGCACAGAGTACCTCGTGAACTTGGATATCGTCTCAAAATATTTTGATGTAACGGATCAACCGGACGAAGCAGAGGTTGGACTCGTATTTATAAGCACATCGAAATCGGGCACCGGCTACAGCAAGGAGGATGAATTGCATGGCGGCAACGGATAGGTCCGATCAGCCTTCAATACGGAACGTATATAGCAGAGCATACGCGTGAGCATAGTCTGGCAGGTCATGCATCTGATATAGATGGAAATCGATCATATAAGGGCAAATCTGTAACACCGCAAAACACGAAGGACCTAGATATCGTACTTGATACTAAAGCCAAATTGAACGTGAAAAACATCATCGTCTCTATGCTGTTATCTAACCCGACCGTAGTGTAAGAGTTTGAATCAGAGGCTGATGCCATTCTTGCCAACTTTGGCGTGCAGGATCCTGCCATTATGGAAATACTGACTGGTGTCAGGGAACCATCCGGTCTTCTTCCGATGCAAGTGCCGGCTAATATGCGCACCGTAGAGGAACAGTTGGAGGATGTAGCTCATGATATGGAATGTCATGTTGACAGTGAGAATAATGTATACGATTTCGGCTTTGGCCTGAATTTCAGCGGTGTCATTCAAGATGAACGGACGGAGAGGTATGTTAGAAGGTCAGCTAAGGTATAAGAGCTGAATCAATCATAACTTAAACAGCATAACGCTAATGTAAGAGAATTGACCATCGCATCAGCGTTATTTTTTCAAAGTTAAAATACACAGAATTATTTACAATTGTCCCCATCTCACTTACATAAAGAAAAATCAATAATACTGTGTTTAGATACGGTTACTCTTTCTATCATCTCAAAATTGCCAAAGAGGAGAAATTGTTCTCAGATAAATCGCCAGCAACTAGCAAATTTTCTATGAGCAGTCGAACACCAACTTGATTAAACTAACCTGCCCGTTAGTTTAATGAATTAACGGGCAAATAACGATTAGATATATGCCTAATCGGCAATAGAAACATGTTCTTGTCCAATACGGTAATCGGTTCAAGTTCTTGTCCCTCAAAAATAAAAAATCAGCACACAGTACGATTTCAGCGTATGATTTCACCCCCTTGATCCAAAAGTAAGTTCACCATCCTCCTAATTTCTTTGCTACAGTGCTTATTAAAGAGCTTGTTTTAACCATTTCAAATGGGATTACTGTTCCAGTGGAAATACTTACGAGCGTTGAAGCTGGTCTCTTGATCATCATTCGGCCTTTAGCGTGTTATTCACTCAAAAGAGACCCACTACCCCCACTTTGATATTCATCTAATCGGTAATCGGACTATGTTCTTGTCCCTCGACAACATTAAAATCAGCTTGGCTTGTTTCATGTACACATGAAGTGCAGCCCCCAACAAGTTGGAGGCATTGTTGTACTTGCAACGTGTGATTCGAGTAGTTAGGAACTCTTCTTCGCTATCAAACGTTTCATTTTAAAGACCCTAACATTCAGGCTTGTTCCTTCACTATAAAAGCGAGGACGCAACAATACGTCATCGCTTCTCCTGCCTCTAGAAAGAAAAGATTATTTATTCGTTTGATCCATAGCAGCATTCAAGCGGATGGAAATATCAGTATTATCAAAGTGACCATCAAACATCTTAGCTGAAGCACCCATTGCATATACCGGAATTTTCTCAGCAGTATGTTCAACAGTTGTCCAAGCTAAACCTGCTTTCTTATTCAATATGCGTGTAGCAGTGATTGTTAGTGGTTCATATCCACCGTAACGAACTAATGTTTCTTGACTATCAGTACGATCTCCAGGGGCTTTCATTGTCTCTTTAAAGGCAGCTGCCATTTCATGATACTCACTTTCCGTTAGTAAATATAGATCCTTTTTCGAAGCAGCGGCGTCCTTATTTTGTTTTTCGGCAACCTTCTTCATTTCGCCCGAAAGGCCTGAAGTATCCACTTTGTTTTCATTTTCTTTTAAAGCTTCACGTTCTGCAAATGTCATGATTTCTTCTTTAACGGTTGGATCTAATTTAAGCCCAAAACTCTGTTTAATTAAAGGAGAAACGTCTTCTAATGTTAATTTAGGATTTTTTTCTTTAATTGCAGCCAGCCTATTATCAAATTCTACATATGATTCCTTTTGTGCATCTAATAAATCATAATACGTTTCATATCCAGTCTCTGTATTACCAATGGTGAAGCCACCTGTCGCGTGGTCAGCTGTTACAACGATTAAGGTTTCATCAGGATGCTCATTATAGAATTCAATCGCTTTATTAATCGAATCCTGGAATGCGTTTACCTCTGTTACGGTTGCTTTCGCATCGTTAGCATAATTCAGCCCAGTCAATTTTACCTGACTCAACCATCATGAAGAAACCATCTTCATTATCTTTCATCACGTCGATCCCTTTTTGAACGAAGTCTGCTAACGTTTGATCGCCTTGCTTGGTATCCATTGCATAAGGCATTGAGCCTTCATCCTGAAGACGTTCACTAATTGCATATACTTTGCCTGTTTTGGCACTAATATTATTAAATTTTTGCTTTGTATCGGCAATTGTATATCCATTCTCTTCCATGACAGCATATAAATCTTTTTGCTTTCCATCTGTACCGGTACGGTCTACTAGTGAACCACCTGCGAAGTAATCAAAGTCAGTTTTTGCCATTTGTAATCCAATATCATAATAGCTATTACGATTCTCAACGTTGGCATAGAAGCCCGCTGGTGTTGCATGATTTAATGTAACTGAAGTGATGATACCAACTTTCTTTCCTGAACGATGCGCTTTTTCAGCTACTGAATCCGTAGCCTTATCTAAATCACCGTTCATTCCGACAGTGTCAGTTTGTGTTTTCACCCCGGTAGCATATGCTGTGGCGGTCGAAGCAGAGTCTGGAATAAAAGAGTGACAATCAAATGGATTTTGTAAACCAACCACAGGAAACTCGGTAAAGTTCGTAAATTTGGGTTCAATTTTCCCTGTTTCCACTATACCTGCATATTGTTCAGCGGCCGTTACAGGTGTTACACCCATACCATCACCAATGAATTGGAAAACGTATTTAGCCTTGTTATCATTAACTTTTGAATAATCCTCATATAAGGGGCGACTTGTATCCGGCTGTTCAACCTCATATCCAGCGGCTGTTTGCTCAGCAGCTGACTTTTGACTGGCTAATTCTTTGGAAGTAGCACCACTAATTGATGAAGCGGAGCTAGACGAAGTTGCGTCATTTTGGCATGCAGTTAAACTTAATGTTGTGCCCAACGCCAATAAAACTGGAACGGATTTTTTAATAAAACTCATTCTTGGTGGCCTCCATACCTAATTTCTCTGTACTCAACGAATAACATTATAGATCTCAAGTTTTAAATACTTGTGGATATTATATTTCTTCCGAAAAACTTACTTTACTCCCTCGAGAAACGTACTGTTATCTTCTTTCAATTCACAAATCTAATACTAGGGGTGAATTGTTCTCCTACTATAAAATTAATATAAAATTAATATTAATTTAATGTAAATTGAGTAATTCCACAAAATACGTTCATCTCTCTCAGTAGAGCAACTCATTAACTAACTGAGGAGTTATTTCCCTCCAAGGAATTTTTTTAATTAGGGTACGTGGTGGAAACCTTGTAAACTTCCTGATATAGCTTCTTCTTCATTTTTTCGTATTGTGAGTCAGTCAACAACTCTGGGTAGCTCATGATATTTAACAGTAGTGTATCCTGATTTTCCCGGAGAGGAGGTTGAATGTGATTGTACTTATTCAATCGAAAACCGAGTCGTTCATAAAACACGACCCTTTTTTGTTTTATCTCCGTTTTAGGGGGCTCGATTTCTAAAACAATTGGTGAAGTAGATTGCCTAATAAATCGCTCCACCAAACTTTTTCCAATACCTCCACCTCGGAACGATGGTGCCACAGAAATATGCTCAATAAATCGAAATGTCTCGAATTCTCTGCTGGCGAGAAAGGCGATTACTTCATGGTTATCATTATGCTCAATTAATAAGTGGTAAGTCGGATCCTTTAATAACTCCTTTTGATCTGAATAGGTCCCGAATTCTGTAGTTGGAAATGATTCCTCCATTATTTTATAAATTTGATCAAATGTTTTTGTTGAAATCACATTGCTCACTCCCATTCTTATTGTTTGTATAACTACTTTAAACTCTGGTATGATACCAAGGTCAAACTTGATTATTCATATTACATTTATTTTTATTGAGGTGTTGAGGTCTTGAAGGAGTATTACAAAATAAGTGAAATATCGAAACTATATGGAATTAGTGTTGATTCGTTGCGCTATTATGAGGATTTAGGCGTCTTAGAACCACAACGCGAGAAAAATAATTATCGAATTTATAGCCTTAAGGACATTAGCAAATTGAATATAATAAGGGATCTTCGGTTACTTGATTTCTCCATGCAAAAAATCAAAGATTACCTTGATAACCACAGCCTTGATAAAACCTTGGAAATTTTGTATGAAGAACAAAGGCTTATACAGGATCGAATCCACAAGCTGCAACAAAGAGGGAACATGATTAATGAAAGGGTAAACGTTATATCAGCCAATTTGGAAATAAAAACTGGCGAATTCAACGTAGTAAAGTTTCCGGCTCGCCCGTGTCTTCAGCTTAATTTGCGAATATCCAGAGATGAAGAAATGGACTTTGCCATTAAAAAGCTTCATTCCAAGCACGAGAACAGGATCTTTGATTTTGCTAATCAAATCTATGCGTCTTCGGTGAAAGTTGATGAAATGATTGTAAATAAGCCAATAATATTTGACTCTGTGTTTTTTATTTTGGATCAAAATGAAAAAGAATATGATTTTATTCTTCCTGAAGGAGATTATCTGACTTTTTATTACCATGGAGGTTATCATCAAACTTCTCAAAAAATATTTGAAGTCATTCATTTTGCAAAGGACAACAACTTGCAGTTGCTAGGCAATCCTTTTGAAATTTACGAAACTGACAATCGAGAAACCACAATTGAAGATGAATATTTAACACAAATACAAGTACAAATCAGCAAGTAATTTTTTTAGTTGACAATGCTTGATGTTTGGGGGCGGTTCAGATCCGTTTCAACCTCACTGCTTCCAACCTGAAAAATATGGATACGATGACTTCTATTGTCCCCCCCTTCTGGTAGCCCTTCGTCCCGTTATTCCGTTCTCGCCCTTTGGTTCATATTCGATCATTTGCATGAAATGATTGTAAAAATAGCGATTTCTAACGGGAACGACTGCGCGGCGAGGAAGGGTACACCCTTTCGGTGCGGCGCATGATCGAGCCCGAGAGCGGCTTTGCCTTGCCCACAATCTGCTCAAAAAAGCCGAAATGACGGAAATACGCAAAAAGGACGAAGCAGGATAAACCTATGCTTCGTCCCTTTGAACGTATAGGCGTTATTTCTCTTCACCGATGTATTATGGGCTTTTGAGACAGCCCCTCTTAGATCCTCAATGTTTCACGCTCAGTTGTGTAAGAACATACCTATACTCTTTGCCTGTCTTCACTTTTTTTACAATAGCATCGACGCGGCTAACTATATTGTCATCCGAATTATCCGAGTCGTATAAATGTCCATAAACTCTATAATTGTTGCTCCCCATATCATAAAGTTCATCTAGTTACAGCAAGAAGAGTTATACCATATACTTGGAATATTTACTAAATGAACAATTTGCTAAATGTTATCCGTTCCTCAAATACTTATTGCATTTTGGGCTATAATCCACTCTATATTGATTAGATAAATGCCTAATCGACAATCGGTACAAGTTCTTGTCCTTTGCTTGGGACACGAACTTGTACCGATAAAACAAAAAAGCCGCTAAAATAGCAGCTTCAACGGGAATATGTTCTTGTCCCTCGACATTTTTTCAATGCATAATGATAATGAAAAAACCTCAGCTGGGTTAACCGAGCTGAGGTTAATAAATTAACTATTTTTGTTCTTTTCACTTTCTACTTAGCAGGGAGCACTTCATCTTTAGTTGCTACCACTGTTGGAGTCTTTTGATTCCGTTGACTTTCGCATCAGGTGCTTCGAATACCCCCTAATTGGGACTACTAGAGTCGCACCTAGCTTCTTCATAGTAAGGTCTCGCTTATTTAATAACTTCAACCTTTTTATCCCCTGCTGACTTCGCTACCTCTAACGTTGTTTTACCTTGGATAGCGACTATCACACCAGTAGCCAGCATAGAAACGATTAAAGCTGCGCTGAGGGTTTTGAAAATTTTCTTCTTGACCATAACCACACCTCCGATATCTATTATGTAATAAGCGGCTCAAGACTATGACGAGCCGAGGGTGATTACATGACTGTGAAAAGGAGATAATCCAACCTAAATTTACATGGTGTCCATCACCCAACACTATGTTCCGTTAATCAATATCGGTTATTACTTAGACTTCACTAATTAATTGCAATATTTCACTTTTTTTGTTGGGTAATCCACCTGGTGATTGTATTATAACGTACTGACAATGATTGTAAAAGGATTTTTTCCTTGTGTTCAAATTAAATAAAGTATTAGACTCGGAAAATAATCATGGTAAAGCACCCAAGCCGCACCTTGCTTCTGAACAGTTTGCAAAACAACCAACCAATCTCCAGCCTTTTTAACCTCAAAGCGTTAGATATCGATCCAATCCGCATCGTTCATTGTGCCGGCTACGAATCTGCCTGTGGTTTCCAAATGAACAGCCTGCTCCCAATTATCGTTCGGCTCTCGGTCAGTATTCGACTACTCGTTACCGTCATTACTGCTGTCTTCACCGAATGGCATTTCTTCCGGTGGAATACGAGATCGTAGGCAAAACGCCCTTCTCCATCTACACGGTAATTGGTGAAATGGGCTGTTAGGATCTTGTATCCATCCCACGGAAGATCCGTCAGCGACAGCAACAAGTCGTCGGCAACGCTGTTCATCGTCTGCCAGTCTTGCATCTCCCCTTCTGAATCGCCGCCGGTGTACGTCCCCCGAAGTTTGAACGTCCGGAAGATATGGGAATCTCGTTCTTGCGTGCTCACGTTGCTCAATTTTGCGACGGAGGCAATTTCTGCATAAATATCTCGCACCGGCTTCGGCTCCGGCATCTGCAAATAATCATCCGCTACGAGTGGTACCGTCAAACTGTCATAGCGGGCGAGCTGGTCATCAATGGCAAGCTCGTACAATTATTCAAGCCCGCATCGCTGCTCATGGACATGAGCTCGTCTTCATAAGGCCCTCGCATCGTTGAACCTAATGGCATCATGAATCGGTCAAGCGTCGGAAAGTCGATCCGGTACAGATGATCGTATAGTGCAAACGCATAATTGTAAAAATTCCACGCTCCGTGTTGCGCAATTTGATAGTATAGCACACTTTAAAAAATTACATCGGTTATTAGCTACAACAGAGTGTGTAACCTTGATGACCAGCTGCTTGGCTTCAAACGATCAGATTGTTTAACTAAGTATTCTTCAAGAGATTCAGAGTTACCCTTGAAATATCTACATCCCCGAGGTCTGTAATCAGCATCTTCAGTTGTAAAGCATAAGCTCGCAATGTATTCGGGCTAAATCCTTGAATTCGTTTGTCTGCCTCATAATGATGCCAAAGTTCACTTATAATCATAGTAAAACCTCCTATTAGATCAATTAATTCTAGTTTGCTTCTAATAAGAGATTTTAGACTGGGGCATTCAACTAGAGTTTCCAGCTAGTTCAATAAAATGAGCAGCTAGCATCCGCCGAGCATAGAAAGACCGCCATTGAAGGCGGTCTAAAAAATTTATCATTTCTGCCCGACAATAAGTCCCGGGGACATTAAGATTGCATCTGTTTACAAACAGTATTCCAATCATAGAGAGGAGACCTGAGATGATTCGCTGTAAGCCTTGATTTTATACATCAAAAGGAATTAATTCTGTTAGGTCACAGCCACTCACCCTAATTAAAGCGTCTCAACCAATTTCTGAATTTTTGAGTGGGAGATTAAATATACAGGACCCATTATTTCTATTTTGCCTTCCTTTACACGTATAGCGCTCTCCTGTTCTGCCGCGTAAACGTCAATCTCTTCAGACAAGGGGAACAGGTAGCCTTGAACAAACGTGGCGTAGTCGCGTTGAGAATGAGATTCATAGGCAAAATGATCAAAGCCAATACCATCATAAATAGTACTTGTTTCAACTTCATCAGTGTTATTCAAGCTTAACCATTTTGCAGCCATGTTTAACGCACCGGCGCTGGCACCCATTATAACGGCATTGCTGTTCTTAATAACATCCGATAATTCATATTCCGCCAAAAAATCGTTCTGCAAAACAGGATATCCACCGCATAAAAAAATGACAGAAGCGTTTTGAATTAATCGCCGGGCATCTTCCTTCTGCATGCGGTAATCAATGAAATGATATTCATCAAAAATAATATTAGCCTGATTCAACCATGTCCATTCAGAAACATCGTCAAAGTTAATTTGCTCACCTGTATAACCGGACGGATCAGCGCTAATCATAACAAGCGATTTTCTGTCTTGTATATCCTCATGCAAACAATGGACCAGCTTCTCTGGAAAAAAATTATTAAACCAACTGAAATAGTAGTGAGTACTCAAACTTAATTACCTCCATATGTATTATTTACATTCATCCATTCTTAACGATAAAACATACTATACACGCTAGAAAGAGAATGGTTCTTCAGCCATTTCGTTTACACACCCTTCTACACTTTTCATAATTCCAACGCTATATTACCATAACATGGAATTGAAGTATGAGAAATATGTTTCAACGTTAACCTGCCCGTTAGCTTAATGAAACAGATAAATATTCTAATCGACATTGGTACCATCTTCTTAACCTTTTCAGCAATGGCACTAAGTTCTTGCCTTAGGTCAGAAAAACCTAATTCCTGATACAAAAAAATCGTTATTCAAGCGAAGTCTTATATTAATGTGCTTTTATCTCGCCACAGGAGTTCCATCATGACGCTATTCAGATAATTACCTAATCCGAGATGACACAATGTTCTTGTCCTTTTCGGCAATGGGACCATGTTCTTGTCCCTCGACAGAGGATCATTGTACATTGGCTGGTTGAGCGGCAAACTGATTGGAGTTCTTACTGTTTTTTCTATAATCTGAAACGACGAAGCCATCAAAGTTCTCAGGGGCCATTTCCAGCAAAACAACCATCACCATTTTTACCGCTATGACTCTGGAGGGTTAACCACCAGGGAATGAAGAAGAACCGATCACTTCTTCATGGCCGGCTCTTCTCATTAAAATCTTATAAATATCGCAAAATTATGTCTCTTGTGCAATATGTGTGTTATCCGGCGCTTTTTGGTTCATGATCGGAACCATGACCAGTGCGCCAAGAAGAAATAATAATCCTGCACCACCATAGATCGTACCCAGCGAAAAGGCACCCTTTAACGCGCCAGCGAAAGACATGGAAACGACCATCATGCCAACGAACATCGGATTCAGAACCCCATTCACCCGGCCGACAATCGAAGCCTCTGACCATTTCAGAATCATTGTGCTGATCCCAATATGAATGCAAGGGAAAACAAGTCCATTCAGAAATTGAACGGTCAGGGTGAGCGAAACGCTTGTCGAATACCCTACAATGGCTGTGCAGACTGCGCCTGCGATCATACCTATCGCAAGAAGAATCTGCGGCGGAACCCGCTTGGCGAAGACGGCTACGATTCCGCCACCAATCAGCATAGCCGCACCATTCACCATTAGCAGATATTGCAGGAACTCCTCGCTTCTGCCCAGCCGCTCCGTTACGATAAACAGGTTGAGCGCTTGGGCTACGCCAACAGCCAGTCCCGCGAGAATAAACGCAAGTCCGAGCATCCGCAGTACTTGGCTTTGCCAAACATAGCGGAAGCCTTCAATGAATTCTTTACGGAACTGCCCTTTTACAGCGACGGTTTGAGATTGCATATGATCTTCTGGCAGACGAATAAGAACGAGTGCAGAGAGCAGAAAAACCAAACCCATGACAGCGATCGATATTTCAAGGCCAAACGTGCTGTAAACGAAGGTTCCGAGCATAGGACCAAGCACCATGAAGATGGCCATCAGCGATTGGAATAGAGCCATCCCTTGCTGGAGCTGTTCTTCCGGCACATGATACTTAAACAAACGCATGCTTGAAGGTTGAGAGAACTGCGAAAGAATAGCCGAGATGAATGCGACAAGGTAAACGGAGTGCCAAGAACCGTAATGTATGGTCAGAAGTACTACGAATACCGATACCGCGGATAATAAATCGCACCAGATCATCGTTCGCTTCGGCCGCCAGCGGTCGGCAAATGTACCTCCGATGAACGAAAAAACAAAAATTGGTGCGAATTCGGCTACGCTGATTAGCGAAATAGCGTATGGATCATTGTTTGTTCTCTCCGCAACGTACAGGAGAATAGCGAAATTACGTACCCAAATGCCAACCTGCAGGAGCACGCTTGATAATAAAATCGTCTGCAGGAACCGATTGCGAAACAGGCTTGGTGCATTCATGGTTTTTTCGTGCCTATTCAATCTTTTCAACCTCCAATTTGTTCAAAAAGATGCCCATTTTGAGTAAGATATGACTCTCCTTTCAATTTCTAATTATACGGACTTCATCATCGTTCACCTCATACTAAAGACTGAATTTTCTGAGTGCGTCTCCCAAAGGTCCTGTGAGAGCAGAATGCCGAGGATCCAGAACATGCCGGTGACTGTGATGACTTTGCCAGGCCGTTCTGGCGCGACGCGCTCGTAATAATGGCCAGTGAAGTCGGCAGATCTGCTCCCAACGCCAGCCAGCGATGATCAGCCCGACGAGCAGCATCTCCAGATTGCTGGCGAAGCTGATAATCAGACTACCAATCGCCACCAACAGAATATCGATGTTGAACACTCGTATGCGGCCAAGCGCGCTGACTCACTTCTGTTTCCGGAGCAAGAATTTTGAAAAGGTGGAAGCAACCCGGATACAGGTGAAATTCGACATCCACACCTGCTTGCGCAAGTCGTGCCACATACTCCATCGTCTCGTCTCGGAATAGATTGAGCTGACCTACACAAGTATAGGCTGGTGGCAATCCTGCCAAGTTCTCGTTTGTATTTCCAAATGGATCCACTTCCTTTACCCTCTAAACAATTAATCTAATATTCGAACTAACCTGCCCGTTAGTTGAACAAAAGCAGCCGATCACATTGGTCAGCTGCTTTCTTTGTTTTGTAAAGCTACCGTTTCTCGTTAGTTGAACGTAAAGTTGCATACCTTATTCTCATAAATCTCTCCGGAATTTCAAGTCCATTTAGTAAATAATAGCCTATTATGTACTTAAATGATTCTCCCGTATGGTCATATAAGGCAGCGCGCAACACGTTATTACCAAACCGCCCCAGCAGCTCGTTCATTAAGTCCACACTGCCGTTTTTATCACTTTGTTTACGGAACTGAGGAACTATCTCTTATCGAGTCATTTGTTCCATAAGAAATGTGAAATCTGTCCTGCACTATGCTGCCTATTGAGGTTTTTACTACATTGCTTATTATTTAGATATCCATCTAATCGGAAATCGGACTACGTTCTTGTCCATTCCGGCAATCGGTAACAAGTTCTTGTTTTCTATAGGCTCCCACCCATTCCCCTGCTCAATTGCCTACATACAATAAACTAGACTAATGAACAGGAGTGATGTATATGACATTTTTACCTCCTTTCGGACCTGGCGGAGGGTTTGGCGGACCCGGGGGTCCCGGAGGACCCGGTGGAATGCCTGGTCCTCCATCGTTCCCTGGGGGTGGAGGTGGCGGACCACAAGGCATGCAAGCACCTACCGGGCCGCCACCATCATTCATTCCACAGCAACCCGCTTCGTTATTTGCGGTAGATCCAAGAGCCATATCCGGCTGTCTGTTTCGCTACACATATATTTGGCCGAATCGTGGTCCCGGCTTCTGGATGTTCCCGGTATTTGTCGGCAGAAATTCGGTGGCTGGCTTCCGCTGGAATGGCTTCTTCTGGCTGTACAGCGGCATTGATCTGCAGCGAATCAGCTCGTTTAGCTGTTTCTAGAATTAATCACTCTGTATGCGGATCAATCTGCATACAGAGTGATTTACATTTATTTTATAAGGATAAATATCCGTTAGCTACTCAACCATTAAGGTGTCTTCATTATATATTGCGATGATACAGAGAGGCTGCTCCAATCAGCCCTGCTTTATTGCCCCTTTTAGAGCCCCCCCTTTTACGATATTCATCTAATCGGCAATCGGGACAAGAACTTGTACCGATAACATAAAAAAGCCGCTATAATAGCGACTTCAAATGGGAATATGTTCTTGTCCCGCGACATTGATTTAGTCCATCGGGTTTTAACGGGCTTACGCCTATCAAGGTGTTATTAATCTAACCTGTATAAATTAATTCATTATAATACGGGTCCCATTCTCCTGTTACAAACCTAGCATTGACTGCTTTTTCTAAACTAACAGGTGACCAAGACTCCAATTCGAGGACATTTTCAATCTCTGAATCACTGGGGTCTTCATTCACAATATCACCTTTATGATCCACCAACATATATCCATCTTCAGTTTCCACTTTGTACAACGGAAATGTCATGCTTGGGATTGGCCCATTTCCAATCACATTCCAGATGCCATCTTCAATCCTAGAATTAACTGTCTGTATTATGAAAATGATTGGTTTCGAAGTGATTTCACTGACCTTTGGGTGTTGCATTGATACCACATCATATACAATCATACAATCTGATATCCTTCCTTCAGAAACAACTTGTCCATAACAATAACGATCCTGATTAAGCCATATTGCGAAGACATCTCCTATCTTCACCTTTACTCTTTTTTTCCCTGCCATTATAAGTCCCCCCCTTCACTATTTCTTTTTAGGTGGACTAATACCGTATTCGTTCCACCTTTTCTCACTAATCTGATTTCGTTTATTTTGTAATGTTCCACCATTTTTTTGAAAACCACCATATTGGTTGATTTTTTCCGTTCAAGCACATTCAAATCTTTCCCAGGCTTGGCCCGTCCCACTTCCTTAAATTTATATTCAGCAAGAGGATTACTTCTGTCATGTTCTTTCTGTCTTGCTTTGTATCTGGCATCACTTTTTGCCTGTCCAATATACTGTCCGCTATTCTTATCAGTGCGTTTATATACTACACCTTTTTTTTACTCGCCTTTGTAGCAGCGGCTTTGAATACTTTTTTAGCAACTACTTTTACAACGAAGACGATAACAAATATTATAAATGGATTATTTCCATCGTCATCCACAAATGTAATAGGATTATTTAGTCCGTAGCTGTACCCATTTCGATTCAGCGGGTTATCCAGATCCAGATCCAAATCTTGTTCGGAATCCAGAGAAATAAAGGAACCTAGTTGCGGATTGTAGTTTCTGGACATCAGATAGTACAAGCCAGTCTCTGCATTGTATCTGTAGCTAGCATAACGGTATGGGTTTTCATCCGCAAGCGAGCCACTTTGATTTACAATATTCCCCCATGCGTCATATTCATACTGCGCTACTTCGTTACCAGATTGATCCGTTAAACTGACAACATCCCCATGACCATTCAAATGGTAATAATAGATTTGCCCGTCTTTAACCATTGCTACCGGACACTGTGCTCGCTAGGTCGTTCTTTGGCTTTATGTATAAGCTTATTATTCGATAATGAATACACCAGGTCATCCTTAATTGGGAGAAAGCTGCTTTTTTGTTTGTCTTAAACTATTAAAAATTTAACAATATGTCACGAAAAATACATTTCCTTTTTGTGACATTATATGGTACATTATGTATGTTCTCTTATTAACATATATAAGGTGAATAGTAAATAGAAAGGAGAATACTATAATTTTACATATTCCAAATCAAATAAAAAGGAGCCTTTAAAATGTTGAAAAAGTTGATTGCTGTTTCTTTGATTGCTGCAATGGCACTTCCGGTAACTGGGGCGTTTGCTTCAAGTAATCCTACAGATAGAGTTAGGCCTGATATCCAAAATGGTATAGATTCACGTATTACAGTCGCACCAGGTGCAGATGAAGTTACCATTATGAGTGTAACATGGGCAACCAAAGTAGCTGCCAATATAAGAGCAACTGCATCACCAACTGGAACACTTGTCAAAAGTGTACCCGCAAACTATCAATTACACAGTCAACGTGGTGAATATACTGTTGTCAACGGAGTAACATGGGTCTATGTCTGGAACGATAATAATACTGTATCTGGTTATATACTGCTCTCAGCTCTAACTGAGACTGGTTAAGAACCATCTGGAAACTTAAATTTGGATTTTATCAAGGTAAGGAAGAAAGAAACACTTGATATATTTCATCATAATAAGAGGAGATCTTAAAATGTTAAAAAAATTGATTGCTGTTTCTTTAGTTGCTGCAATGGCACTTCCGGTAACTGGAGCATTTGCTTCAAGTAATCCTACAGACAGATTTAATCCGAATACCCAAAATGGTATAGATTCACGTATCACCATTTCTCCTGATAAGGATCAGTTATCTGCAAAGAGTATAGCAAAATGGACAGTCAATACTGCGGCCAACATAAGAGCAACCCCATCGCCAACCGGAGCGCATGTCCTCACTGTATACCCCGGCTTTAAATTACACAGTGAAAGTGGTGATTACACCGTTGTGAACGGTGTAACATGGGTCTTTGTCTGGAACGACAATGGTATTGAAGCGGGCTATATACTGCTCTCAGCTCTGACTGCTTCTAATTAATTTGAAAAAGAGAATTGATAAGAATCCGTTATAAAAAAAGGAGAATCTAACATGTTGAAAAAATTGATTGCTGTTTCTTTAGTTGCTGCAATGGCACTTCCGGTAACTGGGGCGTTTGCTTCAAGCAATCCTACAGATAGAGTTAAACCGAATATCCAAAATGGTATAGATTCACGTATTACAGTCGCACCAAGTGCAGATGAAGTTACTATTATGAGTACAACTTGGTTAGTCACTAAAGATGCCAACATTAGAAAAACCCCATCACCAACTGGAGCAGTTGTCATAAGTGTATATGCTGGTCAAGGAGTAGAATTAACAAGTGGTCATGATTATGTAGTTGTGAACGGAGTAACATGGGTTCCTGTTACAAGTAAAGATGGATATTCATATTCGGGCTATATACTGCTTTCAGCTCTAACTGAGATTGGCTAAGAATCAACCGATCAAGTACCTGAAAGTTAAGAACCTTTATAAAGATTAAAGGGGTAATACAAAAGGCATCTTTTAAAAATAAGATCCTATCGCAATGTAATTTGAGCGATTGGATCTTATTTTTTTTGCTGATAGTGTGATCATGCTTCTCTTGTTTTTGGGTAAGGTCCGGAATGTTAGGTTGAGATGATCCTTCAACTGAGAAAGAAGACGAGCAAGGCTGACAAATCAACCTCTCTTTATAGAGAAAAAGTTGGTCTGGCGAACCACAAAATATACACAACCGTCCCTGATATTTTCGTAATACAATCGTTCCTCTTGTGTTGTCTATGAAAAATTCTATTGGGTCCTTCTCTTCTATCTCCATTGTAGATCTTAGTTCTTTAGGTAAAACAATTCGCCCTAAACTGTCTAACTTTCTGACGATACCGGTGCTTTTCATTAGTATCCACCCTTTTGCTATTTTTACATATTATACCATAATATGAGAAGGAATAGTATTTAAATTATCCACCAAACACAATGTGTAGCTAGAAATGAGCTTGTAAATTATAGATATTTGCTGAAAAACAATATCTATTGCAGGATAATTATGAATAAATGTAGAATTATGTCATAATCAAGCGTTGTAGTTAGATTTAATTTGCTACATATCTGTGCGAATTGGGAGGTGAACGATCAGTAACCGCTTTAGCTTGATAACCAATTACTTCTGCTCCAGTTATGCATATCAGTAATAGATGCAGTCAGAGACAGGAACTTTAAGGACGTATATTCTAGCAGTGATGTATCCTTCCTCCTTAGAGAACCTTAACAATAAAATGGATGTAGAATAGTGCATAAAACTTATTGATCTAGTCGGTTAAATGTTTCAGCTTATATTAAACTGAGGTGTAAAATGAGAAAATCCATTTTTTTGATTTTATTTAGTGTCTTTTTTTTGTGTGCATTTCCTCTACAAGGAAATGCAGCAGCTCAAACCAAGATAATTTTAGATGGCAAAGAACTTGTATTATCTTCAGATGTTGAAGTCGCAAATGTAAACAATAATGTGATGATCCCTATTCGTGTAGTTGCGGAAAACTTAAAGTTTAAAGTGGATTGGAACCAAAAGGCTCAGAATGTAAAGATTGAACAAGATTCTAAGACGATACTACTCGCAGTAGGAAATAAAGAAGCAATGGTTCAGAATGAGAAAGTCCTCCTGAGTATGGCACCACAAATCATTAAAAATACAGTTGTTGTCCCTATTCGATTTGTAAGTGAAGAAATGGGTCTTAAAGTCACTTGGAATAATAAAGACAAAGTTGTGGGTCTGACGAGTAACAATCAAAATAATTCGGGGCCCCTCCCTCCATCTTCTGGTACGGGAAATGAATCTATAAATTATGTTAATGAAATTAACTTTGCAAACAATCAGCTGATAGTATCTTTAGATGGTGGGGTTACTCCAACTATCTCAAGACTTAAAAATCCTGAACGTATTGTTGTTGATTTTCCTAATACTACATTCGCTGATATTTCTCAGTCTCTTCAACCGGGTTCTATGGGAAAGTTGGATGTGAACGGACTAGCGAATATAACAGAGGTTAGATACTCCCTTTTCAAGAATGATCCAGCACAAGTTAGAATTGTGATTGAATTGAATAATGCAAATGATGTCCAAGTCAATCAACAGTTCATTGCAGATAAACTGTTTGTTTCTTTAGATATAACTGAGGAATCAGTTGGGGGCACTTTACCTGCTATACCTGTGGGTGGGGATTCAGGAAAAAAAGTTGTTGTAATTGATCCAGGGCACGGTGGAACTGATCCAGGTACTATAAGTATTACAAATAAGCATGAAAAAGACTTTAACTTAGCATTAGCCTTAAAAGTCCAAGCATTACTATTAAATGAGCCGGAAATCGAAGTTGTCATGACACGTGAGACAGATATTTACCCTACTCGTACTGAGCGGGTGAAACTAGCAAACAAAATTAGTGCAGATGTTTTTGTGTCTATACATGGTAACAGTGTGCTTTCATCACCTCAGGCTAGTGGCACAGAAACGTATTACTATCAACGTAGCAGTAGCAAAGAATTGGCTGATATCATTCATAAAAATTTGATCAAAGCTATTGGTTTTAAGGATCGTGGTGTAAAGGATAAGAGTTTACAAGTCATTAGAGAAACTACAATGCCAGCTGTATTGCTCGAAATAGGATTTTTAAGCAATAGTTCAGAGGAAAAAGCAATGATGTCGGAAACTGTGCAACAGAAAGCAGCCATGGCTATTGTTGATGGCATTAAAGAGTATTTAGGTCAAAAGTGATGAGGAGTGCTTCTATGAAAAAAGGTGTGTACATTACGCTGTTATTTTGTCTAGTAGCAATTATAGGAGCGGGATGTGGCGATAAGCCGATTACAGACTCTGAAAAAATAACTACAAATACAAAAGGTAATGTTAAATCTTCGACTAACGCTTCGGGAAAGCCATTGGAGAGTACCGAAGAATCGGAAGAAATCCAAGTCTTCTTCGTCGATACTCAAGTGTCAAAACTAGAACATAGTAAAGCAGAAATCAGTTATACAGATAGCAGTGATAAGTATAGGAAAGTGTTTGAAGCGTTACAAATAGATAATAATCCTGAACTCATCTCATTATGGAGTAAGGTCGAATTGTTTTCGATGAAGTTAAATGAAGGGGCTCTTATAGTAGACGTGCATATTCCCGATGAGGCAAAATTAGGTTCGGGAGGAGAGCTTCTCGCCTTAGAAGCTTTAAAGGAAACAATGTTCCAATTCGAAGAAGTAAAGAGCATTGAGCTTCTCATAGATGGTGAGGCTTTGGAAAGTTTTATGGGCCATTCGGAACTTGAACATCCAATTCTCAGAGATAGCGAGTAATATATATTTTTATAATGAAACTGAAATGAAGAAACCTTACTACGTTTTATAGCCCAGCAAGATCCGTACCTTTCGGGAAAAACTCTCGAAGTAGCCCGTTCGCATTCTCAATGGAACCCCGTTGCCAGGATGAATACGGATCAGCAAAATAAACGTCTAGGCCATGGGTTGCTTCCACATTCGCATAGCAAGCAAACTCCTTCCCGCGGTCAGCTGTGGCGGTAAGAAATGTCCCTTGGGGGTACTGTGAGATGGCTACACCAAGGGCTATTTCCATCGACAAGGCCGTCCGAATCGGCATGAGAATGGCGGTATACAGGCGGGTCTTCCGTTCAACGAGCGTGGCTACGCATCCTTTACTTTTGCCACAACTGGATACGATCGTGTCCAGCTCCCAGTACCCAAACGTTTCACGAGAACGAACTTCCTTCGGACGATTAGAAATGGACTTTCCAATGATAGATCTACCGCGAGTTTCAGCGGGGTTCTGACGTTTTCCTTTGTGCCGGAGGACATGTAGCGCGCCTCGAACCAACCTTCCCGTGTATATCCAGCGATAGATGGTTTTGAAGGAGACCACAGGCAGGCCATCGATGCGGAAACGTGCGGTAATCTGTTCTGGAGACCAGGTGGCCTGGAGTTTTTCCACCAGTGAGGCAGCTAAAATCGCGGACCATTTGCCAATGGATACAGAAGCCTTACGACGCTCCTGATATGCATTCTGGGCTTGTTCTCGGGTGAAGCTGTGCGCTCTAATTCACGGCAAATCGTCGAAGGATGTCTACCGAGTTCCTTTGCGATCGCTCGTGAGCTTTTGCCCTGCTGATGGAGGATTTCTAGCTTGCTACGTTCGATTATGCTAAGATGTGTGTAGCTCATGGTGGATTCTCCTTGTGTGAATGGTTGTTGTGGTGACTTCATTCTACACGAATCCGGCCATGGGCCCTTTTTTATTTATTTCCAGTAGGTGTCGCACTTCATATTACAATCCGTCAAACAAAAAAGCCGCTAAAATAGCGACTTTAAATGGGACTATGTTCTTGTCTCTCGACAGATATTCTATTCATCAGTGTCTTTTTTATTTTGATACTTTTCCACCAACATCATGTTTCATCGTTGAACTCAGAGTAATTCACTTTAGCCCTATTCGCTGTAACTGACTTGACTTTCTTGTAATCATTTCAATCAGAGAGTTGTAGTTTAAAGCAACTTAATCAGCTCTTCTAGCTCATCAACCAATACTTTTGCAAGTTCAAAATTAGTATCTTTTAAAGCCAATTCTATTTTCATTTCAACAGACTTTTTCTTTTGTTCCGTTTCTAGATAGTCTTCATTAAAATGACTTGTATAAATCATCTGTCTAAATTCTAGTATACTCATTTTACTAATCGTCTTGTCCTCAATAATTAAAACATAATCCATACCATTAACAACAGAATAGAAATCATGAGAAATCATGAGAATCGCACCTTTGTAGTCCTCAATAGCTTTCTCCAATGCGATTTGTGTATAGATATCTAAATGGCTTGTCGGTTCATCAAGAAGCAATACGTTTGCTTGACTGGCAGAAACTTTAGCCAATTGAAGCATGTTTTTTTCTCCACCAGATAAAGACTTTATCTTTTGATCAAGAATTTCTCCTTCAAAGCCATAGTTTGAAATAAATGATCTAATCTCATCATAAGTTTCAAACCCAGCCTCGATGAATTCATCTAATATTGTATTGGAATCCTGTAGCATCTCGCCTTGAACCTGAGATAAATAAGCCACGTTAACAACATCAGCATTTATTTCAATGGAATCCTGATTGTTTTTAAAGATTTCTCGGAGTAAAGTCGTTTTCCCGGTACCGTTTGGACCGATCAGGGCTACTTTATCTGTCGATTTGATCTCGAAGTTCACATTTTCCAAAAGCAACTCGTCAAAGGAAACGCTATAATTATTGACGTTAACCACAACGGTGTCTTCCATTTCCTTATCGATACAAAAACTGATATTCGGCTGCTTGATATCGACGAATGGCTCTTTTATTCGACGTGCTTCCAATCTCTCTTGAAACTTGACTCTGGCTTTTAACGCTCTGCCTCTGGAGGCTTCCGAATTATAGGTGGCGATCTCTCTAAGATTGTCGATGATGTGATCGTATCTCTCAATTTCTTCAGCTTCAGCAACCGCGATTTCTTGCAGCTCGATCTTAGTCTGAAGCAGCGAGAAGTTATAATCGATATATCGCCCGTCAAACTCTTGGATCTCCGTGTTTTCAAGGTGTATAATTTTGTTGAAACAATGATTCAATAGATATCGGTTGTGCGTAACAACTAGCAGCATTCCCTTGTGGGAATTAATAAGTTTTTTAAGTGCATTTAGGTTTTCAAAGTCTAAAAATACATCTGGTTCGTCCATAATCATTAAGTCTGGACGATTAAGCATTTCCTTCATTACTTGAATAAGTTTGAATTCCCCGCCGCTTAATTCGGATATATTAAGATCTTTTAGCTTCATGAGGTTGGCCAGGTTTAGCTGCTTATTAATGGTGTTTTCGAAATTATCCCCATCCATCGCCTCGAAGGCATCCAAAGCCAATTGATACTTTTCCAGTAGCGAATCCATATCCGACGTGGTGGCCATCTCCGCATAAATGGCTGTGATTTCATTTTGTATCTTAATAAATTCTTCTCCTATATATTCAAAAACGGTTGTTTCTTTCGTGTTGTCTACTTGTGAGAACTGACTTACATACCCAATTGTGCAAGTTGGGTCTATCTCTAATTTGCCATCGAACAAATATCTTTCGGGATCCATTAGTATATCTATCAGTGTACTTTTTCCACTGCCACTTGTTCCTATAAAAGCGCAATGTTGTGCCTCTTCAAACGTAAATGAAATGTTATTATATAGTTCTTTTTGAGGAAATGAGAAGGATAAATTATCAACTTTTATCATAGTGTTACCTTTCTTTACAACTAAAATGGTGACTATTATTAAATGTATTGTCGAACATAGACTTTTAGAGTAACACTGTTTACCACCAAGTTCAATCCATTTGTAGCCCTTACCCTCACTTCGAAATTCTAATACTTTCTCTAGAATGGTGGCTTGTTGGACGATTTTCAGAATCAACCATTGCTTAAGATAATGAAGATCCATCAAAAATGACGTTTACAGAGGATGACTGGACCAAAGAAGACAGGGAAGACTTGTTCGACCACAATGTGGTCTCAAAAACGATGAAAAAAAAGCAGCCTGGACGTTTATCCAATCCCATCAAAAAATTCGTCCTATTTATGATACGGTTCCCCGCGACTACCCTGCCCGTTATTTAACGGAAGTAAATCGATTAGATACATGCCTAATCGGTAATTGGACTATGTTCTTGTCCCTCGACAACCGGGCGCCTCCAATTTCCTTAGTAGACTCCTCCGATGTGATGATCGGCTTCAGCCCAATATCTTTCATTGCACTCACAATTAGGACAGCAGTGTATGTGCTCACGTAGCTAACGAAGCAACTTCACTTACACTAAAAATACTCTAGCTACCATTCAAATTTGATTCCCCTAATTGATCGTTTATTGACTAACTGTTCTGTTAAAGTTGCCCTGCAGTGATCACGGAATGAAACTATAAAAATTCCATTCCGCCATGATCAGAACAAATCCAATAAACAGCACTCCTCCAACGGTATGCCACATTTTTATAAATTGCGGGCGTTTAACAATGGAAACCCCTAACAACGCTGTGCCAAGCAAGGTCAGAGCCCAATTTATAGAGATCCCAAAGTTCATGTGGCCCACCGTCACGTTTTCATTGATCACTGCATTTACCAGCTGATATATGACATTGGCTACCAAAAATGTCCCGCACAAGATAACAGATGACATGATGTGGCTGGTTGCTGATGAAGCGCCCTTTTTACTACGATGAAGCCACCGAATAAGTAAAACGATTGGAGCCACCAGAAAGAATATAATAGCTAAGAAAGTCCATACCAAATAGATGATTAAGGCAGGAAGCGAACGGGTTCCTTTAATCGGTAATATATCCGTGGCGATCCCTTTGCTCAATCGTTTTACACCTTCGTCAGAAATCTCTGCGTACAGAATTGGTGCCAATCTTTCAAATCTTGGACTGTCGGATTTGGCAAATTGGTATACATTCGGACTTATTTGTTTGAGTTCTCCCGTCATGCCCATCACGCTCAGTACAAGGTCATGCTCACCTTTCGGCTGCACTTTAATCAAACCCAAGTAGTTAATAACCTCATGGTACGTAGAATAAGTACCACCCGACTGTACATAATATCCGGCCAGTTCGCCGGATGGAGACAATTTGGCAGGGGGAACAGGGTTTTCAGCTTCTTTCGCTTGGTTTTGAATCAGTAGATTAATGATACCAGAGGTTAGCTCCTGTTCAATTTCCATATTCGTCAAGACGACGATACCAAGCTGCTCCTCGGGAGCGATCGCAACGTTGCCGGAGAATCCCTTAACATTCCCACTGTGTCCAACAACGTGAGGCTTTACCCGATATTCCCAAAAGCCATGCGCATTCGACAGGATCTCTTCGTTCGGGGTATAACTTCGGGAGAGCATCTTCCGTGCGGTGTCCGGTCGGTTGAACAGTGAACTATCGGGTGTATACAGTGCCATGGCGAACCGAGCTAGATCCTCCGCCGTACCTTCCATGGCTCCCGCAGGATACAGAGGAACATAATAATGTGCTCTTGCTTCGAATCCTCCTTCCTGCTTGCTCGCATAACCTGTTGCTTTTTCCTTCAGCAGATCCCGGTGATCTGCTAAGGTAGGATGACCAGAACTACGATTCATTCCAAGAGGCCTAAGTATATGGTTCATCTCGTATTCGGAAAAAGATTCCCCGCTTACCTTCTCCACCGCTAGGGCGGCCAGTGCCGTGGCAAAGTTAGAATAGGCTATTACTGTGCCGGGATCATAGATTTGTTCCGGCTGGTTAGACAGTATCGTCTCTTCCAGCGAGGTCAAACTATCTAGTGACCGCGTAAATGTACTTAACGGATGCTGCTCATAGCCAGCGGTGTGACTCATTATATCCAGTATAGTTATCGGCTTGTCATAACGCAGTTTCTCCGCGACCTCTTTGGGAAGATATGCCCGGATGTCTTGATCTAGCCTCATCTTGCCCGCTTCCACCATCTGCATTACAGAAGTCCAGACAAACGCTTTATTCATGGAGCCGTAGGCAAATACGGTAGAAGCAGGATCGACAGCAGACTTACGCTCAATATTGGCATAGCCATAGCCTTTAGAGAAAACAATCTTGTCGCCCTTCGTGACCACAACCGCAGCGCCGGGAGTCGACTTTCCAATGTGGGAAATGACGTAGTTATCAATCTCCTGCCCCAGCCGGTTATAGGGAATTCCAGAAGGGGTTTCTCCTGTTTCTATTTGATCTGTGGCATAGACCGGAACCGAGAACTGAGAAAGAAGACATACACTAATACAGAACAAAAAAAACGGCCTACATATTTTAAAATTCATCTTGTTGTTCTCCTTTCTACTTAGTGACTCAACCATTTTATAATCCTGAAGTCAGAATTCTGCTGAAGCAATCCCAGATTACTGCACTTTCCTTACGCAGCAAAGGTTGTTGTGATCGATAGTTAACAATTCCCTCTTCGTTTCTTGTTACATCAGGTCCATAGATTCCTGCCCCGACTATAAATTTCACGGCGTCAACCGCCCAAGGTGCTGGTTTATCAGCTATTTCTGCCGAGATTATAGGTAAGTTCACGCTCGATGAGAGCCTCCAGAGAATTGTAGCTGCCTCTTGGCGGCTGATTTTACGATCCGGATAAAACATTTCAGTTGAAGTGCCAACCAATATTCCAATGTCTGCGAGTGTTTGAATTGAAGATGCGTACTTGTGTCCTTCGACATCTTTAAAGATTACCGGCTTATCTGAGGGTCTTAAATTAGCAAACTGAATCAATTGGGATGCAAATTCACCTCTCGTAATAGCTTCATCAGGATAATAGTGGGTAGGACGTTTTTCATTGTGCTGTGGCATAAACAATTTAGTTGAGCGATAAATAGCTTCAGCATATTCGTCGTTAGCTACGTCAAAATATTGAGGGAGATCAGGTATTTTTCCGAACCAAGAGTCTGGTAAAATGTAATCCAGATAGGTGATTTTACCATCTGTGTCTTTCTTAAAGGCGGCTTGGTTTCCTCCTTCATCAACGAACAATTGATCTCCAACTGGTTTTAACGTATGTGTTCCATTTGGACCTGAAATCGAAAGTTCCCCTTTCTGTTTCACGATGTCAAAGAACAAGTAAGGTTGGCGAAGATATCGATAGGTTCCTGTATACTGATCCAACTCATTTGAATTGAGCGGCCATTCCTTTGCTTTCTGTTTTTCTCGGGGGTAATAGTGATCCATAAATGCAGCAAACAATTCTTCCCCTATGTCCTGGCTCGCATCACTATTGGTTATGACGAATCCACCAATCTTTTGGTCTGGAATCAACCACATCCATGAATGATAGCCGGGTAAATCTCCCCCCTTTCCAATAACCATTTGGCCATGATATGCGTGCCTGTAAAATTTTTCGAATCCCAGAGCCATTGTAGGCACCTGCTCTTGAACTTTGACTTGCGTGCGATGCATTTCTTCTGTTGTCGTTTTGGAGAGTATTTGAGAGCTGCCGTAACTTCCTTCATTCAAATGGGCCAACATGAAATGAGCGATGTCCCCACTTGTGCCAAACATCCCTCCGTCTGGCATGATAACCGGGTCATTTGGATACTGATCCTTGGGTTGGCCATTTGTTCCGTAACCCGTAGCCAGCTGTTTTTTGACTTCTTCATTCATGAGGAAATCACTGTTCTTCATATCCAAAGGTTTAAAAATATGCTTTTGTATGTATTCTTCAAATGAATAGCCAACCATACGTTGAATAATGTATCCCTGAAGATTAAAAGCAAAATTATCATACCGGTAACTCTCACCTGGTGTTCGTATAACAGTTGGCAGATTATCTTTAATAAATTCCTCTAAGGATTGTTCATTATTTACATTGTTAGATGAAATATAATCCGTAAAATCAAACCCTGATGTATGCGTCAATAAACGCCTCATGGTGACAGGTGTTCCCGTGTGGTTCGTAATAGTCATCCCACCAAGATATTTTTCAATGTCCTCGTCCAGATTGATCTTCCCCTGCTCTACAAGCTGCATTACAGCAGTGGCAGTCATTACTTTGGATATGGAAGCCATCCGGAAAATCGTCTGCTCAGGGTCCACTAAAGTTTTGGTTTCCAAGTCGGAATAGCCATACCCTTTGTTTAACAATACTTTGTTATCTGCAACGATTGTAAAAGCTGCACCTACTAGCTTATTTTTGATTTCCGGCCGATTAAAGAAATCATCTGCAAATTGCTCAACTTCGACCGGAGAGATCGGCCCTGTATGGGGAGCTGTCTGTTCTAATCTGGCCTTACTCTCACTCAATAGAACCGAATTTCCAGATGCTGTTTGGCCACCTATTAAAGAAGAAAATAAAGCACCAACTATCATTAAAGTAAAATCCCTTTGAAGCTCTTTTCTTTTCATTAAAAGACCTCATTTCTTCGTATTCTAATGTTTTACTTGTATATCATAATAGTAGATCCTTTATTTTCCATCATTCTAAAGCATGATTAGATCTGAGATTAAGGTCTGAGATACTCCCCCCGCTTAAGTCCAGTACTTACCGGAGACATTAAATATAATGCCATTTTCGAAATAGTTTTGGTTTCAAACCCCTTTTTCTTCTGGCCTACATAACCGAGCGCAAAGATTCCGAATATAGGCAGTAGTATAGATAGAAATTGCATTTCATTCACCTACATTTAAATTAATGGCATAACAAAAAACCTAGAAACAAATATGCCTCTAGGCTCAGAATCCATACTCACAGATTAAAGACGACAATATGTTCCTCTGTCATTTCTTCAATAGCGTATTAGGCCTTCTTTACCAGTACCGCTTTTCTTGACGCCGCCATACGGCATACGTTTCGCCTTCTGGTGCAAATGGTGCCTGCTGTGCATATCAACCATCTCAAACCAATCACGCGCGTTAAGCCAGCCAAACGAGCCATGGCGCACCTTGCAAGCCGGATTCGCCCGATCTACGCAACCCGCCCAGTAGGCAAACTTCTCTAGCACCTGCTCCAGGCCAGCTATGATTTCATCCTTGCTCTCGGGGTTGATTGTCGCGTTGGGCGGTTCCTCAAGTTCCACACGGATATTGGGCCACTCTTTTTCGGCGAGCGCCTTCGTTCCGTCTTCCGTCTTGCCTTCAGGAAATACATTTTCTTGGCATTTAAATCGCAACTGCTCTATCGAATATTTGTCCAGGTCCCGTATGTATTGCTCGATAATAGAAGAAGAATCGCTCAGCATCCAGATCCTCTCCCCTTTAATCCTAATTCATTACAGCACCTGCGCAATCTCCCACACATGCCCGTCCAGATCGGCAAAACAAGCCGTTCGCCGCCCCCAGGGACGCGTTATCGGTCCATTCAATAACTTAACGCCCCGCACTTTCAGCTCATCGCATACCCGGTCAACATCTGGTACTTGGATCGTGAATTGAAACCGCGCGCCATCTCCGCAGCGACCAACCTGCGCCGGCTCAATCAATTCACGGGCATTCAATTGATTTAACAGATTGATGCTTGTATTGCCATAATCGAACACCGCGCAGTT
The DNA here is from genome assembly GCF_042796655.1 of Paenibacillus sp. NPDC057886. NCBI lineage: Bacteria > Bacillati > Bacillota > Bacilli > Caryophanales > Paenibacillaceae > Paenibacillus > Paenibacillus sp. NPDC057886. Next base: position 513,981 of record NZ_JBHVMZ010000005.1, on the reverse strand, counting down.
TGCATCTTCATATATGATCGCAAGTTTGAACGTCTCTTGGTAGAATTCCTTCGACCGATGCAAATCTTCCACAAACAATGTGATTTCAGTAATTTTATTCACCCAATCAGTTGTAGCCATACGCATTCGACCCCATTTGCAGAATTTTACAATCCTATTTAGATCATACAAATTGCCCGTCCCATTGTCAAAGATAATATGGAGGCTGTGCTCGTCTCTTACGTAACTGTGCGGATTGGCCCTGTCGAACAGAATGCGTTTAGTTATTCGGTTTCCCTCCAGTACTTCATCATCAAAATGAGCCAGTAGGATTTTCACATCCTCTTTTGGGAAGGAAACGAGCAGCACTCCGTTGATAGGAGAATTCTCCTTTATCTCTGGGATTTGGACGAAATCCTTCTCTATATATTTTTGCGCCTCATCAATTGAAATCTAGGATTTGCATCACCAAAGCTCATACAACCAAGACAAAGCCGAGATCCATCTAAGTTGTTCAAGATACATGATTCATGAGAAATATCTCATTAGTCTAACTTTGCCTTGTTGCAAATTTAACTTTTGTCATGATAGTATATCAATCATTGGAGTGTTAAAAACATCCATAATTTTATAAGACCATGCAATCCATAATGTCAGCATGAGCACTGGAGTTGAATCAATGCTAAAAGTTAATCGAAATGACCATCGCCCTATCTGGCAGCAACTTCTTGACCAAGCGATTCATAATATTACAACCGGAAAATGGCCGCCAGGCGAATTGCTACTTCCATCACGTGAACTTGCTCAATTAATTGGCGTTTCACGGTCAACCATACAAATTGTCTACGAGGAATTATTCAGCCGAGGTTATACAGTAACCTCCCGTCGCGCCGGGACAAGGGTTAGTGATTGGACATATTCGCCTCGTTCATCAGAGGATGTCGCGATCCAAGGACCTATTCCTCCCGAACTGCCTATACTAAACAGTTCGATTGGTCATCTGCACAGTTGGTTCGGAAACAGAGATAACCGAAAAGTAGAAATTGATTTTAATCCCCACGAGCCTTATCTAGACGAAAATTTCACAAAATCCTGGAGACAATCGTTTATACAGGCTTCCACTGAAACCAATCTGGACATTTGGGCTTACGGCGATGCCAGAGGGTTACTGCCGTTACGAGAGCAGATTCAACGTTATTTGTCACTTGAACGAGGCATTCATATCGATGTTGATCAAATCTTATTAACCTCGGGCGCACAACATAGCATCGATTTAATTACCCAGGCACTCTTAAATGAGGGAGACAGAGTTTCGGTAGAGGACCCCGGCTTCCCTGCCGCTTGGATGGCGATGAAATACCGACGGATGCAAGTCGAATCCGTTCCGGTCGATGAGTATGGATTATGTGTAGATCGTATTCACCCACAAACTAAACTCGTATTTGTCACGCCTTCTCATCAATGCGCAGTTGGAGTTATTATGTCGGAGCCACGCAGGCAACAATTAATGCACATGGCGGCTCATCATCGATATTGGATTGTTGAGGATGACTACGATAGCGAATTTAGGTACCGCGGAGATCCGCTTCCGACAATATTCAGTCAGCAACCTCAGAATACACTTTATATGATGAGTTTTTCCAAAATGGTTGCGCCTGGCATTCGACTATCAGCTATCATCGGACCCAAAAAAGCCATCGATCGCCTTACCCAAGTTCATGAACTAACCTATCGTCATCTACCGATTATGGAACAATTAACTCTAACTCATTTTATCGAACGTGGTCATTTTATGCGCCACATGAGAAGAGTTCGGAACATATATCGACGCAGACACGAAGTAATGACCAAAGCCATTGTTGCTTCCGGGCTAAGTTCACGATTTACATTAAGTGGAGTGGAAACGGGATTGCATATGCTTCTTGAATCTGAAACGTCATTTGACGAAGATGTGATGACGAATGCTGCCCTTGATCAAAGAGTCCGTGTGTACCCGCTCAGTAAATATTGCCTGGAAAGTAATCGAAAAGGATGGATATTAGGTTTTGCGAAAGTGGATGAAGATTTGATTGAGGAAGGCATACATCGACTTGCACAGACTGTATTATAATGAAGGACATTCTTGCCAATTCGGTCCGAAAGGAAGTATTTTTTTGTGAAAATTTTAGTGTTAGGAGCCACTGGACGAGTTGGAAGTCATTTCGTTTCTCATGCTCTAAGTTCAAAAAATCATATAACCGCGCTGGTTAGAAAGCCGGAAAAGATAAATCTCAGCGATGAGAATTTTATTCTGCATCAAGGGAATGCCTTAATCAAAGAAGATATTCATAATGCAATACAGGGTGTTGATCTCGTTGTTAGTGCCTTGAGCACCGATGGAACGACTACATTATCGCAATCCATAGGATTGATTGTTGAGGCTATGGCTCAAGAGCGCATAAAAAGAATCATTACGATTGGTACGGCTGGAATATTGGAAAGTCGAACTGATCCTGGCTTGCTTCGTTTTCAATCCTCCAGTTCCAAACGCAAGTCAACGCGAGCAGCAAAGGAGCATCTGGAGGTGTACAACACTCTCAAGCATTCAAAGCTTGAATGGACGATCGTGTGCCCTACCTACTTATATGATGGAAAATCTCCCGGTAAGTACCGGGTTGAGCGCGACTACTTGCCTGACAGCGGAACTTCTATATCTGTAATGGATACTGCGGAGTTTGCTTATCAGCAAATAACGTGTGGGGAGTATGTACAGTCACGTGTAGGTATAGCCTATTAACTTACGATGTATCTCCTCTGTTCACAACGGTATGTTTTCAATATGAGCAAGCAAAATACGAGCCCGCAATTGTTAGCGATCAGGAACAATTGCGGGCTACATATGTGTCTGCTGTTAAACTATTCAAGCCCTTCATAAAGAGGAAATTGCGAAGTGATTTCGCGGACACTTCCTAATATATGATCTTTTACCTTCAAGCTCTTCGGATTTTTGAAAGCAAGTCCTATAAGTTGAGCAATTTCTTTCATTTCCCTAACTCCAAGTCCTCTGGACGTCATAGCCGGAGTCCCAAAACGAATACCGCTCGTGACCAACGAACTTGCCGTATCATGAGGGATTGCATTTTTATTCGCCGTAATTCCTACTTCATCCAGTATGGCTTCGGCTTCTTTGCCTGTAAGGCCAATGGTTCGTAAATCGACCAACACCATATGATTATCTGTCCCTCCTGATACAAGGGTAAGCCCTTCATTGATTAATGCTTCTGCCAATACTTTGGCGTTATCCAGAACACTTTCAATATATTTAGTGAAATCAGATTGCAATGCCTCACCTAATGCCACCGCTTTCCCCGCTATGACGTGCATGAATGGACCACCCTGAGTTCCCGGGAATACTGCTTTGTCGATCGCCTGTGCCCACGGCTCCCGGCACAAAATGGCTCCCCCCCGTGGTCCTCGTAATGTCTTGTGCGTGGTAGTTGAAACAAAATGAGCATGCGGCACCGGGTTAGGATGCAAACCTGCCGCTACAATTCCTGAAATATGCGCCATATCTACAAAGAAAAGGGCTCCCACTTCGGCAGCAATTTGGGCGAATAACTCAAAGTCAATGGTCCGTGGGTAGGCACTTCCACCTGCAACGATCATACGTGGACGATACTTATAAGCAAGTTTGCGTACTTCGTCAAAGTCAATACGGCCCGTTTGTTCATCAACACCATATGGAACAAAATTATAAAATCTCCCTGAAAAATTAACAAGACTTCCGTGTGTTAGATGACCACCATGGGATAGATTCATGCCAAGTATCGTGTCACCAATCTTAACAGAGGCAAAATATACAGCCATGTTTGCCTGAGCACCAGAGTGAGGCTGCACATTAGCATGTTCAGCACCAAAAAGCGCTTTAAGTCGGCGATTGGCAATCTCCTCGACAGTATCGACATACTCACACCCGCCATAATATCTTCTGCCCGGATACCCCTCCGCATATTTATTGGTCAATATCGTACCCGTTGCTTCCATCACAGCTTGACTTACAAAATTCTCTGATGCAATCAGTTCTATTGTATCCCTCTGCCGTGCAAGCTCTTGCTGGATAGCATTTCCCACTAATTTATCTAGCTGCTCCAAATGTTTCATGTGCATCTTCCTCTCAACATTATTGTTATGCATTCTGTCCAAATTGCTTTTTGGGGAATTTACTATTCATCAGCAGATGCGCTACCATTCCTGCAAACAGTCCCCAAAATGCACCACCGACTCCAAGCAAGGTCACATTCGCTGCTGTCGCCAAAAACGTAATCAATGCAGTTTCACGTCCCTTAGGGTCCGTTAATGCATTGGCAAGACTACCACCGATTGTTCCAAGTAATGCTAGACCTGCTAATGTTGCAATAAAAGTAGTAGGAAGAATCAAAAACAGAGCAGCCAATGTTACGCCAAAAACCCCGACAAAAATATAAAAAATTCCACAAGCAATACCTGCAATATACCGTTTTGTTGAATCCTCATGTGCATCCTTACCTGTACAAATCGCTGCTGTAATGGCTGCCACGTTAAAAGCATGTGAGCCGAATGGAGCTGCAAGAAGCGAACCCAAGCCTGTTACGGCTAAAATGGGATTTGCACTCGTCTTGAATCCGTCATTACGCAAAACAAGCATTCCGGGCATATATTGCCCCGTCAAGGTAATAATGAACAGCGGCAACGCAACGCCAAGTAAAGCATGTAACGAAAACTCCGGAACAATAAATACCGGCGAAGCGACCGCCAATTGGATCGTACTGAAGTTTGTTTTCCCCATGCAAATCAAATAAATCAAACCGATTGCTAATATGCCAACAATTGCGTAACGGGAAGTAAACCGTCTTAGCACGATATAGGCTGCAAACAGTACAATAACAAGCAAAGGATCAACCTTCGCCCCTTCAAAGGCAGAAATGCCAAACTGTAGTAAAATACCTGCTAACAATCCGGAAGCGATGCCTGGGGGAATAAGTCGAACGAAACGTTCAAACATACCTGACAAACCTAAAATAATAAACCCGACTGCTGAAATCATGTAAGCTCCAATGGCCTCGGGATAAGGGGTTACGGCTAATGCAGAAACGAGAAAAGCCACACCCGGTGTCGACCAGGCTGTAATAATCGGTTCCTTATAGCGATAACTTAGCCATATGCCTGTTACTCCTACTCCAATCGAGATGGCAAAAATCCAGGAAGCAGTCATTTCCGGGCTTAAACCAGCGACTTTTGCTGCTTGAAAAACAAGAATAAACGTGCCCCCGTAATTAACAATAACGGATATTAAAGCGGCTATGACCGGCGATATCAAATCGCGGCCACGTAACGAAGGGGATGCTGACTTCATATTTAACACTACCTCTCACCTAATCTCCATGGGTGTATGTTCATTCCAGTAATATTCATCCGGTAAGTAGCGTTGGCCAAATACACTTGTCCCTACACGTATGATTGTAGCTCCTTCTTCAATGGCGACTTTGAAGTCACCAGACATGCCCATCGATAGAATATCCATTTCTACGCGTGGAATGTTTTTCTCTTTAATTTGTGTACGGATGTGGTTTAACAATTGAAAACAATGTCGTGTTTCTTCGTTCGTCGCATTCAGTTTTCCAATGGTCATTAAGCCTTTCACGTTCAACGTCTCGAATTGAGACAACTGTTCTACAAGCTCCAATGCTGTTTCTGGAGAGGCACCGAATTTACTTTCTTCGTAGGACGTGTTAATTTGCACAAGAATGTCTAAGGTCTTGTTTTCTTTGACAAGCTGGTTATGTAAAGCCTGTCCCAGTTTCAGACGATCTACGGAATGGATGAGTGTAACATATTTAACAACATCCTTTACTTTATTCGTTTGCAGATGTCCGATAAAATGCCATTCCACCTGTTTGCTTTGTTGCATGAGTGGAAATTTGTCCCGAAGTTCTTGAGCTTTGTTTTCTCCGAATAGGACCTCACCTGCTTGAATAGCTATTTGTAATTTCTCAAGCGGTACTGTTTTGGTCGCGAGCAACAACTTGATGTCCTCTATGTTGCGACCCGAAGCCTGGCAGGCCAATGCTATTTGCTGTCTTACAGATTGAAGATTTTCTTCAACTAGATGCCCCATGTCAGCTACCTTCTTTCTATTCCGCATAGGAATGGATGATTGAGGTTAGCGCCTCTTTGTGTATTGTGAAGACTGTGTAGAACGTTATGCTAGTATATCAACAGATGGATTGGTTATATATATCCAAAACTATTCTTTTTGAGCAGTCCAAAACAATAGAAAAGACAAAAATCTAATTTGATCACTATTTATGTACTTTTAGAAGCTGATAAACCGTTTGACGTGATTCCATATCTCTTCCAAAATGTATAACAAAAGCCGCTAGTTTAGCGGCTTGGTCTGATCCTATGTTCTTGTCTGACGCCAGTAGAATTTAAGTAGCGATCGCCAGCAAACTTCAAACGACTTTCAGATACTGCTGTAACGGGTATGGATAGCTATGGTTTTCCGGGTTGAATGTTTGGCTTCATTAGAAGCCGGCTAATATGAATCGTCAGACTATTCTAGGCGGTATTTTTTACAGTAACTTTCGAATGGATACTTGGAACAAAAAATCTTTAAATAAAGCTGACAACCATTATGTAAGCTGATAGTGTGTGACAAAAAGCTCGCTAAACCAAATGTGATATACTCCATCAAACTCTCTAATCATGGTGTCTTTACAGTAATAGGTACAAGTTCTTATCCTTGATATGAGTAATAAAGAAGCCTATGAAAAGGCATTTTTCGCCTATGGACTTTACGGTTGGATTAACGAATCGATTGCTCGTGGTATGCAGGAAAGTTCTGAAGAAATCAATCAGTTGCTTAATTTAATATAATCTTGTAGCAACAAAAATAATTCTTCAAATATTCCATCGAAAGTGTATACGCTCAGCAATTTTATCTTTATGCACCAGAGTTCATGCCCAGAATTCTTGAATAAAGAACAATCTGATAATCAAAAGCCTTTGTTGGTGATACAATCCAGTAAACGATCACCGCTTCTAATGTAGGAACGGTCTCTGTTACACTTGTCCTCCTAACAGACAGGTTCCCCGCCTCAGGTAGCTTCGTACCAGGCAGTTTGTCTGTAGATGGCGTACCACAGCCTGGAGCAAGTCCAGTTAGGAGCTGAATCTAGGTATAATCGCTCCAGGTCAACTTGATCAATTGGAGAATGGGGATTTGCACATGTGCCTATTGGCAGAGCCTCGCGATTTGGACTCGGCTATACAATGGAAAGCACTCTGGAAAGAAGAAGTATTCGCTACTCTACCGTCCACTCACCAGCTAGCGCAAGCAGAATCTATCACATTGGATCAGCTTGTCGGAGAGCCTTTCATCTTACTTAAGCAAGGGTATGCGTTGCGCCAGACTGCTGATCAACTGTTCCATATGTACGACATGCAGCCCGATATCACGTTTGAAGGCGAAGAAGTCGCCACTGTCATCGGACTGGTCGGATCAGGGCTCGGTGTTTCTTTGCTGTCTTCGCAGCAAGGCTTGGACATGAACAAAATTGCCCAGGTCCGTTTAGGAAATGTTGACAGCCACCGTACGATTGGGCTCTCCTGGGTGTCTGAACACTACCTTCCCCCTGCTGCTATTCAATTCAGGGCATTTGTTTTGGAATTAGATCTATATTTAGAAATCCGTTGAATAAGCAATCTCTTTTTGTTCTTCCAACGCAGCCAGACGTGAAGCTAAGCTTTTAGAAACCAATTCATACGCGTCACTACCGAGTGTTAGACGAAGGTTAAAAATGTCGGAATTCGCTGCTACAATGATAGCCTGTGCCATTTTCACCGGATCGCCAGGGAAACTGCTTTCTCCAGCTTGTTGTGACATTTGTCTTATATAACCTACAGGCGTATTCTCGTATTCACTCATGGGCTCTCCTGCGATCATACTGCTGCCACTGAAGTTCGTTCGTGCACTCCCAGGCTCAACAAGCGTCGCTTGTATATTGAATGGAGCCACTTCCTGAATGAGAGATTCAATAAAACCTTCCATGGCCCATTTTGTTGCATGATAAATACTCAGGGCTGGGAACGCGACTTGACCCCCCATACGTCCAAAACCACTGGATGTCCCGGTAATAAACCATGTTTTCATTTAAATACGTCTCCCAACTATATTGCAGAATATTTTTTTTACTTATTTGCTTCGACAGGAATAACTTCTGACTCAAGTACTTCCAATGCAGAACTAGTGGTTTCCTGTGCCTTAATGATCATGGCCTGTGCTACAGTTTTGCACTCAATGGCCTTCATTCTGGCCAGAGGTCCGACAAGAAACGGATCAATGATACGAAAGATCATGTTCGTTGCTCGATCTCCAAAACTCTCATCCTCACGATCCCCGATTAAAAGAGAAGGACGCAATATCACAAGTCGAGGTAGTCCAAGAGACAACAGCTTCCGTTCCAATTCTCCTTTCACTCGTGTGTAAAACATCCATGACTGCTCGGATGCCCACATGGCTGTTACAATGATAAAGCTGGCGGCCTGGTGCTGAAGAGCAAGTTTGGCCAAAGCCAGAGGGTACTCCAGATCCACTTTGCGAAAAGCTTCTTTGGAGCCCGCTTGCTGCATCGTGGTTCCCAGGGTACAAAAAACATCGGCGTCCTCAATTAAAGAAGGATCAACTTCACTCTCAAGCCGTTCAAAAGAGACTTGATGCTCCACAAGCTTTGGATGAGAGATGCCCATGCTGCGGCGCACGAAAACAATGACTCGCTGATAGGCGGGATATTCAAGCAATAACCGTACAAGCTCTCTCCCCATCATTCCTGTAGCGCCAACTACAACAGCTTTATCTGTCTGATTTCGGTTTATCATCCTGCTCCTCCGTGTATAAAAGTAATCATGGCTTCTCTTTTTAGTGCTTATTAGCACTTGTTAGTTTTAGCAATATAATTATTATAATATCCATCCAGATAACAACTCATTGTTTTTAGGACATCTTCCTTAAAATTACGTTGAAGTCCATCCAGACCGTTCTGTTTGATGATACCGATGACCTCTTCAGGTAATGCGGCAGATAGTTTACATCCCGTTATAATGGAGGCTTCGGCCTGAAGTATTTCCATGACATCATCTGACGTTATGGCTTTCTCTGCACAAATTAAGGCCACTAGCTCAGACATTAACGTATACAGGTTTAGCTTATGGGTGAGCATGGTTTCAGCATCTACATTCTTTTCAAAAACGGCAGTACGCATCGACTCCAGTTTGATATATAACGGATTATCTTCAATCAGTGCCATGAGTTCAGTCATAAGTAAATCCTTAAAATCTGCGAAGCTTTGAACCGACACTTTTTTCACTAATTCGGTCAAAGAAGCGAGTCGTTTCTCATACTCTCTGCATAACAGACAGAAGAATAGCGCTTCTTTTGTTTTAAAGTAAACGAATAAAATTCCATTCGACATGCCCATCGTCTTCGCAATATCTGACATTTTAATTTTTTCGTACTCGGAAGACAAAATCATTTCAGCTGCTTTATCCATAATTGCCTTAGCTTTTAAAGCTTTAGCCTCCGGTGTCATAGCTCGTTTTGCCATAATAACGATCACTCCATTCGACCCATTATAGATAGCTCATCGATCTGGAGTTAAGATTCAAGCGGAATGGTCTACCTTTTATTCGTTAAAAAAAGCTTTCACCGAATCGTCGTAATCGTTGCAAAAGGCTCTGGACATTTTCTCCGCTCCGTGGCTCCGCGTTAGGCGGTTAATTTGCATGGTTGCGATAACGTCATTGGTTAATGTCGCGACTTTTTTAGGCATGACATAATCGAATTCCGCATTAACTTCCATCCAAACCTGATTTGCTTCCTGGGTCCAGGCTCCTTTGGCTTCACGATTGTTAATGACAATTGCAGTCGTATCTTTGTCACGATGAGCTTCTTTCAGCAATCCTCCAATGGCATGTATTTCTTCCATACTCACCAAGAAAGTCGTGTGTTTGATAAAAAATATCTCGTCTTCTTTCCAATACGTCGTTGTTTTCGGCAATTTAGAATCAAATGTATACATGATAAACTCCACTCCCCTAAATTTAAATTTAGCCAAACATTTTAATGATTCTGTCGTAAGCACGATCCCCAAATACATTTTTCATGAATACCATCGGTTTTGCCATGAAACCAACCAAGTAACGTGTTTTCGGTCTTCTTACCGTCACAGCTTTACCAATTGTGCGTGCAATGAGCTCCGGCTTCGACAGCTGATTACCTGTATAGTTTTTGATCATGCCGTCCGCAGCTTTGTTAGCTGCCTGAGCATACGGTCCCTTGGCAGATACCTTCTTCAGATTTTCGGCAGCAATGATACCCCAGTCCGTTTTGATTCCGCCCGGTTCCACGACGATGACATCAATTCCGAATGGCTCAAGCTCTAACCGCAGACAATCCGAAAGACCTTCAACTGCAAATTTGGTGGCATGATACCATGCGCCGAAGTTTGTCCATATCTTCCCACCCATCGAAGATACATTCACAATTTTCCCAAACTTGTTTTTTCGCATGCTTGGCACAACAAGCTGAATCAGTCTCGCGAGTCCAAATACATTGACTTCCATCTGCCGCCGTGCTTCTTCCATGGGAACATCCTCAAGCGCACCATAAGATCCATATCCGGCATTGTTCACCAGAATGTCAATTCGACCTTCTTTGCTCAAAATTTGATTTACTGCCCCGATCATGGACTCTTCATCCGTTACGTCCATGGAAATGGGACGAATGCCCATCGTGGCGAGATCCTTCATTTTATCGATACGACGAGCCGCCGCATACACTGTAAAGCCTTTGTTTTTCAGCTCGAGTGCGGCCTCTTTGCCGATCCCTGACGATGCACCTGTAATTAACGCAACTTTCTGACTCATGTGTAAAACCTCCATAATGTTTATTTGATCCTGAGTCAATTATAAGTGACTCGGGATCAATTGTCAACGATAATCATTCTATTTTTTTGTTAACCGTGGTTATCCCGCTTTAGGTCACTCTTGCAATACTCACCTTTATGGCACATCATTTTTTCGGTGTTTTAATGAGTTGAGTTTAGCCGATCTAGGGCGCGAAAATAAAAAAAAGCCGCTATAATAGCGACTTTCATAGGCATATGCTCATGTCATTGCTTGATATAAAATCATTTGCGGCTAATAATATAATTGTTATAGTATCCGTCCAAGTAACACATCATAGTTCTCCGGACATCTTCTTTAAAGTTGCGTTGAAAACCTTCCAGTCCATGTTGATTGATCATATCGATAACATCCTCTGGCAACGTTGCAGTTAATTTGCAGCCTGTCATGATTGAAGCCTCAGCCTGTAAAATCTCAATCACATCTTCCGGGGCTACTGCCTGGAATTCACATATAATGGTCACTACATCTGTCATAAGTTTGTAGAGACTGATCTTCTGGTTCAACATCGTTTTCGGATCAACATTTTTCTCAAAAACGGCTGTACGCATGGATTCCAGTTTGACGTAAAGTGGATTCTTGTCAACCAATTCCATAAGCTCATCCATCAAGAGGTTCTTGAAGTCCTCATAACTATGTACAGGCTTATGTAAAGCCATCTCCGTCAGACGAGCAAGTCTCTTCTCATACTCACGGCATAGCACGCTGAAAAACAGAGCTTCTTTTGTTTTGAAATATACAAATAAAATGCCGTTAGACATTCCCATTTGTCTGGCGATGTCCGACATTTTTATTTTTTCATACTCTAACGCAAGAAACATCTCCGCTGCCTTATCCATAATAGCCTTAGCTTTAAGAGCTTTGGCCTCGGGTGTCATTGCACGTTTTGCCATTGTTTATCACTCCATTCGACTTTATTGTAAATCGTTTGTCAACCTGGAGTCAAAATTTCAGTTATATTAGCGAAAAAGGTACTCCTCTTTAGAGGAAGCACCTTCTCTCATTTCATATATGAGCTTAGGCTCTGGAATGAATCTTCATCAGGGGTGAACCTGTCACGATATGATCGGTACATTCCTGATTGTAGCTGTTTTGTCTTTCCTGCTTGCCATACTGGTGAATTTCACGAATGGTTCGCAAAGGATGACCCCGTTCCTTATGATATCCTCCCTGTGCTATTTAGTATCGTTGATGACATTGATAATTGGTCACAGCAAGCGTCTTTGAGCAGTTGGGCAGGCTGGAAATTAGTCCGAATTGATGTATGAGCACCGTTTGGTATACTCTTCTCAAAAAATAAAATGTAAAAGAGGAATAGAAATGCAAAAGTTACAGTCGTCGGAATATAAAGAGCTTCATTCTCATTACAACAGACACTTATCCGGATTTCCTGACCGACTGCCTGCTCAAAGACAAACATACGATGCAGTTCCGCAGCGAACTTCCGATCGTCGATCTGACGTTCTGGATTCAGGGCAATATCGAAATCCTTCATGCCGGAACACAAGAACAGATTATCTCAGGTCTCGGAGATCTTACTTTTGGAAAAGAAGAGCAGCTTGTAATGACATATTTGCAAGGAGAACCGATTATCATCTGTGACGTTCGTTTGGCCCCCACTTTATTTGATGAATTAATGGATGAACTGGCCTTGACGCGTTACGATTTTGCCACGATTCTTGGTGGACAAATGAATCGTACGTTTCACCGATTGCTATTGCCCAAAGCTCAGTCTATCCTGCAGGATGTCCGTTCCCATTCCTTTATCGGAGCGATGCGAAAAATGTTCCTGGAAGGAATAACCCTTGAATTGCTAGCCCTTTGCTTCCAATACGCTTTGTTAGAAGAGGAAGTGTTGCCGGGAGCGCAGTAGAAACCGGTTAAAGAAAGACGATATTGCGAGGGTGCGGGAGGCAAGCGAAATTTTGCAGAAACGGATGGAACCCCCCCCGTCCTTATTGGAATTGTCCAGGTTGGTAGGAATCAGCGACTCTAAACTGAAATCCGGTTTTAAAGAACTATTCGGTACCACCGTATTCGGTTATTTAAAGGAGAAGCGGCTCGATAAGGCGAGAGAGCTGCTGGAAATGTCCAAGTATTTGATCGCACAAATGAATGGCGGGAATTTTGAGGGCCGCAGCGTGCTTTCAAAGCCAGGTATCAATCGGATGCATGAACCCGCTGCACGCATTAAGCAGGGAGAGTACTATGGAATGGGGTGGATTATTTCAGACAGCAAGGTCTGGCATAACGGCACGACAGAAAATTCATCTTCCTATTTAGTGATGGATGGAGAATACGGTATCGTTCTGCTGTTCAACTCTGTAGATTTTTTTTCGAGCTATGATTATTAATTGTATTCTGCTATTTTTTGCTATCCTATACCTCTTGTCCTTAAGCGGCTTTATCAGGTGGGAAAATACAAAGCAGCTAACAAAGATGGAACTTATTATTCGATTGTTGATGCTTATCCTAATTAATACAATTATTCCATTGGCCATTTTAGTCGGTATTCCCTAGCCCCTGCTTCCTTGGCCAGTAGCTAGGTGAAAAACTGATTTGAAATACTAATTCACCACATTAGAAGCGCAACTGGAATTAGAGGCCATCGGTTATCCTACTGTAAGAACTAAGGTATTTTTAATCGGCTTTTATTGACTGGACAGTGAACAGTTCTATACCTCTAAGACACATAAGTGCGGATGTTGAGCAAACACGAAAAATAGACTTGCGTAAATAAACCGCAATCGAGTGGTAGCTGATGATATTCACATATAAAAAGGGGATAAGTACATGACAGTAGGAAAAACAGAACGAATTGCACAACTTGTCGAACTGATGCGCCAAATCAGAGAGCAGAACACATTTAACGGGGTGCTCTTGGTGGCCGAAAAGGGCGAAACATTGCTTTGTGAAGCGATGGGAAGCGCGGAGTTCAGTAGCGTTGGAATGCGACCACTTACCACTGAATCGATGTTCGAATTAGCATCGGTCTCCAAATCTCTTACTGCAGTGGAATGATCCGGTTTTAAAGTGGCTGGCGGAATTGCCCTACCCAGGAATCACGGTACGCCAATTGTTATGCCACACATCGGGCTTACCGGATTATATGGAGTTGTTCTCCAGAGTGTGGAATCCTAATCAGTATGCTACTAACGAAGATGTGTTACATATGCTCGCTACCCATCGGCCCGATCCTTTGTTTACGCCTAATGATAGCTGGATGTACAGCAATACCGGCTATATTATGCTCGCGATCCTGATAGAACGAATTAGCGGCCTGTCTTACGCAGACTTTCTATCCGAACAGATCTTTCAACCGCTCGGCATGACACGTACACGGGTGTACAATAGGCGTGTGGATCCTGGACCTATTCCAGAAGACTACGCTTGGGGTTATGTTTACCGGCTGGATCGCGGAGGTTATGTACTGCCGGATGTGGTGCCCGAGCTGAGCTACGTGCAATATCTGGACGGTTTACAAGGGGATGGAATGGTGAGCAGTACGGTTGGGGACTTACTCCGTCTGGATCGTGCGCTTTATGATGATAGAATTATGGACCCGCAATTGCACGAGGAAGTGTTTGCACCGGTTGTAATGAATAAGGGTGATACGTTTGACTATGGATTTGGATGGTTTCTTGGCCAACATCAGCAACTAGGCAATTTGATTTATCACAGCGGTGGTTGGCCTGGATATGCAACTTTACTTAAGCGCTATGTAGATCAAGATGTCACCCTGATTCTGCTGCAAAATGGAGAGCGGGAATTGGCTTATACCCAGCTATTGATCCGAAGCATTGAACAGATCATCGCCGGTGAGCATTTTGAAGCGCCGCGACCTGTGGTGTCTCGAACTATAGCAGTGCTTGAATCGGAAGAATATGAACCACATCCAGGCAGATACCGCTTTTCGGTTGGAGAAGACAAGACATTGGATGTAGAGGTTTATGTCAAGGATGAGCAGCTTTATATGAAAATGTACAACGGGATGGTCTTGTCATTGCTGCCGCTCAGCCCTGTGCGTTACTATGAACAACAAACGGCGACAGAACTTGAATTTACTGGTATTGATAAGGGAAAAAGTACACACTTGACCTTGTACGATCATGAGGGCCAGAATGTGGGGATGCGAGTGGAGGAATAAGTTTATATAATCAACTCAACTTTCGTAGGTCAAATTTCCAAATAAACGCTGGATATAGATTTGTAAATTAGAGATCCATTCCTATACTTGGAGCATCACGTATCGTCGGAACAGTTAGAACGAGTTCAATAATTGAAGCAGCACGTAAATTAGATTATGACGCTGTAGTTGTTACTACAGATTTTCCAGCGGCAGTAGCAAATGAAAAATTTAATATTGTCATCGATCCAGTAGGAGGAGAAATACTAGCTGATAGCTTAGACCTAACTGCCAGATTCATTAACCGGCGACTTTTTCCCGAACTTCAGCGGAGAAAAGGTCGCCGTGTTTTTTAGAAGTGCCCGTTTTTTAAAATTAGTGCAGTACATATAATAATTAGTTTGTAATCTCTACAAGTTCTTGTCCTTGGCTCGGGACAAGAACTTGTGCCGATAAAACAAAAAAGCCGCTAAATAGCGACTTTCAATGGGACCACGTTCTTGTCCCTCGACAATCTAATAGTTCTCATAACCAACCTCCTAACTTTTAATTCGCTTTAACATGGTCAGTGCCATTTAATACTCCCCTATTTAGTGGAGTTACGTTTTGATAATACATCTAGTAATTAAAGTCGATAAGATTTTGTTCGGCATATATACTAAACGTTATGTGTACAAGATTGTCTTAGAAATATTTAATATTTCCTGATGAAGTCCCTTACTGGCCGCAAGAATACTACTACCTGATAGAAATGTATTAATCGGCTCTCCGTTTAAACAAGTAATTTTACCGCCTGCTTCTTCGACTAACAATTTACCTGCCGCAAAATCCCATGGTTTCTGAAGAGAACTAAAATACGCATTGAACCTTCCGCAAGCCACATAAGCCAGTTCCAAAGAACCGCATCCAATCATACGGATCCCTCTTGACTCATTAGCTATATGATGTACAAACCTTTCAAACCCAAGTTTCTTTTCTTTTTGATCATATCGAATAAACGTAGAAATTAATGAATCGGTTAATGCCACTGATGTAGAATTAATCAAAAGTCGTTTATTGTTCAGATATGCACCTGAACCTTTCTCTGCCCAAAAAAGTTCATCAGTAAGAGGATTATAAATCGCCCCGCAAATCCCTTGTCCATTCTGGTATAAAGCGATTGAGATCGCAAAACTTTGTTTTTGATGCAAATAGTTAGTTGTCCCATCAATCGGATCAACAATCCAAATGAAGTCATTTGGCTCAAAAACTTCCCCAGTATAACTTTCTTCACCCATAACTTTGTGATGAGGAAAGTCTTCCTTTATTCGTTGTACTACCATTTGCTCATTTTGGCGGTCTACGAATGTAACTAATTCTTTATGCGTTGCTTTCGAACCTGCATCAATATTTCCTTCTAAGTGCCGTAAACTGTTTTTTCCTGTCTCGATAACACATTCTTTGAGAACGTGAAGGAATTGTGGGAATTGTGTAGTCATTTATAAACCTCCAGGTGAGCTCTGATGTTCTATAATATCACGGACTTGCTGCCACGATAAACCTCTCCACTATCGTCCCCGTTACTAGCCTTAAAATCCTGTCACCCAGGTGGACGCTCTACTATGAAGTTTAAATTAAAAGCACGGAAAAATAAACTCTTTGAAAGGATTACCTCTCAGCATCTAGTCGTTGGGATCAACATCGCCCAGCAAGCGCATGTCGCCATGGCCAAATCATACTCGCCTGCATCAAACCTGCTTCTATCCATCCCATTAAATTATAAAACCTCTTTATCTCATTTAATGCTTGATGCTTTCGATGCCGAGACTTGCATTGTAACTTATCCAAAATCATGACTGTGACCAAGATTAAGATAACAATGGTAAGTGATTCCTGGTAGCGGAAAAGACGGAGCGTAGAAGTCAGTTCAAATCCGATCCCCCGGCTCCGGCCAGTCCTAGTACGGTTGCTGACCTTACATTGATTTCCCAGCGAAAGAGCTTTACGGATATAAACTCTGGTAAAATTTGCGGCCAGATGGCATAGCGGATAACCTGCCAACGATTGGCACCTGATGCTTCCAGAGCTTCGATCTGGCCTTTATCCGTATTTTCGATAGCTTCAGCTTAAAATTTACCGAGCATTCCTGCCGAATGGATGGCAAGCGCCAGTACACCGGGAAACGGCCCCAAGCCAACTGCGATTAAACAAGAGCCATTTGAACGGTCTGCAGAACGGATAGTGAATATTTACCCAAATGTGTAAAATCAGGAGGAAACGATCTGGAGATAAAATCTCCTATATTAGGAAACTATTGGACCAAATCGGAAATACTAAAATTAATTTGCTGAGCACTCCAGCCTAATATCCAAGAAAAGCTATTGTTGATAACATATTGGGAAATTCCTTGGCATTGGCCTTGTCGGTAGCCATTAGATAGGAAAAAGGTCTAGATGAGCAACGTCTACTTGCTTGCTTCTCATTAATTCCACTACAGCGGTATAATCATTAGCCACAAAAATTTCAACATCCATACCAAGTTTCTTGGAAAGATAATTTTTTAAATGCTCCATTTTTGATTCAACATTTTCACTGCCTTCGCTGAGAGTAACCCCGATGTCAATTTATTAGGCATATAGGATGAAGTTTCCTCTTGGCTGCCTGCAATAGCTCCAGTGTTTTGAGCGCCTTGTCCGGCGCATCCAACCTTTCCGAGGAGAAACAGAATGCTTAATAAGGGAATAAGTGCTTTTCTCATGATGGACATGATATTGCCCCTTCTAAATCAATGATTGTTTTTTGGACTTCATTCCTTGGCATTTGCTAAGAATTCAGAAGATGAATAAGCCAGCAGCGTCGTTAAATGTGTATAGTAATATTTAACCCCTTGCTCCAGGCGTCTCGGCGTTACTTCAAAATTCCCTGCCGTACCCGCCACCATACCTGATTCAATGATTTTTGAGAAAGCATCATCCATAACCTTTTGTACCACAGGATGCCCGGCATTACCGGGATGTCCAAGAGATTGAGAAAGGTCGGACGGACCTATAAATAACACGTCAATTCCTTCAACTTTTGCGATAGAATCAAGGTTATCAACAGCAATCTTGTCCTCAATTTGGACGCAGACCAACAGGTCTTGATTAACCTGTTCGGTATATTCGGTTAACGTGATCCCGAATCCGTAATTGGCAG
Source organism: Paenibacillus sp. NPDC057886 (assembly GCF_042796655.1). Lineage (NCBI taxonomy): Bacteria > Bacillati > Bacillota > Bacilli > Caryophanales > Paenibacillaceae > Paenibacillus > Paenibacillus sp. NPDC057886. Next base: position 495,722 of record NZ_JBHVMZ010000005.1, on the reverse strand, counting down.
AGCGTGTTCCCACGGCCAAGCTTCTGTTGCCGATCGGATGATATTTTACAGCATTGATAATTTCCTGAGCCTCTGCCGCAGAGCTGACATGGGGCGCTTGGATCCCCATTGCACCACGATCCATGTATTGCCCGATCAGCTCCGGATCGTTCTTTTGCGGCCTAATGATAGGTGTAATATTGCTCGCTTCCGCTGCTATAACCATGTATTCAACGGTTTCCAAGGTTATGGAACCATGTTCGCAATCAATCAGCACCCAATCGTATCCTAGTTTTCCGGCCATTTCTACAAGCTGGACAGAAGGGATCATAATGGAGACCCCTAACGCCGCTTTACCTGCTAAAAGTTTTTGCTTCATCTTGTTTCGCAAAGCAGTCCCCCCTTAAAACATTGGTATTTTTATTAATCCATGCAAGTTAATCATTTATTCACGACTTAATCGTTTAATCAGGTTAGCCAGCAGCCTTGTTCTCGGCACCAAGCTTTCGATATCCAAAAACTCCTCCGCCGTATGTGCGTTACCGCCACACGGACCTAGCGCATCAATCGTAGCTACCCCTACTGCCGAAGTCAGGTTGCCGTCCGATCCTGAACCTATTTTCATATCCGTTAACGACACTCCCAGCTGCATCGCTTCTTCTTGCACGATTTTCAATAAATGCTCAGATTTCGCCGTTTTGATCATCGATGGTCTTGTAATAGCGCCTTGCAAAACTAACGTTGTTCCTTCAATCGTTGCCGTCGAGCAAATATGTTTGATTTTGCGTTCCAACTCCATGGCCTGTTCCGGTGTCTCCATTCGTACATCAATTGAAGCCTTGGCATGGGCAGCAATTGTGTTGGGTGTCGTTCCACCGCTAATCACCCCGACATTGACATGCACGCCTGCACTTGGATCGGTCAACGCATGAAGCTCTATAATTTTATGCGCAAGTTCGCCAATGGCGCTTCGTCCCTTTTCCGGTTCTTCCCCGGAATGCGCCGCCTTACCGGTTACATGCAATTCGAATTTACCGCCGCCGCGCCGGCCGGTTATAAGCCTCCCCGTCATATCGCTCGGTTCAACAATCAACGCATACTTAACACTTACCGCTTCCCGCTCAATCAATTCCCTGGAATATATCGAACCGTGCTCTTCATCCGAATTCAGAATGATTTTAACCCGCTTGAAGCTCTCGTCGCCTTGTTCGATCAATGATTTTATCGCAAACAGCGTCATGACCAAGCTGGCCTTCATATCGTATATGCCGGGACCGTAAGCAAAGGATTCATCGTGTGAAAATGGCCGGCTTTGTGCGGTACCCACAGGAAATACCGTGTCCATATGTCCAATAATCAAGATGTCCGGGTGCTGCTCCTCAGGATGAACAATGACCAAATGATCCCCCCGCTCGGACTGCTGATCGACCGTAATCTGAAATCCAAGAGCCTGATAAGCAGAGGCCAGCACATCTCCCACCTGATCCACACCCACTTTATAAAACGTCCCGCTATCGATATTGACAAGCTTCTCAATCAAGCCCAGCATGTCATCTTCCTTGTTATCCCAAAAATTTGTTGGCATCGTATCTCATCCTTTCTTCGCGGCTTTCGCAAGAGCTTCTTTCGTATTTTCACAAAAACAATCGGTGAGATATGTCGATCCGTTCACATCAGCGATCTGAATTCCTTTTATTCGTTCGGAATCCGCATATAATTCTTCATACTTCACTGCGTCGAGCTGAACCGCCTGCTCTTCGCAACCTTTCAGCCCTTCAAATAAAACCCTTCCTGTAAAGCCGCTTTCACCCGTAACTCCAACCAGGTGCAAAGCCGTTGGCGCAATGTCAATAATACCTGCCGGAATGTCCGTCACATGACCTTTTTTAAAGCTTGGGCCGATTCCCATGCAAAACGGTCGCATATCCTCATTCCGGATAGAGCCATGGTAGGCTTTATTCTCCGTCTTGGAGTTTAAATAATGAACAACGCCTTGAATGCCATCCTGATTTAATTCATCGGTCCACGCTGGAACAACGGCCAACAGAGGGGCTCTCTCGTGAGTAATGCTTCCGATTATCGCACTCAAAGGCAGAGCATTTTTCAGTTGCTGATGAAGCGGTTCTCTCGCCAATAGCATACCGCACCAGGGTTGAGCGGATAGCCAGTCAGCGAGCACCTGCAATTCCTCGACTTGATTTTCGTCCCCATAAATGAAAGCGTCCACCGCGATAAAATTCAGTTCTCTATTCAATTCTTTCCGGGCTTGATCCAAATAATGATCCAGACTACCGACCATGTTCGCTGTTGAATGTCCGTGATCGCTGATGAGCATGATATCCAATTCATCCTCGAGGCCAAGTCGCGAGACAGCCTCCAAAATCTCGGACAAACATTGATCCACTAGCCTCTGGGCTTGTTTGGCTTCTTGCGAACCGATACCGCAAAAATGTTGTGTTTCGTCCGGTTCGGGAAGCCACAGCACCATAACGGTATTCTGTTCATCGGGCAATTGCTGTTCAATGAGCGTGCGAACGGCCCATAAAGTGCGCTCCTTCTTTCGGATCGAGACATCGGTTTCGTCTGCTGCCGGGCCTCGCGCAGCATGCAATTCGCTGAGCTCCAGGAGACCATAGTCGGTAGACGGATTCATGACATGTTGCGGATGGTTAAAATTCCAGATCAATGAAGCTCCTGGCGAACTTCCGCCCGAAACCGTCAAACGCAAGTTCGCTTCGGCCAATCGGTCCCCGAGCGTCGGACGCAAGAGCAGCTCTTCCCCCGTTCGCTGCTGGAATTGCAATATTTCCCGATGGTCACCTGTCTGCAGCAGCCCGTCTTTCGAAAAGTGAGGCGAGTACATGAGATTGCCCATCAGACCATGCTGCCCCGGATAGGATCCCGTGGTTAATGAGGCCATGCACACCCGTGTCAGCGATGGATATGCCGAATAAAAAGATTTGAACAACGTACCGCTTTTCATTAACTGGCAATAAGTAGGCATCGTGTCGGCATTAACCTGATCGGGCCTTAATCCGTCCGTTCCGATAATGAGTACCCGCCGTCCCGAAGGACTTTTCTTCTCAGCCGTTTTCCCCATGGTTTCTCAGTCCTCTTCTATCAAATAGTCATTCGTTTTTTAACTACACTCTATTTCTGCAACAGCTCACGTATCTTGTCGGCAGCTTCCTTCATCGATTCCTGGGCCGGAACATTTTCGGCATAGGTTTTTCCGAGCGCATTTTGGATTTCAGTCTCAATCTTTTCGAAGTTAGGCACGACCGGGATTCCCTTACCGTAGGGAAGTTGGTCGACAGTGGTTTTGAAGAACGGATTTTCTTTATAAAACTTCACCATTTCAGGCGCTTCAATGGCAGATTTTCGAATCGGCATATATCCGGTATGCTGGGCAAAATAAATGGTTTGCTGCTTATCGGTAAGAAACTTGATGAACTTCCAGGCCGCATCTTGCTTTTCCTTCGGGGCCTTCGCCACAATCGCGAGATTTCCCCCGGAAGTCGAAGGAACGGCATATTCTTTAAACTTTGGCACAAAATCGACGCCAAGCTCAAACTTGACATTGTTTTGGATCTGGTTCAGGTCTCCTGTTGAGGCCAGCAGGAAAGCTACCTTGCCGTTTTGAAAATTGATCATTTCCTGATCGCCGTCTCTATTCCCGCCTAGAGGCTGCATCATGGTTTTATCGTCATATATCATTTTCCGATACATTTCCAGACCTTGAATCGCCGGCGCTTGGTCGATCACAACATCCTTTTGATCCGGGCTAAGAATATCTCCGCCATTGGACCACATCAACGAGTAGTAGTAAAGGGGCGGCAGCAATGACGCATAGCCGAATCGTTCTGTCTTCCCATCCTTGATGACGGTCGCTTTCTTCGCGGCGGCCATCATTTCGTCCCAAGTGGATACCGGGTGCTCCAGATCAAGCCCGATCTCCTTCACGATATCTTTATTGTAATACAAGATCGGTGTACTCCGGTTGAAGGGAAGGGTGTATGTCTTTCCTTCGATTAACGTGTTGTCTACAAAGCTGTCTACAAAATCGCTGTAGTTAAACTCCGGATCATTTTGAATATAAGGGTCAAGCGGCAGCAATGCTTTATTGTAAGCAAAGGACGGCCAGAATCTGGCGTTCAACTGAACAACATCCGGTACAGCATTGCCCACAATTGCCGTCAATAATTTCTTGCCGATATTATTCGTACTTTCCTGGAACACCGCATTGACCTTCACTTCATCTTGCGATTGATTAAATTGTTCGACCAAATCTTTAGTGGTTTCCCCGATCACGCCGCTATTGCCGTACCAAAACTCAATTTCCACCGGATTTCCCTGCTTGTTATTTGACTGTGATGTGGTGGAAGACGAAGCTTCTTGCCCGCAACCTGCAAGCAACATAACCAAACTTGACGCCATGATAACACTTTTAATGAATTTACGTTTCAATGGTTTCACCTCGTTTTTTTTAATGGCTGATCGCTTACTTTAAACCCGTAGTGGCCACGCCTTTTACAATAAACTTCTGCATGGAAATGAATAATACGACTAATGGAGCGATAATAACTGTAGCAGCGGCCATGACCAAATTCCACTGCGTTCCTCCGCTCCCTCCGCCGCCTTCTTCCATAAATCGTGATAGTCCTAGCTGAACTGTCCGCAAATTTTCATTGTTGGTTACAATAAGCGGCCAAAACAATTCATTATAATTCCAGATAAAGGACAACAAGATATACGTCACAACAGCAGCTCCCGATAATGGCATCATGAGATGGCGCATGATTCTGGTGTGTCCGCAGCCATCGAGAATGGCGGCTTCCTCAAGCTCTTTCGGCACTTGCATAAAGGCTTGCCGCAGCATAAATATTCCAAAGGCTTTTACGGTGAATGGCGCGATCAAGCCCATATAAGTATCCACCCACCCTAATTGATTGATCGTCAAAAAATTAGGGATAAACGTAACCTGATCCGGAATCATCATGGTAGCGAGAACCAAGAGAAAAAGAAAACCACTTCCCTTAAAACGCAGCCTGGCAAAAGCATAAGAAGCCGGGATGATCAGCAGCAGTTGCACCATGATAGTGGCGCTTGCTGTAAATAGGCTATTGAATAGATACCGGGCCAGCGGAGCCATTTTCCATATTTCCACGTAGTTTTCCCAGCGGAACACTTCCGGGATCAACGTAGGAGGAAACACGTACACTTGATCGGCGCTCTTTAATGAACTGCTCAACATCCATATAAAAGGAAATAGCATAACGATTGAAAAAAGACTCAAAAGGGCGAATCCGAACCATCTAAATGCAACTTGCTTCAATCTCATTGATAGTGCACCCACCTTTTGGAGACTTTCATCTGGATAAATGTGATGAGCATAAGGATAACAAAAAGCACCGATGAGGCTGCGGAAGCATAGCCGATATCAAAAAATTCAAAGGCATGCTGGTAAATGTAATAAATGATCATATTTGTGCTTTCTGCCGGCCCGCCACGGGTCATCGTAAACAGCAGATCGAAATCTTCAAAAGAGCCAATTAACGCGACGATCAGTACAAAAAAGATATAAGGAGAGAGCAGCGGCAGCGTAATCCGGGTAAATAACTGCAGCCTTCCCGCTCCATCCATCTTGGCCGCTTCATACAGGGAGTCCGCTATGTTTTGCTTGCCGGCCAGCAGAATCACCATGTAGTAGCCGACTACCTTCCAGACTTTCGTAATGATTAGCGCAACCATGGCCCACCCCGGCTTTGCCAGCCAAGGAGCGGGAGGAATAGAGAAGAAATCCAGCACCCAGTTGATCAGACCAAAATCCTGGTTGTACATCCATACCCATAGGGTTCCAATAGCCGCCATAGGTGTAATATAGGGCAAAAATACGACCGAACGAAACAATCTGACACCTCGCAGTTTTTCGTCCAGTACAACAGCCAGTACAGTAGCCAGCAAGACCGTAAAGCCAACTGAGAAGATACCAAATATAAACGTGTTTCCAACGACACTCCAAAATTCGGACGAAGTAAACATCCGCGAATAATTGCCTGCGAAAATCCAATTAAAATCAGGGGTAATCAGATTCCAGTCCGTCAGGCTCAGAAAAAATGTCATACCCATCGGATAAAGATGAAATACAACAAGAACAATAATGGCTGGAAAAACCAATACATAAGCAGTTAAATTCGTATACGCCCATTTGGCCATGCTTGTTTTGTTTTTCACCGTTTGCCCGCTCAAACCCCTCTTCCTTTCCCAAACCAAATGTTTATCCATGTGTACTCCTTTGCATCGATTGATGGCTTACAGAATTCGAATCATATTAGGATTCATTTCAGATTCTCCGTTCTCATTTTCAATAGAGACAATGCCGCCCTAATCAGGGCAACAGCCTCCTGCAATTGTGCCGGGGATGTAGCATAGGAAATTCGAATAAATTGGGGAGCCTGAAACATGTCCCCCGGCGTTACGACGACACCTACTTGATGCAGCAAATATTCGGCAAAGTCCTTGCTATCAGCAATCGTCCCCTCCTCATAAACTGAACCAAAGTAACGGGACACATCCACCATCAAGTAAAAAGCGCCTTTCGCATTGGGGCATGACAATCCCCGAATCGATTGAATTTCACGAATCAGATATTGCCTTCGTTCATCAAACGATTTTGTCATTTCATTGACCGAATCCCCCTCATCTTTGAGCGCAGCAATCGCCGCATATTGACCGATCGAGCTTGGGTTGGAGGTGGTGTAGCTTTGAATGACCGTCATGGCGCGAATCACAGGCAATGGGCCGCAGGCGTAACCGATTCGCCAGCCCGTCATGGCATACGCCTTGGATAACCCGTTGATCGTAATCGTGCGTGCTTTAATTTCCTCGCTTAAAGCCGCGATCGAGGGAACTTTCTCGCCATAGTTCAAATATTCATAGATTTCATCCGCAATAATGTAAAGATCATGACGAACAGCGATCATGCCGATGGCATACAACGTTTCTTGATCAAGCACTGTTCCGGTCGGATTATTGGGATTTGTCAGCAAAATAGCCCGCGTCTTAGAAGTTATTTTACTGGCAAGCCGCTCCACGTTGAGCTGAAAGTCTTGTTCCGGTTCGGTTTCAACAAACACAGGAACCGCCCCTGCGTATGCGATCATTTCCGGGTAACTGCCCCAGCAGGGAATCGGCAAAAGTATTTCGTCGCCCTCGTTGCAAATCGAGAGCAACGCATTCGCCACGGCTTGTTTGGCTCCAGTGGTGATGACCACCTCCTCCGGGCCATAATGAAGATCGTTGTCTCTCTTCAGTTTGTCGCAAACAGCCTGCCGAACATCATGTGTCCCCTGCACAGGGGTATACTTCGTTACGCCTTTGATAATCGCTTCTATACCTGCATGAGCGATATGGATCGGTGTGGGAAAATCTGGTTCGCCCACGTTAAGCGCGATAAGCTTGCGGCCCGATCGGCGGAGTGCTTCGACTTTATCTCTTAATTCCGCTCCGATATAAGGATTTAGTGCACGGACACGATGACTCAGTGGATAATTCAATGGTTGGTTTCCCCTTTCGTTTCATGTGGTTTCTACAAATGAAAGCTTAACACCCAAATGTAATATAGGCATAAAAACAACATATATATATTGTAAATTTTATAAAAACCAATATAAACCAAAATAAAAACAACACCTTGTTTATTTCCAAACGAGGTGTTGTTTTATAGCAGTTCTCTTGAATTTAAATAGAAATCCATTGTAATGAGGACAATTCAGTCTGTGTTTTCCATTCTTCGGGCAAGCCCGTATCTGTAATAATCATGTCCACGTCAAGTAGGGAAGTTACTTTATACAGATGCTTAACTCCCATTTTAGAAGCATCCGCTACCAGTACTTTCTTTTGGCTTTGAGTGAGCAAGCTTTTCATCATTTGCGCGCTCTCGCTTTGAAACGTACTGATGTTTTCAGGCGTAAAGCCTCCACAGGAAAAAAAAGCTTTGTTTACCGTAATTTCCCTTAACATGTCTTGAGCGAGTACACCCGACATTCCCATCGAAGAAACTTGAAACTCTCCACCAATCTGAATCACTCGCCCGTGAAATTCCCCATTTCGCTTATATTGAGCGAATTCAAAAATGATCGGAACGGAATTGCTGACTACCGTAAGCTCCTTTTTGCCTTTTAAGAAATACGGCATTTGGGCAATGGTGCTCCCTGACTGGAGGTAAATAATATCATTGTCCTCCACCCATTCGGCTGCCTCGGCAGCCAGTTTTCTTTTGACCTCCAAATTGATCGACTCTCGATCGTTATATACCCATTCCAGCTTTTGATGGCTCGTTTTGATCGCTCCGCCAAATATTTTTTTTAGTTTGTTCAGACTCTCCAGCTTGTCCAGGTCTCGACGAATGGTCTCGGTTGTCACGCCGAATTTTTCGGCAAGCTTTTTCACATAGACTTTGTCCTGTTCCTCTAGTTCCTTCAATATCTCTTTCCTTCTTTTCTCCACTTCGCTATAGGAAGAATGCATGCTTACCCTCCATACTCTGTATGTAATTCTATTACATTTATCTTAACTGAATCACACCAAAGAATCTATGGGGAAACGAAAGGAATAACTTTGCTTCTCGGCCATTTACAACTAAAAAACAACGTTATTTCATTTCAGTAACATATTCAGATAGCATTTGCAACATAATAACCACATCTAAACAGACATATACTAGAGCCGGTTTACACGCTTTCGAATCCATGCCGTTAAGAAAAGGAGAAGGCCAAGAGCAATGTAGGAAAAATCTAATATGACTTGGCTCGTTCCCAAATATATTTCGAATTCGTCAACGCTGGGGGTTCTCCACATACTCATTACTAGCGTAAGCAAGCCTAATGGAAACACAAGATGGCGATATTGTTTAAGTCCAAGTAATTGACTTGTTCCCAATGCTGCCGTGTACAGATAGGTGGTTAACTGAATGAACGTGCCGGGGAGCCAGACGATCAGTAACAAAGCGTCGACATGTTGGAAAAATTCCCCTATTTTTATGTACCGAACAACCTCAATAAACGGATAATTCAATGTGCTGACATGCTTGCCGAAAAGAAAAACAGATACGAGCCCAGAGACAGACAATGTAATCATGAGACAAAACCAGGTTAATAATACGTACGCTTTCGTTTTCCTCTGATTTGACACGAACGAGGAATATATTCCAAGCATTATATATCCAGAGAACCAACTTAACGGAATGATGGCCCCCTTTATAGAAGGAATGATCCCTTTGCCCATAATAGGTAAGATATTGTTTATGTCCCATTCAGTAATCGACAAGATGACCAACAGTCCGAACACCAAGAATGTAAGCGGAAGGTACAGTTGTGCAAGCCTTCCTAAAACCTCCACACCACCTCTGACGGCGTAGGATACAAGCAAGACCATACCGCTAATGAGGATTAGTGGGGGGGTTTTTCGTAAAAAGACGGCCGAAACAAAGTCACCGTATTCCCTCAATATAATGGAAGTCAGATTAATTCCGTAAAATATGACGGCAAGCCCCGCGACTTTGCCCAACCAAGGTCCAAGCAGCCGTTCACTGTACTGAATTATGGTTTCCTTCTGAAACATTTGACTGAGGCGGAGCATCGCAAGTACGAATAGCAAACCGGGCAGATGAGCCCAGATTGGTGATAACCACAAATCATGCCCAGCATCCTTACCCGTTATTTTTGGAATATACAGGATTCCGTCGTAGGCAACAACCGAATAAAAAAGAAGACCTAGCTGCGCTGCGGAAATCTTTCCTTTCTCCATCATAGAAAAATTCTCCTCATTTCAAACCGGAAATAAGCGGCTTGAATATACTGTTAAACATAACGATCGGTCCAGGAATATCGGGAAATATAAGGATGAGCACAGCCACGAGCCATGCGATACCTGTAACGGCGATCAATGACGCCCGTTCTTTCTTTTGATTGTCTCCTAGACAGCGCCACTCAGCCCAAACCATCAAGGCGGTTGCAAATGTTGTTCCCGCCACGTTTAACCAAGTCACTTGGCTCTACACCTCATTTCAAGAATCGCCGACGGGCTCATTGTTCATCCCGATTTGTTGGATCTTTACCTTAACCATCACATTGGCTTGAACCGAAGGATAAATTCGTTTCCAGCGCTTCTCTAAATGTTGCCATTCCCGAGGATTTCGGCGGTTGATTGCTTCGCCGAAGCCGAAAATATCGGCCCCCATCTCTTGGGCTTGCTTAATTGTTGCCTCTACTTTTCGTCGGATTTTGTCGGCAGCTGCATGTTCAATATCGCGAATAAATTTCGAATCCGAAGTTTTAAAGTGAGTCGTATTTTGAACGACGCTCATCTCGGCTTCGATAAAATAGTCCATATGCGGCATTTCTCCCTCAAGTTTTGGAACAAGTCGAGTACTGGAAGAAAGGGCTCCTAACGATAGTAACGAAGAGGGGGGCCATTCCAGCTTCACTGTCTCAACATCCCCTTCCATTTCTTTCAAGATCCATTTCATCCCCGAGAATGACTCCCCTTGAATCAATCCGACCATACGGTTACGGGAGAAGACTGCATAACCTTTCACATATGGGACGCTTTCCTTTCCGTCTTGTGTAATGTCGACATAAGGAACTACCGCATCTTTTGAAATATTGCCGAGGTTCTGTACGAGACGGTTTAGGGTTATCGATCTGTGAAAGAGCCATTTGGATTCACCGCCCAGAAAATCCGCTTTGGTCCGTTCGAGCGGGGAGGTGGAAGCAAGAAAAGCACGTGCTGTATCCTTGCAGACGAATGGTTGGACCCGAAGGCGAATATTACTGTCGCGAGCGAGATAATCTAGCTGTTCCCGTAACTGGCTGCGAGATAACGATTCTCCGACAACCAACATTTCAAGTTGCCCCCAGTAGACGGCGCGGGGCAGCTTTCGCTGTAGCTCGGAGGCAGCTTCCGCTATTGTTGCCCCGGAAGCGGACCAAATCAAAGTCGAACCGCTAGTTTTAGATTTACTGTTATTCTGTTGTGTCGCCCCCCCTCCCTCCTTAGGAATAACAATCTCTAGAGATAATTCAATCTCCCCATCTTTCTTCAGGTCTAAACCGGCTGTAGTCACAATCGCCAGATCATTTACTTCGTTTCTGTCCCAACAACCCGTTGAAAATAGCAAAACGGATGCCGTCATTACTAGCAATACTCCCTTACAAACATAATGAATAATAATCTTATCTCCATAATTCGTCAGTTCCCGCCTCCTCTGCCTGAGCCCGGTTTCTGCCCCCGAGCAAGTCGATGGCGGTTCTGTAATTTTGCAAAACCGGGACGGCTTGTCATTTTCCATCGGGGAGCCCGAATGGCGGTATCCATCATTTCATTTGGGACAAAAGGTGCAAAAGGAGATAAGAATGGGACGCCGTAAGAACGAAGCATACACAAATGCGTCGTTATCGCGATAATACCAAACATCACACCAAGCAACCCCAGCGTCCCACCAAGAATGATGAGCGGCAGCCTCAATAGACGAATGGCGAACTCTAGAGAATAGTGGGGAGCTGTAAATCCCGCAATGCCTGTGAACGCAATAATAATAACGATCGGTGCCGACACAAGCCCGGCCGAAACAGCGGCTTCTCCTACGACTAACGCACCGACGATTGTAACAGCCGAACCAATTTGCCTTGGAAGACGGAGACCGGCTTCACGCAGCACCTCGAACGCGAGTTGCATCATCATTACTTCTAAGAAAGTCGGGAACGGAATTTCCTCACGTGCTGAGGCAATACTGACCAACAGCTCGCCTGGCACCATTTCATGATGAAAATTCAAAATCGCGACGTACACTGCCGGAAGTATCATGGATAAGATAAGCGCCCAGTACCGCAAAAAACGCAAGAAGCTGGAGTATACTGATCGGTTGTAATAATCGTCTGCTGCTTGCAGAAGCGTAGCCAACGTCGCGGGAACAATGAGCACATCAGGCGTACCGTCGACCAACAGAACGACACGGCCTTCGAGCAAGCTCGCTACCGCAACATCAACCCGTTCCGTAATCTGCTGCTGTGGAAACGGCGAGTATGGATTGTCTTCTGTTAGTTCTTCTATGTACCCGGTCTCCAGTACGCTGTCGATATCGATACGCTCAAGCCTGCTTTGCACCTCATGTAATAAGGAAGGTTTAGCCAAACCGTCAATATAAGCAATACAGATTTCAGTCCCCGTATAGCTGCCAACTCTGTGTGATTTTACTTGCAGCTTTATGCTCTGAATTCTTCGTCGCAACAGCGAAAGATTGGTCGAAATCGATTCGTTAAAGCCTTCACGTGGCCCCCGCAACGATGTCTCAGTCTGAGGTTCTTCTATATTACGCTTCTCCCATTGAGCTACTCCAAGTAGTAAAGCACAGGTACAACCGTCAATTAGAAGAATGGAATTTCCTTTGATCAATTGCTTAGCACATTCCTCAACGGTCGCAGCCTCATCGACAGAAATTATGGATAGGAGGCGCATTTTAACAGATTGCAAATCGCTGCATACTACATCCCTCGATTGCATGAGAGGCCTCAGGACGTTATTTTCGATCTCCTGCCTATCTGACATGCTCTGTATATTGACGAGTTCAGCCCTGATCGTTCCACCGATCAAAAACGAGCGAAACGAAACGTCATCCGCTTCACCTAGTACTCCTTTGAGAGCCTCTACATTGAGGTCTAACTCAGAAACTAGGGCAGTGCGATCTTTTTGCACCCCTCACCTCCTCCTATCACCAAATCAAGTTATGGCTGTTCAATTCTGTTGATGTTTAATTTAACCTGAGAGACGATTTTTATCCCCATCTTTCACCAGTTACAATAACAATGTTTCTCTAACGCTCAAAAACCGAGCGGATATCGATAAAAGAAAGAGCAAGCATTAGCGGAAATCACCACTAACACTTGCTCTTTTTCATCCTCAAAATGGACTCATTTAATCCAGCTTCTTCACATTAGCCGCGATTTGATTATTTCTTTCTTCCACCAATTTATCGTAGCCATTATCCTTCCGGTATTGTATAAATTCATCCATCGCCTGATCAACTTCGCTATCCGATTTGGCATCCAAAATCTTGGCGATTGTCTGCGACCAGTTCTGATTGATCTTCTCTGCGTTTCTGGAAGATGCTTTAGATAAATATACGTCCAGACCCGCTAATTCGAATTGAGGCACCACGTAACCCAGAGTCCATTGCTTGGCCTGCTGCAAAGCCTTCGGGAACTGCGAAAGTCCCATTTGCCGGGAGAGCAGAGCGCTATCCTGCAGCCACAGATGAGTTGTCAATCCTTTCTCCTTCTCGAAGCCGGCAGGATCGGTCTGCTTGAACTCCAGCAGATCCGGATTCAAGACAGGATTTCCGTCCACAATGGTGTAGGTTTCCCCCTCGCGGCCATAGTTCATGACGTTGTTGCCTTCCTCACTGACCAGATAAGTCAGGAGCTCCATTGCTTTTTGAGGATCCTTGCTATCCTTGGTAATAAAGGTCTGGGTCCAGCCTTCAATGGAATTACCCGGCAATGCGGTTTTATTTCCTGTCGTAGAAGATGGCCCGTTAACGGCAATGTACTCCTTGCCCGGGTGCTCATTCGCCCACACGGTCATCGTATCCGTCTCACCGTTCAGGTCCGAAGCGAAATAGGCAAAGTAGCTGCCATTCGTTAGCCGTGCATCCTTGTCGTCTTTGGTCATCGTAACCATGTCCCGGTCTGCCAGCCCCTTCTGCCGGGCATCAACAAACACTTTAAGCCATTTCTGAAAATCTGTATCCGTATAACGGTCATAGTATTTGCCGTCTTTCGTCAACACCGGGACTCCGATAAAATCCGCCAGCGTTCGATTGAATACTCCGTTCTTCTCAGGGTTTTCTTCCGTGAAAGGGGACACCCCGATCGGAATGACCGTTTTTCCCAGTTCATCCTTCGTGCCCATCTTCTGCGCGGCTTCCAATGCCGAAATGAATCCTTCCGGTGTGGTCATATCAGGCTTGCCAAGCTGTTCATAAATATCCTTCCGTACCATAAATGCCTGGTTGGCATAAATGCCGCCTTTCTCATAATCCGATTTCGTGTTTGAGAAGTTAGGATACCCGTAAATATGACCGTCGTCCCTTGTGAAGAACTTGAGCGTTTCCGGCTTGGCCGCTTTATTTAGAAAATAGGGGTCATACTTCTCTGCCAGAACATCCAGCGGAATCGCGAATTTATCGGCATCCTTAATAAATGGGTTGCTTCCATCCATAGTAATGATGTCCGGAAGGTCTCCGGAGGCCATCATTGTATTCAACTTGTCGTCGCTGCCGCCCAAATAAGTGATGTTTACTCCGGTATCCTCCGTAATATATTTGGAAGATACATCATTGCCCCAGACTTGAGCGAACCAATCGAAATTAATATACCAGTCAAGCTCAGCCGTTGCCTTGTCATTCTTCCAGCTCGGCGTATTTTTATCCACTTCAATCTTCGAGTCCGGCAATTTTTCACTTGTCTTCTTGCCGCCACAGGCAGTCAACGACACTGCTAATGCAACCAAAGTCAGAAGGATGATCGATTTTTTCATCATGTTTTCCCTCGCTTTTATCATTATTCTTTAACTCCTCCGACCAGCATGCCGCTAATAAAATATTTCTGAAGAAAAGGGTAAATCAGCATAATAGGTAAGGTTGTAACGATCATCGTAGCCTGCTGCAAAGATTGTGTTGTAAACGCCTTGGAGATATATACCCCCGCTTTGGCAGAGTTCGCAGCCCCTGCACTCGTTAACAGCTGATACAAATAATATTGAATTGGGTACAGTGTCTTATCCGTTACATACAGTTTAGCCACGAAGAAATCATTCCACTGGTACACCCCGTGAAACAAGGCGATCGTCGCCAGTACCGGGAAAGATAGCGGGATTATAATTTTGAAGAACACCTGAAATACATTGGCCCCGTCAATCTTGGCTGATTCTTCAATAGAGTCCGGCAAGCTCCTGAAGAAGTTCATTAATATGACCATGTCGTAAAAGCTGAATAACACGGGGATAATGTACACCCAGAAGCTGTTCGCCAGACCGAGCGACTTGACCACCAGAAATGATGGAATCATCCCTCCGTTGAAGAACATCGTGATGACGCCCATACGGATGAATATCTTTCTTCCCAGTAAATAAGACTTGCTCAGAGCATAGGCTGCGGCCCCTGTAATGATCAAATGCCCGATGACACCGATTACAGTTTTGGCCACTGTAACTCCAAACGCCCTGTAAATGGTCGTATCCTTCAATATGGTCTCATAGTTTACCAGCGTAAATTTTCTCGGGAATAGATAAATGCCCCCTTTCATCGCGTCATACCCGTTATTAAACGAGAGTGCGATGATATTGATCAAGGGAAATACGATGACGGAAATGAAAACGAGCATAAACAGCATATTAAAAACGTTAAATATTTTCTCGCCTTTATCCAGCCCCATGTCGCTTCCTCCCTTCTAGAAAATTGAACTGTCGCTAAGCTTCTTGGTTAAGAAATTGGCGATCAGCAGCAGTGTGACCGATACGACGGACGAGAAGATTCCGACCGCAGTGGCGAATGAGAAATCCCCTTGCGCCAGACCTAAGTGATAAACATAAGAATCGATGACTTCACTGCGCAGCATGTTCGAAGAATTTTGCAGGACGAGAGTCTGATCCAGATTCGCTCCAAGTACCGAGCCTATACGCAGCACAAACATCAACACGATAATATTTTTGATGCCAGGAAGCGTGACATACCAAATTCTCTTTAGGATTTTCGCCCCGTCGACCTTCGCCGCCTCATATAACGATGGATCAATTCCCATTATGGCAGCGAGATAGAGAATCGTTCCCCAGCCAACCTCTTTCCAAATATCCGACAGCGTCGCGATCCACCAATAAGCATTTGCATTTGACAGGAAGGAGAGCGGTTCAGATATGAGATGCGTCGACAGCAGGAAGCTGTTCACCAGTCCCGTCGAGCCGAGCCAGGATGTAATCATGCCGCCAAGGATAACCCATGACAGGAAGTGCGGTAAATAAGATATTGTCTGCGTAAATTTCTTGAATAATCCTAATCTGATTTGATTAATTAATATAGCCAGGACGATCTCGAGCGGAAAACCGATCAACAACTTCATCAGGCTGATGCCTAGAGTGTTTGTCAGCACATTGTAGAAATCTTTGTCCCCCAAAAAGGCTTTGAAATTATCCAAACCTACAAATTCCGAGTCCGCAAAACCGGATAACGGAGAATAATCCTGAAAAGCGATGATCAATCCGAACATCGGGACAAACGAGAAAACAATCATCAATATAATGCTCGGCCAGACCATGGCTTGAAGCTCCCACTGGGACAGAAGCTTATGTTTAAATTTGGATTTCATCCGTATACCTCCTCTCTCTTCAGGTACAGCATTGTCAGTTCATTTCGAATCATGTAAGCGCATCCTAAAATCTTCTAGGCCCTCTCAAAAATTCTGAACCTGTGCATGGATAAATTTCACACAATTAATTAATTTACTTTAATAATTGGGCGGGCCTAGTGATCATTTCGGATAAATGGTTCTAATTCATGACATTTTATCGATATTCTATAGTAATCACGGGATGGTCAAGATCATTGATATAAATATTGAATTTTCCCGGTTCAACCGTTTGCTGCAGGTCGGCATCCAAATATTGAAGATCATCCAAGGCCAGAGTCATCTGTACGGCAACTGTCTGATGCGCTGGTACTCCTACGACTTGATACTTCTTCATCTCGCGCACAGGGCGGACCGCCCTTGAGACAAGATCCTCAATGTATAAGATAGCGATTTCAGAATAGTCATACCCGCTTGGATTGCTCACCTGAAAAGAAATCGTCAATTCCTGATCGGCTGTCAGATGGTGACGCGAAATATTAAAATCAGAATACTGCGCACCGGTATACGTCAGCCCGTGCCCAAACGGGAACAGAGGCCCGATCTCACAATCCTGATACCTGCTGCTGTAGCTTGATTCATTTGCCGGACGGCCTGTGCTGTACTCATTGTAATAGATCGGCGCTTGCGCCGAATGACGCGGGAACGACATCGTCAGTTTCCCCGATGGGGTATCTCGGCCTGTAATCAGCTCCGCAATTGCGCTGCCGGCCTGTGTACCCGGATACCAGCACCACAAGAGAGCGGGGATTTCATCGATAATGTTCTGTAGCGCGAGTGGCCGGCCTGAGTAACAGACACATGCATACGGTTTATTCGTCTGTTTGACTTCACGGATAAGCTGCTGCTGGCTGCCCTCCAGTTCGATATTCACGCTGCTGTGCCCTTCACCACTTAATTCCCAACGCTCTCCAACCGCTACGACAATATAATCGCATTGCTCCAGCTGAGCCTGAGGACAGTCCTTCAGGGATTCATAGACTTGCAGATCGAAGGAATCATCCACCCGCTTCATCCCTTCCGCTAAGGTAACTACGTCTTCAAAGCTTCCTTTGCACTGCCAATTGCCCAGCAATTGATTGCTGCCGGCAAACGGGCCGACCAGAATGATCTTTTTGTATTCCTTGCTTATAGGCAGCATTTGTTCATTTTTCAGCAACACGCAGCTTCTCTTGGCGGCGTCCTTAGCATGCTCCAGGAAGCGCCGATTCAGAATGACTTCATTCTCAAGAGCTTCGTCTGCATAAGGATTTTCAAATAAGCCCAGTTCATTTTTAAGCTGCAAAATTTTCAGAACGACCGCATCTATATCCCGGATCAGCTCCGGATTTTCTTCTAGAATCTGTTCATAATGCTCAAGATACAAGGTCGAGACCATTTCGATATCAATGCCCGCTTTTAAAGCCAATTCAGCGGCTTCCTTGCCATTGCCGGCAACGCGGTGGTTCTGCAGTTCGGCGACAGCCCCCCAATCCGAGATTACGATGTCGTCAAATTGATAGGCCCCTCTTAGGATTTCCTTCATCATCTGCTCACTCGCACTTACAGGAACCCCGTTGAACGTGTTGAATGAACTCATCACAAATTTTGGCTTCTCTTGAAGCGCTATTTCATAAGGCTTGCCATAATAGGCGTAGAATTCTCTCCAGGACATATCGACAGCGTTGTAGTCCTTCCCTCCAATGCCGGCCCCATAAGCAGCAAAATGCTTCAAACAAGCCGCCACTCCCGACTCGGCAATCTCTCCGTCCTCGCCTTTCTGATAACCTCTGATCATCGCCCGGCCAAGATTACCAGACAGCAGATGGTCCTCGCCGAAGGACTCCATTACTCTTCCCCATCTGGAGTCGCGCACAAGGTCGACCATCGGCGAGAAATTAACATGTATGCCCGCTGCGCGCAATTCCGAAGCGGTATCCGCCGCTACCTGCTGCACGATTCCCTCATCCCAAGTACAGGAGAGCCCCAATGGTATCGGAAATATCGTCCTGTATCCGTGTATCGCATCGTGCATGAACAGCAGAGGGATCTTAAGGCGTGACTTCTGCAAATATTTACTTTGAATCAGGTTCGTGATCTTGGCACTCGACACGCCGATAATACTTCCCATCGTATACAGCGTATCTCCCTCAAGCATATGATCCGGGAAGTCTGGGCCGGTCTCAACCATTTCGCTATCGATTTTGCCGACGTAATGTTCCCCGGTTGTCTGAGAGAGCTGTCCGATCTTCTCGGCGAGCGTCATCTCCTGAAGCAGTCCGATCATTTTCTTATTATCCATATAGACCCCCTTATTTCCATTCCAGCTTAGGTAAAATATCTTGCTGCAATTCGCACATTTCGTCGATCATTGCACAGGCCTGGTAATACGTCGGAGCCTGAGGATCCAATAGGATCGCCTGCAGCAGCTTCGTCTTGGATTGCTCTACAAAAGCCTCGAGCAACAATTTATGGATCGATCCCTGAATATGAATCGTTCCGATAATCGCCGTCGGCAGTTCGATCGTCATCGGCTTCAGCGTAATTCCTCCGCCGCCTACGATCGCCTGTGTCTCAACAACCATATCGTCAGGAAGTCCCTTGATCGCACCGTGGTTCGGCAAGTTAACCGCGTTCAGCTCAATCTCATCATCGAAGAAAATCGCCTCAATGATCGGAATCGCATATTCATTGCTGCGGTTTACCTTCTCCTTATCGAAAATATAGGCCTCTTCCACCCAGAGCTCCTGCGTCTGAATTTTCGAGAACAAGCCTAGATCCAGATTGTTGCCGCTTGCACAGTAAACGAAATCAGGGGTTCTTGAATCCTTCTCCCACAACTTCTCGCGGATTGGATCATAGCGGTATTGCAAGGACAAGCCGGCATAGAAATCCTCTGCATAAGAGATATATTCACCCACATGGTTGGTGCCTGGATAAGGGTAATATCCATAAGTGCGGTACATCGTTCTGGATAACGCAACATGATCGAATTGCGCCAGACGGTTGGCCTTTTTCTCCTTCTCATCAAATAATGGATAAAGATCTTCACCCGTTTTCTTGTTCCAGATCTTGGTGAAGAAGCCGAAGTGATTCAAGCCCCCGCCTTCCATCCCGATATCGGCGATATCCATCTCCAGAAATTGGGACAGCTGCTCGATCCCCATATCCAGTCCATGGCATAGACCGACGACTTTGATCGAGGTAAGCTTCGAGATAGCCTCAACCAATTTCGCTTCAGGATTCGTATAGTTAATGAACCAGGCGTCTGGGCAGACACGTTCCATCGTGCGGGCGATTTCGAGCATCGGGCCCAGATTTCGCAGTGTATGGAACATCGAACCAGGGCCTCCGTTCTCACCGTAAATTTGCTTGCTGCCGAAGCGGCGAGGAATATGGAAGTCCTGCGACCAATAGAAGTAGCGATTCACCTCGATCGCCACGATGACGAAATCAGCCGCCTGCAGAGCTGCTTCCAAGTTGGTCGTCTGCCAAATGTTCGCTGGATGTGAGAAGGCGGTAAACATATCTGTTGCATATTTATAGGTTCTCGCTACATTCTCTTGTTCAATGTCCATCAGAGCGATCTCCAGTTCTACCTGAGTCTTCAAACGCTCGGACAACACCATATCCTGAAGTGCCCCCAAAGCAAAGGACACGCTACCAGCTCCAATTAACGCAACTTTCATTTTCTTCATGTTGTTCATGCTCCTTTATTGTTTTTTAACGCCATGTACCCCGCCCCAATCACGCCTGCATCAGGGCCGAATTTAGGCAAGACTACCTTGACTTTGTCGCTTAAATGCTCAAATACTTTGGTTTTAGCGCTTTCAATAATTTTATCTATCAACCATTGGTTGTTGTGAATGACCGCTCCTCCAATGACAAATATATGCGGATCGATCGTCTGCATTAATGAAGCAATCGCGTTGGAGAAGTACTCGACCCAGGCATTCACGACACCTGCCGCCTTCTCGTCATGCTGCCTGTATTTCTCGAACAATAAATGCGCCGTAGCCTCGCTGCCGTACAGATTTTTGCTCTCTTTCTCCAGGGCTCTACCGCTGCACAGAGCTTCGAGCGTGCCGGGATGTAATGGCGAATGGCTCTTGCCGTTATCCGATATAACCATGCTGCCAATCTCTCCGGCATAACCATGCGCACCGTGGAACACCTCGTTGTTCAGAACGATTCCGCTGCCAATCCCCGTACTGACCGTAATATAGATCGATTGATCATACGCCTGGGACGCGCCATGCTCTGATTCAAGCAAAGTCACGACATTTACATCATTCTCGAAATGAACTTCATAACCGGGAAAAAAGCGCTTTATAAATTCGGTATGAACCCCTTCCAGGCAGGGAATGTTGGTCGCATCATATATAATCTCGGTCCGTTCTTTCCAAGGAACAGGCATGGCAATCCCTATCTTGTCAGCCGTCTTGTGATGATCCACTTTCTCGATCACTTGCTTGACATAGTTGAAAACTTCATCAGCACTTAGGAACTCGCTAGTTAATGCCGTCTCTTTTCGAACCAATTCCAAACGCTCATTCACTAACCCGACTCGTATATTCGTTCCTCCAATATCCACTCCAATGACGCTGTTACTCATAATTTGTACTCCTCAGTTTTTATCGCTGCTTAATATGTTTCGCTGCCTCCGAATCCAGGAAGAAATCAATATGTTCATAACCGAGCAGCTCCTGAGCAGGCAGCTTCGCTTCTGGATTTGTAAATATATCTTTAACGATCCCGGCTTTGTGTTCACCGGTCACCGCTACAATCACTCTCTTGCTGCCCGCCACCTGACTTAGACCCAAGGTGATTCCTCTGTCCAATGCCGTAGGCTGACGGAAATATTTCTGGGCCACGGTCTTGGTCGTCTCCGACAAATCTACGACACTGGTATGATCCAGCATCGGATAGCCTGGCTCATTTAATCCGATATGACCATTCATTCCAACCCCCATTAAACTGAAAGTTATGGGATGTCGATCGATAAAGCGGTCGATTCTCAGACATTCTTGCTCCAAATCCGGCGCTGTCCCATCAAAGAATTCGATCTGCCGGGAGTCCAAATGGACAAGCGAGAATAAATCCTGATTCAGCATTTGATAGCAGCTACCCTCAGACTCTCTGCTTATTCCGGTCCACTCGTCCAGGCTGACAATTTTAAGCTGCTGAATCCTAGCATGAATCTCGGCGTCTCCGGCAAATTTCAAGTAGCTCTTCTGCGGTGTGCTGCCTGAAGCCAAGCAGAACACTGGATGCTCATGCGATAGATGCTCTTTCATCTCTCTGGCAATGGCATCTGCGACTTCCTCTTCGTTTGCAAAAATCTTAATCATCACGTTCACATCCTATCCGGAAATTACTTTTATCATCTCATCCTGAAGCGAGAGTACGGCAGCTCCAACAGCCGTCGAATGATGCGAATCACTGTAAGTTATCGTTGGAGTCCATTCCACATACTGCCCGACATAATATCTTGTTCTCTCAAGAATCCGTTCAGGGAACAGTGCTACCGTCTTGCCGCTAATAATAATCTGCTCGATGTCGAGCACGCTGATGATATTAACCATCGCCAGGGCCAGATGCTTGCCTACATAATCTGCGCACGCTTCAATGTCTGATTCAGAGCCAAGATCATAGCTGCTCAACAAATGCTGAATCCCCAGTTTGCTCTCCAGCCAGCCAACGGAGGACGGTGATCTTTTGTACTCCGGGTCAAAGCACATATACTCCAGCTCACCCGCGCTTGCATTAAATCCTCTATGCAGCTCCTTATTGATAATCAGGCCGCCGCCGATCCCGTCCCCTACTGCGATATGGACCAGATCAGCCAGCGCTTTCCCGGAGTTCTCTAGATTGCGGAATTCAGCTACTGTAGAAGCGTTTACATCGTTCTCAAGGAAAATTGGCAATTCAACCCGATTGATCAGATTCTCGATGATCGGCTCATAATTGTAATCCTGCTCCTTATTGTCCTGAATCCTCATTCTGATCGTTTTCTTCCTTGTGTTTATCGCCCCATCGATCCCGATCCCGATGCCTAAGACAACGCTGTTCGTTTTCTTGGCAACATTCTTCATACGCAAAATGATGTCATCAAAAATTGATATAAACTGTTCGTTATAAAACGGAATATCCGTCTCAATGGAGTAAGAATTGATAATTTTGCTGTATAGATTGATAAGTAGAGCAGTAATTCTGTTGCCTATGATTTGAATTCCAACAGTTACATAGCCGTTCTCATTAAATCGGTATACCGTTCTTTTTCTTCCCAAGCCGCCAGATCCTTCCCGGCTTTCTCCAGTTGCAGTCAACAGTCCGATCTCTTCAAAGAAATTGACGATCTTACTTACGGTTACGAAGCTCATCGCCGTCTTCTCCGCGATTTCGACCTTCGCCAATTCCGGATTCTGCATCACAATATCAAAGATAATCTTTCTATTCTCATCCTTGATGTCGTTAGGCAAAAACGACTTCATCCTATCACTCTCCTTTTTTAAAAATAATTAATTAATGTTGTTAAATAATTTCAAAAAAAATATAAAGATCTAAAAGATCTTTGTACTACGATATTAAATGCATACTGTAATTCGGGTCAAGAGTTTTCTTTCAGATGCAGATTCGGTAAATTTGGAAAACAGGTTTGTTTTGGGCCAATCCCGCAAGGGAGCTCAAAGGTAATCCGTTTCTTTTGGTTCTTGCCTAAAGTTATATTGACTGTGGATCCACAATTGATGCTAAGTCTCATTAGCACCATGTTCTCATCCCCGACACTGCTCCGACAATACTAGAATCGTTCTTTCCCATCTTAAGACCGAGAAGTTGTATTTGAGGAAATCTCATAATATGGAGCAAATGAAAATTAAAATTACAGATTATATTTTGTTTTGTTACGAAGAGCTTTTCCACAAATTTGGCGATCTCTTCCCAATTTGGTTTTCGGGAAAAGATCGCTGCATGAAAAATCTCTTTTTTAATGATGTCCTCCTGCTCATAATCGAACTGGGTACGGTACCACCATTCTTCTCCTCGATCCAACGAGACTTCAAATCCATGCCGATGCACGAAATCGCCGCCTACTGCGGGTTCTCCGACCTACACCACCTTTCCAAAACATTCCGAAGAATGACCGGAGAAACGCCAGGCGTTTACCGCAAGACGGAGACTTCCGAACTCTGTTTGCGCCAGTCGGTTTCCGCCAGTTCCCGTTATGCCTGCTCGACACCATAGTTCCAATTAGCGCTGAACTACCGGCACCCCCGCCCGCTTCTTTCTCGCTATTTGCGGATACGCGATGCCAAGCAGGATAACAATGACCCCGATCCATTGAAGCACGGTCACCTGCTCACTCAGCAACAGCACGGAAGTGATGACCGCGACGGGCAGCTCTCCGGCTCCCAGAATCGTTGCCAGTCCCGTGCTGATTTTAGGTGCGCCGAGTGCAAACAGAAGAACCGGAAGGACAACGCCAAATACAGCCAAGATGAAGCCATACAGCCATAATCCGTTATCAAACAGCGACACCTCCACGTACACTTTCGGTGTGAACAGGATCGTCAGCAGAATCAGGCCGCCCGTAGAGGAATAAAAGCTCCGGGTAATCGGTGACATCTGCGTTTCGACCCGGCCGCTGAAGAAGACGAACAGGGCCATCATCAGCGCCGCAGCCAGCCCCAGTAAAGTCCCCTTCAAATTCAGTTGGATCTCGCCTGCACCCAAGATTCCACCTGCCATCATCGTCCCAACAAACAGGATAATAACAGAGATAATTGTGGATTTTTCCGGCCACTGCTTATTCACGACGGCTTCGATTATGACGCCGATCCAGGTGAATTGAAATAGAAGAACAACGGCAATCGATGCAGGAATGCTCTGCAAGGCTAGAAAATACATGACCCCTGTAAGACAAGTGCATAATCCGACGCCAGCTAGTTTTAGAAATTGCTTTCCAGTAACTTTTCGCCGTCCAAATAACAGCATCAGTATCAGAAGAACAAGCCAGCCGATTCCGAATTGGCTGATCATCACTTCCTGGAATGCAAAGCCTTTCTGGTAAGCGAGCTTGACGACCGTCGATGGAATGCCAAAGCAGCACGCCCCCAAAAATACGCAAAATGAATTTTTAAATAAATGTAACATTGTACTCCCCCCTTTTTTTGCAACAAAAAAAACCCCACCTTTCACTGTTTTGGAATCCAAAAAACAGTAAAAAGTGGGGTTGCCTCCCTCGGCATGATATTGAATTATGGTTTATCCTAAGACAAAATCTCGACATTGTAAATACCAAATTGAATACGCTATTTTGCAACGACTTCGATCCCAAGAGCCTTGATATCTTGGACCAGTCATATCGCCTTGGTTGCTTGATCGGCTGAATGGCTTCCGCCTTTCGGGAAAGGAAACATCTGATGCAGAGCGCTGAACGTCTTTCATTTCTCCGTGTATAACGCGGCGGCTTTCTCAAAAGATCCAGTCAGATCCTGCTCTTCTTCTATTGCTTTCGGCCAAATGGTCACCAGTTCCGTGAAGAACTCAGCCGCGTAATACCGGGCGTCCCAAGAGCAATAATGAATCCAAATGCGTGAATTCCAGTGAAGAAAGCGCACTGTCTGTACGAAAGTACATCAGCATTGAAGCCTCGTTCAGACTCTTGAACTGTTCGTTGACATTGCTGCTGATTTGGTAGACGACTTGCCGAAAATGGTTGTTGGTTTGGCGTTCAAACTGACGTGAAGACTGGCTCAACGTCATGAAGCTGAGCACCGTCAGTAGAATAAGACCCACCACAAGGAATGCAAGCGAAAATTTCACAAAAATGCTCTGTCGGATATGAGGTCGCTTCAGCATGGTATCCCCTTCCGTCCCGAAGTATTTTCTTGGAAAGCCTACACTGACACTCGTTATATTGTCCATCACTCAAATGGAATTGATTGTGAACAAATTGGCCTTTCTTCTGGAAAATCATATATAATGCAGAGCCCTCTCGCACACTTGCGCGAAAAGGCTCTTTTGGACAGAAGGGATAGCATCATACATCATTCCAAACCATACACGTCTTCCTTCTATTTAACGATGACCTTTATCGGATCACTGCTTGTTTCGCCCGCCTCATTCGCCAGAACTTACAAACTACGTATTTATTCCTGTTTTTTGGGATTTGCTACAGAAAGTACTTTGAATTATCGATTACTCTTAGATTGCGATCCCCTACATACTTGAAAGGAGGTGTTTAGAGTAAACTGCACTTGGAGCTCTTGAACTACATACTCATAACGATTCCGAAGGAGGAAATGAAATGAATCCAAAAAAATGGACATCGTGTATCATTGCGTTCGTTCTGATCGCAGGAATGCTTGGTTTACCTGGCAGCAAAACCAACGTGGCTTCCGCTGACAATGCTACTTTCACCCATCCCGGCATTTTGCAGACGGCTACGGACATTCAGAACATGAGGAGTCAGGTGGCTGCACAATCGGAACCATGGTATTCAACGTACACCTATCTTAAAGATACTGTGACCTCTTACGGAACCATTTCAGCCAACGATTATACGCTTACCAATCTGAAGCGCAGCAACTCCGGCAGTTATAATGAAATGCGGCTCGCTGCGAACAAAGTGTATAACCTTGCACTGATGTATACTGTCACCGGAAATAACACCTACGCAGAAGGTGCACGAACAATCATGCTCAAATATGCCTCTATATTTAAAGGTGTAGGCACAAATGGCGATTCAAATTCCGTGTATGATACGAATCTGGATGTTGGCGTCGTAGCGCTCAAGTTTACGGCAGCGGCTGAACTGCTGCGTTATGATTACGCCGGCTGGTCTTCAGCTGATACGAATGCATTAATCGCAATGTTTCACAAGAACGAATCGGGAACAGCAGTAAGCATGTATCAATTGCTAGCGAATGACGCCGTGCTGGCCTCATACGACATGGACAACATTACACATGGACATGCAGCCATATTGCGTCTGGGGTCGATGGCTTACGCCATTTTCGCGGAAGATGCAGATTTGCTTGAGGTCGTCAAAAGTGACTTCACTGCGAACAGCACAGCCTATTTTACCAATCAGAATGCCGCAGCATGGCAAAAAAAACCGGACAAAAGCCTGGGCGCCAACGGATACAGTTTGCTGTACAATTATAATTCATCCACGGGTCAGAGCAAGGAGAGCGACCGAGACCAGCAACATGCAATGGTCAACCTTTCCTCGTTCATTACCGTGGCTCATATGGCCTGGAACCAGGGAGATAACAGTCTCTACGAATTCAATAACCGAACCTTGTTGAAGGCCGTTGATTTTAGTGCAAGGTACAATCTGGGTTATGACGTGGCTGCGTATACAAGCGCGTATCCGTGGAACCATCACGGCAATCAGGGGATTACAACCTTTGATCGGGGGAGAGTTACGGAAAGCACGTTCTCCTTAGCCTACAACTACTATAAATTCTCGTCTTCTGCTGCGACAAGTGAATATGCTTATTTAACGGAGATGATCAATCA
Source organism: Paenibacillus sp. NPDC057886 (assembly GCF_042796655.1). Taxonomy (NCBI): domain Bacteria; kingdom Bacillati; phylum Bacillota; class Bacilli; order Caryophanales; family Paenibacillaceae; genus Paenibacillus; species Paenibacillus sp. NPDC057886. The sequence continues at coordinate 468,780 of NZ_JBHVMZ010000005.1, read as the reverse complement.
TCCGCTGTATGCCATTGACCGAAACAGCTTCGATGTTCCCGGCTTCAGTGCGCTCACGGCTTCTCCGGCAGCAAGAGCATTAGATTATACTAGCAACGTCGCAGCGCTGAATCATACGGTTCATTGGCAGTATAGCGGTGTAACAAGAATGGTGAACGGCGTACCCGCTTTATGGAGAGTATGCGACTGGACTCGTGAGCGATACTGTACGCGATGGCAGCAATGTTCAAATGAAAGGCACCAATGCGATTGCCGGTTTGCCGTTCACGTCTTTAAGTGCAGTTACAAAAGCAAACCTGCGTTATGCCAGCACTGGATCGGGAACGATTGAAATTCGAACAGCGAGCAGTTCAGGTTCCCTGTTCGGGCAACCTGAGGCGTATTCAGCTGGCGGTGCTACAAATGGAGATCGCGGAACGCTGCTGGCCAAGATCCCGGTCAGCGGTACGGGCGGCCTTGGCACATTTCAAACTACGAATTTGTCAGGTAATATTCTTTCGAATACAGGTTCAACGGGTGGCAGCGTCACTGGAAATTACATGATTGTCGTTGTGTTTAAGGGGGAAAATGCAAACAGCACCCTTCATCTGAATGAATTGAGGTTCCAATAAACCTGCCATAACCGTCTTCTAACGACGAAATAACGTAGCCGAAACATTCCCAAAAAAGCCTATCCGGAAACCGCACCACGACTTCGGATAGGCTTTTTTTCTTCTTCATGATGCATTAAACGAAACGCCTGATTTGTAGGAACTATATGTTCTTGACCATTCTGTACAATGAAAATGCCGGTTTGTTTTCTTCCGAAGTAATCTCGTAGCCAAGTCGGCTGTATAGCTTGGCTGCACGGTGATTTTCTTTTTTGACTGTGAGGGAGACCACGTTATAGCCTTGTTGGATCGCCTGTCGCTCTGCATGGTGAATGAGCTGTGAGCCGATTCCCATGCCCCTGCTCTCAGGGATAGCTGCAAGAGAAGCGATATGATATTCTCCCTTAAAGCCTTCTTTCAACGTAATTGTGGAGTACAGTGCTATGGGGTGCAAAAGATTATAAACAAGTAAACCGAGCTTTCGGTAAGATAACAACTGCTTTGCTGTGGAGGAAACCAACTGCTCCAGCCTGGTAATGGGCAAGCATGTAATGATTCCAAGTGTCTTATCGCCCATTTTGGCTTCATAAGTATATTCATGGCTAAAGCGGTTGTTCGTGGACTGCCATAGCTTGCTGAACGTATCCTCCACAATGCCTTGCCTATTGGAACCTGCAATACTATGGGCGATATCTCCAACGGCCATCAGATTGAGCTTGGCTCCGGCCAGTGAATACGGACTGGCTTGAGCTATGGAAACGTTTGTCATATGGACCAATCCCCTATCCTGTAATTTTATCTTTATCTGTAACTTGCTCTGCGATATGTGCGAGTGCCTGCACACTCAAGAAAACGATATTCCCTCAACCTTGATATGAACAGCGCCAATGCCAATGCCGGTAAGCTTCTCCAGCGTTTCTTTTACATTTTCCTGTAAATGTCTACATACCTCATGGATTCGAATCCCATGCTTCACCAATATATTGAGATGAACGTTCACGATGGAGTCCTCTTCATGGATTTCAATCCCACTATATATGCTGCTGCCTGTTAACTTTTGTGCCAGTGTTTCGATCATTCCTGTTGATACTGAACCGATTCCTTCTGTCATGCTTATCGTTTTACCGACGATTTTAGTAAGAACTGCTTTTGAAAATGTAGTTGTACCCCATATACTCTGAATCAACATATTGTTCCTCCCTTCCAATGACAAATGGAATCAAAAATTACAGCTTGATTTTAATATTCAAAACAAATAAATGATAGTTTAATCTATCATTTATAATTATATTAGTCATTCTAATAGGCATAGTCAAGTCACTCTATTTTGACGAAAACCTTGCAGCCCATGTCCATCAACATTAAAAAGCACCTTCATACCCACCACTTGCGTGGTTTGAAGGTGCTGTCTATTCCTCAAAATGTTCTATTCATTCCTAACTGTGGGAAAAGGCAACGATTCAGCCGTAGCCTGAACTCTTTGATGATCTGCATCTGGTTATTCACCGGGGTCAGACCGCTCAATGCCTGAAATACGGATTCTCGGCCTTTATGAAAAAGGATTCCACGTCCACAGTCAAGTTCCCTTTCCTTGTTAGCCAAAAATCCCCTTCAAGCGACAACAACGAAAAGCCATCATGCAGATGTCTTTTGTGACGTTGGTCGCCTCGAAAGGGATCGAGCTGCGCGCAGCCGGAAGCAGGCCACGTTTGGTTACTTGGTCCATAGCGATACAGTGCTCAAATGCGATGGGGATGGAGGCTAATACTCCACGATATCCTGCTTCAGAATTCGGCAATGCTCAACCACATAAGACTCGCGAGTATCTTCCTCATACGCATGGAATTTTACATGATCCAGCGTAAGACGCTGTACGTTCCGAATGTCCATAAAGGTAGCCCTGCTCCAGGTCGGATAATAGTTCTCCGACACTTCATCGGGGTGATCGTATCGCATATCCCATACGCTAGGATAATGCTGCGGAAGGTCCTCTTTGAGGACTCCACCGATGGTGTGATACGTAATGTTCCGAAGAACGAGATCACGAATCGGAAATTGCTCGCAGGCATCCACTCGAATCCCGTTGAAGGAAGGGCTGCCCATCAGATCGTCTTCAAACCGAAGATGAACCTGCCGCATTTCATCCTGATCGATAGCCGTGATGTCGCTCAGCGTGATTCGCTTCAAGGCTCCGATTGGCGGCATGCTTTCCAGACCAATGGAGGAACCAATGTCCTGCAAACGATTGTTCAACAGAATGAAAATCGGCCGTGTCACATTTTGCATAACCAATCCCCTGGCACAGATATCGGTAATCGTTCCACCCTCGGTGCATTCGATTTTTAGGCCTTCCCGCCATACATTCTCGAACGTGCAATTCTGGATAACCACATTTGAAATATCACCAACCGATTTTAAGCCGATACGAATCCCGGCACAGATAGAGGTAAAATGACAGTTGGATATATGCACGTTTTTCATGGGAAATGCTTTGCTGCTCGCCTGAAGGCACAAATTGTCGTCGGTTCCTTTGATGCGGCAATTGGATACAAATACGTTGGAGCATCCGTCATAATCGAGGCCATCCCCGTTGTGTTTTTTCTCATTGACGATATCCAGACCATCGCACCAGATATGCTCGCTGTCCAGAAAAGCCGTTGTCCATGCCGGCGCATTGTGCAGCCGCAGTCGTCGCAGATGGATATGGCTGCACCGTAAAAAACGAATCATCATTGGCCGCTCCATACTCCCCTCGTTCGGGAAAGCCTCCGCATTGCCGTTGATTTCACCTTGTCCCACAATGCCGATATGAGTTGCGTCCTCGGCATAGACCAGGCATTTGTCCATTTCCGTCTCGTTCGTGTAACGATTGTAATGGGTCCGGTCCGAATAATCGCCAATGTTCGGACTTGCCAGCAACGTAGCTGAAGGATGGATCTGCAAATACACATTGGACTTGAGAATGATCGTTCCGGTTACATATGTTCCTGCCGAGAATACGCCCCCCCCCCCCCCCTCCGGCAGTGAAACACTGGTCGATGGCACGCTGGATGGGTAGCTTGTCCACAGTTAATCCGTCTCCTGAAGCGCCAAATGCCCTGACATCAAATACATCCTGCATCGCGTGCCCTCCACTCACCAGAAATAAAGCTCATCGCCCTTTAGCTTGAGCACGGCTTCCATAAAGTAATAATCGCCATAGATGATGGATTGGTGATGCGTGGCGTTGTGATATGCCGCTGATCCGTTCTGCACAATGCAATCACAATCCCTGCTCCAATCCGTCCGCTGTTCGTCCAGCGTGCGCAACAGTTTCAGAGCCGCATTCAGGTACAGGTCCTTCTCATGTTCGCCCACAGATTTCGCAATCTCAATGAGACCGCAGGCTGCAATGGCCGCCGCCGTAGAATCTTCGTAGGCGGGCTCTTTGGGCTGCCTGAAATCAACGTGAATGATGCCGCTCTCCGGAATGTTGGCGATGAAATAATGTGCAATCCGCTTGGCGGTATGCAGGTATTCCTCTTTACCCGTATGGCGGTAGCTCATCATGAAACCGTACAATCCCCATGTCTGGCCGCGTGTCCATGAGGAACCATCCTCATATCCCTGCCCGCCATACGTTTTGACTACACCGCCGACGAATGGATCGAATTCAACGATATGGTTGACCGATCCGTCGGGTCTGACAAATGTGTTCATCACCGTATCGGCATGACGCTCCGCAATTTGTCTGAAACGAGGATCGCCAGTCTCTGCCGAAGCCCAGTACAGCAGAGGAATGTTGAACATGCAATCAATGATGGCCCAACCGCGGGTATCGCCTTCAGGCAGATCGTTCCAGGCACGGATAAATTCCCCGACCGGATTGTAGCGTCCTGCCAGCAAGTTCGCCGCGTGCAACGCCCGTTTGCGGGATTGCGGATTTTGCGTCAGTTGGTAATTGGCAACACTCGTCGGCAGCCACATGAAGCCGACATCATGATGCAGCCCGTAAAATTGCTCAAAGCAGGCATCCAGCTTATCCTCCACCAAATTTGCGTATTGCTTGTACTTCTCCTCACCCGTAACATGGTACATCTGCCAGAGCATTCCGCCCCAGAAGCCGTTGGTCCACCAATTGATGCCGTCCGCGTCATTGCCACTGGGGTTATGCCCTGACCGGTCATCATGCACCCCATCCTGCGTGGTATAAGGAATTTTGTCACGTGATTTGTCGCTTACCCAATCCATCTTGTCCGTCAGCTTTTGAATGACCTGGTCGACCCAGGGTTTCTCTTGTTCTATGACCTGCATTGTTGTTCTCCTGCCTTTTTCTTGGAATAATATTTCCTGTTCATGACCAGCTTCATTGAAACAAAACCGTATTCATGCTTAACAGGGACATAAGCCGTAACGGAGCTCGTTATAATAAGCCATGTTCCTATCAGCATCTCGTTTGAGTTGAAGCGTTTTCAGTGTATCATGGCCCGCGATATTGAAGTTTTCTTGCATCCATCAAAAATACCGTTTTATTGTCCTTGTTTCAGTGATGTTCGGGATGCTAAACTTATAACATATGTTCAGAAAACGACTATTGACGAACGGAGGACTTGTCCGATGTCAGCAGGCTTTGACCCGATTTCCTTTCATGGTTCCACTCTGATATGGAACAACCGTCATCAAACGAATCAGCCAGCCATTAGCTTCTACCATTGGCATCAATGCTGCGAATTGCTGCTGGTGTATGGCGGCAATGGTACTGTGGTACTGAACAATCAAACCTATCCGATCCGCAAAGGTATGCTGTTTATTTTTCAGCCTTTTGAAATCCATAAGGTATTTGCCAAGGCGACGGATGAACATCCCTACGATCGAACCGTGGTACACGTTAACCACCTGCGTCTTGAACCTTACTTGTTCGCCTTTCCCAAACGACAAGAGCTGTTCAATCGGTTGTGCTACTCCCGCAGCATGGAACGAGCATTCGATCTTGGAGAGCGATTTGAGGCGGTGCGGCAATGCATGGAGGACTACGAGCGCTTCGCACATACTGACCGCGGAGCGACTCAAGAGGAAATCGCCATATTTATGCTGCGCCTACTCAGCGTAATGGAGGACATCCTTCCGGAAAAGAACTCTTCCTCTTCTGCGCATTGGCGCAGAGAAGAATATTCTGAAAAAATCATGAGCTGGATCGAGCACAATTACATGGAAAACGATATTCTGGACAAGTTGGCAGAAGAGCTTCATTTGACTCGATCCTATGTATCGCGGCGATTCAGAAAGGAAACGGGCAGCACGCTAAGCGAGTATTTGATCGCCAAACGAATCAATGTTGCTGCGCATCTACTTGAAAGCACTTCATCTTCTGTGGAAAGCATCGCCCACCAGATCGGTTTCCAGAATGTATCGCATTTTATCAGCAGTTTCAAAAAAACATACCTGCTTACACCGCTGCAATATCGATTCAAAGCTTAGATTCACTCATCGCATCTGGTTATCGATGTAGATTTCCAGATGATATACTTCCGAGCAATGAAGCTGGTATTTTGACCATAAACCAGACTTCGGAGTTTCACTCATTCAAAAGAGACCTACCAACTACTTAAATATTCATATAATCGGTAATTGGACTATGTTCTTGTCCATTCCGGCAATCGGTACAAGTTCTTGTCCTTGGCTCGGGACACGAACTTGTACCGATAAAATAAAAAAGCCGCTATAATAGCGACTTTCAATGGGAATATGGTCTTGTCCCTCGACATCATCCATCCTTGCAAAGGGCAGCCGATCGCTTGATCAGCTGCTGCCATATTTTTTAATTAGAATTTCTTATTTCTTCTCACATACAGCGAAGTAATTTTCTTCAGCATCTTCGAAATTGAAGACTCGGCCAAAAGGTGCCTCTACAATATCTCCTACCTTTACGTTTTTGTTCTGAAGATCTTTGTACAACGCATCGAGATTGTCGGAGAAATACATGATAGACGGGGTTCCGAGATACATCTCAGGGTTCATTTTGGCAACGAACTCTTTGCTATGAAGTACAATGCTGGTTGCTGCACCCTTAGGAGCAACCTCAACCCATCTCATCGGACCATTGGTTTCATCCGCGATAATTTCGAAACCCATTTTCTCCGTCCAAAAGTCTTTGCTAGCATCTTGGTTATTTACGTACAGCATTACTTGGCCAATTTTGTTAATCATAAATAAAACACTCCTCATATCATTTTTATTTTTTACTTAAGTGATTTCAACAATTCATCCAAGCGATTCCAAGTTTCGGTGACACCTTGCAGCATGCCCATGTCCATCACGGTTTTAAGGGCCTCTGCCGAAGCATACTCAGAACGGTTTACCAATCTGGTCTTTCCGCCTAGATCAATAAACTCCATATTGATAAGTGGCGCTGGCATAGACTCATTGATATTTCCTTCAGCATCTGAAAAATAGTCTGTGTAGATGATCATTTCCAGCTCGACGATATCCTTATATACACCTTTGCCCCAAGATTCCATGCCATAAAATTGAACCTGGTTTTCATCGATGCACTTCATGCAGTAGTGCCACACGCCTCCCGGACGGAAATCAATTGTACAAACCGGAATCACCCATCCCTTTGGTCCCCACCATCGTTTGAGGTGCTCTGGTTCCTTAAAAACCTTGAATACGAGTTCTCGTGGTGCATCGAAAATTCTCTCCAGGACAAGTATCCGATTGTTTTCTACGTTCGAAACCATTGTATTATTTGTCATGTGTTGAACCTCCTAACTAAATGAACGTTATGTTTTTTTCTCATTTTGTAGTTCATGCAAGTAATTATCCAAGTTGTCTAATCGATCTTCCATCATGTCGCGGAAAGACTGCAACCATGCATTCATCGCTTTGAATGGCTCAGAACGGAGCTTGTAGATCCGACGATTTGCATCGATTCGTACTTCCACAATTCCACTATCGCTAAGCACTTTTAAATGCTTCGACACTTGTGGTTGACGAAGCTCTAGCCGATCGGAGATATCCCCCACGGCCATAGGACCCTCACGCAACAATGAAACGATATTCATACGAGTCGGTTCAGCTAAAGCACTCAGTGTTGTTATGTCCATTCCGGACTTATTCATGACATTTTACTCACCTCTGATATACACGTATTTATTCATCACCTCGAATCAGGATAACCTGCATTTCACGAGTTCAATATACACAATAAGGAATATACCTGTCAAGGAATATATATATTTAAAAAGCACGATTATCTCACACTCTTACGTTGTATTACTATCGCTTCATTATAGGTCAAAAAATCAACTCAACTACTTTAGATTGGGCAATTTAGGAAACAAAATAATAATCAAATATTCCTTGACGAGTATATTCCATTTGGAGTATATTCGATTCATGAATTCGACTTGGAGTGCTCTAGCTGAGCCAAACCGACTCGTTATTGTAAACCTGCTGCGTCAATTCGCCCTTTCAGTAGGGGAAGTAGCCGATCGTCTCGGCTCAATCAACCGCAAGCCTTGAAGCACTTACGTGTCTTATGTGATGTTGGCCTTGTTGAGAGTTTTATCGCAGGAATTGCTAAGAAAGGATGTGAACAGAAAAAGAAAGAAGTCATCCTGCTTGTAAGAGTAATGTTCACCTAAATAAGGAAGGCGATCCAGAAACTTTTTTCACTTTTATACTTGAAAATTTATAACTATGGAGGATGACATCAATGAAAAAAATTACAATTCCATATTGGATATTTACTACACTTGTGGTGATATTTATGGGTGTGGGCGCTGTAACGGATACAGTAAAAGCAACTGACGCGGTTGAACTTTTCAAGCATTTGGGTTACCCCGATTATCTACTTCCGTTTCTTGGGATTGCCAAAATATTAGGAATAATAGCGATTTTAATTCCTGGTTTTCCACGTATCAAGGAATGGGCGTACGCGGGTTTGGTTTTCGATTTGACAGGAGCTATGTATTCAAATGTCGCTGAAGATGGTATTTCTGCTGGATTCAGTTTTCTTATTGGTTATATTATTATCTTTGGTTCCTATATTTATTATCATAAAAGACGGAAATCCGGAATTTTGGTAGTCAATAGATAACCAATCGTCTCCAAATAAAAAATGAGAAACCTTAGTTCAGTTAATTACCGAATTAAGGTTTCTTATCATGTTTTGTTAAGGCTCACTACTTTGATGGGTGAAGTATATACAGTTTCTTTCAGAAAACCTTAATTGAACTTCGAATCTTCTTTACAATAAATTATTCGAATAAGCTCTTTCCGTTTGTAGAAATGACATCTTTATACCAAAAGAATGATTTTTACGATATCTGTCTAATGTATTTTCGGAAATCGAAGTTGCTCAGAAAAAATTAGAGGACTCTAAACAAAATCTGTACGATATTCTTAAATTGGATATTACGTGTGAGGATGGTTTTGGAAAACATTAATGATAAGAAAACCTGGACGAGTATGGCGATGTCGCGGGACAAGAACATAGTTCCATTCAAAGTTACCTCGAGATATTATTCTCTGTGCAGTAATCGACAATTCCTGCTTCCTCGGATGAGCGGTACAACAGGCTGTAATGATTTTGTACTGCCGAAATTTTCAGTCCTTCTTCCGCACTGCAGAAAGTTCGATAAAGTTAACCAAGGATGTAGATAAATACATTCCAGATTAGGTCCACCTATAATGGTGTGAGCAAGTTCCCTCTGATGTTTGTTTCCCAGTGGCCATTCGCAATATATTGTTTTTCAACAATTTTAATCATCAGATCAGCAAAGGAACCAAGTTTCTGTCCTCATTTCGGGACAAGAACTTGGTTCCTTAAAAACAAAGAATCTGCTAATTTAGCGATTTTGATCCGAATGGATTTTCTTTTCATCAACTAATTTGGACGGGGTGACATCATTCCCTTCAGGATCAACCACGGATACCGCAAGCATTGTTGTTAGAACTTGTCCGCGGATCATCTTCAAGTAATTTTGCCGGAAGTTCCATCTGTTCTGATTTCTCTTGGTCGGTCAGACCACTATTACTTTGCTTTCTACTTAATTCATTAATTCTGTCCAGATATGGGATCAGCATGTTCATACGCTCCTCTGTTTTTATTGTGGAGCCAAGCTTGATTATACTTGGCAAAATTGATCACATATACTTAGCAAGCTAAATATATGTCGAAGAAATAGAGAGTCATACTATATTCCTCTCCATTTGTTGCATTAAATGTCTTAAGACCAGCCGATCTTCCGTAGAAATGGATTGAAGTAATTTCTCCTGCTGCTCCCTCCATTTAATATCAACCGGTTTTTCTATTGCTTTGCCTTTGTCCGTTAGATAAATACGCATGATCCTTGCATCTTGTACATCACGTTTACGATATATAAATCCGTTCTGCTCCAGTGATTTAACCATGTTCGTTACTGTTGGCGGTTCACATTTCAAGTGTTCACACAGTTGCATCTGGGTGACCCCATCACCCAACCATAAACGATACAACAAATTATCTTGACCCACATAGAGATTAAGTTCCCTTAAAGACTCACTATAATTCCGACGCATTTGGGAGGAAATCCGATCTAACGACTGTCGAATATCACAATCTACTGCATCTGTCATGAATTATCCCTTCCTGTCATCGAATGATACTTAGCACACTAAATTTATCACAGTGAAACTACAGGTGTCAATTTACCTTAGAGCTACCGTCTATTGAGGGCAGCTCTAAGATTCAAAAATTTGGCTCCGTCGGAAACTTATTTTTTGGCAAAGCCTTGCTTATTCAGATAATCCATCATCTGAGGCTGAATACTTCTCTGGAGATGATCCTGGATGTGGTCACTCCATCCCTTTACTTTTTTCACGGTGAAAGGTGCTCTTGTGGGACGATTTTCATAATACTTCAACATCGTTTCATCATAGATAGCTAATTTCTCTTGATCAAGAGATGAATAATGATTTTCAAGTAAAACCATGGATTGAGGCAGCCGAGGTTTCAGCTCAGGTTTATCTTCAGCTGGATGACCGATGCATAGCCCCACTAAAGGAATTACATACTTCGGTAAACCGAATACGTCAGATAGTTCGTTAATATTTGCTCTGACCCCACCAATATATACCCCGCCGAGCCCCATGGATTCGGCCGCGGTCAACGCATTTTGTGCCACCAGTCCGGCGTCGAATGAACCGATTAACAGAAATTCAATATATTCGATATCCACTTCCGGGGCAATTTGATGATTCCGGTTGAAATCTGCACAGAAAATCCAAAACTCAGCCGCTTCTTCAATATAAGGTTGATTGACAGAAAGGTGTCTGACCTTCTTTCGAAGAATCGGATCGGTGATACGAATAATGGACACGGCCTGCAGGAGACTGAACGATGAGGTTTGATTCGCTGCTTGAAAGATCGCATCGATTTGTTCCTCAGTCAGGGGTTGAGATGTGTAAGAACGAAACGATGTATGGTTATGAAGCAACTCAAGCGTCTGATTCATTAAAATCCTCTCCTCTATTGGTTTATTTGATATTCCCGCATTCCATACTCGTTTGGAATGCCCATATTCTCTCGTAATGTTTTTCCTTCATATTCTTTGTGGAACAATCCGCGCTCCTGCAAGATGGGCACAACCTGATTCACAAAATCCGCAACACCGTCATAAGACACATCAGGCACGACCGAGAATCCGTCACATGCTTCAGCCAAAAACCATTCTTCCAAAAAGTCCGCAACCTGTGTGGGTGTGCCTGCAACGACGGGATGGTAATTGATAACCCCGTGGGCGAGAACATCCCGAACGGATAGCCCTTGTAACAACAACTTCAAAGCTATTGGAGAACGTGGGTCCATGGGATTGGCATATGCATTTTTTAATAAGTCAACTGGTAATGGCTGATCAATATCTACCGAGTTTACCGATAAGGGGACACCAATCATGGAACCAAGGTAACTTACTCTATTGGATATTTCCTCTGGGTTGAAGTTCATAAGCTGTTTTCGACGATCCAGGGCTTCTTCTTCCGTTGATGCCAGAGAAAACATAAAACCTGCAAACATCTTGATATCATCGGGGTTTCGACCGAAACGGACAGCACTTTGACGAATGGCTTGTCTGTGTTCACGAGCAGACGCGATATCATACGGATTGGCGTAGACACCCGAAGCGTATCGCCCCGCCAACTCTAGTCCTTCTCTCCCTCCTCCTGCCTGGAACACAACAGGCTGTCCTTGCTCGGAAGGAGGAATAGGCAGAGGGCCACGAGATGCATAATATTGACCTTGAAGGTTGATAGGCTGGATTTTGTCCATGTTGGCAAATTCCCCTCCTTCTACATCTAACGTCCAAGCGTCTGCTTCCCAACTCCCCCATAAGGACTGAACAATCTGTATGCTTTCATGTGCCTTGTCGTAGCGTTCTTGGCGATTTTCAACCCGGGCACCGAAATTAGCTGCCGCTAAGGGGTCGGATGTGGTAACCGCATTCCATCCCACACGTCCATGACTAATTACATCCAGTGCTTTGAACTGACGTGCGATATTGTAGGGATAATTAAATGTCGTAGAGAGAGTAGCAACAAGCCCAATGTGGTTCGTCTCTCTTGCTACGGCCATCAGTGCCAACATAGGGTCCATAGGGGACATGGGCGTCTGAGGACCTAAGTTGTTAGTTAATACTGGAGTGTCGGCGATGAAAATCATTTGAAACTTTCCTTGTTCAGCCAATTTAGCCCGCTCTACATAACTATCCATATTGGTATAAGCTGCAGGGTCCGTCCCAGGCATTCTCCATGCGCTGAATTCGGCCCCATAGCCCGAAACCATCTGTAAAGCCAGTTGCATCTCACTTCTTTTTTTCATATCTTTTCTTCTCCTTTATTCCAGATAGGCAAAGAGTCGTATCACATTTTTATAGTGTTATAAAAAATAGTTAGCCTGCTAAGCAAAAGTTAAATGACTTTGTTCTGTTCAGTGACATTGATACTATCTTAAATTTATTTGTTACAACTGCAAAGAGGGCAATATAGATGGACCTAGTACACCTTTTTGTACCTTTAGATTAAAAATATTGACGTTCACCGGTCTGTGCTGATTTTTCGACGGCATCCAGTAACTGATGAAGTTTCACCGCATCCGCGAAACTGGGTGTCAAGGATGTTCCGTCTTGTATATCTTGGGCGAACTTAAGATAAGCCTGGGCCATATTTAGAACAAATCCTGAGTCATTTTTTAGAGAATGTGGAGCTGAGTAATAGGAATCAGGAATGGTTAGTTCACGAAGCTCGTTGTCCGTAGCTCCTGCACCGCGTAATTGGTGTGATCCGAATTGAATGGATGCAGGCGCACTCAGCACGATTGTGCCCTTATCTCCAAAAACTTCAAGGGTTAGTCCTGTCTGATGTTTGACTCCACCTTGAATATGAACACTGGCTGCGGCACCACTCGTTAATTTTCCAGCAATCAGTATTTGATCATCCGTCGTCTTCTTCATGGTTTTCTGAATATCCACCAATTCGACTTCAGGAAACTGCTGTGCTGTGAGAGCAGAAAGTTCGGTAAAGTCCCCAAGCATGTAGGTAAATGCATCCAGATTATGTCCACCTACAATGGTCAGCAAGTTCCCTCCAATCTTCCGGTCAAATAGGTACGCACTGGACTTGTCGCCCACGCCACCCATGCCATCAATGGAGATCTTTAAATTGGCAGACAACACTTTACCCACATAACCTTCTGCCAATAAATCTTTTACATACTGAACGGCCGGGGCTTGTCTAGCCTGTAATCCAATCGCATTTGGCAATTTTGCGGATGCTACCCATTCCTGCATTTCAAGTGCTTCACCTGTATTGGACCCTAGTGGCCATTCGCAATAGATCGGTTTACTAGCAGGTGCGATGGCTTTAACCGCGTTATAATGTTCCTTGACGTTAATACTGACGACGACCATGTCCACCTCAGGATGTTGAGCCAGCTCCTCCATGTTATCAAAGCCGTGATCTGCGTAGAATGCTTCTGCGCTTTTCTTCGCACTCGCCATATTGCTTGTCCCCACTGCTGTAAGCTCAAACTCATCCAAATGCTCAATGGCTGGAATATGTGTACCACTCGCCCAACCATTATTAATTGAAGCCCCTATGATTCCTGTACGAATTTTTTTACTCAATGTAAAACATCTCCCTTATTTTTTAATGTGTTCTCTCAGCCGTATCCTGATCTTCAACAGTTTAATCACTCATGTTAATTCATCAATTGCATGATACTCTTTGGAAAAGTTTCTTCTGCCTGCGTTCTGCGCTCGTATAGGTCATACCATGCTCCAGCGACCTGATCCGGATCAAAGCCTGTATCTTTCTTTATCAGTGGACTAATGGAAAGATGCCCAACAAATACGCCATGAGGTTGTAATGCCTCGTGCAAATTAAGAATATAGTTCCGCAAGCCGGACATCGCTATACCTGAATTTCCAAACATGGAACTTGGTATCATGGCAGAGAGTTCACTTGTAAAAAGAATCGCGCCTTGACCACGTGCAATCATTTCCGGAATAACTTGTCTAGCGGTATTAATAGCTCCAATGACTACATTGCTGAAAATGTGATGTGTGCTGTCATCTGTCGTTTCCAGGACAGGTGTCACTTGCACATTTCCGTTATGGGGGCTGAATTCCACCACATCGATTGTGCCAAATGTATTTCTAATTTGTTGAAAGGCTGCAGTTAGTTGCATCTTGTTGGTAATATCCGCTGCGAATCCCTTGGCCTCAATTCCCATCTCATTTAATTGTTCTGCGTATTGATTAAGTTTGTCCTGGCTTCTGGATACCAAAGCGATGCGAAAACCATGTTTTCCAAATGTTTTGGCCAGTGAGAAACCCAAGCCTGGCCCAGCCCCGATTATAGCAATTGTTTTCAAAAAGTAACCTCTCTTCTTTAGCTCATATAAATGAGGATGGCAAACCTAAATAATCCCTTCACTCATTGTGATACTAAATAAATCACAATGATTTAGCTTGTTAATACACCAGAAGATGGAGAGCTCATGCTAAATTTCTCTCCATCTTCTGGACTAACTGTCTGAGGATTAAACGATCTTCTATAGAAATGGCCTGTAGTAATTTTTCCTGTTGTGCTTTCCATTTGATCTCAACCGGAACCTCTAATTCTTTTCCCTTGTCGGTGAGATATATTCGCATAACTCTTGCGTCTTGTTCATCACGTTTCCGGGTTATAAATCCATTTTGCTCTAATGATTTAACCATATTGGTTACCGTAGGAGGTTCGCATTTTAGATGTTCACTGAGTTGCATTTGTGTGACCCCATCGTCTAACCATAAGCGATACAATAAATTATCTTGACCCACGTAAAGGTTAAGTTCTCTTAGCGATTCGCTATAATGTCGACGCATTTGAGAGGAAACTCGGTCTAACGACTGACGAATATCACAATCCACTTCAACTGTCATTCATTCATCCTCCCTCTCATTGTATTTAGCGGGTTACTTCACAGACAATCCTCCATCAATTACATGATCAGCACCCGTTATATATGAAGCTTCATCACTCGCAAGGAACAATGCCAGATTTGCGACCTCTTGCGACTGCCCTAATCTTTTGATGGGTACTTCTTGGGCACGTTCTGTAATTTGTTCTACGCTCAGAGCGTTGGATACAATATTTGTTTGAATAGGTCCAGGTTGAATTAGATTGATTCGAATTTGGTCAGGGGCAAACTCTACCGCAGCAGATCGAGTTAAAGCTTGAATGGCACCTTTACTGGCAGTATACGCATTAAAGCCTCCTGCTGAATGTAGCTTACTTGCCAACGAACCCACGTTTACTATTGAACCGCCCCCATTTTCCTTCATGAATGGCACAATTGTTTTTATGCCAACAAATTGACTCCATGCATTGATGTCTAAAGCCAAGTTCCAATATTCAACGGTTGTATCTTTGTAGGACTTCGTAGTCGCAATTCCAGCATTGTTGACTAAAATATCAACTTTTCCATAAACTTCAATGCTTGTTCTGACTACTTCAATCCAATCGTTCTCCGAAGATACATCATGCTTCACGGCTATAGCACGATCAGGGAAATCTTTATTTATACGGTTCACAACAGCTTGTACATTTTCATATTGGATATCCGTAGCAATGACGTCTGCTCCTTCTTTGGCAAATAAGTACGCTTCAGCTTCCCCTTGACCAGCACCAGCTCCAGTAATAATGGCTACCTTATTCGAAAGTCTTCCCATCTAATACCCCTCCTGCATCAATTTTGTTGTGATCTTTATCCAATGGACTTAACAATTTCATCAACCACTTCTTGACACGTTAGAATGTGCTGAATGCCACCGGCTGCTTCAGATACACTAATCGTACCGTTGATTAAATCGCCATCTAACATTCCAATTTTGAATCCTTCTCCATAATATTTGTAGGCTTCGGCATGATTCCCTTGATTAATGAGTTCTAATGCTTTTTTGCCCGCTTCTGTAGGAATGGTTCTCAAATGTCCCATACCTGATTTAAATTCAATAAACTCTTCACTTTTCACATTCACGATGGCTTTCTTCGTTTCAATGCTAGCCGGATTTTCCTTCGTTGCAATGAACCTTGTCCCCATATATACACCTTCGGCACCCATTGAAAAGGCTGCTTTCGCTCCCTGACCATCAATAATTCCACCGGCAGCGATCACAGGTATTTTCACGATTGAAGTGATTTGTGGAACAAGCGAAAGCGTACTGATTTTATAATCACTCATATGGCCGCCAGCCTCGTAACCTGTGACGATAAGTGCATCTACTCCTGTTTTCTCAGCTTCTACAAGCTTTTCTACGGTTGGGCTCAAGTCTCTGTAAACGACCTTAATATCATGTTCTTTCAATCGTTTCAGTTCACGTTCAACCACTTGTTGTCCAATGGCAATAACGTTTTTTACATTTTCTCTAAGCAAAACATCAAAAACAGCATTCGTAAATGGGTCTTCTGTGGCCCCACCCATTGGGAAAATGTAATTTACTGCAAAAGGCTTATCGGTTAATGCTTTCACCTTACGAATTTCTTTGGTCAGTCGATCTGCCATATCTTCCGCACTCGTTGCTTTTTCCGACTGGCCAGCGTTAGGTCCAAGTACCCCCATTCCCCCTGCATTGGATACGGCGGCAACAAATTCTGCGGAAGTGACCCATGTCATCGCAGCTGAAATAATAGGATACTCAATTCCAAGTAGTTCTGTAATTCGGTTTTTCATCATCAATTTCTCCTCTTGTTAAACGAAATTTTTAATTATTACTTCGTGTATCTATTTTCAGGGTAAGGTAAACCTAAATTCCCCCGAAGTGTGTCGTCCTCATATTCCTTGCGGAATATGCCTTTATCTTGCAAGATGGGAACAACCCATCGGATAAAGTCCTTAAATCCTGCTGGATGATCTTGTCTAATGAGCAAGATATCCATGACGCCTTCTCGATACCAATGTTCGATTTGTTCGGCAACGTGCTCCGCCGATCCTATCAACCCAGGTCTCGGCATTCGATAACCTTGTGGCATCCATGATTCCATTTCCCTTAGCTTTTCCAGCGCTTCTTTTTCCGTTCTACCAACGATCGGGTTGTGAGAAGGCATCATCAACAGGTCATGTGGTGAACGCCCTTGATTTTGAACTTTACGTTTCAGTTCAGCAGTGAATGCCTTGAGATATTCCAAATCATGTCCAGGTGCCATGATGACTTCAGCATGCGATGCAGCAATATCCATGAATGCAGGAGAAGTGCCAGCTTGAAAGACCACTGGTCTGCCTTGCCTCGACCGACTGATATTTAAAGGACCCTCCACGGAGAAGTAATTCCCGGTATAATGTAGCGGATGCATCTTGCGCGGATCATAAAATACCCCACGTTCCTTATCACGTATAAAGGCATCGTCTTCATACGAATCCCAAAGGCCTTCAACAATTTCCAAAAACTCTTTTTTCATGGGATAAAGATCTGCTTTTCTTAAATGCGACCGACTGTAATTGGCTAATCCTCCAGGATTCGATGTGATTGCATTCCACCCTGCTCTACCCTTGCTAATTTTGTCGAGTGAGGCGATTTGCCTGGCAACCGTAAAGGGATCAGCATATGATGTCGCTATGGTTGCTGCCAAGCCAATGGAGTGAGTTACCATACTTAGTGCAGACAAAATGGATACGCCCTCAAACATGCTTAGATAATGTGGGATCATGCCAGGTCCAATATGACTTACATCTGCCAAAAAGATGAGATCGAACTTTCCCTGTTCAAGTTGTATGGCTTTCTGTACGTAATATTCAATATTTTCACTGGCATCCGCTGGAATATCGGGGTGTCTCCAACCCGTGTGATTCCATCCCACCCCATCAATAATTCCTCCTAATTTAAGCTTTCTTTCTTCCATAGTTGAATGATCTCCTTTTCACGAGCTCACTTATTTCCTTGTGATAAACCTAATTCTTTTGCCAATAATTCATGCCCGTTCTTGCGGCTCTCTTGATTAGGATAGAAGTCTGCAATTATAATTTCATCCACCAAACTTGCTTTTGCAATTTGCCTAAGTTGCTCAGCAACCTGTCCAACACTTCCAATTACAAAGCGATCTTTATTTCTTTCCCTAGCCAGCTCTTCGTGAGGCGTGTATGTGTGATTTTTGGCTTCTTCCGGTGTAGGGAAAGTAAGGTTTCTCGTCCCTGTACTCATCTGTGCCCACATTAACTCCGCCGGTCCTGCGATATATTTAGCCTCTTCTTCCGTTTTAGCTGTAATAACGATTGTCGCTAACATACTTTGAGGTTCCGTCAAATAGGACGAAGGCTTAAAATTCGCATGATAAGCTCTCAACACAGGAATAGCCAGTTGCGGTGCCAAATGTGCAGCAAATACAAACCCTAATCCTTTTTCCAAGGCAAAATGTAATCCACCTTCGCTAGATCCCAGCATAAACATATCTGGAACCATGGAATGATCTCCCGGAGGATGGATGTGACTAAACGGGTGGTTCTCTTTAAAGTCACGGGCAAAGAAGGAAAGCAGGTTATCTAATTGCTCTGGAAAATCATTCGCCTCCATCAATTCTTGGGATCTTAACAATGCCCACATGGTTCTGCCATCCGTACCTGAAGCTCGGCCAATCCCGAGGTCAACACGCCCTGGATATAATCCTTCGAGAAGCGTAAAGTTCTCCATCACTTTCAAGGGACTGTGATTAGGCAACATAACCCCTCCGGAACCTACTCGAATTCTTTTGGTGTGAGCAGCTGCATGCAAGCTCAGTAAGTCTGGTGAAGTACTCATCAAGGTTGTTGTGTTATGGTGTTCTGTAAACCAATACCTGTTGAATCCCCACTGTTCTGCTAGTCGAACCATTTCTGTCACGTTCTGAAGACTTTCCGTAGCCTCAGTTCCGTTATAGATATGAACAAAGTCCAAAATCGAAAGCTTTAGTCCATTTGCTGTATTCACATCAGTTACTCCTTTCTATGTTATATTTATTATTTAGCTTGCTAAATATAAGATTAAAAAATATAATGATTACTTAGCCTGCTAACTATAAAACCACTTTAGCCAAACTAAAATGATTTTGTTTTGGTTGTTGAGCCAATCATAAGTGTATTCGTTTCGTTTGCAAAGAGGGCAATTTAAATGAACATAGTACATCTTTTTGTACCTATAGATTTGGAGTGATATCAATGAGGGTTTGTAATGATGGATTTGAACAAGAGTTTATGGATGAAAAAAGTGATATGTACGCCATAGCTTTTACGCAGAATGTTCTTTCCGGACGTTGGAAGTATTTTATATTATGGTTTTTAAAAGGTGAAACACGCCGTTATTCAGATATCAAAAAATTCCTTGGAGATCTGTCTCAAGGCTCGCTTACGAAGCAACTTAAGGAATTAGAGAATGATGGCGTTATTCAACGTGATGTTTTTCCGGAAGTTCCTCCCCGGGTCGAGTATTCGTTAACAGACAAGGGAGTGAAGTTACTACCGATTCTTGAAAAGATGGAGGACTTCGGTAAAGAATACGGCGGCAACACTTAATTTGAGAATAGTCTCCCAAAGAGGCTTAAAACCGAAATTCCGGCTCCAAATAAGCATTATCCCGTCTAATATACCCAGCGCATGAATGAATACGAAAAAGCGATATCACTGTTGTACTTGCCTTTTAGGGACATTAATATCATAATAATATTCGGATCTTCTGGGATAGAAGAAGCAAGATGCCTCCGAACTTTAGTAGTCTTTAACCCCTCTTGCCAAAGATCTTCCGGGGTCCCACCAACTCCTCGGTTGTATTTGTTAGCTACCAAATCAACCAACACAATATGAATCATCTCATGCAATCCATTAATATTTACACAAGCCTTCTTAGCAGAATTGTATTGACCTCGTTCTGCATTATTTGAGAATGTCGTTTCTTGATAAGCATGAAAAAATCCGATTAATTTTACCTAACGCATTTTCAATGGTACCTTTTTGATGTCCCGATGCCTTTTCGTTATATATACAACCAATTCGAATGATTTTGTCTTGCTGTACTACAATGCCTCAGGCTATACCAAAACCGTGCTGGAACAGATCGTCGCAACCAACTTTGACTTACGCTAATGGCAGGTGCTTACCAGCCCCGTTCGGACTTTCACCTTAGAGATGACGTTAAGCTGAGCGTACCAAGCAAAGAAGCCATCGCGATAATACGAAGACTTCTTTGTTGTATACTGAACTTCTGGCTCCAATCGGGGAGTAGGAAAGCTTTTTTAACCACGTGTCAAAACTGCTTTACCACACCGTCACACGTTTTTCAGGCTCAAGGTACATCCCATCCCCCTCATGTACATCGAAGGCCTCATAAAACGCATCAAGGTTCTGAATTTGTACGTTAGCTCGCAACTTGTAAGGAGCATGGGTGTCTCTTGCAAGCAACAATTGCTCAAATTCGGGGGTCACTTTAAGTCGCCAAATGGTGGCCCAACTTTCGAAAAAAGCCTTTAGCCTTCTGATACTCTTCCACACCGGATTTTACAGGTATTTCCACCTGTTCAAGCAGGAAACCGGATTAACCTTGATTATCTACACTATCGAGAAAAAATGTTGCCTGTAGCTTTCACACGCTGACTCTAACAATTTTTTCAAACAACAAAAGCAACTCATCTGAAGTCAAGTCGCTTTCAATATAACTATAGCTTAGCGATTAATGCCATTGGTCATAAAATGTCACCCTCAGATCATAATTTACAACAGCAGGTCATCTTTAAGTTTCCCCCGTGCAGCTCCGCTGTCAGCGTTAAGAATCAGCAAACGAATTTTTGTTCGAATTATGCTCATAAGTTAACTATAGAATTCCCCATTAGCGTAGCGATCTATCGCTTGATGCCCTTTCTAAAATGCATGTGATTACAAATATTAATATATTGAGATATCTGTTCCATAAAAGTGAAGTTGAAGGCATTTTTTTACCGATGAGCTTGCGTCAAAGCATTGGGAGGTTCATCACGTTGACATATCGACGATTCCTCTTTATAATTCGGACATTGAGAGCCAATTCGATCCCCAGTCGGTTGTCGAATTTAAAGCAAGCATTCGAAAAGCGGATGGTATACTGATTGTCACCCCTCAATACAACATGGGAATCCCGGGCGTTTTGAAACTTACTTAGACTGGGCTTCGCATCCGAGTAAGAGCTCCGTATTGATTCAAAAACCTTTTGCGATTGCAGGTACTGCTCCTGGAAGTGGGGGGACAGCGCAGTCACAAGCCCAAGTGGGACAGACACTGTTTGCCATGAAAACCTATACGATACCCGGTCCGAAGGTTCTAATCGGCAGCATTCACGAAAAACTGAATGAAATCACCGTAGAATTGGACGACGAATCAACGCTTCGCCATTTAGGAAAAATTTCTGACAGCTTTCGAAGAATGGATCTTGGTCTTTAAACAAACTCAAAAGTGAAAGATGTGAAGGAATTATGATTAAGCAGAAATTATACTACGGTAAAGATATTGAGGTAATGTTTAATTCGGAGGTATGCATTCATTCCGGTATTTGCGTAAAGGGCCTCCCTGGTGTTTTTGATTTAAGCAAGCGTCCTTGGGTTAATCCCGATGCTGACACTACAGAAGCAATTGCCCGGCATATTGACACTTGTCCAAGCGGAGCACTGACGTATAGACGTCTGGACGGTGAATATTCAACAAAGAAAGAGGATGAACATGCATAATGTAGATCATGATACCGCTAATAAAAGATTTCTTATTCGAGATAATGGCGGCATCGCTGCCATGATGACGTATGTAATCTCAAGTCCGGAGCTTTACATAATTGATCACACTTTGGTCGAAAATGCTTACCGAGGACAGGGGCTTGGCGATAAGCTTATCAAAGCTATGGTGGAATACGCGCGGGAAAACGGTATTAAGATTTTACCCTTATGCCCGTTTGCCAAAGGACGATTCGAACGTATCTCCGAATACGCGGATGTTCTCAATAAATAATCACTAATAATATAATTATGACAATAATAAGAGAGAAGAGCCTGAGAGTAGGAGATTTATTCGTCCCTCTTAGGCTCTTTTCCGATCTGTTAATCGATCCCCATATTGTCAGAAGAAAAACGTTAGACTATTGCTGTTTTCATTAAACTAATGTTTCCCCGTTAGCGTAATGCTCAATTTATAGTGCCTACCGCCTGCACTTTCGCAAAATCGGCTATGCTCATAAATTGCCGTTGAACGTCCTGTTTTTGTTATTGGAGGAGCAATATTATTTTCCATCCAGATGGTAGATTACTTGCACAATACCGGAAGTAAACGTTCTTGTATCAACCGTTTTCAAATTTATTCTCTGTTTCACATCAATAAATAGTGGTTTTCCTTCTCCCAAGATGACAGGGTGAATGGATAATCTGAATTCATCAACTAGCTCTAAATTAATAAAAGTAGTAATAAGATTTGCTCCGCCATATAACCAGATATCTTTACCTGGCTTATTCTTTAATTTAATTACTTCTTCAATAATATTATCATTAATGTAGATCGCTTTATTATCAGTCTCTTTTTTATTCTTGGAAAACACATATTTCTCTTTAGTATGAATCGAATCCCAAAACTCTTTCTCACCATCAGTATTTTCATTTTCCGGAGTAAATTGTCCCCATAAATCATAGCTTTTTCTTCCGTATAAAATAGTATCAATTCGATTTAGAAAATCATTAAACCCCATATCAGAATCCATGATGCACCAATCAACTTCTCCATTTTTCCCTTCAATAAAACCATCTAAAGTAACTGCTAAATCTAAAATTACTTTTCGGTTCATAACTTGCATCTCCTTTCGTTAATATACCCTCATTATAGATCCGAATCACGACAAATCATGTCATAGTTAAGAGAGGAAGTTTCTTTTTAACTAACCTGCCCGTTAGCTTAACAGTCATCGCCAGACTACAACTAGCCGGTCGAGAATAGGGAATCGATACACATTCTTGGCTTCAAGCGGTACTCGGTATATATCCTGGCACCCGACAAAACGGTGCGACAAACAATGCAAGTTCTTGTCTTGAGAAAGAGACAAGAACTTGCATACTTAAAACAAAAAACCGCGCTATGCGCGGAATTGAATCAATGTATGTTCTTGTCCTTCTACAATAATTATAATATGATTTTGTATTAGAAAAAATCATTCGCTTATGTCATTTAGTTCTTTCGCTAAGCTATTTATGATATTAGCTCTTTCTTGTGCATTTTGTTTGTCAAATAAAAGTTTTCAATAAATTCCCAAACATCTTCCAATTTACGTCTGACCTGATAAAACTGAAGGGCATCCGGATTTATTGCAAAATTTTTATGGTTTTTTTGATAGATGCTTAAGAATTCAGCATAGTATGGCTCATCAACTAAACACATCAAATCCGCTTCAACAGGTGCCAATCTTAGCCCTTCCCAGTCAATCAAAATCAGTTGATTCTCGGATTGCATCAGATTTCAATGATGAATATCTGTATGACATAGAGCCATTCTTAAGCGACTGTTTTCCAAGCATATCGACAACCGTTCAATCGTATCAACCAGACCAAGAATTCGTTATTTTTATACTCTTTATCCAATGTGCTCATTAGCTGTTGCAAAAACGGAACACAAAAATCTTCCTCAACAGCATCCGTTTCAATTGGTGTTTCCGCTCCAAATGAATGAAGCTTTTAATTAAACCGGTTAGCTATTGTCTGATTTAACAGTGTAGACTTATCGTGTTAAGCAATCTCAACTGTTAGTAGAAATATCAAAATCTATCCGACATATTGAAGAATTAACTGGTAGATCGCTATGGAAAGCCCTAAAATACTCGCTTTCATTTTAGATGGATGATTTCTTTTGCTGCGAAACAAGTAAAGGAAAATCACTATAAATCCTAAGGGAATCCACAGCTGAAAGATACCTTCTGTTGTATAACGAGAAAAAATTGGAGTAATAGAAGTACTGATCAAAAAGTAAAAGAAAACTGTAAAACGTCTTGTTTCTAATTGCTTGCTCCACCTTACTAAAAAGAAAAAAATAATGATTCCGATAATCGTAATGTGTAAAGGGGGTAGAAGAATAGCAGTGTCCCCAAACTTGAATTCCATTTTGCATTGCCCTCCTCATCTTTAGTGCATCGCCACTTTGGTTCGCATCCGTAAATATCATTTCACCTCATTTCTACTTAACTAACCTGCCGCGGCTGCCGGGCTGGGGAAGTAAGCACGTTTCCTCGCTCAATCTCACCCATTACGCTTGAGTCTCAACATATCTCAGAAGCATTGCACTAAAAATCCATATAGAACCGTTCGAATCATGTGTTATAATTGAAAGGTTGATTTTACCAAAAAATAAGGAGAAATGTAAAAGGTAACGCAGATATGAGATTTTAACAGTTTGGAGGCTGCATGAAACAGATAGAATACAACATTTATAGAACCATATGAACAGTCAGGATGGACACTTTGAATGTGTGCCGTCGAACAGGAGAACAAAGAAATCATGGACATGCTGATCGCAAGTGGAGCTGATATAAACTATCAATGCTCTGGGGGATGGACGGCTTTAAACCAAGCAGTAAACTTATCCATTGATGGAACTATTCAAACAGGTGGTTCTCCAGGCGAAGAACCAGTAGATATTTTGGAGTACTTAATAGATCGCGGAGCAAATATCCATGTCACAGATTTAAGAGGTAAATCTCCCATTGATGTGGCGACAAGCTATAAATCAGATAAGATTATCCAATTTCCAGAAGAATATCGACCATTACATCAAGACTAGGAGGACCTCACATTATGAAAAGGATCAGCAAACATACATTTCTAATCACTACTTTAACAGCGTTCCTTACTATTTCCTTAGCCCCCATCGCCACTCCCGTATCTGCTGCGGATTACAAGCAACTTCCAAAGCCAGAGTGGACCTATGACGTACCGACCGATACGACAACCCAAATACATAGTAAGAACTATTATTTCACGGGAAATAGCGTCTACCCCATCGTGTCAGAACAGACTAACTCTGAAACTGCATATACATTCTTGTATCAGTCAGATCGCTCTACCGGCAAAACCAAATCCGTACACTCATTATTAGCGATAGACGACAAGACTGGAAAACAGAAGTGGATTCATAAATCGCCTATGCCCTACAATTCGTTTGAAATAGATCAGAGCGGTAACGTCTACTACTTCGATGAGGTAAAGTCCGGCAACAAAAAGGTATACCAGTTGATCTCTCTGGATTCAAATAACAAGCCACGCTGGGTCAAAACATTCAAAGAGTACTTTCAATTCAATGTCCTAGAAGATGGGCGCATAGCCGTGGTTACTTTCACAAAAGACACCAGTGTGATCACGCTTTATACAAAGGAAGGCAAGCAGCTTATCAAGAGGGAGTTTCCTGGCCACGTACGACATATTCAGGGGAACTACGTCGGATTGATAAATTCTGATGCTCCGAGAAACACGACGACAATTGATATTTACTCCATCCCTACAGGAAAGAAGATTATTTCCGCTGTCCAACCGCAGGATCACGTCAATATTGTGCATGCTGACTTTGAAGTTCTAAGTGGCGGAACTGTGATTGTTCCCATTTACGATGCGAAGATGGAAGTGGAAACCTTGCACGGCTACAAGCCTAACGGGGAAGAAAAATGGATCAGACCATTGCCTAAGCCAGCACAGGATGCCATTTTCGGCACAACGTATGCGCATAACATGTACGATTCTTTTTACGTATCCTTAGGAAATAACTATCTGATTCAAGAGAAAAATAAGCTTAGTCTGTACAATACTAACAATCAATTGATTGCGACCAAGACGTTTACTGATTTACCTGCACAAGGACTGTTACAACGACTAAATGATCAGAGCGTTGTCTTCGGAGCCGTCGACAAAACACAAGCTTGGTATGATTCATCTAAACCCGAGCCGAAAAAAGCTGCCTACTATATTCTGGACTCTCATACACTAAAAATAAAAAACTCTATTGTACTCGATGACGCACTTTTTCACCAAGCCGATGTTCGTTTTCACGATGCAAATACATTCTATATCCACATGAGTGAAAGCATCGCCAAATACGTTCTAGAGTAGCGTATGCAGGATTGAGTATTCCCCCATTATAACGATGTATGCCTAGCCCCTATCAAGGAGCGAAGTCATACGTCGTTTCTTATTTATCAAATGAGCGGGAACAATTCAGAAACTTAGCATTTCAATTATTTTAGAAGTTTCAATCAATCCTCTAGTTCTCCAAATAGCCGGCTAGACGTTACGTCCTCCAGACTCGTAATAAAAGCTATCCACATCAACATAACCTTCTTCCCTCTCGTGGTTATAGCTATATAAACCGATCCGGTCTCCCCGATAGTTCCCCCAGCCAAGCTGATAGACTTCACCAAAGCTTATGAAATGTTCGCCGTCTAAGCTATATTCAAATTGGCTTTCACCGTGTAATGTCCAAACCGACCTTAACCAGATTAAGGAAGAGAAGATGGGAGGTCCACATACTATCGCGCCCGAGTTATTATGCTTCAGAACACGGTTTCCTTGCTGCTGATGAATACCGATAGTACAGTAAGTTTGAGCAAAATGACAGAGGCCCGCTTCTTGATCGTCAACCATGGCGTTCAAATCGATTTTGGCGGTTACCGTATTGTGATCGGTTCTAAATGCTCGCTGGGAAATGGTATTACATACCTTGAAAAAATCGTTCTTCTCGAAAGGTAGACAAGCATATAACCGCAAATAACCGGACCGCTCCGTTAACGACCACTTGCCGGCTTTCGGCTGATGATTCCATTCCCATTGCGGCTTGAGTACAGCGCTCTCGAAATCGTCGTTCATAGTTAAGACCGCCGCGGGATATCCATTCACCGGCTTTCTTCCTCCCCATACCATCTCCCCGATACCGTCGCCGTCCGTATCCTCACCGATGATCGGCCATCCGTCTACCCATGAAACGGGAAGCAGATGAAGCGTCCTTCCTTCGTAATGCCCACCTGTTCCCTGATGACTAATGAAATACCACTCGCTGCACCGCGTTTGAACAAGTCCGCCTTGATTAGGTTCACGATCGATTTCCATTCCATGGGTATGAATCAGCTCTTTTTCCTCGTAAGGCCCGTATAGCTGCTTAGATCGTAACATCATGACGACCCTTACATCCTGGCCATCTTCCCGATGAATTTCACTATGAAAAAGATAGTAGTATCCATTTATTTTATAAAGCTTACTTGCTTCGCTTCCTTTGTACTGATGCACTACCACCGCGCTGTCATGCAGCAGACTTTTCCCGTCATCACTTAGTTTAAATAGATGGATCTTATAGTTATCAGCAAAATTCGTGGCAACCAGATATCCTTGGCCGTCATCATCCCAAAACGGACAACAGTCGTCCCAGCCCGCAATTTCCCAAACATGATGAAGTGGCTCCCATGGCCCTCCTGGATCTGCAGCCGTACTCATGAACAAACCTTCATCGGGCGTGAAGAAATAAACCCAGAACTTATTTTGATGAAACCGGATCGCTCCTGCCCAGATACCCCTTCCATAGCGGTTCATTCGATCATATTGATACTCCGATCCGATCTGTGTCAAATCGTCTACTACATGACCACTCATGTTCCAATTGACTAAGTCATTTGAATGCAGCACTGCCATCCCCGGGGAGCAATGCAATGTAGAAGAGATACAGTAGTAGTCATCGCCGACTCTTATGACATCCGGATCGCTATAATCTCCCGGCAGCACGGGATTGATATAGGTGCCGTTCTCTTGGTCTCCCCAGTATCCTTTCTTGGAAAGTGAAACATAGTGATCCTTCATCGTGAATTCTCCTCTATGGCCATCATCAAAGCATACGAATTGTCTTCGACTGAAGACATCTGGCACTGCACTTTGATGATGGCAACTCTTATTTTGCTTGATTCTCTCTGATAAAACCAATCCATATACTTTTGACAAGAATATTAAACCACAGGCTAGAGTAACGTGACAGGCAAAGTTCTTACCTTTGTATCATAACTAATAAATTTAAACCCTCGCCTTGCTGTTTCCTCTTGATCGACGACCGAACGAAGCATCCTCTTAAAAAAACGCGAGTTCATTTTCTTCTTCAAATGGGATCTGTTTTACTATTCTATAGAACCTGGGTGCAGTATCAGCTCAAAGTCTTCGTCTCTGTTGCAACTCAGATTGCCGTTTATCACTTCTAACCGTGCTACTTGTATTGAAGATCGACGCATAGAATATGTCTTATCCGGGTCATAAACTCCAATATAGTCGGGTTGCGTGAGTTATTTCAATGAAAGCGGAAGCGTTTAATAACCGGCTTTCGCGGTGTTCATTCAGCTTCGTTTCCCATTAGTTTAATGTTCGCGACGTAATTAAACTATCCTGCGCGTTAGCTTAATGAATTAAAGGCGAAAATCGATTAGATATATGTCTAATCGATTTTCGGAACATGTTCTTGTCCCTCGACACCAATTTTGTTCATCACTTCGTTTCCCATCCCTTTTAAGGCACTATCCAGTCAAGGTCCCAATTTTAATTATTGTGTAATTATCATCTTTCTATGCTTGAAGCCCAATTTTTAAAGTAAATTAGTATCTCTTCTAGATTCGTTGCTCCGCCTGCACCATGAAATACTCCATCCCTAACAATACAGTAGAACCAATCTTCATCATTTCTCTCTTCTTCTATCGAATCAAAAGGCTTATCCTCTAAACAAGTTTCCGCCAAGTTGATTTCAACAGACCAACCGGGATTATCCACTGTATCAATTTTCACACCATATGAATGTTCCCAATCACCATTACAGTTTTCATAATACCAGTTCTGAAGCCATTTTAATGTATTCATCATCTCTACCTCTTCCTTGGAAATTCGTCTGGTCTAGCTGGTCTAACCTTTCAGGTATTGACTTACCATTAACATGAGGTGTCGGCACATTCTGTTTTGTTATTTTATTGATATGACCTTTTCCTATTCCATCAAAACGTTGTACCTTATCATTACCTTCATAAAAGAAATTTATCGTTCCATATGGGCTGGCCGACTGAGTGCGTCTCCTCTGTTCATCATAACTGTATTGCTGTATTCTCTGACCAGATTGGTCTTTCACTTCAACTAATTGATTCAGTACATCATAAATATACGTTTGTTTGCCATCGTCCTTTTCCATTGACGATGTCAGCTGATTGGCTTTATTATGCGTAAATGTTGTTATTTGCTCTTGCCCGCTGCTGACGTCTACCTTCTGCGTACGATTACCCTCCTTGTTAGACCTTCACACTTTACCTGTTTTCTTGGATCTGAAAATCATGAAACTAATCGCGGCCAAAACCCATACGCCAATGCCACCATAGAGCATTACCAAGCCGAAGCCGTGCACCAGAGCTTTATGGACCAAGGCTCCTGAAGTATCTAGAGAGGACAGTTCTGGAAAACTCTGCTTGATAGAGGTGAAATTCCCGGCCGCTATTTTCTCAGCTAAAGTCCGCAGTTTCGTTGTATCGAAAATCCCATGAAGTGCTCCCTTCAAATAAGACAAAATACCATTCTGCAAAATGAATCCCATAACAGCGACGTTAATAGCTAGACTGATCAATCTGGCACTCATGTCTATACCCGAAGCCATACCTGCACGTGTAATCGAAACAGAGCCAGTCGTCGTGTTGGTTACAGGCGTGTTTGTCAATCCCAGCCCGATACCAGCCAGCAGAGAACCTGGAAGCATAGTTAGCCAGTTGGCGTTATCGCCTCCGCTACCATATTTCATTAAAATGAAGCCCATGCCGATGATGAACAAGCCTAATGGAATAACTATACGCGGCTGATATCGGAGCGAAAGGCGCTCTGCCAAGGGAGGGATCATCAAGGTTGGCAGCGCATAAGCCAAGAGAGACAGCCCAGCAGCTACAATGCCATAACCAAGACCGCTCTGAAAATAAATAGGCAGATAGATCATGAACGGCCAGAAACTGAAATTCATGCCGATAGAGCCAAGAAGAGCACCGGAAAAATTACGTATCTTGAATACGGAAAAGTCGAACATCGGATGGGCACTAAGCTTTTCCGCAAAAAGAAAAATAATGAAGCTTGTTGATGCTGCAACAAGAACGCCAATGGATACTACGCTAGTAAAGCCATATTCGGTTCCTTGTGTGATAAAGTATGCCAGGCCAAAAACCGTCAACGAAAGCGTGACGATGCCAATAATATCTAGTTTTTTCGCATGAGGATCGCTGGATTCATCCACACCGCCAAAAACAAGGATCAATGTGAGGATAGTCAGTGGGACGTGGATCAGGAAAACCCAATGCCAGTTTAATACGGCCACGATCATCCCCCCAATAATGGATCCAAAACCAAGGCCAATACCAAATACGATCCCCCATACTGCAAAGGCTTTGCTACGCTCCCGCCCCTCCTGAAAACGATGCGAAAGAATTGCAATCTGGCAAATCTGCATTGCACCCGCACCCACGCCTTGAAGAAACCGACTGATGATTAGAACCGAAGTGTTTTGTGCCAAGCCACAAATCAAAGATGTAATACCGAACAAAACGAGGCTAATAATAAAAATACGTCTCCTTCCATAACGGTCAGCCAGTGTTCCCACAGCCATCAGAACCGTCGCACAGGCAATGGTGTAGGCGTTCATAATCCATTGCATATCCTTGAAATTTCCATGCAGTACCTTTTCCAAGGTAGGCAGAATTACTGGCACACTGGAAATTTCGAGGCCAAACATTAGTGCGGACAAACATATCGCAGCCAATGCGATTAATTTTTTGCTGGAATGGGAAATAGTCATTGAAAATACCCTCCAATATAAACACGTACATGTAACTCTTCTGTAATTACTTTATTTATTTCATATCTGCTCATTGCTTGCCATCCTCTCTGACTTCTCATGTATAATTTACGTGTGTCTTATTATATAATCTATATCATCCATTTTACATGCTATATAAAATAAATTATGATAATTATACTAAGTAATAAAAGTTGTTTTCTTTAAAACACCTTAAATTTAAAGGAGCTAATTCAAAATGGATCATGTAGATAAACAAATACTCTTCTATCTTCAAAAACAGGCAAGGATTTCAATGACCGAGCTAGGCAAAAGCGTTGGGTTATCCCAACCTGCCGTAACGGAACGAGTTAAGAGAATGGAAGAGAAGGGGATCATCGAAGAATATCACACCGTTATTTCTCCTGAAAAAATTGGGAAGCTTGCGACTGCCTATATGCTTTTTCAAACTAGAGACTGCTTGGCATTTCTTGATTATGTCCATGCATCTCCCCATATTGCTGAGTGCCACCGCATAAGCGGAGAACATAGTTATTTATTAAAAGTTGTAACAGAATCCACACGCACGCTTGAGGAGTTCAGCAATCAGTGCGATAAATATGGAACATACACCATCTTGATTGTTATGTCTTCACCGATCGATCATAGTCTTCTCATTCGCTCTCTCGAAGAAGCTAATAGAGCGGACTAATTCCAAGCTGAACTTCCAAAATCATAATCAAGTTCTATATGATCCGGGCTCTCCCTCCGTCTACACCATCCTTGATCCAGGAGTTCCTGTTAACTAGGTAACACTGCTGCCCGGATATGACTTGGGAGCTACCGCCCGCAGCGACTTGGCGGTAGACGGCGCGCTCCAGACGTTTGTTGCGGCCTTGAACGAAGCCTGTCCGCTGGAGGCGGAACCGCTGATCGAGCAAGGCACCTACGACGACGAGTCGCTCAAAACGATCTACCTGACGTTGCAGGACAATACCTGGGTCGAATTGGAGTGGAATTTTAAAAGGCCACCTTCTCGCTCCGGAAGGTGACCTCATGCCGATTTGTTGCGAGATCATGTCTCTAGTCTTGCAACATGACTAGATCACATGCTGTCGTTTATCCCATCCTTTATCATCCCTTACTTGTTCACCTCTCCTGAATATATCCACCTTATCAAGTCTTGCCAGTAAGTTGGCAAGGCTTTTTTTCTTGAACGTAGTTGTTTGGATTTGCATATGTATTCTTTAGATTTCCTTCAGAAATATACTCATTAATTCCTTAGTTTTTTTCATTATGATTTCTATATCGACAAGAGAGGAGGCAAAACAATGATCAGTAATACGATCTTAGAGCTACTTCACCAGTATGGATATCTGATTTTTTATTTCGCCTTCTCGTTAGGACCTTTCGGATTTCCAATTCCAAATGAGATCACGATTATCAGCGGTGCCATTTTGAGTCACACGGGGGTTATCAATTCATGGATCACATACTTCTGTATTTTATCAGGACTATTAACGGCCTTAGGACGACTGGTTTTAATAACATACCATCACATATATGGAGGAACCCAAATTGAATTCCAATGAACCTCTTTTGTTTCTGAAAAGCTTTCTTCAAAGCCCTAAACATGTTGGCAGCATCATACCCAGTTCCCGGTTTCTCGCCAACAAAATGGTGAATCAAGTGCCTTGGCTAGAGGCAAAAGCAGTCGCCGAACTCGGATCGGGTACAGGTGCCATCACTCGTTATATTCATCAACAGGCACAAGATTGTACCAAAGTGTTATTGTTTGAGATGAACGAAACGATGAGGAATAATCTGCAGACCACCTACCCGGAATTCTCCTGTTATCCAGATGCCGCTCGATTAGTGGAATCTATGAATCAAGAGGGCGTTCAGCAACTGGATTATATTTTTAGCGGGTTGCCTTTCTTCAACTTTGAGCCTGAATTAAGAAATACTTTGGTAGACCAGATCCATAAGGCACTCAAACCTGGAGGGTTATTCATCGCATTTCAATATTCACTTCAAATGAAGAAAACACTATCCGAACACTTTATCATCGAAAAAATAGAATTGGTGCCTTTGAATACCCCTCCTGCGTTCGTTTATGTCTGTCGCAAAAAGGAAACAATTTAAACATCCTGGGCTATGGTTTACACTGATGTTATCCTCTTTATAAGGATTTAAAATTTTATTTAAAACCGGTCATAAAAGGAGTGTTGAATTATGAGTACCGTTCTCGTTGTTGATGATGAACCCGATATCCGTGATGTCATTCATGTCTATTTACGTAACGAAGGATATCACGTCATTGAAGCAGCCAATGGTGAAGAAGCATTAAATATTATCAAAACAACATCGGTCCAACTCGTTATACTGGATGTCATGATGCCCATAATGGATGGAATTAAAGCCTGCTTCAAAATAAGAGAAGTATCAACCACTCCCATTATTATGCTATCCGCCAAGGAAGAGGACATTGATAAAATTACAGGCCTGACCACTGGGGCTGACGATTACATGGTCAAACCGTTTAATCCGTTAGAATTACTGGCTCGCGTTAAGGCACAGCTACGACGTCAAACACTGATCGGAAAAGCAGAATTCAATTCACTTATCCTGATCAAGGACCTTGTCATTGATAAAAGTAAACATTCCGTGAAGCTAAAAGAGAATGACATTCCACTAACTCCACTGGAGTTTTCCATTCTGGTGTTACTTGCCAGCCATCCCGGACAAGTATTTAGCTCCGAGAAGATTTACGAAACCGTATGGAAAGAGCCTTATGGATATTCTGATAATACGGTGATGGTCCATATTCGTAATCTACGAGAAAAGCTGGAAGTGAATCCACGAGAACCTCAGTATATTAAAACGGTATGGGGAGTGGGCTATAAAATTGACTAAATTATCTAACCCATCACATCGAAATCGAAAGAAAAAAATTCAGATCAACATTTTGATCCGAATTATTTTGAGTACTATTGCTGCAGATGGCTTTAATAAATTGCTCCTTTTCCTTTCTATAGATGTTCTTAAAGCTTGGGAGCAGGCCTGGTTCCGTAACTCGCTTCCGTATGTCATTACTCCAATTTTTATATTAACTTTTATCATAATCTTTCTGTTATTAACACGTCGAATGGTTAAAGATATCATCCACTTGGAGCAGGGGCTTCAATTCATATCTGAAGGTAATCTAGACTACCGGGTGCCTGTAGTTCGGCAAGATGAACTGGGGCGAGTCGCATCCAACATTAATCACATGACTGAACAGTTGCAGCTGCATATGATCAAGGAGCGCGAGCTGGAGAAATCCAAGATGGACATGATCACGGGCATCTCACATGACCTGCGGACACCGCTTACCAGTATAATCGGCTATATTGAGCTTCTTAGAACAGATTCCTTTCAAGACAAAGCAGAGTATGACCGGTTCATTCAGAACACCTATAACAAAGCAACGCATTTAAAGAAATTGCTCGATGATTTATTTGAATACACACGTCTAACCTCAGTAGACACCCAATTGGTTCTGAAAAAGGTTGACCTATATCAACTTTTGGACCAGTTGTTGTTTGAATTTGAACCTTTAGCTCAGGAGAATGGTATTCATATCGAGAAAGAGATCGGCGATGGCCCAATTATGGCCTGCGTGGATAGTGATAAGATTGCTCGGGCCATCGATAATCTTCTCATGAACGCTCTGAAGTATTCCCTTAAGCCTGGTACGATTCACATTCGAATAAGTATGCGTCATGAACACATTACCATTGAAGTCGAGAATAACGGTATGCCGCTCACAGTAGAGCAAAAAAATAAACTGTTTGATCGCTTTTATAAATTGGATTATTCAAGAAGCAGCGAAGGAATTCAAACGGGGTCTGGTCTGGGTCTTTCCATTGCAAAAAATATTGCGGAGTTACATCAAGGCACGTTAACACTTCAACATGTCTATAACGTATTTACGTTTCAGTTAAGCCTGCCTTCCAACGTCCAGTGATACTCACCTCCACTCGTCCCTTCATCTTTCAGAGCCCGTTTGGAACATGTCAATTATTATAACGATCGAGAATAAATCATTGAAAATATCTGAACTTCTGCTTTTTCTGCAAGCATTTCTTAAAAAACCAAAACGAGTAGGAAGTATCCTACCCAGTTCAAAGTTTCTGGCAAGTAAAATCGTCCAGTCTGTACGATGGAATGAAGTTAAGGACATTGCACTTTATATGAAGAAAAAATGGAAAATGCCCGAGCTTAAACCTGTTGAGACATGGGAGCGAGAAAAAACTAAATCATATTGAGGGAGCTCAGATTAATAATTCTTGTACGTGTATTTGTAAATAATCACCTGCAATACATTTTTCCCAAAGATGAGCTGTCCCCTTTCATCATTTTTTTTCAGAACAAAAAAAGCCCACTAAACTGAGGGCTATTGGGGTGTTTGGTGTACTTTAAATTATATATGACAAGGAACTTACTAAGAACCAAAATAGACATCAAGTTTGCCAGTAGGAGGAGTTGTTGCCATCCAAACTGCTGCAAGATTGTCCGGAGCAAACGTAGTAGCGGTAATATAATCTCCTATCAGCACAGTTGGTACCGGAGAAGTGCCATTGGGATCAAATGAGGTTGTCGTAAGCCTTCGATTCGCGAACGTGGCACCTCCATCAAATGATTCAGCTACAAACACATCTAAAAGAAACCCATCGATTTGATTGGAATAATAAATAACCCTTACAGTTCCCGTGAAGGGCGATACAGTAATGGAGGGGAAGAAGTTTTGCGAACCAGCGGGTGCTCCCGTAATGCTAACTGGATCAGACCATAATAGCCCATCCGGGGATGTACATAACAAGATATCTGTATATCCATTCCTTGCATCGTTCCATACCGCATAAACAGACCCGCTATTGGGCCCATTGGATATATCAGCCCCCAAACTCAAATTTGTCTGAACTCGAAAAGCGTAATTGGGAACGGGTAATGGCGAAGGTGCGGGTACTACTGAAGAGATGAAAGTGGACTGTCTCTGAACGGGAGGCTGATAGGTGATTCCTCCATCATAGGATATGCGTAATAGCGCAGACGGGCTAGCAGGACCTGTGACAATATATCCTGCATACACTTGGCCTGAGAAACCTACAGTTACTGATGAGCGGTCATGAATCCCTCGTGGATCGGATATTCGGTTAGGAGTCTGCCAACTTACTCCTTGATCAATAGACCTTTGGACAAAAATAGAAGAAGCAAGCGTTGCAAGTGGAGTGTATCCGACATAAGCATTCCCCCTGTACGGACTTCCCGGAGAGCGATCTACTGCTATAAAGGGTTCATCATTATGAACAATAAGTCCGTATCCCTTGTTCACAAACACAGGAGGCGCCCAAGTGACTCCATCATCCAAAGAAGTGTAGCTAATAATTGTACCGTCATTATCACCGTTAAATATATGAACCGTTACAATAAATGTGCTCGGAAATGTGTAATCAATTGTCGGTGCTTCTGCACCGGCGTATCCAGCAGGCTGCTGCAAAATTGTCGTTGACCATGTCTGACCAGTGTCAATAGAACGGTAAAATCCGATGAGTGTAGGACCTGTACTTGTGTCTACAGCAACCGCACACATGATATTAGGAAGTAACTCGTTGGAAGCAATCGAAGGTTCGAACTGATTTCCACCGAGTGCACCCGTGATATTTACAACTGACAAATCGCGCACCTCCATTTCAATAATTAAGGAATATTGGTAAACCTATCAACCCATGTCATTTCAGACTGTAACACACGTTGAACGACTCCACCTGTAGAGTCCACACCATACACATGAATGATTGTACTCGTGGCACTATAGTAGTCACTTTGAACTTCATAATAGGCTGCTGTAATGAGGGGGTAAACAAGTGTTCGGGATACCTGAGGTGCAATTTGGAATAAATCATGACCGATAGGGATTCTTGCACTTTGAGTTGTATCCCATTTAAATACTTCAAGTTCAATGTTTGCAGGAATATTAAGTGAGTCGTTTATACAAGTCACAATAATCTGAGTCGCCATACTTCCACTTGTTGGCGAGTTATAAATTAATCCCGTAGAGTTTGGCAATGGATTAACCCTCCACTCATTTGAAAAAAGATAATATATATAACAATAATACAGTACGTTCAAATACTTTTATGAGAACCCCCTGCTATCGAAACAGGGGTTGGCATGTTCATGGGTACAACTAGGAGGTAGACCCATGAATTAAGTATATGTTTAAGAATTTATTGCGCCACTAAAAAATTGATCATAGCTATTTTTTGCTAAATTCTAACCCATATTCTTTTAATTCATCATGAGGAAGCGAATTTGTTTGATGTATTATCCAATACATTCATCCGTTTAATAGCCCAACGTTTAACTGTAAAATTCCCATCGTTTGTTTTTATTATAATCATGTTAGAGTTGGAAAGCGCCAAAATTTTGTCATTATTTGATCATATGGAATATACAAAAAAGCCGGCAACTCTATAAGTTACCAGCTTCTGGCATATCGGTTTCTTAATAATCCATGATTCCCGAGTCTCGGGCTTTGTTTGCGTTGTATTGTGAGAAATCATATGGTAGAACAGAGACATTCAAGTATATTATTCGCGTAAAAGTGAATTCACAGTTTATAGAACTCCTTTGCATTGCCGCCAAATAAACGTTCTCGTTCATGTTCCTCCCAATCTTCTGGCAGAGCATGAAGTAGTATGTTCAAGACCTCATCATATTCTGCGGCTTGCAGGCATACAGGCCAGTCGCTCCCAAACATTACTCTTTCCGGCCCAAACAGATTTATCACCTGGCGGACATAGGGAACAAAGTCTTCTTTTTCCCATCCCTCTTGACTGGCCTCCGTCACCATTCCGGATAATTTGCAATAGATGCTTGGGAAGGCTGACATTTTTGCCAAGTAATAAGACCAATGCTCAAGTTCGCCGCTGTGAATTGGAGGTTTGGCGAGATGATCTATAACGCCGCGTAAATCCGGAACCTGCTGTAGCAGCTCTAGTACCGGCTCCATTTGCTTTGACGTAAGCAGTAAATCTACTGGTAATTCTTCTGCCGCATAGTCGCGTAGAGCATTTACAAATGCAGGCTCCAGAATACGGGTAGCATCGGGCATATCCTGAATCATTATCCGAAAGCCCTTAAATTTGGGATGACGACGTAATTTATCATACCTCCGCCTGTGATCTGTGCTGAACAAGTCCAGCCAGCCTATGACTCCAAGCACAGATTCAGACTCATCTGCAAGCGACAGAATGTACTCCGTTTCTTCAAGCGTTGGAGCGGCCTGAATAATGATACTCCCATCAAACTGGTGTTTATTCAGCAATGGTTCCAAATCAATCGGCAAATAATCCCGGTATAATAAAGGCAGCTTCGGCGTTATCCATCCGTAATCACCGCGGTTTATTTTCCAATAATGTTGATGAGCATCTATACGCATTCACCAATTACACCTCTTCCGATAAGCTTAGTAGTTGATATGGACTATAATATATATTCCCAAATACATGTGCCTTCCCCTGCTAACATTCACTTTTGCGACTAACTTTGTTTTATATTTATCCCTCTTCATATTGTTCCTCCTGAACAATTCGAGCAATGTGAATCATCAAATATAGCAATTCCTCGTTCGATATGGTGATATCCAACATATTTTGCACGTAGGTTTTGATCATCTCCGCGCATTTGTATTCAAGTGGATGCTCCTTCACCATGTGCTGGAATATAAAATCCTTCGACGAATTGCCAAGGCGACCCTCTTGTAAACGTTGGATAAAAAATTGCAGGTGTGTGACTAGTCTCACATAATGAATGGAATTTTTGTTCAGTTGCATATCAAAGCTGTATTGAATCAGATTGAAAATATCTTTTAACATTTTAACGGACTGCATCGTGCGCTCCATGTTCTGTTCGTGCGTCTGGGCATTAACGAAATGAAAGGCAATATTCCCTGCCTCCTCTTCCGTAAGATCAATGCCAAGTTCTTGATTCAACATGAGGACGGCTTCAACGCCGAGTTCGAATTCGACTGGATGAAACCTCTGGATCTCCCATAACATGCGATTCTGTAATGACAGACCTTTTTTGCATCGTTCAATGGCAAACGATAGGTGATCCATAAGCGTAAAGAAGATTTGATCGTCCAGTGACAGCTTTTCTTTGGCATTAGATATCAGTTTGTTGATCACATTCACATGTGATTCTGGCATGTTTTCGATGGTTCGAACGTAAGCCTGGGCAGACGGATTATTTTGCAAAATGAACCGTTTCTGGATGTGCTCTTCATCAAGTCGCTCGCCGACTTTACCTCTGAATGCCAGGCCTTTTCCCATGACAATCACTTCTTGCCCCTGCTCATCTTTGGTTAGAAGCAAGCTGTTGTTCAATATTTTGATTACTTTCATGCATTCATCACGATCCTTTATTCTTTCGTGACCGCCTGATCCGAATTCCCGACACATATGCCATTCTGCCCGATGACCTGCTGATACCACGAGAAGCTTTTCTTTTTCAAGCGTTTCAAGTCTTTAAGATCCTGCTCGCCACGATTTACGTAGATCAAGCCGTAGCGTTTCCCGTAACCCTGATGGGTGCTTACCACGTCAATAACGGACCAAGGGCAGTAACCTATTACATCCACACCATCCGTCAAAGCAAGTCTGATTTGCTCCAGGTGTTTCTCGATAAAATCAATCCGGTACGTGTCGTTAACGGTGTGATCTGCCTCCAGTACATCGGGAGCGCCTATACCATTCTCCGTAATTAGAATCGGGAGACCGTATCGTTCACATACCTTACGTAATGTCAGCCTTAGGCCAATCGGATCAATGACCCAGCCATATTTTGTTTTTTCCGTATAAGGATTCTCCGCGGCCCGGTATACTCCCTGCTCGCCAAGCATAATTTGCTGATCCCCTGCACGAGGGGCAACATCCGACGCATCGCCCGTACTAGCGGCAATGGTTGCCGTCGAGTAATAATTGATTGCCACCAGATCGGGACGGCCTGCCTGAATGTCCTCCATATCGCCCTGCTCGATAGCTGGCTCGATGCCACGTTCCTGCAAATAACTCCAAAACAATGGATTATACCGTCCCCATACCGATAAGTCGAGGAAACCCCATCCGCGTATCGTCTCCCAGTTATGTGCAGCGATTGCATCTGCGGGTCTGGAAGTTGCCTGGTACATGGAAGTCATATTCAATGCAGGACCGATCTTGCCTTGCGGGAACATGTCATGAAATAACCGCATCGTTCTGCCTTGAGCCACAAACATGTGATGATTTTGCTGATACAGTTCCTTACTGGAAGGCAAACGTCCGCCCTTCGGTGTACCAATGGCACCTGGATGGAGAATCATCGTATTTTGCTCATTAATGGTCAACCAATATTTCACTTTATGCCCGTATTGCGTAAACAAGATACGCCCGTACTCGACAAAGGCATCTATCGTCTTCCGGTTGTTCCATCCTCCGGTTTTCTCAAGCTCGTAGGGTAAGTCGAAATGGTACATGGTCACAATCGGTTCAATGTCATGGAGCAGCAATTCGTCAATCAATTGGTGATAAAAATTGAGTCCTTTCTCATTAACAGTCCCTGTGCCTGAAGGCAAGATTCGAGTCCATGCAATTGAAAAACGATATGCTTTGAGGCCTAGCTCTGCAAAAAGCTTCACATCTTCTCTAAATCGGTGATAGTGGTCACTCGCAACCGTGAAATCGGCAGTTCCAGCCGGATGATCACACATATCAATTACGGACAGGCCTTTCCCATCTTCGTTCCAGGCTCCCTCCACCTGATAGGCAGAGGTAGAGCCTCCCCACAGAAATTCATTGGGGAATGGTTTGATGTGTTGATATAACATCCCAAGCACTCCTTCATTTTAATGTTGATCAGAATAATAACAGACCCATGTTACGGTTGTTACGAAAGTTGGATAATGGTCGCTCCAACTTCTACAGGACTCTGCTTCTGCAGCTTAATGTCCGGGAAGCGATCCGAATTGGCGATAATGATCGGGGTTATGACTTCGTAACCTTCCGCCTTGATGGCATCGATATCGAAGCTGATTAACAAGTTACCCTGTTGTACCTGATCCCCCACTTTAATGGAAGAGTGGAAATGCTTCCCCTTCAGATTGACGGTATCAATTCCAATATGAATCAATACCTCTTCTCCATGAAGACCATTTAATTTGACCGCATGCTTGGAGTCCATGAAAGCCGTAACTTTGCCTGCTATCGGTGCATACAGTTCTCCTTTTGCAGGGATTATTGCAGCGCCCTTACCCAGTAATCCCAAAGAGAAGACATCGTCTGGTACACGGTCAAGATGGACCAATTCTCCTTGCATCGGGCTGGCGATCGTAAGTGGGCGTAATTCATTTTGGCTCGGTACATTCGCATTTGTTGTTGCAGCAGACTGCGTGCTTGGGGTGTTGTCTTTAACAGGCTGTTGGGAAAGCGTCTTATCATCGTTAACGTTGTTATTGCCTACTTCCTCATCGTCCACTGGATCCTCAAAACCAATGATCCATGTCAGAGCAAAGGTAACGATAAAAGCGATCAGACAAGTCACAATAGCATGAACGATGTTCATCGGATTGCTGCCAATGAAGGCCGGCAACGCGGCAAGCCCTGGAGAAACGAAGGCATAACGTACTAATCCGGTCAGACCAGCGTATATCCCTGCTACGCCACCACCAATCATTGCGGCAATCAAGGGTTTCTTCAGTTTCAGCGTAACGCCGTACAAGGATGGTTCCGTGATGCCCAGCACAGCGGTGAAACCGGATGAAGCAGCGAGCTGCTTGAGTTTTTTGTTTTTCGTTTTTAATGCTACAGCAAGCGTTGCCCCACCTTGAGCAATATTGGACGCGAGCATTCCCGGACCGTTGATCATTTCATATCCATTTTTGGTCAGTTGACTGGTTGCAATCGGCGTCATCGCCCAGGCGGTGCCTGTAACGATCAGGAACGGTTGTAGAGTTCCCATTAACAAAGGAATCAGCCAACTGGCTCTGGCATTAATCGCTTCGGCACCCATCGCAACCAGATCATTCAGGTACGTTCCGAAAGGCCCGATCGCCACCAAAGCAAGTGGTGCTGTAATCAATAGCACAATCATCGGTTTCGTGAAAAATTTGATCATTGAAGGCGATACCCGATCCGCGAAACGTTCAATATAGGACATAAGCCAAACGACGATAATGATCGGCAGCACGGAGCCTGCGTAATCGGTTAGTCGAACCGGAACACCGATGAAAAACACGTCTTTTCCTTCCGCCATCAGGGCGCTCCATCCTGGGTGTAACAACACACCTGCAACCGTCATCGCCAGAATTGGACTTGTTTCGAACTTAATGGAAGCTCCATAAGCCAGTAGTATGGGCATGAAATAAAACGCCGCGTCCGCAATTGTGTTAAGGATATAATAGTTTTGGCTTTCCGTGGTTACGAGGCCTGTCAGCACAAGTACAGCTAATATCGCTTTGATCATACCCGCGCCGATGATTGCCGGTATTACCGGAGTAAATGTAGTCGAGATCACGCTGATGAATCTGGAAATCCAGCTCTGTTTCTGTTTTGGTCCGCTATTTTTGCCGGAATCCGATTTGGAGTCCCCACTTCCGGTTGCTGAACCCATCTGCTGAGTAATAACTCGATAGACCTGCTGCACCTCATTGCCCACGACAACCTGATATTGTCCACCATTGTTCACAACCGTAATGACACCTGGGAGTGCTTTGAGTTTTTCTGTCTCCGCTTTGGAGATGTCGTGCAATTCGAACCGAAGTCGGGTTGCGCAGTGCGTAAGCCGAGCGATGTTGTCTTTCTTTCCAACCAATTCCGTAATCTCTTGTCCCAACTTGCGATAATCCATACCTTTGCCCCATTTCTGAATTTGGATATAAAAAAGACCAAAACGATATGCCTTCCCCTACTCACATAAGGAAAATGCAAAATCATTTTGGTCATGCCTGCTTTACCAGTAACAGCCAAACACTGCTAATATTCAATTCGTTATCGATGTAAACGTTTACTGGATCATAATATCACACAATAAATTAGTTAGCAATCACTTTATTCGACAATTTTCAGCTATATTTTAATTAAAAGAACTTTGGCAACTGAAAGGCCTATATATTTATCTTCGCACTCTCTGTCCCCATTTATTGTTATATTACTTCTATTTCAAAATTCAACAAAACCTGTGGTCTTAAGAAAATCAGGTAATTTTATGCTTGTTGACTATATTTTTATAGTAGTTTTTTGAAAAAATATCCTCTCATGATTTCATTGGATATTATTCAATTAATTAACAATAAAGCATGTAAATAAATTTGGTCACAGAAGGTAACCTTAAACAACGGAAACCCATTAACCAAATTATAAGGAGGAACACCAATGAAAAAGACAAACGTAATCGCGATTGCTGCTTGCATGTTATTCGCAGCTACTGCTGCTTCTGCTTCGGTATCCGCAGCCCCTGAATCAACGCACAAAGCAGAGCACAAGTTGCACAAGGCTGAGCACAAAGTGCACAAGAAAGCGCATGAAAAAGAACACAAGCTGCATCAGAAATCCGTTAATAAGGAGCACAAATTACGTGCAAAAAGCGTTGAACCGCACGAACTTCCGAAATCAGGCTACGGCGGAGTAAGCGAGTAATACACAAAAAAGAGGACAAAGGGAGTCCATTCTGCCTTTGTCCTTTCTTAATCATTGAGGGTGGTAAAAAATGACAAAACGTTATTTTATATTGTTTCTGTTTCTCGTATATTGTCTTAACTTAAATGCTTCATTTGGGTCG
Organism: Paenibacillus sp. NPDC057886; assembly: GCF_042796655.1. Taxonomy (NCBI): domain Bacteria; kingdom Bacillati; phylum Bacillota; class Bacilli; order Caryophanales; family Paenibacillaceae; genus Paenibacillus; species Paenibacillus sp. NPDC057886. The sequence goes on along the minus strand of NZ_JBHVMZ010000005.1, from coordinate 425,016 downwards.
ATTAGCAACAATCAATTTCAGTCTCCTCGTGAGGCGTTTCAAGCAAATTCTTACAGCGATTCTTGGCAAGAAAAAATGGAAGTCACATCATTACCTGCACTTAAACCTGTTCGACTGTGTATCCCCTCTGTTAATCTTAGCGCACCAGTCGTCCCTGTAGGCACTCAAAAGGACGGTCGACTCGGTGTCCCAAAATCGAGTAAGATTGCCGGGTATTATGCAGAAGGTGTATTACCAGGCGAGCCAGGCAATGCTCTAATTGCCGGACATGTGGATGATTATAAAGGCCCCGGCATCTTTTATCCACTCAAAAAGTTGAAGCCAGGTGCGTTTATACTCCTATTTGATGAGGGCAATCGTCATCTGATTTATCAAGTGGAATCGGTTGAATCCTATTTTACGAAGGAAGCCCCCTTGGATCGAATTTTTGGCCAGACCGACGACTTTCGTTTAAACCTTATTACTTGTACCGGGAAATACAACCGTGCAAAACAAGAACATGAACAACGATTAATCGTATATACGAAGCTGATTAAATAATAAAAAGGGAGCAGCAAAATGAGAGTACGGTATTTCATTGGGTGGATAGTTTTGTTTCTAATCACATCATCCTTATTACTTGTGGCTCCCCGCTCTTATGCAACCGCTCAGGATACAGCCAACAAGGAGAAACAGGAAGTAGAAGCGTTTCTGGACAATCTGTTTCTTTTACGTTCCTTCCACCTGGCCAAGACCGACATTCACATGGATAATGATTATGACCTGGCCTCAAGATCGGGGCGGAACGCCCTCAACATTCAGAAAAACAGGGCTACGTATTTGAATGCTTGGGCCGCACAACGTAATATGACCGTCGTCGACTCCCAATCAAAGGTTCTCATCGGGAAGATGCAATTCACAGGCAACCAGGTCAAATTAACTTTGGGACATTCACAACGTATCGCATACACGTACCATGACGCTCCTTCCCAGAAGCATTGGTTTGGTTTAGGCACTTGGCATGTAATGACACTGACTAAAAATGACGGGCGCTGGATTGTGACGAAGGAATGGTTCCTTGATCCATTGGAGGAAAATCCCGGGAAAATCCCTACTTCTATACTACCTCCTCCTCCGGCAAGTCGCGGCGTCCCTTTCGGCAAGCATTATAATCGCCAACGTGCGGTCGCTTATGCAAACAAGTATGCCGGTTTGGCATGGGGAGCCGGAAACAAAGGAAAGTATAACCGCAAATATAAAAATTATAATCATCTGGGCGGAGACTGCACCAACTTTGCCTCCCAGGCTTTAGGCGATCCTGCAGAAGGAGGCGCGTTAAGGATGCAGGGGCCATGGAGATATTATTACCCGAACGGAGGCACCCGTACTTGGGTTCAAACCGATGCGTTTAAGCATTTTCTTTTATATAGCGGTTATGGAACGCTCCTTGCCAAAGGTTATTTTGAAGATCTTGTACAGCGAACAGACAAGCATCCGTACGGAGCGATCGGGGAACTGGATTCTGGAGATTTAATTGCCCACGTCATGCATAACGATGTCGATCATTTTTCCATCGTGACAGGATTTGACGATCACGGCTATCCGCTGGTTAACTCGCACACCGCTGACCGATACATGGCTCCATTTGATCTTGGATGGGACAATAAGACTCAATATCTGTTCATTCATATTCGAGACTAAGGTTTCCTTCTCCTTAATGTTCTTACTTGCCCTCAAAATTCATATATTTGAACGGACAAGTTTAAACAGGAGGAATGGAGCAATGGACAAGTCGTCGCTTAGCACGCAAACGGGAATGCGGCTTGGCGCCATCGCGTTGACCAAAGCCATTGGATTTACAGGTAGAGTGGTATTAACTCGGATGATCGGAGCCGAAGGCATCGGTCTGTTTCAGATCGCATATGCTTACTTTGGTTTCGTCCTTATGTTAGTTACAGGCGGATTCCCTACAGCCTTGGCGTTGTATACCGCCAGACGCAAGGATCAGGGCTGGCCATGGTTCAAGCGGCTGGCGGTTCTGCTTATGGTTGGCGGAGCTATTGCTTTTTTGCTCACCCTTGCGTTTGCAACAAAGCTTTCGCATGTGATGGGAAGCGAGAAAAGTTACTTTTTTATCCGTGCATTGGCACCTGCATTTATTGTTGTTCCGTCCCTATCCCTACTGCGGGGATATCTCCAGGGTCTGGAACATTATCAGGCAGTAGCATTTTCGGAGGTAGCTGAACAGTTAGTTAGAGTTGCATTGATGCTTGGTTTATGCTACCTCCTTTTATTTAAAGGTACATACTATGCCGGCGGGATGAGCATGATAGGGACGACTTTTGGGGGGATCACCGCTTTTGTAATTCTGCTCGTCTTCTCTAGGAGAAATGTTGCTGAAATTGGCAATCCCATCTCTCTGTCAGGAACGGACAAAACATGGTTCGTCCGCAGCTCTCTCGCGATCTGTTTAACGCGTCTTCTCATTCCGTTTTCGGACATGTTTGATGCCATAATTATACCTGAAAGGCTGCAGAGTGCCGGATACTCAGACAGCCAGGCTACCGCTCTCTTTGGCTTATTGACAGGCATGGCTCTTCTGGTTGCATATATGCCGACCATTGTCACAGCAGCGATATCCCATACCATGACCATGAAGCTTTCCACGAGCTGGAAAAAACAGCAGGAAAACCTTTTCCGAACCTACAGCAATAAAGCCATTCAATACGCATGGAATTGGGGCTTGGTATCGGGTCTCTTCCTATCGACATTTTCGAGTGAGCTTGCCTTGTTATTGTTCAATTCAAAGCAAGCTGGACAGTTAATTCTATGGCTGTCCTCCATACCATTGGTTGTTGGCCTAAGAGAAATCACGACGAGCATCCTATGGGCACAGGACCGAAGAAAAGTCACGTTCATCAGCACAGCCATCGGCATGGTTTGCGCAATATGCTGCCATTACATTCTTATTCCTTACCTGTATCTCACCGGAGCCGTTATTGGTATTCTGCTTATGGAGCTAATCGTCCTATTCGCAAATGTTTTTGCACTTAGAAGACTGCTGCCATTCTTTTATTTGAGTAAAATGGCTGTATCTGCCTTGCTCATGTTATTTATCGGTGTACCGCTTGGGTATGCTGTTCGGGAAGCCAGCCATACCTTTCTCTCTGGGACCAGTGGGGGAGTAATAGGAATGCTGTTATACGGTGCATGCATCATAGTCTGTTATAAATGTTTGAAGCGACATTTCTTTTGAGAGAATAGTCAAACGGGATATTGGCTTACCGATATATACGTGACGATTACATGAATACCAAGGCTCTCTTTTCTTACTAAGTGGAACATGTTTCTAATACGAATATCAAGCAGATAAGATTTCATATTATTCGGTAACTAATTTGATGGATGATTTTGCTTCCAGCAGTGTTAATGCTGTTCTACCGAATAGATGCATCTGACAGGGTGTCGAAGTTGAGAAATTGAATGCTATCATTGCCCGGAATAGGTGCTCTCAATTACAGAGTTGACTAGTATAGTATCCTCCTCTGCTTTAGAATCAGGAGCTACAATGGTATTATTTTTACCCAGCTCAGCTACAAAAGTAGTTACGCTTTGTGCTGGGAGTTGAGCTGTAAAGGCGCTCCCGGTCACATTGAGGGACGGCTGGGCTGCCAGATTTCTGGTAGCGTCTGTTACCCAGGAAGACACTGTAGTTGCTGTCCCGTTTTTCAGGGTAAAGCTTTGATTTACCGCAGCATTGCTTTTATTGACAGCAACAATAACCACCTTATTGTCACCTTTGTACGCAGAGATAAATACTTGGGAAGCCGGATTTTTGGTTGCATCCACTCTTACATAGCCCGGACGGACAAATTTGGAGTAATGTGCCATGCTGTATCCGCGCTTGCTGATGGTACCATCCTCTTTAATTGGACCATAATGTCTTCGGATGTACCACCATACGTAGGCCTGAAAATTACCTTCAACCATCGCATTATACATGTGATCGGCAACATCAAGCGCCTCCGGCCAACGATCCGCTGAGTTGGTCTCACTGTTTGGATAGTAGACTTCTGTCATCCAAAGCTCTTTTCCGGCTCCCTTTTGTTCAAACAACGGATAAGGAAAATTACTATAGCTGGTTCCGTACGTATGCGCTCCGAGAATATCCAAATTTGAAAGCGCTTGCGGGTCGTTCAATAGTAAATCCGACATTTGTTTCACGTAAGAGAATGATTCCGGAGCAATTACCCTGTTATTAATAGAACCCGCATTTTCTTTCATAAAATGCAGAAGCTCCTCAGGAGTCCACCATGTCCAGTCATGAGCGTAGTCCGGCTCATTCTGAACAGAGATTGCATACAGATTAACGCCATTGCTCTTCATGTATGCATCAAACTCATTTAAATATTGCGCATAGGCATCATATTTATCGTGTCTAAGCCGTTTGGCCTGTGTATCCTGAACAAATGCAGTCAGGTTGACATTATCTATGTTCGGCCCGCCCGTGCCCGTTGTCACCAGCTTCAACGTGCTGGTTCCATTTGCCATGGATACTTGAATAGATTTTTCCTTCCAGGTTGTCCAGCTCCCTGTTGCTTCAAAAGACACATTACTAAGTGCTTTTGTACCATTAACATACACGTCCATATTTCGTGTTCCTGATGGAAGAGCATAGCGAATTTTAACATTTTTGGTACCTGTACTGCCAATCAGAATGGTATTCCACTGAATAGCCGAGCCAGTCGCATTTTGAAAGCTCACGTATCCTGTTCCGGTGTAACCCGCATTCGTATTCCCCACTGCTACACCAGTTAACGTCGTGCCCGTCTCCGCTTCATACGTTGTGCCGTTGCCCGAAGGCATTCCAAGTGTAAAGGTTTCTGTCATTTCACTTGGAGGATTCCATGGAGATGCAAATACAATTGCCCCGTGTTCAATCGCCTTTTTAGCCGTTTGCACTTCTCTTTGCCAATTATTTTTGTTCTCGTCAATCGGAATCCGCAACACAGAAAAGCCTAACTGATTGTTCCCATTTCCAAAAGCGGTTTCTCTTTGCGCTGCCGTCAGGTCTCCAATCCAACCGGAGTGAGTCATGCCACCGAAGCCACGAATCACTTGCTTTTGTGACGATACATCTACCACAGCGTCATTGGCCGCAAAAACCGTTGAGGAAGCAGGTACAAAAAACAGGGGCAGAGCCGTGGCAACGGCAAGCATGGTACAAAGTGATTTTTTCATTAGTGATATCAATGTTTTCATCTCCTAATTAAAATTTGAAAGTCGTTTTTTCTTCCAGATCAACCTGATCTGAATAATGAAAACATGTCTGCGACAACGAATTGCATTCTCATTAGATGCAGCCCAATCTGCAGACTTTCGAAACACAAAGATCAACATCACCCTTTCTATTTCTTTTTATTAACAACAATACTATCTTATAGAAGATGTGGAATCACTAACAAGGGTACATACTATACTAAAAACTATAAAAATTGTACATTTTGACTAACTGATAATCCATGTTTGGCCCTTCATCCTAATATAAAGCACCTGCTTTACCATGATACTTATCTGTATTTCTTCAGTCTGTTAGTATTGAACTGCCATCTTTATTAATCCCCACAAAAAAAATCCTCTGGAACAAATTCCTTTTGATGATTCTCTATCCGACAATTCCTGTACGCGGAACACTCTCCACAAAATATCACTGCACAAACAGGTATACTATAGCCGATCAAGAATAGCATACATAAGTGAGCTGTGAAATTTTCTAAATGCAGAGCATTTCTCAAGAAAATTCAGACATTTGCTGGCTGTAGACAACGCTTGAGTGATTATCTCCACACAGCAAAGCTTGTAAGCCCCCCCCCCCTGTACCTTATGATAGCTCACATGGTATTATCAGAGGGGTCTGCAACCTTGTTTATTCAGAATCAAGAAATCCGGGACGCGCACAGGTAATTTTATTGATGTTTCGTTATCCAGCCTATGATATCCAAGGTAGCTTCCTCGCAGTTAAGCTCGCTCACTATGTCGGGACTAATTCCTCTCCCCCTGTACTTATCCCTTAACTCCGCCAATCGTCATACCCTGTACGAAGTATTTCTGCAAAAACGGATATACCATCAAAATGGGAACACTTGCAATGATGGTCATGGTCGCCCGAATAGACGTAGGGGTAACCGCCGTACCACTGCTCTCGGCAGACTGATAGGCATCACTCGCTGATGACGTTGCTGCGGTCGTCGAGGTTTGCAAAATTTTCATCAATTCGTATTGCAAAGTACTTAATTCTTTATTCGAAGAATTGTACAGGAATACATCGAACCAGGAGTTCCACTGTCCCACTGCTACAAAGAGTGATACTGTTGCCATTGCGGGTATGGTTAGCGGCAGAACAACACGGATAAACGTGGTGAACTCCCCTGCCCCGTCAATTCGGGCTGACTCCAAGATGCCTTCTGGAAGACCTTCAATAAAGGACCGAATTACAATCATGTTGAAGACCCCGATCACACCCGGAATGATATATACCCAGAAGGAACCGATCAATCCGAGGTCGCGGATCAACAGATAGCCGGGAATCAGCCCCCCACTGAAGTACATCGTGAATACAAAGAACATCGTTACGAATTTTCGAAGCACAAACTCCTGACGGCTGACCGTGTAAGCCAGCATCGCTGTACAAAAAACGGACACCACCGTTCCGATCACAGTACGAAGCGCCGAGATCAGGGTCGCGTGATAGATATCAGATTCACCGAAGATATATTTATAATTGTCCAGTGTCCATACTCGCGGCCATAAATAAATCCCACCCCGGATGGCATCGTTTGCATCATTAAAGGACACAGCAATCATATTAATGAAGGGATAGATGGTAACAACCATTAGACACACCATGAATATAATGTTGAATATATCAAATGCACGATCTCCAGCACTGCTATTCCGCAAGCGGGATGTTTTTCCTGTTTGCATGGCATAGGCCTCCTCTTAGAATAATCTGCTTTCTCCCATTTTTTTCGCAATAAAGTTGGCGGAGAAAAGGAAGATGAAGCTGACTACGGTTTTAAATATGCCTGCTGCCGTTCCCAATGAAAAGTTCCCCATCCCCAAACCATATTTCAGTACAAAGATATCCAGGTTCTCCGAATAGTCCATATTCATCCCGTTACCCAGCAAATATTGCGGTTCAAATCCAGATTCAAGGATACTTCCCATATTCATGATCAACAAGATAACGATAACCGGTTTCAAACCAGGAAGCGTAATATACAGCATCCGCTTGAAACGACTGGCACCGTCAATTTCGGCAGCCTCATACTGTGCAGGGTCAATGGCTGTTATGGCCGCCAAATAGATAATGGTATTCCAACCAACATCTTTCCAGACTTCAGTTGCCCCCAGAATTCCCCAGAAATACTCGCCTTTCCCCATCCACAATACCGGACTATCAATCAGGTGAAGCTTCGTTAGCAGCAGGTTGATAATACCGTCCGGTGACAGGATGGTCAGTACAATGCTGGAAGCGACAACCCAGGAAATAAAGTGAGGCAGGTAACTGACGGTTTGCACAAAGCGCTTAAAGATCACATTTTTCAGCTCATTCAGCAGAAGAGCCAGAGTGATCGCTGTAACAAATCCCAACACCAGCTTGATGGAACTCATGACCAGCGTATTTCGCAGCACCCGGTAGAAGGTATTATCCTCAAACAATATACGAAAATGGTGCCAGCCTACCCATTCCTGATCCGCGAAGGATCTCGCCGGTTTGAAATTCTGAAAAGCCATGGTCCATCCCCAAAGCGGCAGGTACTTGAAAATAAAGGCCCAGACGACAAAAGGAATACACATCCAGGCAAGCGTTCGTTGCTGCACAAGCCGTTTGAAAAACAGGTTTGATTTATTCCCCTTTGGACCCGAGGCAGGAGGCATCGAGTTAAGGGAGACATTTGGTTTCTCCACGGTGAACCTACTCCTTTCCTATTCTGCTATTCATGCGGAAGGGTGGCCTGATTTCTTGTCTTTCCATGTCCACCCCACGAATGTAGCAATTTGTTTTCAATCGTTTACATTACCATTTTCCCGCGATACGATCCTGAACGACTTTCGTAATGGTCTCTTCATACCCTTTTTTGTCCAACTTGTTCAATTCTGCCATGTATGAATCCCACAGCTTGTTGAAATTGGACGGTGATCCCAAAATCATTTCTGGCAAATATTTACGTTGCAGATCGTCCGATTTGGTGGTAAAGATCTGTTCAGGCGATCCTTGCTCTAACGCGATGGACCATGCCGGGAACCACGGTCGATCTTCCGGTTTGTTAAACAGTTCACTAAACGTTTTGATCACATAGGCTTCCAACAGCTTCTTGTCTCCCTCGGTATATGAGGCATAAGCCACCTCAGGCTGATTACCCGGGCTGTAAGCGTTACCGTCTGCAAGTGTGGATTCACCACCGTAACGTGGCCAGTCTGTTCCAAAGTATGTGAACCCGAATTTACGGCTCAATTCCAGATCATCATGGGCTTTGCGCTGTTCATCGTTGGCAAAATAGAATCGACCGTTCTCATCTACACTGTAAGTCTCGTCTTTGATGCCCCATTGAACCAAAATCTGATTCTCTTCCTTCAGCAAATTATCAAAGTATTTAATGATGCGGACAGGATCTTTGGCGTTGACCGTAATTCCTGTTGCATAGTTATTGACGAAGCCAGGGGGGTCAATATACTGATCCTTGATTCCTTTATCAAAAACAATGGGAAGTGGGGCATAGCGCTTTTCATCAATACCAGCGGCAAGCAGGTTTTTGGACGCATCGCCAACTTGCCAGCCGTAATTGAAGTAACCGAGAACACGGCCCGAGGTCAGCTTTGCCAAATACTGATCCTTGTTCATGGTAAAGGATTCCGGATCAAGCATTCCTTCGGCATTGATTTCATTCAACTTCTGCATCCATCTTTTCTGGGCATCGGTTCCTGCCACCACTTTGGCCTCATGGGTTTTCATATCTACCATGACGCTTCCGTCGTTTGGATACCCGGCCAGATGCATCGCTGGATTTTGCAAGGTGAAGAAGTTATTGGCCACACCCGCGAGTGAAACGAACCCGATAGTATCCGCTCCATCTACATTGGGATGTTTTTCCTTGTAATCCTTGATCAGATCAAAGTATTCATCCAGTGTTGTGATCTTTGGATAGTTAAACTCCTTGAGCACAGAGCGCTGAATCCAGAACGCCCCTCCGCCTACGTTCGGATTACCGGAGTACTCGCCCTGGTTAGCCGTGTAAGGCAGTGCATAGATTTTTCCATCCACTGGATTTCTCATCTTATCCAGGTAAGGTCCGTATACCTTTTTGATATTCGGTCCATATTCCTCAATCAGATCATCCAGTGGAATGTAGGCTCCGGCGTCCAGTAACTTGGACATTTCACCACTGGAGCTGATGACATCCGGATAATCTCCACTGGCAATCATCACGCCAGCTTTAGTGGCACTGTCACCAACGAGGTATTCCATCTTCCAGTCCACACCGGTTTGGGTTTGCAATTCTTTACCGATCGTCGTTTCACTTGCAAGTGTATCCTTCTTGCCCGGCGAGAAAAGATAATACGAGAATGTGACTGGACTGTTCTCATCGCCACTCGGCGTTGAACCTTCCGAAGATGAGGATGAATTGTTTTGACTGCATCCTGCCAGCATGGCTGTTAGCAATACAGCCAGACCTGCAATTTTCATTTTTTGTCTTAACATGTGAAAAATTCCCCCGTTCAATTTTCTCTGACTGGAATTGCTTTACCACTTTCCGGCTACACGATCCTTCACTGCCTTTGTTATCGTTTCTTCATATGTTTTCTTGTCCAATTGATTCATTTGACTCATATATTCATTCCATGTGCTCTCGAAAGTGGAAGGCGAATCCATAATCATTTTGGGCAAGTATTTCTTCTGCAGGTCTTCTGCCTTGGTGATGAAAATCTGTACAGGAGAGCCCTGCTCCAGTGCAATGGACCATGCAGGAGACCAAGGACGCTCATCCGGTGTGCTGAATAATTCTGAAAATGTCTCAACGCCATATTTCTCCAACAACAGCTTGTCACCGTCCGTGTAGCTAAAGGTAGCCACCTCTGGTTGATTGCCTGGCCCATAGGCATTGCCATCCTCCAGCAAGGAGTTGTTGCCGTAACGAGGCCAACTGTAGGTAAAATAGTCAAAGCCGAACTTCCGGCTTAACTCCGGATCTTCATGATAGTTGCGTTGGTCATCATTTTTGTAATAAAAGCGGCCCTCATCATTCACACTATACGTCTGGTCCTCAATACCCCATTGAACCAGAATCTGGTTTTCTTCCTTGAGCAGGTTATCAAAATATTTAATAATTCGCACCGGATCTTTGGCATTTACGGTAATCCCTACACCATAGTTGTTCACAAAGCCCGGCGGGTCGATATACTGGTCTTTGACGTTGTTATCAAAAACGATTGGTAGCGATACGTAACGTTTATCGTCAATACCGGCTTTCTTCAGATTGTTCGTTGCATCTCCAACCTGCCAGGAATAACTGAAATATCCCAGCACCCGACCGGACGTCAATTTGGCGAGATACTGATCCTGGTTCATTGTAAAGGACTCCGGATCAAACATACCCTCTGCGTTAACCTCGCTTAGCTTCTGTATCCATTGTTTCTGATAATCAGACCCTGCTACCAGTTTGGCTTCATGGCTCTGCATATCCACCATCACGCTGCCATCGTTGGGATAACCCGCCAGATGCATGGCCGGATTTAACAGGGTGAAGAAGCTGCCTGATTCACCCGCAAGTGTCGCGAAGCCGATGGTTTCCTTTCCATCGATTTGCGGATACTTTTGTTTATACTTCTCAATCAAGTCGAAATATTCATCCAACGTCTTGATCTTGGGGTAGTTGAACTCTTTCAGTACAGCACGTTGAATATAGAAGCCGGTCTGGAAGTTAGGCTCTGACACATAACCAATGTTGGCAGTGTACGGTAAGAAATAAATCTTTCCATCCTCCTGTCTGAATTTATCCATATAGGGACCATATACTCGCTTGATGTTAGGCCCATATTGTTCAATAAGCTCGTCCAGTGGAATAAATGCTCCTGCATCCATAAGCTTGGCCATTTCACCACTGGAGTCGATAATATCGGGATAGTCACCGCTCGCAATCATCACTCCAGCCTTTGTCGCACTGTCGCCAACCAAATATTCCATTTTCCAGTCAACGCCCGTTTGTTCCTGCAGCGTTTTACCAATCGCCGTGCTGCTTGCCAGGACATCCTTTTTCCCTCCACCGAACGTGAAGTATTTGAAGGTGACCGGGGTGCTGTAATCACTATCGGGAGAGGCGGCTTCCGGACTGGCTTTATTGCAGCCTGCCAGTGTTGCGGCCAGTAATATTGCCAGACTTGTTTTAAGTGCCTTCTTTCTAAACATTCAACTGATTCCCCCCTCTATACTTTTTTTGTATTTGTAAGCCCTTTCAATATATCAAGCTAGCGCTCTCACTGTTACCCATGAAAGTGTATCTCCTACTTTGAAAAGTATATCCATTGGTTCAGTCGTCCTACATTTCCTCTTGGTCAAGCGGCAGCCTAATTTGGATATGCGTTCCTTTTCCTTCCCAGGTCTGGATAGCGAATGAAAAGCGGTTCTTATAGCACAGTTTTAAACGGCTATACGCATTCTTCATTCCAACATGCGCTCCCATATCCGTGTTTTGATCCAGGTAGGTCAGCAGCTCTTCCAGTTTGGATGGTGACATGCCTATGCCGTTATCCTCCAATCTGATAATGAGTTGATCATTTTCGACAGAAACCAGGAGTTGGATGACGCCTTCACCTGGTGATGACTCTATTCCATGAATACTTGCATTTTCAACGAACGGAAGAATAACCATCTTAGGAATACGATACAAAAGTGCTGCAGGGTCTACATCTATGCGATACTGAAGCTTTTCTCCGAAACGATACTGCTGAATTTGCAAAAAATTCTCGATGAGTTCCAATTCTTCTTTTACCGTGACATCATTCTGGTTCCAACTGATTGATTTGCGAAACATTTTGGCCATATTATGAACGATTTTGGCTGTCTCCCTCTCCCCTTTGATCAGGCTTCGCATACGAATGGATTCGAGGGTATTGAACAAAAAATGCGGATTGATCTGACTGTGGAGCGCATGAAGCTGTGCTTGCTGCTGCTTTAACTCCAGGTCCTTCTTCTGGATGTCCGCCACGTAAACCTCATTGATCAAATTATGGATCGTCTCTGTCATCCGATTGAATTCCATCGTGAGCTGACCAATTTCATCTCTTGCATCTTCAGGGGGAATGGTCTGAAAGTTCTGCGTTTTTACTTTTTTCATATGTTTAAGAATGCGCACCAGTCTGACATGGATGGATCTGGACATGCCCGCGATGATGATGGTAGGCAAGACAAAATTAATGCAAGCAAGCCAAACAACGAAGGAGCGGGATTTGCGAACCTCCTGCAACACAATCTCTTCATCCATCACCCCTTGCAGTGACCAGCCCTCCAGATAGTTAATGCCCGTATACGTACGTTCAAACGAAATCGTCTTGTTCGGAAACTGGATCTCGCTGTAGAGTTTACCTACCTGAGATGTTCCTGCTGTCAGATCATTTGAAAATTGGATGCGCCCTCCCGGATCAATCAGATATACTTTCCCGTCAAAACCACTGTTCTGAAAATGTTGCTTGATCACATCCATGTTCAGGTCAATTTTAAGCAGCTGCTCTACACCGCCGGTATCAATATTGTCGAGTCGTTGAACCAGACTTAACATCTGATCCGCTGCGATTAGTGCCGGATAAGGAGCGGAATATGCCTGAAACTGAATATACCAATTCGAGTTGCGGACTGCGTCGCTTAAACGTTCAATATAACCGGAGGACAAAATGGTTGGATTGTCAGTGTACACTTGATACCAGCGAATTCCCTGACTCATCTGACCTGAGAATTCACCCTTCAAATACGAATTGTAGGCTGCAATATACTCAAAATGACTGTGGAACTGTCGGGAAAGTGTGTCATTGAACACAGGATCGGCATATAACGAATAGGACAAGCCAACACCCTGATCAATGGTTACCCGCAAGTCGTTCTTCAGATTGTTCAAGGCCATGCCTGCGTCACGGGTTTTCTGACTGCGAATATTGGCAGTCGTGACATTGTAGAACACCACATTGGTGACGACAATGGGAATGAACACGGACAGGACGTACATAAGCAGCAGCTTGTCTCGAAGCTTCATATAGTTCAGGTTCCATTTTGTCATCGTGCACCTCGCTGCTCATTTCCATTCAGTGCGTTCCGATACTCCGTAGGCGACAACTTGACCAGCTTCTCGAATTGCGTTACAAAATAATCCGCATTCTGAAATCCTACGCGTGCAGCAATCTCGTACATCCTCATATCTGTCTGCCGCAGCAATTTCTTCGCTTCTTGTATACGGAGGCTCAGCAGATATTCATTGAAGTAGATGCTGTAGCTTTTTCGAAACAATCGTCCAAGATAAACGGGATTCATATAAAAGTGCGCAGCAATGCTTTTGAGACTGATATTCTCCGTATAATGTGAATCAATATATCGTTTGATCTTGTTGATATCCCCTTTGGATTGCTCGATCCGCAAGCATGCAATGTAGACTTCCGCTTCCTCAAGCGCCATTAGAAAACAGTCCTTCATCAGTCGCAAATTCCAGCCTCCATGATCTTGTTCCGCCAGCTTCTTCAATCGCTGTAACCCTTCATCGTTGCCGCCCATTTCCTTCGCCACAGCCAAGATTCCAGTTATGCAACGCAGGAGAGAGCCTGAAACAGCCTGTGGGGTGAATCGACGAACATGAAACAACTGGAACATGTCATCCACAATCTCACGGTAAGTATGCTGCTTCCTCTCTTCCAGGCCCAGGATTAATTGATCCACATCATCCTGATTTACATCGAAAACGTATAACGGTTTATCCTTTATCTGTGCATACAGCACTACACCGCCATTCTCTGCAAATTTATGCTTGGCTGCTTCTTCCGCCTCTTGATAGGATTGCGGCACTCCGCTAATCTCTCTTGCGATGGTACCTGCATACAGACCGATATCCACATTTAGCTGCTCGGTCAGCGCCATGTGAATCCGATTCAGCTTGTCCATAAGCCCCGCTCCTCCATTTTCGTGCTCGTTCAAAAGCAGCAGCAGGCCGAATCTGCCACGTTGCTGCTCAATAACGAACTTATTAACGGAACTATCCCCCAGAGAATGCAGCGCTTCACGCAACTTTTTTAGGCTGACTTTTTTTTCGTGCATTCCCGTCTGAAGTTCAATAAGTGCATACAGCAAACCCGAATGGCGATTTATCCCCATGACCTCGGCATAACGATGTTCATCTTCCATTCGCACATTGCCCTTAATCATGTCTTCCAGCATGATATTGCTGGCCTGTTCCTCAGCCAGAAGCAATTTTTTTCTTTTTTTGTATATCATGTCAGTCAGTTTTCTCAATGTAGCCGTCATTTCTTCATCATCAACGGGTTTCAGGATATAATCATGAACCCCATATCTAATCGCCTTCTGTGCATACTTGAAATCATGATAACCACTAATGATGATGAATACCGGTTCCAGATGTGGCAACATTTCTACCGCACGTATAAGCTCCAATCCGTCAAGGATCGGCATCCGAATATCTGTAATGATTACGTCTGGCTGCAGGCATTCAACCATTTTCAGCGCTTCCAGCCCGTTCTCAGCTTCTCCGACAATCTTCATATCAAGGTCATCCCAGCTAATTAATTCATGCATCCCCTTCCGAACATAAATTTCGTCGTCCACCAGCAATACTTTTAACATCGTTTCGTCTCCTTTTCCCAACGAAAATAAACCGCCGGTAGCACTCTCTCCTATCGGCGGAATCATGTATAGTTCCTGCTGCAGTTCTGGCTTGAATGTAATTCTACTCCGTGGAGTTGGCCCCTTCGATGACCCAGGCTTTTAAACGAATCTCAAACTGCTCGGATGAACTTCCAGCAACCAAATACAGATCATGAATGCCTTGCCCCCCTTCAACGGCAGCCACCTGCTCTGTCCATGAATCCTGTGATTGCGCAGCCGGGATAGGCAGTTCACCGATCAGTTCTCCATCCTTCTGATCCATGCGTAGCTCCAGCACTCCTTCGAAGTCTCCATTGGAGATGATTGCCCTGAAACGGGAAGCTGATTGGATGTCCAAATTCGCAGCTGCTATCGCAATCCAGTCGCCACGTTTCATTACAGTAACCGGAGCATCTGATCCTTTCCCGACCTCCACTTCAGCTTCAGTGGTCCGTTCTGTCTTCACACCAGAAGACCAACCAATCGTTGGTACGGTTGTCCAGTGATAAGGATTGAACCATTTGGCCTGCTCCACTCCTCGATAGTCGGCGTTTACATCACGAATGCTCCCGTCTTCTTCATGATACAAACGATTGAGATGTGTCGAACGGTATCCTTCAGGAATGTCCAAGAACTGTGATAACGTCTGGGCATGGTAAGCGATATACCAGTTATTTTGAAACGAAAAAATAGCATGATGGTTATTTCCGGAGACTCCGAAAAAATGACCCGGATTTTTGAGAATCGTCCCCTGGTATACCCATGGACCCATCGGTTTATCGCTGGTCATGTAAGCAATCTCGCCGGCAGGCGGACTGCCTTCCGCGCGGATTCCGTCATAGAAGTTTGAGCAGTACGTATAATAATAGGTTCCCTCAAATTTATGAATTCCCGCATCCTCAAACATGTAGGGAGCAGGAATGGTCTCGGCTTTGCCCTGCACATGAACCATATCGTCAGACAATGCCATCACACGTGCAGTCCCTGGATTCTCGTATTGATTCTCGGGTACACCTCCGCCAAAATAAATGTATCCCTTGCCGTCTTCATCCACCAGCACAGCAGGATCAAACAACCAGGTTACGTTTTCAACACCAGGGGTAGCTCTCGTAATCAGCGCTTCGCCAATCGGGTCTACCCATGGCCCAAGCGGACTGTCAGCGGACAACACTCCAATTCCACTCGCATTGTTGGCAAAATAGAGAAAAAACCGGTCTTGGTTATCGATGATCTTATGCACAGCCGCGGGTGCCCATGATTGGCTTGCCCACTGAGCTGCACCATCAGGCCCTGCCACCTGAATGTAACTGTGATCTGTCCAGTTGACCAGATCGTCGGAAGAGATCACAGCGATCCGATTGATAGACTTGTAGCTGTTAGGCTGTGGCCGTCCTTGCTCATCGTATTCTAATCGGTCACCCGTCATGAATATATAGACCCGTTCACCGTATACCAGTGCATAAGGATCTGCTCCAAATTTGTGAGACATCAGCGGGTTTCCGTTACGCGGCAGCTTGCCAATGGCTTTTTTTACGCTGGACATATTCATCGTCTCTGCACCACCTTCTTTACATAGTAGCTCTCCACCGGGCCCAAATATGAACGTGCAGGCTTGCTGTCAATCGGATGAAGAACAATTCTCTCCAGCACCAGCATGGGACTGATGGCATATATGCGCAAAGTGTTTAGTCCTTGCTTGCAATTGATCTCACTACTGTGAATACGAATGTTATCCTTGACCGCAGAGACCCATTCCGGGCAACCATTATCCAGAGAACGGAACTGGTCGCTAACTGCATTCTGTACCTGAACCTCTTCTTCATTCACCTGTACGCCAAGATACAATTTGTGATCCATGTGAGCTGTATTGGACGGAGCAAGATAGTATGATGCTTGATACACACCTGTCTGCTCTGCTACAAAATGATATTCCAGATAGGGACGATCCACGCTGGATGTAAAATCGTGAAGCGGCGGCAGTACCTTCATGCCAGAACAAGTACGTCCATAATCATGCAGTTGATGAAAAGCAAAACCGGGCACATTATGTTTGTATGCATAATGCTCTGCTTCCATGGCAATGTAACTGTCGCGTTCCAGAAATGTCATGGGCTTCAAATGTTCCAGATGGATCGGCTCTGCCCATACCTGAATCCTGACCTTTGTTTCCGGTGCTTCAATGAAAAATTGGCCCACTTCTTTGCCGGTCAGCAGGCTTCGATCGACCGTCAAGGTCACCACATCTTTCCTGCTCACCAGTCCTTCCATGGAAGAAAAAGAAAGCCACGGACAGTCCGTTACGATTCGGTAGGCTACCGACATTCGGCTTCCACAGGCGATGTCAATCTGAACATGCTCTACATCTGGTCGCAAAAAATCGTAAATAGACAACGTTTTCCCCGTCCACAGAAACCCTTCTGTATACCTTGAATCGTCTGACTTTGCCACAATGATTCGTGGCTTGTTGGCTGGTTCAATGCGGATCATGAGTGGATAACGATTGCCTTCCTCATTCCAGTGTACGAAGCCTACATGCTCGGACAGACCCATACCGTACCATTTCCCCTGATTAATCCAGTGCAGTTCCTCCGTCAATTCACGATCTGTTCGAATACAACGTGCAACCTCGTCTGCCAGGTCATTCGCTTCAACCCGGTTTTGTCTGGCATAGAACTCGTTGCGTCCCGCCAGAATCTGCATCCGTTGCAAGTTCATCGATGCTACCACCGGAAAATAAACTAACTCATAATAGGCAGGAAGAGCCCATTCCGGGCAGCGTGCTCGGAGTTCAACAGCAACAGCAGTAATTCGCTCTGCTTGCCGAAGGAGATTCTCCGCTTCTCCATAATGCACAGGGTGATAAACGGATGCATTCATCACCTCAGGTTTGCGATTATGGTTGATACGGGTATACCCGTTCAGAATGTCCTGCATCTGCTGCAAGTCCTGAGCGGAAAAAACTCCGCCGAATTGTGTTTGGATCCAGCTTTTCGTGAATTCATCCGTGCGGTTCGGCTGTGAGGAACCCCATGTCTCCATGTCATAAGCCAGTTCGAAGAAATAGGACAGCGGGTACTCTTGGAAGCAAATATCCCCCACATTCACCACCCAAATCTCCTGAATGCCGTAATCATAGGCAGTTGTCAGTTGCTCCCACACCTTGGGAAGATAATTGGTGTTCATCCAGTCATATGCATAGGCACCACCATGAAAGTCAAAATGGTAATACAATCCGTAACCGCCATCATGCTTGCGCATCTCTTCGTTCGGCACACTTCGCAGATTGCCAAAGTTGTCATCACTGAGCATGAGCGTAACACCGTCCAGCTCCGGATCACCAATTAGACCGGGCGTCTGCTCGTCACCGTAGAAAAATGCTTCCACTTCTGTAAACATCACGAGATTACGAGCCACCTGTGACAGATCAGCGTTAACTTGCTCCCGGATTAACCGATTTTGTTCCCGAATGACGTCTCTCAACAGATCAACATTGTCCTTCAGAGTCGCCTTTTCTCCCAGGATAGCTGAATCCTGCTCGCCACGCATGCCCATTGTAATGATATTTTCAAATGCACAATTGCGCTCCAGACCATCCTCCCAAAAACGCAGTATACCTTCACGGTTAGTCCGAAAATCCCAGGCGTCTCCGTAGACAGAATCCTTTCCCCGGACCTCGCCATATTCCTCACCGTGACGCATGCACGGCTCATGATGCGATGTGCCCATGACGATGCCATATTCGTCAGCCAGTTCAGCGCTCAGCAGATCAGGACCGTCGCAACTGAAGTTTGAGTTCCACATCGCGGGCCAGAGATAATTGGCTTTCAATCGCAGTAGCAATTCGAAAACATGCTCATACATCCGTGCATTCAATCCGCCAAAATGATGCGTTGCCCAAGTGCCAAACGCGGGCCATTCATCATTGATGAAGATGCCTCTATACTTGACAGACGGCTCTTTCGAGATGTGGTTGTGGGCTATGGTCAATACGACCTGCTCCCGCTTCACCGGTTTGACATCAGACCAGTTGACGAGCGGGGAAACGCTCATGCACTCGGACAGATGAAAAAGTCCGTACATTGTCCCCCGCTTATCACTGCCGGCAATGACCAGCGCACAGGAGACACCGGGCACAGGCTCCTCAACCAGTTGAAAAAGGTAGACCTCACGCTTGCCTTCGATAACGGACAAGTCTATATGGCCCTTGGCATGAAGAGCATCCAGTATTGGACTGTGGCCTGCAGTACCATAAATGACGGTCTGTACACCATTCAGGCTACTTAAATCCTGCGTCGTTTCGGGAAGTTTACCTGTGACCAGACTGATATCCGTTCGGACTTTGTCCGCTACTTTGACTACCCCTGCAAACGCTTCCGATTCATTGTAGAATGCAACGCCGGATTGTTTATCTGCTCTGCTGTCCGCTGCCCGCTGTTTACCTATAATGAATTCCATTCGCGTCCTCCCGCTGTATGAGTTGTATGATTAATCAAGTTGTCTCCTGTCTGTACATATTCCCAGTAGTCGCCAGCAAGTCCCTCGATGACCGAGCCGCTAGCCCAAGGCATCAGACAGAACCAGGTACTGGCTGGAGTGCCATCCGCGTACTTTTCGGTGACAAGTCCTTCCGAATGGCAGAACCGTTCTGACATCCATCCTTTTTTCCCATAGCCGTATTCCTGATCATAGCGATTGTATGTCTGACAGCCCCAGCCGATCGTGTCCATCATGCGCTGGAGAACATAAGGGTCCTCCCGCTGTTGTACGTAGTAAAACAGCTCATCCACCAGGTTACTGGACATGGGGTGAATATGCGGATTGGCTACTGAAGTAACACTCCCCCCGGAACTGGACCAGCCCAATGTACTGAGCGGCGGAATCTTGACGGGTGAGTTGTAACAAAACTTGAAACTGAACTCATAACTGATCGCGTCCCTCATGTGGTCGAGGAAAAGATCATCTCCGGTCAACGCGTGCAAAAAACGAACCGCTTTGATATAAGCCAGGATCCCTTCCGAATCGACCGATTTATCCGCATCCAGCGGAGCGCCGTAACATTCCATATGTTTGACGTACGTATCATAATAATGGGCTTCACTCCGTCTAAGCCCCTCCATCGAAGATGAATCTTTGGTTAACCAATTGTAGTATGCCATGGCAGCAAGACACCAGACACCGCTGAAGGCATCATATTCGAGACCTGCTCCTGTTCGCTCTGACAAAATGATCGGATACTCTCCATCCGTATTTTTAGTACGTTCCATATGATCAAGCACCTGCTTGACATATACAAGCCAATCATCATGCCTGTAATTCCGAATGCGCAGCTCATAATCGTAGCACTTCAGGATGTAGAACATGGCCTGAGCGACCAGATATGCAGAATGTCCCGGAGTCCGCATTCCGTCGAACCACCAGCCCTTTATGCTCCATGTGCCTTCCTGATAAGCATCATAAGGAAGACCGGATTCAGGATTCATCGCATGTTCGATAATATTCGTAATGCAGGACAACGCCTGCTGACGCATGGGTTCGTCGTTTAGCCGCAGCGCAGCCATCAGCATCGGTGCAGCCACGGTCATGCCATTCGTCCAACTGATCGAGATAATTTTGTTGTACCGGTAGCCTCCGGTTTCAGCATCCTCATATACAAATGTGGAGTAATGACGATCCTCTGGCAGCCAAGCATATTCGTAGATGGCTCTGGATAAATCCGATACCGTGGTCTGAATATCACTGCCTTCTCTTGGCTGCTCGTGATACCGATCATAGATCGCTTCGAGCGCCGGATTGATGCCAAGCTCTGATGCCGACTCGTAAGCATACAGATCTAGGGTCAGTTCAACCGTCTGTCCGGCAGCCAGTTCGAAGCAATTCTCCCCAAGGGCAGCCCGTTCATGAACAAGCCGTGATTTGATAAATAATAATGGCGCATTCTCATACCCCAATGTGTATCCGACTGTGCCTTTTTCAATGGAGCAAGTAAATCCCCCGTATTGTACAAACGTCCCATTCAGCCCTGGCTGCCACTGTTGCTTGCCGCTGCCGCTGCTGATCCAGTAAGGGCTTGCACACAGGCCATATACGTGACCCTCATCATAGACGAGTGCGGCCGGATGTGACAGCCGATCACTTCGAACCATCCACCATGGCGACGAAGGGCGAGACGGATTCCCTTCCCGCAATCTCGGAAACTCATTGGGGACATTTTGCGGTGTTTCTCCCCGGTTGCGTCCATACATAAATGCAGGCAAGAAAAACCGAGGATTTTGCTTGTCAAACGGTAACTCCACATGAATGACTCCGGACCATGCATTTTCCCCGCAGTTGCGAATTTTCACACTGGCCTGCCAGGGGTCCCTTGCACTTCCCGAACCTCCTGTCATATCAACGTTGGCCGCCAGACTATGGTCTGTCAAAGCCGTATAGTCCGTACCTGTCTGCGTTCTGCTTCGTGCAGTGAAGATCAGTTCCATATTCTCCTCCAATCGAGTTGTAGATGCTTGTTTAGAAAGCGCTTGCAATTTTTGATCCAACATGCTAGGATAATTACATTTTATAGGTTCACGTCTGCAATTTCATTGCACAAATCGCTATATTTATTGCGCGAAACGACAAGGAGGTCATCTGTTTGGTATGAATGAATCTTCGGAATATCTGTTCGATCCCATCCAGACTGAGCTGCTGTATCTCCATCGTGTCACCACGTACAACATGGGCACGTTCTATCATCGTCATAATGCGTACGAGCTATATTTGTTCCTTCGCGGAAATGTAAATTTTTATATTGAAAACCGTTGTTACCATCTGCAGCCTGGCGATCTGCTCGTTCTCAGCCCGGAGGAGATGCACCGTTCCTTTGCACTGGACAAAAACGAATATGAGCGAATAACCATTAATCTAAAAAAATCATATCTAAACCGCTTGTCTAGTTCGGCCACCAACTTGTCAGCATGCTTCGATTATCGTCCCAAGGGCAAGGGCAATATCGTACATCTGGAAGAGGACGAGCTGCAACAGGTGCTGCAATTAACTCGCGAGCTTGAGCAGAGCCTTTCGTCGAGTGATTATGGAGCAGATATTCAGGCTAATGTCCGGATTGCTCAGTTGCTTGTCATAACGAATCTTGCGTTTCAAAATACCACTTTTGTTCCAACAGACATTATGCCTGAACTGGTTCGCAACACGATGGACTATATTGAAGCCAACCTTGCGGGGGAACTGACGCTTGAAGATTTGTCAGAAGCATTGTACATGAATAGCACCTATATCAGTCGGCAATTCAAGAAACACACGGGAATCACCATTCGAGCGTACATTCTCAGTCGGCGCGTGGAGTTGTCGAAATACTATTTAACCGAGGGCATGAGTATTACGGAGGCCTGTTATCAATCGGGTTTTGGAGACTATGCGAATTTTATTCGCAGCTTCACCAAGCTGGTCGGGACTTCCCCCGGCAAATTTGTGAAAAAAGGAAGTGATGTTGAACAGTAAGCAAGGATAAAAACAGAATTCCTCTAACCTTCTCTCCTAAAGTTTCTTCAATTTACCCAACGTTGCAGAAGAAAGTTCTGGAGAATGGCCAGGAGGCTTACGTTTTTCCAGACATGATCCCCGACAAGGATAATATCGCCATATCCAAGCATATCCGTTTCGCGAAAGTGCCAATGCATATTCATTCATATATCGAACTGAATTTTGTGTATACGGGGCAGTGTTCCCAGATTATTAACGGAAAGAACGTGACACTAAAACAAGGACAAATCTGCATTCTGGACACAGGTGTGCCTCATGCAATTATGAGCACTTCGGAGGAGGACATTATCATTAACGTTCTGATCCGTAAACCGTACTTTACTTCTTCTTTCCTCAGCAGACTTGCGAACAACGGAATTTTATCCCAATTTCTAGCAAGTGCCATATCAGATCGGCATAATCACAACCGCTACATTATTTTTCATAGCGAGCACAACTCCAATCTTCCAATTCTGTTCAAGCAATTACTTTGTGAATATTACGACAGGTCACTCGGTTCATCCGAAATCATGAGCTCCTATATGCAGTTAATTTTCTATGAACTGCTGCGTGTATATCAGTACGATACAAATCGTCCCGAAGCAAACGGTAAAGTGACCATTATCGAAATCCTGAAGTATATTGAGCTGCATTACATGGATTGCTCGTTGGCCTCAGTAGCAGATCATTTTAACTTCAATCCCAACTACTTATCCACCCTTATCAAAAAATCCACCGGACATACGTTCAAGGAACTGGTACTACGCGAAAAACTGAATTATGCTTTGTTCTTGTTGGCGAATACCAATCGTCCCATCTACGACAATTGCCAGCACAACTGGTCATAGTAACCTTAGTTTTTTCTACAAAAAGTTCCAGGAATGCTTCGGGCGCACGCCTCAGCAATACCGGGACCTATATATGAAGGAGTGAAAATTTGATCTATCGTATCTATCAAAAAAAGGAGAAAGTAACTGTACGTCTCTACTTCTTCATAAAAAAGAAGTCACTGATTCTATTCGAATCAGCGACTTCTATACTTTCCCATATCTATTTATAGCATTAGATTATTATATGCAAACAGTCAAGTCGTTCCCTTTCAATGAAATCGTATATTCCGGTTCTGGAAAGGTTAGTTCCATTCTCTGTTCCTGATAGGATACCGAGACTTTTGATTTCTCTACAGCCCGTATTTTGGCATAAACAAGATGTCCACCTTCCCATTCCATATCGACTTCGAACCCACCCCGAGCTCGGATCCCACGGATAGCTCCTTTTGCCCATGCCTTGGGTAGAGCAGGAAGCAATCGAAGTTCTCCGCCATGACTCTGAAGAAGCATTTCAGCGATGCCTGCGGTGCCTCCCAGGTTTCCATCGATTTGAAACGGAGGATGATCACAGAACAGATTGGGTAATGTTGAGGAACGCAGCAGTTCCACAATATTATCGTGAGCCAGTTCAGCCTCCTCCAGCCTTGCCCACATATTTAGAATCCATGCCCTGCTCCATCCGGTATGCCCGCCACCGTGTTCCAGCCTTCTGTCCAACGTTACGCGGGCTGCCTTAGCCAAATCAGGAGTTGATGTCGGCGTAATCTGTGATCCTGGATGCAGAGCAAACAAATGGGATATATGTCTGTGACCAGGTTCCAGCTCATCGTAATCGATGCTCCACTCCTGGATCTGCCCGTGTTTTCCAATACTGGTCTCCGGAACTTTACTCAAAGTCTCACGTAACGTATCTCCAAACTCCTGATCTTCGTTCAGAATACGTGTACTTTCAATGCATCGTGTAAAAAGCTCCCTGATAATCTGATTGTCCATTGAAGCTCCGTAACATAAGGCTCCCGACTCTCCATTCGTCAAGATATAACGGTTTTCCGGTGACGACGATGGACAGATAACCAACTTTCCGGAGGGGTCCTCCACTACATAATCCAGAATGAACAGGGCTGCATCTTTCATTATGAAGTAAACCTTTTTTAGAAATGAAGTATCCCTATTGTATTCATAGTGGTCCCATAAGTGCAATGACAGCCATGCTCCCCCCATCGTCCAAAACGTCGAAGTCAGACATACATCCTGCGGTGCAGTGTCTGCCCAGATGTCCGAATTGTGATGCGCCACGAACCCTTTGCATCCATACATGGTTTGAGCGGTTTCCTTTCCCCGAACTTGCAGTCTTTCTATAAAATCAAACAAAGGGACATGACATTCAGCGAGATTACAGCTTTCCGCAGGCCAGTAGTTCATCTGTGTATTAATGTTGATCGTATATTTACTATCCCATATTGGGAGCATGTCTTTATTCCATATCCCTTGGAGATTAGCCGGTAACGAGCCTGGCCGGCTGCTGGAAATGAGCAGATATCGGCCAAATTGAAAGTACAGACTCATCAACTCGGGATCGTGCTTCCCTGTTCTAAGCCGCTCCAATCGCTGATTCATTGGAAGTTTGGAACGTACTACGGCATCATCCCCACCTTCAAGATGGATATCCATCCGGTTAAATAGAGATTGATAGTCCAAGACATGATCCGTTACTAGTTGATGGTATGACTTGGCGGAGGCAGCGTCAATTCTTCGAATACACTCTGCTTCCAGTTGTTCTACGGGAACCCGGAAATCCGTACAAGCCGAGATCAGAACGGTTGCCGAATGACTATTTTTCATAAAAATTTGACCGCTTGAATAACTAACCCGTCCCCCTTCGGGCACTACCCGAATAGCACAACAGAACCGTATCCCCCCTTCCCCACCACTTCTTCCACGAATGATCATATCGTGGGTTCCACGTTGTTCAATACGGTCCAGATACGCCTGGAAACCTACAGGATGCTTAAGAGTGCCTGACCATGGTGTTGCTTCCAGTATCGTCCCTCTCCCGAACAACGTTGAGAATGACAGTTGACCAGCCTTGCTGGAATGTAAATGAACAACAAGTACCTGATCGGGAAAACTTGAAAAGTACTCACGCCGATACTTCACTTCATTGACAGTGTATTCGACGCACGCCGTTCCTTGATCAAGATCAAGATGTCTTTGATAATTGCTGACCTCTTCTTCAGCGTGATCCATGGCTATGTAAAGATCTCCTAATGGCTCATAATGCCGCTGCCCGTCAGGTACACCTACCAAAGCAACGGCTGCGAGCTCCTCCGCTTTACTAATTTCCCCATTAAAAACAAGGCTCCGAATTTGCTCCAATGATTCAAGGGTGTGCGGATTGTTTCGCTCCATTGGTCCACCGTACCATAGACTATCCTCATTCAACTGAACTCTTTCGATGTGTTTCTTCCCAAAAACCATGCCTCCAAGTGTGCCATTACCTATTGGAAACGCTTCTTCCCATATTTCAGCAGGTTGATCAAACCAGACGTTGTTAGAATTCATTTCATACCTCCAAGGGAACTTAATTCGTATGTTTCTCCAGTTTACTATTTCAGTTTATCTCGACTCTTCAAGTAACTAAATGAAGAATACTAACATTAAGATTCACTATCCTAACCAGATTGAACGCTTTTGTGATTAGTTAGAGCCAACTCCCATTTGAGCGTCTGGATAGTATCACTCTAATATGTAAGTGATCATGAAACCAAAAAGGTTAGCCAGAATTACTGGCTAACCTAATTCCTATTAATATAGAGGGCACCCAATTCTGAGTTCTCTGTATTGCTTCAAACAAAACATTATTGTCGCGATGGAGCTGATGCCGATTTCATCAAAGTGCTTTGTCTCGCATAAAAAGAAAGATTATCCGGGTGCGGAACATAGGCATGCTCCAGTTTCTCTATTTCTTCGTCAGTTAGTCGAAGATTCAGTGCTGCTACTGCGTCAGTTAAATGCTGCTCTTTAGTAGCTCCTACGATTGGAGCTGTAACAACATCTTTCTGCAGCACCCATGCCAAAGCGACTTGAGCGCGAGGAACGCCACGTGATTCCGCTACCTCATTGACTGCTTCAATAACTTTCCGATCAGATTCCGCTGTTGCCTGATATAGTATTTTGCCAAATTGATCGTTGTCCGCACGGTAACTTGTTTCGTCCCAGTTTCTGGTTAATCGGCCCCTGGCTAAAGGACTCCATGGAATTACACCGATTTTTTCCTCTTTGCAAAACGGCAGCTTTTCCCGTTCTTCCTCCCGGTACAATAAATTCAGATGGTTTTGCATACTGACAAATCGGGTCCATCCATGTCGTTCGGCCGTATAAAGTGCTTTTTGGAATTGCCAGGTATACATATTGGAAGCTCCAATATAACGTGCCTTGCCAGCTTTTACTACGTCATGTAATGCTTCAATCGTCTCTTCAATTGGAGTATTGTAGTCCCAACTATGGACTTGATAAAGATCAATGTAATCGGTACCCAGACGTTTAAGGCTGTGATCAACCTCTGTCATGATAGCCTTTCGAGAGAGTCCTACCGCATTTTGTCCTTCTCTCATTCCGGCAAACACTTTTGTTGCGATGACTACTTCATCCCGGTTGGCAAAATCCTTTAAAGCCCTGCCAACAATTTCTTCGCTGCTGCCTTTCTGATATTCATTTGCCGTATCAAAAAAATTGATGCCCAAGTCAAGCGCTTTTTTTATCATGGGACGACTTGCTTCTTCATTCAATGTCCATTGATGTCTTCCGCGTTCAGGTTCCCCGTAACTCATGCAACCAAGAGCTATTCTGGAGACATCCAGCCCAGTATTGCCTAACTTCACATATTCCATAATCGTTTTGTTCCTTTCCGTGATGAATTATTCAGATTTCGGCTCAAAATCCGTTGAATAGGCAGTATCCCTTTGTCCTTCAAGCGCCGCCAAGCGGGAGCTTAGACTTTTGTGAATCGCCTCGTATGCATCGCTTCCTAATGTTAATCGAAGGGGAGCGTTGTCCGCATCAGCTACATCAATCATTGCTTTAACCATTTTGACAGGGTCTCCTGGGGTATGCCGATCACTTGGTTGTTCAGCCATCTGCCGCATATAACCAACCGGAGTCTGGGCGTAATCTTCGATTCCTTCAGCTACGATTAGACTGCTTCCCGAAAAGTTCGTGCGAGCTGATCCAGGCTCAATCAACGTTGTCTGAATATTAAAGGCAGCAACTTCTTGTGAGAGAGCTTCAATAAACCCTTCTACTGCCCATTTGGACATGTTGTACATGCTTAATGCAGGAAAACCCGTTTGACCAGCCATGCTGGATAGTTGAAGGATGCGACCACCGCCCTGCGAACGAAGATAAGGCAACGTCGCGCGGGTCACTTGCAGAGAGCCAACGACATTTGTTTGAATAAGATGGTTTAATTGCTCGTTGCTAATTTCCTCAGCTGCTCCAAACAAACCATATCCAGCATTATTTACGATGACATCAATATGGCCCAATTCTTCAAAAGCGCTATGAATCACTTGGTTAATTGCTTCTGTATTTGTCACATCCAGCGAAGCGATCCAAAGTTGCTCCCCATATTGCTCCTTTAAATCATCCAGTGCTTGAGGTTTGCGAAGCGTAGCAGCAACCCGGTCTCCTCTTTCCAAGAGCATTTCCGTCATGATGCGTCCAAATCCGCCTGATGTACCTGTAATGAACCATGTTTTCATGTATCTTTCGCCTCCGCATCATATATTGTTTTCTTTACAAGAAATATAATAGCATACCGAATTAACCAATTCAACTTATTCAGTTAATGCGGTATTTTTGGTTTTCGAAACTTTAAATCGTGTTATACTAACAGTTATATAGATAGGGGGAGAACAATGATTGACAATCAACGTGAAGAAACACGACGAGCGATGATTTATCGCCTCATTCATCAAGCTCGCAAAGAGAGCCTAACTAACATGCGTGCGGAAGACATGGCAAAGTGCATGGATGTAAGTAAAGTAACAATGTACAAATACTTTTCATCTAAAGACGACATTTTGGCTTCTGTCATCTCTAATTTTAAGGATTATCTTCGTAATGAAGACATCTTTTCTTTTCATGAGGATGACTCTGTGATTGTTCGCTACCAAAAAACCTTTGAACAATCATTAATGATCAACTTTTATTTTCCTGAGCATTTTTTTGATGATTTCAAAAATAATCAACCATTTCTGTATGAAGAGATTGTCGATGCACAGCACTTTCGCTTTACTCAGCTTGAGGAATTGTACCGGATGGGTTTGGAAAATGGGATCTTCCACCCGGTTAACGCTGCAATATTTGTCCTGGATGACCAAGTCATTTTACGTCGAATTCTAGATCCTTCATTCCTGATCCGTCATAATCTGCTGCTTCAAAACGCCTTAATGGATTATTATAATATGCAAAAACGTAAACTTCTCAAGGAAGAGTACCTCCATAGCTTGGATGACTCTCCTGTTAAGGAGTCTATAGGTTTCTTTGTTACAAAGAATTCACGCTATTTATAAGGATAGAAAAAGGCCGCCTGTTAGGCGGCTTGGCGTGCAATTTCGTCGGAATTAATCGCTTCTCAAGCTGGCACTTACTGGCGGGCCGCCTGAATGATGACTTGTACGATCTTCAACTGTATTTCACACCGACTTTGTAATCGCTGTCAAATAATTAATACGGTGTATGAAGTTACTTGGCAGGCCCCAGATTGATCAAACTCACATCAGACAACGTGATGGTTGTATCTCCATCTTCTGTACCCGAAATGTTGCCCATGTCAAAAGAGAGTCGGGTGTTCGGATAGCTTTCCTCTGTTGCATCAAAAGTAAAGGTGAACTCCTGTTCTTCATTGTTCAGATCAATCTGTTCACCAAAGAAACCATGCCATTCATAATTCAATGCTACATCAACCCATCCGATGCCCAGGCCCAATTTTCGCGCCTTTTCGGCTTTGGCCTTAAACGTCAGCTTGTATTTGAAACCTTGCTGAATGCCAAATCCTTCGTTGATGACTTGACGATCCCATGGATTCTGCCCTGCATTTCCAATTTTCGCATGGAGCTGTTGATTGCTAACGTTCATCTCAAGGTTTTTTGAGCCCCCCTCTGCATACGTAAACCAACCTTCACTCCCTTTAGTGAAATCACCATTCGGAATTAGATTTACATGAGTGGGCTGTCCGCCTTGGTCTGCGCTCTGATTGACCTCAAATAACAACACATTTTGGATGGACATGGTATGTGGGCCGGTTGATGCAGGAGAGCCCAAGCCAAATGCAAGCACTGCTGCGTCATCCGTTGTATCCCCCATCGTAAATGTATAAGCATACTGCTGTTTGCTCTCGGTTAGCTGGGCTTGCTGTTCCATATACTTCGCATATTCACCAGCGCTCTGCGAGATTACGGTTTGCATTGTTTTTGGACTGGATGCCGATGCTTCGAATGTGAGCCGATATGTTTTGCCTGCATCAAGCTCAATCTGACTTTGTTGCAGCAAGGCATCCCACCAATTCGTGCTCGTGCCCGGTAAGTCAATCGTCATGCCTGAATTCTCTGTATTTGTGGCTGTCAGAACATTGGGGATCAACTCCCAATAATTTGGGTCTGCTGCAAGTTCTCCATTTTGAACTTTATTCTGTGAAATATCCACCCAGCGTGTATTATAATTTTCGCCTTCAAAATCAACATAATATTGGCTTCTTGCCGTTAAGGAAACGGGAGAAAAATAAACCGTTTTGTACGTCTGCCATCCACCCGTATCCCCAAGAATGAGGTCGGATTGAGCGACAGTGGTGCCATGTTCGTCCTTAATGCTGAAACGAACGTTCGAATCGCTTTTGCCACTGGCCATTCGGGCAGACAGTACGTAAAGGCCGTCATTAGCTACATCAATCTTGTATTGCAGCAGATCGCCTTTATCCATGTAACTGACATGCTTACCCCCTTCGACAGAATTCTCCAGTTGCAGTCCTTGCATATTCCAGGCTTCGGTTGCAGGCACATGTGCGTAGCCATTGACCGATACAGGTTTACCACGTTTCGTCAGACGAACATTGTCTACATAAGCTGTGCCCTTGGAGCTGCCAAATAAGAGTCTAAGCTCGGCATTCGCAGTCGACAATCCATCGCCAATCATGATTTCTCCGGCATACGTCTTCATCTCCTGGCCAAGCTGAAGATTCGTGCCCTGATGGACCTGAACGGAATGTCCGTCACTGCTTATCAGATCAATGTTCATACTCCGTGGGATATCTGCCTTAGCATCGAAGGAGAAGCCATATGTTGTATTCGCCTCCAGCTTCATATTCGGTTGGGTTACCGCAACCTGCTCAGGCTCACCATTCGTTTGCGTCACATCAACAACCAGTTGGCGCTCCATAATCGGGAATTTCGAAAAGTTATTTACGCTGATCCTGGCTAATGCACCCTCATGAATGTTGTTTGACCAGAATCCCAGACGTTCCTTGCCTTGATCAAAAGTTCCATTGAAGATGAAGTTGCCATCAGGCAGTGCATTCCGTTCCACAGTCAACGGGTCAGCGTCACTTACCTCTGCCAGACGGACATTCGCGAGCAGAACAGTTGATTCATCCAGCCCCAAATTAAATTCGAACCTGGCATTAGCATCAGAACCATCTCGCATGTTGAACGTATATTCGTAAGATTTCCAATCCGTTGAGACGGCAAATGATTGCTCCCCAGAATAGTTCGTCCAGCTTTTTTCGAATTGGGTTACTTTCGAGCGGATGGTACGGTCAGCAGATGCTTTGGCATCAAACTGTATCTTGTATTTTTTATTCTTCTTGACGAAGATCGGCATCTGTGTGAGCTGAACCGAATAATTTTCAGTTCCGGCTTTTGCAATGGCTACTTTCGCCGCTTTTCCTTTCTGCTCATCTTCAACAATGGTAACATCACCAGCTCCGCCAGCATTTGTAATGAACTGCCATTGAAGAGGAACACCGTTTGAGCCAGATCCTTCCTTAAACTGGTCATTATAGATCATATTCCCATCAGCTTGTGGTTCACGCAGCGGTTTTGGTTCTATTGGATTCAGGGTTACATCAGGCCATTGGTTTAAGTTTTTGTAAGAGTACACGCGCACAAAATCAACATTCATCGCTTCTGAAGTAAAATCGCTTTCCGGTGATCCCGGCCAGTCTCCTCCAACCGCCAAATTCAGAATAAGATAAAATGGACGATCAAATGGCGCAGGAAAAGTAAAATATTCCGGCTGACCCGCAGCCTTTGTCTGCCAGTTGGTCACTTCATGGTGCAGCTTGCCATCCACATAGAAACGAATCATGCCTGGAAGCCACTCCACCTGGAAATCATGATAATCATCAGCGAAGGATTTTCCTTCCGGGAGCGTGAGGCTACCCTGGTCGTGTCCATGAGAACCATCAGGCTTCACAGCGTCATAATGCAATGTGCTATATACCTTGTTGCTGCTCTCCTTGCCACCAATCAGCTCCATAATGTCAATTTCTCCAGACGCTGGCCATCCTCCATAATGCGCTTCAGCTGTCGGCATCATCCATATGGCTGGCCACATGCCTTTTTCTACAGGCAGCTTCGCACGAACAACCACCTTGCCGTAGGTCCAGTCGCCTTTCCCCATGGAAATCAATTTGCCGGAGGTGTAATCTTTACCGTTTTTCTGATCGCGTTTCGCTTCGATTTGCAAAACGCTTCGATTCTGATCCTTCACAATGCGAGCATTATCCGGGCTGTAATATTGCATTTCATTGTTATAGACCAGCCCCGTATCCTGCACAGTCCATTTGGAAGAATCGATCGCTGACCCGTTGAATTCATCATTCCAGACAAGCTCCCATTGATCATGGGGGATCGTCGTTGCAGGAATCGGTTTTTCACCTGACGGATTGCTTGGCGATGATGGTGTTGTTGGCGTCTGTCCGCCAGGAGCAGATGGAATTGAATCGTTCGACACATTTCCTGAATTACCAGGGGTAGATGGAACAGGCTGTTCAGTTTTACCCTTTATGGAGGTACGCAATCCTGGTTTAACCCTTTCTCCATTGACCACAACATCGCTCGCATCCACACTTAGATTGTTAATCTCACCTTTTGCGTCAATCCGGGTCTGTTGCGCCTCCGAGAGAACGGTCACGGAATCAATCAAGCTATTTGCGGATAGTTCTACGATGGCTTTCTGCATTATAATCATCTCTTGAATTTTGCTTCCTTTCGCAATGGCGACTCTGACGGGTTCCCCGCATTTGTCAATGACGATTCGATTCACCTTGGAGTTGCTAATATCAATGGAATGACTGCCCCCACCTTTAACTATGACACTTCCAGTAACGGTTACCCCCTGAAGCACAACGGAACCCTCTTCAATCCCTTCAGTGAGCAACAAGTTTCCGTTCACAATCGTGTTTTTTAACGTAATGTTGGATGTGCGCACAATCAAGTTGCCCTCTACCTTGGATTCATAAGTACCAGGTGAGGCTTTGACATCTGCAATCATGGAAGACAACAGTTCTGCTGTCTCCGCTCGTGTAATGGGGGATTTAGGATTTAATTTACCTTGGTACCCTTTTACAATATGTTCACCGACCAAATAAGTAAGCGCTTTCTTTGCGTAACTGGAAACATCATTGGCATCTTGAAACTTCAATAGTTCCCGATCCTTTTCTATACCGGTTGAAAGTTGAAACGCGCGATCCACCATGACAGCTGCATCCTGTCGAGTTATTGGCTCCTCTGGAGACAGATGTTCAGGATCAGTTCCCTGAATAATGCCGGACGAGATTGCACGTGTTAGCGCGTCATAATACCATGCTCCTGTTGCCGTGTCTGCAAATGAATTGGAGGTCTGGCCAGCTGTGAAGCCAAAAATTCGATCCAGAATCGAAACAAATTCAGCCCGGCTAATCACCTGATTTGGCTTGAACGTACCGTCTGTGTATCCTTGCAGTAAAGCCATACCTTGCATCCGCATGACAGCGGGCTGCGACCAGTGCCCGGTCAGGTCTTTATAGGAAACAGAGGAATGCAGGCTTTTCGCCTGCAAGTTCCCCGTTTCCGCTTGCCCCTGTAAACGTTCTGCTCCAGCGAATGCTGGCAAAACGAGTGAAGTCACTATACACCCTGCAACTATACATGCCAGTCCTCTTCTCATCTTACTTCCTCCCTCAGCTCTGTTGTCATTGCTTTGCCTTTCTACTCTTTAACTGCTCCAATGACGATTCCTTTGACAAAAAAGCGTTGCAAAAATGGATATACAAGCAGGATCGGAAGCGCACCGATAAAAATCTGTGCTGCGCGTACCGTTCGCTGCGAGATATTTTCCAGCATGGAAGGGTCCACATTAATTTTGCTGAGATCCTGCTGAACAATGATCGTCTGGAGCAGGGAAGCAAGTGGATAATTTTTTATATCAGACATATAGATCATGCCGTCAAACCAGGAATTCCATTGATATACCATGGTAAACAAGGAAAGCGTAGCGATTGCCGGAAGCGACAATGGAACGTAAACCAGAATCAATGTTTTGATGTGGCCTGCTCCATCCAAATAGGCAGCTTCTTCAAGCTCTTTTGGCAGTCCTCGAAAGAAATTCATCATGAGAATGACATTCCATACCGACAGGGCTCCAGGTAGAATAAGCGCCCAGATTGTATTCATCAAACCAAGCTTCTGTATAAGAATGTAACTTGGTATCAAACCGCCGCTGAACAAAATGGTGAATACAAAAAACCAGGTGTACAAGGAGCGGCCTTTAAAACTGAGGTCCTCCTTCGACAACGGAAATGCTGTAATCAGCATGATGACCATACCGATGATGGTAGCAATTATGGTTCGTTTGACCGATACCAGAAGGGAGTTGATAAAGTTCGAATTTCCGAATGTCTTTACGTAGGCGTCCGTTGTAAAACCGATTGGCCAGAAGCTGACCAGATTGGAGGACGCTGGCGCCATACTGCTGAATGAAACGGCTAATATATGAATGATAGGCAAAATGCAGAGCAATGATAAAATGCCAAGAAAAGTGTAATTAGCTATGCTGAATATTCGATATCCTCTAGTTTTATAATACAAGCCCTTTGCTCCTCTCTAAAAAACTCGATAATTGGCCAGTTTATAGGCCATTCTGTAAGATACAACAATCAAAATCGTAGCGACAACAGATTTAAACAATCCTACCGCTGTAGCAAAACTCATTTTCCCGTTTAAAATCCCCAGTCGATATACAAAGGTATCAATGATGTCCCCCTTGTCGTAAACGAGTGGATTATACAGGTTGAAGACCTGATCAAAGCCAGCATTCAGAATATTACCGATGGAAAGCGTCATAAGTACAATCGTAATCGGCATCAATGCCGGAACCGTAATGTGCAGCGTCTGCTTGAAACGGTTAGCCCCATCCACTTCAGCAGCCTCGTAAAGCGCAGGGTTGATCCCTGAGAGAGAAGCCAAAAATACAATCGTTCCGAAACCAAATTCCTTCCAGACGTCACTGACGATCAGCGTTATTCGAAACCACGTTCCATCTCCGAGGAAGAAGATCGGTTCTCCTCCAAGTGCAACAACAAGCTGATTCACCATGCCCCCTTGCGGAGAAAGAATGTCTAGCAAGATCCCGCCAAGAATAACCCATGATAGGAAATGCGGCAGATAAACGAGCGTTTGGCTCACTCTTTTAAAAGCAACCAGACGTACTTCATTTAATAAAATGGCAAACAAGAACGGAGCAAGCAGCCCGGCAACAATTTTGAAAAAAGCAATCACCAAAGTATTCCAGATTACTTGGCCTACATCAGGATATAAAAATAAATATTTAAAATTATCCCATCCTACCCATTTTGACTCTGTAAATCCAAGGTATGGTTTGAAATCCTGGAAAGCAATAACAATGCCCCCCATTGGTATGTACTGAAACACCAGCGCCAGTATAACAGCCGGAATGAGCATCATATGCAAGGTCCAGTTTCTTTGCATGTTCCATCGCTGCCTCACCCTGGTGGCACGCCGCTTGTGCGTCGTCTCTAAAGTATGTTCCTTCACCCCTACATCCCCCATGTCTATAAATTTGTATTTTACAAGTCATCGTGAACTTGTATATTAAAATTATAGCAATGGAAATTTGCAATCTATATCCTAATATTGCAACAACGATATCACTATTTTAATAAGATTGGGGAGGTCTCACTTTGCTCAGCCGTTTGAATGTGTTTACCAAAATTACATTGTTATTTGTAATGCTGCTTATCCTGGTGCTGTTCCTATACACCTACTCGAATAGAGAAAGTGTGCGCGTCATTGAACATGAGATTCAGAACAATACCATGAATCATTTATCCACTTTTGCTGATTCCGTAGAGTCCAATATCTACCAACTTTCTCTCTACGGGATGTCAATCGGACAGGATTCCAGCATTCAGGAATATCAGCGCCCCGACTACAAAGATGTTCCCTACGAACGCGTTAAAGCAAGTAGTGCCATTCTGGAAAAAATGAATCTGTACAACGCAGCAAGCAAATGGCACTCGACCATCACCCTGTATTTCCCACGCATGCAAAAAGTAATTTCAACCGACTATTATGCGTACATTCCTTACAGGGAAGATGAATTTAAGGAACCACTCTCGCAGTCATGGACTTATGCAAAAAACCGTTTTATCTGGTACACAGCCGAGCCAACCACCGCGATGGCCAAGCCAGATAAAGCCAAATTAATAACCAAAATAAGCTTCCCTGTCCATCATTTAACATTGTTACTCAATCAAAACAAGCTAAATAACAATGGTGATCCATTCATGTTTCATCCCGATTTCGGCTTAATCAGCAACAGTTCCGGAATGGATACGTTGAATGCGATCCAGTCCTCGCTGAAAGAAGCAAAACTGCAACCAAAGGGAGGATTCACCACCACACTGAATCAAACGGAGTATTATGTCTCGTATATTCAATCCAAAAGCCTTGGCTGGTATTATGTGGATTATGTGCCGATGCAGCAAATCCTTAGGCCAATTACAAGCAGTCGAAATCTCTTTTACGCGTCGATTGCTGTTCTGATTGTAATGAGCGTTCTAGTGCTGTATACACTCTATCGGAGTGTGCAGCTCCCTCTTCTACAACTGGTAAGAGGAACAAATCGCTTATCCACCGGGGACTTTTCCGTTCGTCTAAACTACACGGCCCG
Organism: Paenibacillus sp. NPDC057886; assembly: GCF_042796655.1. Taxonomy (NCBI): domain Bacteria; kingdom Bacillati; phylum Bacillota; class Bacilli; order Caryophanales; family Paenibacillaceae; genus Paenibacillus; species Paenibacillus sp. NPDC057886. Next base: position 388,548 of record NZ_JBHVMZ010000005.1, on the reverse strand, counting down.
CAACGAATTCAGCCTGCTGTTCGCCCGTTTCAACATCATGGCACAGCGGATTCAGGAGCTGATTGAAAATGTATACGAGGAGAAATTGAGAAGCAGAGAAGCAACGCTAAAACAGCTACAATCCCAGATCAATCCCCATTTTCTGTATAACTGTCTGTTTTATATTAAAAATATGGCGAGGATGAAAAATGAAAAAGCCGTGGTAGCCATGGCACTTAATTTGGGGGAGTATTATCGGTACATAACAAGGTCTGAAAAAGACCTGGCAACCATTCGTGAAGAGTTGACCATGGTCGAAAATTATCTAGAGATCCAATCTCTTAGACTGGAGCGAATGCATTTTACAATCGACGTACCCCAAGCTATTTTAGATAAAACAGTGCCCAGATTGACACTTCAGCCGATCATTGAGAACGCTATTATTCATGGTCTTGAGCCTCGGTCCGAGGATGGTGAGATCAAGATCTATGCAGACTGCAAGGACGATGTGTATACTATTACGGTGGAAGACAGTGGACTTGGTATGAGTCAAGAGCAGTTGGATCAACTCAAATCTGATTTGCATAACCCCCTTGATGAGGACATGGGCTGCGGCACATGGAATGTCCATCAGCGTTTGTCCTTTATGTATGGTGAATCGGCAGGGTTGGTCTATGACCATTCTTCATTAGGTGGCGTTAAAGTCAACATCATATGGCACGACAATACAAACAAGTAGGTGAAGTACCCATGCTGCAAATATTATTAGTGGACGACGAACGTTCAGTTGTAGAAACTCTAGCCGAGACTATTCCCTGGGAAAGCTGCGGGATCGGTACGGTACATGAGGCTTTATCCGGGACTGTGGCACTCGAAATCATGGAAAATCACGACATTGATATCGTAATTACCGATATTCGTATGCCCGAAATGTCAGGCATTGCACTTATTACAGCGATCCACGAAAGATGGCCACATGTGCAGACTATTCTGTTATCCGGTCACGCCGATTTTGAATATGCGAAGCAGGCGATTGCGCAGGAAAGTTTTGATTATTTGCTAAAGCCTGTTAGTGATGAAGATCTGATCGAATCGGTTCAACGTCTCGTTAATCGAATCAAGCAAAGATGGGAAGTAGCGGCATCCCATCAAAAAGCCTTGCACGCATTTCAGGATAATCTGCCTTTGCTGCAATCCATAATGCTTAATGAATTATTGACCGGGAAAACCTATGATCAAAAGATATTGGCAGACAAGCTTGAACTGTTGGAACTGCCCTATTCGGTAGGAGAAGATCTCGGCATGCTGATCATTCGCATGGAGGAACATTTATCCGAGATGGCCCACAGCGACCTGGCCCTGATGGAATATGCCATCTGCAACATCATTAGTGAAGTAATGCATAATCATTTTCACACCTGGCATACGCGAGATGTCCATGATTACATCGTTGTTCTCGTCAGCATGAGACACCCAGCCACGATGAGCAATAACAAGAGTGAAACACCACAGACGCTGCTTGAGCAGTACGCTGCCCAAATTCAGACTAATGTTCAGTTGTACTTGAAGGGTGCAATCTCGATTTCCGTTTCCAATTGGGGAACGTTTCCTTACGAAATTGGAGAAATTTATGAACGAACAGTCATGTCCATGCGTAAACGGATGGGTCAAGTTCAAGGCTTGTTTGTGACAGCCTCCGATGAAACGGATGCCACTCCTCTCCATATGCTCAGATCTCTCTATCAGCCGCCAACGCTAAATAGCCTGTTGGAAGCAGGACGCTTTGAGGATGTGGAACAGAAAATCGAGCAAATTTTTGAGGAACTTCTGCATTCACATAAACATCATGATATCGCAGAGTCAACGACTGAAGTGTATTTTGCTATAGCTGGAGCATTTGCTTACATCATTCATAAAAACGGCAAGCAAATATCTTCTTTAATGCCGGCAGAGTCCTATCGCTACTTTCAAGCTCCCAGCTACTCTACCGCAAAGCAATTGCAGGACTGGTCTATTCGTACGCTCCATTACATACGCGACGATGCTGAACAAGAGCTGAAAGATAATCACAGCACCATTGTTCGCAGCGTAAAAAGTTTTGTGGATATGCATCTGGCATCAGACGTATCACTGCCTGCAATTGCTGACCACGTACACCTCCATCCTGTATACTTGTCCAAGGTCTATAAGGCGGAAACGGGAGAGGCTCTTACTGCATATGTGTACAGATTGAGAATGGAGAAAGCAGCATATTATTTGCGGACTTCAACAACCAAGGTATTTGAAATTGCCGAGCTTGTCGGTTACAACAATACCGCGTATTTCATTCGTGTATTCAAAAAATATTATGACGTTACTCCGCAAGAATATCGTGAAAACCTGCCCGTTTAAATGACGTAGCCATCCTGAAATCCAGACGGATTCTGCTCTTATCTAAATCACACAAAGAGGCATTGCCGGAGATCACCTCCTGCAATGCCTTTTTTGCGAATGTGGCTGAATGAATAAATTCATTGGCCCTGCCTCTTATTATTTTCCGCTTTTCACGGACTCATACCACTCGTTTACTTCTTTGGTGATTTGGTCCCCGCCAGAGGACTTCCACTTCTCTACAAATGAGTCGAACGCATCAACAGAGGTTTTGCCGTAGATGATCTGTGAGAAGGTATCCTTCTCCATCTTGGTCAAAATATCATTGTTCATCTGCATGGTCATCGTAGGCGCACCCGTAAACATTTGCTTGAGAACGATGTCCTTTTGATCCAGAACAATTTTGGCTGCTTCAACCATAGGTGTAGGTACACCTGATTTCAACTTTTGCTCAAATGGTGTTGTTGGTGCTTCACCATTTGCCAGTTTCGTCAAGGTGGTCATATTAAGACTTGGAATCCGTGCTCCATCAAAGGTCAGCGTATATTTCTCAGGAGCATAACCGCCTGTAAGACTTGCATCGGTGGACGGTTTACCGTCAACCATAACATAATCGTATCCTTCGGCGAATCCATGCTCAAACTCATCGCCTGCTTTTGGATTAGCATAATGATCAAACAGATAGTTCTGATAGGTGAAGAATGCTTCCGGATTCTTCATGTCTTTATTAATCAGAACAACACCATTCTCGTTTGGCGTACCATGTCTGCCCGCCTTGCCATCAGGACCTGAAGGAATAGGATACGCCTTGTATTCTGCCTCAGGGTTGTTTTTCTTCACATCCTCCAGCGGCCAGGATGGCATCCAGTGAGGACCCACCACAATTCCTGCCTTTCCGGCAGTGAATTCTTCAGAAGCCTTCGTTTCATCATAAACGCCAACTTCTTCCGGGATATATCCTTTGCTCATCCAGCTTTGCAATGTTGCCAGAGCCTGCTTCGCTCCTGGTGTCACTGAGCCGTATTCGAGTTTTCCGTCTTTGGTAAGGTTCCATTGGTTTGGCATTGTGCCATAAGCACCAAAGACCCATCCAGCATCAGACATCCAAGTGTTTACCCAGTTTTTGAACCCGATGGTCAGTCCGAAAGTATCCTTCTTTCCATTTCCATCAGGGTCTTGGTTCGTAAACGTTTCCATAATTACTTCGAGATCATCCAGTGTGTTTGGAGCTTTCAAGTTAAACTTCTTCATCCAGTCTTCACGAATCCACATAACAGGATCACCATTATAGGCATAATCCAAAATGGGAATACCGATTCGCTTGCCGTCTTGCATATATGGATACCATACCGAAGGATCTTCGTTAACGGCTGCTTTCCATGTATCGCTGGCATATTTATCGAATAACTCGCCAGCATCGATAAATTTACCGGATTCAATTAATTCGCGCACCAGGTTGAATTCACCACGATACGAGATGATATCCGGCATTTCCGCATTCGAAGCAAGGGAAAGTCGCAGCTTCGTCTCGAAAGCATTGTTGGTGGATGGAGATATCCACTGGTTTTTCAGCTCGATCCCCAGCTTTTCCTTCACCCATTTCGTATGAACGTTGTTGTCCTGGTCCTCGCCTGATTTGAATTTGACGTCTGGCCCCCATGGCCGCAAATACGTAATAGATACCGGCGGATCATATTTTCCGTTTTTTAGTTCCAGTGTTGCTGCTGGCGTGCTCGATTCTGCCTTCTTGTCCGCCCCGCTGCTGCTGCATCCACTTAGGACTGCTGATAGTGCGAACATGCCTGCCATTACCAGGCTGCCTACTCGTCTCTTTTTACTTGTGTCCAACTTAGTTCCCCCAGTCTATGTAATGTTGCTTACAGATTAATAATAATGAAGGAATGATATTTATGCCCATACTAATTTTGCAACATTTATTGCACTAATTTAGGATATTGGAAATTGAATACAAATCTTAAATAAATGCAACTTTACGCTATCATAAAGCAAAAACAGCCGTTAAACGGCTGCCTTTGTATACTAATTGCTCGTATATTTAACCCAATCGTATTCCGCATACAATGGATTCACTCCGTTGTATGGACCTAACCAGCTATCCACACCGGTTCCATTCCATAAATTCATCATGATTTTACCTGGTGTCTGAGGTATATTGGTGGTTGCGGTGTGCTTTAATACGCCATCCACATACCATTTGATATATCCGGGTTGCCAGTCAAAAGCATAGGTGTGGAACCCTTGGGATGCATCAAAGCCAAGATTAATAATCTTTTCATGATTACCAACCCCGTTTGTATAATAATTAAACTGAACTTTGGTCGTGTCTTTACCTAGAAATTCAATATCAATTTCATCCCATGGTGTGCCATGTGCAGGTCCTGTGTACGTAAAAAAGGAGGAGACGACGCCCGTGTTCTTGGCAGGTTTCATACTGACTTCATAAAGTCCGTACCCGTAAGTATTGATTGAACGATACTCCCCGCAATCAAACTTATTGTTTGCAGGACTTGTCAAACCGAGCTTGAGCTTACCATCGCTCGTGAAATTAACATTGTTGGCGCGCCAAGTGCAGTTAAACATTGCTCCATTGGAGTACCCGTCTGCTTTTTGCCAGGTGTTTGAATTAAAATAGCTTAGTGGTTCCCAAAAAACATACCCCGCGAAAGCGCTTACTGAAAAAAACAGAGAAACGATACCTGTTACCACCAAAGTGTACCAATACTTCCTCTTCATTACACACCTCCATGAATGATTCCAAACATGTAGTTGAGGCAAATTATCCACCGAAATACAGTTAGATCCTCTTGCCTCAATAAATTTGTAAAACGCTTACATGGTTGGTGTTTCCATTTTATATGGGTGTGGTTAGGTTAACTATAGCAAACATTAAAGAATTGATATTCATTTCTAAACATTTCTTTTCTGGAAGAGATAAATCTGATTACCTGAGTTCTTTGTTGCCTGATACAATGGCTACTGTCTCTTGAAAAGAAGTTGCGAAAAAAGATATAGACCATTTTTCCACACAGGCCAATCGTGAGCCCCGCTTTCCTCATGCCAGATATGAGGCACCTCATGCTGCTCCAGAAATTCGTGAACTCCCACACTGATATGCATGAGATTGTCTTGATCACCGCAAGAGAGCCAGAGCATGGAGAGAAGTGACGACGCCTCTAATGTATCAGGAACGAGCACTTCTGGGGCTTTGGTGTTTGGAGCTGCGGAAAAGGCGCCAACCCAGGCAAAATGGTTGAGATTGCCCAACCCAATATTCAAGGACTGGCCTCCGCCCATGGATAAACCTGCAATAGCCCGGTTTTCCCGCCCTGTCCGTGCCGGGTAGTTCGATTCAACAAAAGGGATTAAATCGTCAAGCAGATCTAACTCGAAACGTTCAAACGCTTGTATTTTTTCTGGATCAAACAGATCCCCCTCGGCCCTGTCATTTGGCATTGCACGGCCATTAGGGAGCACAACAATCATTGGCTCTAACTTGTTATCGTTATACATATTGTCCAGAATGATCTGTGGAGCGCCATGGTTATACCATTCGGCTTCGTCTCCACCGATTCCATGCAATAGATAAAGAACATTATACGTATTCTCCGAAGAAAATCCAGGAGGTGTATACACCATCACTTTACGCGGATTTCCCACGGTGGACGATGGGTATTCCACCTCCTCAATGATTCCGCGCGGTATATTCTCCCTATATTGGTCATATCCTTCTGGTGCTGTTATCATCTTCATTCTCCTCTCCTGAAATTGCATTTGACGCTTCTGTTAAGTTTGATGCCGTGGTTAATCGACATAGCCAAAGCCCAATATCGTAAATGATTTGTCCTCGTGACCTTCAGCCATTTCAATCTCAATGATGTGCTCTTTGGCATCCTTCTCATTAAACAGGAGCATGGCATGACAGTGCGTCCAGTTGATTTGATGCGGGTCGGCTTGTTTGAACAGCTCACCATCCACCCTTATGTTGGCGATCCCAAACTCTTCGCTTCCAGAATCCTTAATAACCAGAATGAGCCGCTTGCTCCGCAGGATCATCTTGAAGCTGCCAGCTTCACTCGCGCTCTCCCTGGTGTGCATCCAGTTATTGGGGAAATGCGGTGTGCCGAAGGAGTCATCATCCATCTCTGCCATTTGCAAATCCGTATCCGTTGCCCCAAAGCCCCCCACATCGATGCGAGCGACGCTGTCGCCATTCAGTCGATCCAACAGCTTCACATCCATAAAATCATTTCCGAACAGCGGAGGTTTATCAATCACATGATTCCCTTGGTCCAAGTCGGAACGATTCGTTACCTCAAATAGCCAGCCCAGACAATCGGCCATGATGAGATGCCCGGCATTGGTTGGATGATAGATGTCGTGGAAGTATTGCTCTTTGGAGATGATGCCGCCTTCCTCTCGGGTAAGTTGAAACTGCTCCACAACAGCATCTTTCACGCTTACCATCGGGAGGTTGTAATGCGAGCCTAAAGGTGCCAGCCGATCCTGAAGATTCCAGTCGCTCTTAAATACGCTGAATAGCAGAATGACAGCAGGATCATTATCAGCTCCAAGAGCTTGCAGGACAAGGCTCTCATAGCACGTTCCTTCCGTCTCATCGTCAGCATCGTTCACTGCGAACTCCACAACAACGATATCTGGCTGGACCGTCCCTTCTCTAAGTACATCCCGATGATAACGAATGATCCCAAGCTCGGAAGGCGTACCACCTAACCCGGCTTTAATTAAACGTAGTGGATTGTCATTTGTTGGAGCGAACGTTTTCTTGAAAAGTTGAAAGGATTGGTAGGAATAACAATTCATATGAATCGGTTCAGCCCCTGCGCCATGGGTAATAGAGCCACCGATGTATGCAATCGTTACAGGTTCACCTCGTTTTGTTTTCTCGATAGCTTTTTTCAATCTGGCATTATGGCCCTTATTCAACAACGATTTTGAAATCAGATCACGATAAGATTGCGACTCGAAGTCCAAAGGTGGCTCACTCGTGCCTTGCATGGTAACTCATCCTTTCCCAGATAAATAAAAGTAACAACGTGTCCTAAATATCATTTATATTTTTCTATCTCAAAGTGTAACGCTTTACATATAAACTGAACAACCTGTTAAATGCTATGTCTTCGCCTGACAAAGTATAGTTTTAATTCTGATCGTTTGCCTTCCGGCAGCACTTTGAATGTAATCTGTCAGGAAAATGTATAGGACTGACCAGCTTCTGCATCGAAGGAAATGTACTCCAGGCCAGGTCCTTCCAACTGGCAAGGACCGGTGATTGTACTTTTTACAGTCACTGCTGTAATTTCCCCCATCATCCAGGAGAAATCAAGTGTATAACCGCCCCGCGCCCTGAGCCCTTTAACACTCCCTTCATGCCAGCTGGCAGGTAAGGCTGGCAGAAGCCGAATCACGTCGGTGTGGCTCTGCAATAACATCTCGGCAATTCCCGATGATCCACCGAAGTTGCCGTCAATCTGAAACGGCGGGTGATTGTCAAAAAGATTAGGCAGCGTTGAATGCTCCAAGAGAGCTCTGACATTTTCGTGTGCCTTCTCCCCATCCTGGAGTCGTGCCCAGAAATGAATAATCCAGGCCCGGCTCCACCCGGTGTGTCCGCCGCCATTGGCAAGCCTGCATTCCAGCGTATTACGTGCAGCCTTTGCCAATTCAGGTGTGTGTTCTGGAGTGAAAAGTTCTCCAGGGAACAACCCGAATAAATGGGAGATATGGCGGTGTCCTGGTTCCACTTCTTCGTAATCCTCCATCCATTCCTGAATTTGACCGCTTTTGCCGATTTTCGGCTTCGGGATCCGCTCCAATGCAGCAATAAGTTCTTTCCGGAATGAATGGTCTCTCCCAATCAACTCGGCACTCTGGATGCAAGCATTGAACAGTGCTTCAATGATCTGAAAATCCATTGAAGCACCTACACAAAGCACCCCAATCTCGCCACTAGGCAGCTTGTAACTGTTCTCGGGAGAAACGGATGGACAGGTAATCATGCGTCCTTCTGTATCCTCAATCAGATAGTCAAGGAGGAATTGTGCAGATTCTTTCATGGTTTCATAGGCCTGTTCCAAGAAAATACGATTCTGACTAAAACGATAATGCTCCCATAAATGCAAGCATAACCAAGCAGCGCCCATCGGCCAAAAGGAAGCTGGAAGGTAGGTATCCTGAGGCGCCGTGTCTGCCCAAATATCCGTGTTGTGATGTGCCACAAATCCTTGGCAACCATACATTACCCTGGCCGTAATTCGGCCCGGCTCCCTCATTCGCTCAATCAGATCGAACAATGGCTCGTGACACTCTGCGAGATTGCAGTTCTCGGCCAGCCAGTAATTCATTTGTGCGTTAATGTTGATCGTAAATTTACTATCCCATGGCGGCGTAAAACTGTCATTCCATATACCTTGAAGATTTGCAGGCAAAGAGCCTGGCCGGCTGGAGGAAATGAGCAGATAACGACCAAACTGAAAATAGGTTTCGATCAATCCGAGGTCCTCTTCTTCATTTTGGAACTCTTCTAATCTCTTGTCGGTTGGAAGATCATTACGATCAGACCTGCTGTTCAGATTCAATGCAACCCTGTTGTACAGTTCACAATAATCCGAAGTATGCCGCGCAAGCAGCACATCATAAGGAGTCTGGCCAAGCTCTTCTAGGCGAAGTTTACTGTATAATTCCGGATCTTTATGGCGGAAAGTCGTTCCGGCAGCAAGTATCAGTGTGACCGAGGTCGCGTCCTCCACCAGCATGTACTCGCCAAGCAGCCGGCATGCGCCTTCATTTGGTATCGCTTTCATAACAGCTGCAAAAGAATTCCCCTCTTTGCCGCCGCATTCACCAAGCATGATTAGTCCGCTCTGCTCCCACTTCTTTGTTTTCTCCATATACCTCCACTTCTGTCGGTTAAATCGAGCTTTCATCGATAGGGCATTCTTCGTATCCGCGGAAATTCGGATGATGATGGCTTGATCCGGGTGGCTGGCAAACACCTCACGTGAATAACGGATTTCATTGACCCGATAGTTAACCCTTGAAACGCCCCGGTCCAAATCAAGTTCCCGAACATAGTCCTCGACAGGGCCATCATGATGGCCAAATGATAACTGCAGCTCACCAAGTGGCAAATAATGTCGCTGCGCTTCTGGAAGTCCGGCCATCGTCATGGACGCAATCTCTTCAGCCTCACGAAGTTTCCCTTCCGTAATTAACTTGCGGATATGCGGCAGATTAGGCAACGCATCTTCATTATTACGATCACGAGGTCCACCGTACCACATGGAGTCCTCATTCAATTGCAAGCGCTCCTCAGCTACACCTCCAAATATCATTGCACCAAGACGACCATTTCCGATTGGCAAAGCCTCGTTCCACACCTCGGCAGGTTTGCTGTACCACAATCGATGATCTCTTTGAATCGATTCTTTCATTGTGCACCTCCAATATATATTCGATGAAATTTATAAGAGTTTGACCTAATTTTAACACCCAAATAAGGAAAGAAAATGACGTATTCCAGCAGATCAGTACTCTTTCATGACCCGTAGGTTCGATAGAGATGATTCATTGGAAATTTCACTTCGATATGACACCATTAGATTATTGCGCATATTTTTCTTCAGGCCAATCGTTCAGGCGGATATACTATAATTTTTCGGGATAAGGCTTTAATTTGATCACTAACTCGCATGCTATACTTTAGAGAGTACGATCGACTAAGGAGGAAAAGAATTTGTCACACATATTTGAAGGCACTTACAATACTTCGGAATACAGAAATCTGTTTTTGGAAAACGGCTACACCGACGAAGAAATTAGAGCGAAAATCGAGGACACTTGGACCGAATTGTTCTACGGTGACCCCAATACGCGAATATATTACCCCATGGATGAGGACAAAGGATACTTCCTCGATACCGGCAATCTCGATGTTCGCTCGGAAGGCATGTCCTATGGCATGATGATGGCTGTGCAAATGGACAAAAAAGAAGAATTCGATCGACTCTGGAATTTCTCGAAAACATTTATGCAGCATACCGAGGGCCGATATAAGGATTATTTTGCATGGCACTGCAAACCTGACGGCACGCGGATATCGCAAGGTCCTGCCCCAGACGGGGAAGAATTTTTTGCCATGGCCCTGTTCTTTGCCTCCAACCGATGGGGGGATGGAGCGGCGCCATATGATTATGCGGACCAAGCGAGAAAAATACTTCACGCCTGCGTGCACCAAGGTGAACATGGTGAGGGCGATCCCATGTGGGACCCGGAAACCAAATTAATCAAATTTATACCGGAATCACCGTTTAGTGACCCGTCTTATCATCTGCCTCATTTTTATGAACTGTTTGCAAAGTATTCGGATGAGGGCGACCAAGCCTTCTGGAGAGAGGCTGCAGCAGAAAGCCGGGCGTATCTGCACAAAGCCTGTCATCCGGTGACCGGACTCTCGCCCGAGTATGCCAATTTTGACGGTACACCCGCACCGCCCCAGCCTCATGGAGACTTCAGACATTTCTACAGCGATGCGTACCGGGTTGCGGCAAACATCGCCCTTGACTGGGAATGGTTCCGCAAAGATCGCTGGCAAGTGCAGCAGTCCAATCGATTACAGGCATTCTTCAGTGACATTGAAGTATCCGATTATCGTCGTTATACCATCGAGGGTGAACCTTTCGACGAGCCATCGCTGCATCCCGTTGGACTTCTCGCCACCAATGCCATGGCTTCTTTGGCCGCGGACGGTCCACATGCCAGCCAGTTCGTACAGCAGTTTTGGAACACCCCACTCCGCCAAGGTGAGCGCAGATACTATGACAACTGTCTGTACTTCTTCAGTTTGCTGGCTTTGAGTGGCAATTATCGCATCTATTAATGCGATCCACTGTGAACATTGGTATTAACTTGCCGTAAAAATTCAAATAAGAACGGACCTGATTCGCAGGGAATGCGAAGCGGGTCCGTTTTATTAGGAAGAAGGACTCTCTGTGCTTCCATACTTATTTCTCACGCTCAATTTCTTTCCGTGTACTCAAGATTTAGATCGAACTTACTTGGAAATGGATGAAGAATCATACGAAGACTGCATTATTTCCAGGTAACGCTTAATGTTCAGTCCCTCCAACCCTTTCACGTAATCATCCCAATCCTTATCCAGACTCTTCGCCCCAGTAATGAATTGCAGGGCGTTCTGGTCAATATAATCTTTGAGATTCGTCTGCATCATGCTTGTTTCATCTGCATTTGCCGGATCAACCCATAGTGCCCAATGCGGAAATACTTCATCGGGTTCCTTGCCTTCCATCAGCAGTGTCGCCTCATATAGTCGGCGCTCATAACCGTCACCCGCATAGATATCCTTGCCTTGCACTTCGGCATCACGGTATGCTCTGTGGTGATTGTACTGACTCAGCGCACCCCAGCTGTCATTACGCGGCTCCTCTCCCGAGGGGAGCGGGATTGATTTGTAGAGTGGCTGCACCTGATCATTCAGGGCCACTTCTCCTTCTTGTGGCTTGCGCCAGCTTGTGCCCTCTTCACCCAGATAAGCGCCCATGGCTCCTTCCTCTGTGTAGAGATAATCCAGCATTTGTATGGCTGCAATCTGCGTTTCCTCGCTTGCCTTGTTTGTCAGTACAAACGATGCTCCGGGATCAATTGGATAGTTATAGGTCGCATAATTGGCATGCGGCCCTTTCAGCGGAGGGATCGGATTGTAATCCTTCCCATACGGAGAATCCTCGGCAGTATTTACAAAAAGAGACGGGTGCATTGCCGCACCTGCACCAAGAAGTTGGGCATCCGCGTTATCTCCGATTTTTTTGAAAGCCCCAACATTTTGCGTGAAAGCCCCGGGGTCGATCAGACCGCTATCGTATAGGGATTTGATATAGGCAAGTCCTTCCTTCCACTCCGGTTTGCTTGCAACCGTCTCAACCCGGCCATCCTTTGCAATGAGATAGGTCCTGTCATCGTCGTAGATAAAACCGTTCATCAAATACGGAATGATGTGCACGCCGAAATTTTCAATAGACCCGCTAAGAGGAACTTCATCAGCTTTGCCGTTGCCGTTCGGGTCCTTTGTTTTGAAAGCTTCCAGCACTTCCTTGAATTCCTCTGTCGTTGCGGGCTCGGATAAGCCGAGCTGTTTCAGCCATTTGGTATTCATCCACATCTTGTTCGGATAGGAACAGTGGAAGCATTCATTCAAGCCCGTCAGACCGTAAATATTGCCATCGGGAGCCGTATTCATCGCTTTATAGTATTCACTGCTGTCCAATACCTTTTTGATATTCGGCGCATATTGGTCAATCAGATCGTTGAGCGGCACAATGACACCTTGCTGGCCAAATTTCAACAAGTCTGTTTGTGAAAAACGGTCCACCCATGGAATGAGCAAATACAAGTCCGGGTAGTCACCCGAGGCCAGTGAGATCTGTCTTTTTTCAGCAGCACCGTCAAAAGGAACGGTCGTCCAGTTCATCTGAATGTTGAACTTCTCTTCCATTTTTTTTGTGAATTTGTTTGTTTGAAGGTTGGTATCCGAGCTTTGATGAGCAAACACATTAATGGAAACTTTGTCGCCGGATGAAGTACCGTCTCCCTCTTTCCCGCTACCTCCACTTGAGGATGAACATCCCGCCAGCGCCACAGACAGAAACAGCAAACAAGCAAGTACGAATGATCCTGTTTTTCTCAAAAAGACCCTCTCCCTTACGAATGATTGTAGTAAACTAGCCCTTGACGGAGCCAATCAACATGCCCTGAACGAAATACCGCTGCACAAACGGATAGATGACGAGTACAGGCAAGCTGGCCATCACAATCAGTGAGAACTTCATCAACTCGGCCATTTGCTGCTGCTTCACCATCTCTCCCGCATCCATGTTTCCGGTACCATTGCTCAAAATCAGAATGCTGCGGAGAATCAACTGAAGCGGATAGAGTGATTGTGATTTTAAATAGATCAGAGCATCAAAATATGCGTTCCACTGCCCAACGGCATACATCAGTGACAGAACGGCCACAATGGGTTTGGCCAGAGGCAGAATGACGCTGAAAATAAAACGGATATCACTGCATCCGTCAATATCAGCTGCCTCGGATAACTCATCCGGGATCGAATTCTGAAAAAAGGTGCGTGCGATGATCACTTGCCATACCCAAATGGCATTCGGAATCAGTAGCGCCCAGCGAGTATCGATCAGTCCCATGGATTTGACCACCAGATAGGTTGGGATCAATCCCCCGGAGAATAACATGGTGAACGTGATGAACATCATAAGAGGGCTACGCCCAACAAAGGTCTTTTTGGAAAGTGGATAAGCAATCATAATTGTCAACGCTACACTAATCAGCGTTCCTGTTGCGGTATAGAATAACGAATTGGCGTAACCCATGATAACCTGATCATTGCGTAACACCGATTTGTAACCGTCGAGTGTCAGGTCAATGGGCCACAACCAGACTTTTCCGGAGGAAACTGCTGTTGGGCTACTCAGAGAAGAGCTTACGATATAGATCAACGGATAGAGTACCGCAATCAGGACTACAGCCAGAACGACGTAGATGATAGCTATAAACACTCGGTCCCCAAAGGATTCTCTGATTGTGCTCCTGCCATTAACCAATGAACGATTGGCATTGGATTGCAACTTGCTCATCTTATGGACCCCCTCCCTTTTGCCGCATTACCACAAGCTTGTATTGGACAGACGCTTGGCGGCAGCATTGACTGTTAACAGCAGAACCAGGTTAATTAGTGAGTTGAAGAGGCCAACAGCGGTAGCAAAGCTGTAATTGGCGTTCAGCAAACCCATCTTGTACACATATGTGGAGATAATTTCGGAAGCGGACAGGTTCAGTGGATTTTGCAATAAATATATTTTTTCGAATCCGACCGCCATAATATTGCCAACACTCAGGATTAGGATAATCACTGCCGCCGGCAGAAGGCCGGGCAGATCGATGTTCACCATTTTCTGAAATCGGTTAGCACCGTCAACCTTGGCAGCCTCGTACAATGAAGGATCAATTCCCGCAAGCGCTGCCAAATAGATGACCGCCGAATAACCCATGCTCTGCCAGACATCAGAAAATACATAGATGGACCGGAACAGCCCAGGTTCCCCAAGGAAATTAACTGCTTCAAAACCCAGTGCCCCTGCAATCGTGTTAACAATGCCTAGCCTCGGGGATAGGAACAGCATGATGATGGACACCATGACAACCGTAGAAATGAAGTAAGGTGCATAAGTAACCATCTGTACCATTTTCTTGAATCTGGCGTTCTTGACTTCATTTAACGCCAACGCCAGCAATATAGGAATCGGAAAACCAACAATCAGACTGTAGAACGAAATATACAGCGTGTTTTTGATCAGGGTTGCGAATGCGGGGTTTTGGAAAAGCAACTCAAAATATTTGGTGCCTACCCAGGGACTTCCCCAGATTCCCTTGATCACGTTGTAATCCTTGAAAGCAAGCACTGCGTTAACCATAGGTACATACTTGAAAATGATAAAGTATGCGACGGGAGGAATAATCAGCAAGTAAAGCTGCCAGTGCCTCCTCCAGCTCTTGGACAGGGCCAGCTTCAATGCAGATCGCCTGCCTTCTTTAACAACCGTTTTGCCATTCGAAATTGTCGTTCTCAGAGTCATCCCCCCAGTAGGTAGCCTATCTGAAACAAGGCCCTCCTTTTTTGATAGCGCTTTCTTGTCCGTAATCATAAGAGTGCATCCCCGGTTGCGTAAAGGTACACTTTACAAAACAAGGTACGATTCCAGTAAAAGAAGGCTGGGAAGCCTGATATTCATTTGAACTAAGCCGGGATTTCCCTGTGGTTTCCGCTTTGTTTTGTGCGATGGATGCGTCCAACTATATCTAAATTTGATCTTCCATCTGTCGAAATGCACTAGGCAAGACCCCCCGGACCCGTTTGAAGGCTCTTCGGAACGAATGCGCGCTGTTATACCCGGTTGTCAGGGCAATCTCATCAATCGTCTGCTGACTCTCACGTAGCAGTTCAGCGGCTTTGTTGATTCGCACGACCTCCACATAATCGGAAAGGTTTTCCCCGGTATGCTCCTTGAATAACTGAGATATATACTTTTCCGGTTTGCCCATATGTTCCGCAATCCGGTACACCGTCAAGTTTGCATCAGCATAACGTTCCTGGATATAAGTAATTGTTTCGTTAACAAATCCGGCATGCATGTTGGATTTTTTTCGTTGTACGTCTTGGCATACGTCTTTCGCCAGATGATGGAACTTGCCCTGAAGTATGGCAACATTATCCGTCACCTGAATCGCCGAAACCCGATCCTTGAGCTCCTCCACAAGCGATTCGTTCAGCATAATTTTGGGTTCCAGCTTCAGAAATGTTCCCTTCAATTCCATGATGAACTGCTGTGTCATGTCATACGACAGCTCTCGCTCTGTAAAGTTTCGGCTGAACAACTGATCCAAAATACGGTTTGATTCTTCCAGTTCTCCCGCCTTGAGCGTATTAAGCAGCCGCTGTTCAGACTCAATCGGATAGTAGTACAAATCAGTTTCCTTCACGACGTCCTCAAATCTCACCAGATGCTCAGTTCCCATGTGTATGGCATATTCCAGCGCTTGTCTGGCCTCGTTGAACGAACGGCCAACGTCATTCCATACATCGTAAGCGGAGCCCATTCCGATGGTGGTCGATACCCGGTAATCGTGGTACACAGAATCCATCCGTTTGCCCAGTTCGGCTTCACATGTGCGCAAGGCTTTATCCGAAGGCTCCTCGCTAAGCAGTTGCACAAAAGCGATTTGATCCGTTCCCCAGTCTGTTATCAAAATATCGGCATTCCATGTTGTCATGGCCTCCCGTACGATTAACCTCGCAACGCTTAGTTCTTGAATAATTTCTTCGCTATCCGGACTGCCATATCCCTCCACCTTCAGGATTCCCACAACCCCCCGGCTGGTATGGAGGGAAATTCCTGTCTGGGAAGAGATCGCCTCCAACTCGCGGGTGGTGTAAAACTCGCCGGTCAGCAGACGCTTGATGAACCCATCCCGCAGCATTGGTAGCTGCTCATTTAATGCGTTCTTGAGAAGATGGTTGTTGGTAATAAGGCTGGTAATGTTGCTTGCCAAAAAATCATATTCGTTGCGAGTTTTTCCATGCAGCCCAATATCCTGTTCCCTGAACACGGACAGAAGCCGATGAATCGGCGCACTGTTTCGGTAAGCCAGTAAAAGCCCGATCAACAACCCGAAACCAAGTGTTGCCAGCGTAAAGGTAAAGGTGACCTGCTTGATTTGGTCTGCTTTTACCATAAGCGCACGTTCGGGAATGCCAGCCATGTAATTCCAGCCGTTTTGATTGGAGCGAATGGAAATTAGCAGACGTCCGTCGCCCATAGGCTTCACTTCATCATCTTTGCCGGCAGGGATAACCTTCAAGTTTTTCGCCTCGGCTTCATTCAGGCCGCGCGAAAAAATGATATCCCCTTTAGAATCTGTCACCAGTGTCCAACCTCCATATTGCTCCACGATATGTTGAGTCAGGTTCGCCATCTGATTCTCATCAATCATGACGCCAATTGTAGCCTGTGGTTTGTTGAAGCTGTTTAAAGGAAGCGACTGAAGAAACGTGATGGCAGGAGCGTCCACAAGCACATTGCTGCGAATCTCATGCTTGTAGTTTCGAAGGGGAATAATTTCGTTTAAATGTGGCTTTTTTAAGATGTTCTCTTTCCAGTCTTCGAATGTCATGCCTTCCAGCGGGTTGGCAGCATAATAATGTTCAGGTCGGTAGTAAACCGTCGTAGGCGTAATAATGACGTTATAGTTCGGAATATAGATGAAGAAATGAGTCAAATAATCATTGGTGCTGCTGTACATGGACAGACTGCGCTGCATACGACTCAAACCGTAGACATTATTAGTATCGTGCGGCTTAGGATCAGCTATTAAACGGTATAAATCCTGATTAATCGCCAACTGTCTCGTGAAATCCTCAACCAGCATGAGATTTCGTTCAATAATTTCCTTGCTCAGGTTGAGCGATTTGATGCTGTTTTCAATAGAACTTGTCCTTGCTGCTTCAATGGATGCTTTGTAGGAGGCATATCCGGCGATTTGAGGAATCATGAGAATAATGAGATATGAAATCATAAATCTGCGAAACAACGGCGAGAATTTGGACCATAGGCGCTGCATATGTACCCCCTTCTTTGGTAAGCGTTTACAAAAGTATTCTGTTAATGATACACCTTTTATTTGCACAAGGTGAAGGTACAACTTCTTCTTTTTGGTACAAATACTTAAAATTCAGTTACAAGACCAATATCATTAAATAGAAGAGTACCTGCTAAATCTAATCCGTATGCTAGTTTTCAATGTTATTTCTGATTTCCACTCCCGAATACAAGTAAGGACCTCCACAACCATAT
Source organism: Paenibacillus sp. NPDC057886 (assembly GCF_042796655.1). Lineage (NCBI taxonomy): Bacteria > Bacillati > Bacillota > Bacilli > Caryophanales > Paenibacillaceae > Paenibacillus > Paenibacillus sp. NPDC057886. Next base: position 370,720 of record NZ_JBHVMZ010000005.1, on the reverse strand, counting down.
CATGGCTGGGGAGGTCCTATTTGTACATGTTTTTTAATTGACAGCAACAAACTTCCATTGCTGATTGGTTCCGGTTGTAAATGTATTTTGCTGCAGTTTCGCACCGTCTGTCGTCGCAGAACCTGTTACCTCAATAGCTTTATTGCTATTAACGTTTATAATACTCCAATACCCGTTGCCCAGATCATTGATTTTGAAGTGCTGCGCTGTCGTGTTCAAATTGCTCATAAGCTGCACTGCTTCTCCGTTATTGCTGGTTCCATTCCGAATGTCGATAACTTTGTCGGGTGAATTCACACTCGTCAAACTGTAAATTCCACTAGCAACCTGGTTCAGAACCCACTTTTGAGGATTACCTCCCAGATCGGACCATTGCTGAAGCTGCAAATTGTTCTCATTTAATCCACCCGGCACATCAATCACCTTGCCCGAATGTCTGGCTACAATCTTGTAGGTCTTACCCGGGATCAGACCCGTTGATGGAGTACCACCGTTCGGGTAGGTCTGGGCACGCTCGTAAAACCAATCGAAGAGGAACCGTCCCATCGCGCTCCGTGAAGCATCGCCGTCCCATTTCAGGCCTGCCGTAGGATCGGCAAAGGAGCTGCGTTGTCCAGCATCCAAAATAAACCCGTTCATATGAGCCGCAATGCTGACATTGCCAGCTGCGTTGAAAATGGTCTTTGTATTGCTGCCAAAGCCTTCGTTGCTGCCGTTGAACAGATCCCAGTAAGCGGAATCGCCTGCTTTCTTTTTGAACCACGTTACTTCGGTAATATTGATTGGATATTTATCGGCCGCAGCCTTTACATTTGTATTCCATTGATCTTGCAGGATCGACATGTTGTCATAGGCTCCATACCCTGGATACCAGTGTACGGCATAACCGTAATTGTTCAGCGGGTCTGTCAAAGGATGACTTGCTGTCAGGCTGTAAAATTGGTTGTATCCCAGACCAGCAGCCCAGATCACATTATCCGCACCTTGGCTCCGGATCGTAGAGATAATGGAATTCTGGAAATTGCGCAGATCGTTCCAATGGTCCACGAAGTCGTTCTCGCCGTTGTAGCCGCCCCAGTGTCCATTGGCATACGATTTAATTGGCTCGTTGATCAGCTCGAAGTGTACGTTGTCTGCACTTTTGATTTCCGGGCGGGAAGCGAGATAACCCCAGATTTGGTTGAATTTTTGCAGATTGGCTGAGGTGGTCCCTTGGTCATCCTTCAGTGTGAAGTCAAGGCCGAGCGTGACATAAACGCCTTTCGTTTTTGCATATTGGATATAAGGGATAATGACATTCTGCGTTACAGTTTGTACACCCGCGAAATTATAAGTACCTGCTGCTACGTCACCCATGTCCTCACGGTCAATGAACAGACGAATCTGATTCATATTCCAGCCGTGGCTGCTTCCGTACTTTGGACTTGTACTTGTGAACGTATCCGTAATGTCTTTCAGATAAGCCAATGTAGCAGCATGGCGGTTGTTATTATGAAGATTCAGATAATAATTGCTGCTTTGGTAAGTCCAATACGCACCTGAGGGCTGATGCCACCCACTCATTACAACGGGCTGATTATTACTGTTAACCAAATTCTTCCCACTGACGTGAAGCTTGTCCATCGGCATACCAACCCATGCTTCCACGCGTCCCGGACCGAGTGGCGTAATGGACAATAGCAAAGCTAGGACGAGCATAAATTTCAATGACATCAACAATCTTTTCAATATAATCCCTCCTGTGTTTATAATGTTGAGACGTTAGTACAGACAGCATCACCTCCTCTACTAGATCGTTTTTGGGCTCGCCTTCGCGGCCCCACCCAAGCAAGAATCGTTATCCAACGATTCCAGTACGTTCAACACTCTCAACGAAATAACGCTGTACAAACAGGTAGATGATGATCAACGGCAAGATGGCCAGCAAAATTCCCGTATCCTGAATCATGCTCAGATAGAATGGATCGGCTTTGGATGCACCGTCGCTTACCTGCTGGGCCAGATTGTATGGAAGAGAAGACAATTGGGTTGACATGACTTTACTAGAAGTAAGGTACGTTGTTGTGTAGAAGCTGTCATTCCACTGCCACACAAAGGAAAAGAGTAACACAGTAACGATGGACGGAATTGCGTTAGGCAGCATAATGCGCGCAAATGTACGGCTAATCCCTGCACCATCGACATATGCCGCCTCCTCTACCTCTTTGGGAATGCCTCTGAAAAACTGGCGGAAAATGAAAATATACAAGCCAGCCTTTAGCGAATTCGCTGTAATGGCGGTCAGGATAAATGGCCAGTACGTATTTAGCAAATTCACAGGTTTGCCAGAAAGCAGTGTCACGAGTCCCATAAGATCGAAGCTCTTCAGATTCAGGTACACCGGGATCAGGATCGTGGTCGGTGGAACCAGAATTGTCAGGATGACTCCAGCGAATAATAGGTTACTGCCTTTGAATTTCAAGCGTGCAAACCCGTATCCAGCGAGTGCACAGGATAGAGTCGTCAAAATGGTCGTTGTTGCAGACAACGCAAAAGTGTTAAATAACGTTGCCCAGTAATCCATGACACGAATAGCTTCCCGGAAATTGTCGAGGGAGAAATTCTGTGGAATCCAGACCACAACGGCCGAATACAAATCATTCTTATGTTTGATGGACGTTGATATTTTTTGGAATATCGGAAATAAAATCACAAAGGATAGCCCGGCAATCAGCGTGAATCGCACAATGGACCACAGCCAGCTTTTCCACTGCTCAAGTGACAACAGCCTGGAAATCATCAATCCGAACACCCTCCTTTAATCTTGATAGAAGACACGTTTGGAGAAAATAAGTGATACGAGCACCAAAATCAAGGCAATGGCCACAAAATACACCCAGGCCATGGCTGAGCTTAGTCCAAAATCAAATTTGACAAAGCCTGTATCTCGAATAAGTGTTGTCATGGCATTGTTGGCAAAAGAATCAACGATGGTATAGATGCCATTGACAAAAATAAGCGGGCTGACCATCGGAAATGTAATTTTCCAGAAGGCCTCATACCCTGTAGCCCCTTCCATTTTGGAAGCCTCGTAGAGTTGTGGAGATATGGTCTGGATGCCAGCCAGGAAGATTAGAATCTGGACACCTGATTGACTGACGATCTGATAAATGCGGTCTACAGCTCCGCTCAAATACGTCACAACCCACTCACTCAGCCCGGCGTTCAACATCAGGTTTTCCAGCTCAAATGTGCCCAAGGCACTGCCACCAGTACTGTTCTGATTAACAGCCTCGATCAGGCTGGTGCTCTCCAGTGACATAATGACCCCCGATGCCAGAATGACCGGAAGGAAAAAGATAGACCGCGCTATAGCTCGCCCTGGGAATTTCTGATTGAGAATAACAGCGAGAAACAAACTAAAGATGACGATTAGCGGTACATTGACTAGCACATCCGTTATAGATTCAATAAGTGCCCGGTTGAAGCTGGTATTCACCGTTAGTGCTTGAATATAGTTAGCTAGACCTGTGAACTGGATGGATATACCCTGCGCGTTAGCCTGGATGGAACTTAAACTGTAACGCAGGGAAGCCAGCAATGGAACAAAGAAGAACAGTACAAACCCGATGAGCCAAGGAAGAACATAGATGACTCCCCAGGCGGCCTTCTGCTGGGCATATGTCCGCCGTCCCCACTTCCACTTCTGCAGCGCTTTCAATGTTGCTCACCACCTGTCACATAACTTTTGGCATTCACGGTTTCACCTGCCGCCTGTACCGCATATTCATTATAATTCACCAGCGCGAAGCCGCCGTTTTCGTAAGTCGTTTGAAAGACCCCTTCAGCCAGTTTCTCATGGGATACCATGTGAGATCCTGCGAATGAACGATTGGCCTGATTGACCTCTTCGTACATTACAGCTGCCAGGTCCATCCACTGCTCATAATGTGCAGCATACAGGTAGTCGTAATCCGTTTCCTTAACAACATGATTCGGCGCGTTAAACCAAGTGAAATAAGGACTTGCCCCGTACTCTACAAGCTTCAGCACGTATTGTCTCGCATCGGTATACGTGGACAGATTGTAAGCAGCACCTGTATAGCTGATGCCACCATGTACAACCAGTTGGAAGAATGGTATTTCCTCATCCTCCAATTTAAAGTAGCTACTGGACATCGGTGCATCCGTCAGACCTGTCACATATGGCAGCGCATAAGCATTCCCGCCTTCAGCGACAACCGATATTCCTTGCTGCGCGATTTGCTTCAAGGTTTCGGTGGTAGCAGTTTGCGCTTCTGTACGATCCAGCAGTTTCTTTGGATTCATGTCACTGTTCAGCTGCTCAGCGAAATCACGCAGTGACAATCCGCTTGGCTGATAGGGTTCAAGTGCTTCCAGCAAGTCTTGAGTCACATTAGCCAGCAAATGCGGAGACAGGATGTAGGACGGGAGTCGATCCCTGTCACGCCGAAGTCTTGCCGGGTCCATGGGATACAGAAGTGCCGGTTCCTGTGTCAGAGTACGTGAGGCTTCTTTGGAAGGACTGAATCCTTTCTTGGAATGTACATTAAGTACAGCAACATCGGGATAAAAGCCAATCCCCTCCTCACGGGTATAGTCGCTGAAAGCTTGCATGCCTTTTCGTCCTCCAACCGCTCCATCCACCTTGATCGAATCCGGCATCTGGTGTTGAAGCCCTCCGTTGAACCATCCTGCATACCGAACTTGAATGTTGGATACTTGTTTTTCCTTGAGGGTCGACAAGATTTGCCGGGCTTCATCAAAGGTGGTCAACGCTTCGGTAGAGTCGTAAGGTATGCCCAACATATGTTTCTTGGTCGTCATTCCACCTATAAGCTTCAAGTAAAACGGAATATCCTTCTCTCCCTCAGCCGTTTGTTTCGCAGGAAGGCCATTCGTCTGGATTAAATAGTCACGATATAAGGAAGCCAGACCGGAATAGGAGGCTTTCTCTGCTCCAGCAAAGGCATAACGAACGACAAAATCGGATGCAGTCGGCTTCTTCTGGAACTTAGGAAGTGTCCGTACCATGTCGCTGGCCTGGAGTGTTACATCACTTTTGTTAACAACATAAAAGCTCGGAAATACATTGTTGTAATTATTCAGCTTTCCGCTGATATCTGCATTCACAACGGCCGCTGCCGCTCCTTCCTCAATGATGCCCAGAAATGCACCGCCCTCACGAATAAGACCGAATACCGGCAGCCGTGCTCTTTCCTCGGAGGAGTCCACTTCGCGAAGCTTCATCGTCAGATCCGGTCCGTATACGTCCTGCTGATAAGCTGGATATTGGACCTTTCCATTATTGAAATGAATGAGCGCTCCTGAGCCGTCAGGTACAAACAGGGAACCTTCTTGATCCACAGCCCCTGCCCCGAAATACTCCAGCACAGAAATGCTGTTAATCGGATATTGCTCCGGGAAATGGATGCCAGCTGCGGGGACACGTACAACCAAAGATTCCCCGTCCAGCTCGTATTCGATGGAAACCATAAACATTCGAGGACCGCTTTTCTCCTGTTCAACGCCGTGCTCTGCATTGTCCAGTTCAAGGTCTTCGGATGTGTATCCGGCTGTCTCAAAAGCCTTCAGGGCACGAGTTAGCTGAAGTCCCTGCAACGCCTTGTCGTTCCGTACATAAACATCCTCATTTTTATCCTGCGCATATCCAATTTTCAGAGCCCGCTGCCCAGCCTTGTCAAGCGAAGCAAGGAGCTTCTGCTCAAAGCGCTCTTTGCTGATTTTGACAGGCAGGTCATCTATTGAGCTCTCATCACTTCCAAACTGGTAATTTACACGAACGCCGTTTGGCAATAATTCGTAGCTTACCTGCTCGTGGGCTACACTATCCGTATAGGAATTAACCGAGTTGCTCTGTCCCAAACTGTTATAAAAGGTGAGTTTGGCTTGCGCCGACAACAGGTCCTTATTAATTCCTGTCGCGAGCGTATCCAGGTTCCGCTGCTCGGGATTACTGCGCCAGACTTGCCCACTTTGCTTGTGAACCACCGCAATCTCGGCTGTATCCTCCTGGATGAGCAGCTGTAGCGCATCATTCTGCGCAAGCCCGAGCATATCTGGGAGACGGGTATCGCTGAAGGACGATGCAAGCTTCTCTCCAGGTGACAGCACAGGCACTTCCGCTTGCTCGTCTCCATTCGCTGACATTGTGGTTACAGGCACAGAGTCGGACTGACATCCGCCAAGAATCAGGCCGAATACGAGCAAGACCACGATCATTTTTTTGGCCACATCATATTTCATCTCCATTCTCCTTCCTTAGCCCCGGAGTACAAGTTCCTGATAGATGGTGGCTGCAAAGGACACAATCTGCTGCACCAGACTGAAGAACAGCAGGCAGAGAAAGGCCATGAATGCCATGGCAACCAGGGTCAAAAGCATGGTCAGCACCGTTTTGGCGGGTGTATATTGATGTACCGTCATATTGCCGACAAATAACAGGTATACAGTCCAGGCTGTGGCAGCCATGTTAAAGAAATAATAAAAGGCAGTTTCCTGACCAGAAATGATCAGACTGAGCCAAATCCATGGGAACTGTATCAGAATCAGCGGAACCAATGCGAAACAGGTGGACATGAAGATTTCTGAAAATTTTCCTTCACCGTCCATGAGTGTGGTTAACGACCAATTCGCTGTACACCAGAACAGCACCGGAACAATGACATAGACCATTTCCATCAGACTGTTCAGTCGTTTCGGGTTGTTGAAATTGACCAAAAAACCGCTATATTGAGCCTGAAGAATCGTTGTCACCATCAGCACCGCAAGAATGATCCATGCGATCATCAGTGTCGTTCTCTGATTTCGTTCATATTTCAGCTCCCAATACCCGTCAAATGGATGGAAAATGAGATGAAACGGATATTGGAACAGCTGTCTACTTGATGCCTGCATGTGTGCTCCCCCTTCTCTGTCTGCGAACCATGAATGCGATCACCAGCATGACAATGACCAGTAACAGTCCGGACATGATCCATGAGAAATGCTCGCGGAGCAGTTCTTTTCGATACAGGAGAAATGCTTTGGAATACCCTTCTCGTTCCATGCTTCGCTTGAAGTATTGGGTAGATTCCGCATAATCCTTTTGCCGCAACAGCGATTTTCCGATGCCTGCGTAAGCGTATTCAAGATTGGCATTCATATCTGCCGCTTTGGCAAACTGCGTTGCAGAACCTTTCTCATCTCCATTAAAATAACTTCGTACAGCTTCATGAAGCGTGCGCCCGTACTCAGTGGTTTGAAAAACGGTGATTTCTCCTAGCGCTTTGTCCAGCACCAGCATACGATCCCCCACACGCTCCAGAGAAACAGGAGTGTTAAATTGTCCCATCCGGTTCCCGATACCCCCGAACATATGGAGCAGATATCCGTCCCCGTTATAGGTAAAAATCCGACCCATATTGGCATCAAGCACGGAATACATATCGCTGTCTGCAACGTCGACATCAACCAGACGTGAAGGCCCTTTCTCATTGCTGTACAACAAATCACCCTGGGGTGGATAATATCCTTCTCTTCTGAGAATGTCCAAACCCTGTGCATTCAGTTTTTTGATCGGTAATCCTGTTTTGTCTCCACTAGTAGCATAAATGAAGCCCTCTTCATCTATGTCCATATTGGTGAACTCAGTGGGTGTGAACATGACCATTTGACTGCGCTGCTGACGGGTTGAGAACTGCTTCCACAAATACTCCACCGGGTCAACCTGGACTCTATTGGCTCCTATAAATGAAGCAAAGGTCCCGTCAGAATTAAACTCCATAAAGCCATCGAAGACGCCTTCGGACATGACATAGATCCGCTCGCTTTTGTCCATAACAACACGCAGAGGTTTGAACTGAAAATCCGGCTTGAGCAGCTCGGACTGTGGCTGTTCCACAATTTTGATCAATTGACCTTGCTCATCAAGATGAACAACCCGTTGGTTACCCGTATCTGCTACAAGCAGCTGCCCGTTGTCCGTTACATACAATCCCTGCGGGAGTTTGAACTGCTCATTCTTTCCATTATGATCAAATGAATCGATAATCCTTGTCAGCTTCATCTCTTGATTCAGCTCGACAATTCGGCTGTTGCCTGAATCCAGCACATAGACCCGCTCATCAGCGGTGACGTGCATATCGTTTGGTTCTTTAAACGTACCAATGTCCAGTTCCTTGCCTGTAACAATTCCCGTCGCTTCATATGCAGCAGGAGAACGAACCGCATCTCCCCAGTAGGAATAATTGTATGCATTCGTCTGACCGTCAGCGAAAGCCGTTGACGCTGCATTTCCCAAGCACAGGAGGCAGGCAAGGCCCAGGGTGAGCCATCCGCTTTTTTTCCACACGTTGTTCAATATGTTGCTGCCCCCCTTCTACTCTTTCATACCGGAAGTTGCCATCGTCTGCATGACACTGCTCTGGGAGATGATAAACAGGGTAATGGGTACAATCATGAGCAGTAGTGCTACCGCAGCACCGACACCTGCCCGGGCAATCCCTCCCTGGATAATCTGGCTGAGCGCGTAATGTAGCGTTTTCAGGTTTTCCCTATAAATGAAACTTCCGCCGTCTGTTCCCCACAGTGCCGGAAATTGCAAAATCATAAGCGTGAGCCAGGCTGGCTTCACGTTGGGCATTACGATGCTCCAGAATATACGGTATTCGTTGGCCCCGTCGATTTTGGCGGCCTCTAGCAGCGCATCGGGAATCTGCTCCATGAACTGCTTCATCAGAAACAGACCCAGGGAAAATGCAAGAGAAGGCACAATGATGGACGCATGTGTGTTAATCCATCCAAGCCAGGACATCACCATGTAGTTCGGAATTGCCGTGACGTGTGGTGAGAACATCAGGGACAGGATGACGATGGTAAACAGCACATTCGATCCGGGAAATCTGTATTTGGCCAGCGGGTAAGCAGCTGCGGAAGCGAGAAGGATATGACCTGCCGTTCCAAGCAGCGTAATCAATAGTGTATTGGCAATGTATCTGGATAAAGGAACCCATGAGTTGCCCATCAGATTAATGAGATCCGCAAAATTCTCCATCGTAGGGTTATTCACCCAGAACCGTGGTGGAAAGATAAACAACTCATCCAGAGGTTTAAAGGCATTATTGACCGTATAAATCAGTGGCAATACCATAAATGAGCCGAACAGACCCAGCAGCGCAAACAGCATCAGACTGACGGTAAATGACCGATTGAGTCTTCTCGGCATGCCGAAAACGGCACGTACCTTGCTGGTCATTGTCATTCACCTATCTTTCTTAGCATTTTTTGTGTCAGAATGTTCGTTCCTAGCATCAGGGCGAACAATACGGTTGCGATCGAAGACGCATAGCCCATCTCGAACCGAATGGTTCCAAAATCCATCAAATGGGTTACGACGGTATGTGCTGCATAGTTAACGCTCGGGAAACCAGCCAGTGCGATGGAAATTTCGGCCACCGCGAATGAGGCAGTAATCTGCATGACCGCACCAAACATTAGCTGTGGTCTCATGGAAGGAAGCGTAATATACCAAAGCTCCTGCCATCGGTTTTTGATACCGTCCACCGTTCCCGCTTCGACCAAAGAACGATCAATGGTCTGCAGACCTGCAATGAAGGCAAGAAAGCTCGTGCCGAGACTGAGCCACAACTGTACGATGATGACAATCGCCAGCACATACTTCTCATTCGAAAGCCATTGAATCGGTTCGAGAATAACGCCAAGGCGCATCAGAAAACCGTTCATGTATCCATAGCTGTCTCCCGAAAACACGATTAACCAGATGAAAAACACGTTTCCTGAAATGGAAGGTGCGTAAAATACAAGTGTCATAATTGCACGGATTTTAGGTGACAGCTCATTGATAATCCATGCAAACAAAAAACAGGCGATATAGCTGACAGGACCCGTAATAACGGCAAACAGCAGCGTATTTTTAAGCGCAATCAAAAAAACATCATCGTTCAGAAACAGCCGAGAATAATTTTGCCAGCCAACAAATCGGGGCAGCTCCAGCATGTTGAAGTGAAAAAAACTGAGGCCCAGTGAGATGCCAACCGGAATGACAGTAAACATGAAAAAGATCAGCATGAACGGTGTCATCAGCACATAATAGTGCCTGCTTCGGTATATATCCCTTTTAAATAGGGACCACCTGCTGCTCTGCCTTATGTTGATGGCAGGAGCAGTGGATGACTTGGTGGTTTCTGCGTGCAACCGTTACCCTCCCTTCTCTCTACTTCAGATTGAATTCCTTACGCTTGAGCTCGATCTCATCATCAATGTACAGGACATAATCAGCCAGAGCTTCACGCGGATTCTCATTCGCATTGACCACCTTACGGAATGCGTTGTCAAGATGACGACCCGTAAAGTACCCGCCTGGAACCTGAGGAATGCCCTCTACCCACTCCCACTGCTGCTCAAGGTTTTGATAGTCCTTAACTGGCCATGGCAGCTGCTCGAGCGCTTCAATATTGGCAGTCGGGTAACGTGCCGCTGCTCCCATTAGCCCTTCCATTTCCCTGCCATATTCGATCTGAGTTTGTTTGTCGGTCCACCATTTCATGAACTCCCAAGCCGCTTCCTTGTTCTTGGCATTTTCCAGCATCATAACCGCACTCGTGGCACTTGCCACCTCATGTCTTATGGCCCCGTCCTCCAGCTGCGTGCCAGGAACAATCGTGAAATCCCATAAGTTGCGAATTTCCGGTGCCATGACCGTCAGCATGTTGTAGGTGGTGTAATCCGCAATACCAATGGGCATCTCCCCAGTACGGAAACGGTTTGGAAAGTCCGCTTTGAGAGGGAATTTGTAATTGGTATAAAATTGCGTCCATCGCTTGAATGCGTCCATGGAGATTTCCGAATTCAACGCGCTTTGCTTTTGATCTTTCGAATAAAATTCGCCATCGTTTTGATAAAGCAGCATAGCAAAGGTTGCGTTTGGTATCATATTGGCATTGTTTGTTGTATCCTCTATGGGGAGATAGAACTCCATATTATGTTTTTGCAGCACCGAAATGGCATTATACACATCCTGCCACGTTTTGGGCGGTTCCAGGCCAAGCTCATTCAGAATGTCCTTACGATAAAACAACATCGGAAAATGCTGCTGCTCTGGAAGCGCATACACTCCATTGTTAAACTGATAAGGCGTCAGTCCGCTTGTGCGAAATCTGCTCGCAACCTGTTCAAAATCCGGTAATTGGCTCAAATCCGCCGCTGCATTCCGCATGGCATAATTAACAGGAATATCTTCACCCATCTGCATGGCTACGTCCGGTCCTTCACCGGCAAGCGTCGCGGGCAGCAAAATATTGGGCGGAACGAGACGTAATTGAACGGAAATATCGGTTTCCGGTGTAAAGGAATCGTCGATCAAACCTTTTAGAACCTGTGCCTGATCGCGTCCTGTTGTAATCCATACTGTAATAGAGTCCTTATTCTGTTCAACGTTTCCGATACTGTCGTAATCCTCCGTATAAGAAGCAACATAAGCTCCCAGTTCGTGCTTGATCTGCTGCAGCATGGTAGCCTCTGCCTTCGGCATTTCCTGATTCGGTGAGGATACCAGGACATAATCCATTGAAATCGGTTGCTCACGCACGGAGAGAATCCAGGTACCTAGTCCGCCTACGTTGATCTTGAAGGTATCAAGACGTTTGGGCACGGTTTCCGGTCTTGCCGCCATGTCTTCTAACTGGACCACCATGGCATGGAGAACCGCTACCTTGTCGCTTTGTTCACCTGTCGCCTTTTCCAAGTAGTCGGCAACCGAACGCAAAATGCCAGCTTGCCGCTTAAAAACCTCATTCATCTCAGGAATCCGAGTCTCCAGCTGATAGTCCCGCATAGGGTCTGGTTTATTGGAGGTAATCATCAGAATTTTGCGATACATCTCGTTCAACTCCAGCACGCTTGATTCCACTGTACGCAGTAGTGGAGCAATATCCCCCAGCGTAACCGTCATCCGTAAACGGTGAGTTCCTTTCTCCAAATGAAACAGATAAGGCTCACTCTCACTTGTGCCCAGCACCCGTGTCTGCCAATCAGGGCTGTAGTTGAATCGAATGCGCTTCATTTCCTCAAAAGGAGTTTGGCCGTCGATCATCAGACTTCGTGTGGCATATACACCGCGAAGCTGATCCTGCTTCACTTTGAGTGCAATTTGGTACAGGCCGTCCTCGGGTACATCCACATCCCATTCGATCCATTCACCAGGAAGCTTCCAGTTGATGCCTCCAATAGCATTAATACGGATTTTGGATACATCATACGGTTCAAGAGACGGGCTTGAACGATCCGAGATGGGGGCAAGGGTTGGCGAGGATTTACTCACTGCCTGCTCTCCCTGTACCTTGATCATGACGGGATCAGCTGGCTTCAAACCTGCTGCTTCATAAGTAGCCTGAAGCTCTGCGTAGGCTGGAATGCTCTCTTCCTGGTACAGCTCGATATAATCGATCGCCATACTTTCGCGCAACGAGATTAGCGACAGTTTCTGTGTTCCCTTTTCAAAATAAAATTGGTACGGCTCTTCGAAGTAACCAGCACTATCCTTGAAAGAGGCAAACTGCCAGACTGGTTTCTCAACCTGTCGTGGCCTGAGGTCATTGCCGCGATCGTCCCTTCGAACACCTTCATCGCGATTCCCCCACACCCTGTCAAATAACAGCCCATCGGCTCCTTTGAACGGAACTTCTCCATTCAGCTCCAGCTTGCGTTCAATCCCTGAGCTTTTGCCTGCGGTAGGATAATAATGTATACGCAATTGATATAACCCACTGGCTGTCACAGGCACTTCCCAACTGATGGAGCCAGTTTCCGGAGTGATAACGGCTTTCCCGTCCAAACCTGCATACCCATTAGCGACCTCGAACTCCCCGTCCACAGCCTCAGTGAATGATTCTCCCTCAATGCGTATCGTCCGCTTCGGCTTGTCTGCGTTTGCATGAACGGAGAGGTAATGCTCATAGCTGCGAGAGTCTTCTGTACCGGATACTGCTTCGAAATCCTCGCGTGCCTGAACGATGCCCGGACCCTGATCCCTTGTAAGGAAAGTGCCCCATAATGAGAGGATCATCACCATGGCTAGCAGCAGGATCAGTCCCTTTTTCTTTCGTGACCGCATGTTCGAATACGTCCCCCTTCCTTCTGCCGTAGAGTATGATTGTTATGGATTGAATTTCCTCTCGGGACAGAGATCTGTAACATCTTTTTGTCCCGAGAGAGCAACTAAGTGTGCTTATTTGTAGACCTCATCAATCGAAGCTTGGAAAGGTGCCTTGTATTTTTCAATAACCGTTGATACGGATACACCTTCAAGCAGCTCACCGTTAAAATCCCAGAACGGCAAGGATGGGAACGTATTATGGTCAAGCACGAGCATACCCTCGGCAACGGTTTTGGCATTTTCAATGTCGGCTTCGTCGGTAAGATGCGTCTCCAGTGTGGACTGACTTGGATAATCGTAGATGGAGTCAATCTCGTTTATTTTTTCCCAGATATACATCAGCTGCTCCGGATGCTCTACTGCCTTAGGAATGGTCAGCGCCTGATAACGCGATTCCCCGGAGTGGTACGCTGTCGCACTTGGTCCTTTTGGAAAAGGAACAAAACCGATATCGTAGTCCTTCATATCTGTTCGAATACCTTCAATTTCATACATGGCTCCCGAATACATGAGTGTATTCCCCTGACGAAAGAACGTCGCCGGTTCTGTCCAATCTCCACCCTCCGTAGGTCTTCCTACCTTTTCTGTCGCCAGTTTGGAAACAAAGCTAAGCGCTTCTTTTGTTTTTGGGTCCTCCAGATTTTGTTTGTCATCCTTCGTAAGAGAGGCTTCATTCGAATACAGGACAGGCTCAAGCAAACCCGTTTGGGCTAATCCCCAGGTATCTAACTTTCCGTCGTTGTTTCGGTCCTTGTTGGCTTTTTTGGCTACGTCAATGAATGTATCCCAGTTCCATTGATCTTCGTCCACGTATTCCTGTAACGGCTTCATGCCCAGCTCCTGCATGAGTGTCCGGTTGTAAAAGATCCCACTGATAAATGAAGATTGATCTTCGGTGAATCCATAACCTTTACCTTCATATTGCATGTATTTGTTCGTCGTTTTCTGGTTGAATACCTTATCATTCTTGGTGTATTCATCGATGGGCCATAACAGGTCCTGCTTGGTCAGTGCAGGGATGGCATAGTTTTTGCCCAGCCGCACAATGTCGCCCAGCGGTTCACCTGCCATTAGGGAAGCGACGACCTTCTCCTGATACTCACCAAAATCAATCGAAATGTATTCGATGTCAAAGTTATGCTTCTTCTTCAGCGCCTCCAGGTTCTCGATTCGCTGAATGTTGTCCGGGTTGCTATCTGTCATCTTCATATCCCACCAAGCAACCACCTTGATGGTTCTTCCCCCCATGTCAAAATCCATTTCGGGTGTAGAGTTCTCATTCTTTGGTTCTGTTTCGTTCGTGGCCTGCTCTTCCTGCGGCGCCTTCGTTTCTGGCTCTGTCGTTGCGCTGGAGCCGGAGCTGCATGCGCTCATCAACAGCATTACTGCAAGAATCAGACTCATCAGCATGAACATGTTTTTTCTCATTGTTGTCCCCCCTGAATGTGGATTACCATTTCCCATCAAAGTGTATCTTCTAAATGAAAGCGTAAACAACCTGTGAAAATACAGGTGTTTACCCTGCAAACTATAGGTTTTGGCAATTTGAAAAGAGATTGAAGCATTTTGTTATTTAATTGGTAAAAAAATGCTCCCTCTACAAATAAATGCACATTGTATGCGCTTTCTTTTATTACCATAATGAAATGAAGACATCTGTCATCAGGAGGTATGAAGATACTTAGATTCGGTATATATCAATTGAAAGCGAGGGATTGCTTCATGTATAATATCCTGCTTGTGGATTTCAGTCGCTGTATGTTCGGAGAAATTCAACAGCTACTGCGCCGCAGCAACTCCGAATATGTCATTGGAGATCGAGTGGATTGTGCCCGGAATGCGATATCAGCATTGTTCGAGCAGCCATTTTCTGTCGTGCTTGTGAGCACTGGAGGGTGTGCTGCCGCAGGTCTATGGGTATGTCACCATATACGAAAAATAAGCCAGATTCCGATTCTGATCATGGGAGGTCATGATCATTTTCAGCTTGTTCGCAAAGCACTAACCTATCAAGTAAGCGATTATTTGCCCGGCAAGCTTAACGCCTCTGCCCTCCTGGACAGTCTGAACAGACTCAAGTCCAGGCTTGAGCCAGAGCAACCCATGCGGAATCCGTTCTCCGAAAGGTCAATCCTTCAACTTGATGGTAGACATATCCCCTCCGCAGAGGTAATCAAGATGATCAAAGCTTATGTTCTCGATCATCTGAGTGGTGATATCACATTGAAAAAAATCTCCGATATGGTTCATTTTAACGGCGCATACCTTGGGCAAAAATTCAAATTGGAAGAGAGTATGTCCTTCAATGATTACCTGCTTCAGCAACGAATGGAAAAAGCCAAACTGCTGCTGACTTCCACCGATTTGCGGATCTATGAAATTGCAGCAGAGGTAGGATATACCGATACAGACTGGTTTTATAAAAAATTCAGGGCGTACGCAGGCGAAAGTCCCAATGCCTATCGAAAACAAAGAGCGTTCACCGCTTAGTTTAAGAACGTAGCCCTGAACTATCCGTTAATACAAAAGAGAAGTAAGGCCACTAGGCATTCAACCCTGTGGCCTTACTTCTCTTCGTTTTCTCTTCTCTTTAACGAACCACTAAAGATTCCCTGAATTCCTGAGGAGTCATGCCCGTCACCTTTTTATAAAAGCGTGTAAAAGAATGAGCTGCCTCATAGCCAACCTGGAGCGCAACCTCGCGCACCATGAGATCGGCATTCCGAAGCAGATCCTTTGCCCTACGGATCCGTAGCTCGTCAATAAATTCAGAGAGGTTGATTCCCATTTCCTGTTTGAAGAAACGCGACAGATAGGATGGATTGAAATGATAAAGCTCGGCCAGCCTTACCAGGGAAAGATCTTCTTCTAAGTGCTCCTTGATGTATGTACACAGGGAATGAATCACGGCATTTGCCCGCTCCTGTTCATTCGAGCTCTTGAAGCGCACCAATTCGTCGGCTGCTTGATACAGAAACTGCACCGCATCCTTCATGCAGGTATACTCGTTGAGATGTAAAAGTCTTCGCTGATCGGGAATATCCTGATGCAGACCCCATCGATTGATGGTCGAGTACAGATGCAGCGCCAGATTATAATAGGTTTCCATGGCCCTCTCCATGGTCACATCCTGTTGGATCAGTTCACTCGTTAATTCCTCAAACACTTCGTAAAATTGCTGCGTTCGTCCTGTCTCCAAATACCCTGACATCACTTCTATTCGGTTACTGACGCGTGTAAGCTCCCTTAAGCCTTTCTTTGGAAGAACATCATCGTAATCCCGCAATACCATGGATATGCCATCGCCAATCTTCATCCAATGAAGCTGCCTTAACCTCTCATATTGCCGAGGAATTTCAGACCAATGACAGCTGTTACCAGCTAAAGCAAAAGCCACGGATATGCCAAGTGAAGTCATGCATGCTTCCTGCACCAATTCCAATGTACCTTCAAGATATCGGATAAGAGAACTACCTGGCTCTACCTCTGTTTGCTTGGGCTGAATAAGCCATATCATATCCCCGTAATGGTCCGTCATGCTAACGTGAACAATGTGCTCCTCCATCAGGGAGGAAACAATCAATCGCGCCGATGCGTGAATCTGAGTGCGTTCCGATTGAGCATGTTTATCTTTGGAATTGATCCGGCCAAGCACAACATGTACTGGGGAAGAAGCATTCATCCCAAAGTCCCAACGATCCAATTCTTTCTGAATTTCAAAAGTAGAACTCAAATACTCAGTACCGTTCTGAAGCAGATTCCGCAGATACTCTTCCTGCTGAAGCAACGCGAGCTGACAAGTAATCTCGCTTGACTTCTCTAGCAACTCGCGCATATAGTGACTCTTCTTAATCTCTTCTATCACTTCCTCCACTACAGACAAAATCTTGTCATACCCTTCTGTTTTGAGCAAATAACGGACGTTGGGCATCTGAAAAGCCCTGTAAGCATAGTTAAAGTCGCTGTAACCTGTTAGAAAAATAATGCGGCAGTGCGACCAATAAGCCTGAATCTGCTCTGTCAGCTCAAGACCGTTCATACCCGGCATGCGAATATCCGTCAAAACGATATCAATTCTCGAGCGTTCCATCCAAGCTAATGCCTCACTCGCAGAATAAGCCTTGCATACGTCTAGACGATCAGGCATATATCTTGCAAAGGTTTCAAAAAGAGCATCCGTAATAATTTCCTCATCATCCACAATCAAAAGTCGATACATCCGTCTTCCCTTCCTTCCATATGAATTCGGATTGTGACCTTTAATCCCGACAGTTCACTTCTCGTCAAAAACAAGCCGCTATCTTCCCCATAGGTCAGCATCAGTCGACGATGGATATTCATTAATCCGGTCATTTCCTCCGAGTCACTTTTTTCATGCAAACGTTGTTGAAGCGCAGCAATTTGATGATCTTCCAATTCATGCCCATTGTCCTCCACAGTAATCTCTGCAAACTGCTCCGTAATATGGAACCGGACTCGAAGCATGCCCTGAGCGGTCATTTTTTCCAGACTGTGCTCATAAGCATTCTCAATGATTGGCTGTATGATCAAGCGGGGAACATGAATGCGCTCCATCGATGTTGGCAAATCTCCAAAGTCTGCATGTATACGTCTGGAAAAACGCAGGTTTTGGATTTCGGTATATATCCGTGAATGGCTCGCCTCTTCTTCCAACCTAATCAGATCGGTTTCGTTCCGGGTAATAAACCTGAAATATTCTCCGAGCATGTTGGTGAATTGTTCGATGCGCTCCGTATCCCCTGTTCTTGCGAGTGAGTTGAGAATAAAGAAACTGTTATATAAAAAATGAGGGTTAATCTGGGATTGGAGCTGCTTCAACTCGGCACGCTGCATCATCATCGTTTTTTTGAAATCCCGATCGATTAACAACTGAAGGTTTTCTAGCATCTGATTAAACCGGGTATACAGGAAGCCAAACTCATCTTTTCGCTTGTGCACGATGGGGATATCCAGTACACCAGTCTCCATTTTTTTGAACCTCTTCATGAGAAGAAGCAGCGGAATATGAATGAGTCTGTAGCTTGAGTAGAGGAAGGCCGATATTGCCACAAATGATGTTATTGCAAACAACCAGGCCCAGTGATAGAACTTGCTGAGTGGTCTCTTTACAATCTCTTCCGGCAAATATGTTGCTATAGACAAACCCAGAGGTTCCATACGGCTCTGGCTAACATAATAGCGTGTACCATCCACCTTCACCTGAAATGCACCATGGTCCCCCTTAGCAATGTGGTCACGATAATCAGCAAGGATAACATCTCGCGTTGGAAGGTCTGTGATCATATGACCTGTTTTTTCCTCCATCAGTAAAGAATCACTATCAGGGTATAAATTAAGCTGGACTAGAGCATTTCGAAATTGCTCCGTGTCCAGCTCGACCTGGACTGCGAAGAGCGGAGCTTCTCCTTTTTTGCCAGTCAGCTTCACGGCACTCAGGTTCATTACACCCTCTTTTACCGTAAAACGATTTCCTTTTCCCTCCATGCCAGAGCTGAAGTAATTATAGGAATCACTGTTGTAATCATCAATGCCATGGGTAGCGGAGATGCTTTTGCCAATCGTTCGAATATGCACATGAACATTCTTAATATATACACTGCTGTTCTTGAACGTAGCAAGCCGTTCGGACAGATAGTTCAATGTTTCCCGGCGATCTACCTGATCCATCATCTCCCACAGAATGGCCAGCCTGTTGAGCTTCCTGTCTTCCACAATATCAAACTGCTGCAACTCCATCCATTCAATTTCTCGATTCAGTTCTTCAAGATAACGGGCAAGCCGTCTTTCCGTTGACAACGATATTTCCTGACTGGCATTATCATAACTCCAGTTGTACAAATACATTCCCAGGATAATAAGCGGAAGAACAAATATTAGATAGGTCACGCCCAGACGGGCGAAGATGCTGCTCCGCCATGAATGGGCCGGGAATTTAATCAACTCATCCCCTCCAGCATATCAATTACTTTCTTGGTTAAATGCACCCTAGCGAAACGATTCAGTGCTCCAGTGTCGTCTTTGAATTGAGCCATGCATTAACCTCCGTTGTAATCTGATCTCCGCCTAACTTGCGCCAATTGTCCACAAACTGATCGAACTCTTCAATGGGGTTTCCGAGAATAATATTCAGATAAGCTTCAAGCTGAAGATCATTCAGTATCATTTGTCGGTCGATCATTGTGTCTGTAATCCCACCTGTGAACTGATCATACAGAAGCTGTCCGTTCCTTTCATAACCATCGGCTATGCTGAATGCTCCAGACGGCCCATAGGTTTGATTCCATCCCCAACCGCTCTCCACGTCTTCCTTGATATAAGCTTCAATTCTCTTCTGAATAGCCGCTGCTTCCTCTTGAAGTCCCGACGGATCACCGGATCGGCTCGCCTCGCTAATTTGGCGGTAGGCATCCAGATTTTTGGTACCCGGAAAAGGCGTGACTGGCGAGAGCATCCACACTGCCTCGGAATCGTCATTGTAGTATGTTTCGTACTGCGCCTGCTCGCCCCAGTTCGTCTCCAAATGCAAATTCATGAGCTTCATGATGACTTCAGGATGAGCATAGTCTTTCCTAACAGCGAAATACTGCCAGGTATTGGTTCGTAACGGCACTTTAGCCATGTGGCCGGATTCTGCTACGATAGGAAAAGCCTGCCATTCAGCATCTGGATCGTTATCCCTGCTCGACTTGATCATAAAGGGAGTCCATTGTTCACCATACAACATGCCGATGGTTCCGTTCTGGATCAGGCGGGCTTCATACGCTCCTCTTTTGTAGCCAAAATCGGGGTCAAGCTGGTCATCGAGGTACAAGTTTTGCAGAACTTGCAGCGCTTTTCGGACTTCGGGTTGTATGCCGCCGTATACGAGGTTACCATTCGCATCCTTGACCCAGATATTCGGATATGCGCCATACCCAGCCATTAGGCCTGCAGCTCCCATGACTGGGTCCCACAAATGGTTTGTTAAGGCAAGTCCGTACGTATCCTGTTGACCGTTACCGTCGGGGTCCCTATATGTAAACGCTTTCGATATCTCGAGCACGTCTTCCATTGTCTCAGGCGGATGAAGCTGCAGGCGTTCAAGCCAATCCGTTCTGATCCACAAGTACTGGGCTGTTTCGATGGAGGATGCTGTTTCCGGTATAGCCATCAATTTTCCATCAATGGTTGCGGCGTCAAACGGGCCTCTTCCTTCTGCCTCCAATATGCTCTTTGCAAGCGGAGAAGCATAAGTTGAGTATACTTCAGACAGGTCCTGAATCAGTCCTGCGTTGCTCAGCTGTCTCAGCTGGTACGGATTCACTTTTACAATGTCAGGAATACGACCGGCAGCAAGGGAGACGCCCAACTTCTGTCCATATACGTCTCCTCTAGCGATCCAATCATATTGGAGCTGAATCCCCAGTTTTTCTTCATACAACCGGCTCCAGCGATTGTCAAGCAACGTCTCCCCAGGCAACTGGCTGATCATGCGTTCCAGATCGTCCCCTGATTCTCTGACAAAAGATACCTGAACCGGAGAGCTGTATTTACTAAAATGCGGCTCATTTTCCGCAGCCTGCACATCAGTACCTACAATATCCTGTCCCGAATATCCGCGTGTATGTCCACTTGGTATGCATGCGCTAAGCAACAGGATCACAACTAATTTGGTTCTGATTAATACAGTGATGCGCATAGTATGCACCCCTATTCGACTGAAATAGATGCTTTAGTTCCTGGCATTGGAACCTGTTTTTATTGTACATGAAATAGCTTCAGCTGAGCAGAATTAGATCATATATCGTTAAAAAAGCCGCCGGCTCGGCGACTTCAAGTCCATTTTATTTCTGGTTATGCGGAAGCATATTCTGATATTTAAAATTCGAAAAATCAGCTATTCCTCCGATCATGCTTGTCGAATATAAAAACAATCCGATCCGGCATCCCATAAAGTGATCCAGTTTATAAATCATCTTGTGAGTGATACCAAGCGGCTTCCACTCCACTCCATCCAGATAGAAGAATGAGCATTCGTCCTGATTGTCCACGAAATTCCCAACGGCCTTAAGCGTAATCACTGATTCCGCTATGGGAATTCTTGCATATTCGGTGGCTGGCTCCGCATCAATCAGATTACCGAAGATGGATGCATCCTCGCTGTTTCTTGCCTGCATGACCAGGTAAAAACGACCTTCTTTCCTCGTGAGTGCAATCAAACCATATGTGCCAATCAGATAGCTCATGCCTGCGTAATCGCCGTCATTCAATTGGCTGCCATCCAGCGTGACAATTGTTTCACAGACGGGGCCCATTGCACGCTGCGTCAGCGTATTCACGGCAAATGTCAGGTTGGGACGAATATGACCGGATTGAATCCGATACACTCCCGGTTTGTCGGTCACGGACCAGAGGTCATTATCCGGAGTATGGTTCCATTGCCAAAAATCGTTCAGTCGTACCCTCCCGTCTTCACCGGGTTCATAATGAAATGAATCATTCCCCACCAGAGGTTTGTATTTATAATCTGTTCTCGTGCTCGGGATCAGGATTTGTTTCGGGGCTTGCTTGGCAAACACCGGAATATCGTTCTCGAAATGCAGCGGGACCAGCACAGGAATACGTCCGATGGCACCATGATCCTGAAACAGCATGGCATACCACTCTCCGTCCGGTGTATCCACGATTCCTCCCTGGGCTACCCCAGCATTAAAATATCCCATGTCATCATTGAATACTTCACCGCCAACAAACTCATCTTCCAGCGAATCTGCCATATAGCAAGCCTGTGTTCTTCTGCCGGAAGCCTTGGAAATGTGGATTAAAAACACATAATATTTGCCGTTAATTTTGTAGAAGTGGGCACCTTCATAGCCGAGGAAATGAGGTTGCTTGTCTTTTATGATCATGCGGTGGACTCCCCCGGGTTCGGGACCGGAAAAATTAGAACTGAGCTCTGTCAAATAAATCTCGGTGTTGCCATGAATCAGGTAGATTCGATCATCCTCATCGAAAAACAGTGAGCAATCATGATAAAAGCCTTCCACATACTGTTTGGTCCAAGGGTCGGTTACTTCCTTGGCAGTGTACAGATATGTCTTATGTGTATCATTGGCAACAAAAATGACGTAAAATGTATCCTTATGGTGCCGAAGCGAGGCAGCCCACATGCCTTTGCCGTAAATCTGACTGCCTTCCTCCAGACATTGAGCGGGTGTATCGTCAAGTCTATCGTACACATGAGCAGCGGTCTCCCATTGGATCAGATCATAGGATCGCAGGATGACGCAGCCTGGCATCATATGCATTGTTGTACTGACCATATAATAGGTGTCATCGACCCGAATCACATCAAGATCCGGATAATCGGCCCAAATAATCGGGTTTGCATACATACTTTTCGTTCCCCCTTTTTAGTCATGCTTCACTACAACCTCAACCGATACTTCAGCCAATTCACGCTTTAGATCACGCTCTTCGGTTAGATCCAGGACCGGAAATCCATCCATGTCAAAATGAACCCGCCGAATTCCGCAGGCTCGAGGTGCATCGATGCCAGGTCTGGCATGGTAGACGTTCCATGTGACACCTTCATTATCTATCACATACGAATTATGGCCCGGTCCAAATTCTCCCGGAACACTTCTTGATGTCAAAAGAGGATAATTCCATTTTGTCCAGTGATCCGGATTCAGCAAATCGTCATTCACATTCAGGGTCAGAAGCCCTACACAATAAGTGGCGTCTACAGCCGCACTCGCAAAGGTTAAATACAGCCTGTCATTTCGGATCAGGGCGAATGGTCCTTCATCAACATACGTGTGATTGTTTGCCCAGCCATAATCCGGTTTGGATAACAGGACAGGTTCACTGCTCAGCCTCCATGGCTCTTGGGAGTCCAGTTTGGCAATATAAAGCCATGCTCCAAGATCTACGGGTACAAATTGGCGCTCAGACCAGGACGCATAATACTCATCGTTCCATTTGAAAACCGTCATGTCGAGGGAAATTACTTTTCCGGCTTCGCACAAATGGGTCCCGTCTTTTCTAAGCACGCGCTGAGGTATCGACCAATCCGTTGCACGAGTTGGGCTACCGTCGGCACTCAGTTTCATTACATGGGATTCTTCATTCAGGAAATCTCCAGAGGTGGCTGCATGGAAAAGGTATAGCTCATCTGCAATGACATGAAGCTCGGGCGCCCACAATAAACCTTTAATGTGGTCATACGTACTTGTGTCCAGAATAAGTATTTCCTGAGCGTCGACGAGACCCGCTATCGTATCCGATTCACGAATATACAGTGTTTGGTTGTGATCTTCATCATTGGTCGCTACCAAATAATACTTGGAATTCCATTTGGTAATGCAGGGATCGGCCCGGTTAGCAGCAATGGGAAATGCATAATGCTCCTGTATGACCATACCTGTCACATGATAAGTACCTTCCTGATCCCACTTTACCATCTCCGCATTCCAATCCACCTTCCTGAGCGAAGTAGTACCATCGTTGTATTCGGCTATTGCCTTAAGCGCTTTCAAATCCTCCATTGATGTAGCGATGATTCGCTCCGGGAGTCGGATCGCTGTATTTTCAGGCGGTGTCAGTCGGTGGGCTATACGCAAGGCAACCTCATGTGGGACCCGAAGCACATTGCGCGGAATAATTCCTTCAATATCCGGAGATGCCGACGTTATAGCGATGGCCACTGCCTTTACAGGAATGGAAGCATGGCTCAGGCGAAACAGATCTTGCATCGTGTTTTGAAAAAAGCAGCCATTCTCATCACTCCAACGGATTACATAGCACTGGTCTGACTGATTAAATTCGCACATGATGTCATGGACATAAACATCGCCTTTAAGATCAATTAGACCTATCTCCTTATAATGCAGCAGATCGGAGGAATGAAAGAACAGCACCGCACCCTTGCTCTCTTTATCTTGTTGGCCTTCGGCTTCTGTACGCACTGCCATCACGCCAAATGTTCCGTCCTGAAGAATGAACAAGTAAGGATTTTGCAGACTTTTGGCATTCAGCGTGCCATTCTCATTTTCTGTTGCCTTTGCAAACAATACGCCTGAGTTATGGTTCAGCGCACGGTATTTGGAGCCGTCTTCACTGTAGGCAAGGTGCATGCTGTGTGCAAGCCTGGGCGCATAGATCTTCGTTTGCAGAGGAGAACGGGTGTAGGAGAGGATATAGTGATATTCCCTTTCCTTTTCTATTTCTGATATCATGATTGCAGGTCCCCTTTATTGATCATTTCAAAGACATACCCAACGATGGAGCAGTAACAATTCAAAGATTAATCAGTGATTTATCAGCGGTTTCCCCTTAAAATTATAAAATAGAAGTGCATTTCAAAGAATGATATATACTATCGTAATATTGATTTATTCTAAGATTGGAGAATGGTATGAACACGATTTTTTATGTCGGTTACGATGCCGCTCACCCGGCTGATTTCATTTATGATATACCGGAAGGTCATGATTTTTGGCTGCTCATTCTTACACAGACTCCAGCGGAATTTTGGGTAAATGGCGAGATAAAAGCGTATCCGGCGAATTGTGCCGTCCTTTACCCACCTCATCAGAAAATCATGTATCGAGCGTGCTCGGATCAATACGTCAATGATTGGATACGATTTCTCTCAGATGAATCGTATGTATTGGATTCTGCTCTTCCGTTAGGCACGCCAATTCCTCTTCCGGATCCCGGCTATTGTCATCAGTTATTTCAATTGCTGGCTACCGAAAATTTTCTTTCGTGTGATTACCGTGAGCTCTCTATTGATTATTTGTTTCGAATTATGTTTAACAAGCTTCTCGAAGCATCTCAGTCCGTGGAAAACACATCACATTACCAGAATCTTTTAAATTTGCGCAAGGCCATTAATCACTGTCCGGGCCAAGCATGGAGCGTATCTGTCATGGCTGATTGTGTTCATCTTAGTCCAGGATATCTGCAATCGTTATACAAAAACACATTTGGCATCTCCTGTATGGAAGATGTCATTCAATCCAGAATTCGTCTCGCCAAAGAAAGACTGATTCATGGCCAGTCCAGAATTTCAGACATCAGTGAACTTTGCGGTTATCGGAATGTAGAGCATTTCTCCAGGCAATTCAGACAAGTGGTCGGTTGTACACCGCGTAGTTATCGCAGATCCATCACCTCTTCGTCATAACGGACTTGCAGACGATAACTCCTTCGATAGACAAGAAAATTCCGCCGACAGCTCATTTCCGGCGAAGCAAATCCAGTTCAAACTCTACTTGCTTTGTCGGAATTTCTCCGGGCAAGTTCGTGAAACAGTAACGGCAATGTGAAGAGACATCATACTCTTTGAGAATTATTCACCTGAAAAAAAGATGCTTATAAATGAAAAAGCCCACCAGAATGCATGGTAGGCCTAAGGGAATGGGAGTCCCATTCAATTATATCCAGTACAATATTATTTTATAACTATGCTAAACATCATCGTAGTAATACGTGATTAGCTCCGATTATTATTCTAATCCCCTTTATATAGCTTCCCCTACCCAACATTATATTGAATCCCCCGCTAAAGCGGGGGGTTCGAAACACAACCTGTAGAGAAGGGGTTCCCTACAATATATGCGATTGCATGATCCCCCACTACAAAAGTTTCAACGGCATGCCCTACTAAAGTTAATAGTCTGTAGGGCTGTATCGAGTAAACTTTTTATTATATCTGCTCACGAATATCTCTCACGCCTTCCGAACAGAGGGCGAGTAAAATACGTCAGCATGCATATGCTGAATTTTGTCCCAGTTACCGGGATTGGTCGTATCTGGAGTGCGGTGCTCCAGAATCGCCTGATACAGAGTGGTTTTTTGTTCTAAATGGGCAACGTGCCGTTTGGCTTCTTCGAGCTGAACGAGCGCCGCTTCTTTATGCTCCATCATGAGTGCGAAGCGTTGCGGAATGGTCGAATCACCTTCGAGACAGAGATCGATATACTTTTTGATGAATTCAATCGGCATCCCGGATTGCTTAAGGCATTTGACGCCATGTAGCCAGTTGATCGATTCATCGTCGAACATCCGAATGTTGTTTTGATTGCGCTGTACGCTTGGCACCAGGCCTTTATCCGTGTAAAAGCGCACGGCGTGCTCGGTGAGTCCCGTTTTCTGGGCGGCTTCTTTGACCGTATGCATGTGAAATCCTCCTTGAAAATAAATTCTTGAAGACGGCTTGACTTCGTGTAGCACGAAGGTTCTAAGCTGATTGTAATGCAATTCAGCCGTAAGTGGAACCACCGCTGCAGTGCCCGATTCCCGGGATACGCGCCGTTTGCTGTTATACATTTGAACACTAGGAGGAGTTACAATGCAAAACGTAACATTGAACAACGGAGTGAAAATGCCGATCATCGGCTTCGGTGTCTACCAGGTTCCCGACGCTGAAGAATGTGAGAACGCGGTATATGAAGCGCTGATGGCTGGTTACCGCCTGATCGACACCGCCGCCGGTTATCTGAACGAGGAAGCAGTCGGACGTGCGATCAAGCGCAGCGGAATACCGCGGGAGGAGCTGTTCATCACGACTAAGCTGTGGGTTCAGGATGCCGGCTACGAGAGTGCCAAGCTGGCATTTTCCAAATCCTTGAAGAAGCTGCAACTCGATTATCTCGATCTATACCTTATACACCAGCCGTTCGGCGATTACTACGGTGCTTGGCGCGCGATGGAAGACCTGTACCGCGAAGGCAAGATCAAGGCGATTGGTGTCAGCAACTTCCTGCCCGATCGTTTGATGGACCTCATCGTGCATAACGAAATCGTGCCTGCCGTCAACCAGGTTGAAACGCACCCGTTCTACCAGCAGATCGAGAGTGCCTCTTTTATGAATGAGCAGGGAGTGCAACATCAGTCGTGGGCGCCGTTCGCTGAAGGACTCAACGATATGTTCGGCAACAAAGTGCTGGCCTCGATTGCAGAAAATCACAACAAGTCCGCCGCCCAGGTCGTGCTGCGCTGGCTTGTTCAGCGGGAAGTTGTTGTTATTCCAAAATCAGTGAGAAAAGAGCGGATCGTCGAAAACTTCGACATTTTCGATTTTGAGTTGAGCTCAGACGATATGGAACAGATTTCCTCCCTCGATACACGGGAAAGTCTTTTCATCTCCTACCACGATCCGAAATTCGCCAAGATGCTGGGCACCCTGAGAGTTGATCTGTAAACCTTGAATGAACCGTAAACTCATCACGGTTTTATACTCGTCTATTAAGAAAGGACAGGGCACCCTGTCCTTTCTTTACTTGAAGTCAAATTCTAAGAATAGCAAAACTGCTCTTACCGGTGCAATGAAATCTATACTCACAGGTAACAAACATAACCGCCAAGACCTCTTGAACTATCCTGCCCGTTGCTTAATGAAACAGATATCATATTACAATTAGCATTTGTCTAATCAACAATGACACAATGTTCTTATCCTCTTGATTAAATAGCTATACAAAGAAACCACGACACCAAGTTTTGGCACCGCAGTTTAATGATCAACCATACTATTGGATTTGCTTCATGTAATCTTTAAATCCCTCGGCTATTTCTTTGAATTTCGTATGATGCAGGTAATGTGAACCTTCCATCGGGATCATTTTGCCCTGTGCGGATTGTTTGACTTGCTCCTCATGTAGCGGAATCCACTGCGCATTGTGCTCGTTATTGGATTGAACGAAGAGAAGCACTGGCAAATCACGAGGGTACGTGAGTTTTTCTCCATTTTTGAAATTGGAACCTAGGTGTCTCAATTCATCCATCATCGTTGGATTGCTCGTGACTTGATTTGAAATCAAATTCATCTGTTCTTTGGTATGCTCATCAAATGCCAAGGACTTATATGAATCTCCGCTCACTTTTTTTAGCAATCTCATCAGACCTGATTCTTGAAGAAACTGCATGGATTTCAAAGGCAATTTGACATTCATGCCAGGTTGATTGGGAACGCTGCTATCAATGCCGACAAAAGCAAAAACTTCATCCGGATAGGTGTTCACATAGGACACTCCGTAAAGTCCCGCGATGGAATGTCCCATCAGAACATAACGCTCTATTAGGTCTTTATACTGATAAATCAAAAAAGTCGCTTGGGCCATATTTAGTCAAAAATTAATAAAAGCCGCTAATAAGCGCTTAAAAGCCCTTACGAATGCGCTTGTGGTGTGCTGCCTCTTTTAATTATACTAGCAAAAATGTCCATGCATTACAGATTGTGCTCCATATATTATTCTATCTCTAGTAATGTGGGGGTGAGAATTATGAAGCCATTTTGAAAATAGCACGATCCCATATAATGATATATTGGCCAAATCCAATTCATTCGGACTACGTATTTACACATCTGGATCATTACCTTTTTCGGGGAATAAGTTTAATTTATCATTCCTTAATTGTCTTAAACCGTATTTATAGGATTGGAGGAATAGCTATGGTTCGTACGCTCGATGCTCGTACTTCTCTTGGGTCTAATGGCATTGCTCCGCTAAATATTCTGCTTGTTCCCAACACCCCTACCTTAGTTGGAATCCTTGGGCTTAACATTATTAATCCAGGGCTGACCATTCGAACTCAATTTAATGGCACTTATCGAATTTCAGTGGCTAATTTGTCTTCACAACCTTCTTCCGTAAGGTTTGACATTTTCAGAGGTTCCACCAATATAGGTACACCAATCTACGTGGTTTCACAACCCATATTCCCAGCCGAATCAAGCATACTAGCAAGTTTTGAAGGCTCCGATTATAATGTCCCCCCCCCACCCTCCGGGCAACTTATCTATTCTTGTTATGTGACATTTGTTCCGGCATCTCCAATGGAGCAAGCCACACGCGTTGGACCAGAATGCTTTAATGCAGTCACTTACAGCGATGATTAATTCTGACTTGTAACAGGATTTTATCGGAGGAAGGAGGGCATCGCATGGTTAAAACGTTAGATGCACGGACCTCTCAAGGTTCCAACGGACAGAACGTTGTTATTACGAGCTTTACGAATGGAGTCCCGCTCTTGTTTGCCCAAGTAGGCCTGCAAATCAGTAACCCAGGAACATGGATTCGGACTCTTTTTTCGGGTGTTATTGAAGTTACCGCCAATCAACTACCCATAAACGCTGATCTTGTTATCGAAGTATACCAAGGATTGGGCAGTTCTCAGCAGTTGGTCTACCGTGCGGGTACTATTGTTGTGGCTAATCCTTTTTTTAGTCCATGTGTATTTAGTTTTACTGGTGCCGATTTTAATGTGACTCCACCAAGTAATGGGCAACTTGTCTATTCGGCATACGCTACATTCACTTATAATCCAATTTACAGTGTGAGCAATGTCCGCTTAGGACCCGAAAGTTTCAATACGACGGTGTATTCTGACGATTAAGTTGTATATGTTTGGTGACATTCCTCTGATGTTTGGTGTTCCGAATTTCTAAACTGTACCCTATAAGATAGACACTTTAAAAAAGGTCATCTTATGGGGTCCTTTTTATTTATAATCAAGTGAAAAACGAGCGGTGGTAGAATGAGATGACCATAAGTCAAAAACGTGAGTGCAAAAGCCATAGCGAGTCTGTTTAAATAAGAACCTTAACAGGCCCAATAAGTCCGCTTGGCTCCTGCTGGGCAAAGGATGACAAGAAATCTTGCTGATCTTTTACCAGCGTGTTTGTAACTTCGATGACTATTTTGTTTATCCCCGTTTTTATTAAACCATTTACTTCAAAGCGGTAAGGTGGACAGATGCGAACTCCTGCATAATCACCATTTAACCATACTTCTGCTGTTTCAAATACCTCGCCGAAATCTAAAAGTGCTGGAGTCACCGATCCTTTCCATACAAATTGCGTTTCATAGCGAAATGTTCCGGAAAAATGAGGTAGATAATCAGGAGAACTCATATTTGTTAACGTATCTAATTTGCCCCATTCCACAAAGTGAGGATAGTGTTCAGCATCTGCAGTAGAAATCGTCCATTCTGCTGCAATATCCATCGTCTTCGTTTTCCCTATATGCAATGGGCTCTCGGCATACCATTCAAGGTCCTTTCCTTGAAGCATTACAATGGATTCATACGGATTCAGGACAAGTGAGACCGACTTCAGATCCGTCTCTCTCGAATTCAAACGTATTAAGCGATTATTGAAGGCATCATAGGTATACACTTCACCTTGCACAGGCAAAAAAACGTTCGTGCGTATGATTTCAAACGGACTTTCGTTAAAGAACATGAATACATTCAAATTGTCATGAGAGTAGTAGTAATTCCTTAGATACGGTTCAAGCGTGTCAACTTGAATATCGAAATGTTCGTCTCCGATAAGATCTTGTGCCAAGTTGCCCAGGGATAGAACTTTAACGTTCATGTGATTGGCAATTCGTGTAAGCTCATTGGGAACGTCAAGGTCTTCGCTTGATCGTACTGGCAGCCCATCAACGAAGCGAATGGCAAGCCCTTGTTCAGCAAACTGGACTAAACGCTGAAGCATCGCGGCAGGAAGTGCTTCTGAATAAGGTATGATAAGGCATCTGTAATCCTCTTGATGGACATGCAGCCTCCCGTCGATCACATTGGCGTCTTCTAAAAGAACATCAATGGGAAGAATGTCGCAATCAATTTGACGTTGCATCAATGCCTTTACGGGCTTATGAAAATACATCGATTCTCCCGACCATTCGGCTTCCGCATGATACAAGACAGCAGCAGATGCCACATGTCTTCCGCCTGAAATCAGGTGACTGATCCGATTCATATAACGATTTAAATGCTTATAATAACGATACTGCGGATTTTTCCCGCCTGCATACATATGCGGCGGACAATCCGGATCCGGGAACGCTTTCTGAGTAAAGGCATGCGGTACAAAGTAGTTAACACCGCGGACCAGCATATGGTCGGTAAGCCACTTCATTAGCTTTAACCCTTCCGTCCAACCATATGCCCCATACAATTCGCACATGGTCCTTCCTTGTTTTTTTGGATCAATATGCCCGAGCGATACACCAAGCTTGGCCAAGCCATAGTGGAAGAATTCACTATCTGTCTCCCCTGTGGTAGAGCGGAAACTCAATTCATCGAAGCCAGGGACAATCTGCCACAACACCACATCAATACCCGACATGTCTTGTCCCCAGAGAGAGCGAAAAAAGTGGCCCGCTCCAGGTCCTAATCTTGCATGGACGTTGTTATCTTCAAGAACATGTCCGATATATTCTAACCCGCGGGCTCTGCACCAGGCCCCAATTTGATTGCAGAAGTTGTCTGCGTAAAGCTTGCTGATAATATTCATATACGCGTACCGTACACTATTGGATTGTTCTCCCGCATCCTGCCAAAGTAAATAGAGGTCCTTTCGGTAATCCTCACCTAACGCTTTCTCAAGCAAAGCGGGTAATTCATTGCTCCAAGGGAGTGATACTCCTTGTTTACCAGGTTTCGAATTAAAGTCAAACGTTGTTTTATCATTGTAAAATCCGGGTTCGTCTGAAAAAAATCCAGCAAAGGTCTTCCCGAAATCTTCCTTGTAACGTTGATAAACAGCCTCATAAACTGTATCAAGCAGAATGCGAACCGAATCCCGAGCTAGCGGGTTCAGATAATCTTCCTGTGCCTTGCTACCGCCATCCCTATTTTCCGAAATAATAAATATCCGCCAATACCCTTCAGGGATATCCCAATAAAGAGTACCCTTATGCACAAGTTCTGTTATGTCAATACATTCACGAAGCAATGTTCCATTCGATGGACTTCGACGGACAGCCACAACGGAAACCAGCTTATTTTGACCACTTGCGTTTTGGTTAAGCGAAATGGTAGGTCGAAGACCGGTCATCAGTAAAGTATCTACCAGAAAAGATGCTCCTGAGGCAGGCCCGATCGTATCGATATAACGTTCACCGAGAAATATCCGTTGAAGCTCCTCAGGGGCTTCTTTTACTTTGCCTGCCGCATGTCCTGTTGGGAAATGATCATCATCAAGCATCCACACTTTCATGCCACGCTTTCGGGCTTCATCCATAATGATGTCCATATCCGACCACCATTTCGGTCCAAGAAAATCAGGATGTGGGCGGGCCTCCACGCACACTGCTCTAATGCCTGTTTCATATACACGAGCCATCTCTTCCCGAATAACCTGTTCCTCCTCTCCATGCTGCCAAAGAAAAGGAAGGATATAATTGTGTTCCCGACCCTTGAGCACTTCCATTAAACGATTTCTCATGATTCATCCCCTATTTCGGATTGATCTACACCCAGACGATGTCCAACACATTCTAACTGATATGAAATATCCGCCCGTCTTCAAAATAATAGTGGGCGGATGTACTTCTATACTTCTGATGATCAATTATTTCTGCACTTTCGTATACCATTCTCTAGCACGCTTCGTAACCTCTTCGCCACCTGACTTGTTCCATTTATCTACAAACTCATCAAACTTGCTGATCGGGTATTGTCCCAGAATAATCTTGGTCGCATATTCCACGTAGAGCGTACGATTGTTAATGTCCGGGAAGCCATCGTATACGCTGGCTGGCATACCGTCACCAGCAATGACTTTTGCATATTTCTGCGCTTCCTGCATATTTCGGGTAACCTGATCAATAGCCCACATTCTGTCTTCTGAAGCGGTACTCTTGTTGAGATCGATCATGAAATCTAGAGTGGATATTTTGGCATATGGATCGAGAATTAGGTTCTCCTGAGAACTTTTATCGTCCGGCAGTTTAACGGCTTTACCGTCCTTCATCGTATAATGCATCCCTTCTACGCCGAGGTACAAATCATTCCAGTTCTTCTTGTCATACATGTTGTTCAGCAGCTTTAGAGTGGCCATCAGCTTGTTCTGATCCTTATTATTCTTGACCACCCAGGCAGGTGGCGTAAATCTCTTCCACGTGTAGAAGCCTTCATAACCAGGGACTTCCGGTATCGGAAGAACAGCGAACTCCGCTTTCACACCCGTGTTCTTAAATAAATTTTCTAGTGGCAAATAACCGGATTCCACCCAATGGAAATAGTTTCCTGCCTTATCCGACTGAATTTTGCCGTCCCACTTGTCCTTAGTATTCAAAAGCGACTCCTTGTCGATTAATCCTTCCTTGTACAACTTAGAGATGAACTCCAAAGCCGATTTCATATTCGGGGTCACCGCGGAATAAGTCAGCTGACCGTCGTAAATATCCCACTCCGGATATCCTTCAAACATGGCTACTCCATACATAGCAAACAGATGATCCATCCATCGCGCTTGCTCCCTACCTCCGGTTGGAATCTCATCTTTCTGGCCATTGCCGTTGGGGTCTTGGTCCCGGAAAGATTCAAGCACATTTACATACTCGTCTTGAGTCTTCGGCATCGTCAGGCCAAGCTTGTCGAGCCAATCCTGGCGAATCATGCCAGCATATCTTCCGTATTCCACGACACCGGGAATATAATAGATTTTCCCCTGACCGGTAGGGTCGTTCGCTTTGACCACATCCCACATTTCCTGAGGGATCGCTTCCCATAGATTCGGTGCATATTTTGGCAACAGTTCGGTCAGTTCGGCAATCGCACCGTTTTTAGCCAAGCTGTCTTCAATGCCCTGCTGAGGTAAAAACAGATCCGGCATTTCGTTTGCGGCGATTTTCAAGTTTAGCTGATTCAGGTAGTTGGTACCCCCGTTCCATTCCACATATGGATGGATAACACCCACGCCGAGCTTTTCCTTATAAAATTCATATAACTTGCTGCCTTTGGTAATCGGTTTATATCCAATGTTCGTTCCCCATACTTCAATATCGACAGTTCCGTCCTCATTGATGGAGGTATTCTGACTTGAAGAGGAAGAATCGCCGATAGAGTTACAACCAGTCATCGTACTTATTGCAAGGAAACCTGAGGCCAACATTAATCCGATCCTTTTAAAAATCATAATACTCCTCCTTTAACCGTTAATTTCTCAGACG
Organism: Paenibacillus sp. NPDC057886; assembly: GCF_042796655.1. Taxonomy (NCBI): domain Bacteria; kingdom Bacillati; phylum Bacillota; class Bacilli; order Caryophanales; family Paenibacillaceae; genus Paenibacillus; species Paenibacillus sp. NPDC057886. Next base: position 336,571 of record NZ_JBHVMZ010000005.1, on the reverse strand, counting down.
GTCTATTTAATCATCCATATGATTGTTCTAACCTTTCACGGAGCCGAGCATGGCACCTTTGACAAAATATTTTTGTAAGAATGGATACACGATGATGATCGGGACGATGGCAAAAATGACCGTCGCAGCTCTCAAGGTCCGCTCGTTATAGTTAAGATCAACCGTTGAAACAGCGCCGGCCATCATAATGCTGTCGTCGGTAATGAACTGTCGGATTTTAATCTGCAACGGAAACCAGTTGGTATCTTGCAGGAAAAAGAGTGGATGTTGAAACTGGTTCCACAGCACCACCCCGTAGAACAAAGCTAGTGTTGCCATTACAGCCTTGGATAGCGGAAGTACGAAATGGAACAGCATTCGAAAATACCCGCACCCCTCCAAAAAGGCGGCTTCTTCCAATTCTTTCGGAAATTGTTTAAAAAAAGTCCTCATGATGATTAAATTAAATGGATTCAGAATGTGTGGCAAGATTAAAACCAGTGGATTGTCATACAGACCAATACTTCGAACTGTCAGAAAATATGGTACGATGGGCGCTTTAAAGATCATGGCGATCACAACGCATACCATAATTGCTGCACCCCAGCGGAACTCCGACTTCGACAGAGGATACGCGAACAAGGCGGTCATCAGAAGGGCCAGAACCGTCCCAATTAATGTAGTGCCAACCGTCAGAAAGAACGATCTCCACAAATCTGGACGATCAATGATATACAGCCAGGAATCAAATGTAAATTGTTTAGGCCATATCGTCACCAGATTCATATCCACTGCACTTTTGGAACTCAGTGATGTGGAGATTACGGACAGAAGCGGGATAATAGCCACAATGGAAAACAGGATGAGGAATACGGTAACTGCGGTAACCAATAATTTTTCCCCTCTCGCTTCAACCATATCTACCAGAGCCCCCCATCCGACACTTTTTTGGACATTTTATTAAAAACGAATACTAGAATAAGCCCTATTACGGATTGAAATAAACCGACTGCAGTCGCGAAACTGTACTGCGCTTGCTGAATGCCAGTCCGGAATACATACGTGTCCAATATATCACCAACACTGTACGTCATCGGGGTGAGCATGTTAAACACTTGATCGAATCCGAGATCCAGAAAGTTCCCGATTTCGAGCAGGAAGAGTACAAGTACAGTAGGTAAAAGAAGCGGAAATGTGATATGACGGATTTGTCTTATCTTGGATGCCCCATCGATCATCGCTGATTCGTAGAGTTGTGGGTCGATCGCGCTAATAGCGGCCATATACACCACAGTCCCCCATCCGGCATCTCTCCATATGGACGAAATTGCATAAATGGGCCTGAAGTATGCACTCTCCTGCATAGCCAACACTGGTTCAAAACCAAACCACCCGATGATGATGTTGAACAATCCACTTAATGAAAAGAAATCGAACAGAATACCGCCGACGATAACCCAGGATAAAAAGTGCGGTATATACAAAGCAGTTTGAATTCCTTTTTTTAGCGCAGATTTTCGAATTTCGTTAATCATCAGCGCAAGTAATACAGGCACTGGAAAAACTAGTACAAGTTTGAGAAAACCTAAAAACAGCGTGTTGCCGAATACCCGCACAAAATCAGGATGGTCGATCAAGGCTCTAAAATGCTTAAGCCCTACCCACGGGCTATCAACAAACCCTTGAAAAACTGAATAATCCTTGAAGGCGATTACAGCACCGCCCAGCGGAATAAATTTAAATACAATAAGAAAAATGATACCCGGAATAGCCATCACATATAGCGGCCAATACACCTTTATTCGATGAATCGTAAAAACTTTCAATTTATCCCCCCTGTATTTCATGTTTGAATCCGCTTACAACAATAACTATACATCCCGGATATCCCTTGCTCAATTGGGCATTTTTAAGTTAAAACAAGTCATTTTTAAGTTGCATTAAAAAAACCACTCCAATAGGAAGTGGCAATTCCCTTTAAGTACTTGTAAGATTTTTTCGGTATTCTCTAGGTTTAGAGCCTGTCAGTTTTTCAAACATCCGTGCAAAATGCTGTGGATCCGAATAACCCACCTCATGGCAAATTTCGTAAATCTTCATATCTGTATTCTCTAGCAATTCTTTCGCTTTACTGACTCGAATTTGGGTCAAAAAATTCAAATAAGTCTCTCCTGTCTTTTGTTTAAAATACTGACTTAAATAATAGGGATTTATGAAAAAATGTGTAGCTACTTCTGCAAGGCTAATTGGTTCATTGTAATGATCTGTGACATATTCCTTAATCTCCGAGATCAAAACTTTCTTTTTGGAAATATGATTTTCCAGCTTAAAAGCAATAATTCCATGAATGACTTGTACCATCCATTCCTCTAAATACGCCAGTGTCTCGAACCTCGAAATGCCCTCTAAAGACAAAATATGGCGCCCTATTAATTCGTTCTGTTGCAATTGCTGAATAGACATCTTTCGAATACTCATTAAAAGAATGTTTAAGCACTGTAGCTGAAGATCTACCGGACTAACAGTGGGTTTATCTGCTATCCCACCGAAGATCTCATGAATAATGACTACACATTCGTGTTCATCCATATTGTCGATTGCGGCTTCTAGGGCACTGATGAGTTCTTCAGGAACAAGTTTACTTCTTACTGCCAAATTCATGATTTCGGAGAAAGGAATAACGGACGCTGTACCTTTGATTAATTTGTAACTTAGCGCATTTCGTGCTTCCTCAAAAGACTGGCTGATTCCCGTGGGCCGATTCTTCACTGTCCCGACTCCAATGACAATGGAAAGTTTCAGATTAAGGGTCAAAGCCTCATTAAGGCGATGTATCGCGCGAACCAGTTCTCCTGTTTCGAGGGTAGCATTATGAGTAATCACCACCGCAATTTGTGAACCTGAATAACGAAACCGATATACTCCGTCGTACTGTCTTAAGGTTAGGTCAATCTGGCGAAAAACAGGATCAAATCCATACTCTTTCAGAAAATCTACATTGGCATTCATTTCAATCAAGATAGACGCAAACTTAGAATCCTTTACATATATGCGGTTAACCCGTAGCAGTTCCTCTACAAGTTCCATGTGATCATTACCCAGATCAAGGATGTCTCGCAAGGCTTCTTCCTGGATGCGGCATTGGAAGTCCTGCTTCATGTTATCTATTTCGTGCAACTTCATTCTCTCTGAACGAATTGACTCCATGACCAGGCAAACACATTCCCGAAGCTCCCTTTCCTCAACTGGCTTGTTGATGTAAAAGTTCACGCCGAGCTGCATACCTCTTCGAGCATATTCAAAATCCGCATATCCGCTTAGCAAAATAAATTTACTCTGACTATCCATGTCTTTTAACATTTTGATCATTTCCAAACCATTGGCCTGAGGCATACGTATATCTGTAATGACAATATCCGGTTGCCATTTTTGAATTATATTGAACCCATCTATTCCATTGTGAGCTGTTCCGACGACTTCACATTCAGGAATATATCGACTTACCATTTTTTTGAGACCCTCCAAAATCCCCTTCTCGTCATCCACTAAGATGATTTTCATTCAAGTCTCCCTCCCTCTCCACTTTAAACCTAGCGATGTCTGAGATTTAAATCTTAGGAATCAATATCTCAACTGTCGTTCCATTCTCGATACCAGTAAAAACGGTGACATAATACTGATCTCCATAGTGAAGTTTGATTCGTTCTGCAATATTTTTCAGACCTAGTCCGTTCCCCCGCAATTCATCTGCCTCTTCTAGCTTATATTTGTTCGAGGTGGTGTTTTCCAAGAGGGAACATAACTCTGCTTGTTTATCTAAAGGCATCCCGATTCCGTTGTCCGAAATTCGGAACAAAACGTCTCCTTTTTCTGTCCAACTCCCTTCGATCTCGATAATCAAAGGACGGCTGTAGTTTTCAAAACCATGGTTGATGCTATTTTCCACTATAGGCTGAAATACCAAGGGGATAATGCTGCAATGAAGCATCTCATCTGGAATGTTGACAACCATTCGGAACATGTTATCAAATCGGATGTTCTGAAGCTCCAAGTAATTGGATGTATATTCCAGTTCATGTTTCACAGAATGATGGCTTCTTTCTTTACCTAGAGTTAACCGAAACATGCGAGCCAGAATTTTTATCATCCCTGCAGTTTCTTCATCATCCTTCACTAGCGCCTTCATACGAATGGATTCAAGGGTGTTATATAACATATGGGGGTTAATTTGATTTTGAAGAGCAAGAAATTTGGCTTGACGCTGCTTGATCTCCGCAACGTATACATCTTCAATCAAAGTTTTGATCGTTATGATCATTTTATTGTAGCTGTATACCAAACCTCCGATCTCATCGGTGGTCTGATCTTCCTCTATCGGGAGATATTGACCTACTTCTGCTTGCTTCATGCTTCTTCTAAGAGCCTTGATTGGTCTCGTAATCGTATAGCTTAACCAAAGCGAGATCAGGAAAATGATCAGGCAGCTCATCAAGATAACGACCACGGTTAAAGCTTTAATTTGATTGATTTTCTGTAGCAATTTTGAACGTGGGATTTCAGTTTTGATTAACAGCTCTCCCTGGGAAGTGACTTCCGATAAAATAATGCGATCTATGCTTCCACTATTCCACTGGATATCCGAACCAGCTTTAAGCAATTGCTCCCAAGTTATTTGACCGCTGGCCGCGTCGGAATGGTAAACGACTTCTCTCCGGCTATTGCCTATAATTACGCTTATTCCATACTTATCCCGAGCCTGGACGAATTCATGCTCAAGCTGGAGCAACGTAAATGGATCCAGATCAATAAGAAGAATGCCGGCATATGCTCCCTTAGAATTATATAGAACTCTCCCCACCGTTACGACAGCTCCTGCTCCCTTATCCTCATAATAGGAACGGTCATGTAAGCCGCTGATAAAAAAAGTCTGATCCGAGTTTCGGAGCTTATTAAACCAATCTTGGGATAACAGTCTGTTATCAACCACTCTGCTTGTTGTGGTCGTATATTGATAAACACTGTTGTCCCGACTAATCAACATTACGGTGCTGATCTCAGATTTGAGCAATGCAACCCTCATGAGCAGTTGCTGGACGGCTACCCTTTGATTCACGACCTCGTTCATAGGCAAGCTTGACTCTTCTCCGAGTTTGTAGATCAATTCGTTGTCTATTAGTACTGATTTCGTGATCTTATCATATTCTTTGATAAATTCATTCAACGAAGATTTGATTTGTGATGTATACAAAGAGGCAAATTCTTGAGAGGAATCTTCAAGCCCCTTAGCCGATTGTTTAAAAATGAATACGCTTACAATTAGGAGTGGAATGATACATGCCAATATATAAGTTATCATTAACTTATTTTGAAACCTCATATTCTTAATCCGTATACGTAACCTTCGTATCCAATTGTTACGATCCATACTTAGCCCTTCCTTTATTATAATCTCTATTGATATTTTCAGTAATTCCGTTACTTTACATCCAATTTCTATATCTTGTAAAGAGTTTTCGTAGAATTAAATTGGGAGTTGTTAAGAATTCCTCATTAGATACTGGAGTAACTTCCACTTTAAAATCATCCTGTTGATTAGTTGAATAAAAGCGTCCAATTTTTTGAAAGACTGCTCTCTTTTCTTTATCCCAATGACATTTTATATTTGCATATACATGTTCTTGTTCCTCGACAAAAAAGCCGAATGGATCGTTCTCATCCACTCAGCTCTTAGGGTTATTTTACAATAATTTGTATAACATCGCTTCGATAACTTACATATACCAACTGGCATCATATAAACCTGTCGTAACAACGCTATTATTCAGAAAGTGTCGGTTCACCTGGCGCCTCATTTGCAAGCAGCTCTGAACCATCGGAATGCCGTTCGAACATAACTGCGTCAACTCTCGTATAGATCATATCCGCAGGAAGCGTTGGCGGGTCTACCGTTGTAGGAGTAACCCTGGTTAACCGGACATACTCGCTACCGTCACCCGTAAAGTCGAACGTTCCTAGATTAACCCAACCCGATGAGCCGACCGTTGCATCGATATAGGTGACCTCGGTACCCGTCTTATGCTTCACTTCCACTTTGACATTATTATCGTTTGCCGTCGTATGGACGAGCTTGTAGATCGAGACCGTATATTTCCCCTCTGGAAACTGGCCTTTCCACGTTGCGGATGATCCTTGAACTGTAGAGTAACGGGACTTAACCCCAATTTTATATCCGGCTAAATTGCTTTGACTCCAAGACCCTTCTGTCGTGTATAACCCAGTTGTATTTGTACTATCGACGATAACCGTTAGGTCCTTGATCGTGATGATCAAAGGCGGTGTGGTTAAGGTCACTCCGTCAATCGTGACAGTAGCCCATACCTCAATGTGATCCGTGTCCCCATCGAGATTTAGAAGGGTCAACAACCCACTGCTATCCACTTCGGCCAGATCCGTACGATCAACGAAATACTGCACATTGGCCTGTGTTAGATCACCGATCAAACCGTTATCCAAATAGCCGGTTACGCTCAGTTGTGCGGTTTGAGTCATCTGCAGCTCGTTCCGATCGGACAGGATCACAGCAGATTCCAATTGCGGTATCCGGTTCGCGTCTACCCACATGATCGCATCGGCAACAACCCTGGACTTATTGGCCTTATTGGTTAGTTCCACGTACCCGCTATCGCCTGCGGCAAAAGGATAATCCCCTAGATGCACCCAAGTACCATTCGCTGTTGTCTCATCAACAGTAACCGTCTCGGAGCCTCCGCTATAATAAACGGTGAAAGAGGCATTCGTTGCCCAATTTTCACTCGCAGCGGTGATTTGCGGAATCTTGTAATACACACTGTAAGTGACACTTTCCGGCAGCTCAGGCCGCCATCTCATTTTACTTGTCGCTGCGCCGGTCGTAGATTTGGCATACACATAGTTATCATAGTAATAGTTGTCAGCCGTCGTATCCCTTATCCAAACGCCTTCTGTCTCCGCCTCCGTATTATCCACAACGATAGATGAACTATCCTGCCCATCGGGTTGGACTGGAGTTTCCGTTACCTCATCAGGCAGATAAAGTGTCCGCTTGCGGGTCTGTTTCCCCTCCGATTCCACGTAATACGTGAAGGTTTGGGATAAATCATTCACCCGTATCGACCATTCCATCGGGTATATCGTATCTGGGATGGTCGTGTACGTGGCCCCGCCATCCAAGGAATAATGGATTGTCGCTGGTTTCGTCGTTTTTGCCTGCACATAAGCATCATAGACCGTTTCGTCGGGCTTAACCATCAGCATGCCTTTAACCGCATCAATTGGACTGTGGGTATCAAAGAAGTAGCTTGCATCCGATGTATCAGCCGTTCTGACCTGATGCAGCGGCACATTAATGTTAAGTCCTTCTACAATGATAGCGGTGATGCCCTTACTTGAAACCGTGGCTTGAATGATTCCGCCACTCATAACTGCTTGCTCTGGTGTGCCATTGTCGCGGATAATCGTTACGGTATAATCTTGTGCCGGGTTGAATCCAATGATTTGTTCATTCAATTCGATCGGAGTTTGAACTTCTTCTGACGATGCGTTGCTTAGCCCGATGTAGAATTTATCCCCACTCTCACCCGTTATCCAGTTCAATTGAGGATGGTTGGTCTTAATAATCCCCTTGGGCATCCAAAGCCAAACGTCGGAATTACCATAAAATTGACCTGGTTTATTCCCATAGAGGTGATATTTGAACCATAAAAAATTCGTTTCAAATACAGAAGGAAATGTAATACTCCCGTTCGATTTCAATGATTGTTCGCTGATCAAATAATCCATCGTTTGCCCGAGCTGCCCCGGAATATGGTGATAATAGATGGATGTAGCCCCGCTTGGGCCTTCCAGAGGAAAATCCGGTTCAAGTTGGCTAACGGCGAAGCCCTTATAGTAATAACCTGGATAACTGGAATATCGACCAATCACCGCATTATGAGCAATATCCTGCAGCAGTTTATCCCCTGTATAGAGCGACAATCTCAGCATGAATGGAGCTTCCTGAGCATTCATCCGATAATAGCCGGTTGTACTTCCTGCTTCAAACGTCAATCCGCTCGGTGAAACAAGCCAACGATCCGCTTGAACGCCTCCGGCTATATCTTCTGGAAGCTTGAGCCTAGGATATTGAAATTTACCACTTTCCGGCCAATGGAACGACTCCGCGTAATTATATGTCTCAGGCTGCGGAATCGTAACGTTACCTTCAGGAACTGGACGCGCAACGAACATGGTTGCATACCGTTTGGCTTCCTTATAAGCGGCATCCAAGTATTTGGGATCCTGAGTTTCCTCATATAGCTCCAAGATCTCCATCCACAGCTTGCTATAATAATAGATGAACTCATTTTTACTCACATCCACAGATGCAGGCGTATCAATATGCTGCAAGATATAGCTGTCGGCTGCATCCTTGGCAGCCTGTAGATACTGTACCTCTCCCGTCATACGATACATCATCAAGGGCTGAATGACAGGCCCCCGGTCTTTCTGGTCAGGGTCACGCATGAGGTACTCTTCCTGTGCCAGCGCTCCAATTCCTGCCGAAGTGCCCATCATCTGATTGACAGCGGCTACGCTTGAAACATCGAACGGCAGAGTAGCCATTTTCCATAACGAAGGCACACCGTATACTTTCTTCTGCGTCGGCGACCAACCGATACCATTTCGCGATACGCCATACTGGACGGACGGCAGTGCTCTCGTATCGTAAAGCTGGTCATCCCCTGTCAAATAGTAAGCCCCCAAAAGAACCGCATTCGAGCTTGTTCGGACGCTATCCTCGTTTTCGATATCAATAAAGCCCTTGGCACGGCTCCACCACCCGCTGGGTGACGGGATATAATTAACAGAGTCGTCCCCTTGCGGCTCAATCTTAAGCAAATCGATCATATTAAACATCGCGTCAGTAAGCGACTGATTGGACACATTTTCGCGGTATGCTGAATAACCGTACTCATTGCGAAGAATATCCGCGTAGGACTCATACAGATTGCTTTTTTGAGCGATTAGCCCCATATGAAATTGATAAGTGCTTTCTGCGATCATTTGCGAATAAGTCCCTAATTGAGGCGCATACAGGATTGGCTGCACGCTGCCTTCGTTGTTGACCAGGCTCATGCCAAGCCGTTGTTTCGTAAGGCCTCCCGTCGGTTCAAATTCAACCGGAAGCTCTTCCGAAGGTACAAATACGCCATACGTCAATGGACTTCCCGAACCATAATTCTTCTCAACCAGGCTCATCGGCGCGCTCAGCTCTCTCAAGCTTGTTGATTCCACTGTACCTACCATTTTGGCATGCGACCTGAATCCATTTAACACTTCATTGATGCCGGAGACTGCCTCTGTTGTGAATGACTGATATCCAATCACATAATTACCGTCGCGGCGAGGCGTAAAGGCGAAAGAAACATCTGGTTTATCCCCTGCCATGGACCAGTTCACTTCAAAATCGTAATCACTGCCATGCGTAGAATCGGTTAATACCGCCGTGTGGCTGTCGGGAAAATGGACACCGTCGAATGTAATCCAGCGTTTGTTCATCGTATCGTAGTAATTGGTTCGGCTGCCCGCATTCCCATCCAATAGAACCCATTGCTCCTCAAGTCTTTCTGACACATTATTGATTGGCATCCAGTTTCCCGTGTCCGTGTTCTTGTAGAACATGTCACGAACGATGGACTTACCTCCATCCCATGCTGCCTCATAGAAAGTCACTTTATAGTTTTCATTTTCGATGCTGCCTTTTTCCGTGTAACTGAGATTCGCTAAGGTGCGGCTCCGCAGCGGGGGCAACGGTGGTGCTTGCTGCCGGATATTCCCTTCAAACTTGACTGCATCGGCCCGAGTAATAATCGTACCTGTCGTAGGTTGCGTTCGAGTTAGCCTGACAAATTCGCTATCATCACCACTAAACTCATATTCCCCCAAATCAACCCATCCAACTGATGGACCTGACGAAGGTCTAAGATCCATAAACTTAACATCCGTAATCCCGTTATGAACAATCTCAATTTTCACATTACTATCTGCTTTATCCGCCCAATCCAGCTTATAGAACGATATTCTCGCCGTCCCTGCTTTCAAGCGTGGATTCCAGGTGATGCTTCTACCTACAGCATCCGTATATTTGGAACTGGAATTATTGTATCCCTTTACTCCTGCGCTTGTGGTCCAATAAGGAGCGGAGAACCCGTTATTGATGTTGCCTGAATCAACAGTGACGACATTATCAATTGTGAGGCTTCCATCATCTATGATGATCGTCTTATGTGGCTCTTTCTGCCTTATATTCCCTTCGAACTTGACCGCATCAGCACGTGTAATGATCGTGTTCGTGGTGCTGGTAGACCGGGTCAATTTAACAAATTCTTCACCAACCCCGGAAAAATAGTACTCTCCCAAATCAACCCATCCCGAAGGAGCGCCAAATGAGGGTCTCAAATCTATAAAGAGAACATCCGTCGTTCCATTATGAACAATTTCGATTTTTACATTACTATCTGCTTTATCCGCCCAATCCAGCTTATAGAACGATATTTTCGCCGTTCCTTCTTCCAAGCGTGGATTCCATGTTATCGTTCTGCCTGCTGTACTTGTATATTTGGTGCTGGAAAGATCATACCCCTTCACCCCTGTGCTTGTGGTCCAATTTGGAGCCGAATATCCATTGTTCTCGTTACCTGCATCAGGTGTCACAACATCATTAATCTTAATGCTACCGTCATCGATGATAATCGTCTGATAAGGTAAGGTCTCCGCATAAGCGGCCCTTATTCCGATCAGGCTGGAAGGAACTACTATCGTCAACATGAAAACGATGAAGAAAAACAGCTTCCTTTTGACCATACAACTCACAGCCTCTCCTATTAATGATAACGCTTCCAAAAAAAAAGATGCCCCTTTGCTCAAATGATCGTAAAAAAGCAATTAACCTAGCCTTCTGGCTAATCCCGCTCTGTCGTTTCTATCTTAGCATGTCACATCACCGTGAAATTTCTTTCATTTTAAGAATTTCTTATAAGATTTTAAGTAAAAGGCTAAGTTAAATTCTAATGTTGATATTTGACCATAAGAAAACCGCCTTGGTGAAAAGGCGGTTTATTAAGCATTCGTTCCCCATTAGTGGAATGAGCAGTATAACTTAAATTATTAAAACTTACGTTTATGGTAGGGGATACCATCGCCATCTTCACAATAGGATTTGAGACTATAAAGGAAAATGGCCCAGTTGTAGTTACAGGAGCGATAAAATGGCGTTACTTCTTTCCAGTTCATATGACGCAAAGTAATAAAAGACTTCCCGTTCTTCTCTTGAATATCAAAGGAGATCATCGTGCCAATCCATTCTGGATCTGAATCTATACACTGCCAAACGACTTTTTTATTCGTGATCAATTGCTCTATTCTCATCTTCGTTATGTCATTGCTGCCAAATCGAAATTCATTAATAAAGCCAATCTGATTATTAATAATGAGTTCATTGGTCCATATTTCCGATAGTCCTTCAGCGGTGGTTAAAGTTTCATAGATCTTCGACGCTGGAACATGTACGGTTTGCAAGTGCTCGATATTGGCCATGCCTTACTCCCTTCTAACTGCAATAATTTATGTTTAATGCTTATGATAACATATGAAGAATATATTAGTTTCTTTTGTCTTCAAGCGGCTATGATGTAGGTCTTCCAAGTAAACAAAGCTTAATGATCCATTATAATGGCGGCTGCACCAATAGCAACTTCCCAAGCTGAATGACCGTTTGATCATACCAAGCCGGATGTTGCCGAACGTGCTCTATACTTCTTTCATTGCCGCTTGCCTCAAACACTGCCGCCTTGTCTGTCTTCTCTTGATCGACTTCGAAGCGAACTGTATGTTTCCCATTCGGTAGCTCTGGCAAGAAAATATATTGATTTCGATTATGATCGTTATATGATGTGAATCGATCGATAAGAAAGGGTTCCCCTCCATCCACTGACACCTTCAATCTGCCGGAATCCGGCCCCCCAATATCGAATAATCCGATGTGGGTTCCCTCAAACTCCACTGTGATCGTCTCTCCGGGATCGACTGCTCGCCATAGACCGGGGAACAACCAATCGTACTCACGCACTAAAGGAAAATCATCAGGGGTCATGTAAGACCACCCTGCGGAAAAATGAGTAAAAATATCCAGTGGCAGCATGGTTGCATACTCCCAAGGATTGGCCGGGACCAAAGGGTCCTGCGGCAAGTGATGTTCGACCTTTCCCACGTGATCTCGAAGTTCTCTGATTTTCTCAAACGACCGGATGATTGTATCTGTGTAAATCTGATGTCCTTCGGGAATAGTTGGATGGATCGAATCATGTGTAAAAATAACGGCTCCGGGGATGGACACGTCTGCCCTTGAAGTAAAAATAAGCTTTCCATCCGAAACCAATTGACTGACCGCTACGCCCAGATGAATCGAAGGAATACCATAATAGCCCGCGACTTCATCTTGCATAAGAGCTCCCTTCTGGTATTCGCCGGATTGAAATGAGGTCAAATCCCGCTCCTTAACCGTATATACAAACAGGATATCGGTAAAACGGCTCCGCTTGCGAATCTGTCGGACAATCCCTTCGATTCGCGCTTTGGATTCGGGAACTCCCCCATCGTTTCCAACAAATTCAACAAATACGAGATCAGGCTGATGACTCAGTACATCTGTCTCCAAACGGGCGCAGCCGAGGTCCGATCCTGTCCCATCAATGCCTGCATTCACAGAGCGGATATCCGCATTGGGATATTGCCCTCGCAGCCAATCCGCCGTCATGATCCTGTATCCTTCAGAACGAGTATTACTGCCGCCAAAATAGACGATTGTTACTGTTTCCCCATTTTCCAACTTTTGAATGACATTAGGCAGCCCTCTTCGAGGGAAAAATTCCTTCATCCTGACTTCACCCGCCCTCACTTAGCGTTTTTAGGAGCAAAAAATTTTACAGCAAACACTTCATAATAAGGCGAACCATACGTTGCAGAGAAATCAAACCGGATTCGGGTTACACCTTTTGCATGCACCCGATGTTTATTCAACGAAAGATAATTACCACGGATATTAATTTCACTCTTGGTTCCGTCTTCTAAGGTTAAGATCACATCATAATCTTGAATCAATGGCTCGATCGGATCGTCGAAATGCTCCAAATTCAGCTGCGAATTGAAAACAAGATGGATTTCATCCAGATTCTTGGGGCTTGCAAAACCAAATTCCAACCATTCCTGTCCTTCCGAACGTTCAGAAATCCAGCCGTTCGGCAGACCATAAGGTCTGGAGAAGCCGTTGACGACATTCGCGGGATTATACATATCCTGGGATGGTATCAGATCCTTGAAGCAAATGCTTCTGTTGAATTTCTTCAGTCTGGACGGCTCTTCCGGTCTATAATAGAAGCTCACCGCTCCTGTCATTTTTTCTTCATTGCCATATACGGCAAGGCTCGCCGCACCTTCCAATACGATGTAGATTTTGTCGTCAGCTGGCTTCTTGCAGCTGAGGTCCAGTGTAATCCAGTCATCGTGACCCGCTGAAATCACCAAGTTGTAGCCTTTCAGCTCGCTGGCGGGAATATAGTTTTCCTTCCGCTCCCCGCCAAACAGCTTCACTTGCAACGTTTCCGAATGCTCGGATCTATTTTTAATTTTGATCTGCACGCTTTCAGCCACGGATGTCTGAATCGGCAAAACCAAACATAACGCTTTCTCCAAGGAGATCTCTTCGGTTGGATGAAGATGTTCGTAGCTTCGCTGAGACGAGGCACGAATCGTTAATCCGTCAGCAAAATAAGGATCCAACTGCTCTTGAAGCCCTACAATCGTTTGCCCGTCTCGAAGCAGCTGTGTCTGAAGCTCACCCATATGCGCTTTGACGATGGCCGCGGGGTCTGTCTCGTATTTTACGCATAACGCAGCAGCCGTTCCTACCGCCTGGCCCATACAACCACAGGTTGCCATCACCCTTGTAGACCCGAAAGCCACATGGGTAGCGCTTATATTGCGGCCAGCGAACATGAGATTGGGAATATTACGTGAAAATAAGCTGCGGAAAGGGATATTATACAATCCCGGCACGAAATTCCATGCTGTGGCCGGTCCTTCATCGTAAATGCCTTTATTCGCATGCAGATCCATATACCATCCTCCGACGGATACAGCATCTTCGAAATGAGGCTTTACTGTAAGATCGTTCTGAGACAGCATGTGTTCTCCGATAAACCGCCTCGACTCCCGCTTTCCCGGAATCGGGCATACATAATCCAAGATGAGATTGTCTACATCATCAAACTCGCCGCTATTTTTGATATAATCCCATATCCCGTACACCAATTTCCGCAGTTCCAATGCGATGTCTTCATTATGCTTGATAATATCCATATGTCCGCCGTATTCCAGCCACCACAATCCGCCAAGCCCGTTGATTTTCCTTGGAAAAGACCGATGGTTTAAGCCTTTTCTGATACTATCGAAAAACTCCAGCTTCGTAATATCATACGCAAAGCCAGGCCTTTTGTAAGGAACGGAATAGTTTACGTCACGGGCTTGAAACAGAATCGTATCGCCCATGGTGTAATGATCCGCCACTTCTGGAGCGAGCTCCTCCTTGTACTCATGCTTCGCCTCTCTTCCCCATCGGAAGTCAGCACCTGCTTGGTATCCAACAATTCCATCACCGGAGCAATCGATATAGGTTGGGCTTTCAAAACGAAATTTTCTTTCGGAAGCTAATTGAAGGCCCTCCACCCATTGAATTCTGCCGTTCTCCATGCCCGTTTCATGTACACATGTATTCAGAAATAGAGAAATGTTAGGCTCATCATAAACCATGTCGAGCAAGACCGTATCCGAAAGCGAAAGCATAAGCTTCTTGTTGTATAACGGATTATAATGAAAGATCTTCAGCTTAAGTTCTTCTACCAACCCGCCCTCGCGGGCATAATAGGATGGACTGTTTCCGAGATATGCCGACCCGTTGATATGAACTCTGACCTCGCTGCTCGCATTTCCCCCAAGCACCGGCCGATCATTAATTAGTGAAACCTGCAGACCTTGGCGTGCAGCTGCAATGGCAGCGCATATCCCTGCAATACCTCCACCTACGACGGTTACATCTGCTTTCATAAGCTCCATTTTGATAACCTCCATGATTAGATGCTTCTATCATGGTAATGGTTTTGGCCCTTTTTTTTTTACAGGATTTCGCGAAAAAATCATACATTTTTTTCATCCTTATTTGGATTCGTACCGTGTCATTTTTATCCGATATTGCTTAGGTGTATCACCCGTATATTCTTTAAACAGTTTGCAAAAGTAACCTTCATTGACGATGCCTACTTCCTCGCACAATTCCAATAAAGAATAATCCCGGACGTTTAACAACTCGAGAGCGAGATGGATTTTTTTACGGTTGATGTAGCTGATCACGCCTTCGTTCATTGTTTTTTTGAATAAGCTGCTAAAATACGATGGCGCTAGATTCACTTCCTCCGCAATTGCCTCCAACGTTAAGCGTTGTTTCAGGTTTTTCTCTATAAAATGCATAGCACTCATGATTTCTGCACGATGTAATAGTTGGCCCGCGTGTACGTATTCGAATGTGAAGTCGCCAATATAGGCGAGCTGCTCCTGAAAAGCCATAAATTCCATGGGGAAGTCTGGAACTTCCGTGGCCATCTTGTCCCCCGATTTAAACTTTAAGGTAATGTCTCTGTTCAAGTCTCTAATCATTGGCGCCATGATGGACTTGTGGATTTTATGGTCCGAAACAAATTGCGACAGATCGGCAAGTGCATTCTCCAGCTCTTCCTTGGAAATCTTCCTTTTCAGCCGTATAAGAAAATCAGCCAGCTTCTGCTGAAAGTCTGCTTTTTTGTCATTATGGTATTGGAACCGATGCATCGGTGTTTTTACTACTTTCTCGGTATGATAATAGAAATCCTCACTCACATTTTTAGCTTCCGTGTACGCCTGTTTGATCGATTCCCAGCCTCGGTGTGGACCTCCAAAAGCGACGGATACCCTTTGATTCAAATATTGATGCAAATGAGAGACGATCTGCCCTCCCAAGGATAGGCAAGCATATTCCGTTTCCATATCACTGCGATTATTTTCCCAGGATAGAAAGCCAATAAAACGATTATCGGACAGATCCGCAGCTACCCCACTACCACCATTCATCACCGTTTCTTCGATGATATTCGTAATCGCATATTTCAAGATGTTTTGATCTGCGGCAGCGTATTCGTTTCGGAAACTTTCATACGTATTCATTTCGACGATGAAGCAGCAATAGTTGGCTTGAAAGAAATGAAACTGCATGCGATTAGCAAAATCCGATGCCCGATGAGAAGGAATTTCGCCTCTGATCAGTTCGTTAAAAAATTGCTTGCGCACTCTATATTTATTTTCAAGCACGGATACGTTTAACGATTGGAATTCCGCTTCTTTTTTCTTAAACTCATTTAAAATTCCGGCTGCCTTATCCAAAGCTCGATTCAAATCCGCTTCCCTCAGCGGAACCTTTACAATGTACTCCAATACGTTGGCTTGAATAGCTCGCTGGGCGTATTCAAAGGATGAATAGGCGGTCAAAAGTATGTATTGGGTATGGGGGAGCTCCGCCTTGAGCTGCTCAATCATGGAGATTCCGTCCATTCGCGGCATAACGATATCGGATATGACGATGTCCGGCTTAAGTTTTAAAATCTCCTCGATCCCATTCAGCCCATTATTCGCTTTGCCCACTAGAACAAATCGCTTATCCTTATGAGAGAGCTCATTAAAAAACAATTCCAATCTTTGAATAATCAGGTCTTCATCGTCAACAATGAAGCAGGTATAGTCTCTCACCATTATGCATCTCCTTTTTGCAATTCTGCCGGGAATAAAGCGCGTACACGGGTTATTTCCTTAGGTATGCTAATGATTTGCAGTCCGAATTGATCTCCGTAGTGAAGTCTTATTCGGCCATGAATATTATTTAGCCCGATTCTTTTCCTTTTTACTTCCATTTCACTAGGTTCTGAGATTAAAATATGCTTTATTTTATCAGCTGGAATTCCCTCGCCTTGATCAACAACTTCTATGATGACGATACCGTCCTCCCTGTACGCATGAATCGTAATAGGTCCCTCAATTCCCCCTCCGTTATAACCATGGAAGATGCTATTCTCCACAAGAGGCTGCAGCAGCATTCGAAAAACCGGGAAATCCATTAACCCTGCTTCGATATTTTCTATCAAGTGGAAGTTTCGGTTATACCGAATGTTCTGGATCTCGATATAGTCCGCTACATTGCGTAGTTCCTGACGTAAGGAAACCTTCTCTGAAGCATCGTCTATCCCGTATTCCAATAATGAAATGAGCGATCCGATCACCACATCTACTTTCTCTATTTGTCCGAGACGTATAACGTTGCTGATCGAACCAAGTGTGTTATACAGAAAATGCGGGTTAATTTGAGACTGCAACACCTGGATTTCCAACTTCCGCTCAAGCTCATTATGAAGCTCGGCTCGCCGAATCAGTTCCACAATTTGCTGCAGCATACGATCGAATGCTCGTGAAAGATCTCCAAACTCATCGTTTCGATTAATCGTAATTGTCGTTGTGAGTAAGCCTTGCTCCACTTGCTTCATTTTTGTTTTGAGTGTATAGAGTGGATTCCTTATATATTTGGCAACCAAAAAGGAAATGAACAAACTTAAGAGAAGACCTGCAACTAGAAGCTCAATATAATAGGTTTCCAATCTGGACAAAGCTGCTTTTAAGCGTGATTCATCATTGATTGAGATTATGGTCCAGTTGAATTTCTCCGTTGGTTTTTTCAGAAGGGAGACCGGAATGCCATCCATGGTATGCAGTTGAAGACTTGTTTCTGTCGTATCCAGGATTTGTTCCGCTGACGTTTCCCCGATCGAAAACGTATGATCTTGAATATTCAGTAGTCCTTTATTTTCAGAAAATCCGGCAATGATTTTACCTGACGCTGTGATCAGAGCCAGATTCATTTGTTCTTGTTTATTAATCTTGAACAAGGTTTCTTCAATGGCATTTAGATCCAAGTCAACCGCAATGGCCATAGGAAACGGAGCACCATTCAGATATCGAACCATCGTAACGGTCCAGCCGGAATACTTCGATTTGTAAGGTTCACTAACAAAGGTAGTCCTTCTGTTCTTGTCAGCCGCATCAAACAAAGGTTCCCTTTCAGATAAAGGTTCATCGAATATTCGAGTAGCTGTACTTCCGCCTAGAATGGATAAATCGCTTTTGATCAAATAAATATTACTGACGTAATTACTATTGAGTTCATACAGTTCTCTTAATTGCTTTTTAATCACTTCCGTATTGTCAATATTGGCTTTCACTGATGTTTCGACTGAGAAGAGAATCGTCTGGAAGGAGGAAAAATTAACAGTGAAGTACTGGTCTACCTTGTCAAGGATTTGGTTGGTGTAAAAAATGTCATTGGTTCTTATTTCCTTTTGGACATAGCGATAAGACAATTGGCTTATCAAGATTATGCACCCTAATACAAATGCAAACACGATAAAAAATAATTTTAAAGGCAAGCTGATTCTTCTTCGCATCGATCATCTTCCTTTTAGTTCCGTTTTAAACTAAGAATAGCATATGCTAATAAAGAGAGGGGCTACGAATAGCCACTCTCTTCGTTTATTTATTTTACTTGATAAGGCCGGCTTCTTTAAATTGTTTGATTGCTGTTTCCTTATATTTCTGCATGTCAAACTTGGTATCCAGCGTTTGGAGGAAATTGTCCCAGTTGGAAAGAGGCTCTTTGCCCGTCATAAATTTAACTAAACTTTCATTAATGAAACGTGTGCGATCAGCATCCAAGGTATCGCTGGGGTCTGGGGTCAATAAATTTCCGGGCAACGTTGGCCCCACATATTGCTGATTGTCCTTGAAAGCTTCCGCCGTCTTAGGATTCTGGAAGCTGAAGTACTCCGCATCATCACCACGGCGCGGCATTCTATAATGATCGACCCACAGGTACTTCTCTTTCATTTCCTTCGATAACTCGGAGGTTTTATTTTTGATCTTGCCGTCCACTACATCCCAATGAATACCTTTAATTCCGTATGCAAAATTCGGATAAGCTTCTTCGTCTGTAAAGAGATAATTCAGCATGGACAAGATCCGAATGATTTTGTCCTTATCCGCTTTCGCGGAAATAGCCCATGAATTGCCTTGGAATGATTTTCTCTCTACAATTTGATCACCGTAAGGACCTTTCATCGGAGGAATGACGATCCATTCCGGCACCTCGCCACTAATTTCTTTCATTTTCTGTTGATAATCCGGCTCCAGCCTGCGGGCATCTCTGATCATGAAGCCAACTTTACCCTTAAACATCTTTTGGTCCAACAGATCAGGCGAATTCATCGTCACCCAGTCTGGGTCTACCACTTTGGCTGCCATCATTTTGTTAATGTAAGCAAGCGCCTCTTTCATTTTGGGATCGATAAACAGGAATATCGGTTCATTATCTTTTATTTCAATGGCCGAAGGAGGATTGACGCCAAACATCCACATCAAGCTATCGAAGCCGTAGGTTTGCAGATTACCTTCTTTATTCATACCGCCGATGAATCCGTACGTATCGTTTTTGCCATTACCGTCCGGGTCTTTCTCTGTAAAGGCTTTCATAACTTCGAACAGCTCATCCGGTGTCGTTGGCACTTCCATATTCAGCTTTTTCAGCCAATCATTGCGGATGAAAAAGCTTCGGCTGATACCGTTAACATTATCATAGCCTGGAACTCCGATCGTTTTTCCTTGATAGGACATTGCCTCCCATGAGTCGTTGCCAAACCGTTTCTGTAATTCAGGGAATTGATCCAGATACGGTGTCAAATCCGCAAGAACGCCTTGGTCGTAATATTGCGCGAGATCAGCCCGACTCTTCAAGAAAATCAAATCTGGAATATCTCCGCCTGCAATGAGCGTATTCAGTTTGGTTGTTGCTTGCCCAGCTTGAGGAATCATCATATCCAAGTCGATGTTCATCTCTTTTTCTAACATTTGACGTTGAACATCTTCATCACGTGGAGGTACCGGAGCAGCAGCGTTGAAAGTGCCTTGGTTAAACATTGAGATTTTCATTTTGGTTGCAAACTGGCCAGACTGCCCTTGCGAATTACTCGAAGCTGTCGATGTAACTTCTTCATTTCCCCCACATCCTGACAGTAGCGTTCCCAATCCTAAGATTGCCGACAGAATAGCAAACGAAATCTTCTTACGCTGCATATTGACCTCTCCTTTGCTTGTATATTATCACGGTTTCACCGTAATAAGTTAGGTTGGAACACCTTTTAACCTTTAACGGATCCCAAGAGCACACCTTTGGTAAAATGCTTTTGTAAAAATGGGTAAACGATCAAAATCGGAACCGTTGTCACAACAACTGTAGCCATCTGCACAGCGAACGTACTTACAGCTCCGGAATTGGCGAGCGACTCAGCGCTTTGTGTTGCGACGTTAAGCAGGATGTTGCGCAAGACTACTTGAAGCGGCATGAAGTTGGAATCATTGATATAAACAATAGCATCAAAATAACTGTTCCAATGCCCCACTGCGTAAAATAAAGAAATGGTGGAAATGACGGGTAAAGACAGTGGTAAAATGATCCGCCATAACGATTGAAGTTCACTTGCACCGTCAACCCTCGCTGATTCCTCGATTTCACCAGGCAATTGCTCGAAAAAGCCTTTAATGATCACCAGATTAAATGCACTAATGAGATTCGGAATAATCAATACCCACGGACTGTTTAGCAACCCCAGAGAGCGAATTAGTAGATAAGTCGGAATTAACCCCCCACTAAACATCATGGTAAACACAATGAATAGTAAAAACGGACTGCGTCCCGGCAAATATTTTTTGGATAACGGATAAGCTGCTAAGACCGTAAATAACACATTAAGCATCGTGCCTACAATCGTTCGAAACAACGTAATTTTATACGCCTGCCAGATCCCATGAGAGATGAATACTTCTTTATAGGCCAGAAAGGTAAAAGATTCTGGTATAATAACAATCCCTCTTCTTAACACTTCCGATTCTGGCGTCACTGAGACAGCAACCACATATAGAAAGGGTAGTAAGCAAAGTAGTGATAAAAAAATAAGAATAACATAAACGACTGATTGCCAGACTTTTTCCCCGATTGTCAAATGGATCATATTAAAAACCACCTCACCAAATTTGCCCATCGAATTTTTTGGCGAGCTTATTTGCTGCCAAAACTAAACCAAATCCAATGACAGCTTTAAACAATCCTACAGCAGTAGCCAAGCCAATCTTAAGTCGCTCCAACCCTTCACGGTATACCCATGTGTCGATAATGTCGATCTTCTCCTGGTTAAAGGTGTTGGCAAACATGAATATTTGGTCAAAGCCAGCATCCAGAATATGGCTTAATTTAAGGATCAGCATCAGAATAATGACTCCTCGAATGCCGGGTAAAGTGATATGCCAGAGCTGTCTCCATTTGGAAGCGCCATCCATTCGAGCCGCTTCATATAAGCTTGGATCAATACCTGCTAATGCGGCGAGGTACAGTATCGCTCCCCATCCAATGTCCTTCCATATTTCAGATGCGATGACCAGCAGTCTTCCCCAAGCAGGCTCCGTTAGAAATGAAATGGGCTGGAAACCACTTTCCTTCAAAATCATATTAAAAAGGCCATCGCCTGGGGCTAATAATGCTACCATCAATCCATACACAATGACCCAAGACAGAAAGTGGGGTAAATAAGTAATGGTTTGTACGATTTTCTTAAACCATTGGGTATGAACTTCATTGAGCAGTAAAGCAAGTAAGATGGGAGCAGAGAAACCGAACAATAGCTTATACAGCGATATAACAATCGTATTTTTCATGATGTCCCAGAAATAAACGCCGTTCATAAAATCCGTAAAATTTTTGAATCCCACCCACGGGCTATCCCATACTCCCAAAGCCAGGTTGTAGTTTTTAAAAGCAATCAAGATTCCCGCCATAGGAATGTATTTGAATACGGCAAAGTAAATTAAGGCCGGTAATAAGAGAGCATACATCACTTTATACTTTTGTATCGTCTTTATCCATGACTTCCGCTTTTTGGAGAGGGGAATGGCGTCCGCTGCCAATTTCACTTGCATATCATCACCTCGTCTTTGTTTGTATTTGTATATTAGCACCCCTCTATCGGATAAATTTCTGAAATTTCAAGAATTTCTTATAAGATATTAAGGAAGTGTGCCTTGGATCGTTCCAACAGCTCATCCCGGGAAGCGGGACAAGAACTTGTACCGCTAAAATGCTTACGAAAATGAATCGAAGTTTCAAATCAATAACGTTGAGAATTAGCAAAGCCAGTTGCTTTATATTTGCAAAGCAGTCTGGAGCAGAAAATACTTACACAGCAGAACCATCTACTACCACAATTATTGATGGTAAATATCAATTAACAACCCATATTCAATATGGAGAAAAGTATCCAAGGAGTTTTTTAGATATCATTACACCAGATGGTCAATTTGACGAAGAACATGCAATTTATGCAGCAAAATGGAAAACAGTACGGGATTAATGTGAATAATGTAATCTTTGGTGGGGAAAGTGCAGGTGGATTTATCGCTGCAGACTTTGTGACAATTCAAGCTAACCCTGAGTATGCGAAAGAAATCGATATTAATCCTGTCATAGAGCTTACGGATATCAAAGCTTTAGTATTAGAAGTACCCATTCTTGACTTTAGTCGGGGACATAGAATCGTAACCGAAGACATCGTGACTGACTATATTTTCGCTCAATCAGGGAGTGCATACATTGGTCAGCCGGTGGTTAGCGCTGATAAGATATCTTACAATCATTAAATGTAATACCAAGAGCGACGAGTAATTTCCCTCCAACTTTTATAACGGATGGAAACACGGGGACATTCCCAGATCATGCTGAGGATTATTATAACCGCTTAAAAGAATTAGGAGTCAAGACAGATTTATATATTCCTGATATCAATGAGAGCAAAGAAGTTCATGGAAATATGAACACGATTGATACTAAGGCAACTCGAACTTATATTCAGAGAAAACCAGCCTTCTTGGATAGTTTAGATTAATGATGATAGAAATATAAAAACAAAAAAATCGTTGCCTAAGTACGAAGTAGGCAACGATTTTTTTGTTGAGTATAACATTGACAGCAAGGCGTTTGATTCATTCCAGTTAGGGAACGTAGTGAACATTGCATCAATCAGGGTAATTAAACAAACACTTTTCATTTTTAAAGATAACTTGGAACATTCCCACCAAGAAATTCATGGTTATATATATCGGAGATTTTTTCCAGCACACGCTGCGCATTTTCTGTAAATTTCAAGTCCGCAATCCGATCTTTGAACAGAAACACGCCGGTCTCATTGCTGTTTTTGCCCAGAGCTCCCTCATATAATAGGTTGGCTCCATGAGTAGGCGGAGAGGAAAAAAACTTCATAAACAGTTCAAACCCTGCGGTCAGTCCGGAATCTTTTCCTTTTCTTAGCGTGTTGTTAATGCCCGGGTCAACGCTGCGGATCTTGATGCCTTCCTTGGCAAGCTGCGGTGCGACGGTTTGGGTCCACAACGAAAGAGCCAGCTTTGAAGTCGCATATGGTCCATACATTTTGTGGAAGGTTTTGGGATGCTCCAATTTTTCGATCGTAAACTCCTTCGTAAATCTAAACACCTGCGATGAAGTGTTAATCACCGTTTTTAAGCTGCCGTTCTTCAACAGCTCTTTCAATTCCATCAGAATAATATAAGGAACGACCGTCAACAATTCATAATGCAATTCGCGGCCTTGTTTCGAATAGCGCAGCTCACTTAAGCCTCCTCCGGCGTTGTTAAACAAAATATCGATCCACTGTTCCTTGCTTTTGATTTCTTCCAAAGAGTGTCTCAAGCTGCTATAATCGGTGAGATCCTTCACTTTATAGGCTCGGAGCCGTCCGTCCTTGAGATGATTTTGGAGGAATCTATCGTCCGCTGGAAAATCCGACCGGTTCAAAGCAACCACCTGCCAGTTCTCCGACAACATTTTCCGGGTCAATGCCAACCCGATCCCGTTACTTGCGCCTGTAATCAGTGCAATATGTTCTCGTTGGTTCTTACTCAATGCATGTCCTCCTTCATTCAGAATTTCATCGGTTATATGTGCTCATCAGTCGGAGTCGGGCAGGAGGATCAGTTTGCCGTGGGCACCCCCGCTCTGGCTGATTTCGACAGCTGAACGCCATTCGTCGAGTTCGAAAGTTTTGGCGACCGGAATCGTGAACTTGCCGTCTGCTGCGTACTGGGCAAAGTCGCCGACAACGTCATAACGCAGGGTATGTTCTTCTCCGTAGCTGGCGCGAGCGCCAAATTCAACGGCCGCGGCGAAATCGCTGACGGTTAGGACGCGCTGGGGATGCCCATTGACGATATGGATCAGATCCATCATTGCGCCGCTGATGGGTGCGGTATCCAGAACAAGGTCAACCGGCTGCTCCGCCAGTTCGGTCACTCGCTCGACCATTCCATCATCGTACGAGGTCACCAACGCTCCCATTGCGCGGAGTTTGTCGGCGTAGGTGGCACCAGCGGTTGCGACCACATGAGCACCGTGCATAAGGGCAATCTGGACGGCGGCGAAGCCTACCGTTGTTCCAGCTCCGTGCACTAGTATGGTCTGGCCCGACCTTAACCCGAGAGTATCAATGCCTCGGTAGGCGGTTTCGACCGCCAATGGCAGTGCTGCAGCCTGTACGAAGTCGAGTCCGTCCGGTATGCGGAACCAGTAGTACATGATCGCCCGGTCGGACGCACCGGCGCTCGATCCACCCATGAAATCGGCGGCACCCAGAACGGCATCGCCGATGGCGACATCGGTTACACCCTCTCCAACTGCGTCTACAATCCCTGACACGTCCAGCCCAATCCCGCGAGGCAAGGGCAGTTGACCGGCAAAGTGTCCTCGACACATCCCCCAGTCAACCGGATTTAACCCACAAGCGCGTACGCTCACGCGAATGCGTCCCGGGCCTGGTTCTGGGATTGCCACCTCCTCCAAACGCAAGACATCGGTTGGTTCGCCGTAGTTGTGGAACCGGATTGTCCGCATGGTATTCTCCATTGTGATGTTCCCTCCATTTTGCTCTGATAGAATCGTGTTCTTGTGAAAACAAACGGTCTTCCAAAAAAAAAAACGAAATCCTAAACTATAAAGTTCACTAGAAGGCAGGGTGTCTTGAGGGGAAAGCTACATGAAAATTCATGACCCTCCTGCCCGCGCTTTAAAAGTAATGTGTGCGAACTGAGGGCGCTCAGATCTGGGAACCGCCTCCGTCGACAGGGAACTCAGCCCCGGTGGTATAGGTGGCCTCAAATGCCAGGAATGCTACGGCTTTGGCGACCTCGACTGGATCGCCGAAACGCAGCATCGGGATCTGCTGTCTTATCTGCGCCCCGGTCTGTTCTGCAGCTTCCTTCGGCATCGACCTCTCCAAGATGTCGGTGTCAATGGGGCCGGGGCTGACCGCGTTGACGCGAATCTTCCGCGGTAACAGCTCGCGGGCCAGACTGCGAGTCATGGAGCGCAGCGCTGCTTTACTGGCTGCGTACGCACTGATCATCGGGATACCCAATACGTTCGTGATAGAGGTGGTGAGCACCACGCCACTTCCTGCGTTTAGCAATGGGGCGAGTTTCTGCACGGTGAAGTACGGACCTTTGGCGTTGATTGTAAGTAGCTCGTCGTACACTTCTTCGGACATTGACTCGAAGGGGACATAGCGCGTGATACCGGCGTTAACGAACAGTGCGTCGATCATGCCGAACTCGGCCTTGACCCGGTCGACCAACTCCTCGATATCCGTCAACGACGCGGCGTCGCTCAGCAATGCGACAGCGTTGTTGCCGAGTTGTTCACGAGCCGCATCCAGCGTCTTCTGAGTACGTCCAGTAATCAGAACGTGTGCGCCTTCATCCACTAGCAACTTCGCCGTCGCAAGACCGATTCCGCTGCTACCTCCCGTGATCACGACCTTTTTGTCAGAGAATTTGCCTTTACTGAATGGTTCCATTTGAATCGTCCTCCCTTTGTATAATCCGTAATCGGATGATTAGGTACAGGATCGATTATATAGCAATAAATTTATTAAGTAAACTAATTTTATTAATTTTGTTCATTCAATAAATTTAATACATAAAAGACAGCAAATTTGTTATAATAAGTTCGAGAGGCATTAAAGGGAGGCACTTATACGTGAGAAAAGCCGTGAGTGTAGATACATATGTAGAAAAAATAAAACCCGTTATAAGAAAAACAAAATTCAGCCAACTGAAAGTCGACGATATCGCAAAATATATGGATATCAGCAAAGTGACACTCTATAAGCATTTTTCCTCCAAAGACGACATCATCGAACAAGTCGTGGATTATTACATTGATTATTCGAAGAAGGCTGACACCGTTGTCAAAGACGATTCCGTCTCTTTTTTGGATCGTTTTCAATTAACATTTTTACAATCTTTGATGTGTGCCGCATATATCTCTGATTTGTTCTTGCAAGACCTGAAGGAATTTTATCCGCACCATTTTGAGAATCTGTCCGTTGCCCTACAGAATCGGAATAAAAGCTTACAAACTTTTTTTGAATCCGGTATGGAGCAACAGATTTTTAACCGATTGAATGCCGTGATGTTTATGGTTCAAGATGACGCTGTGCTGCGACGCTTTATCGAGCCGTCATTTTCGATTCAGTATGATATCACCTTGAAACAAGCGATTATGGATTTCTACAACATGAAGCAGTATCAATTGCTAAAACCTGAATATCTGAAAATGATAGACGACTCCGATATTGAAAGGAAGATCGTTAATATCTTGCAAGCCATTTCATAAATGTCGTATTTTTACGCACCCGAAGAAAAGCAAAATGCCTTGGTCGCAGGACCAAGACTATCCAGTTTAACACGTCTCGGTGGTTAAAGCCGAGGCGCTTGTTTGCAGTTGCGTCAAAATAAAAAGGCTCATTGTGCAAATGAGAGAATAAATTTTGTTTTATAACCAGCATTAATTCCAGAAGAAACTAAACGACCCTTCCCCGGTAGAATACCAGGAAACGGTCGTAGCTTAAGTTGTCTTTTTTCGTGTTTACTTGACTGGGTTATGACTATTAATGCGACTTTCTTTATATATACGTTGTTGTCATTTCATTCTCATTCCTTCCTTCCAATTCCCTTGCGAAACACCAAGATGCGATCGTTATTTTTTGTGAACTACATTTATCTAACGCTATTTTGTGAAATAATGTCCTTGCTCCAGATCTGCGAGAAGTCCATGCTGGACAGGCTTCCAGCCGAGAAGCTCCTTCGTCCCTTCACTTGATCTTTCTAAGTCAAGCGACGCGACCATGCCTAGAAAACCGAAGATTGCTTGCGCTTCTTCAGGCGGGATGCTGACTACTGGCACATCCACATGACGACCAATGGCTGCGGCAATGTCGCTGAACGCAATGCCTTCATCGTGCACGCCATCCAGTCGTGAGCCTGCAGGCGCAGATTCTACAGCGAGGCGGAACAAAACTGCCGCATCCAAGCGATGAATCGCTGGCCAACGGTTAGAGCCGTCTCCAATGTAAGCCGAAGAGCCTCTTTCTTGGGCGATCCGGATTAATTGCGGCACGAAGCCCTTATCTCCTTCTCCATGAACGGAAGGTGCAAGCGAGACGATCGATGCTCTCACGCCTTGTTCTATAAACGCAAGCGCTGCGTCCTCCGATTGTTTGCCATTCGCATGTGCTGTGATAACAAGTGGTTTACCGGAACCGGCAAGCGCCTCTCCCATTGCTTCGATGGCGCGAAGGTCAGTTGCCAGTGATCCGGCGAAATTAGAGAAATCGTGGTTAAATGCCAGATGAATAACGCCGTCTGAAGTGGCTGCACAGCTGCGCAGTAAATCCAGATCCTCTAAAACACCGCGAGCCACCTCTGCTCCCAAGCTTTCTAATACGTGAGCACCACTCTCCGAACGGGTCAGACCAACTACCTGATGGCCCGCACCAATGAGTTCGCGGACAACGGCTGTACCAATATAACCTGCTGCACCTGTAACGAATATACGCATAATATTTTAACGCCTCCTTAAGCAGTTGACGAAGATATGACTCCAGTCTAAACTATGAAGTGAACTCTAAGGCAAGCGTTTGGAGGTATGATTTCATATGAAAATTCAAGAATTAGCAGATTTGATGGGTTTAACCCCACACACCATTCGATTTTATGAGAAGGAAGGCTTGCTTGATAGCAGGCATATTCAGCGAGAGAAAAATAATTATCGCAACTACTCAGACGAAGCAATTGAGCGGTTAAGGCTGATTAAGAAATTTCAAGGCATCGGCTGCTCGTTAGCTGAGCTAAAGACGATTTTGCAGGATCACGATACGAACGCACGCACCAACCAAGAAGTAATTGAATGGATTCTTCAGAAGATCAATGAGATCGAGCGCAAGAAGGAAGAATACGATCATATGCTTGTAACGCTGAATTGGATGCTGACATACAGGAAGCTGCTGATTGAAGATCCGCAACAAGCAGAAGCTATGATGGCCGAATTACGTCTTAGAATCAACATCTAACCTTATAATCGAAAATGCTCTATGGACGTAAATTCTACAAACATACCCAGCTATAGCTTGAGAATATAGCTGGGTATCATTTTGAGGACTATACTTCCCCCCAAAAAATCTCAGTTTCATAATCGAATTCAACAATACCATCTTGATTATTTCTATCAAATAGATTCCGCAGTTCTGTCATCATTGGATCGTAATTTGGATGCCCGGGTACAGGGCTGTAGGAAGAGGATAGCAACCGGCCTCTCAAGCCCTCGAAATCGAACTCCTGACTCATTCTGAATCGCATTTCATGCATTGAACCTTCCTTGAAAAAAGAGAGCAGCATCGTCTGAGAAATATTTTTGTGATTGACTTTTTCGTAGTCGGTTCCGTATGTATGAAGCAGTTGATTGTACTCTTCACGAAACGGAGTACCGTTGGTAAGACGAGAATTCCAGATGAGTATTACCTTCCCACCTGGCCGTAGAATTCTGCGGAACTCGATTTGGGCTGCGGAGAGATCGAACCAGTGAAATGCCTGTGCACAGACAATAAACTCAACCGACTGATCAGGTAATCCAGTAGATTCTGCAGAACCTGATGTACTCTGAAATTTCGGATTATTTTCTAACATTTGTTCGGCGGCTTCCCGCATTGCCTGATTTGGCTCGACCGCGATCACATAGCTTCCGCGTTCCAGAAGTAGCTTTGAAATGATTCCAGTACCTGAACCAATGTCTGATATGTTACTGTTCGCACGTAAACCGACGACGTCGTACAAATAGTCAATAGCCTCTTTTGGATAGCTCGGGCGGTATTTCAAATACGAATCGACCCGGCTCGAAAACCGTTCTCTACTGTTCATCGATCGTCACGCTCCCATCAATATTATGATCGTCTTTGATCTTCGATGTACTCTTGCACTTTGCCCACGATAGTTTGAATGGACATATGCTTGTTGTTCCTGATCTGACTGATCGTATCCATGAGAGTCGACCATAGCTCATCAGGATCTGTAGCCGGTTGAATATACAATCGGCAGTTTCAGAAGCGATCCGTTTCTTCCACCAAATATATATAAAGAATAGTCTTCATTAGGAAGAGTATTTTTTACTTTTTTTGGACTGATTCGATCATAGCTTTAAGAATAGAGACTTCGAAGAGATATTTAATCTTTCTCCCTCATGCAGGGAAAGGTATGCAAATCATCGCAAACATTCTTTGACTCTTCGGCCAGTTGAATCAGATTTCAACCTACCTACTTATTGCTCATCATTTTCTTATTCTTGGATATGGCTTTATATACGCAATTACTTGGAGGAAGTTTCCATAATATCTCAAATTCTCGAAATCAAAAAAAGTCGCATATCCGCGGGATATCCATCTTGTAAAGTAGTCGATCATTACACTAGTTGTCCATTTATCTATATGAACTCCCCCAATCTCTTAGAAAAGATCTTTATCTCTGGCATCTCCTCCAGTAAAAATGGCGGAAGCATTGTACTATCCTGCCCGTTAACATAAAGAAAAAGCAACCGGTTGGTTGAGCGGCTGCTTACTTGTTCTTATTGAACTATCCAGTCCAGTTAGCTATTGTCTGATTTAACAGTAGAGACTGATCTTGTTAAGCAATCTTAACCCTATATTGAGACCATATGGAACCCCACATGACCATTTTTCCGTGATACATTAGGAGCATAGAAAAAGGCGCGAATGAAACGCACAGCGGCACGAAGCGGCATCCGACTGGGACGATACTCTTCTCGCTTTTTCTGTTGTTAAATCCTTGTAATTTATTGGAGATTGGTTGTCATGATATTAAGAAGGTAATTTCCCCCAGATGTCGAATGAAGTAATATCACATCAAAGGAGAGATTCCGACATGCAGTATGATTCCGATATATTAACAATTGAAGAAGTATTTGAATTTGAGTCCGAAGAGGTAAGGAGTGTACTACGTGCTGTTGAATACACAATAAGAGTAGGAGATAATTTTTTTATCATTTCTCCTTATAATGATGAAACGTATGTCGTAGAGGCAATAGAAGAACATTATGATAGTTGGACTGTTATATATAATGGAGGAAAAAGGGTTGATAACAAAGATGTGTTCCCTCTATTTTCAGTTGGTTCTTTGATTAGTATGTTATCATTTAACAATGAGTTTGATCTCCGGACTGCTGGAGCTAAATGGATTGTGATTTTCGATCATTGCCATGAGTATGCGTCAGAAGAAAATGAGCTTCTTGTTACGTTCTTGTGGTATGTCCTTAAGGATTTATGTGTACGAGGGCTCATTAATCGTAATTAAGTAGAAAAATGCATAATTTAACCAATCAAGCCTCATCAGTTTGTATGATATTCTAAAAATAATAATGATATATAAGACTGAAAAATAATTCACGAACATTTCAGTTGTCTTTAATGTATATGTTTATTGCATATAGTCGGTACAAAATGTAGTAGATACTTAATTAGCACTTAAGCATTTTGCCTAGTTGACCTCATCTGTGTTCAGGAACTTTTAGCACTAGAAATTTCGACGATTCTCCCTATATGTGCAACTATTTTAGCATTTTCAATGGAGGTTCACTCACACCCACCATGTGTTTTGGGACTAAGTAAGATCGCTGGTAGGGAAGCCGCCATCGTTTTTTTTATTTTGTAATTTGATGAGGAATAAGAGATAAACTACAAAAAGAATATTTATCGACTGTAATAAGTTCAGCAAGGAAGAAGTATCAATTGAATGAACCAATGCATTCGATGGATCAGATATGACAGTGCTATAGCAACAGCAGCAGCTATAGTAATGGTTCGAGTTATTGTACCGAACACTTTGTATACTCATCTAATCGACTAATAATCAGGAGTTCTTGTTGCCGCATAAATGAGACGTTCAAAACACCCTTCAAGTAGCGGTTTATTTATTAAACCTGTCTACTTGAAGTGGAGCATATCAAAATCGGTTGCCTGTTCCGTAATTTATAATAGCGAGGTTACGAACTTCACCTCCGGAAAGCGGCTATCCGGTCCTTTCATAAAGATTCCGCCTTGATTTTTCAGATACATATCGAAGAAATCCAGCATATAGGCATTGATAACGGAGTTCGCTCTTTCGGGCGCAATCTTTCCTGTAATGCCCAGCATGTTGAAAATCGGAGAAATGAACTGTACGTCGGCAAAATTCAAATGCTCGGTATTTTCGATATAGAGAACTTGTCCCCCTTCTTTGGCCGTTTCGCGCATCCGTTCAAGCTCCAACTTTTTATCTTCCGTTACTTGATCCTCCCACTCTCTTGTTGAGCCCATACGGTTAAGCTCTGCATCCGTGTAGACCCGGTTATCCACCACCATTTTTAATCTTTCGAAATAGCTTTCCGAGTTGATGAACAAAAACGGCTTTCGCAGACCCTCTCTGTCACGCAGTCGATAAAGCCCTCCATCAAGGTCTATTCCAACCGCGATTCGCGGATCGTAAGAAGCGTCATAGGCCGTAGCTCCGCCGATGGAGTGACCGAACACCCCGACATGACCAAGATCCATCCTCCCTTTTAGATGACTCGGAATCTGCCCCGATTGGATGAGCTCGAATTGATCCAGCGCAAAAGTTACATCGTCGGTTAAAACTTTTCCCAACTTGTCGCGAATTCTTCTACCCGTCCGGTAATCCTGATCAGGCGAGAATAAGTCGTTGGTTGTGCTGGTTGTGATTCGACCGTCCGGAAACTCGGTTGCAAATGTATTGTAGGTGTGGTCGATCACTGCCACGATATATCCGTGACTCGCGAGATTTTCGGCTTGCGACGTGTGGAGGAACCTGGAAGAGCCGTTGCCGGGATTCGCAAGGATCAGCGGGTATGAATTCTGTGCCGAATTGACTTCTTCGGCCCCCGAATAAGCATGACTGGATACGTACATCAGGTGTTGAAAAATAAACCCGGGAAGGCCATAGTCCGCGGCCATATAACGTAAAATCCGGGTATCGGGAATAAAGGGAGCGTACTTGCCGGTGCCAGCTTGAGCCGGATACCATACCTGAACCATCAATTCTCTCTTACCATCTCTGGCTTCGTCGAACATCTCTTCCCTATTTGTATCCACGAAATGAAAAGTTTGCGTTCCTACCTTAAATTCGCCTGTCGGTTCAGGTAGTTTAAATACAGGAAAAGCATACATGAGACCCGCTGTTACGACCAGCATTATCGCTATAGCGGTATAAGCTGAACCCAACATGAATCGCGAGATTTTTTTTGGACCGTTTTTTTTAAAATAGCTATAACTTGAAATGGCTAAAAAAATGATCGTAATGCAGTATGGGAAAAATAGCTGAACTCTGTATCCTTCCACCGTCCAATGAATGACCAGTAAAAGCGTGGCGATCCCGCTTGCAACGAATACTGGAATTCTACGCCGTCCTTTTTTTAATAGGACTATTAATGTAAACAAGCCGATGTTTGACAAAAAAAGAAACAGTTCAAACAGCCTCATCTCGATTCTCCTTTTAAAAAATTTCTATTTTCGTTTGTTCCAATCTTATCCTGCCAGGCTGGCCTAAGCTATCGATTTGCCTTACACCTATCTTACATTATTGTAATTCGACCTTGCGGTATTGGAGGACCCGTAAAACGGTGGAATTGAATCATACGAGCCGGTGCATATTTAGATCACCATCTAAACGTAAATGACACAATGTACTTGTCCTGCGAGACATCATCACGACTAGTTGTGAATAGCAAAAAAGCCGCTAAAATAGCGACTTTCAATGGGATCATGTTCTTGTCCCTCGACAACACCATTAACCAGCAATATCGGATAAAGCTGCCTGTTGAGCCTCGCGGGAATGCTTAGCGCCTTACCAGCAACCACTGCGGACTCCGCGCTCACGTTAAATCGGAATTAGGAAGATGCCCTCCCCTTTTCCTTTAAAGATGGCCAAAGTATGTGTATAGTGGCCATGAATCTTTTGCATCTTCTTCTCATGCAGCACAGGGGACTCGACTGCTATTTTTTACACCACTACTAAAACCTGCACTTGTTTCCAGGAAGACAATGGGACGGAAATGGGCAGTAGAATTCGAACGAATTAGTGGTTTCCCTGTTCTTTCCAAGTGTACTTTTTGCCTATTTTTTAGTAAAAGGAATTTGGTCCATCATATACTAGGAATAAATTCAATCGTGTCCCTTTCAGTAATCGGTTTGACAAGAGCACTTCAAATTTTATGTTTTCTATTTCCTGAAAATCATCTTCATTTAATTTGAGCTATCTTCAATCTGTTTATCGAAAGTTTGGCGTTTTCTCCTCGTAATGCAAATAGGTAAAAAGTGATTAACACAACGTGTTCCATATCCTCTCGTCAAAGAATGAAACCGAACCAATTAAAAAACTAGACAATAAGGAGGAAGGATGGTTAGATAATTAGAAATATAAAATTCGATCAAGGAGTCTGGAAATAATGAGTTCAGTAAAATTACCGAAAGCCGCGGTCTTTGGTGCTGCAAATGGTGTGATGTTCATGACTTTTTTTGGGGCTCTTTGGGCTTCCATTGGTATTATTGGTTCACATGGACTTGGAGATCCTTGGTCACTTGTTCTTTCAGGTATTATGACATTAATCTTACTTAGTGGAGCGATATCACTTTTTGGTAAAGCTCGTAATATGAACCATGCTGCTACACCAGAAGAGATAGAACAGAGGAGAAACATAAATCGAAAATTTGGTTTGGTCTTTGGTCTGGAAGGCCTTGCTATCTTTATCGCAAGTGTAATTTGTAACATGATTAATTATTTTGAAGTCTTTTTTCCTATCATGGCAATCATTGTAGGTATCCACTTTTTTCCTTTAGCTCGATTGTTTCGAGAAAATTTCTATTATGGTACAGGTATAACACTCTGTATTTTAGGCGTTATTACTTTCTTTTTACCAATTAACGCCACTGTTAACAATGTATCCCTGATTGCAACATCTACTTTCATCGGTTTCAGTTCTGCTCTGACGCTATGGGTGACCGGTCTAAGAATTTGGACTGCCATGCTTAAACAATTGAAACAAAAATAAATAAGAGAGACGATTGAACTGAACTCCCGATCGTGATCACACATAACAAAAACTTCAATTTTTCTTTTCTGTTTGCTGCTCTTCTCCTTCGAAGGAAAAAAATTTTGCTCCCCTTGACCGCCCGGCCGTCTACTTAACTTTTGACAGTTGAGGGGCAACCGGGTAGGCGAAATAGCCATAAACTCAAAGCACTTGCTTCAGTAAAGCTCTACTGTTCAGCTTCTCCTGCATAAAGATTCCCGTGACGAACTCATGTTGCCTTGTCAAATGCTGCAGCTCCGTATACGTTTCATCCTTGGTCCGATGCGGCGTACTTCCTCGCGTCCGGCTCGAATCCTGCTGCTCCATTGGACGGGTCCAGCTCCATGTAGCTGGTTCCGCGATCATCGGTCAGCACGTGCATGCGCGAGCCGACGACGGGGACGCGGTCGGCGCTGGTGCGCATGTGTGCAGAGACGACACGAGGAGCACCGTCGACGATGTAACCTACCTCGACCGTGAACATCGGGAGATCGTAGAGCCAGCTGTTCTCGAATCTCACGGCGGTCAGCGTCCCGGTGAATAACGAGCCCTCAATGCGGAGGCGCTCGATGTCAGCCTGACGCCGCCGGGCGTGGGCGATTGAGCCGAGCAACCGCAGGAGCGCGATGGTGGCCCAGAGGGCGAAGCTGGCCCCGACGACGGCGCCAAGCTCTGGCGGGATCGTCGGCGACGTCGCGATGGCCTCGAGGTCGAAGGATCGCGACGGATCACTTGTCATCATCCATAGCAGCAGGACTCCCGCGTCTGCGACGAACCCTCCTGTGACCGCGAGCGTTGCGAACAGGCCGGCGACCCTGGTCTGTCCGAACTGCTCGATCGTTCGCGAGTACAGTGTGACGGTCGCACCGATCGCGATGAATAGCAGCACCACGGCGATACCCACCGTGACCGGATGACCGAGGAACATGCTGATTGACGTTGTCGGCGCAAGGCCGAGCAGGGCACCGAACGGCACGGAGCCTGTCAGCGCCCACAGTGCAGCGGCTGCAAGCAGCCACGGCAGCAGCGGAGCCGCGCGTCCGACGCGACGTCCCGGCCTGAGCACCGTCATCCGTCCGCCCTTGTCCATGGTGGAGAATAGTGGCAGCGTCTCGATGTGCTCCTGCTGCCCGTACTTCTGCTGACCCTCCGCAGCATCCCTCATCGGCACGGCCCTCCATAGGGTGATTCTCGCACATCGAGCGGTGGAGTGGGAGTCCGCGCGGCACGGTCGGGTCGATCAACTATAAAATGGAGAAGTTGCTTCCCTTTTTGTTTATCTTCATCATTAATGAACGCTTCAATCTTATATATTTGATAAGGTAGAGGTGAATTTTGGTAGGCGTTATCATCTTTAATTGCTTGAATACTGTATCTGGGTACATCATTTGAAGATCTAGATATCAAGTATCCCTTTTCCATTAATCTGTCAGATATTTTCCGATCGCATTGACGCTGATAATATTTAGCCATAGACGCCTTCACATCCATAATTTTTTAGCTATATCATACCTGATATTTACACTAAATCCCACTGTTAAATGCCCTTCTTAGTTAACTAAAATAAGTACCGACAAATAGCGTTATGCCCTATTTCTCTGTTCTCGGAATCGTAAATATTCCGCATCCTTCACATGCCCCCAATCATGGTTGTGGTGCAGCACAAGCTGGCAAACCCATTCTGCAACATTTCTATCTGCTTTGCCCCTGGTGACAGCTATGCTGGTACTGCCCCGAATTGTTCGAATCCACTCATTCCAAGTTCAATGTCTCCTCGCCTGGATCTGTTTTTTTTCAATTATCTTTGAAAAGGCTACTTTGCATCAATATTTTGACAGCCTATATACGGGCCACAGTACCAACTTCAAAATCTTGCGTCCCCAAAAAGCAAATACCGTCGTTCCGGTCCATGAGCTACGCTTATCTTGGCTGTATTGATCGTTGATCATATAAGTCCGAGTCGAAATAGGACTCTTCAGTCCGAACTGTTCCCATTTCGCCGGATCATTCGAACCTCCAAGTTTTCTAAGCATATTCGCCGACTCATGATCTATTTTAGCCGGGATTTGCTCAAATGCTTGGGTAATTTGCGCATGGAATTCATCGATTGGGTTGCGACTGGTAATGCTCTCGAGATGAATGCTTTCTCGAATATATGAAACGTAAGCCAGATGGTCAGCCCAGAATTCGTCAATATAAAATAGCCGTACCCGCTGCTCTGAAGGACTCATCTTCCTCTCGGCTTTCAAAATTCCGAGCCGCTCCTCGTATAGGATTCGCCTCTGATCCTCCACCATATCCGAATAACAGTTCAATTCCCGCTGAATATCGAAGTTTTGACCTATGATAACGCGCTGAATATGCTCGATTTTGCTGCGGAGCGCCGGATCATCAAGAACCTCGTCCTGCCTGGAAGCGCGAAACAGTTTATGAATGCCGAAGCGAAGCATCAACTCGTCTTCCAGGCTTATATAAAATATGGAAGCTCCCGGGTCACCTTGGCGACCGGAACGCCCGCGCAACTGGTTATCAATCCGCATGCTTTCGTTCACATGTGTACCTATCACGTATAATCCGCCCAGCTTGGCAACCACTTCTGCCTGCGCGGGGTTGCCGCCGCCGAGACGAATGTCGACGCCGCGTCCTGCCATATTCGTAGATACCGTTACGGCGCCGATCTCTCCCGCTTTGGCGATGATTTCGGCTTCTTTCGCATCGTTTTTCGCATTCAGAACCTGGCAAGGTACGCCGGCAACCGCCAGCGCCTCCGCCAGCATGTCAGACTCCTCGACGCTTGACGTACCAATAAGAATGGGGCGTCCCACCCTATGGACGGAAGAGATTTCTTGTACAAGCGCCTTAAATTTGGCTTCTTTATGGGTGTAAATTCGGTGCTGGTGGTCGATCCGTATGTTTGGCTGGTTCGGCGGAATTTGCACGACCTGCAGCGCATAGATATCTTCGAATTCCATTGCTGAAGCGTGCGCCGTAGCCGTCATTCCGCAAATTCCCGAATACAGGCTAATGAAGTGTTGAATGGTGATCGTACCGAGAATTCTCCCGCCGGCCTTCCACTGCAACCCTTCTTTCGCCACAAGCGCAGCTTGCAGCCCGTCCGGCAAATACCTGTTCTCGGCCACACGGCCGGTATGTTCTTCAATTAGCTCGATTTCACCGTCCCGGACGATGTAATCGACGTCTTTTTTTAATAACGATTCCACATGCAGTGCACAATTCAATGACGTTAACAAATGACTATTATGGCTATCGTACAAATTTCCGCATCCCAGCAGCAACTCCGCTTTCGCAGCACCCGCATCATTCAAGTAAACGTTCCGCTGGAACTCGTCAAAATCGTAATGCTCTGCTGGCTGCAGCTGCCGGGCCACTTCTGCGAAAAGAACGCCGTCACTCTTGGAAGCGCTCGAATCGCCACTAATGACTAATGGCACCCGTGCTTCGTCAAGAAGCAGTGAATCCGCTTCGTCGACGACGACGTAATGGAAAGGACGATGCACGGTATCAGCTTCATTGAATGCGATTGTGTCGCGCAAATAATCGAACCCTGCTTCTTTAGCCGTAACATAGGTTATATCCTTGGCGTAAGCTTCCCGTTTCTCGAACAGGCTCATGCCCGCTTGAACCGAGCTTACCGTTAACCCGAGGAAACGGTAGATCGAACCCATCCACTCTGCATCTCGATTTGCCAAGTAGTCGTTAAATGTGAGCACATGAACGCCTTCGCCTGTCAACGCGTTGAGATAAGCAGGCATAACAGCAGAGAGTGTTTTTCCTTCACCGGTATGCTGCTCGATCAAAAATCTCTCGTGCAAAGCGATAGCAGCCATGATCTGAACATCGTAAGGCTGTAATCCGAGTTTTCTCTTCGCAGCCTCGCAGACTAACGCATAAGCATCGACAAGCAGCTCATCCAAATGCGTGCCTGATCTTGCTTCTTCTTGCAGCCGAAGGGATTCCGCTTGCAGCCGCTGATCGTCCCAAGCTTCCAAATTCCGTTTCCTGATAAGCTCCACTTTGTCTCGATAATCTTTCAACAAACGCCGGGTATCGCGCTCCTTGAATTCACGTATCAACTTGACGACTACATTCATCGGAATTTGATTCCTCCTCAGTAGAAATAAGCGGTTCTATAGTGGCTAAAATTTGTGCTCTTAACCGGCCTCACTACACGCCATATGACGTGCCGAACATCGGATATTCACATAAGAAAATGACTTAAATCGTAAGCTCGTATTCGCCAAGTTGACCTAAAACACAGTATGCAGCATCTCATATGGCTTTTTAAGCAGCATCCATTCCGTATGTCCCCATATTCCCAGTGAAAAGAAAAGACTCCTTATGGAGTCCTTCTTTCGATAGTTAACACGCCAGCCAAATCATTTTTTCCGCTCTAGCTTATGAGAGACAACTATATTACTTCTCCGATGGGAGCGGTGTAAAGAGTAAGCTAACCGGCAGGTTGCTTCCTGGCGCGGCAGAGAAAAGAATCGTTACGCTCTCTCCATATGCCCCTGTGCGGTAAAGAACGCTTTGTTCACTTGAATTGCTTACAGCTACGTTACCATCGGCAATGGGTACAACCTGATTGTTCACTAGAGCCACTCCTGAGTACTTCCCTCCACGAGGGTTAAATGAGATTAACGTACGTGGAGCCACATTATTCAGCGTGATTTTGTACAATACACCGAAATTACCCGCATTGGATGCGTCTGTGTAAGCCATTGGATCTGTTCCAACCAGATTGGGATCGCTTGAATTGTCACCAAGTGGCAGACGAGCTGGTTTGGCTCCCACTTGCTGATCATACGTTATGATACGAGTCGCATTCGGGTACGTTCCACGGTTGTGCACACCATCACGATCAAGCACAGGCAGCATTGGTAAAGCCTCGAACGGATCTTTATTTTCTTCGACCAGAATAACGTTATAGTCCAGGGAATAATCACTATAAGCATCCGAATAGAGTGAGATCACTTGTCCTTCTTTCATCGGAGTTTTATTTAGTTCGGTCAAAATCAGTTTACTTTCTCCAGGTTGAATAACCTCTTTCTTTTGATCGGCTCCGGTCTGAATCGATTTGAACCATTTATCAATCGACAATTTCCCAGCTACGGTAGCATACGGTGTAGGCCCAGCGAAGCCCATATTTTGTTGTTCGAATACTGCCGGATTTGGGTTGTTATTTGTTGCAATAACATACATTTTCACTCTTTTTCCTGTATTGTTCACGTGGTGAATCATGAAACGGGTCTGCCCCGAAGATGATTCTTTATACACGATGCCTTCCGTATTCACCGTTTCAGGACTGTTACTGCGGATCAGCAGACTTGGCTCATCCGTGTACGTATAAGGCACTTTTTCCATGGAAGTTACTTCGCCACCGTTAAAGGTAAATTTCTGTCCTACCGGCGTGAAGAGTAAATTGAAATCGGAAAATGAATATAATGTCTCATTGGTTATGGTTATAACTTTGGAGTACGTGTTCGTCGCGCCGTGATTGTCAGTAACGGTGAGTGTCACCGTTTTTGGACCGGGTTCAAAGAAGGCCAGCGAATTGTTTTCCCATACCGTTTTTTCAATACTGTTTTCATCATCTGTACTTTGGTCGATGTATGTTATTTTTTCACCCATTTTATATTGTTCCTTGTCTGTGGTGAACATGGCTACAGGAGGAAGATTAGGACTCAAAACTTGAATCGTCATCGAATAGGGATCGCTCCATTGGCCGTTGGAATCCTGTACTTGATATGAAATCGTATATGTACCCGCTTGATCAAACGATTCCTGACGACCTGTCCAGCGTTCGTCTAAGATATCCAGTCCATTTGGAGAACTGGAAGAAGTCACATAGTCCACCTTATCGCCCGCAAAAATTTCCTTTTGGGAAATCACAAAGCTTGCAACGGGTTTAGTATTGAGATTCAACACAACCGTTTTAGCAGACTGATTCACTTTATAGGTGATGTTCAGAGCTTGAGTAATGGAAGTTAACGGCACCATGAACGTATTTTTTTGCTGATAAGCAGGGCCTTTCATCGTTCTGGACTCTCCATTTACGGTATAGACCGTGCTGTTGGTTTTGAATCGGAGCTCATTATCACCACTAATGATGATCGTTTCTTTGGTTTTGTTATCGTATTTGACCCCGTATCCCACACGGTCTACCAGTGCACGGATCGCAACATAGGATACACCGTTTTTTACAGTCATTGGCTGACCAGCCAGATACGTATTCCCATCCTGCTCCATTTTGTCGCTATTCATATACAACGTCAGATTGCCGCCTGATGCTACGGTAGAATTATCACCAATGGATGGTTGCTCTATTTGAGCTGGCGTTGCTGGCGTTTCAATATCCTCAGGAGTTCCCTCTTGAATTACAGGTTTCGTACTCGTTTCGTTTGTAGTCGTCTCTCCCCCATCAATGCCGGGTTTCTCGATATCTGTTTTAGGTGTTGCCTCAGTGCCTGTCAAAGTTCCCGTTTCTTTTACTTTAGTAGACGGAGTACTGGTGGAAGCGTTACTGCTACCCGTTCTCACTTCACTCTCTGCAATGGGTTGCTCTTTCTTCAGTACCTCAACCGATTCTACTTTTGCTGTATTTACTGACGTTGTATCATCTTGCGGTGCTGACTGCGCATTCACTGAACCGACTGCAAATGCTTGTAAAACGGCTAAAGCGGTAAAAATGGACAATTTCTTCTTCAGATTCATGCTTTGTCTTTGGCTCCTTCTGCTCCCAAGTAATGTTTACACTCTCAAAAAGTCATAGTATTAGACGCTAGTTTCAGGGAAAAGTTTCTAGTGAATTTGTAAATTGTGGATTTAGTGCATCTATTTTTCAAAGAAAATGCGATTCATTCACATATGCATCTAAAAAAATATTTAAGAGGATCTCGTATTTGTGTTACGTAGAATATTACTTTAGTGGCTCTTTCGGTTATCACAGGAATAGTTTTTTTGTTTTCTTGATGATTTTTTAATCTAAAGAGCACCAAACATGTTCATATCAAACCGTATTACGGAACAAGAGCTTTTACCGACAAAACAAAAAAACCACGGTATTCCGTGGTTTACTTCTGGTGTGAGCCTCAATTCAGACCACCCTTAATTTCCCTAAGTTCTAAGCCGTTTGCAACGCCCCGCTCACAAGCCATCCCTCAACCACACGGCTGCTTACGAACTTTCCGGTTACCGCTTAAGAGACTTCAAGTGTCGTAATTGACCAGATAATGATGAAGCTCTGTGTTATAGCAGCCAATACTGTGCTCAATGAGTCTACCTTCCCCGTCGAAAGAGTTACGCAGGCGCTTGAGCACATGCGTCCCTGGTGGGATCTCCAGCAACTGACACACCTCAGGAGGTGCCGTCTCTACAAAGAAACGGTCTCTGAAGTTTTCCAGCGCAATGTCGTTCTCCTCCAGTGAGTCATACAGCGACTGAATGTTTGTGACCATTTCTGCCGTGCCTCCACCGGGCAATGCAGCTGCAGCCAAGAAGTGTATCAGATGAATATAAGGCTGTCCATTCAAAATATAGAGCCGTTCAATTCGCTGACAATACGGCCCGTAGCGGTCATATTCCTCCGTTCCGGCATCATTCGCAATTAACCGGGATTTCAGCTGTTTCTTTTCCAGCTTGTGGCCCTCTTCTACGAGCAGCTCCGTAAACCGTTTGCCCTTAGAGAGCTTCTGATGGGAGGTATTGCGCATGACAATCGTTCCGATACCGCTTTTCTTCTGCACATAACCTTCTTGGGACAGCTCTTGAACCGCGCCGCGGACCGTCATTTTACTGACACCGAATTCCTTTTCCAGCTGCGGTTCGGAGGGGATGATGCTCCCTAAAGGATACACGCCATGCAAAATCCGGTCTTTGAGAATTTTCTGGATTTGCTGATATAAAGGACCTTGCTTTCGTTTCAAAGACACTCGTTGTTCACTACCTTTCAACATCTAAGGTATGGTCCGACAGCGCCCGGAGCACCTCACTCTCGGTAAAAAGCGCTGTATCACCTTGAGTGGTATGGGCCAGCATCGCTGCTGCCGCTGCCATATTAACCGTCTGCTGCTGCGGATATTGCTGCAATTCCCCATGAATGACGGCGCTGGCAAAAGCATCGCCAGCACCGATCCGGTCATACACCGGGAAAGTCAGCTTGCGAGAAAACAGAAACGTACCTTGATGATAGATATATCCTGTAAGGGAATGCGTATGGTCAGCGTTAATCTCACGGTGGGTTCCCGCTGCCGTTCCAATTCCGAAGCGCTCCACCACTTCGGGAATCGCTTGCTTCAACTGTGTCATTCTATCATATTCTCCGGTTCCAAAGCCAAGGATATACTGTGCGTCCTTCTCATTCATCAGCACCAGGTCCGTCAGCTCCAGCAGTTCCTCATAATGCGGGCGGGCCTTGGTATAGCCATCCACTCCCCATAACGCAGGACGGTAATTGCAGTCAAAAACAACTTTGCCCCCGGCACTCTTCACTTCCGCAGCAAGCCGTTTCATTTGCTTGCGTACACCTTCATTCATAGCCAGCGTAATACCGCATAAATGAAGAACGTCGATCCGGGAGGCAAGAGCAACCATATCGTAATTGCCCGCCTCCGCGGTATTGAAGCTGCTGCCCAGTCGATCTGTGTAAGTGACTCTGCCGGGGCGGGCTCCAAAGCCATTCTCCAGAAAGTACATCCCCAGCTGTTTGCCTCCGCGGCTAATTAGTGAAGTATCCACCCCAAGTTTGCGCAGATAAGCAATTGCCGCTTCGCCTACCGGTGTTTCCGGCAAGGTGGTAATAAGAGCACCGTTATGGCCGTACCCAGCCAGTGCTGCCGTTACATTAACCCCGCTGCCGGAAAAAGAATACTCCAGCCTGTTGCTCTGAACCAGCGTTTCATGGCCCG
Organism: Paenibacillus sp. NPDC057886; assembly: GCF_042796655.1. Classification (NCBI taxonomy): domain Bacteria; kingdom Bacillati; phylum Bacillota; class Bacilli; order Caryophanales; family Paenibacillaceae; genus Paenibacillus; species Paenibacillus sp. NPDC057886. The sequence continues at coordinate 292,885 of NZ_JBHVMZ010000005.1, read as the reverse complement.
GGACCTGCAGCCGCATCATTACTTCACCAAAAGCCGCAATCCTAGGCATACCGGTCCACCAGCGATTTCATCGTTTCAAGCAGTCTGACGACATCCTGGACGTTCGTACTTCCTGTCTGCGGATCAATAATAGATGAATACACATGTGGGATAACCTGGGGTACCCCAGCTTGAAGTGCAATCTCCAAAATGGGTCCGAAGTTATCCAGATCGATTCCGCCCGTAGGCTCCAGAGCAAACCCGGCTTCCCCGCAGGCCTTGGCAACTGCACGGTACTCCTCCTCCAGTTTCAACCCCTGCATGGGATAATATTTCAGCGCATTGCCGCCCATGTCACGAACCAGCGCGATGGCGGCATGAACCGGAATAATAGCATGCGGAGTGGTACCTGAACTGACAGGGCCGGTTGAAATATTTACGTAACCTGGCTGTCCGGAAGGAGAGACCAAACTGTTAATCCAGCTGTCCTTGGCGCCCAGATTGGCGCGGGTTGCCCCCACTGCTGGAAACACCTGATTGATATGGCTCCCCGGATAGCTTGTGGCAATCTCCGCCACCACCGCGGCCTGTCGATTGTCTCCGGCACCCAATCCGATAGATACAGCGTCTTCAATCGTCTGACCGTATTGGATCATCGCGGCTGCTGCTTCCGATGCCGTCGCGTAATTCTTGGAGAGCACGCCTACCAAAACATATCCTTCCGCAGCCTCGTACACTTCCTTCGCGTTCCCGATACTGCCAGCCAGTACATTAAGTGCGGCTCTGTTCTTATATAGACGCTGCTGAATATTACTCATTCTTGTTTCCCCCCACAATTTCATGTATTCTGCTGACGATGACCTGAAGATCATCTCCTTGAAGCGACCTTGGATCAATATCGAAATACCCCTGCTTAACCCCATAGTCCCTGGTATATACCGCAATTACGCCTTCACGCAGCCGATCATTGACATGCCTCGCATCCACTCCTGCAACAGAGGAATCAATCTGGATGCGCCCACGGAAAATCGCTCTGCCCGCTTCATCCTGCACGATGTTGATCGAAACTCCAGGAAGCCCGGCAAGCGGCTGAAGAGCCTCCAGCGCCTGCCTCTCCCGGTCGCTGTTGTCGGCTTTGTCCTGGTATTCCTCCAAAGCCTGAAGTAGCCCGAAGGTGGTTTCTTTGCCGACCTTCATGCTGCGGCCGATCCCGTGCAGCTGTACCTTTAGCCACTCGACATATTTCATTTTGCCAGCGACGATGCCGGAGGTAGGGCCTTCAATAGCTTTTGACCCGCTGTAAATCGCCAGATCCGAATACTGGACATATTTGCGCAGATCCTCTTCCGCTGCCGCATCGACGATCAGTGGCACCCCTCTGCGCACAGCAACCTCCCACGCCTCCTCTACAGAAATCATGTTCTTCTGGACGGCGTGATGGGATTTGACATAAAGGATGGCTGCGGTGCGTTCACCAATCGCCTGTTCAATATGCTCTTTGCGACCTTCATTGGCATATCCAGCTTCTACCACCCTCCCTCCGCCAAGGAATACCATGGTTTCAACTGGCGCTCCATACTGCACGTTATGGCCCTTCAGCATAATAATCTCATTCTTCAGTACTGGCTCCTGATGCAGCCGAAGGCTGAGTCGCGGATCTCCGGAAGTTACAAAGGCTGCCACAGACAGTGCAATGCCGCTGGATGCTGAGTTCACGACAACCGCCCCTTCCGAACCAAGCTGGCGTGCAATATATTCTCCAGATTTGTCCACAAGATCCGCAATTTCCACGTACTGCTGTCCGCCCTGCTTCATCGCCTCCATGACCGAATCTGTTGGTGCGGAAACACCAAGGATGCTCATTCTTCCACTGGCATTAATAACACGTTTCAATCCATATCTAGCCTGTAATGAATGACCCATTAGTAAAAACTCCTTTAGCCTCAATATAGTACTGCGCGACCCGAACATCGCCTTCCGAGTCCTTAAGCAGCTTCTCACCTGCTTCCAGTGCAAACAAAGTCAGGTTGGCTTGCTGTCCCACCTTTATCTGTCCGAGCTCCGGTTTGCCGAGCCACTCCGCTGCGCTGACTGTGACAGCTTGGATGACCTCTTCCAGGCTGTAGCCGAGAATCAAAAATTTTGTCAGCACATTTGACATACTGTACACCGGTCCGTTCAGACGGTTGCCCCGGTAGATATCCGTGCTGATGGTATTCAACGCAATGCCTGCCGCCTTGGCCTGTTCTGCAATCTGGAAGGAGAAGCTCGCCGTGCCATGCCCCACATCCAGATGAACTCCTTGGGCAGCTGCATCCAGTAACCCTTGCAGGGGTGTTCCGTCCGCGTGGAACAGATTGTTGGACTTGCCGTTAAGGTAATGGGTAATTACATCGCCCGGTTGCAGCAGCTCCAAAACCTCGGATATCGTTGGCGGAGCGGAGCCGATATGCACCATGAGCGGAAGCTTCGTTTCTTCCGACAGTGTGCGTGCCAGCTTGAGCGGCTGTATACCGCTGTCTTTGACAACACTCTGGCTGATACGGGCTTTCAGACCGACGATGAATTCCGGATAGGTCGCTGCCGCCTCCAGAACCTTGTCCCGGTCAATCCATTCTAGCTGAGACAGTTCATCTGTCCGTTCGAGCCCGATTCTTGAAATATTCAACAGAGCAAACACTCGGGTATCAGCCTTCAGACTCGCGGTATACAAAGCTCCAATTCGGTCTGCACCACAGCTTCCGGCATCCACCAGCGTCGTTACACCCTGCTTTACACCAATTTCGTCGATATCATCGCCATAGGGATCAAGCTCTGGTACGGCATGCACATGCAGATCAATCCATCCGCTGGACACATATAACCCGGAACAGTCTAGCCCGCTCTCTCCTTCCGCCTGAGCTGCCGGTGTAATGGCGGTGATAATCCCATCCTGAATGGCTATATCCATGATTCGCCCATCCATAAGCTGCAAATTGCGCAGCACATTCTCTGTGCCCACTCTTCCCATCTCCTTCTTCAACCCCGGTATACAGGAAAAATTCAAAAAATGATTAATGTCATGAAAGCAATACATCCCTAAATTTAATAATAAACTTGGTGAGCTGCTCCACTTTAAAGATTATAATGTTATAATGTTTATATTAGCACAGGTGTAATCTAGAAGAGAACAGTGATTTATAATCCGAATATTTAACTCTGGAGGGACTGCTTTATGGCAAATCCGGCACTCAAGCCATCCTTGCTCAATAAGTTCCGGCTCAGCTGGAATCATTTCAAATCAAAGCTTCTGCTGAAATATGCATTTTCCTACATCCTAATATTTCTTATTCCTCTAACTGGTGTAACCATTTTCGTTTATGAGAACGCTGTCAAGGGCCTGCGTGTCGAAATTGAACAATCCAATGTCAATCAGCTCAATCAGGTGAAGAGCACCATAGATACCCGTATGAAAGAGCTCCAGGAAATAGCGGGGAGAATCGCCTATGACAGGCATTTGACCCCCTATATGGTACGGCATCCTTACTACAGCCTGGAGGCGATTCAGACGCTGGCGAATTACAAGGCCAGCAGTAACATAGCAGAGGATCTGCTTCTCTATTTTCATGGCGATTCCAACATCTATTCATACCGCGGTCTGGCTGATCTTCATGTCACCTTTGATTCCTTCTATCAGTTCGAGCGCTGGACCTCGGAAGAATTGCGACGGGATTTGAATGAAACCCGGAAGCCTATGGTACGTCCCGCCGAGAATGTGACGGTCAATTCCCGCATGGATCCGATGCTCGTCATGCTTGTACCCATCAAACCGAATGACCCGTTTCCGTACGGAACCGTTCTCTATTTAATGAAAGAATCCAATCTTACCGGGGTCATGGATTCGATTTTGAGTGATTTCTCCGGTAGCAGCTATATTTTTGGTCCCTCCGGAGAGGTGTTGACGGCGAACAACCATGGCGTCAGCCTTCCCCGGGACGAACTTAAAAATTTATCCGCACTTGAGCCTGGTATTCATAATCTGGAGCTGGACGGGGAACCATACTCCGTCGTTTCCGTACAATCTGAAGAAAATGGCTGGACCTACGTGACAACGATGCCAAGCTTCCAGTTCTTCAGTCGTGTCGCCCATGTCCAGACCCTGATTCTGATCGTCTTCTGTATAACAGTCATTACCGGCATAGCTGCCGCACTGCTGCTGGCCAAACGGCAGTACCATCCAATTAGGGATCTAATGGAATTTGCGAAGCTGAGAGGAAGCGGCCATGATGCCCCCAAGCTCCGCAATGAATGGGAATGGATTCGGCAGACTCTCCACGATTACAGTGCCAGAATTGATCTTCAGGAACCCTTCGTCCGCAATCAGTGCATGCTGCTGCTGCTCAAGCATGGCAAGCCGGATGATCCTGAAATTGAGCAGATGATTCTCAGCGCAGGCTTCAAGCATCCTCAGGGAAAAGGCCTCTATTTCTCGGCGATCCTGTCCTGGGATGAAACTGTGCCAGGCGACAAGTCCTGGCAGGAACGCCATCTGTTGCAGGAAATACTGAGCAATGTATGTCTGCCTGGTCCCGATGCACAGATCTTCGGTGTGGAATTCTCGGTCAAGGACCAGTTTGCCCTGATTATTTCACTTCCTGACGATGCGGACATACCGGTTCAAAGCCGTATGGAGCAGGTTATTCAAGCCATTCTAGAGGTAATTCGCAAGCACTCGCAGCTGTCTCTGAGTATTGGTGTTGGCATGGCCTACCAGGATCTGGCTCTCCTTAATCAATCCTTCATTGAAGCCGCTGCAGCTTTGGAGCACCGGATGATCCGGCGCAGCGGGCAGGTATCCTACTTTGAGCAGCTCATAGAGCTAGTCCCTTCCGCTGCCCAAAGTTTCTGGATTCCGCGTAAATCCATGCTGAAGCTGGAGCAGAGCCTGAAGCAGGGCAATGAATCGGTAGCTGCCCAGATAATTGCTGATACCATTGATAAAATCAAAGACGAGCCGCTGCAGGTTCATCTGCTGCGCTGCATCTGCTTCGATTTGCTGAACGCTTTTCTGCGCACAGCCTCCGAGTTTGGCATGCATGAAGTGTTCGCCAATATGTCGGAATTAACCTCCTTTGAAACCCTCGAAGAACTTGAGAACCGTCTGCTCTCTTTGGCCTCTGCTATTTGCGCGCAGGTCGAACAGAATACAGAGACAAGCGAGCCTTCATTAATGGATGATATTCTGGCTTACGTGGACAAGCAGTTCGCAGACTACACCCTCAGCCTGGAGCATGTGGCGCTTAAATTTGCCATCTCAACCTCTTATTTAAGCCGTAGTTTCAAAGATAAGACCGGCAGCAATTTCTCACAATATATCTGGCAGCGGCGTATGGATGAGGTCATCCGGCTGCTACAGAGCACTAGTGCACCGCTCAAAGAAATTATTGAGCAGGTCGGTTATTTGGATGCACCTAATTTCATTCGCAAGTTCAAAAAAGAAACCGGTCTGACGCCGGGGCAGTACCGCAAGGAACATGCCTTGAAGGGGGCTGCTGCGAAAAGACCGGTTAACTTGGCGGACCTTCCGCCCTTTCAGAAAAGCTAAACTTTCACTTTGTGGGTTGTTTTGCTACTGAGCTTCCTGGAGAATATATTCCACCAGCTCATCCAAAGGAACAGTTGCGAGCGCAATCGCTGTATCCGTTACCCCGTAATAGATATAGAGCAGTCCGTCTTTGACCACATTTCCGGTCGGGAAGATGACATTCGGAATCTGGAACCCGAATTTCTCATAGTACGTCTCCGGCTCCATAATAAAATTAGCTGTCCGGGCAATGATTTTCTCCGGCTGCTCCAAATCCAGCAGCATTGCTCCCACACGGTAGACAATATCCTCATCAACACCGTGATAGAGCACCAGCCAGCCCTTGTCCGTACGTATCGGTGGCGTAGAACCTCCGATTTTCCGCGATTCCCAGGACAGGCTTCCGGCGGTGGCGAGAAGCTTGGGCTCTTCCCAGTTCACAAGATCCTCGGAGTAGGTAATCCACATAGCCGCATTATCCGTTCCATAGTCTTCTCCCACGTATTCCTCGGGGCGGCGCAGCAGCACGAATTTGCCGCCTATCTTCTCGGGGAACAGAATGTTGTCCCTGTCATTGATATCAAGTGGTGTCGTGTCCGACACAAACTCCCAATCCAACAGATTATCCGATTTCAGAATGGAGGACCGGGTCAACCAATGCCCCTCTTCTTCCCCCCACCCGTCGGGATATTCCGGAATGGAGCGCAAGGGAACCCCTGCCCCAGTAGGATAATAGCTCATAGCACAGGGCCGCAGAGCGTAATTCAGGTAGAAGGTCCCGTCAATTTTGACAATCCGCGGATCCTGCACACTGCCATAAGGGAATCCCAGCATATCAGGCGTCACAATCGGTTCATCTCTCACATGGGTAAATTTCACACCATCTTCGCTCTCAAGCAGACCCAGGTAATTCTTACATGGCGTTAGGGAACCTGCGGTGCGCTCAATCATATAAAATTTACCGTTATCAATGATGACTGCAGGGTTGAAAACCGTAACCTTGCGCCATTCATATCCGCCCGGGACAACAATAGGATTATCCGGATGTCTCGTGATTTGCATATCTATCCCTCCTGCAATTCATGTTCATGGTATAGTTTGATCTTCTGGACTTCATAGGGTTTAAAAGAAATCGGGATACTCTGCCGGAAGTCTCCACGGAACCACATTGGCCTGATTAGTTGGATTTCCACCGATCATATGCAGCCTGGTTGATTTCAGCTACACGCTCACCGCCCATTTTCTTGACGGTCGCCACATAATTATCCCAACCCGTAAGCGGCTCGGCACCAGTGATGAACTTCGCTTCCATCTGATTCACATATGTTCTCAAATCAGAATTGAGGCTGCTGATTTCGGTCTGCTCTTCCACGGTGAAGAACAAGGTCGGGTATGGAATTCGTGCGCCTTTATCGAGAAGCTTCTGCTGGGTTTCCTGCTCTACCCAGAGGTCAAAGTCTGTCTTCAGCCCCTTACTAATATCATCCATGGACAGGGTTGGAGCGGGAATGCCGTAGTTGGGCGTCAGAGTTGCCCGGTAATCTTCCATTTCCTTGCCGTCAGGTACAGGCAAGTACTTCTTGACCCGATTCTCTTTGTCGGTGTATTCCCAGAGAATGCCCTCAGGCCCTTTATTGAAGAACATCGCCCCTTCATAAGAATAGAGATAATCCACCCAGCGCATAGACGCTTCCGGAGCGGGATTACTTTCCGTGATGGCAAATGCGCCAGTTGTGATTCCTCTGTTCTTTGCAATCGCAGGAGCAGCAATGGATTCACTGCGGACGGGCGCAAACATCGGATCTGCCGTCGAAGGCTCTCCGCCCTTGGACATGTAGGCATGCCAGTCTGAAAAGAGGGCAACTTGATTATTCTGCGTTTTGGCCTTCTTCTGCTCTGCCGTCTGCGAGAAGCTCTCGTGATCCAACAGGTCTTCGGACCACAGGCGGTTCATATAGGTCAAATATTCCTTATAACCTTCTTCAAGCGGTGTATAATGCACCTTGTCCGCATCGTCCACGTAAATTTCTTCTTCATAAATACCGAAGGCGCCAAGCAGCCAGGTACGGATATCGCGGAGGTTCGCAGCGGGTGTTGTCACTGAGGAAATCGGAATTTCATCGGCTTTGCCATTGCCGTTTGGATCTTCCTCCTTCACACGTTTCAGGTAGGTATACAGCTCTTCCGTCGTTTCGGGAAGCTTGTCGATATTCAGCGCCTTCAGGAAGTCCCCGTTATACCACATCGGATTGCGGTACCAGTGCTGGCTAAGTTCTACTACCGGCAAGGAATAGATATGCCCGTCCGGTGCTGTAATTGATTTACGGACGTCCGGATTCTCCTCCAGCAGTGACTTGAAATTGGGAGCGTATTCTTCAATCAGATCCTCCAGGGGTATGATGATACCCTGCTCTCCATAATTCATCTGCTCTGCGGTCGTTAGACCGGCAGCATAAAGAATATCCGGGTAATCCCCGCTGGCGAGCACCAAATTCTTCTTGGTCTCGAAGCTGTCCTTCGGTGCATTCTTGTATTCCAGCTTAATGCCGGTCTTCTCCTGCATCTGCTGGAGCACCGCCATCTTCTCCCAGTTCTGAATTCCTACATCTGGCGCCATAAGCGTCAAAGTTACGGATTCATTGACAATGGGGAAGCCTTCTTTATTGATAGCGACCTCCCCGGTACTGTTATTCGCTGCACCTTCATTTGAATTGCTGCAGCCTGCCAGCAGTGTAAGAACTAGAGCCGAAGAGAGCAGAAGCTTCCATGGTTTGCGTGTAATCTGCATGAATAATTCCTCCCTTGTTATATAAACATTCTAATCGTTTAGCCTTTAACAGAGCCAATCATGACCCCCTGGACAAAGTAACGCTGCAGGAACGGATAGACTGCAACGATGGGCAATGTGGAGACAACTATGACTCCATATTTGATCAATGATGCCGTTTCTGCCTTATTATTCATAGCGGTCGCCACCTCACCATTAATCGAAGCGCCCGTGGTTTCGGCCGACATTTCCTGAAGGACAAGGATCTGACGCAGAACCATCTGCAGCGGATACTTGGCTTCATCATTCAAATAGATCAGGGACGGGAAGTAGCTGTTCCAATGGCTTACTCCATAGAACAGGGCCATAACGGCTACAATTGGTGCCGAAAGCGGCAGAATAATGCGTATAAACAGCTTTAGATTCGTGCAACCGTCAATATGCGCCGCTTCCTGCAGTTCTTTTGGGATGGTCGTCTGAAAAAAGGTGCGGGCTACGACAATATTCCAAACCGAAGCGGCCACTGGCAGGATCAATGCCCACATACTGTTAATGAGGCCAAGATTCTTGACCAGGAGATACGTCGGCACGATTCCGCCGCTGAAGAACATCGTGAACAGAATGAGGCCCATAAACAACTGGCGACCGACAAAATCAGATCTGCTTAGGGCATACGAGGCCGGCAGAGTAACGGCGAGATTGACCAGAGTCCCCACTACAGTGTAAATGATCGTGTTCCAGTAACCATTCCATATCTTAGGGTTCTCAAATACAAGCTTGTAGCCGTCCAGTGTCACATTCTTCGGAAATAGCCACATAGCTCCCGAATTGACGTCCTGCGGTGAACTGATTGAAGCGCTGAGAATATAGATTAGAGGATAGAGAACTACCAGCAGTGCAAGGCCCAAATAGATATAGGTGCTAATCAGGAACAGCTTGTCCCCCCTGGATTCTTTCATGGCAGTAACCACTGACTTCAACTCCTTTCTACCAGAGGCTATTCTCACTGGTGCGTTTGGCGATCTGGTTGACAGTAACAAGCAAAATAACGTTGACTACCGAGTTGAACAATCCTACAGCTGTTGAGAAGCTGTACTGGGCGTTCACAAGGCCCGCGCGGTATACATAGGTGGAAATTACATCGGAAGCCTCCATATTGAGCGAATTCTGCAGCAGCAGAATCTTCTCGAAGCCAAGGCCCAGTATATTACCCATATTCAAGATTAGCATGATCGTTATGGTGGGCACGATCGTCGGTAGATTGATATGCAGCATCCGTTTAAACCGGCTTGCTCCATCCATAATGGCCGCTTCATGCAGCTGGGGATCTACGCCTGACAGAGCCGCGAGATAAATAATAGTTCCCCACCCGGTGCTCTGCCAGACGCCCGAGAAGACATATACTGTCTTAAACCAGGCCGGATCAGTCAGAAACGCCGCTGGTTGTAGGCCCAGGAACTCGATGAACCGGACAATCATTCCACTCGAGGGTGATAAAAAAGTAATGATCATCCCTGCCATAACAACTACAGAAATGAAATGCGGCGCATAAGTTACTGTCTGAACCGATTTCTTGAACGGGCCGTTGCGGACTTCATTGAAAGCCAGCGCCAGAATGATCGGAAGCGGAAAACCGATAGCAAGTTCATAGAAGCTGATGCTGAACGTGTTCCATAGCAGATCCCAGAAAAAATAGGAATTGAAGAACCGTTCAAAATGGTCAAAACCGACCCATTCGCTGCCCGTAATTCCTTTCGAAGGTACGAAATTCTTAAAAGCAATCTGAATACCGTACATCGGACCGTAATGAAAAACGAGGAAATACAATAACGCGGGAAGCATGAACAGATAGAGTTCCCAATTTTTCCAGATTCTTTTGCCAAGGGATTTGTTCTTTATTGAAGGATTTACGGATACATCAGCATAACTCCCCTTCATTCTCCCACTCCTCTCTAAGTTGTTTTTCGTTACATGAAATCATGTAGCTGATTCGCATTCTTGCTCATCCAATCTTGCGAACGCTTACAATTCGAAGTGTAGTGAAACAATGTTGACACCGTAAATATGTAGGTTCTGCATTGTCATGTTAAGAGAGTGTAAAACCGCGTTGCTGTGGTATTTTCCGCCCTGCCTTGAAGTGAATATTTTCAATCGAAGCATCGCTGCAAATATGTCACTTATGAACCTCTTATCCCACTTCATAAGTGACATATTGTGTTCATTGGGAAGGTATGCAAACATTTGCTACGAATGGCAACCAAATTAAGATTTTGTTCTGCGATAGTACAATCTATAATCTTAACTTTAGAGGAGAGTTAGACTATGAACATGCCAGCTTCCATAACTACGTATCTTACTGAAGCCGATGAACGGCTCGCGCATCATCCGAAATTGCAGCAACTATTCCGCAACTGCTTTCCGAATACGCTGGAGACAACAACCAAGCTGCTTGAAGACGGTACCACCTTTGTATTTACCGGGGATATCCCGGCAATGTGGCTGCGGGATTCTACGGAGCAAGTGCGCCATTATATCCCTTTTGCCAAAAATGACCCTGCGCTGCAGCGGATTCTCCGCGGCCTGATCGCCCGTCAGATGTTCTATGTCAATATTGATCCGTACACCAATGCCTTCAACGAAACGGCAAGTGACAAACATTACCGGGCTACGGATGACTGCAATCTAAACCCGTGGATGTGGGAGCGCAAATACGAGCTGGACTCCCTCTGCTTCGTTGTACAGCTGGCTTATATGTACTGGAAGGAAGCGGAGCAGACTGATATCTTTGATACTGCCTGCTTCCAGGCGCTGACCTCCATCGTGAACGTTATCGAAACGGAGCAGTACCACGGGGAGAAATCTCCGTACCATTTCATCCGGGAGACGCTTCAGGATACGGAGACTTTACACAATAACGGACGCGGCATGCCTGTCAATTACACCGGTATGAGCTGGTCGGGCTTCCGTCCGAGCGATGACAGCTGTGAGTTCGGCTACAATATTCCGTCCAATATGTTCGCTGTAGTGATTCTGGACTACATTCGCGAGATCGCAAGCGTAATCTATAGGGACGAAAGACTGGCGGCCCGGGCAGCAAAGCTGCGCAAGGAGATCGACTTCGGCATCCGAATCTATGGAATTGTGAATCATCCAAAATACGGCCGAATTTACGCCTACGAAACGGATGGATACGGTAATTATTCTCTGATGGACGATGCCGGCACACCAGGACTGATATCTATTCCTTATATTGGTTATGTGGGTGTGGAGGATGAAATTTATCAGAACACCCGCCGCTTTGCCCTAAGCTTCGATAACCCGTTCTATTTCGAGGGGTAAACATGCCAGAGGCATCGGTAGTCCGCATACCCCGGGAGGTTATGTGTGGCATATGGCATTGTCCATGCAGGCGCTGACAGCAGATAACGATGAGGAGGTCAAAGAATTAATTGATATGCTTGTTCGGACCGATGCGGATACCGGATATATGCACGAAGGCTTTCACCCGGATGATCCCTCCGATTTTTCACGTGAATGGTTCGCCTGGTCCAACAGTTTGTTTGCTACACTGATCAGCAAAGCGATGGACAAAGGAATTGTCTAAGCTCATCTAAACCTTACACTTCTAAAAGACAATATAGGAGAACCGTATCGTATTCCACCTATTGACGAACCGGCTGTGCCATCCAGTTTAAAAGGAAGGCGCAACCGGTTATTAGAGATTACTGAAATTAGGAATACTTTCGGGAATTCGTTAACCCCTTTATGGATGGTCAATGCGCCAAGCGTCGAGCTGCCGTTGTATTTCCTCCCGCACCTCGTCCAGACCCGCCTGCTTCAGCTCCTCGTTGAATTTGGGCAGTACCCTGTCCACATCCACACTGCCTGTCATCAGGCTCGGATAGTATTTTTCCCAAACCATTTTTATGAGGTTGACCTGAATGGACATATTCGTTAAATTTGGCGTAAATCCGAGCAAATTCGATTTAACGTATTCGGCGTTTGCTGCTCGGTACTGATCCCACTTATCCAACGGATCGGGATATTTTCCGCCGATCGTTTTGAGAATGAACCAGTTTCCTTGCGTATACTGTACACCTTCATAGTCGACTCCTGTCACCGTATCATCGCCGCTCTCTCCGGAAGATTTCAGCAGCACCTGTCCGTTCTTGTCCAACGTATAATGAACACCTTCAATACCGTAATTAAACAGATTGCGGATCTCCGGGTCCGTGTTGAGCAGATTCAAAAACTTTACGCTTTCAACAGGGTGCGCAGACTTTGCGTTTATCGCCATAATCCCGCCGCGAACGGATTCCGTCGTGATCAATGGCAGCGTCACGGGATAAGCAACAACCTTGTAGCCGCGATCCTTGCTCCAGCTATTTTCCGAAAGGGGTCCTCCTCCCGCAGATTTCCAGAAAACCCGTTCTTCACGTTTGAGATTCTGGCTCTCCCGCAGTGCGGCGTCCTCATTAATGTAACCCTTGATGTAATAGCTGCGGAGTGTATCCAGCACCTGCCTTGCTTCCTTGGTCTCAAATATATTGATCACATGCGCGTCCGGATCCAGAGAACGCACCATGAGCGGTAGCGGTTTGTCCAGTACATATTCGTAACCGTACATGGCAAAGAAGTTCTGGGAGTCCTTGTCCATCTCCATCAACTGATAGGAGGGTTCCTTTTCCTTGATCATTTGGAACAGCGGATCCAGAGACTCCAGGGTGTTGTACTTCGTAATGTCGATGTCATACTTTTGGACAAGCGTCTCCGGATACATCCATTGCATGCGGACCGCAAGCTCCTTATTCGTGGGCACGCCGTAGATGCCGCCGTCTTCCATGCGAACGCCCTGCCATAATACGGGGTCGATCGCGTCGTACATCTCCTTGCCGAAGCTGGATAAATAGCTGTCCAGTCTGAGCCATGCTCCGCGCTGAACATAGCTTGAGTAATCCGTGGTAAAAGCGATGTCAAAAGGAGTCCCTGTCGAAATTAGCGTATTGATCCGGTCATTGTACTCCTGCCAACCAATCTTGATATATGTAATCGTGATTCCGATTTTTCGAGCCAACACTTCATTGATTTTATCGTTCACCATCTTCAGATCCGGGTCAGAATTGCCTAACGTATAATAAATCAGATTCACTGTGCTTATCCTTTTGTCAGGTTCCTCGTTCGTGCTTGATTTTGAGATACAGCCGGACAGAGGCAGTGTCAACATCGCTGTAATCAGGACTGCCTTGATAAACATGTTTCCGATACATGAATATATCATTTCTGCACTACTCCTTTCTCCGCAGATCGGAAGGCGATTTGCTGAAGTAGGCTTGAAAATGCGTGTAAAAGTAGTTTAGATTGGCGTAGCCGACGGAGAGCGCAATCGTCGATATCTTCTCGTTTGTAGCCTGAATACGATCTCGCGCACATAACATCCGGTAAGCCATAAGGTACTCCGAAAATTTCATCTTGGTTTCCTTCAGAAACAACTGTCCAAGATAGGTTCCGTTCATGCGAAAACGGCTGGCCAACATTTTGAGATTGAGATTTTGGTCATATTCAGCCTTAACCATCAGCAAAATACGGTTGGTTAACTTGGATAGGCTGTCGTAGCGCACCTTCAATACAGGGTCTATGTCACGGTGGCTCAGAGTTCTTCCCTCCAGCGTACCGTTCAAATTTTCGACGATAACTCGCTCAATCAGAGCTTGAAGCTTTGTACGCTCAATCGGCTTGAGTAGATAATCCTTAACCCCACAATGAATGGCCTCCAAGGCGTACTCGAACTCACCATAACCGCTCATCATAATATAGGTAGTCGGGAGTCCAAGCTCATTAAGCTTGTGAATGGCGTTATAGCCGCGCTCTTTGCCAATGCAGACGTCAAAAATCGCCAGGTCAGGCCAAAACTCCACGGCCTTCGTTAGCGCATCTCCGTAGGTTTCGCTGGTCTCGATCTGTCTGAAGCCGAGCATCTCCCAGTCCAGCGTTCGCTTGATTCCCTCCATAATTAGTGGCTCGTCATCAACAATCAGAAGTTTGTACATACGTTACGCCTCCTTCACTATGGTTAAGGTAATTTTGACACCAGCTTCCACATTATTTTCAATTTGCATGGTAAAGCCTTTTCCATAGAAAAAATGAAGCCGTGTATACACGTTGCGCAGGCCGATGCTCTCCGATGCCGAGTCCCCGACAAAAGACAGATTGCGGCGGATATCAGCCAGTCGATCTTCCGAGATCGAGTTCCCGTTGTCTACAATCTCCAATACATATGAGTGGGTATTTTCAAAGCCATTCACAACAAGCAGATTAAATTCGTGGTCCGAATGGAAGCCGTGAACGAAATAGTTCTCGGCGAGCGGCTGCATCCAGAATTTAACGGTAGGCAGAGACAGTAGTCCCTGGTCCACATTGATTTGATAATAGAATTTGTCCGGATATTTAAACTCCATGATCTTTAAGTATTTTCCAAGCAAAGCCAGCTCACTGCCCAACAGAATAATATCTTCGTTCTTCACGATTTCACGATATAAAGAGCCCAGTGTAGCTACCGCTTCAGCCGTATCAACCGCGCGGCCTGCCAGCGCAAACGATCGGATAATTTCAAGTGTATTGTACAAAAAATGAGGGTTAATTTGATTTTGAAGCGCTTTCATTTCTGTTTCCTTCTGTTTCAGTTTTAGCAAATATTCGGTTCGAATATGTTGGTTAAGCTGATGCGTCATATCGTCGAGTTCCCTCGCGATCATTCCGTACTCATTCTTCCGATAACGGGTCGGACTGATTGGCGTAAAATTGGCTGATTTTACACGTTGGATGGAATAGATAATCCGTTGCAGAAAACCTGCGTCTTCACGAAGATTGTATCCGATTAACAGGAGAAAACTGATCATAGCTACCAAGAAGATCAAGAACACGGTAAGCAGCATGCCGACTTTTTGCCGGATAAGCACTGCCATGTCTACAATACTGATCAATTGGTAGTCGTAAGCATTGGACGAATGGGTCACATAAAACACGCGGTCCAGCTTGCCTAACTGCATAAACCCCTTGCTACGTTCGTTCAATGCAGCCTTTCTGAATAATTCCTGGTTGGCGCTGCCTCCAGCGTCCATGAGATAGACATCCCCAGCGGCGCTGACGACTCCGTTTTCAATCCATTGATTGTTTCGCACGCCTTTAAATAATACATCGCTGCTGACCAGAAAACGAAATTCACCAAGCTGGCGTGAGATTTGATTTTCGTCCAACAGCTGTTTGCGGATGACGAATCCTCTTTGGATTGTCTCTCGAAATATGTCATCCGTGTTAGGCAGATTAAACAAAAAGCTCGTCGCACCATTACTGGCAAAACGCACTACGTTGCCTCGTTCCTCAGTATGTAGGCTCACCTGGATGATATCTTCCTGCCCGCTGCCGAGAAAAGCTTTCACGTCTTCTGGAAACGAAGCGAGAGGCTGATCATAGCGGCTGTTCTGGAGTCTTCCCGTCAGATAGCCTTCCGCACTGTTGGCGAGAAAAAAACGAACGTCTGCCACCAGACCGTTATTAGAGTAAACTCGCTGTAAATAGGCTTCAATCCGCTCAGCATCGTTTTGAAGAATGCTTTCAACCCGGGAGAATGCATCTGCCGCTTGATTCTGAGCATTCTCTAACCACTGCTGCAGCAAAACAAGTGTGGTCAATACGCTTAAAATCAGACCCATGAATAACGTGAAAATCGCGTATGCAATAAATTTGCGGCGGTAAATTTGGATTTGAAAGAAGGAAAACATGCAGCTCTCCTTAGCAGTTGGATTATACTGAGACTTATAGTTTTACCATATAGCTATTTGTCGGACAAATCAATCCGTTAGAAGCTCAAATTACATGCAAAAGTCTCCAGTAAGATTTGAAAACCCGAACGGCCACGACGGCTCCGTTCGGGTTATTGTCGCAAGTCTCAACAATTACGATTTGAAATATGCATTGATCTGTTCTTGTGCGGCTTCCATAATCTTATCCATGCCAGCTTTCTTCAACTCTTCTATGATTTGCGGTATCCGCTTCTCCGGATCGGATGCACCAGTGATCAACTCATAACTGTATTTGTTCCATACAGCCTTCACATTGGCTACTTCAGTGCCGAGTTCGCTAATATCCAGTGCAAAGCCAAGGATCGAAGATGAGGTGGCTGCTTCATTCAGTTTGCGAACCTGGTCCCACTGATCTTCGGGTGCGCCTTTAGTGACAGCCATGTTGAAGAACGTGCCTTGCGTATAGGCCGCCAGCGGCCACGAATCCGTTTTCCGTTCAACTGTATTGTCGTTTACATAATCAAAATCGACACCTTCTTCGCCATAGGCAAGCATATTGCGCAGCTTGGAATCGGTGTTTACCAGTTCCAGATATTTAAGCGCTTCTTCCTTGTACTTCGAGTTGGCGGAGATTGCGTTCATGGATCCCTGGATTGTGCTGGTTGTATAGATCGGACCCAGAATTTGAACCATGTCGTATTTCTCAATACCTGCGGAGATCTGCCAATTCACTTCCGCGCCAGGAAATGCCTGTGCGCTGAAGAACGGGCGATAAGGGTCAGCCTCGATCTTGGTCGGCGCATCCGGATTGATGATGCCGTCCTTGTACCATTGATGCATGAGCTTCAGCTTTTCCTGTATATCCGGTTGTTCGAGAACGGAAACGACTGTGCGGGACTCATCTTCGGCCTTCACGCCGATTGGCTGAAAGCCGAGAGTCATATCGTCATAGTCATTGAAGAAACCGCTAATACCTTCGCCCTGAGTCAAGGACAGCGGGTAAAATCCTTTGCCTTCACCAGACTTGATGTCGCGGAATGGCTTGTCCAGATCCTGCAGTGTCTTGATGCTGCCAAGGTCGATATTGTACTTTTGAACGAGCGCATCGTCAAACACCCAGTACTGGGTTAAGGAAGAATCCTTATACGTTGGAACGGCGTAAATCTTGCCCCCAACCTTCGTTCCGTCCCACACCATTTCTGGGATATAGCTGTACAAGTCCGGCACCGTGCTTGGCGCAAGGTCGGTAATATCCGTGAATGCGCCCATGTTGACCTGTTGGCTGTATTTTCCATTATTCGTAAACATAATATCGAAAGCTTCACCGGAGTTTACAATCGTATTGATCTTAGTGTCCCAATCACCCCAACTGGCAACGCGGAGATCGATTTTTACACCAATCTTCTCTGCCGTATATTCGTTTATCTTCTCGATTGCCTTATCAAAATTGGCTGGCACTTGTCCGCCGATCGTCCACCATACCAGCGTAGGTACCTCGCCGGAACCTTCGCCTGCATTCGATCCCGAGTTTTCCGCTGGCGTGTTGTTTGACGCGTTATTGTTGTCTGAGCTGGAACAGCCTGTTAAACCAAAGATAGCCAGCGTTACCACTCCGATCAAAAGCGGAGCTTTCATCCATGCTTTAAACCTTGACCTCATTCCTCTATTCCCTCCCATAAGTTAACTCGCACCGATCCTGCGCAAAAATTATGATAAACCTGAAATTTCCAGATTTATTTCGATTTATCCCTTAACTGCACCCACCGTCAAACCGGAGATAAAGTATTTCTGGAAGAAGGGGTAGGCCAGAGCAACGGGCAGTACAATAATGATCGCAACAGCCATACGTGCCGATTCTTTGGGCATGGTGGCGACAAGCTCAGCGTAGCTTATGCCCATCGTCGAGGCGTTTTTAGCCAGCGCATCAACGTTGCTCATCAGGCTGTTCAGTAGTGCCTGCAGCGAATACAAGCTTTGGTCGTCAATATACAGCATCGATTGAAACCAGTCATTCCAGTACGAGAAGCAGAGGAACAGGCCAATCGTTGCTAGAACAGGCAGTGAGATCGGAAGTACAATTGTGAAGAAGATGCGGAATTGACCTGCTCCGTCGATTTCGGCCGATTCGATCAGCCCGTCCGGAATGGTTGTCTTGAAAAAAGTTTTGCAGATGATGACATTGAAGGAGGAAACGGCTAAAGGTAAAATCAGCGCCCAGATTGTGTTACTTAATCCCAGCATCGTTGAATTGATGTAATAGCTGGAAACAAGACCGCCGTTGAAAACCATGGGGATAAACACGATCCACGTCAGCAGTCCTTTCAGCTTGAATTGTGGACGGGATAGCGCATAACCCATCGTAGTGGTGAGCAGTACGCCGATCAGCGTGCCTACTACCGTAACGAATACCGAAACACCGAGCGCACGTACAATCATGGAACCCTGCTTGACGATATAGTTGTAGGATTCAGCCGAGAATGCCGACGGCAGGAGTTGGTACCCGGTCTCTCGGATAGATGCCTCGCTAGACAGTGAAATGGACATCACCACGACGATAGGGACTACACACAACAAGGCTAAGATGATAAAGATCAGGTGAAAAAAAATGTTCGTTCCTTTGCCGACTCGGTTAAACTTCTCAAGACCGGAATCGTAGCTTGATTGCGTTGACATATCCCTGCCTCCTCTCTAAATCAGCGCGCTCTCTGGATCAACTTTGCGAACGACCCAGTTCGCGAATAGGATCATTCCGCAGCCCAGTACAGATTGCATGAAGGCAGAAGCGGACGCCATACCGACCGTCGCGGTTTTGAGTTGTTTGTACACGAGCACATCGACCGTCGTGGTCACATTGTAGAGAGAATTGGAGTCCCGCGGCACTTGGAAGAACAAGCCGAAATCCGTGGAAAAGATACCTCCAACAGACAGGATAAACATCAGCACGATAACAAATTTCATTAAAGGCAGCGTAATATACCGTGTCTGCTGCCACTTGCTTGCGCCATCAATGACGGCCGCTTCGTAATACGTTGAATCCATGCTGGTGATTGTCGCCAAGTAGACAACCATGCCATAGCCGAGGCCCTTCCACATGTTCATAAATACAAGCAGATAAGGCCAATACGACGGTTCCATGTACCAATTTTTGGGATCCTGATTAAAATGGGTCAGAACCTGATTGGCTATCCCCTTGTCATAGCTCAGGAATGCCCAAAGCACCGCGGAAACGACAACCCAAGATAGGAAATACGGCAGAAACATCATCGTCTGATAGACCTTGGCTGCCTTGCGGCTGTGCAGCTGTCCAACCATTAATGCAAGTGACACAGGCACGATGATACCCAGAATAATAAAGATCATGTTGTAACCGATTGTATTGCGAATTACGATCCAGACGTCGTTCGAACTGAACAGGAATTCGAAATTTTTGAACCCGATCCAGTCGCTGTTTATCACATTACTGAGAAAATTCCCGTGAATCTTGAAATTCTTGAAAGCGATAATGACACCGAACATCGGCAAGAAGCTGAACAAAATGTACCAGACTGTAGTCGGAAGCACGAGCAGCGTGAGCTCGGTATCATGCTTGCGCCAGCGTGTTCGCACTCTTTTGCGGGTGGATTTTGCTTCCATATCATCTTCCCTTCTTGTAGAACCTAACCTCGATTAGTTGTAATTCTATGAAAATCTCCAGATAATTCCTAGATCAAAAACGTAAGACAATAGTCAAAAAACAATAGGTCTCAGTATATTTCACTTCGATGCTGGGTGAGAGAATATAAGAAAGACCTTGAGAGTTTGCCACCCTCAAGGTCTGGAACTATGTATTAACTTACGGACGAACCACAACACCATTTTTAAAATTCATCTGCGGAAAACTCCCACCTGCTATTTCATTTTCCGGAATTGCGGCTTCAACAAATACGTAGATGGATACTTGTCTATCTTGAAACCGACATTATGATATTCTGGGTATCGCTTAAAGAAACAAACCAGTTTTGTAGAACGATATTATGGTGTGTAATGATTTGATCTGCACTTAAGAAGGAAGAGTCCGCGGTACTGTGACCATCTTTTGCTAAAATAACGTCATATCCCAAGCTAAATGCTCTACGGCATGTCGCATCAACACATATCTCAGTCTGAATTCCCGCGACAACCAGTTGATTAACGCCTAGATGAGTTAAATGCGACTCAAGGGTGGTATCTTGAAATGAATCTGGAAAGTCCTTTTCAATTTTCACATCTTGAGTGATCAAGGGTAAGGAGGGATGAAGACACCACCCTGACGATGTTTTTGAGGTAAGCGTCCCTAACTTCCCATTATGCTGAGTAAGTATGACTGGAATCTTACTTATGTGGGCCCAAGTCATAAGTTGCTTGATATTATTTAATAATTTTTCACTGTTATGAATAAAGAGAGGATTCATAAATGATCCGGTTTGTACATCTATGATCAATAAAGCTGGCTTGTGGATCATAACTCTACCCTCCTCACCCTGGATACTTCTTCTTTCATTTCTAGAGGTTAGAATTGCCCGTAATCATAATTATATTCATCATTTTTTACACCTGATCAGATATTAGACAAAGTTCTTGCCCTCCGTTTGGGTCAAGAACTTTGTTTTTTTTTAACAACAAGCAAATGTTGCGGGGGACGCTACGTCACAATCTATAATGAAAAAAATTAGATAAAAGGAGTTTTAATTATGACTGAAACCAAGGCAAAGGAACAATACAAAATACTGTTAAGAGCATCACTAACGCTAACATCATTTCTTTTTATCGGATTGGTTTTTATTGGGATATTTAAATGGGGAGAAATATTACCATTTATAGCTTCCTTATTTATACCAAACGAAATTAGTATTTTATCCGCGATAACCATTGGTATTATTTCCAGTTTGTTTATAACAACTATTGTTCTAGTTACATTCATCAAAACAAGAACAGAACTACCCGAAACCGAGGGATCAGATATGATTAAAAAAATAATGACCAGACCAAGTGGTATAGCTGTATCTGCAATAGGTGGTGGTGTATTTGAAGAATTCTTTTTTAGAGGTGTCCTGATAGGATTATTTGTTGGATACTCTTTAATAGTAGATTGGCTCGTCATTCTAATTAGCACTTTTCTATTTTGGGTAATACATGTTCCCCAATATAAAGGAGCCACCGGTATCCTAATAGGTGTGTTTGTAAATGGTTTGATCTTTGCACTACTCTTTTATTTTACCGGGTCGTTAATTCCCCCCATGCTTGCCCATGGGATTTATAATACTTCTATTGGAATTATCCTGGCGAAAAAATACAAGAATGATTTATGAAAAGAGGAATTTTAGATGAGATTAACGGTGAGTAAATTTGCAAAGCTGGCAGACACAACGGTTCGTACATTACGACATTATCGCCAACTTGGCATACTAGTACCCTCACAAAAAAATGAAAATGATCATTATATATATGTAAATGCGGATTTTAAAAGGCTTCATGAAATCCAATTATTGCAAAGTTTAGGCCTTTCATTAAACGAGATTAAAGTCTGTTTGGATAATCCGAATTATTCTTTCAAGGAAATCATTAAAGTTCAAGAACAATCACTTCGACAGCGGAGGGAAGCAATTGATTGTTCCTTAGCATTAATTGAACGAATACAACTGTTAACCGAGCAAGATCAACTCAATGAATCAAACTCTGAAATACTAATGCTCCTTATGAATTCCATGCGTGTTGAGCAGGCTCAAAAAAAGATGCTGCAAAAGTATGTCTCTATAGATGTTATTGATCAGGTGTTTCCAGAGGATTTCTCTAAGCAAACGTACTTGGATGGAAAACTTTTCAATTTGTTATTGCTTGTCCATCGAGCTATCGTAAAGGATCTTAAACCAGACCATCCTTTCATACAGCAGCAGTTGCATGGCATATTTGCAGATACTCCATTAAGTAATTTCATTTTCAATGATGAGGTAAATAACGAAGAACTGTATAAAAACGTAAAACCCTATGAATCGTTGGTGCCTAAGCATACTATGGATTTTTTAAAAGAAGCATTTGAAGTATTAAATATGAAGAAGAATTCTTCTCTAACAAATTAATCTCATGGTTACTTATAAAAAAGGAGAGCTGCCTCTATATAAGCAGTTCTCCTTTTTTGATTAGTCCGTTTCTTAGTGGTCCAGGAATACAAGCTGGATGAAGAACAATACCGCAAAAATGTAGAATATTGGATGAACATCCTTGCCCTTTCCGCGAAGCAGCTTGAGAACCGGATAGAAAATGAAGCCTACGCCGATGCCTGTCGCAATACTGTGCGTCAACGGAGTAAGTATGATAATCAGGAAGGCAGGAAATGTTTCTTCGAGATCCTTCCAATTGATTTTGCTGATTACGCTAATCATAAAGTAGCCAACAATAATCAGTGCGGGAGAAGTAATCGCCGGGATACCTGATATCACACTTACGATAGGTGTAAAGAACAAAGTAAGAGCAAGCAGTATACTTACCGTTACCGCAGTCAGTCCTGTTCTTCCTCCCGCAGCCACCCCTGTGCTGGACTCAATATAAGCCGATGTTGGGCTCGTTCCGAGCAAAGCGCCAGTGGTAGTCCCTACGGCATCTGCCAATAGTGCGCCGCGTGAGCGCGGAAATTTACCTTCCTTCAGCAGTCCTGCTTGTTCAGCAACGCCAAGCATCGTCCCCGTCGTATCAAACAACGTGATCAACAGGAAAGTAAATATGATGGTATACAAACCATTAGAGAATACGCCTGCCAAATCCAGTTGGAAAGCCGTTGTCGTGAGGCCATGCGGCATGGATACAATCGATTCCGGCATTTGAAATAGTCCCATGATCCAGGCAAGTACCGCTGTTACCACCATTCCGATGAACAGATAACCTTTTACATTGTAAGCCATAAGTACAACAGTGATAATCAATCCGATAATGGTCAGGTAAGTCATAGGCTCTGCCAAGTTCCCGATCGTAATCAAATTTGATTCTGAATCGGCAATAATCCCGGCATTTTGCAGGCCTACCGTTGTAATAAACAATCCGATCCCTGCTGTTATCGCGTGCTTAAGGCTCGCAGGAATGGCATCAAGCAGCATGTAACGAAATGAAGTAAGCGATAAAATAATAAACAAAAGCCCTGCTATAAATACCGCTCCTAGTGCAACCTGCCAAGACACGCCATATCCAGCAACTACACTATAGGCAAAGAATGCATTCAGACCCATACCAGGCGCTATGACGATCGGATAATTGGACCCGATTCCCATGATCAGAGTCGCCACAATACTCGCCAACACCGTAGCAATAAATACTCCGTTAAAGTCCATCCCTGTGCTGC
Organism: Paenibacillus sp. NPDC057886; assembly: GCF_042796655.1. Classification (NCBI taxonomy): domain Bacteria; kingdom Bacillati; phylum Bacillota; class Bacilli; order Caryophanales; family Paenibacillaceae; genus Paenibacillus; species Paenibacillus sp. NPDC057886. The sequence goes on along the minus strand of NZ_JBHVMZ010000005.1, from coordinate 269,429 downwards.
TGAGTATTCCTGGGTTTACGATCACTATGTATACCATTGTGAAGAATGTGGTGATCCCTGCGATGATCTCTGTTGAAACGGTCGTACCTCTTTCTTTTAGTTTGAACCAATTGTCCATGATTAAAGCCAGCCTCCAACCTTCAAATTAATCTCCAAAGCCAAAAACAAAAAAATCCCAATCATCGTAATAGGATTGTAATATTACCGCTCCTATATTCGTCATTAGGATTAAAAAGCTAAGATTCTAAACCAATGATAAGGATACTCATATCTGCTTTACCCTGATGCCCTTTCGAATTTTAATTAATATTACACTCATTGTCAATGAATTAACGTATTGTTCACAGTTATTTACGAACTATACAGAGATAATATTGAGTACTTATTCGCTTTTTTGAGTAAGCTATACTGAATTAAGTCCTATGATTTGGACTACATTTCTGTCTTAGACAAAGTAAAATTGACAATAGAAAGTTCCATTGTTATTTGATACCCCAAGCCTTCATATAAGCGAACAGCAGGCAGGTTATTTGCTAATACACCCAGATAAACATCTGGTGACAGTTTTTTACCGAGGTGTGTCAATTCACTTGTTAGGCGTTTAGCTAATCCTCTTCCTCTGTAATCTAGCCTGGTAACAATGTTCCCAAGCTCTACTAACTGAGGGTCATAAAAATGGTAGCCGCCCACAGCTATGAAATCTTCCCCTTCCTTAATTCCAAGAAAAGGATAATTCTCTAACTCACTTCTTGTGAAAAACCTCATTTCCCCACTATGTAAAAAATCAATTACCTTAGAATATTCATTTTCATTTATCTTTTTTGCAATGTGAGCTTCAAGGAGTTTCGATTCATCCTGATGTTTCATAGTTAAAAAACGTTGAGGATTTCCTTTGATGAGACCAAAGGATTGAAAAAGTTCAAGGTCCCTTTGACAGAGTATCGTGCCACATACAGCACTTTCGTCAAGTTGGATAATTTCTCTTGTAAAAGCGATTAGTTCTGGCAAAAAGATATCACGATCTTCAACTCGGAAGAAAGAAAATGCAGGAAAGGATAGTTCGCTAAAATAAGCTAATACGGCTGTAAGTTGACTATTCATAAATTGACCAACATATTGAGCCTTGTCCTTACGTTGCGTTAAATAACTATAGAAAAGCAGATTCTGTTCTGTATTAATGTGGGGCAATAATTTAATAATTGTATCGTGAGTAAGCAATCGATGCGAAAGCATTTTAACACCTCTCTATCTATAATTTCTATTCTACTGGATAAGGTGTATAGACATAAAGGGTAATTTTGAACGAATAACTTACAGATCTCTTTTATAAAATTCGCTTCTGCTGCCAGAAGTAGAGTATAGTAGGCGTAGTAAAAAATATATTCCAGGAGGTTACAACCATGCCACACGATATCTGGATTAACCTGCCAGTTAAAGATGTTGAGAGCTCCACTACTTTTTTCAATGAGATTGGATTCCATGCGGTGAGTGTTGGTAACGAGAGAGCCCAGCTGTCCATAGGTCAAACAACGATTCTGCTGTTCCCGGAGTCGACGTTTGAAAAATTTACAGGTTCAAAAACAGCAGATACTTCCCATAGCGCAGAAGTAATATTTTCCATTGGCGCTGAAAGCAGAGAAGAAGTAGATGCCTTTATTCAAAAAGTGGAGTTTGCCGGAGGAAGCATCTTTGGCAAACCGAGTGAAAGCGACGGCTGGATGTACGGCGCAGGATTTGCCGACCTGGACGGTCACCGCTGGAACCTGCTTTACATGGATGAGAGCAAAATGCCGAAAAAATAAGTAAAAACGCTGGTCACCTGTTAAGGTCACCAGCGTTTGTTCATATGGTATGCCTGTACGGAATTGAGAACGTATTAGGGCAGCTCTACTGCAAATCCATTATTTTTTGAATGGTTATAAGAACGCCGTTTTCTTCATTAGATTTCGTAATGAAACTTGCTGCTTTTTTGGTGTTCTCGCATGCATTGGCAACAGCAAAGCTGTATTTAGCAATTGCCATCAGTTCAACATCGTTCTCTCCATCACCGAACGACATCGTTTCCTCCGCGGTTACCCCCAGCATATCCTGTAATTTTTTTACCGTTTCGCCTTTATGGGTATGAAGAGCGGTAATGTCCAGCCATTTGGCTTCAGAGTCGACAATGTAGATTTGGCCATGTAACCTTTGTTCCACATGTTTTCTAAGCATTGTGCTTCTGCCTTCTGTATCAAATACGGTTATTTTGATAAAATCACTATCAATTTCGGAAAAGGAATCCATTTTTATCACTTGTTCGTAAGAGCCTTTAACTACGTTGTACATATCATCAGGGATAGAGGAATGTACGTATGCTGCATCGCTTGCACATACAATGATTGTCATTTGAGGATCAAAAGCTTGAATTTCTTCAATGGCTCTTAGGACGAGTGTGCGATCTATGCTAAACTCTTTAACGACTTTTCCATCTTTCTTAATTCTGGCTGCGCTATCTCCAAGAATCCAGATCCCTTTTCCATGGTTACCAAACAACTTTTCTACTCGTTCACACTGTTTTCCCGTGCAGGCAACAAACGTTATTCCTTTCTTTTGCATTTCTTCATGCACTTCATTAAAAAGTTCAATATCAAATGAACCTTGATTATTCAAAAATGTTCCGTCCAAATCAGTTACTACAAGTTTAATCATTTAAATCCCTCCGATTTCAAGTAATAATTCCCTTTATAAAGTATATTTATTAAGAATCTACACCAGTTCCTGTAGCTATAACGCAATAGTAGACTCTGTAACTGGTTCCATGTCAACCCCATCTATCCAGTGATAAAATACATTTTTATACATTAGCAATTCCTTTTATATGGAACTAAACTAAAAAAACCTCTAAATCATTAAGAAGTTCTCAATGTATAGAGGTTTTTTCGATTGGATAATCTGTTTTCAGATAACATGATCTGTTAACTCACCAACATTAATGTGCCGTATAACCTCCATCAACAAGCAAGGTCGTACCATTTACAAAACTAGCATCATCGCTGGCTAAGAACAACACAGCTTTTGCTACTTCTTCTGGTCGTCCAAGTCTGCCCTGTGGATGAAGTGAAGTTAAATATTCTTTGCTTTTTTCATCTACGTTCTTCAATAAAGGCGTTTCAATGTATCCAGGACATACCGCGTTGACGCGGATTCCCTCGCTTGCATAAGCAGTACATAAATTCTGAGTTAACAGCTTAACGCCCCCTTTTGCCGAAGCATAAGCTGTTGTTTTAGGCAGCGCAACAAAGCTGTGTATTGAACCAGCATTAACAATAACTCCGCCATTTCCTTGCTTAAGGAATTGTTCAATTGCATATTTGTCGGAAAGGAATACACCTGACAAGTTAATATCGATTGTTCGTTTCCATTTATCATATGACAATACATCAGCGGTTTCGTCATCGGCAACCCCTGCATTTGCATACATAATATCCAACTTACCATATTTCTCAACGGTTTCATTAATCATGTGCTTAATATCTTCTTCTTTAGTAACATCTGTTTTGACAAAAAACGTATCATGACCTTCCCCATTGAGTTCGGTAGCTAGTTCTTTACCATGTTCAGAAAAGTCAGCAATGACCACTTTTGCTCCTTCTTTTGCGAAAAGGCGAACAGTGGCTTCACCAATTCCACTGGCACCACCTGTAACAATAGCTACTTTTTCATTTAATTTCATAAGAATCAACCGCTCCATTTCATCATTAGTAAGATTCATGAACTTGTACTCCTCAATCTTACTCCTTTAATTTTGAAATACTATCCTATAATGTTCTGTGTAATAATGGATTGTATCCCCCCCATTTGTAGGGTATTTCATTTGAAGGGAACGGAAGTACGGATGAGATCCTTTTTTCGGATATTTACTCATTCAGACATGGATCATATGGATAATCATTATTCTTCTTATTTGGATACCTGGGTTCAATCCCAGCTAACCATTTTAAATATGGCAAGCTTACAATGGCTTCAAAGGTTGGTGATCTTTTATTTCATTCAGCGCTTCTTGGGTAAATGCACAATAACGTTGAATTGATCGCCGTGAATCTCGACTTTGATCTCCCCTCCATGCAACTCAACGATGCTTTTCACAATAGCCAGTCCTAGTCCCGATCCCTCTGTCTGGCGAGATTCATCTGCTCTTTTGAAACGTTCAAACAGTTCTTCCGCATCAAAATCAATCTCATAAGCAGAGGTGTTTTGAATTTTGAATCTTACCAGATCATCAGTCTCGTCCAAATAAATATAGATCCGCGTTCCTGGAAGCGAGTATTTCTGCGCGTTGCTAATTAAGTTTTCGAATACACGCCATATTTTATTACCGTCCAAAAACGCATGGATCGGAAATTTCGCAATCCTCTCCCGCATTTCGAGCGACGCTTGTCCCATATGAGTGTTTGATTCCGCGATTGCTTGGGTCAACAACGTTGCCACATCGACGTACTCCAAATCCAGCTCTATTGTACCGCTGGCCATCTTGGAAATATCGAAAAGGTCTTCAATTAACAGTTTCAGACGAAGCGCCTTGCGTTCCAGCGTTTCAATATAGGCTAGGGTTGTTTCCGAAGAATGATTTTCTTTTTTTAATAAATCAACGTAGTTAATAATCGAAGTAAGCGGGGTCTTCAAATCATGCGATACGTTGGTAATCAGTTCCGTTTTTAACCGTTCGCTTTTCATTTGATGTTCCAACGCGCTTTGATACCCGGCTTTCATATTGTTAATATAACCAGCAAGTTCAGATAGGGAATCGTTTCCGGTATCTTGAATTGAATTTTGAATATTTCCTTCGGCAATCTCTTTACTCCCGTTGATGATGGCGATGAAACGTCTAAGCTTGGAGAGTATATAAGGAACCAGAAACAACACACATAGCAACAAATAAAGTACGAGCCATCCCTGTCCGTAATATGTGACTGCCTCCCAAAAACAAATGCCGGCTAAGGCGGTCAGCAGAAACATAATAATGAGGCCAAACGTTAGTCTCCCGTTTAGCAGACTGGCTCTAAAACCGGTTCTCCAAATATGGAAGTAATCTAGCAGCACACTGCCGTCCCAGAAGGAACGTTTATTATGAGGTACCTTAAAATAACGAAACAGTCTGGCTACCAACAAGCCCAGGATAATAATGGAAATAAGTTCTAAGATGAAACTTGAAGTTGAAAATCTCAGACTCAACCCCAGGTATGAATACTCGTTTATAAGTATGAAGATCCCTAAAATAACTGCGATTATGATGACAAGAAGGTCGATTCCAATCTTTCGATCTTCTTTACTTTTTCTCGATTTTGTATCCAATTCCCCATACCACCTTTAAATATTTTGGGTCTTTAGGATTGATCTCAATTTTCTCACGAATATTTCTCACATGTACGGCAACCGTATTCTCTGAAGCAAAGATCGGTTCATTCCACACGCGCTCATAAATCTCTTCAATAGAGAAAACTCTGCCCTTGTTCTCCATCAGCAGCTCCAAAATTTTGTATTCCTTCGCAGTCAGTCTAACGTCCTCTCCATCCACCTCAACAGTCTTCGAACTTTTGTTCAGCACAAGTCCTTTTACTTGAATGATCTCTTCCCCGATGGAGTGAAAGGAACCTAAATTCGTAAACCGGCGCAGCTGAGATCGGACTCTAGCGACCAGTTCAAGCGGATTAAACGGTTTCGTTATATAGTCATCGGCGCCAACGTTGAGTCCCAAAATCTTGTCACTATCCTCCGATTTGGCGGAAAGCATTATGATCGGTATATTTTTGTTTTCACGAATTTTAAATGTCGTCTTAATTCCATCAAGCTGTGGCATCATGAGGTCCATGATAATAAGATGAATCGTTTCTTGTTCAAGGATTTCCAGTGCCTCCAATCCGTTAGAGGCCGTAAAAACATCTACATCATTGCTTTTTAAATAAATAACGAGAGCTTCTCGAATTTCCGGTTCATCATCTACAACAAGAATATTATTTATCTCCATATTTCTCACCTTCATCGCGTAATTGCTCCTACAACTCTACAATACTTTCTGCAGAGGCACCAGTTGCGTAAAACAAATACATTTTTCCATTTTCGTTTCATCAGACCATCATACAAGATATAAATAAAAAATCTCCGATATAAAACGAATGAATTTATGAAGTTTTTATACATCGTTAGCTAAGTAATGGAGACCATTATGAATCCCATGGCCAATGTTTATCCAAAAAGATCATGAGGTTCATTTTTTTTTTAGATTTTCTTTAGAAATACTCTAATCAATTCCTTATTTTTTCTCGTTAAGATACACCTATCCACATAAGGAGTTGAAAAAATGATTGTTCAACACGTGCTAGATCTTATCCATCAATATGGGTACCTTTTCTTTTTTCTCGCCTTCTCCCTGGGCCCATTCGGAATCCCAATTCCTAATGAAGTAACCATTATTACCAGTGCCGTTCTATGTCGTTCGGGATCTATCGATCATTGGGCTGCCTATATCAGTATTCTGATTGGTCTGCTAACAGCGATTACAGTTGCTTATTTTACAGGCAAATTATTCGGTCACAAATTGAGGAATACATTCTCACACAATAAGCACTATCTCATAGCTGAATCCATTTTAAGAAAAAGAGGCCATGTAGCGATGTGTATCGGAATGTTTATCCCGGTTGTACGTTATTTCATGCCTTTGCTCATTGGACTGAGCGGTGTTCATTATACGAAATTCGCTCTTATAACATACTCCAGCGCCCTACTCTGGACGATCACTTTTTTTGCTTTGGGAAATTTCTTCGGAACCCCAATCTTATCAATGCTGGAGGTTATAAAATGAAATCAAAGGACTGTCTGCTATTTTTAAGAAGTTTTATGAGGAGCCCCAAAAATGTGGGGAGTATTATTCCAAGTTCTCGTTTTTTGGCCAATACGATGGTTAAACAAGCAATTTGGCAAGAAAATATGGCAGTTGCAGAGCTTGGAGCAGGGACTGGGGCTATTACCCGATATATTCAAAAAAATGCACATGAAAACACAAAAGTTTTATTATTTGAGATGGATCAGACGATGCGAAGCATTTTACAGAATGAATATCCGAATTTCAATTCACATCCAAACGCCGCTACTTTAATGAACACAATGAGGAACGAAGGCATACATGAACTCGATTATATATTTAGCGGTTTGCCATTTTTTAATTTTGAGCGTACTTTGAGGGACACTTTAATTGAACAGATTCACCAAGCTCTAAAACCTGGGGGACAGTTTATTGCTTTTCAATATTCTCTACAAATGAAAAAACAGCTATCCGAAAAATTTATCATTGAAAAAATTGTGTTTGTACCTCTAAATATTCCCTCTGCATACGCTTATGTGTGTCGTAAAAAAGAAAGTAATGAATAGCTAAGTCTTCATTGTTATAGTTTGAATTAAGGAAGCTCTATGGCCCCTTTATAATTTATCAAATTTCATCCGGGATAAATAAAAACCAGTGAATGAATTTATATTCCACTGGTTTACATTCTTATTTCGTTTACACGGATTCTTTCAATACATAGGATGCCTGGGGTTACCGGCAACATTCATGAAAAAGAATATTTCTTTACCTTCATAATCCTTTAGAAGCATCGTGAATGATATATCCCACAGAAAAGCTATCACGGTAACAAATTTCCAGAAAACAGGAGATAGAATACTGGTTTCTGTAACGAAACCTAACAACCCAATCCATGTAATGACAGATACGACGAAATCTATTTTGCTAAGTTTTGATTTATACTTTCCTTTTAATAAAAATGCGAGAGATGCTGTTCCCAGCAATCCAAGATACATCGTCCATAAAAAGTAAACCACATATATTCCTCATTTTTGTTATTTTTTTATAAATTTCATATCTCCTTTTATATCCTTTTGCATTATAGCCAATTAATTTCGCAATTGATATATTAAAAACCTTCCATATATAGGTGTCATTCCGCTATCCGCTCACGGTCTATAAACCTTATCCGCGACATTCTTTCTTTTTACTATCAATAAAACAAAAAAGCCGCTTAAAATAGCGACTTTCAATGGGCATATGTCTTGTCTCCCTCTGGTCATCCTTTGCTTAATGGTATTCCGGCTGACCAGATAGACTTGAGCTACAAATCTCATTCCGCCTCTGTCGAGAGCATTCGGCGCTTTATCACAAGCTCTGCTTATTCTTCTTTACTAGTGTCTTAAACCGTGCGATTTCTGGAGGCGCCCAAGCCGGACAGGAGCAACAGAGCGCTAACGGCAAGCAGCAGCAATAGCGGGGGGCTCCAGCTTGCCGTGATGTCATGAAGCAAACCGAACAAGATCGGTCCGGTTGCCGCCAGCAAATATCCAACGGATTGCGACATACCGGACAAAGAAACTGTATCGTGGGCATCTTTCGTCCGCAAGCTTAAAAAGATCATGGCCAAGCTGAACGCACATCCCCCACCAATTCCAAGTAAAACTGTCCATAACGAAATGAGAGCATTTCCCCCAAAGTAAAGGCCTCCCAATGAGACAAACAACAGGATAGTCATTATGATGACCAGTAAACGTTGGTTCTTCATGCGTCCCGCAACAATCGGCACGATGAACGCTACGGGCAGCGCAGCAGTTTGAAACAGCGATAACATCCAACCGGCGCTGTCTTCACTCAATCCCCGGCTTGTCATGATTTCAGGCAACCAAGCGACCAAAACATAGAAAAAGAGAGACTGCATCCCCATAAAAATCGTAACCATCCATGCCAGTGGCGAACGCCACAGACTTCGGCGCTTCGATGCACCGCTCGTTGCTGCACCGGCAGACACCCGACTCGCCCGAGCTTGAGGTAACCAGAACAGTGCGGCCAACAGAACGAGTATGCCCCAAATGCCGAGCGCGCCATTCCAACCGAAACCGAGGTCGCGGGCGACCGGAACACTGATACCGGATGCGATTGCACCACATAAATTCATTGACACGGAGTACACACCGGTCATGAGGCCAACTTGATGAGCAAAATCACGTTTGACCAGGCTTGGAATGAGTACGTTGCATACCGCAATCGCCAACCCAATCAAAGCAGTGCCTGCAAACAAAGAAGCGGTTGCGGCCAACGAACGGATAGCAATACCCACTACGAGTAAAACCAGCGCATAAAGCAGGGTCCGTTCCACCCCAAAACGGCGTGCCAAAATGGGTGCGAACGGCGAGAGCAGCGCGAAAGCAAGCAACGGCAGTGTAGTGAGCAGACCTGCCGTAGCATTCGACAGTCCGAGGGATTCACGAATCGAACCGATCAATGGACCTACCGACGTTAGTGGCGACCGCATGGTCAGTGCAATCAGGACGATGCCGAGGATGATCGGCCAACCCAACGACAACGACTTCTTCCCGATCGTTGACTTTGTATCGCTTAGTACGCTCATGGCCGCTCGTCTCCTTTGACCTCAAAAACAGCTTTTGATTCCGCAATATAACGGTGAACCGTTGCCACGGCACGATCGGCATCTTGGTCAACAATTGCTTCGACCAGTTGCCGGTGCATCTCCTGGAAACTCGTATCGATTTCATAACGAGTCAGGCTTATAATCGAATCTTGTGACGCGTCCGCGATATGGTTGTATAATTCGATCAAGATTTCATTATGAGACGCCGCGATGATGCCTTGGTGTAGACGAATATCCTCCGTTACAATGCCATCCATGTCACCGCGTGCTGCCGCCCCCTCCCAGCGTTCCAGTTGGAGAAGAAGCTCGCGAGCCTCGTCGTCCGTTCTGCGCTGTGCGGCAAGATGGGCTCCCTCGCGTTCGAGCGCATGCCGGACTTCCAATGTTTGCATCGTATCGGAGCGCATGATTCGTTTATGTAGTACAACTCCCAGCACGCTCGAAGAGCAGACGTACGTTCCGTCCCCTTGCTTCGTCTTCAAGAGTCCCGCGTGGACCAGGGCCCGAATGGCTTCCCTCAATGTATTGCGGCTAACATTCAACTCGACCATCAACTCCGGCTCGGCCGGAATACGCGTCCCGACAGCCCACTTGCCAGATTCGATCTGTCTTTCCATTTGCAATGCAACTTGCTCGACCAGCGTCAGCCGATTTGTTTTCTGAAGCATACGTAAGCCCTCATTTCATCTATTTTTTCAAACATAGGATGTTTGGTTAATCGGTATTATAGCACACTTATATTATGGAGACAACTCTTTGCCTAAAAACTGCCTATGGATAATCAGGACAAGAACTTGTTCCTATAAAACAAAAAAGCCGCTATAATAGCGACTTCCAATTAGTTTAATATCAAACCAAAAGACGATCCAATCCAATTGCACTTATTAATAATCGCTCCTTCTTAGTTCCGAGCATTTTTTGTGTCCAGTCTACAAAGCCTCCATCACCAATGTAATACTCCTCATCCTCGATTACTGTCTTTAAAGTGAATTGCAACCCCTTATAGTACTGATTCTCCTTATGAGGAGAACCTGTACTTATGACCACATCATTTAATTCTAAACTTTCCCCATAATCAGTGATTCTTGATATTAAACCCGCGCTATCTTTATATCCACCTCGCTCACTAAAAATAACCTCGATTCTGGAATTGAAGAGTGATTTAAAAATCGTTCGATAAATTTCGATGTGTTCCCACAATGATTTTTTCTCGAAATCGTATGATCCTTGGTCAACCCCTGAAGTCACCATACAGAATAAGTGAAAATGAGCGAGCATTCCTGGAGAACCACCAAAATACTGTGCTCGTACATGTCTATGGGTAGTACAATATCGCATGTAATTCTCTCTAGAGGTTTTATGGTATTTAATCAGATCAGCGATATGTAACGCGATAAGATTCGTTGCATCTGAAACAACTTCCGTCCCCCGAAGTGCCGAAATGACTTTGTTTTGGTCAACTGTACCTACTACTGAGGTACAGCCCAATGGGGCAACAGGTGACAACTGGAGTGGGGATACTCCCTGATTTACAGCTACTTTCAGAATATCCATTTCCAATTGTTTTAGTTGAAGCGGTTCCACCTTTGCTGGATGAACAAACCGATTTTCTGTGTATCTCTTAAGTAGATCATTTGGAGAAGCTCTTCTAGCCTTCTCATTAAACACCTTCAAAAGAAGCGTATTTAGATCGCTGCCGGAGATTTCTTCTGTGAGGAGAGTAATTAAATCAGATTTCTCAAGTCTATTCAGTATTCTTTCAAGGTCTCCTGAAAGTTTAGGCTTCAAATTACTCACTCCTTTTCTCGTCTGGATCTGTGTTGGAGACTTGTGAAATATTATATTTGGAGCATAGGCTATGGTCTGAGGGTACTGCAGTTCAGATTTTTTTTCCTTGTTAAGGGTGATCTGGTGAATGATGTAATTCTTGTTTGTGCCCTATTGACTTTTCTTGTGTTTAATACTCTTAAACCAAACGTAGATAAACATCAAACCGACAGCACCCCATAAAAAAGGTTGTGTATATGGGGCGGCTATCTCATTAATATTCTTCCAATTCTCGCCTAATGTCTTACCTAGAAATACGAATAAAATAGCCCATGGAATCGAGGCCAATCCTGAAAAAAGTAAGAAAATAAAAATATTCATTTTGACAATACCTGCTGGAATGGAAATTGCTTGTCGAACAACAGGAATAAAGCGCGAGGTGAACACCACACCAACTCCATACTTCTGGAACCAGCGTTCAGTCATATCCACATGCTTGGATTTGATATGCAAATATTTTCCATACTTATCCACTAATATTCTTCCTCCGTATCGTCCAATTGCATACAGAATCACATGTTGCAGCAGGCATCCCAGAGTCCCGAAAATTACAGCCTGGACCAGACTCAATTGTCCGTGATAAACTAAATAACCTGCATAAGCTAAAACAATTTCACTTGGAATAACTTCAAGCGTCATACCCAGCAAAATTCCCCAATATCCCATCCCCGTGATAACTTCCAATATTTGATTAATGATATCTCCCATCGCTATTCCTACCTTCACGTTTAATTACTCCGTGCACCCAATAGAACGATATCAAACTAAAATTGGAATTTGATTAAAATCGATTTTTATTTTACCCTGGAAAATTTTTAATTTTTCCTTTTTCACCTTCTTAATAAACAAGCCATCATCTATCTTCAGAATGTAATTCTAATTAATTAAAGAATAGGGATGTAAGCAATCATCTCTAAGACGACTGTTTACATCCCTATCATAAGATGATTTTTTCGAAAACATTGTAACAAATAAATAGCTATTGGCCCATAAGGACCATCGATAATTTCTATTTTTGTTTCAAAAATATCTATCAAAACATCTGGATCCATAACCTCTTCTATGTTCCAAATTCATGCCTTTGACCACCAGAAAGCTCATCTAAATATGTTACAAAATGATTTTCTTGTCGCCAAATAGTCACGATTTTTGCTTAGATTCAGAAACATCCATGTTTGCTACCATAATTTGGCCTTCAACTATATTCAAAAGTCTTCCAATCATCAAATGCTCTTCTGTCAATAAAGTGGACAGTGTAGCTAGGATTTTTTCATTGATGTAACGTGCTTTTGGGGATATTCAGTTCCTCTACGACGTCAGACATCGTCCTCGTTTGCTCTTGAATGTACTTGACCGTTTGCTTTTGTTGTCCTACATCCAAAATTCGGTCACAGAGTGCGCACCCAGGTTGCAGTGCCGAACCACGTTTGGGAAGCGCGCTGGGACAACTGAATTATGACCCACCAAGACAGAGACCAATTGCGATGAGCATGTTTGTGAGCTAGAATGTTCCTTATAAAGGGATGGTGAGAAACAAATTGGAAAGGTATAAAACCATTGAGAGTGCTCCATTTGCGGTACTTGAAGATGCAAACTATAAGCTTAGACAGATACAACATATCAGAAATACTTCTAATGATTGGGAACTAAAACTACAGTTCATTGAATCCCATCTACTTCTTGTAACATCAAGCGGCCAAGGCTGGATAACAATGGATGGACAGCATATCAAATGGGAAGAAGGCTGTGTATACATTTTCACACCAGGTCAACTTGTACAAGCCGAAACGCAGTTATTAGATGACCGCGGGTGTTATCTTCTACGATTTGATATTGTTAAGGATTCTGATTCCACGATCATTTCCTCCCTGGAAACGAACAAAGAAAACTTCACGTTCCCAATACAAGGGAAGATCAATCTTTCTTCTACAGTCTCCGTAAACTCTTTGTGTGAAAAAATAGCTTACGGCTCTGAAAGTAATGATTTTCTGAAGCGGTTTCGCAGCCAAATCCTCTTTCAGGAACTTCTATATGAAATTTTCCAGGACAGCCTTCTTGTTCTGGAACATGATCCGGAATCTGCTCTCGAATATGTAAAGTCCTATATGGAAAGACATTTTCAACGAGACCTATCCATAGAACATTTGGCGAATGTGGCAGGAATAAGTCCTCGTCATTTTATGCGGTTATTTAAAAAGAGATTTGGCTGCAGTGCAATCGATTATCTGGCAGTGTTTCGAATTGACCAAGCCCAGAAGCTAATGAAAACAGGCAGCGAATACCGTCTCAAAGATATCGCGCATCATGTGGGTTATTCTGATGATATTTATTTCCGCCGTAAATTCAAACAGATTACAGGGATCCCTCCGGCAACGTTCATTAGAAACAACAAGCAGAAAATTGTCGCCTACAACCCTCTCAATATTGGACAGTTGCTGCCACTTCAGATTACACCCAGTGCAGCACCAGGAGATCATCCCTGGACAGATTATTATAAAAGAAAATACGGAACTGATTTAGTTCTATCATTGAATTCAACAGAATCGATGAAAAGAAGAGAGCTACTCCTAACTAAACCTGATTATATTATTGGCATCGATAGCTTCGTGTCAGTCGAGGAGCAAGCACAGATCAAACGAATTGCCCCTTCATTTTTCGTGCCATGGATGGAGAAGGATTGGCGTGAGCATTTACAACTGATTGCAGCTTTCTTGGGCAAATCATCCATTGCTGAACTATGGTTTGAAAAATATGAACGCAAGTCGACTTTCGTACGAGAACAGATACAATCCACGATTAATGAAGACACACTTCTTGTCTTAAGAGTTACTGGTGAGCATTACAACATTTTGGGGCATAGAAGCTTAACCACGGTCTTTTATGATGATTTGCACATTACTCCAGCAAATGGTATCGATCCTTCAAAACCCGATTACCAAGTAAAACCTGCAGAACTGGCCGCTTACGATGCCGACCGCTTATTAATTATTCTGGATGAGGATGCACGCGCGCATTCAAGTTGGCAATTACTCAAGCGTTCTGAAGCATGGCGTAATCTTAAAGCAGTAAAAAATCGTCGTGTTGACTTCCTTCCTACTTATCCATGGGTTGAATATACAGCATTCACCAATGACCTGGTTTTAGATGAAGCGCTGAAACTTTGGCGTAATCGTGCATAAAACTTTGTCCTTATCGTCAATATTCCGAGATTAAAAAAACAATTATACTCTTTTTATGTGATAATGATAATCAATCTTATCAATGGATTGTCATTTGCAAATTTTATTATTCAAGGGGAGCATCAAGAAATGAAACATCAAGTACGTTTGAGTATAGGGATCATCATCGTATTGTTAGTCGCGCTGTGCACTGCATGCGCAAGCAGCAACACTGGATCGGACAAGTCCGCTACAGCCATTGGAGCTTCGGGATCATCAGAAACAGCTGTTTCTGATAAGAAGCGCATAGTAGCCAGTGAAAAGGGAGACATCAGTATTCCGGCAGATCCCCAAAGAGTTGTGGGTCTGTCTGTTGTTTATCCGGAATTTTTGTATGCGTTGGGTGTAAAGCCTGTTGCAGTTCAGAACTACCATCCAGAATTCCCAGCTTATTTGCAAGACGCATTGAAAGATACGTTGAAAACTGGTCTTGCCCAAACGCCAAATTTTGAGGCTATTTTGTCCACGCAACCAGACCTGATTATTGCTCCTGTTTGGTGGTCAGATAAAGACTATGATCAATTGACAGGAATTGCGCCAACCGTGCTCCTGCCACAACGAGATAATTGGCGGGATGAGCTGCGGGATATCGGTGAGGTTCTCGGTAAGAAAGATCTCGCTGAAAAGGTCATCCTGGATCTACAGAATAAAGAAGCAGAAGCCAAAATAAAGTTAGATTCCCTGGTTGGCAATGAGACAGTTATGTATATGATGATTATGGCTGATGGGATTGTGGTTTATGGGGAAAATATTGATCGTGGCAAGTTTATTCACAAGGAACTGGGCCTGAATCCGGTCAAAGACTTTCCACAAAGTGAGATGAGTGTCACGATTTCTTTGGAAAAAATACCTGAATATAATCCTGATCATATTATTTTGCAGCTCGATGATGAGTCCAGCGAAAAAGTCCAAAATAGATATAAAGAAATGGTGGACAGTTCATTGTGGAAAAATATGACTGCTGTCAAGAAAAACCAGGTATATACAATGGGTGGTAAGGAATGGTTTAGTCTGGGTATGTCTCCTCTTGCAGACAGCAACGCCGTAAACGATGTGCTGCTTGCATTCGAGAAAAAAGAAAACTAAAATGGAATTTAAAAATTTTGAGGATCGTTTTTCTATAACCTTGCATGAACCAAGTCATATGTTGCTTGCTATACCAGCAAAAGACCTGCTTCATGAAAGTAACATGTTACATCTTCTCGACACTTACGGCCCTCTAATTAAGTCAGGTGAACGATTCGTCACCGCAGCTTTTGTCTGTAACTGGTTGGCTTCTCTATGTAATGGGATGCAAAACATGCTGTTCTGTGGTGAAACTTTTATTTATAATTTGTCATTAGACAACCTTATCGTTCAATTGTATACGGATGGTCACTACCCTTTAATCTCATTTAAAATTAAAAATACAAGCCGTATCCATGTTCCGGATCAGAGCCGAGAAGAATGGCTTATTAATGCTCTTAACACATTTTATAGAGAACACGTAAGACCTCTATTAGAAACATTAGCTAAAGTAGTTCAGATCAATGTCCTCAGCTTATGGGGACAAGTGATCAGTACCTTATATGGTCATATCGAAGAAGAACCACCCCCGCTTTCAGGGGAGAACAGCAAAGGTAGTATCCATGCCATCCTTAGGAATGGTTTAAGGGTTGGTACCTTTGGACTGCAAAAAAATCCATTTAAAATTAAGTTGAGATATATCGAGCATCCGAATGACCCCAACTCGCAAATCTTAGTTAAATCGGTCTGCTGTCTGGCTTATCGTTTGGATGCAGGATTCGGTTACTGCTATTCTTGTCCACGACTTAAGGAAGCTGCTCAATCATCTATGGATAATTCATAAAAAATAAAACCGATCATCTTGAATTCTGTTAGAGATGATCGGTTTTATTTTTGGTTACATAATTTACATAATGAAATACGCAACGATGGGTCATTAGGCTAAATGGCTGAAGCTGGTTTCGTCACGAGCCGGGTATGTCGCTTTTAAATTCCTTTGCTCTGTTAATTCGTATATGAATCAGATATTCAATGGGACTAAATTGGGATGCGTCCCTGCTATGCGCCCCAAAGACTGTAATGTAACATTAGATGAATAATGACAGTTTATATGCTGAAGCGTCCGATAAACAGAATCAGCATCATATTCTGTTATGGTCTGACTACCGTTCACCGGAAAATTCGACTCTTGTTCAAAGTCGGGCATTCATCCAACGGTTACTCATGGCAACAAGCATGGCAATGCTAAGTGAAGCTCCGGCAGAGATCAAGAACATGGATGAGTAACCGACATGGTCTGCCGCCATACCTAACATTATGCTACCAATCACGGTTCCAAGATCGGACATGGAGATAAACAGCCCCATCCATATTTTTCGTCGTTCTTGTCCAAGTACGATGCTCAGGTAAGCGGCAAGAACGGGATACATGTTCGCGATGCCATAGCCGACTGCGATGCCGCCCACATACAGCACCCATGTCTTGCCTGTATACGGGGCAATGGCAACTAGTGCCAGACCTATCGTGATCGAAACTAACAATCCCCCCACATAAACGGAATGCCAATTCCCGTCCGAAGGCAGTCGCTTACGCAAAGCAAATCTCGTTGTTACGACTACTCCCGATTGTATGAAAAAAAATACCCCCGCATTTCCGATCTCGGCCTGCATCACGTATAAAGCCATGAAGGCCGTTATCGCGCCGAATCCAATCGTCGTGCTTATCATCACGATGCTGCACAGAATGAAATGGCGGTTCCAGAGCGTGGCTTGTATGCTTCCAGTAATATCATGTTCTCCCGTCTTCTGCTCAGAGGAACGTGTGACCACTTTGATGCGCTTTGTGTCTCTTCCTGTTCCATAGGCCGAGGTGAGAGTCAATGCGCCAAGAACTGCAAGGCCCGCATAAAATCCGTTCATTCCCGCTTGGTCCCAGGCGATCCATCCCAGAGCGGGCATCATAACCGAGGGCAACAAGCCAAACAGCAAATACAGTGACAATCCCTGCGTTCGGTCACGCTCGGATAGCAGATCCATCACGGTCATCTGCACGACCAGTGAAAAAAAGGCGGCAACGGCTCCTTGCAAACCCCTGATGAGAATAAGAGGAACGTTGCCCTGCCAAACGTACAGAAGCAAAACGCACAGGTGCCCTGCTAAGATGAAACGCAAAATACGGGTAATCCCGATTCGCTCAACCACTAATCCCGCCCATGGTCGCAGCAGCATGCTAACCAGCAAATATGTACCCATAATAATGCCGATCCTATCGTTACCAAAACCAACGCTTCGCGTATAAAGAGGCAATATCATCTGAACGAAGGCGTTTGCACTGTAAAACAAAAAAGTTAGGGCATACAGGCGCAACAACGCGGGAGAAAATACGCTGTTGTAGGTATCTGCCAAACCTTCGCTTTGATTCATGCCCATGCACCTTCCCGCTGCCCTGATTCAGCATAAAAGTGCCTATCCTTGCGAATCGTGCCTAACTCTGGACGTGTGGAGAGTGAGGCATCCAACAGCTGTTTAACTGCTATCTCCTCAGACTTCATCATTTCAGCCTTCGTTGAGAAGCTCCCGCACAGTTTACCATGATCCATTACAGTCCATTGGTCACACAGCGCAAAAGCAGCCTTTAGATTGTGCGTGATAAATATGTAGGACATATCCCGTTGTTCCTTCAAATCGCGTAAAACGCTGATAATGTGCACCTGGTTGGCGACATCAAGGCTACTGACAGCTTCATCAAGCACGATGAAGCTGGGGTTAGAGATCATGGCGCGCGCGATGTTGATGCGCTGCAGTTGTCCACCGCTAAATTCTTTTGGCAACTTGTTTATTGCACTTGCGGGCAATCCTACCATGTCCAGAGCTTCGCCGATACGATAAGTCTTCTCCCTGCTCGTTAGTCGCTCAAAATTGTCGAGTGGTTCTGAAATGATTTGCGCTGCCGTCATCTTAGAATTGACCGACGAATAACAATCTTGAAATACGGCCTGTATATGCTTCCGCAATTGTTTCTTCGTTCGTTTGTCGCTCGTATACATGTCCTTACCATGAATAAGTACCGTGCCAGATTGAGGGCGCTGCAAGCCGAGCATGATTTTGCCGAGCGTACTCTTGCCTGCACCGCTCCCCCCCAATAACCCAATGCATTTTCCTGCCTCCAGCGTCATGGAGACATCCTTCACAACTGCTTGAGTCCCCTGTTTCGATTTCTGTAAGAAGCCGTGCGCAGAGTCATAAGCGTGCGTAACGCGGGAAAGCTCCAGCAATGCCATGTTTACTCCTCCGTTCAGTCATTCAACCGGCTTCGCAGCAATTCCTGAGTGTAGGAATGCTGTGGCCGGTTGAATATGGATACTACGTCGTTATGCTCCACGATCCGCCCTTCCTTCATGACAATAACTTCATCAGCCATCTCTGCGATGACATCAAGGTCATGCGTAATGAGCAGTATGGCAACGTTATTGTTCAACCTCAGTCTTTCGAGTTCCTCCAGTACGCGGTATTGATTGACCGTATCCAGTGCGGTGGTAGGCTCGTCCGCAATGACGATAGAGGGTGACATACACATCGTGAGTGCAATCAACACTCGTTGCAACATCCCACCGCTAAGCTCGAACGGAAACCGCTTGAGAAGTCCGGCCGGATCTGGAAGCCTTACACTTTCGAGAGCCTGCATAGCCAGACTCAAGGCCTCTCTTTTGCTACACCTGGAATGCGTACGAATCGTTTCGACAAACTGACTTCCAATGGTATGAACAGAAACCAGTGCATTCATTGGATTTTGCACGATATAGCCTATATCGTTGCCTCGAATGGTGCGTAACTCCTTTTCGGTCATACTGTTCAGTTCATTACCTCTTAACCTGATGCTACCGTTTACGCGTATACTGGGATCGAGTAATTGAAGAATGGATCGGCAGGTCAGCGTTTTTCCGCTGCCGCTCTGTCCTGCGAGACCAATGACGCGTCCTGGCTGCAACGAGAACGAAACGTGGTGAAGCAAGCGCTGAGAGGACCCGTCAGTGATTACGTCGACACAGACATCATGAAGTACGAGCAATGGTTCAGGAGTTGCTGACCTTGCGTGATGATTTTCGAACATGGAGTGTGCTCCTTTCCTTCACTTTTTTGACACCGAGCAATTGAGACAACGATTCCCCTAATACATTGAACGCGGTCACTACCAGTAAAATACACATTCCAGGGTACAGCATTAGCGAAGGATGTTCGCGCAAATAGCCGCGTCCCTCATTAATCATCGCTCCCCATTCAGCGGTCGGAGGCTGAATGCCCAGGCCCAGGAAAGAAAGGGCTGAAATATCCATGATGGCCCACCCCATCTCAAGCGTACCAATCACTACAATCTGTGGAAAAATATGCGGAAAAATGTGTCTTCTTAAGATGGTTAATCGACTGGAACCGCAAATGGTGGCAGCCATCAAGTATGGCTCTGAACGCAGTTGTAACACAAGACCTCGGGTCATACGTGCATAGTACACCCATTGTACTAGCAGCAGTGCAATGATGACCTGATATATGCCCGGTCCCAGCATGCCAACGATGCCTAACACAAGGACAAGGTTCGGAAATGCAAGCATGCCATCGCATATTCTCATGAACAGCTGATCCAACCAGCCACCTACATAACCGGATAACATGCCGATAAATACGCCAACGAGCACGGAGACGGAAAAGACGCCTAACACCAGTCCAAACGAAATGCGGACGCCATAGATGAGTCTGGATAACACATCTCTGCCCAAATGGTCAGTACCCAGCCAATGCTCTGCCGAAGATGGCAACAGCTTAATAGCCATTCCAATCTTATACGGATCGTGGGGCGCTATCCATGGAGCAAAGACGGCTGTCGCTGCGCAAACACCCAAAAACAATAGGCATAAACCTGCGAGAAGTCGTTTACTAAAAATCATGCCTCTTAACTTCATGATGTTACCTGCCCCTTTCTTGCAAAGAGAGCCTCGGATCGGCAGCCATGTGCAGAAGATCGGTTAGAAGACTGGTGCAAAGGTAAAGACAGGCAGCAAAAAAAACATAGCCTTGAATAACAGGTAAATCACGGTTGAAGATCGCTTCAACAAAAAAACGTCCCAGGCCTGGCCATGAGAATACCCTTTCGACTACAATCGTTCCCGTGATCAGCCTGCCCAGGTTCATACCGAATCCAGTGATAACAGGCAGGATGGCTATCCGGACCACGTGTCTGAGCATGATGCTGTGCGGTTTCAGTCCTCTTGTATGCGCATAGTCCACATACGCATGCTTTAACTGCTCCAGAATACTCTCGCGGAACAGTCGCGCATAGGTTGCCACAAGCGCTAGAGCTAGGGTCAATGAAGGCAAGATCAAATGTTGCCATGTGCCCTTGCCCTCCACTGGAAGAAAGTCCCAGTGAAGAGCAAACAGATAGATCAGCAAGTAACCCAGCATGAATTGTGGCAAGGACGCACCGATGTAGGAAAGGAAACGTACCGCGTAATCTATCCACTTCCCGGCATACACTGCCGAGAAATAACCAAGTATCACGACGGCGATAAACGCAATCACCATGCTGGTTCCGGCCAACTGCAGTGTTGCTGGTAACCGACTCCATATTTCTTCCCATACGGACTTAGATGACAAGTATGAAGTGCCAAGGTCCAACTGCAACATGTGAACAGCAGATTGCACGTACTGAGACATAAATGAATTGTCCAGTCCCATTTCTGCCCTTTTCTCCTGCAGCATTTGTGCGTTAGGTTTAATATGAGCTGCCGAGAAGTAAGCCTCGGCCGGATCAACCGGAGAGAGCCTCATTAGCACAAACGCTACGAAGGTGGCGAACAGCACGAGCGGAATCAGCGTTATTGCTCTTTTGAAAATATAACCTGCCATGAGCGGCCCTTCCTTTTCTTTATTTTAGGCGGATGCTGTTAAACGGATGATCCCATCTGCTCTCCGGAAACGATACGTTATCAAGTGTTTTCTGGTATACGTTGAATTGACGAATATAGGACAAGGGTATAATGACCGATTCCTCCTGAATCTTTTGCAAGATCTGATCGTAAAGCTCTTGTCTTTTCTTCTCGTCAACGGAAGCCAGTACTTGCCTGATCTGTTCGTCTAGCTCTGCCTTGCCTTCAATATTGAGATGTGCCTCGGCAACACCAAACGTGGGTTCTGCTACTGCATTGACCAACGTATGTGGATCGTAAGGCACGCCGGAGTTGAACCAGAAGTTCATGTCGTAATCACCCTCGCGAAAACGTTTGGTTTGTTCAGTCAACTCAAGTCCCGTCAAGCGAAGTTCGACGCCAAGTCCGGCCCATTCGGCCTGAAGTGTCTCACCCATTGCTTTTTGGATGCGGTCCGTTGTATCATACATCAGCTCAAAAGACAGCTTTTCTCCGTTTTTCTCCCGGGTTCCTCCCGACGCCGGGACTGCCCATCCCGCTTCATCCAAATAAGCTGCTGCTTTGGCAGCATCATATGAAAATCCAGGGAACGTTTGGCTAACGTAAGGATAATCGGTAGTTAACACCTGCGTTGCAGGCTGTTCAACATCTGATGTGATCCCCTTGACCAATCCTGCCTTATCGAATCCTTGATGCAGAGCAAGCCTTACGCGTGTATCCGCCAGTTTTGTGTTCTGCGTGTTCAAGATCACATTCCGGGTGCCTAACGGGCCTGACAATGCGGTTTCGTAGTTCTCGTTTTTTTGCAGGCGGGTAAACTCGTCGAGACTAATAGAGCCTTCCCCGAAAATGAGGTCCAGATCGCCTTTCTCGAAAGCTAACACACGGGTTTCAGCATCGGGTATGATGCGGACAGTAATCTTATCCAGCTCAGGCTGTTCACCCCAATAGTTTGGGTTTTTCACAAATACGCTGTATTCATCCTGCTTATATTCTTTAAGTATCCATGGCCCCGTACCGATTGGAGACTTAATGCTCTCCAGCGTGTTGTCCCCTTCGGGAAAGCCTGCATCGGCAAGGAAACGGAAGGGACGTACGGTCGTCAAGTCCTGTAATACCGGGTAGTACGGCTCGGACATGACCAGTTTGACAGTGTACTCGTCAACGACCTCGGCTTGATCAAGCAATTTGGCTGTTCCCAACCAGCTATGCGTCGTTTTGTTTTGCAGAATGGCGTCTATATTACGCTTAACGCTAGCGGCATTGAACGGTGTGCCGTCCGAGTATTTGACGTCCTGGCGAAGATGGAAGGTATACTCCTTTCCATCCTCACTAATTTCCCAGCTGGAAGCCAAATGGGGTTTGATTTCTCCCCCTTTCCCATACTCAACCAGAGGTTCGTAAATCATGGATTGTGAAAACAACTGCGATGGATAATACGCATGCGGATTGGACGGACCTAAGTCCCTCATCCAAGACACAGTAATTTCTTTAGGTTTTTCCTGTTCACTGTTGGCTGTTACAGATGAAGCAGCCTCCTCTTTGTTGGAACAAGCTGCTGTTATGGCAATCAGAAGTACAAACAGCATGCCGAATGTGACGCGGTACATATTTCTCTTTATCATGGTAAATCCTCCCCTTAACACATTAATGAGAATGAAAATCATCTTCAATCATGTTAAGGAGTTTGGTATGATTGAACAATGAATATATTTCTGTTTTTTTATAGCACAAAAAGCAGAACCGTGCTTGCGACAACTGACTTGTCTAGGATTGCTGTTCAGAAGAGCGATTTAGAATACACATAATTAAGGAGCATGACATGGAACATTCACCCGTTGACGATACAAGAAACCCCGTTTTTCCAGACACTGGATTCGGCTTATACATTCCTCAAAGCGTGATTCTGTTGCGTAGGCTGTCCTGTAAACAGTGTATCGCCAGCCCGCCCGGGGCGCATCGCCTTATCGTGTTTAGGTCGGCTTCCGGTTTGCTGCATTTGGGGAAACATTTCGTGCAGACTGAAAAGAACGATTCCTTACTTCTTGCACCAGGTGCACAGGCTAGCATCCAATTTGTCGACCAGCATGAAGAGGCCCCGGAATCATTAGAGTTGGATCCGCAACTGGATACCGCGGCAGCCATCATCATCGTTTTTTGCGTATACCGATTAGGAGAGTCAACACCATCCAACGAACTTCTGTCCATGATTCCTTACGAGACACGAATGAATATAACCGACGAATCCAGGTTGCTTGATCTGGCAAGAACGCTCGACTCCTCTTTGAAGCGTCCCATTTTCACTCCTGAGGAATCGCGATTGAAACAGCAGATTACGTTACAGGAGCTACTCCTTTTTCTAATGGAAAACATTCGGCGGAACACGGAAATACCCGATAGCATTCAAGCCGTGAAGCATACGGTCGCTTATATCGAATCCCATTATCAGCAAAACATTACGGCTCGTCAGTTATACAGCATCGCTGGCGTAGCCAAATGGCAATATAGTAGCTTGTTCCAATCCATTACCGGAAAAAAGCCGCTGGACTACGTGCTAGACATTCGTCTGAAACACGCCAAGCGGCTGTTGCTACAAACCGATGACACGCTTGCGCAGATTGCCCACGCCGTTGGATTTAAAGACGAAAGCTACTTTTCACGGAAGTTCAAACAGACAGAAGGGATTACTCCCCGCCAGTATGAGGAGGCCTCTTCAGTAAACTCGTCTCCCTTCCTCATGCCGGAGGTTCCTTATAAACGTATCGTTGCCATTGGTTATTCACTTGGCGATTTGCTATCCCTGGGAATCAAACCGGTTGGTGCAGACGTGCAGATTATCGGTAAACGGGGACTTTACTGGGATGCAATCAAAGACGTTGAGGATGTTGGGTTACTTGGTGAGCCGACAAAAATACGCGAGCTTCATCCTGACTTGATCGTTCATTCTGGTTTCCGTCAGGATTGGGTCGACGAGCTGGCATCCATAGCCCCAACGGTACTTATCGATCGTTATGAACCCGTTTATTCCAGAATTATACAGATGGCAGAGTTGGTGAATCGGCAAAAGTTCGCAGAACAATGGATCTATCGACATCGTACTGCAAGCAAGCGAATGTGGAGAGATATAGCTGAGCATGTGGATGTCAAACAAACGGCGGCGGTATTTTCCATTGTTGAAGGCAATCTTTACGTCATGAGCATGAAGGGTTTTGGGGTCACCGTCTACCACCCTGACGGCATGCAACCCCCGCCTAAGGTGAAGGAATTGATCCAAGCAGGCATTCCTTTTCAACTAACGCGACCGGAACATGCTCGAGCCTACGAGGCAGATATTCATTTTATCCTCATGGATAGCGACACACGTACGATTCGGTTATACAGAGAACTAATGCAATCACCATACTGGAATTCGAAAAATGCCGACCGAATCATCGTTTCTGAGAACAAATATAATTTTGATGACCCGCTCACGATGGATAAACTATTAATTGAGCTTCCACAAATGATCCTGAAGAAAAGCTACAGCCAACCTCATTACATCTAAAAAAACGATCTGACTGTTTTGAAAAATTATTTTTTTCATATCAAAAAACCGTTGGTCTTTTCGTTAAGATCAACGGTTGAATAGTCAAATAGGTCCATCACCAGAACCAGAAAACCACGATTATGTTCACATGGATCATATGGAGAGATCATCGAGTTATTGCTTGCGCTCCTTACGAAGCAACTAGATAAAGTAAGGGACCTCAATTATTGCTGTTAGAATACCAACTGGAATTTCGATTGGAGGCACCAGACCGCGACCTATACTATCGGCGATTACCAGAAAATTTGCCCCACATAAGGCAGCGACAGGAAGTGGAATCTATGCTTGGGTCCAACTAATCTTATGGCTGCCAATTGGAACTGCTTAATGAGCTGAATCTAGATCGGATGGACCAAACACTGCTTCAAACTGTTCATATTGCAGCGCCATTAATTCATCAAATAGTTTTTGTCCCTCGACAATTTTGATCTCCTACGAAATGTTTACCGTTTCCATTAGTTTCGGGTACGTAATGTCCCTTGGCAGTCTCCGACTCCATCTGTTTAATGGTCTCGCGAAGAAGCTGAATCTCCTCTGCCGTAGCCCTTTGTGCAGCCATGTTGGCAATAAGCGGTTCAATGCTCATTCTTGCTTCCACAATGTCCTCCGGAGACACGGAATTGATGAATGAGTCGTCCGTGAGTGATTCTTCCTGCTCCATCGTGCTTTTGACGTAGACAGCTTGTCTCCAATGTGGAACGTACCTGATTGTATCTCTGAAAAAATCTGATCATAGATTTGAATATACAGTTTATTGCTAGATACACGATTGAATTGTATTCAAATCACTTCCCTCTGCTGGCTTCATTACTCCTGATCGCAAAAACTTAATATGAATAAACATTATATAAATTAGAATCTTGTTAGACAACATGATTATTAGACAAATACATGATGATTGTACGAAACAATTGCTATAGGGACATCATTCTTGAGTTGAACCCGTATAGTCAAAATATAAAACATGACCGAGATGAAGCCGATCATGTTTTATGCTAACTTCCAAGCACACCAGTGAATCCGCGAGATTAAGACTTGGCAGGAAGTATGTTTTTGTCAAACTCTACTTCAAACAGATACTCGTCCAGATCCACCTTCATCGCTTCGTTGAAGATGTTAGACGCGATCATTTTGCATCCGACAGTGGTGATGAGCACGATCTCTTCAGACGTGAATTCATTTCTTAATCTGTCGTATATGGATTCATCGATGGTGTTTGGGTTGTTGACCAATCCACGACCATAATCAATCAGTACTTTTTCAATTTCGGTGAACTCAAACTCATTGAAACTGATGTTCAGGTCCCGGAGAAGCTTGGCATGATAGGTGGAGCAGACGAGACATTCATTTTCAGTCGAAATCGCATAACAGTAAAAATAAATCGCGCGGCTACCAATGATCTTCTGCAGCTCATTGCGGACCGGATAAAATTCCATCGCTTCGAAAGAAGGCATTGAATAGAGCAGCGTTTTAACCATATTGGTCACACGACTACCACTTTTGATCCGCTCATCGACGAAATCTTTGGCTTCCTGGGTCATCTCTTCGTATTGTAATGCGGGTACCACACTGCTCATAAAAAGTTCCTCCTCTTAATAGATTAAATGTTTACGAATCGTATGGCGCATATGACACTTATGACGATTTATTGGAAATGAGGAATCTCGATTCTCGAGATTGCCTGAATCAACGACTGTGTGTATTCATGCTGCGGATCATGGAAAATACGTCTGGTCTCGCCTTCTTCCACAACTTCTCCGGCTCTCATAACCATCACGCGGTGCGAAATGCTGTAAATCACTTCAAGTCCGTGGGCGATAAACAAATAGGAAAGTCCTTTCTGCTGCTGGAGATTTTTCAACAGGTCCAGGATTTGTGCCTGAATCGTCATATCCAGTGCCGAGGTCGGCTCATCGCAGACAATGACAGCAGGTTCCGCCGCAAGGGCCCGTGCGATGCCCACCCGCTGACATTGCCCGCCGGACAGCTCTCCCGGATAACGGGACTTGTAATCCCTGGGCAATCCGACATCGTCCATCAACTCATCAATACGTCTATCGATCGCTTTGGCACTCAGTTGAAAGTACAGCTTCAGTGGTTCAGCTATGATGTCTCTGATCTTCCATCTCGGGTTCAGGGATGATACCGGGTCCTGGAAAACGTACTGGATGCTTCTCCTGTCGGAGCGAATACGCTTCGTTCCACTCAGGGACTTGTCCCCCAGAGCAATTTTTCCCGATGTGAGAGGAATCATACCTGCGACCATTTTGGCAACCGTTGTTTTGCCACTTCCGGATTCACCAACAATGCCTAACGTCTCTCCTTGCCGCAGATGAAACGAAACATCACGAACGGCCGCAAAATCGGTGCCGCTCCTCGTTCGATATACTTTGTTCAGTCCCTGTGCTTCCAGCAGGGGCTTGTTCATGAGTCCACCCCCTCGAAATAAATGCGAGGCATGCTGTTCAACAACTGTTTGGTGTATGGATGTTCAGGCCGTTGAAATATGTCTTCTTTCGTTCCCTCTTCCACCAGATTGCCGTGTCTCATGACGATGACCCGGTCAGCAATCTCGTGAACAACACCGAGGTCATGCGTGATGAACAATACGGTCATACCGTATTGTTTTTTTAGCTTCTGGATCAGCCGTAAAATCTGCGCTTGCACAGTCACGTCCAGCGCCGTTGTCGGTTCGTCAGCGAGCAACAGTTCCGGCCTTGATGACAAGGCCATCGCAATCATGACGCGCTGCCTCATTCCCCCGGAGAGCTGAAACGGATATTGCTTCACAACTTCGTCCACATTCCGGATCTCCACTTGTGCCAGCCACGATTTCGCTTCTTCAAGCGCAGCCTTTTTGCTGATCCGCTTTGGCGCGTGCAGGCGAATGACATCTACCATTTGTGTACCAATCGTGTAGACCGGGTTTAGTGCACTCAGGGCATCTTGGAACACCATGGCGATTCGTTTGCCGCGGATGCACTCCATTTGTTTCTCATTTAACGTCAGCAAGTCCTGACCATTGAACCAGATATGACCATGCGTATATTGTGCGGCAGGCCGAGGCAACAATTGCATAATCGATTTGACGGCTACACTTTTCCCACTGCCCGACTCACCGACAAGGCACAATATTTCGCCTTCATGGATATCAAAGGAAATATTATGGAGCACATCGCTGTGCTGACCCCGTTTGGTAAAACGTATGCCTAATTCTTCGATACGCAGAAGTTTTTGTTCCGTCATGTCGTTCTCTCCTTGCTAAGGTCCAATGGTGCGATGTTCGTCCCCGGTTGCTCCAACAACCGTTTCAATGTTTCATGGGCAAGCACAAGATCGAATATGGACAGCCCGAACGCATTGAACATTATTTTACGCTCCGGGTGCTGTTGTATTGCTTGATCCGGCTTGCCCAGAAGTGTCTCCAGCAAGGTTACCTTCCGGGCAATATCGGGTGACTGTCGAGCAAGGCCAAAGAGCGACTGGCTGCTGGATGGAACGCCGGCTTCGTAATCGTCACATACAATATCGTCGAATGACAGAATAGCTTCCGAATCAATGTCGCGCATGCCAATATGAAGATATAGATGGCCTCGAACGAAATGCTCTGCATGCAGATAAGGCTCCGATGCTGACGTGGCACCAACCACGACCTCTGCAAAATCGAGACGCTCTGGTAAAGAAACATGTACCCGAGTATGAATGCCTCGTTGTTCGAGTTGGGCTGTGTGCCTTTCGAGCAGTTGCTCCGCATGCTGCGCCGTGCGGCTCCACACGTGAACTTCTTTTAGTTCGGGCATGAACGGTAGTATACTGCGAAGCTGGTGACCTGCCTGGAAACCTGAGCCGCAGAGAAGTATCGATGATGCGTGTGATCCAGTCAAGATTTTGATGGCTGTAGAGGATACCGCACCTGTACGCAGCCCGCTGATCAACTCACCCTCCAGAATGGCAAGGGGTCTCCCCGTAGCCAGTTCATTGAGCAAAACAACCGGATGAGTATACGGCAGCCCGTGATTCGGTTGGGGTACATGTGAAGTCCATTTCAGACCTGCCACTCCCTCCTCTGCCAGATAGGCAGGCAAGGAATAGAATGCCCCTGCTTCCCTTGCTCCGGCAGCCATCGCTACCTCTTGCGCGCTAACGGCTGTTCCCTGCGCCTTCTGCCAGAACGTTCGCTCGATTAGACGCTGCGCAACCAAGGGATCTGCAATGCCGCTCTGTTCGATGCGTTCTCGGGATATGAAGTACACGCTCTCCAGCCTCCTTTCTGCGATTGTAAAGGTATTTTGCTTGTCCGTTGACATCGCTCCGAAATCAACGTAATTCTGCCTGGTCTCTAAGCCAATCGCCGAACAGGTTAATGGTCATGATGACCAGCGCGATGGCTAGACCAGGAATCGTGGATAACCACCATGCCGAGCTGATATAGCTTTTGCCATCGTTAACCATACCACCCCAAGTCGGTGTGGACACGTCGATCCCGAGCCCGAGGAAGCTGAGGGCTGCAGCGAGCAGGATCATATGGGACATCTGCAATGCTGCCTGCGTCGCGATCGTGTACAGCGTATTCGGCAAAATGTGCTTTGCCATAATCGTGATGCTCGGTACACCCATCGCTTTGGCTGCTTCGACGTACTCCAATTCTTTTAGAGCAAGCACCTGGCTACGTACGACGCGTGCAAAGGTCACCCAGCCTGTCACGGCAAGCACAATTACGATATTGGTTAAACCCGATCCGAGCACAGCGACCATGACGATGGCCAGCAGCATGCTTGGGATGGACATCTGGATGTCAGCCAGACGCATTAATACCGCGTCCGTTTTACCGCCGAAATATCCGGCAACGATCCCGATTACACTGCCCAGCACACCGGAAATCACTACGGCAATGATACTGATCCAGAGCGATAACCTGCCGCCGTACAGCAATCTGCTGAGCACGTCCCTGCCCAACTGATCGGTCCCAAGTAAGCTCATGCCTGCGTCTGCGCTATATGTGCTCCCTGGCGGAATAAGAATATCCTGCAAGGATTGCCTGTACGGATCGAATGGCGCGAATAGCGGGGCAAAAACCGTCAGTGTGAAGATGACGGCCAACGAACCTATGCTGGCAATGCCTTTGGCATTGGCGCGGAGCAAAGATCGTTTTTTCATGATTATCCCTCTCTTCGTTTAGTGCACTTTGATTCTCGGATCAAGGCGATGATAGATCAGGTCTGTCACCAGTGTAATAGCGATATAGATGACACTGATCACGAGGATGCTTGCCTGCACCAGCGGAAAATCACGGTTGCTGACGCCTTGAATGATTAATTGTCCTACACCCGGCCACGAAAAGATCGTTTCGGTTACAACTGCACCTGCGATCATGACTCCGAATTCCAGGCTGATCACGGTAATAACCGGAAGAAATGCGTTTTTGAGTCCGCGTTTCAAAATCCGGCTTGGTTTGGAAAAGCCTTGGGCCTGACTTGTGATCATATATCCCTTGTCCATGACTTCAATGAGTGATGCTCTCATAGTGCGGGCAATGGGTGCAATCGGGTATGCTGCCAGCGTCAAAGCTGGTAAAATAATCGATTCCAATCCCCTATTGCCGGAAGTCGGCAACCAATGAAGGTTAACCGCAAAGATCATGATCAGCACAATCCCGATCCAGAATACCGGTAGAGACTGGGTCAAGAAAATCCAGGCATTGACCACATAGTCGATCCAGCTGTTTTTCTTATAAGCCGATACAATACCTGCAAGCAAACCAACAGTGACTGCAATAATGATGGCGAACATGGCAAGGTCGATGGTTGCGGGCATCCGTTCGAGCACCAGCTTCAACGCAGATTCCTTGTAATACAGGGAATTGCCCAAGTCGCCAGTAAACAAGTTTTTCAGGTAATCGATGTATTGCATCCAGAGGGGCTGATTAAAGCCAAGGCTCTCTCGAAGGGCGGTCACCTGTTCTTCACTTGCTTCAGGAGGAAGCATCAGGCGCGCGGGATCACCCGACAACCGGATAATGAAAAATACAAGGGTTGCCGCACCGAGGACTGCAAGTACCGATTGTCCCAAACGTTTTAACACGTAATGCTTCAATGGTTAACACTCCCATCCGGGCTTGACCACATGGCGTTGGCACCTGCCGATTTACTCGTTGCCTGCAGCAATGGTAGATACCGGAATGGAGCCATCCACGCGGCCGTCCCATTTCAAACGATCAGATACGCCATAGTACTGGTTCTCCTGATAAAGGAAAATACGCGGTGCATCTTTCAGCACTTCATCCTGAATCTCTTGGTAAAGTTGCTTGCGCTGAGTCTCGTCCGTAACGGATCGTGCTTCATCCAGCTTGGCGTCCACATCCTTGTTCGTGTATGTCGAGTAGGACTCACCGGAACGAAGGATGGCATAGATCGCTGCGTCTGCATCCAGTGTGTTGGTGCTGCTCCAGCCAAGAACGTACATGTCGGACTGTTTGCCCGCAGGTACGAGCGTACGATACACAGAACTTTCCACATTGTTGACTTTGATGTTCACACCTACGGCTTTGAGTTGTTCTGCAATGACTTGTGCCACATCGGTGTTCTTAATGTACCAGCTTACGGTATCCAGCGTTGCGGTGAATCCGTTTGGATATCCGGCTTCCGCCAGCAGTTGCTTCGCTTTCTCGGGATCGTAGCTGTATCCTTCTGGTTCGCCAGCGTAACCAAAGTCTTTCGGACCTATCAAGCTGTTGGTCTGAACGGCAGCACCTTGAAGCACCTTATCCACAATGGATTTGACATCAATCGCGTAGTTCAAGGCTTGTCTTACTTTCGGATCATCAAAAGGTTTCACATCGGTTTTGAAGCCGACGTAGACGGTGTTGCCTGCTCTCTCAACCGTCGAAAGACGCGCTGTAGATGAAGATTCAATCTTCTCGCGATCTTCTGGGGATACTGCTGTGATGAGATCGACCTCATGATTGAGCAGTGCGCTGACACGTGTCGAAGCTTCGGGGATGGAACGGAAAGTCACTTTTTTGACTTCAGGTTCTCCACCCCAGTAATTGGGATTAGCTTCCAGGACTACGTTACTGCCTTTGTCCCAGCTTACGAATTGGTAAGGACCTGTGCCTACCGGTTTTTGAGCAAATTGCTCTTGTCCGACTTCTTCAGCATATTTTGGAGGTACGATCTCGGTTGGATAACGATTAAAACGCGTGGGTACAAGTGGGTCAGGCTTCTTCGTCACTACGTTTACCGTATATTCATCCACCACGTTGACTTCTTGGATTGTGGAAACATAGCTTGCAGTCGGTGCATTGTTCGCCGGATCAAGAACGCGATCAATTGAATACTTTACAGCATCTGCATTGAACGGCTCACCATTGGTGAACGTTACGCCTTCGCGCAGTTTGAATTCCCAAGTGGTGTCATCAACTTGGCTCCAGCTTGTCGCGAGCCCTGGTACGAGCTGTTCATTCTCGTCCCGCTTGACCAGAGTGTCGAAGATATTATCCACGACTTGTGCATTTTCAGTTAAAAATCCAGGATCCAATCCGTTAACGTCGAATGCCCGGGCAACCGTGATCTCCAGCTTTTGAGCCGGTGTTTCACTTGCTACCTCTGCTTCGCTTCCCGATTTGCTCGTGGTTGAGCATCCTGCGGCAAAAACAGCCAACAAGGTCAGGCTCAGGAGAAACTTGCTCTTCTTCATGATGTAAACCCCCGTTACATAATTTTTATGTTAATTTGCCCAGCATAACCGCATAACCGTCCACGTGGACCGTCGATGCTGAATGGATGGATAAAATGACACCTTGTTCTATTGGACAGGTTATGGAATGCTCTTCCAGTTCCGGGTATGACAACACGCGGATCAGTTCCTCCCCCTGCCTGACGACCTCCCCGGCTTGCCGGCTGAATGTCAGAATACCACTCGCTTTGAACCTCAACTCGGCAACTTCTGTGATCCTTAACGGCTTGCTATTTGTGGATAGAGTTTCATCCGATTTCATTTGAAGCTCGGTCAGATATACACCTAGCTGCTTAAGAATCAAGTGCACAGCTTGAAGGTGCATGTGAACGGCAACATCACTCCAACGGTTGCCGCCTCCACTCTCCAGTAGCACAGCGGGAATGCCCTTCTGGCACACCTCGTTGATCAGCATGCCTTTAGCTTCGGCGCGGCAGATGAGTGTAGCTGTGAGCGGAACCTGGCTTAAAGCTTCCAGGGTACGATCGAACGCTTCATCGTGATCGCTAGCAACCATTACAAACGGACATACGTCCAGCCAGCGGCCTCCACCGTGCAGATCAATCAAAAAATCGGCATGCGTTGTGATTTTGTCAGCCAACCACTCGCCATAGCGACTGGAGTATGAATCGGGATCAACGTTTTGACCGAAAACCCGATTCAGGTTAACACCGTCCAGCGGACTGGCATTGGTTCCTGCGAGCATGGCCGTTGGGTTCGTAACAGGACATACAATCAGGCTGCCACGCAGCCCTTCTGGCGAAATATCGGTCAACAGTCTGGCACAAGCGATAATTCCGTCATGTTCGTCCCCGTGCAATGCAGCCTGAATCCATACGGTCGGCCCGGCTTTATAACCTTTGACAAGAAACAAGGCAATCGTCTGTTCTTCATACGTTTCATTGATTCGGGATACGGTAGCCTCAGGTTGTTGAGCGAAAGCCTGCTCCAAGTTCTCGAAAATGTAGCGAGGTGGCTTGAAAAACTGCATCGCTGATAGGGGTTGCCACATGAAGAAATGGATCTCCTTCCTTAAACCAAGTATTCTAGTATGAATAGTAAAATTTAATTGATCCTATCAAATGATGTGTCTCTCTGTCAATGTCATATAATGGATTTTAATCACGTAATATGTCGAAAAATAGCTGAAAACATACACTACTTAACGATTTTTAAAATCATTGCCAACGATTAAGTGAACAAGATGATACGACATACGAAAAAAGCCGCTAGCAAGCGGCTTCCCATATAGTCTTCGTTGCTTGTGCACATCCATCCGTTGCATCCTTTAAGACCAGCTTCTTGCGCTGATGGCATGAATTGGCGCTGCGAACGGGTTGCAGATCGTAGGATTAGAGTTCAATCCCTTCGCCAGGCTTAAGCATTTTTCCTACTCCGACACCGTGTCCCCGACATGATCTCCATGTCCATGGGTTAACAGGATTACATCCGCATGCACGGTAGCCGCATCCAGGTCCGTGTTTGAGTTTCCTGTAATAAACGGATCAATCAGAATGGATTTTGCCGTTCGTCTCAATTTTCACAACGGAATGTCCATGATAAGATACTTTCATTAATAGTTCCTCCTTTAACTGATTGATATAAGCATAATCGACGTTCGCAAAGGGCCATCCTGTGAACTCATACGCATCACAATATAACTTCCAATAGAAATATCGAATATTCATTTCATTGCCTTTGATCATGGGAGTTGAATACGTAATGCGTAACTTATACGCTTTTAGATCATTATTATTTAATTGCACAATCAGTTTCTTCAACGAGGAGGTACTCATAAACATGACTCCGGCAAGCTCTCCATGGACAGTCGATCCACATTCGTGAACAAAACATTTATCGGCTAGCTAATGTAAATCCCTTATCCATTTCCCCACCCGTTAGTTCAATCCAAATACAGCCGTTCTTATCGGCTACACCATTGATTCACTTTTCCTTTTTAAGCCATAAAAAATTCCCTCCGCTCAGCAAGATTAAGTCCATCGTAACAGATGTCTTTTTTCTCTTGTCTACGAAAAGGGAATAAAACCAATTGATCCTACATTTCTTATCCTATTATTCAATTGTTTTGTCTTCATCAAGATTTTTTTCAAATTGTTCTTCTAGATGCTCTACGTAACTGACAACTCGTGGGGATTCCAATAACCTACCTACTACAAAATATAATCCAATCAAAATACATACTGATATTATGATTTCAACAATGAGTGGCATCATTTTCCCATGTTCTCTCCTTGCCAGGTAGCGTCTAGTCGGCCCAAGTTAGATTTGATTATTTGCTTGTTATCCATTACCATTCCACTTGGTCGAAACGCATGTTTTTGTAGTAATACTCTCTGTCATGGTCTGTGATATTACGTAGGACTCTGCATGGATTTCCAACAGCGATTACATTGCTAGGAATATCTTTGGTTACCACGCTTCCTGCACCGATCACACTACCCGCACCGATAGTAACTCCAGGCACAATCACAGCGCAGCTACCGATCCATGCGCCATCCTCGATGACTACGGGTAGAGCGAACATTCCACCTTCTTTGCGCTTTTCTGGGTGCACTGGATGATTGGTTACAGCAATCGTGACATTTGGACCAAACATGACATCGTTTCCAATCGTGACTTTATAGTCATCAACAACAGTTAAATTAAAGTTGATATAGACATTATTGCCTACTGTAGTGTTTGATCCATAAGACATCCGAATAGGAGGTTCCATCCAAACATTTTCACCAATACTACCGAAAAGTTGTTCCATCAGAGTCTTACGCATTTCAATATCATCGGGATGTAAGCGATTGATCTCATAACATAGCGCCTTTCCTCGCTGACGCGCACGAGCCAGATCAGAAGCTTCCTTTGGGTAATTTGCATCGTGATCAGTAAACAATTGCCGGTTTGCCATTCGTTCTGTAATATTCATGCCTTAGTCCCCTCTGCATTTAATCTATTTATTTTAGTTGACCTTACATTCTTTGACCGCATATTTCTTAACCTACTGGTGAAAAACTCCTTGTAATATTATTGAGCCATTTGTATTGGCGGTAACGATAAAATGCCAATGGCAGCTTAATGATCTCATCTAAACTAATAACGATATACAGCACAAGAGGTGATACGTTCCATACAAAAGCACAGAAATAACCAAGCGGCAAAATAATGCCCCACATTACAATCGAATCACACCAAAAGCCAAATTTAGAGTCACCTCCTGCAGTGAATATTCCTGAGATATTGGTTGCGTTAATGGATTTAGCAATACAATAAAATGCACTAATATATAACATTCCATCCAAGTAGTTTTGAGATATGGCATTTAGATTTACTATGGAGAAAACAAGCGGTTTTATCAGGATTATTGTGCACCCTGCTATTATTCCAAATAGTAAAGCATATAGATTCATTCTGTTTCCCACCTGTTTGGCTTTTTCGATCTCCCCTTTACCTAGATATTTTCCAACCAGTATAGAACCACCACTAGCAATACCTCCACACAGTACAATGGTTAAATTCTTAACCACGGATGCAACAGAATTCGCTGCAACCATATCAGCACTTACATGTCCAATAATTGCAGCAGTTGCAGTTAGTGCCCCTCCCCAAACAATATAATTGCCTTGTACAGGCATGGTGTATTTTAGGAAATCCTTTAGGAGATTGCGCTGAATACCATCACGTATCGGGAAACGAAAGCGAATCGATCCTCTCGTCACGGAATAAATAACACAGCAGCCCAACTCAATAAACCGAGCTAAAACTGTAGCAAGAGCTACCGCCATGATTGCCATTTCAGGTCTGTCTGGGAAAAGCACAAAGATGCATAACGCATTGAACAAAATGTTTAAACTTAAACATAATGAACTAATCCAAGCGCTTAGTCTTGCATTTTCCATACTTCTAATCACGCTGAGATACATTTGTGAAATGCCCATTGCAAGATAAGAAAACGAATTCATCTTTAGAAATATTGAACCATACCGAATTAACTCACCATCATTGGTAAAAAATCGCATTAACGTTTCAGGATATAAAAAAGATACTAAAAAAAACAAAATTGAGATACTAAATGAGAAAAAGCAGGCAGTGCTGAGAATACGCTGTATGGTTTGTACATCTTTCTTCCCCCAATACTGTGCAGTTAGAATCCCTGCTCCCGTAGACATCCCCATGTAAAACAATGTCAATGCAAAGGTAATTTGTCCCGCTAGCGATACGGCCGACATTGTAGATTGGCTAATCATTCCCAACATAACTACATCAGCTGATATGACTGTGGCCGAGATTAGATTTTGTAATGCAATGGGAATGACAAGCGTGATTAATTCCTTATTAAAATCTCGAGTCATAGGAGTAGTTAACTGTATACGATTTTTCTTTTTAACCTATATCCACTCCTCTCTGTTGGTTTCCATATTATCAAGATAGGATAAATCCATTGTCCTTTCCATAAATATTGGCTATACTTTTGTGAAAATCGTATTTTTTTGGAGGCACTTTGTTTTATGAAAAATCTAGAAGTATTTTCTGATTTATCGGAACGATTGAATTATAATCTACCTGAGTTGCCCTTGTATGTCCGAAAGGGAAGCTTGAATCAATTTGAAAATTTTGAAGCTGCCGCTCATTGGCATTCGGATGTGGAGTTCATTTACATTCTGGAAGGCTCCATGGAGTATTCAGTTAACGGACAAACCGTTAGTTTAGAGCAAGGAAATGGGATTTTTGTGAATAGCCATCGTTTGCATTTTGGTTTTTCTCACACTCATTGTAATTGTTCATTTATTGTTATAGTGATCCATTCCTCTCTCATCGGGGAAGGTGCTTCGTTGATACGAGCATACTGGGAAGAGAAGTTTGGTCCAAACATGGATGATTTTGTACTACTAGCAGAACAGATATCCTGGCAACAAGAGATATTGTTATCCATTCAAGCGATCTATGCTGAAATGCACAATAGCTTTGCTCCAAATCCGTTCCGCTTAACTTCACAGGCTTTATCTCTATGTGCTGGTATTGGAGATCACTTGCAACCGAAGGTGGGAGATATCCATGATGTGCAATTATGGACGAATATTCAGAAAATGACTCGATTCATTCATCAAAACTACGAGCAAAAAATAACTCTTGAAGACATTGCGTCCTCAGGAGCCGTTTGTAGGAGCCGCTGCTGTACTTTATTTAATAAATACGTGGGTCAAACTCCCAACAACTATCTAACTCGATACCGCCTTCATAAAAGTTGTGAGATGTTGAGGGAAACAAAAAGATCTGTGAGTGAAATCGCACTTGCCTGCGGCTTTCAAAGTGTAAGCTACTTCTCATCCCTTTTTCGCAAACAAATAGGATTAGTTCCGCTAGCATATCGAAAAAAAGATTTTCCACAGTCAGCTATCTCCCCTCGTCCGGGATAAGAACTTGTAGCGATAAAACAAAAAATCCGCTAAATTAGCGACCATCTTTATCTTTTTTTCCATTATCACCGTATCTGTTCTAGGGTTACCGAGACCTTCTTATCACCTTTTTTATTAATCAAAGTAACTTCAAAATCAGATATCCATTTAAGTTCACCTAGATGTCTAGCATAGGCGAATTCATCTGGTAGTTCTGATATCACCTTTTCTAAAAGTATCTGTGTACCATCTCGGTGTAATAGATATAAATATATCCATACTTTCTACATTATGATGGCATATGACTTTAGCACTGTACTTCTTTTCAGGACTCTTTATGGCTTTTTTCCAAGACCATTCATTAACATAACCTAACTCCTCTATTTTCAAAGCTATCTCTCTAAATGGCTTAACGTCCCAATCATTGTTTAGAGTAATTTTCTCTATCCCGTCCATAAGCAGTCGAAGCGTGGTCCTTTTTTTCTCCAACTCACTTTTTGCACTAAAGTCATTCAAACTAAATTGGATTGGCACCGAACACACACCTGAACCGTTAATAAGCCTTTCATCCGAAATGCTTTCTACACATTCTATTAGGACTTTCCAACAATCTTTCGTTTTGTATTTCCCAAACAAACGTTCATACATCGCTGTAATACAGCGAGTTTCCAATCTAAATGAACGTCTTTTCCATTTCCAATTCAACTCATAATCTAATTTTATTGCTTCGTTGTACTCACATTTTTGATTTTTTATTATTGAATTAACATTATCTTGATCTACAATATATGGTAAATCTAAATCAAACTCTTTTAGTAGCATATGACTCTCTCCTTAGATTCCTTTCATGGGCGTTGCCTTTGGTGTTCTCCCTCTTATGAGCCAGATACTGCTTCCGTTTCTAACTCACTCTTTGCGATATCGATGAAGGCAGCCATTGATGGAGAAATCCATTTCTCACGATGCCAGAGCATCTGTGCGGAAAAGGATACATCCGATAAATCCCATGGTAAAGCAACTAGCCTACCCTCTTTCAAGTCTTCCTTTAAAGCCATCTTAGGTAACAGGGCGATCCCAAGACCAGCCACAGCGCATTGTTTAATTGCTTCTACACTACGAAACTCCAGTTCTGTCAAAGCATCGACACCTTTTTTCAATAAAGACTGGTTAAAATGAGTGCGATAAGAACAGTTTTTTTCAGTCAACAAAAAATACTGTTTGTGAAAGTCATCAATGAATGATTATGAAACGTATCCCCTTGGAGATATATTGCTTCAATCCGGTCAGCAACTGCCTCAAGCATTTATTGCTTATAAGACCTACAGTTCCTTAAATGCCGAAAAAAACAATGTTATTGTGTATCCGACTTGGTTTGCTGGTCTTCACACCGATAATGAATGGTTAATTGGAGAGAACAAGGCACTAGATCCCAATCGATATTTTATCATTGTGCCCAATATGTTGGGTAACGGATTATCGTCCTCTCCCAGTAATACTCCCGCTCCTTTTGGTAAGTCCAATTTCCCTCTCATCTCTATGTATGACAATGTACGTTCTCAACATCAACTCATTACTGAAAAATTCGGTATCAGCAAAATCAAGCTGGTTGTGGGTTGGTCTTTGGGTGCAATGCAAGTTTTTCAATGGGGAACAAGTTATCCTGAAATGGTCGAACGTATTGCACCATTTGGCGGAACAGCGAAAACGAGGCCACTTGCACATTGTTATTCCAGAGTATGATCGCCGCATTACAAGCGGATTCCAAATGGGAAAGAGGACTTTACAAGCACCCACCTGTTGACGGTCTTGCCGCGATGGGGAGAGTCTATGCCCCTTGGGGATTTTCGCAGGCGTACTATTTGGAGAAATTGTATCAATCCGAAGGTTACGATTCCTTGAAATCTTATGTAGAAGATTACTGGGATCAGGTGTTTTTATCCTTCGATGCTAACGATTTGATTGCCATGTTACGTACAGGAATAAGTGGAGACATTAGCGATAATCCCGTGGACCACTTCAACTTCGAGCAGGCATTACGTAAAATCTCCTCTCCTGCACTCGTTATGCCGGGGTCAAGTGATTTGTTTTTCACTCCAGAAGATAGGAAATTGTCTTCTTTATATAGTCTCATTGATTTTAATCAACAATTTCTTTAATACTTGCTTCTCCTCGTCGGTAAGGACTTGAACGATTTCTTCCTCCACCTTTTGGAAAGAGTCTTGGAAGTCTTCAATCAGTTCAATCGCCTTTGGCAATACGTATATATTTTTTTGCCGTTCATTATTGGCCGGAATTTTGCGTTCTATAAACCCTTTTTGCTCTAGACCTTGAAGCATACTTGTAATGCTGGCCCGACGTAGATGAAACCGATCTGCAAGATCCATTTGAATAATATTGTTATTTTGGTTCTCGTAAATATAGTCGATTACTTTTCCTTGTTGAGCGTTTAATCCCAGCTCTTTTATGCTCTCGTCTGCTCTTTTCTTTAACTTAAGACCGATAATCTGAAACAAATCCAGATAAGGCGTTTCTTTTCGGGATTTCATAATCGTCCCCCCCTGTGATTGTTAGAAGTCTAATTGTAAGCAACTAAACTATACAGCGATCCTATTGGCTTGTCAAAAAAACATTAGTCAATTGACAGTTAGACAACTAACAGTTATTATTCGAATTGTTCATAAATAAACACTTTGGAGGAATTCAAATGGAGAAGGTAACTCAAAATGCTGCGTTAGAAGAAGTTACAGCGATTACAAATGTACGTATCTTTGATGGAGATCAAATCATTGCGCCTAGAAATGTTGTCATTAAGGGGGAGTCTATCATTTCAGTCGGTGGAGACATTCCGGCCGATGCAACGATTATCGATGGAGAAAATGCGACTCTAATGCCTGGTCTGATTGATGCACATGTCCACACCTCCATCGGCGGATTACGTGATGCCCTAAAATTCGGTGTTACCACTGAACTTGAAATGAACGGCGATTTTACTCAAAGAGGGCGCGAGATTCAGTTAAAAAATGTGAATGACGTCGCAGATGTCCGTTCTGCTGGCACAGCGATTACCGCTCCGGGCGGACATCCGGATGAATTATTGCCGGATGGAGATGAAATACCTGAATTCATATTAAAGGAACTAGAGAAGTTATCGGAGGAAGACCGG
The DNA here is from genome assembly GCF_042796655.1 of Paenibacillus sp. NPDC057886. NCBI lineage: Bacteria > Bacillati > Bacillota > Bacilli > Caryophanales > Paenibacillaceae > Paenibacillus > Paenibacillus sp. NPDC057886. Next base: position 228,122 of record NZ_JBHVMZ010000005.1, on the reverse strand, counting down.
GAAGCAATGTTAGCCGCATACGCTCACGATCACGATGAAATACCGCAAGTGACAACGGTCGAAGAAGCGATTAAACATGTGCATACCCAAGTGGAGAATGGGGCCGACTATATTAAGATCATGATTGAAGAAGGAACGGTCATGGGTGCACCTGGCCTGCCTGTATTAAGCGACGAGATTCTAAAAACAGCCGTGACAGAAGCCCACAAGTCCGGTAAGCTGGTCATCGCCCACGTCTTGACGGCTCTTTCATCGCAACAAGCCATCGATTTTGGAGTCGACGGTTTGGGCCATTTGTTTATCGACAGACCCGAGTACACCTCCGAGTTAGTGAAATCCATAGCAGGTTCAGGCGCTTTTGTTACACCATGCTTGGTGTTAAATTCATCGATTATTGGAAATACGGCATCTGAATTGGCGAATGATCCGCGTGTTCATTCCAAATTAAGTCCAGATTGGATTGATATTTTGAACTCAAGCTTCAATACGTTCCCTCAAGGAAATATGGAGAATAGCTTTAAGAATGTGATGGACCTTCACCGTGCCGGTGTTGATATTCTGGTAGGGACGGATGTCGCGCCGGTTCCCGTTCCAAACCTTGGCGGCCTTGCTCATGGGGCAAGTGTCCACCACGAAATGCAACTGCTGGTGAAGGCCGGGTTCACTCCGATTGAAGCTCTTCAGGCTGCTACTACCAAACCAGCCCGTTGCTTTGGTCTTCATGATCGCGGCCGTATTACCGAAGGTGCGCGCGCAGATCTTATTCTCGTAAACGGTGATCCAACAACTAATATTTCGGATACCTTGTCGATCAAATCCGTGTGGTTTAATGGTTCGCAGCAACTAGGTTAATCAGATTCGATCTGCTGTGCAATGAAAACTAAAACTCCGTGCTTAGGCACGGAGTTTTAGTCGATTTAATTGATTTTTAGAATCTTTCCTAATTATAACTGTAAGGCGCGATACAATATCATTGCCGTTTCAGCACGGTTCAACATGCCAGTTGGCACTAATTTACCGCTCTTGCCGCCCACAATCCCTGCTTTTACAAGTACTTCGGCACTATCCAGCGCATAACCTGCCAGATCGGATGCATCAAGGTATTCGTTCAAATCGGCTTGGTCAGTCATTTCTTTACCGGCAGCTTCTAGTGCCCGCGTTGTCATCACCATCATATCCTGACGGGTTACCGGATTCTCAGGGCGGAAGGTCTGATCCGTAAAACCATGAACAATGCCAAGCTGTTGTGCAGTTTGGATTTCCTGTCCATAAACCATATCTTGTTTAACATCAGCGAAGTTTCCTAATTTCTGGACGTCACTAGACAACTCAAACGTTCTGACCAATAAAGCTGCAAACTCCGCTCTGGACACAAAAGAGTCAGGTGAGAATCTGAATTCATCCGCAGGCGCAGCCAACTCGACGCCTCGTAACGCCAGAGCATCCACTGCTTCATTCGCCCATGCCGGCGGAGTGCTATAGTCAACATAGGAAGCACCACCTTCGCCATTTGCGCTATTCTCTTCATTGCTGGCCGACTTGCCCGTCAGAGTTAGAATGCCATAGACTGAAGTGTCCTGATAGCCATTTCCCGTCGTATCATTCCACGTTGCTATGCTTTGGCGTGCGCCAGCCTTACCATCATTGATCTGCACGTCGAATCCAAGCTTGGTATTGTTGTCAGGCGTTACCGCTGTCAGCGGGATTTTCATTTCGACAATATAATTGGTACCTGACTTCGAAGTTTGCGTTTCAACATTCGCTCCGATGGATGCCGGATTGAAGGAAGTCTCGTTTTCGTAATTCACGCGGTACTGCCCATCATCCGCTTGATAAAACGTTGTCTTGCCATTATTTTGGTCCAGGAACACTTCGACCGAGTCCTGCTCCCAGGCATTGCTGCTTGATTTATCCAACTCATTGTCACTTACCTGCACAAGTACATAAAGGTTGTTCTCATCCCATAACGCTTTGGCAACCCCGTTTGCGCCTTGCCACGCCATTTGATATTGATTGACCGGAATCACTGGGGCCTGATTCCAGATCACATCGATCTCACCGTCGATTACAGGAGTACCAAAACGAGCCTGCGACTCATGAGCTCCGGTCGTATCGGGAACATGATCCTCCATGAAAGTTGTCGGATCAGCAACAGCGTAATAAGCGGGTTTCGCCTGCAACTGCTTATCGAACAATAGCGGATTGTTGGCTGCACGCCAGCTTGTGCCGTCATCCATACCCCAGAAGGTTATGCGCGCAATGTTATCACTATGCTCACGGTATAAGTCCATTAATTGTGCATAAAGATAACCTTGTGCATTGGCTTCCTTCGTTGTGATCGCGTAGTTGCTGCCAGCCTGAATATCAAGCTCTGTCACACTGACTTCCACGCCAGTATTAATGAATCGCTCCAGGGAAAGCTGCACATTAGTCGGATTTGTATTCAATCCATAATGCCCTTGCATGCCGATTCCGTCGATGAGCTTTTTACCCGGATGCTCCAAAGCATATTTATCATTCAATTCCTGAACCATGCTGGCAATGGCTGTTGCCTTGTTCTGGTTGTCTTCGTTGTAGTCATTGTAATACAGCTTCACATCCCACGCCGGGTGCTCATCCAACACTTCCCGCGCAGCCAGGAAGGCCTGTTCTACAAAGTCCGAGCCAATCGCGTTATACCACATCGACTTGCGAAGTGCATTTTCCCAGTCGGTCGGGTTGGAAGGATTATCGCTCATCGCTTCGTTCACTACATCCCATGAAATAACGCGATCTCCGAAATGCTCCACCACCGTGCGAATATGGGACCGCATATTGTCCAATGCCTCTGTGCGGGACAACGGCACATCTGTTCCACTACTATCCTTGGTGCTGTTCATCCAGGCTGGAGATTGCTGATGCCAGACCAGCACATGACCGTGCATGCTCATGCCTTCGGCCAGCACTTTGTTCACCATGGCATCCGCAGCTGTGAACGTAAACTGGCCTTTCACCTTCTGCAACGCATCCGGTTTCATCGCATTGCCCGCAGTTGCGACATTATGATGCATGGACAGCAGTTGCAGTCTGCTCCCTTCCAGGTCCTCTGCCGAAATGGCATTGCCAATGAGGAAGTCATCTTCATAAACATCTTTGATCGCCGCAAGATCAGTTTGCACTTCCGGCGCAGTTGTTCCTGTATTCGCAATACGAATATCGTCTACATAGAAAGAAGCAGTTTTGCTGTTTGGCGCTTCCACATAAATCGTCAAATATCCGTCGCCCAAACTGTTATAGCGATATGTGCCCTCCAGCTTGACCCAGCCGTCGCCAACATTTACAGTCGTTGATGCCACCGAATTATAGCTCGCTCCACTGCCTTGCCCGACCTGTGTGGACAATTGCAGTGTAGTGCTTGCCGGCTCGATCAGCTTTACCCATGCGCTGATCTGGTATTCCTTTCCAGTCTCGACCAATTGCTCCACACGCAGCGTTGGTCCATGCCAAGAGTCACTTCGCCCCTCCACCTTAAGTGATTTGTTGCCACCATCGGTATGATTGGCTTCGTTGGTCACCGTAAGAACCTCCGTCCCCGCCCTGCCCATGAAGCCTCCAGTCTGACCGTCCTCAAAACCCAGCTCAAGCTTCACTGTTTCTTCGGCCTTTACTGTCGAAGTCGTCCAAGCTGGCAACATCATCCCCACCGCCAGCAGACCCGTCAAAAATACCTTTGTTCCTTTTCGGCGCATGACCTTGCACTCCTTTTCAATTTTAGTTAAACGTCCCTTAGCCGAACCTTGATAGGTATAATATGGATTTAAACCATAATAAAGCACTTACAATAAAATATAAAAAGAGATTATATATGAATGCTGCTCCCTTTCCTCTTGGAAAACTGTGACCCTGCCCTAAAATGCGTATTCATTCAAGGGCTTTTTGGGGTCTACAGTTGCCTGGAAAAGGCCGCAGCTTTCCACTTTAATCCATTTTACTTTTCCGGATACGGATCAATCATGCGAATCGTGCCGTCCGGATTGTACGTCAACTCAGCAAACTTGACGCAGCGCTTGTAGTCGACCCCGCCGGAAAGGGAACAATCGTGATAGAACAAATACCACTTTTCCTGAAATTGTACAATCGAATGATGTGTTGTCCAGCCCATGACCGGCGGCAAGATGGTGCCTTGGAACGTAAACGGCCCCATTGGATTGTCACCGATGGCGTACACCAGCTTGTGCGTTGTTCCTGTGGAGTAAGACAGATAATATTTTTCATTATATTTGTGCATCCATGGTCCTTCAAAATATCTGCGATCCTCGTCCCCAGCGATCAGCGGTTTTCCTTCCTGATCCACAATGGATATCTCCAGCGCCTCCGAAGTCATTGAGAGCATATCTTCACTCAGCTTCGCAATTCTTGGGCCGAGCGCCGGCGCATCCGGAGTTGGTCCTTCCGCTTGTTCCACGTAGCTTCCTGTCTGCCATTTCTCCAACTGTCCCCCCCACAACCCGCCAAAGAGCATATAGGCCTGCTGATCCTCGTCCACGAACACAGCGGGATCAATACTGAAGCTGCCCTGAATATATTGATCCTCCGGCTTGAACGGTCCTTCCGGAGACGACGACGTAGCCACGCCGATGCGAAAAATGCCATCATGGTCTCGAGCCGGGAAAAACAAATAGTAGGTTCCTTTTCTGTATGCGGCATCCGGTGCCCACATTTGACTGGACGCCCAAGGGACATCCTTCACATGCAGCGCTTCACCATGATCCTTCACGGGTGAATCCATGTCCGCCATAGACAGTACATGATAATCCTCCATCTTATACTGATCTCCATTGTCATTCACCGGACCATCATGATCCAGATCATGGGAGGGATAAATATAAATGCGATCCTCGAATACATGCGCTGACGGATCAGCAGTAAATATATGGGTAACTATAGGTTGATGCGGTTTAGGCAATTCGGACATACAAATGGCTCCTTCCAAAAGATATGCACCCCCGAATCACTCTTCGAGACTGCTATAGGTTAAACGATATTGATCGGTTCATGTCACTTGGGTGCAGCAATTTTCGCAACACGCTGATAGGCTTCCTTGGGACGATGCAATTCATCGAACAGGAATGGCCAGTTTTTCCGACCTCGGACAGGGAAATTGTCAAGCCAGGTGTACTCGTCGGCCGCCCCCCAGAATGTCACAGCGCTAATATGTTCCTTATATTCGTAAAGCAAGCGGAAGATGGATTCGTATCGCTCGGCTAGCAATTCCAGCATTTCCTGCGAAGGCTGAACAAGATCCGTACGCCTGTCTTCAAAGCGAAATACCGATACATCCAGTTCGGTGAGCTGAAGCTGCAGGCCAAGCTGCGCATACCGCTCAATCGCGGCGCGCATATCTTCCAGGGACGGATCATACAGATTCCAGTGCGCCTGCAGACCGACGCCATGAATCGGCACGCCTTGATCGAGTAACGAACGAACAAGCCGAAAGATGCGTTCCCGCTTCTGCGGATCGGATTCGTTATAATCGTTATAGAACAAAAGCGCCTGCGGATCTGCTTCATGGGCGAATTCGAACGCTTTGGCAATAAAATCCTCTCCGGCGATGTCCAGCCATTTGGTTGGACGCAGGAATGCGCTTTCGTCATCTGCATCATCGGAAATAGCCTCGTTTACAACATCCCAGGCATAGATAACGTCCTTATATCTGCCAACGACAGTCTGAATGTGAGCCTTCAATCGCTCCAGCAAAACACTTCGCTCCACGAGTCCGCCAGTTTCATTCTCGAACAGCCAATCCGGAGTTTGGTTGTGCCAGACCAGCGTGTGACCGCGGAGCGCCATGTCCTGCTCTCTGGCAAATGAAGCGATGGCATCCGCATCCTCAAACGTATACTTTTCCTGCTCTGGATGCACACTGGAGAATTTCATTTCATTTTCTGCCGTCAGGCTGTTGAAGTGATAGGCAAGCAATGAACGCTGGCTTTCAATCGTCTGCGGATTCACTGCTGCTCCAATGTGGAACGCATCCTTGTACAATTCCTTCAGTGGTGCCTCTTCTCGAAATGAACCCATGATTTTCCTCCTCTGAATTCCCTTTTTCGCATTGCTTATTAGCGACTGAATCAGACCGAGTACTCGAACCAAACAAAATACGCAGGTGTGCTGCTTGCCTTACCATTGCCGGTAGCGTATAGTCCGACCACCGATCCGGTAAAGCACATTTTGTGTACAAAATCCTCGGGAGATATGGCACGTGCCGAGCCTGCACACAAGAATGTCCAGTCCTGTCCATCCTCAGAACATATCAATCTGTATTCCTTCTCTGTCGATTCGATTCGAAGCCATAACTGCTCCGTTGCAACCTCGCTCTCGTGCACCATGTTCGACTCTCCTCGCACCGTTAAGCGAGCAAACAGTACGTTTCGCCCATCCAACCTGCTTATGCCAAGCTCATAGTGAGCATCTTCATCCCGACGAACGCACAGTCCTGCTTCTTCTCCATCCGCAACTGGCATGAATGTCAGACAGGTCGTAAAGCAGGCATGTATATGCTGCTGCCTGCGGCCAACAAACGTAATCTGACCTACGTCTCCAAGCCCTCCTGCCTGACCATACAGCGTTAGGGATCCTGGTTTTTCCGAAAGCGAGCATGTCCCTTCTGTCGGGTTGCGCACAAACATCCATTGCGGCCCAAGTTCACCGTCAAATTCGTCCCGGCCGACAACGATGGCTGTATGGCTCTCGGACAAAGAAGGCGATGCCATTGGCAAACGTTGGACCTTCATATCCAGACTCACTATTCCTTCATTGTTATCAATGTGGGGCCACCCCTCGTTCCAAACGACTGGTGCGAGGAAGGTTTCACGTCCAAGCACGCTATAACCGTCCTCCGTCAAACGCACGCCAAGGAAAACGGCCCACCAGTCTCCTTGATGATCCTCCACCAGATCGGCATGACCCAAATACTGGATTGGATGATCCAGATGGCGATGGGTCAGGATGGGCTCAGGATAACGTTCAAACGGACCATAAGGTCGATCGCTTCGGCCGATGATCTCACGATGCTCCTTCGCCGTCCCGCCTGAAGCAGACATCATATAATACAAACCATTGATTTTATAAAGATGCGGTCCTTCGGTCCATGGTCCTCCATCCCCATGCCAGACAACTTGTGGTTCAGAGAGCGCCTCACCTGTGGTGATGTCAATCTCGTATTGGATGGCATGAGAATCGTAATCTGCGCCTTGTTGGGCGGTCACGTACACTTTGCCATCGTCGTCAAAAAACAGCGATGGGTCGATTCCCCCGAATGGGATACGAATCGGATCAGACCAGGGGCCTGCAGGGTCGGTTGCCGTAACGTAGAAATTGCCGATGCCTCTCACATCTGTTGTAATCATATAAAATGTACCTTTATGGTAACGCAGTGCAGGAGCATAAATCCCGTCTGAGCTTTTCTGCCCGGTCAAATCAAGCTGGCTGACCCGGTCCAATACATTACCAATCTGCTCCCAATGAATGAGATCCCGGCTCCGAAAGATCGGCACTCCGGGAAAATATTCAAACGAGCTGCAAATGAGGTAAAAATATTCTTCCGCCTTCACGATGCTGGGATCCGGATAGAATCCGGGAAGAATCGGGTTGGCATAAGAGATGGGATTAGCTTGTGTTTGCTTCATCTATTCCTTCACACTCCCTACATTAAGTCCGACAACAAAGTATTTTTGCATGAACGGATACACCAGCAAGATCGGAACAGAAGCGACAATCGTAACTGCAGCACGAATAGAAATTGGCGTTACCTGTGTTGAATGCTCCACCCCCACGCCGTTGGCAACGGAAGGATTACTGTTGGCGTTCATACTGGAAGACAACAGCTTCATCAGTTCGTATTGCAGTGTGCTGAGCTCTTGACGTGATGACGTGTACAGAAAAGCATCGAACCAGGAATTCCACGCGCCGACCGCGACAAAGAGCGCAATAGTCGCCAGCACAGGTTTGCACAGCGGAAAAATAATTCTCCAGAAAATTCTGAAATCTCCTGCTCCGTCGATTTTTGCTGATTCGATCAGGCTTTCGGGAATCGTGTAAATATAGGTACGAATTACGATCAGGTTAAACGCACTAACCAGTGAAGGCAGGACATACACCCAGAAGGAATTAATCAAATGCAGATCCTTCATCAGGAAGTAGCCCGGAATTAGCCCTGCATTGAAATACATCGTCAGCACAAAAATGGTCGTGATCAGCTTGCGGAAAATGTAATCGCGCCGACTCAGCGTGTAAGCCAGCATGGTGGTCAAGAAAATGTTCAGAACGGTGGATAGTACTGTACGTGCAACGGAAACCAAAAATGCGTTATAAATTGTGCCTGATGCAAATACGGCTTTGTAATTCTGCATGGTGAAATCGCGGGGCCACAAATATAAGCCTCCTCGAATGGTGTCATTCCCTGCATTAAACGAAACCACAATTGTGTTCAAAAATGGATACAATGTCACAATCACCAACAGAACCATAAAGATGGTATTAAAGGTATTGAACAGAAACGGTTCCATACCTCTGCCACCCGGGCGGCGAACGGACAGCGCCGCTGTATTTCCTAAACCAGACAATGGTGTTTTTTTCGTCATTATAACAGCCTCTCTTCCCCAAGCCGCTTGGCGGTCCAATTCGCTACAAGTAACATCGTAATGCTGACCACGGTCTTGAATATTCCGCCTGCAGTTGCGAGCGAATAGTTACCCTGTGCAATCCCGTATTTGAGCACAAAGATATCAATCGTTTCTGCCCAGTCAACAACCAACCCGTTACCCAGCAAATACTGAACCTCGAAGCCGGCTTCTAGAATATGTCCAATCGACATAATCAACAGGATGACAATGGTAGGCTTGATTCCCGGCAAGGTTACATTCCACATTTTTTGATATCGATTGGCTCCATCAATATCGGCAGCTTCATACTGTGCCGGGTCAATAGAGGCCATGGCCGCCAAATAAATAATGGTGCTCCATCCTACCTCTTTCCAAATATGGGAACTTGCAACAACGCCCCAGAAATACTTCCCTTCCGTCAGCCACAAGATCGGCTCGTTGATTAAGTGCAGTTTCATGAGGATATCGTTGACAATGCCGTCAGAAGCAAGCGATGTCGCTACGATGCCGGTAACGATAATCCATGATAAGAAGTGAGGAAGATAAGAGATGGTTTGTACCGTCCGCTTCCACATGATCTTCTTAATCTCATTGAGTAACAATGCCAAAACAATAGCGGTAACGAAACCCAGAATCATGTTGATGATACTCATGGCAAGCGTATTGCGAAGCACGCGCAAGAAATTGTCATCAGTGAATAAAAATTGGAAATGCTTGAACCCCACCCACGTTTGCTGCGAGAAACTTCTGGCCGGTTTGTAATCCTGAAAGGCCATCGTCCAGCCCCAGACAGGCACATAAGCAAAGATGATAATGTACGCAAGCAGAGGAACAGACATCCAAATTAACTGTCTCTGTGCTTTGATATTTTGCCAGGTCAGCCGTCGGATTTTAGGTTTTTTCTTTGGGCCGAGCGGCTTGTTGCCCACTACAATTTCCTCCATAATATCAAGCTCCCTATCCATCTTTATATTGTAAGGAAAAACGTCTAGCGACACATTTTCCACTATGACAACCCGCGCCCAGTGACTTGTTTCTTTGAAAATCAGGAAGGAAGGTAACCTTCCTTCCTGACAGCAATTTCTTATTTCACAGACCAGTTATCGATTCTCCACTTCAATACTTCATTGATACGATCTTCATACGTTTTGATATCCAGCTTTTGAATTTCGGAAACGTATTCGCTCCATACACTGCTGAATTCAGACGTGTTAGCCAAAATCGCTTTCGGCAAATATTTGGTTGACAACTCGTTCAACTTCGTATTGGCAATCTTGGCTGGAGATCCCTCTACCACATCGACAGACCAAGCAGGGTAAGTCACCGGATTCTCTGGTGGAGCACTGAAGAAATCTACATAGCTGTTGAAACCGTAAGCCTCCAAAACTTCCTTATCAAACGGTCTCAAGCTGGCTTGATATTCTTCCGGCTGATTGCTTGCTGAAGTCGCGTTGCCATCGCTAAAGTAACCTTCCATCTTCGGTGCGGTTCCATAGAAAGCATCTGCTTTATTGGCCAGTTTCCAGGCCGCATCTGCGGCATTGTCGCGCTGCTCTTGGGTTTTCATGAAACGGCCTTCGTCATTCACGTAATAGTCTTCATCCTGAATGCCCCAAGTGAGTGTCTTTTGCCAATCTTCTTCCATAAGTTTGTCGAGCGCTTTAATAATTTTCACAGGGTCCTTGGCACTTACAGTAATGCCGTAACCATTGTTCAGGTTGAGCGCCGCGCGGTCGCGATAGTAGTCCTTCGTGCTGCTGTCGTATACCAGCGGGAAGCCGACGTACGTGCGTTCAATTTTGTCCTGCGTTATGAGCGAATCTTCCGCGCTGAGGAAATTCCAGTGCTGGTCGAACATGCCGAGTACTGCCCCACTGGACAATTTGGCCATATATTGGTCGTAGTTTTGTGCAAACGCTTCCTTATCCAGCAAGCCTTGTGCATTAATTTCATTCAGCTTCTGATAGTACGTCTTCGCATAATCCTTGTCTGCAAAGATTTCTGCCTTGCCGTCGTTTACAACGACACCCCCGTCATTCGGATGACCGATCAAATGCTGCGGCGGATTCAGCAAGCCCCAGTTTTTCCAGTCATAGTTCAACACTTCAAAACCAATGGTTGGCTTGCCATCGATTGTTGGATACTTTTCCTTGTATTTCGCGATCAAGTCAAAGTATTCGTCCAGTGTTTTTGGCGTCGGATAACCGAACTCTTTCAACACCGCTTTTTGAATCCAAAAGGCAGGTCCGCTGTAGTAAGTATCAGCCACTTCGCCGTTGTATGCACCGTAGTTTGGCAGGTAGTAAATGTGTCCATCATTCGGGTCCTTCATTTGATTCCAATACTTCTCGTAATGCTTCTTCAAATTAGGTGCGTGTTCTTCAATCAGATCTTCAAGCGGTATGACTGAACCGGCTGCCGTAAGTTTGGTATCGGCTGAGATCAGATCCGGATAGTCTCCACCGGCGATCATGACGCCAAGCTTTTGGTTCTTGTCACCAGCCAAAAATTCGAATTTGAATGTAACGCCGAGCTCATCCTTGATTTTTTTGTAGATTTTGTTGTCAGCAGTTGGCTGTTGACCGGCCTCGTTCAGGAATACCGAGATTTCTAACGGATTGTCAGCCCCCACCTCACTACCTTTACTGCTCTCTTCTCCGCTGCCTGAATTGCTACCTGAGCAACCTGCTAGCACAACGCTCAACGACAATAACAACGTTGCCCCCATACGGAAGAATGATTTTTTGTTGTCCCCCATAAAGCACCTCCAAAATTTGATCTCACTATATGAAAGCCCTTTCATTTGAATAATTTAATTATAAATTTACATCTCCATGGAAACTATATTCGAATTATAGCTCTTTCCGAGAAAAGCTCAGGTTTTCTTATCATATCGAAATGCTTGAACTTCATAGCAATGCTTCCTGATATTTCAAGAAAAACTTCTGCTAAACGCCGTCTGGCTTCATTGAAGGTACATAACTAGACGTTTTTCTTATATTCGGTAGGAGACATGCCCATGCGTTTCTCAAACTGTTTTAAAAAATGATGATAATTGGAGTACCCTACCTTTTCCGAGACCTCGCTATTTTTGTACTGATTCATCTGTAGCAATCGACATGCCTCCTCCACCCTTTGGTTATGAAGCAGTTCATTGAAGCCGATTCCATTTTTGCGTATCAACAGTTGCCCCAAGTAAGCCGGATGCAGGAAGAAACGTTCCGAAAGCATCTTAATCGTCAATGCATCCCGGAAATGCGTATGAATGTAGTCGTTGATATCCTGCACAATACCCTGCGCTTCGAAGACACTCTCTTTAAGCAATAACTCAAAGCAGACTCTACCACACGAATGCAGCATGCCGATCAAATCATCAAAGGTTAACAGTGCTTCATCCAGATCCGGGATTTCGAACAAACGGTAATTCTCTGAATCTTCAGCCATTTGCGCCCTCATGTAAGCCAGAATTTCATGAAGAAGGTAAATGACAAATTTTCGAGCCTCATCCGGGTGGACCCGCATCTGTCGAAAGGATTGCTCTATAAACTCCACAGCGGACTGGTAGTTGGCGTAATCAATGAGCTGAAGTGCTCCCAGCACTCGCTCGATCAGTTCAACCTGTTGGTTATGTCTTTGAAAATCGTGGTTCTGGAGATCGGCATAATCCAATATGCTGTTCCCCTCCACTTCATAAAAGGCGTGCAGCAACGCCTTCTCTGCTGTTATTCGGGAGTTGCTGATTTGATCAAGAGAGGATTCGGTTGAGCCAATCGCCATATATGTACGAAAGCCCGCCAGATGGCGAGCCAGTGCTTCTAATTGTTTTCTTAAATTCCCGCTCGTTCTCTGAGATCCGGAGGAAACATCGCCGAACACAATGGACACGAGATCATTTCGCATACGAATGATATAAATGACATGCTGTCCGCCCAGAACCTCTGAAGCAAGACTGCTCCAACGGCCAAACTCTTTCTCGGACACCTGAACCAGGCACACATTCCAGGATTCAGCTGACCGGGACAGGGACTCCATAAGTTGAGCACCTTCTGCAGACAGCACTTTGCCCATCAAAGCCTCCTTCATCGTCAACATTTCCTGCTCTCTCAATGCAATCTGCCCAATATAATGCTGCTCTTGCTCCTTCATCAGTTCCTTGCCCATCGTACGAATTTCGGACTCCGCCTGTTCCTCGTCCAATGGCTTTAAGAGATAACCGGAAACTTTGAATTTAAGCGCTTTTCGCGCAAACTCAAAATCGCTGTACCCCGTAAGAATAATGAACTTGGTCGACCAATTCCCTCTATGTCGCCATTCTTCAATCATTTCTAGTCCATTCATCATTGGCATATGAATATCAACCATGACAAGATCCGGCTTAAGCTCTTCCATTCGTTGCAACCCTTCCGCCCCGTTGCCGCATAAAGCGCATACCTCAAAGCCAAGACTTTCCCATGGAATCCACAGCTCCAAGCCCTCTAGCGCCCATGGCTCGTCATCAATCAGCAGCACTTTAAATGCCATTGTCCCTACCTCCTTCTGCTCCCTGATACTCTAGCAGTTGTAAGGGAATTTCGAAGGATACCTCTGTCCCCTCACCTATTCTGCTCACCAGGTTAAAACTCACTTTATCGTCATAATACAATTCAAGACGGCGATATACGTTGCGTATGCCAATATTACTCTCCCCGCTCTCCTCCTTGCTTCGCATATGATACAGAACCTCTTGTAACCGTTCCTTGTCCATGCCCTTACCATTATCAGATACAACGACGCGCAGGCGCTCGCTCACAACTTCCGCTTTAATTTTTACATAGCCGAGCCCCTCAATAGCCTGAATTCCGTGTTTACATGCATTCTCGGCCAATTGCTGGATACTCATTTTGGGAATTCTATACTGCCTCGCCTCATCGCTAATATCAATGTAAAATTCAAACTTGTCTCGAAAACGGAATTTTTCAATTCCCAGATACATGACCGTAAAACTCATTTCTTCTTCCAGGGTGACCACATCGTCCTTCCAATTCAACAGACGGCGAAGCAGCTTGGATAGGTCCTTGATAATATCCTTAACATCCGCATAATTGTTTTTGGTGCTGACCACCAGCAGCGCATTGAGCGTATTGAATAAAAAATGGGGATTCATCTGGCTTTGCAGCAAATTCAGCTCAGCGCGAATGCGCTCAGCCTCCTGGCTCCGCTGCTGAATTTCAAGCTTGTACACATTATTGATCAAGGAATGGATCTGCGCGGTCATCATATTGAAATTACGAATCAGATGACCTATCTCATCCTGTCCACCATCAATGTTGATCAGATCAAATTTCTCGTTACCCACCTTTTGCATATGTCTGGACAGGCGCTTCACTCGATAATTGTATGAACGCAGCATGACATAGATGAAGATGGAGGTAACCAAAGTAATGATACCGGCCAGCATGCCGTAATATAGTTTCATGGAAAGCATTGCTTGTTTGACACGTGTTTCCTGAGGCACGCCTATGAGCTTCCAACCTTTCACATAGCTGGCATTGCCAATCGGGACGATATGTAGGTCCTGGTCTGCCGCCTTGCTCGTATCGAATAACGCATAATTACTACCTACCTCGCCCTGATACTTGTCATCTGTGGACACGATAATTTGATTCTCGGCGTTGACCAGATACAGGTCCAGCGAACTTTTCTCTCTCGCAATAACGTCATAGAACCGATTCAGGTAAAAATCAATGCGCACCAGCTTCTTGTAAGAGTTGTCTACGTTGTAATAGTCCATTTTTTCAATTACGCTAAAATAAGACGAGGTCGCCGCGCGATCATTCGCTGCCTGATCGCGATAAGCGAGCACACTTAGTGTTTCCCCTGCCTTTTCCCATTGTCTGTACCAGGCACTGGCTTTCATTGAGCTGCCCAGATAATAATAGTCCCCTCCTGACACAATGGTTGGGTTATCCGTGTAGATGCCGATTCGCTGAATCTGATTGTTCACGGGAATATAGGAAGTCATCCGATGGCGCAGCTGTTCGTCGAATGTATTGTAGAAATCCAGCTGGCCATTGTATACACGATCCATGGATTCGGATAACAGCTTGTCCGTGATTAAAGCGTGACTGACAGCTATACCCCCGTCAATCATGGTGTGAATGTCCTTTCTCGCCCGCTCCAGCGATATTTGCAAATTCTGCTCTTCCCGTTCCTTGATCAGCCCCGACATACGATCCATGAACAAGTAATTGCTTGCAATAATTGGAAGCAAAATGCCGATAACATATATCAGCGTAAACTTGTAGTTCAAAGGAATATCATTCACGATGCCGCGAAATCGGAATTTCTTAAACATGTCTTCAATCGCCATCCTTCATTCGTTACTTCTATGGTTGTTTCCGATATGCAGAAGGGGCCATGCCCGTCATGCGCTTGAACTGACTTACAAAATAGTCGGCATTGGGGTATCCTGAATGGACCGCAACTTCGGCTATGCTGGAACAGCTCTGACGCAACAGTCTCTTGGCCTCCTCGATCCGTTTATCATTCAGATATTCCCGAAAAGACTTGCCAGTCTGCTGTTTGAAGGCTTGCCCCAAATAGTTGGCATTCATATGAAATTTCTGTGCAAGTTCCTGGAGCTGCAGCTTCTCCCGAAACTCATGGTTAACATACTGCACCACACGAAAAATGGTGCTGCATTCCTTTGCTTTCCGCTGCTCCTGCAGAGCTCTCAAAGCATTGAGACTTAATATAAGTGCATATTCGCGAAATGCAGGAAAGGAGTCAATGTCGGTTAAGACGCCCAACGTATGTTGTAAGTGCAACACAAACCTCTCTACATCTCCATCCAGCTCCTTCAATTGCTTGAGAACTCCCATTTCAAGGGCAAGCAATTGCACCCGAACATATTCTATATCCGACGCAGGCAGCCCTGAGTCTGGATTCGCCAGCAGTTCATGTACCTCTTTCTCCAGTCCATCCTCTTGACCCGTTAAAATGATTCTAAACAGGTTAGTCAAAGCTTTTTGGTTCACAGTCGCCATGCTACCATCCCTTGGCAGATCTTGATCGTGAATAATTCCGCTTCCTTTCTGATAACGCTTCCATTTCAGTGCAGAAAATGCTTTTTCATAGGCCGGCCGCATAGCGACTACTCCACCTGAATGATATCCAAATGCCACAATGATCGATGCATGACCGGAGTACATCTCAAACAGGGTTCTCCCTAGCCTCTCAAGCCAGCTTAGAGAATCTTCAATTTCAGCAGCAAACACACCCATTCTTCCGTCAGCATCCATAAAAAATTCGTAGTGAGGAGCGCTAGCAAAACGCTGTACCTGTGACTGTATGTCCTCATTACAAGTATCCGTCTCAATTAAAAGACAGGCCATGTTCTCATGACCCTCCATTTGCAGTATACTTTCCACTTCGGCTTGCAGTTTGCTGCTGTCCTCACCCTGGAACAGGCGGTTGAACAAACAATTTACATATAAAGTACGCTCGTGTTGATGCAATTTCTCTGAGACAAGCTCGTTCTGAATTTTACGACACATCTGTTCTAATACGTTTTCAATCTCAACCTCATCAATGGGTTTGAGCAAATAATCCTCCACACGCTGTTCCAGCGCTATTTTCGCATAATCGAAGCTATCGTATCCGCTTAATATGACAAATCGCGGCGGTTTGGCTAGTTTTTGTATCGAACGGTCAATCAGTTCAAGTCCGCTCACAGAAGGCATATGAATATCTGTAAATACCAGGTCTGGCTGAAGGTCCTCAATAATGGACCAAGCAGCGTTTCCGTTCTCGGCCTCTCCACAAATTTGAAAACCGTATTTGTTCCAATTTACCATTGTTCGCAGACCTTCCAGTACCCATGGCTCATCATCCACCAACAAAACATTCATCATTCTTGTTTCCCCCCGTTAATAGTGGTGAATAATCTGCTTTTCCTCGGACAAAAACATGGATCATTGCACATTGGAAAATGTGCACCTATTTAATTATTTAGATCTTTCAGCTCTTATACAATAGACAATACTTGATTTAGTATCCAAAGCTTTACTCTTTTATAGCGTTTTGGTGTAGTCCTCATTTTACGATAGCGAAACTTTCTCAGCCCCACACCTCATTAGCTTTTATGTACCACATTCGACGATTATTCTGATCCAAATTCAGTCATTACCAATAAACAATAATTTTTAAAGGAAGTGCTTTAATTTGATCAGCAACTCGGCTTGTATACACTCCCTGACAACTGATTTAATGTCTATGAGCAAGGATGTTGATTAACTTACCAAATGGATCGCGGACATAGAATCGTCGAACTCCCCAAGGCTCATCTGTAAGTTCATATTCTATTGTATAACCAGCACTTGTCATGCGTTGGTACACTACATCGACATCGTCGACTTCAATCGAAAGGTCAGGTGTAGGTGTATTGGAGCCACCTTGTGTGGCGATACTTATTTGAACGTTCTCCTCCCCGAGTAATCCGTATGTTTCAATCCAACCGTGATTCATCAATAAATCAAGTTCAAGCACGTCCTGGTAAAAGCTTTTTGCTGCTGGTACGTTTTGTGTACTAATATTGGTGACAATTCGTTTTACCCTCATTTTCAGAACCTCCATTAAATAGTATATTCCCTCAATGAGGAAGCTACGTCCCTATTTCACATTATCATCTAATATTACGTTATTCAATTGGAAACCTTTCACTCTGATGTACAACGTTTCTGATAGAACATGAGCATAATGTTTGACTCATCCTCAATATAACAGTCAACGTGTAGAACTGTAAAAGACCTTAGCTCGCCGTAGTTTATACGTGCGCCAAGGTCATTGACATTTTATTATTCCTTAAGCATTTCGTCTAAAAAAAAGCTACAGCTATTTCGATTCAAGAATATATCGGTTCCATTTCTGCTGCCAAGCGACATCATCCCAGAAGGGATGATGCGGTGCACAGTTAGAGCATAGAGTCATTCCCCAGAAGCCAAGAGCCATTCCTTTACGCAGCGCGTACTCTGCAATAAATTTCCCGACAGGCCCTTCCTCAAATCCCGCTAACAGCGGTGTATAACCCACATATCCTTCCCCAATAACGACCGGTAACCCGGAATGAGCGGCCCATTCGTGAGCTTCCTCCAAGCGCATATCTGCCTTTTGCAGCATAGCCAGCTTATGTTTACTATAATTATCGTATAAAAAAAGATCCCATTTATCTGGCTCCACCCAGTCATGCAGATAGAGCAGTCTTAACCCTACCGGATTTCCTTCCATCCTCCATTCTTGGCCGCGCGGTAGCGAATACTCTTCAAATGGAGGCGCATCCTCCCGCAGGAGCGATTGGACGAATGCGCCGGGAAAAGGGGACTGCTCATCATCGAGCCCGGCCGCTTCGGTTAATTCATTCAAGACCCCTTTGATATACAGATGGAAATGTGCAACCTGTAAATTTCTCGCCACATAGAATTTGGGATAGGCTTCATTTAGTGTATAGCTTGCTGTCATCAGAATATCCGGGTGGGCACTTCTAAGAGAACCGACAGCCTCTTCAATATAAGGCTGCATGGCTTCCACAAGAGCCGGCACATTGGACGAGGCAATACCTTGAGCAGTACCTAGGGCGGTCAGTTGTCCGAACTCCACCTCATTATGCAGCTCTGCGTAGACGATCTGTTTGCCGTATCCTTCCGCTTTTATATATCGGATAAGCTGATCCATGGATCTGGCAATAGCCATAAACCGCTTCTCCGGGGCGATGGCAGCCAGTTCGTCGCGCAGCGCGGGAAAGGCTAGGAAGCTGGGACTCTGTTGATATTCCCACGAAGACAGCATGATATAACAGCCATGGGCCTTGGCCTGTCTGAGCAATTCTAGCAAATGCGCATGCCCGTCCAGCTCGGCACCGCCCCGGCAGTTGTACCAGCGTGTCCGCTGCCCGATCTCACCAAGGCTACCGAAGTGTAACGGGCCCTGCCGCTTGCCTTCCGCCGTGAACAATAAGAAGGGCATCGCACAGATTCGAATCGTATTGTAGCCTCTCTCCACCGCTTCCTTAAACCTCGCCTCAAGATCGCTGTACGGTTCTCCTGGTAAGGTCATTGTGTACCAGGAGAAATCCCACATCGTGACGGTCAGTTTGCGCGGCAAATTGTTAAGTAATGAACTCATACTATCCCCCCTATTATTTGGTTATCACAAGCTCATATACCGGGACCGCACGGACAGAAGCAATACCGGCAATCAGTTCTGTAGCTGTCTCGTTCCACCCAGCCATCGTCGTATTACTATTTACGACAGTCCCTTTGCGGATCGGCGATATATAGAGATACATCCCCTTTTCAAGCAGCCGCTCTTCAAATCGCTTAAGTCCAATCTCCCATGTCGTGTTGTTGCAGAAGTTATCGTTAATAAGATCTCCTTCAATGAAGGCATAACCGATATCGCCGGAATAGTCGATTTGCAGCAAGGCTTCTTTAACACCATCCAGTGCTCCAGCTGCAAATTCCAGAACCGCCCGTTCATTCTTGACTTTCGTCCATGTAAAAGTGATCTCTGTCCTGGGGATAAGCAGATTGTAGGTCTTAAATAAACCGTCTTCCCTGGCACTCGCCAGCTCTCCGCCAGAGACGGAGCCTATACCCTCTTCGAAATCAGGGAAAACGCTCAGCGTGACTTCCTCCTGATCCGTTGATTCCAGCTTGATCTCATCCCCGGATACAAGCAGATTGGCATCCGTAAATAAAACACGCTGCTTCCCGCGGACATCAGCCTTCCAGAACCCAAGGCTTTGCTCGTCCGTCATGGTATAGATCACAATCTTCTTGCCTGCCGTGGATACAAGCCGCACGATGGCGGAAGCCTGCTCTTCTACTTCAATAATCGTCATATCACCCAGTTGCAAGGTACATCCGCCATCGGTCTCTACGCTCGTTACATCGTCACTTGTCAACGCATAGCTGCCCTTCATCCCTCCAGGCACAAAGAAGAAGTAATACACTTCATCCTCCACCTCCAGCTTCGTGATCAACTGTGCAGTGGCATATTTCAGCGTGATTCCGGCCAGATCGAAGTTATACGGCAGAATAGCAAAGCTCTCACTGCCAAGCGTGAGCTCCCCTCGAGCCGGAATGGTGACCGTCTCACCGGGAAGCTCAATGCTGACGTTCATGTCCTGCAAGTCGTGATTATCCACATGATCCTGGAAATTGTTCAGGAACAGGAAGCCGGAGCCCTCATACGAACGGACTGCATAGCGCAATTCACTCACATCGTACGGATCTTGCCCGGAAGTGTCTCCCGGCAGAACCGTCTTGGTCAAGGCGAATTGATTCTGGAACTCCGTGAACAAATAGTGCTGCAGCTTCGTCCGCTTATACGATTCGCGCACCTGTCCGTATTCGCCAATCATGGCGTTGAAATCGTAAGAGATTTTTGGCGTTGCCAGATCGTTCGTGAAGGGGTTAATTTTGCCTTTCGGATTGCTTCCCCCATGGTACATATAGTATCCGAGCATATTACAGCCTTCGGCCGTCTTCATGATGGACATGGCTGGAACGCTATGATATGGAAACTCGAACCGGTATTTATAAAACTGGACCATCCCGCCGCCCATTTCACAGCAAGCGTAAGGATAATCCTCAGGGTAATAGAACGGCTCGAAGTTATAGCTCTTGGGAACGGCGTTATTATGTTTATCCCGGAAAATATACTCGGGTGTTGCCGGATGCTCGTTGATGCCATCCAAACGGTCAGTTTCATAGTAAATCCACGGCCAATAGCCATAGCCGCCCCACAACGGCAGCATATCAGGTACTGGTGTTGTTGCACCGCCCCATCCTGTACATGTATAGATAGGCGTATCTATTCCAGTTTCAATCGCCATGTCCCTCAGCCGCAGCATATGCTCATTGCCACCACTGCCGCCGTTAAGCCACATATTGTTAATGCCGGTCGTCAGGCCCCACTGTGCCGAAGAATGGTTATGCTCATTCTCGATTTGAGTGCCGATGACCGGACCTCCGTCTTTATACAATAAGCCTTGCACCTGTAAGCTAATTTCTGCATAAAGCCTCCGTACATACACCATATAACCTTCATCATTGGAGCGGACCTCGAACGGACGGCCGAACAGCCAATCCGGCATGCCCCCATTGCGCATTTCCCCATGACAGAAGGGGCCGATACGGACCATGACATACAGATCATGCTGATCACACAGCTGAATGAACCGGCGTAAGTCTTTACGGCCTTCCCATTCAAACACGCCTTCCGCTTCCTCGTGCAGATTCCAGAAAATATAGGTAGTGACGATGTTAACGCCGCCCATTTTCATCTTAATAATCTCATCTTCCCAGTACCGTTCGTCGTAACGGGAGAAATGGAACTCTCCGCACACGCCAAAAAACGGCTTACCGTTCTTCTCAATATAGTAGTTCGTAAAACTAATCCGCTCACCGGAAGGGTTCACGCCGCCAAGCTTGATATGTCCTGCAAAAATATTCTTTTTGTCATCGCTCACAGCAATGCGATAGTTCTTCATAAAGGTAACCCTCTCCTCAGTTCAATTCCTGTTCAAGTATACTGAAGCCATTCGGACGATAGACGGTAAGCACTTGTTCCTTCTCAAGGGTGGTGGCTGGTAACGTAATGTTCATTGTCAGGAGATCGCCCGGTTGCAGCTCAGGAATCACCTGTTTGACTGATTCCCCATCTGCCGAAGACAGAGTTAAGTAGTAGTCCTTCACGGCATAGCCGGGAATATCATTCCGGCATTTCAGTGTCACCTCAAGCTCACCTTCGCGCCACACGGGTGCTTCCGCCAGCAGGAGCGGTGATGAAATCTCACGCAGAGCAGCAAAAGAAGGCTTCACCCTATTATGAATATCTACAGAACCATGAACCCGCTGCTTCAGCTTACCTTTACCGTCTTCTCCCATTTGCGTGCGGTAATCATTTAAGCTGAAGAAGATTAACGCCGCAAATTGAGGATATTGGCGGTAGATCTCGGTTTTTCGCAAAAGAATTTCGGTCCTTCTGCTATCCCCTCCTTCATAGACCGGCTCGCAAAGTCCGTATTCAGCCACAACAATCGGCTTATCCGGATAATCGGCAATAATCTGCTTAATCACCTCCTGCTCGTCCAGGTCACCATGCCATGTTCCGATATAGTCATTCCACATTAACAGGTCCCCGGCTCCGGTAGCATCGTTGCCCGGCTGAAAGTGAATGGTGTTGCTTACATAGTTGACGAGCCGGCTTGAGTCCAGATGCAGAATCTCCTGTTTCAGCTGTTCCATGTACCGAAGGGTCACTTTAGATTGGCCATCCAGCTCGTTGCCCATCCCCCAGGCAAAAATACACGGATGGTGTGAATGATCCGCAACCATCTCCGCAGCCTGCGATAAGGCTAATGCGAAAGATTGTTGATCCGGCTCTGCCGGCTGTTGCCAATGCGGAATTTCCTCCTGCACCAGCAGACCGTTGCGGTCACACCAGTCCAGCAGCTCATTTCCCTGCTGCCAGTGGAAGCGTGTAATGACACAGTTCGCTTCCTTCAACCGCTCAAGCATCGCAATCAGATCTTCCTGCTTCTCGGCCATTCCGGTTACCGGACTCGCACCCGGCATCCACTCCACACCCATCAGCCGGACCGGTTCCCGGTTCAGCCACAACTCATGTCCCTTGACTACAATCTCCCGGAAACCAAAGGAGCGGACTACCCGGTCTTGTACCTGTTCACCTGTACGCAGCACAACTTCAAGCTGATATAAATGAGGATGATCGAAGTGCCACAAATCAATCTCCGGCAGCAGGATGTCTGCAATTGCCCATGAGAGCACTCCAGCCTGCACTTCTTCAGTCCCCTGCCAAATCCGGATTTCATTCCGGTAAACGGTAATATCGGCACTGAACGCACCAGCCTTCAGCCCGCAAAGCTTGATAGCAGCAGATAGCTTTCCGCCTTCTTGTCCGCCATTGTCCGCAAAGTCAATCTTGGGCTCGATCCGGATGTGTTCTATGGACATGCAGCCTGTTACGATTAGAGTTACCGGCCGGATCAAGCCGCCGTCATCTGCCCAGTCAAAGCTGTTTCCTCTGGGCAATGCCGCATCACTATTGCTGTTGTCCACTCTAATTACAAGCCGGTTCTCGCCGGCCATGTGAAGATGCGGGGTAAGGTCCACTTCAAACGGTGTATAGCCGGAGTTGTAGTGATTGCCTGCCTTTACCCCATTCAGCCAAATATCTGTATCACGGTACACTCCTTCAAAGGAAAGACGTATCCGGCAGTCCTTCCACTCTTCAGGGATATCAAGTAGTTGTTCATACCAGCCCGCCCCGCGGTATTCCTCAAGGCCCTCCTGTACATTCCAGGTATGAGGAACGGAGACTGTTGCCGGAGATGGCAAACCTGAAGCCTGCCATCCTTCCCGTTCACCTTGGTTAAGAGGATCGGGCTGAAAATCCCAGCCCGCCTCCATTCTTGCCGTGTAACGTCCTTCATTGATCAAGATATCCGCAACCTTCCTCCAGTGTAATGTAACCCTATCCGATCAGACCACTTCTGCAACGCATAAACGGTGATGAACCATCGCACCTTGATGAGCTGGCTCCATTTTCAGAACCAACTCAAGTTCGGTTCTTGCTTCTGCACCGCGTCCAAGCCCCAGAAGTCCAAGGCCTCTCATGTATCGGCAATGGATTACATTGCGCCGGTTCAGATCATCCTCAAATACCAGGAAGTCCGGCAAGGATACGGCAAAGTAATCCATTTTGATGTCGTCAAAAATATTCTTTTCCGCATAATCAATCAGTTTATTAAAACGGCGCTTGGCTTCCTTCCCGTTACGGAGCTTCAACCAGGCCAACCCTTGGTAGAAGATCATTTCTGGCGGCTGATCATTGTAGAACAACGCACTTGTCGGCTCATCCAGACCCTGTGAAGCTATGGTGTAACTGGAGATCGCTTCTTTTTTCCGCTGAAGACCTTCGTAGGCCATGCCGAGATAATAATAAATATTGTTCTCCTGGGTTCCTTCCAACTTACCTTCACCCAGATTCATTGGATAGACTAGTGCTTGTTGTAAATACTGAGCTGCTGCTTCATAATGACCGTTTTGCAGCGCTTGTTTACCAAGCTCGGTATGAGCAAACTTATATTGTCCGGTCACTTTCCCCTCTCCACCTTCCCACGGATGGAAATTGCGCAGGGACAGGGCAGCGATAGCCTCTTCATAACGTTCAAGATTGTTTAGCAGTGTTACGTATTCCACATACAGATCATCCCGCTTCTCAACCAAATCCCGCCGCTCTTCAAGAATATGGAGACGTTCGTCTGTTGACCACGCGAGCTTCTTACGCAGCTGATCCAGTTCAAAGAAAATACGCCCATCACCCGGTGCACAAGCAAAGGACTGTTCAAGCGAAGCCAACGCCGCTTGCGGATTATTCTGCTTGTTGTAATAGGCCAACCCCAAGTTTCGGTGTACCGTCGGATAATTATCTCGCAGGTCGCGGGACTGCTCCCAGCTCGCAATCGCCTCGATAGGCCGTTTCTTGTCATAATAGAAGTTTCCGAGATAGTAATGAGCCTTATCGTCCTCCGGATTAGCCTGAACTGCTCTTATCAGCAGTTCAAGTTCAAACAACGTGTTCGGGAAGCAATAGGTTGGATTGGCCAATTGTCCCTTACGGCGAGCTTCATGAGCAAATTCATGCTGTCCGGTACGATCATATAATTCAGCGAGTGCATAATGCAGCATCGGATAGGCGGAATTCTCCGGATTTACTATTCTTTCCCCTACTGCAATGGCTTCTTCATAAAGACCGCTGTTCATATAATCTGCGATGACATTCAGATAGTTGTGGGCGTCATTTCTCATCAATTGCTGCAATTCAGTCAGAATACCTTGTGCAGCATCCTTATCTCCCAGCGCTGTATGGGCCAACGCCAACTCATTATAAGCTCCAAAATCCGCAACATCCAGTTCAAGGGTTTCAAGCGCATAGCCCTTTGCTTTATCCATCAGCCCAAGCTTGCGCAGCAATGCAGCTTTCAGATTACGTGCTTTGTAGTTTCGTGAATTGCGGATGAGTGAACGCTCAATCTGCTCCAGTGCCTCGGCGTACTGGCCTTTCAAGCTGGAAATCTGTGCAAGAGAGAAGTACCCTGCATCCTGCCACGCTGCCGACCATACCGATTTGTGAAAAGCAGTAAAAGCTTCATCCAAACGACCTTGACTACGAAGTGCTACTCCCAGCTGATAGTAGACTTCGCTGTCATATGGGTTCGGATTACGCCAGGTCAAACGCTCGATCGCTTTGCGGAAATACTGCTCGCAGTCTATATATAATCCACGGCGAAGCAGTAACGTTCCGTAAGCTACATTCAACCGGATATCACTGTTGTCCCGCTTCAATCCTTCCAGATAGTAGGATTCAGGTTCAAACGTAGCATGCCGGTATTGCTCCAGATGCTGGCCCGCCAGATACAGTTCTTCGGTCGAACGCAGTTCTTCTGGTGCTGCCAGTGGTTTAGCAGCTTCAGTGATCTGTTCAATATCCGGACGATTCGGTTGATAGGAAATCAGCAGCCTGCCTTCCCTATTTCGGACAGAAAGCTTCAGATCATGCTCCTGCTCCCCGCTCTCTAGCAGTATAACCTTCTGATATACATCTACCGGGGACAATTCAACAGTTTCCTGCAGATACCGGGTTGCTGCTCCGTTGAACTCCACAACGGCATGTTCAAGTTCAGATGTTGCATAGACCTTGATTACGGCCTCTCCGGCTTCAGCATCAATCTCCAGATTGACAGCTATTTCAATGGAGGCATTTTTTACGACACCGATGTTTTTGTAAGGCATGAAATACTGGGTGAAGGTCTTCTCCTCGTAAGGCTGTAGCCAGGTAAAGTCAGGCTGATTGTCTGTGTACACTCCAGTCATGAGTTCAATGTACGGGCCATCCTCATCCGTCAATTGACGGTCCCACGCCTGGCCGAACTCTCCATTCCCCCAGGTCCATTGTTTCTTGCCGGGAGAAATATGATGATTCGCCACATGCAGTAATCCGGCCTCTATGCCGTGATCATATGCGCCGACGAAATTATAATCGGATTTATAAGCCATGTACGAAGTTGGAACCGGGATGTTCTTATACCGGGAAATATCTACGCCTTCCGAATAATCCTGTTTGTAATAGGTTCCGGTAGCAATAGGGAAACGCGAGACATCCCTTTTGCCATGATCAAATACAGCCGTTACGTCTGGAGGAAACACGGATTGCGTATATTCATTAACCGCTACAGCCGGATTGGCCCACCACAGGAAGGTCTGCGGCTGAGGTGTCCGGTTGTATAATTGAGCATTTATCTCCAAGTAAGCCTTACCCGGATAGAGCTTGAAGGCTACAGTGACTTTCGTGCCGTACATCCGGTCAATCTCACTTACCCATACTGTAGCACTTCCATCGCCCTTTGCTTCGTATTTGTATTCAACCGGACCGAACGTATTAGGGCGGTGGTGCTGGGGCCAGTTAAATTCAATTCCTCCGGAGATCCAAGGTCCGGCAAGGCCCACCAGCGCAGGCTTAATGACGCGGTTATAATAGACAAAATCATAATTGTTCGTCTTGTCAAGCGCGCGATAGATTCTGCCGCCGATTTCCGGCATGATCTCAATACGGATATATTGATTCTCCAGAATAACCAATTTGTAATTTTTATCATGCTTCACATCGGAGATACTCTCGATCACAGGATGCGGATACACACGGCCGGAGCTTCCCTGATAGACTCTTTTCTCCAGAAACATAGGATTCGGGTCAGCTTCACCCGTCTCATATGTAGGTATCAACATGCTCGTCTCCCACACTTGTACCTGACTGGATTTGATTGAATTCGCTTTCAGCGTAAGATCCACAGCCTCATGCTTCATGTTAGAACTGCCTCCCTTGTCTTGATAGTTCTACTGTATCTTCTGGCAAGGAAGGTTCCAATTGACGAAATGCGGGAAGTGATGGATTATATTCTTATTCTTCTTATTATTAATTACAGAGGTGACTGGAATGAGTCCTGACCATATACGTAAGCCAGAAGGATTTCTAGAGGAGAAGTTATATGTACTTCCGGAATATTGGATGAGGGAGCTGGAGCAGGAAGAACTAACCTCTACCTTATTTATTACGGACATCGGCTATTTCTCTAACGCTCAGTATCATTTCAGAGAGCGCCTGGAAGGCAGCCCCTCGCATATTTTCATTTTTTGCGAAGCGGGAGAAGGATGGGTCGAGCTGAATCATGGAGAACGAATAATCATGCAGCAGGGAGATATGATGATAATCCCGCCTGAAACTACTCACCGTTACGGGGCAATGCAGGAGAATCCATGGAGTATCTACTGGTTTCATTTCAAAGGTAGCCATGCGAGTAGATTGGTGAGAATGTTTGGTTTGTCTAACGCTTCACTCTCTTTATCCCCAAGCGGCAAGGCCCGTTTAATGGAATGGTTCGTACCTACCTATGAAATGCTGGCTGAACGGACATATGCCCTGACTACCCATGTACATGTGGCCCAAACTACAAGACAGTTGCTCTCTGGGATTGGTTTGAATGCCGTCAAATCGGCACAAGAGAAGAAACGTGAAACTTATCTGGAACAAGCAATTCAATACATGAATGTACATATATGCGACTCAATTTCTCTTACGGAGCTGGCTAAACATGTCGGGGTATCGAAACAGCATCTGATCTTTCTGTTTAATTCCGAAACCGGCATCGCTCCGATTGAATATTTCCTACGGCTCAAAATTCAGCGGGCTGGTCATCTTCTTGATCTTACCGAACTTAGCATTAAGGAAGTCAGCTCTGCAGTAGGCATTAGTGACCCATATTATTTTTCCCGACTCTTCAAGAAGATTTCGGGATTCTCTCCTTCCAGCTATCGCAAGATCCCGAAAGGCTAGTCTGCGGAAAGTTCTTTCACGTCTTTCCTTCATTACAAATAATAAAAAAACCGTTGATTCTTTAAATTAAAGTTCAACGGTTTTCTATATCTAATAGGATCAATCCCTCATATTCTCAATTAAAAGTCAGGATCAGACTGAGCATGTTGAGGTGTGTGATGTGAGATGTTTTTAACGAGTAGGAAGTAAGTGAGAATTGCAACGAGACTGGTCATTAATAAAGTGAGGCCTAACGGGACAGCAGTGTCTTCACCTGCGATACCTACCAGAGGAGCAACCAATGCGCCTAAAAGAAAGGGAACAACCCCAAGTAGTGCTGCTGCACTTCCAGCCATCTTAGCTTGGCTCTCCATGGCAAGCGGGAATGCCGCAGTTGACGTAATACCTATCGAGCAAACAAAGAAGAACAATGGAATGACCAAAGCGAAAAGCGGACCATGAACTATAGTTACCACCAAAGCAGCAACACTTGCCGCTAAAGCAAGCCACAGTCCAGATAATAGTAGGGTCTGCTCAGGTATACGTTGTGCCAACCGCCCCACGATTTGGGAACCGATAATCAAGCTGATTCCGTTAGAGGCAAACAATATAGCAAATACAGTTGGTGTGACTCCATAAATATTTTGGTAAATAAATGGTGTTCCTGCTACATATGCAAAGACCCCGGCCGTCATGATTCCCTGTGCCAGCATGTAGCCAACAAACTTGCGGTCACGCAGAAGTGTTTTGTAGTTCCCCAACTGTTGTTTGAAGTCAGGAGCCATACGTCGTTCAGGCGGGTTTGACTCCTTCAAACTCCATTTTGTCATTATTAATAAGAAAACGCCCAAAAATGAGAGTGAGATAAACACACCAATCCATGTTGTGAATGAAAGAATGCCACTTCCAGCGATCGGTGCTGCCAAAGGTCCCAAATTCCCTACAAGCAACAGCAACGAGAAGAATTTAGTAAGTTCATGTCCACTGTAAAGGTCCCTAGCTATGGCACGAGAAATGACAATGCCAGCTGAAGCCGCAAATCCTTGAGTGAAGCGAAACAAAATCAATAGTCCGATATTAGGAGCATAAGCGCACGCCAGGGAACAAATAATATAGGCTGCCATGGAGATTAACAACGGTTTACGTCTACCGTGAGCATCACTCAAAGGACCCATAACGAGTTGTCCCATACCTAACCCTAATAAACAAGCAGTAAGACTAAATTGAACAAGTGATGCGCTTGTATTGAAATTCTCTGCAATCTCAGGAAAAGCCGGTAAATACATATCAATCGTAAATGGACCTAATGTTGAAAATAAACCCAGCAATAATGCCAGGCCAAATACATTCCAATTATTGCTCTTGCTCTTCATCATTGTTAATTAAATCTCCAATTCATTACATCATTTATTTTATTTGAATCGTCATTGCTGTTGGGGGTATCACTTCCTTCTTCCAATCGTTAACGTCCAAATATCTTAACAGACACAAGCCTATTCAGAGTATAAAACATAGAGTTAACTGTAAGTCAAGTTATCAATTGAGACCATTGGTTAAGCAGAATCAAAAAAGCCGATTTCCCAGTTGGAAATCGACCTAAAAAAATGCTCTTGATTCATTACAGTGTGACAATAATCGGACCATTTTTAGTAAGGATAATCGTATGTTCCACTTGAGCTACATAGCTTTTTTCTGTAGCAAAGGTCCAGCCGTCTTCTTTTTGATACACTTGTTCTTCTATAGTTGAGATAAATGGCTCGAATGCAATAACCATACCTTCTTTTAATAACTCATCATCCGATGTATCGTTATAATTATAAATATGGTCAGGTGCTTCGTGTATGTTACGCCCAACACCATGTCCTGTAAGGTTTTTAATAACTGTTAATCCATGCTGTTTTGCTGTTAGGAATACCGCTTTTCCGATTCCGCTTTTTTTGGAACCAGGCTTTGCTTTTTTAAGACCTGCTTCAAATGCTAGTTTAGCAACGTCGCATATTTTCGTTAATACTTCTTCTCCTTCGCCTACTACAAAAGAGATTCCTGTATCTGCGAAATAGCTGTTCTTTGAGCCAGAAACATCTATATTTACTAGATCTCCTTCTTGAATAACCCGTTGCCCCGGAATACCATGTGCCACTTCTTCATTAACACTAATACAAGTATAGCCAGGAAAATCATATGCACTTTTTGGAGCTGAGATGGCGCCTTCTTTCTCAAAAAGCTCTCCAGCTATATCATCAAGTTCCTTCGTCGTTATGCCAGGAACTGTTCTTTGTACCAATTCATCTCTGATAAAGGCAACAATTCTGCCAATTTCCTTTAAACCATTAAAGTCTTCTTCTGTTTTTGCAATCATTTTTCCTACCTCACTATCTTTCATCGTCAATTAACTGTATAAGCAGAAACACCCATTAGATAATCATATCCAAAGGGGCACAGCTTCGCAACTTTTTTTAAACGTCGACGGGTTATATGAAATGCCCTGTATGCCCCCTCGACTTTTTAGTTATGAGAGACGTTTCTCATGTTGTTACTATAAGTATGCTTTATAAAACATGAGGTGACTGCATCGCTGAGTGCAAAGCATTGATAAAGTGCTTGTCTCTAGCGGGTTATGTTCTCCCAAAAAGGGATCAAATTGAACGATAAAACCTCAATGACTTCTTCAAACATCGTTTCGAATGAGCGATCTTGAGGATTCCGGCTCCACTGCAATGCCGATCCGAATATGCCCCAACTGATAACAAGTGCCATCGCTTCCAATTTTTCTTGCGAAAAGCCCTGTGTCTGCACTTCATTGATCCGTTTAAGCAGGAGTCGATGAAGATCCTGACGCATGGCATTTTCAAACATGGCTTCAAACTGCTTGTCTCCTGGCGTACTACATTGTTGAAACTGCAAAAGGAAATCGAATATCGTTTGCATAAGAATTCGCAAATTGTCCGCATTACATCTTGCTTCTTCCGGCAGTCTATCCCTCATCGTCATTTGGAACTTTTCCGTCATCCAATATTCTAGAAAGTCATATTTATCCTGAAAGTGCGCATAAAATGTTGTCCGATTTACGGTTGCTTGATTCGTGATATCGTGCACAGAAATGGAATATACGTTTCTCTTTTTCCCAATCAAATCGTTAAAAGCCTGTACGAACAATTGACGGGTTCTTTTAACACGCGGATCCTGAGGATTAACCGACATTTCACTCCCTCTTTCTCTTGAACTCCACTAACAGACAAAAGGACAAAAATGTTGGGAACACAACAAAAACAGCTTTTTGCAGGTTGTTCGCACAACTCAATCCTTTTATCTTTTGATTATGCGACTTTTTCAACACGCCACTTATACGATTATGATGGCACAAAAAAAATCGTATAACAAGAAACTCTTTATTGGATTTGCAAACGAAAGGATGAGTGTAGAAATGATTGTTGTTACAGGAGCGAATGGGAAATTAGGTCGGAAGGTTGTAGGGGAACTTCTCAAACGTGTCCCTGCTAGAGATATTGGTGTAAGTGTCCGTCATGTGGACACGGCGCAGGATCTAAAAGAACGCGGGGTTCGTGTTCGACAAGGACATTTCGATAATTCTGAAAGTCTTCTTCATGCCTTTGAGGGAGCGTCTCAAGTTCTCCTTATCTCGTCCCACTCGTTGGGAGATGTTGCTGTTCGTCAGCATCAAACCGCAATTGACTCGGCAAAAAAAGCCGGTGTTAGTCGACTTCTATACACTAGCCAAATGTTTTCATCTTCAACATCGCATTTTCCTCCCATGGACGTTCATGCGGCTACAGAAGAGATGCTAAAAGCTTCAGGAGTAGCTTTCACGTCGCTACGAAATGGCTTCTATGCTGCATCGGCGATGATGTGGATGGGTGATGCCTTGAAAACAAGGGAATTGATTGCTCCGAAAGATGGTCCTGTTGCCTGGACCACCCATTCCGACTTGGCTGAAGCCGCAGCAGTAATCCTGACAGAACAGACATATGATGGTATCACTCCTAACCTTACGGCTTCCGAAGCGATCGACATGGATACAATCGCATCGATTGCTTCCAATGTATTGGATCGACCGATTCGGCGAATTGTCGTGTCGGATGATGAATATCGGAACCACTTGACGTCCCGAGGCTTACCGGAAGCGATGGTCGGCATGCTTACGGGTATGTTTCAGGCAAGTCGATTGGGCGAATTTTCGCAAACCCATCCCGCTTTGGAAAACCTGATTGGCAGATCCCCAGTGAATTTTACGGATTTTTTAAAAAACTCGATTTATCAATAACACCTTGACAATAAAAAAGAAAAGCCCCTTACGTCAAAGGGGCTGAATATCGTATTATACCTCTTCCTCTTCGGCCTGACTAGGTGGAGCCATCAGACCTTTGACGGCACCCATAAACGGATGGATGGATTTGATCATGCCGTAGCCCATTTTCATGACCGGCATGAATTGCTGGATCATGCCGAATAGCCGCATGCCGCCGCCAAGTATGCCTCCAGCCGAAGCCGCACCACCAAGCCCGCCAAACAGCGAGCCCATCATCGGTAGAAAAGACGAAACCTGCGCGCGCGATACTGTTCGCGAACGGGTAGACGGCTTGCGCGTGCCATTCACCCGTTTACGGTTTTGAGAACGACCGTTTTTGTTGCGTGAAACGACCTTTCTTTTGGAACGTTGGGAACTGGCCTCTGTTGTTGTCGTGCGGGATAACTTTCCTCCCCCGGTAAGCACCACGCCTCCGTTATTCACATCAGTAATGTAACCGATGTACGTTTCACCACTATGAAGAGTCACGCAGACGGGCCGGGCCTTATACCGTTTTGCCTTTAGGCGTATTTCGTTGGTTTTAGCCATTGAATTTCACCTCGCTCTACTGAATCTACTTCAGTTTACGCGAGAAGTGGACTACTTGCCTGTGCGAATGAGACATACGTGCGGTATTCGCTATAGGTCAATTCATCAAAATAAGTGATACCATTGAAAAACTATAAAGATCATGATTTTATTATATTTTTGACAGAAGTCTTTCTCACACCTGGACCACTTTTTCTGTCATCCAAACTAAAGAGCTAAGCGGGATATATGCCGCCTAGCTCCTTGGTCTCTTTAAATCATAACTCTACTTATTCAGCAAGGCATCGGCCTTCTTCGCCGCTTCAGCTACAGCTGCCTCTGCCGAAACGGAAGAATCAACGACCGCGCGAAGAATCTCATTCTTGATCATTTCACCAATCTCCGGATAAACCTTCTGCATTGGACGCGGACTCGCATATTCCAGTTGATCTACCGCCACCTTGAACAGCGGCTTTTCCTCATAAAGCTTCTTCATTTCATCGCTTTCCACTGCACTGATTCGGCTAGGCAAATATCCGGTAAAGGAGCTTGCATAAATCGTTTGCTCTTTGGCGGTCATCCACTTGATGAACTTCCACGCTGCCTCCTGCTTTTCTGGAGACAGGCCAGAAGTCATAACCAGGTTAGCACCACCTGTCGGCACCCCATACGTATCATTCGCAGGCATAAATGTCGTTCCCAGTTCAAAGCCCTGATCTTCTGCAACCTTCATATTATTTGTCAGGTCCGCAGTGGAGGAGAACAGCATCGCTGAACGCTGATTGTGGAAATCCGTCTTCGCTTGCGTACCGGCATCATCGGTCGTACCAATGCTCATACTGCCTTCTTCTTTCATTTTCAGCCACAGCTTCACAGGCTCAATGCCGGTTTCATTATTGAACGCCGCACTTTTTCCATCTTCGCTGATCATTGTTCCTCCACTCTGCCTTACAAAAGCCTCATAGAGCCAAATATCAACAGGCATCGAGATGCCATAGCGCTGATCCTTGATCGTTAGCTTGCGAGCATACTCTTCAAACTCTGTCCAATTCTTGGGTCCAGCAGGATCAAGGCCCGCCTCCTTCAGCATCGTACGATTAAAGTACAGGATCGGGGTGCTGCGTAAATAAGGAAGAGCATACAGTTTATCATTCACATAGGAATTCCCCATGAGCCCTTGAATAAAATCTTCCATATCCAGCTGATCCTTCTCCACAAAAGAAGTCAACTCCTGCGTCATGCCGGATTCCGCAAACACACCCACTGAGGCAATTTCATTTTGCCATACTTCGGGGGCATTGCCGGCTGCGAATGCAGCTTGTGCCTTAGAATGCTGATCTGCATAAGTCCCTTGATATTCCGCCTTCACAATCACTTCATCTTGGGAATCGTTAAACATTTTAACCAAATTCTCATTGTTCTCAGCAATCTTGTCTCCCCATGAGTACCAATATGTAATCTCTATTGGTTTGTTGGAAGTGCCATTCGAACTACCTGAAGCAGCATTATCGGTTGAACCAGTGGAGTTGGAATCACCGCAAGCAGTTACTGCGAGTGCAAGGGTTGCTGCTAACAAAATAAAACCAAATTTTTTCATGAATAAATCCTCCTATAAATTCGATTATTTTACACCCGAATAGACAAATGCTTTAATAATTTGACGTTGTCCAAATAAGAAAACAATAAGAATCGGAACGACCAAAATCATGTTTCCAGCCATCAAAATGTGCCAGGCAGCTCCTCCGTCAACCTCGCGCAGCTTGGATATTCCAATCGGAAGTGTTCTTGCTGCATCAGAGGTTGTCATCACAAGCGGCCAGAAATAATCATTCCAGTGTGCAATAAAGCTGAACAATGCAAAGGTTACCAACGTTGGACGTGCCATCGGCACCATAATCTTAAGAATGATCTTCCATTCCGGCGCCTGGTCAAGTCTCGCCGCTTCAATAAGTTCTTCCTGTACTTGCTTGAATGACTGCCTGAGCATGAATATGCCAAAGGCGCTGGAAGAGAAGGGCAGAATGAGTGCCAGCAGATTATTAATGAGTCCCCACTTGCTCATCAACAAATACACAGGCAGGAAAATGAGTTGACCAGGAATCATCAATGTCACCATCGTTATTCCGAATAACAACTTGTCTCCTTTGAAGGAGTATCTTGCAAAAGCGTAGGCTGCCAATATAATGGTCGTGAATTGAAGAATAAGTATACTGACCGATACCACGACGCTGTTCATTAGATATTTGAAAAATGGCCCCGATTCCCACGCTGCTTGGAAATTGCTCCACATCACCTTGGAGGGAATCCACTTGGGTGGAAAGATTACCGTCTCCGGGTAAGACTTCAAAGATGTTGAAATCATCCATAGAAAAGGGATAGCAAAAATCGCAACCAATGCTATTGTGGCAGTAATATTGAGCGTACGCAGCAATGACTTCCTTGCCATAAAATTTCCCTTCTCCTCTCTATTGGTAGTGAACCTTGCGGCTCAGCAACTTGAAGTAGACTAGCGTAAGCAGACCAACGACAACGAGCAGTATAACTCCCGCTG
The DNA here is from genome assembly GCF_042796655.1 of Paenibacillus sp. NPDC057886. Taxonomy (NCBI): domain Bacteria; kingdom Bacillati; phylum Bacillota; class Bacilli; order Caryophanales; family Paenibacillaceae; genus Paenibacillus; species Paenibacillus sp. NPDC057886. The sequence continues at coordinate 193,162 of NZ_JBHVMZ010000005.1, read as the reverse complement.
CCGATGCATAACCGATCTTGAAGTAGCGGAATCCATACTCGTAGATGTAAAAGACGAGCGTGTTGGTTGAATTGATTGGACCCCCGTTAGTCATAATGGCAATGGTCTCAAACACCTGGAATGAACTGATCAAATTAATGATAATTAAGAAAAACAGGGTCGGCGAAAGCATGGGCAGCGTAATTTTGTAGAATTTGCGCCACCAATTGGCCTCGTCCAGAGCTGAGGCTTCATACACATCCCTGGGAATGCTTTGGAGGCCCGCGATGAAGATGAGGGCGTTGTAGCCCACGCCTTTCCAGACCGAAACAAGTACAAGCGACAGTAATGAACTGTCTGGACTACTCAGCCATGCCAGCTTAGGCAAGCCGACCATATCAAGCAAACCGTTAAGCAAACCAAATTTGGGATCCATTAACCACATCCACACCAGGGATACCGATACAAGTGAAACAATATGTGGACTGAAAAGCGCGCCCTGAACAAACCCGTACCATGCCCCTTCCCGATTCAGCCAAATCGCAAGCAGAAGCGAAATCACAATGGATAAGGATACGGAAAGAAGCGTATAGTTCAAGGAATTGCTCAGCACCTGAAGAAATGCACTATCTTTAAATAGCTCAACAAAGTTGTTGAAGCCCACAAACTCCTTGACCGGATTAATGAAATCCCAGTTGTAAAAGCTCAAGAAGATCATATAAAAGATCGGATAAATGAAAAAAATGGAGAATATCACGATGGAGGGAGCCACCAATACATAGGGACGGAGCTTGGACCAGACGGTCATGAATATCCCCCTCCCAGGACAATTAGCTCCTTTGCTTCCGCCAGCTCATACTGACGAGCACGCACACCGTTTCGATCAAAATAGTACAGGTCCTGCTCAGACACGGTGATGTATACCTCAGAGGCTGACTCCAACGGTTTCAAGAAGCTCTTCACGGCAACAGGTCCAAGCGCGGAATCTAGTTGATAGATGATTTCTGCTCCTAGTGTCTCGCGCGTCAGGATACGGGCCGTGAACTGTACATGTCCTGACTGCGAAATCTGATCAAGCGTCATCGTTGCCTTCTCCGGACGGAAGCCAACCTGCCCAATTTCGTCATGAAGCCGAACATTCAAAAATGGCAGAATACGTTCACGATCCATCACATTCATTGGGGGGGTGCCAATAAACTGGGCTGTGAAAACGTTATCCGGGTCATCGTAGATTTTCATTGGACGATCTGCTTGCTGAATACGCCCCTTATTCATGATGACGATACGATCTCCCATCGACATGGCCTCAACCTGGTCATGAGTAACAAAGACAAAGGTTGCGCCCAGCCGTTTGTGAAGCTGAATCAGCTCCGTTCGCATCTGATGGCGTAGCTTGGCATCCAGATTCGACAATGGCTCGTCCATCAGGAAGACTGCGGGGTTCTTAACCATGGCTCGAGCCAAGGCAACTCGCTGACGCTGACCTCCGGACAGAGCTTGTGGTCTCTTGTGCAAATACTCGGCTAAGCCGACAACCTCGGTGATCTCCTTTACGAGACGCTCTCGCTCTGTCCGAGGCACCTTGCGGTTCACCAATCCGAATTCAATGTTCTCCTTTACCGTCATCATTGGATATAATGCATAGTTTTGAAATACCATGGCGACATCGCGCTTGCCCGGCTCCACTCCATTGACACAATGGTCCCCGATCCAAATTTCACCACCCGACTCCTTATCAAGTCCTGCGATCATACGGAGTGTCGTTGATTTTCCACAGCCGGACGGGCCGACCAATACCGTAAAGGAACCATCCTCAATGGTCAGATCGAGACCTTCGATAACTTTATCCTGCTTGAAGCTTTTTTCGATCTGCTTTAATACAATTTGAGCCACGACATTCCCTCCTTTTTCTTCACATTATTGTGCGGCCGATGCTATTCGAACGGATAAGATAAGGTCGTTTTCTTCACCCAATGCATTAGCAACAGGTCCAAAGCCTGGCGTATCACGACAAAAGCTCTGAATATCATTATTGAGATCAGCATCCAGCATACGTTGGTGAGTTATTATTACTTCGCCCTCATGAACTTCAATAACGCGGTATGCCGGCACATCGAGACAAGCTGCAGTCTGTACATAATGCCATTCTCCTTGCTTAACGATTGAGTTCATGTGATTATGCCCGCAAAAATAGATGCCACCTTCTGGCCGACTGTTGAATATACCCCTCAGTTCATCCTGCGGACGGATATACAGCTTTTCCAGTGTCGAGCGCGCAGTCGTATCGAATACCGGATGATGCCCGAAGAAGAGCACTTGCTTTTCATGCGAATCGGCAAGTTGGCCTTTAATCCATGTCAGTTGCTCTTCGTCCAGCTCCCCTCCCCAATCCTCTCGGTTCATTTCCTGGGTAGTATCTAGAAAAATCAGCCTGACGTGAGGCGTATCAATGGCCTGGTAGCGCGCCTGACCTGTTAGCGTGGAAATTTCATGCTTTGGCAGCGAATACGTATCATGATTGCCCAGCACATGAATGAATCTCCGTTCACTTTTTGCAAGAATGGAGAAAATGGATCGAAGTTCCTGAGCCGTTCCTTCATGCGTTAAATCACCAATTGAGATATGGTAGTCCGCATCCTCCTTCAGAAAAGCCTTGAGCATATGCTCGTATGCCCGGACTCTTGCAGCCCTCATTTCTTCCGTCCCGTGACTCATGCTTGAATAGTGAAGATCACCAAGTAATGCCAGACGCATAAACGCCACCTCCATCTTTATTTTGGATACCTTGCGGTTCAAGTCTTCTCCACCTGCAAAACATTGGAAGGCTTTGGATGGACCTGCTGCTCCATGATGAATTCGTTAAATGAAGGCCATATATAATCCGGAGCGATATCTGTCTTTCCGATATCCTCTCTTGAAGAGATCCCCGTAAGCACGAGCGCAGTCTTCATTCCATTTTGCTGTCCAAATAAAATATCTGTTTCCAGCCGATCACCTATCATCAGGCATCTGCTGCGATCCACATTCAATAGCTGAAGCGCCTTCTCTGCATAATAGCGGGAAGGTTTGCCAATCACGACCGATGCTTTCTGCTGGCTGGCCGCCTCAATCGAGCTTAGAATGGCTCCGGTATCCGGAATGATATCCCCTTGAATGGGACAACAGTTGTCCGGATTAGTTGCGAGCAGAGCCGCTCCATGGCGCACTGCTTTTGCCGCCAGATGGAGCTTATCGTAGTTAAATTCCCGATCCATTCCGACTAACACATGTGTTGATCGATATGGATCTTTTGTAATTGCTATCCCGAGTGCCCGAAGTTCCCTCCGCAAAGCCTCCTCACCTACAACCAGCACCTTGGCGTCCGGTGCATGCTCTGCAAAATACATTCCCGACACGTAACCTGCAGTCAGAATTTCATCAGGCTGGCACGAAATGCCCAAACTCAGCAGGCGTTTGTAGCAATCTTCCTTGGTATGAACAGGAGTATTGGTAAGGAACAGCAGGCGTTTGCCTTTTGACCGCAAGCTGTTTATGAAGCTATTCACGCCAGGAAGCCTCATCTGGCCAATATAGATCGTCCCGTCCAAATCAAAGCAATAAGCATCGTAAGCATATACATCTTCCATGACGTTAATCCTGCCCGCTCACAATGAGCTGGACAACTCCAATACATCGATGAAGCATTCCAGTTCGTCAGTGCAGACCCATACGGACGGATACTCCTGAAATTTCTTCATGATGGAAGTCTCGTTGATTGTCCACGCCATCAATTGGATTCCTAATTCTTTGCATTGATGAATGTAATGCTCGGTCACAAACGCATGGTGTATGGACAAGAACGTCGCACCCATCTCTAATGACCAGTCCAGAATAGCTTTCGAACAGCCAAAGGTAATGAGACCAATACGTACATCACCAGATCGTTCCCTGATCTTTTCCAGAGCATCAAAATCAAATGACGTAATTACTACCTGATCCAGCATGTTGAATTCCTCAATAACTTCAAGTACTCTTTCCTCCAGATGAGGGTAATAGCTTCCCATCTGCTTAAGCTCAATGTTAAGTTGAATCTTACCCTTTAAAGCACGCAGCACTTCTTCAAGGGTTGGAATATGTTCATCTTGCTTGATTTTTAAAGATTGCAGCTCCGAAGCAGTATAATCAGCCACCCTGCCTGTTCCATTTGTCATGCGGTCAAGCGTATGGTCATGAATCACCACTGGAATTCCATCCTTGCTGAGATGAACATCCAGTTCGAGATGTGTGAACCCAAGCTCTACCGCCTTTAAAAAGGAAGACATCGTATTTTCAGGATACTTACTTGGATAGCCGCGATGAGCAACTGCTTGAATGATCATGCTCTATTACCTCCCGTTATATATTTTTGGACAACACAAAAAACCCAGCAGCAAATCACCCTCCTTCAACATCAAGGTTGTTTTGATTTACTTACCACCGGGTTTTCTCGTCGTCTCCACCCAAGGATAAATGTATGAATTTAATTAATTCCAGAATTTCTCATGGCCTACCGAAACAAAATCTGCCCCGCTCTTTAATGCTTGTTGTATTTCTTCCTCATACCGGATAAGGCCGCCCACAATCAATGGCTGTGAGATTCGTTCTTTTAGTTCTTGGATGACTCGAGGCATTAACCCCGGCATCAGTTCAACCTCATCAGGTTTATAGCTCATAATCATACGAACCGCAGTCGTTATTGCTGCCGTATCAATGGCGAATATGCGCTGAATGCTTAATATGCCCGCTTGCTTGGCCGCAGAAACTGCGTTGCTCTTTGTCGTCACGATCCCGTCGATTTTGAACACATCTGCAAGATATTGAATTGCTGAGGCATCTCGTCCAATCCCGGATACCATCTCGGTATGCACATAAGCCTGTTTGCCACTTTGATGCAGACTCTCTATGATTGAACCCAGATTGGTAATGTTCCCTGTCATCAAGATAACTCGCTGCACATCGCTTGCTATAGCTTGTGAAATTTGTTCATCTGTCGTGATGGAGGCTATGATAGGATAATTCTTCATGAGTCAATCCTCGTTCCCTCGTTTGTCTTCTTAAATGTTAAAGCTGAACTATTCGTTATGTATCATTGTGATGTAAACGGGTTGTTAATTTTCACCTTTGTAAAATAGAGAAAGTACTGAATCCGTTTTCCCATCAAAAAAAAAGCGCTCCCTATAAAGGAGCACTTCAGCTTTTTGAAACCCGTCTAAATCTTCGCCTTCTCCTCTTCCGCCATCGACCGGATGTAGAAAGCACCCAGCACCGAGCAGAGCAGGAATGAGAAGAAAGCGATCGCTGCGGCTTGTTCGCGCTCCTGGAAAACGCTGAATACCTGCTGCATGGAGACACCAAGCATCTGCGGAGAGTTGGCTCCGATCAGATAGGGCGCAGTGAACGAGCCGATAACCCCCATGAAGACGAAGGTCAGGGCAACGAGAAATGTCTTGTACGACAGCGGGAAAATAAACCGGGTAAACAGCGTCAGTCTGCCTACACCCACATCCTTTGCACTCTCAATGATCGATGAAGGAATGCCCGACAGCGCGGAACTGAGCAGCATCGTCGTAAATGGAATGTTGAACCATAGGTTGGCGATGATAATCCCTTTCTCGTCAAAGATGATGCGTGGCAGCGTGATTCCGACCACTTCAAGCATGCGGGCGAGCCAACCATGATTACCAAGCAAGTTGATTAGACCGTAAGTTGCGATGACACCAGGGATGAACAGCGGGATCATGTACGTTTTACGAATCAGATTAACGATCGGCCCCTGGTTGAAGCGCATGTAGATCGCCAGCGTGTAGCTGACCAAGATCACGGCAACACACGTAATGGCAGTCACCCGAAGCGTAAATACGATATTGCTGCGCATCCCCTTATCAGTGAACAGATAGGTATAGCGGCTCAGATCGTATCCGCCCGAGCCGTTGCTCAGGCTCATGATGAAGGATTGAACAATCGGAATAATGACGACGATCAACAGGATGGCGAAGGAGGGGAGCACCATCGCCAGGCCTATGATCGACTGTCTGGCTTCCTTACTCATTTCGCGGCAACGTCGCTCTGCCAGCGTTTGTTAATCTCCGTGCCCAGATCCCCGATGTTGAACGTGCGGAAGCCTTCGGCCACACCGTCGAACTTATTCTGCATTTCCTGCGACATGTTGGAGAGCTCAATGCCTGGGAAGCCGTTCATTTTGTCGACGATCACTTCCTGTGCTTCAGGGGACAGGACAAAGTTCAGAAATTCATTGATCGCTTCCTTCTTGTCCGACTCCTGGTTGACCATCAGGTAAGTTGGTCCGCCGTTGAAGCCCGGTGTGATCTGCTGCATCTTAATTGTGTCCGGCAACAAACCCTCGTTCAGCTGCTGCAGCACCATGTCCGACCAGGCCGGAATTAAGGACACTTCGCCATTCATCAACAGATCCAGCGTGCCCTGGTTTTTCTTCGGATAGATGCCCTGCCCATATACATAAGGTCCGATCTCTTTGAGCGTGTCGAATCCGCCGTTCCACTTCTCCATGATCGCCGGATCGGAGTTGTGAATGTCTTCTTCCGGCAAGTCCTTGTAGACAATTGTCTGCACGAACGAGCTGCCGGAACCACCCGTTGACGGGTCATTGTAGGCGAACTGCTCGGGATTGGCTTTGATCCACTGCAACAGCTCGTCCAGCGTAGTTGGTGGATTGGAGACTTTGCTGCTGTCATAGGCCAGAACCACGGCGGACGAACGATACGGAACAGCGAAGTTGTCCACATCCTTCATCGTGTCCGTGTTGACTTTGCTCAGGTTAGGAATGTCCTTCTCGTTCAGTTGCTCCCAAATACCATCCTTTGTCCCCTGCGCGACGGAGGTGATTCCGTCCTCGTACAGGTCAATGTCTCCTGAGCCCTTACCGGCTTTCTTAGCGGCCACGATCCGGTCGTAGGTCGGCTCAGCGCCAGTACCGGAAGGGATATAGACCAGGTTCACGTCGATATCCGGATGCTGTTTCTCAAACATCGGCTCCAGCGAATCCCACAGATCCTTGACGTTCTGAGAGCCCGTAAAGTAGAAATTAAATTTTACCGGATCGCTCAATGCAGCAGCGTTCCCCCCGGTGGTGGTGCTACTTTTAATCTCGCTTCCATTTCCACACCCGGCCAGCAATGACACTGATAATCCCACAACAGTCAACAATGATAAAAATGGCTTTTTCATACGCATATCATTCATCCTCCTCAGTTCGATTCATCGACCGGGAATCCGGTCATTTTCGAGATCGAGACGCCGACGTCTTTTCCTACCTGCAGTTGCTCAACGAATTCCTTGTTCAGAAAAGCACGTATAATGCCGAATTCCACCAGTTCCACGGTAACTTCGGCGTAATGCCCAAGAATCATTACCTGCTTGACCTTGCCCGCCAAAATATCTTCACCCGTCGTAGTACTGCTCACCTGTACGTCTTCTGGTCGGACCGCAGCCGTCACCTGTCCGCTTAACCCCTTCTCGTTCGGCAGGCGAAGATGTCCAATCCGGATGCTCTCCCCTTCCGCCACCCCCTTAAGGAAATTCATTTTGCCGATAAAACCGGCGACATACAATGAAGCGGGCTTATCGTAAATCTGCTGCGGATGAGCAATCTGTTCGATGCGCCCGTGATTCATGACGATAATGCGGTCGGACAACGACAGTGCTTCTTCCTGATCATGCGTGACAAAGACCATTGTCAGCCCGGTCTTCATTTGGATCTCACGCAGCTCCTCACGCATTTCGTGCCGCAGCTTGGCGTCCAGCGCCGAGAAAGGCTCGTCCAACAGCAGTACCGCCGGATTCAGCAGCAGCGACCGAGCCAGCGCAACCCGCTGCTGCTGTCCGCCCGAAAGCTCGGCCGGATATTTCTTCCCGAAACCCGACAGTCGAACCAGCTTGAGTGCATCTTCAACCGCTGTGCGGATCTCTTCCTTCGGCATTTTGCGAATCTTCAGGCCGAACGCCAGATTGTCGTATACCGACATATGCGACCACAAATTATAGCTCTGGAACACCATCGAGGTCGGCCGTTTCTCCGGTGGCAGTTGAATGACACTCTTGCCCTCGATCAGGATGTCACCGGAGTCCGGTTCGAGAAATCCGCCGATGCTCCGTAATACGGTAGTTTTCCCGCACCCGGAGGGACCAAGAAGGGTGACCAGCTCACCTTTTTCGATATCGATGTTGATGCCGCTGACCCCGTCACCGGTTTTGTAGCGTTTGGCTAACTCTCGTACAGACAACTGCATACTTCTGCCTCCCTTTGCTTAGGTATATCGACCGAAACATTTTTATTTCATTTGAAAACCGCTCGCCAGCACGTCCGCGCTCACCAGCCGCTGGGCTGCCACCAGCAGAATAATGGTCGGCAGCGTCAGGATGATGGAGAATACAGCTCCGGCGCTGCTCGGAAAGTCGGAAATAATGGAGTACATGACGATTGGCATCGTTTTGTAATCAGGAATGCCGACCAGGAACGTCCCCTGCGCTTCATCGAGCGAATTGAGAAACGTGAAGATTGAAGCGACCATGATGCCGGGCATCGCCATTGGCAGGGTGATGCTTCGGAACACTTTGAACGGGCTTGCCCCAACGTCCCTCGCCGATTCCTCCTGCGCCCGGTGAACGTTACGAAAGGCGGAGGTCGGAATCCAGGTCATGAACATCAACACATTGATCATATGGATCAGCACAACGCCGAGCAGCGTATTCATCAGTCCAATCCGGTAGAAAAGGACCGCGATGGAGACATACAACCCCATTTTCGGAAAGGCGTGTGTCAGCAGGAACGAGAACAGGAACATCCGCTTCAGCGGAAACTGGAGTCTTGCAAAGGCGTACGCTGCTGGGATGCAGACGACGATGGACAGCAGGGTCACCAGGGTAGCAATGAGGAACGACAGTGAGATCGACGAGACGATATCGTCTTTGGCCAGTACAAATTCCCACCATTTGAAGCCCCATACCTGGGGCAGAATGTCCGGATAATTCCACTTTTCACTAAAGGCAAGCACAAGCAGGTTGACCAGCGGACCCGCAAAAAAAACAGCGAACACGGTCAGCAACACAAATTCGATAATTCTTCTTGGACCTACGTGTTTCCAGTACCAAAACATGTTCCGTCCTCCCTTCCATTTGTCGATTGACGGACAATCACTTCGCTTTCGTATTCAATCAAGCGCGGCACGCTGCCTTCGCCGCTAATCAGGCGATCCAGAATCGATACCGCGTCTCGGCCGATACCAGATGCATCCACGCTGACGGTAGTCAGCGACGGGTGGTACATACCGGCCACTTCGATATTGTCGTAACCCATGACGGATACTTCCTCCGGAACACGGACACCGCGCTCCAGCAGCACCTTCATTGCGCCCAGTGCCAGCATGTCATTCGTACTGAACAGAGCGCTGTATCCTCCCTCCCGGAATGCCGCATAATGCTCCTCCATCAGCTTCCGACCGGAATCGAAGCTCGATTCCAAAGACTCGACGACGGTAAACCCGTCCTGTTCAGAACTAACGCCGAGGGATTCCAGCCGTTTTTGGAAGCCTCCCAGTCGCAGCGAGTGGCTCCGATGCTCGCCCGGCCCGGCGATAATGAAGAATTTGCGGTGTCCGCAGTCATACAGATACTCTGCCGCCCGTTCTCCTCCGGCTTCATCGTTGCTCACGAGATGCACCACGTCCGGATCTTCCGTCGATCCGTTCACCATCAGATAAGGGATATTGAAATTTTTGACGTAATCGATGACGTTTTTCTGAAGCCGGCTGACCAGGATGAGACCATCCACCCGCTGTTCCAGCATATAATCGGTGGAGCGTAGCGACATTTCCCGGTCGGTCTTCAGGAAAATCGAGTAGCCCATCGCTTCAGCGGCCATCAGTATCTCGTCAATGATTCTGCCGTACAGCGTGTGGGACACGATCGGCAATCTGTCACGGAAAACGATGACTCCGATGTTGTACGTACGCTTGGCGACCATCGCCCGGGCAACGGCGCTCGGCTTGTAGCGAAGCTGCTCGACCGCCTTGAGAACACGATCCCGGACTTCGGGACTCGCGTATCCGTTTCCGGAGATAACCCGAGAAGCGGTCGATTTCGATACTCCGGCCAGTTGGGCCAGCTCCCGCAAACTATGATTCAGCTTATTGTCCAATCCCTATTCTCCTTTGCAAAATCCGTTTCTTCCCGGACGGCAATCAGCTTCGCCGGATCACGGGTTGTTATCGAGTCGACGCCCAACTGTGCAAGTCTCCGCATGTCGTCAGCCTCCATAACCGTCCAGACGTAGATAGCCAAACCGCTCCGCTGCACAACTTCCATCAGTTCTGGCTGAACGACCTGATACGGCACGTTAATCCCAAAGCAGCCGGCTTCGCGAGCATTTGCACACGCCTGGAACATTGCCTCGTTGTAGCGCAAACTCCCGAAGCTTTGCATGTTCACATTAAGCAGCCTGCGGATGCTTGGAGCGTACCGGCTAGCTTTAACCGCTGACCCGTATTCGCAGCCACTGAGAAACACCATCTCCGCCATACCCATCCGATCAACTAGAACGGAGACCGGCTCCAGAGCCTTGTCCGTTTTGATATCTAGATTCATGATTTTACCAGCTTCGCGTATCTGCTCAAGCACATCCTGAAGCGTCGGAATGGGCGCTAATCTAGCGGAGTTCAACTCCTTCAGTGTCATTTCTGCAAGACTGCCGCGGCTTCCATCTGACAAAACGATATCGTCATCGTGGGCGAGTACCGGCACGCCGTCCCGAGTCGACCGGATATCGTCTTCGTAAATATCTGCGCCAAGTCTCAGGGCCTCCTGAAGTGACTCGAAAGAATGATCGGGATGGCCCATGCAGCCGGTATGAGCCGTAATTAGCGGAAATTTGTTCATCGCGGATATCCTCCTTCTTCGAAGTAGATCGCGTTGGTAAAGGCGATCAGCATATGGACTCCTCGTACGGTTCCCCACAGCTCGGCGCGAATCCACCTTCGGGGGGTATTTGGCGCGGACTCCCTCAGTTGGGCTTCAAATTGCATCATCTGTCCGTCCGATGAAGACGGAACTTCCAGGTTAAGCTCCTCGCCCAGATTGGAGCGAAGCTTCAATCTGCAGACCTGCTTCGGCAGCGACCACAGTCCGGCACGGACCGAGAAGTCCAACGTCAAGTTTGCCCGGATTGGCTCCTCTACGGCTTTCCGCCTCTCAACTATCGTTGGAACCGCAGAGCCAATTGCATAGACTGTACCTCCAGCGTCAAGCGTCAGGGTAAGTAGAGGACCTATCGTTACGGACGCACGCCCTTCCCGCAGCGCTTGGATAAGCGTTTCTTCATGGAGCGAAAGGGCTGTCGAGTCCCCGTTCCCCGCCACTGCGTCGTCCTCGATGCCGAGGTAAGTAACCGAGATCGGATCGTCTGTCTCGCCCTGCGCATGCCAGTCCCTGCCTGAAGTGGCTGCAATCCGATATCCTTCATTCAGCTTGTGAGTCCACAGATCAAATGCTCGCCGATTGTTCGTTTGAATGGAAGGGAACGTGCCGGACCAGACTTCGATGTAATCGACAGCGGACCAGTTCCCAATCTCGTATTCCCAGAAACAACCGGTACAGGCCGGACTGCCGATTCGGAAGGGATGAGCAAGCCCGGCGATTCCACCGAGGCGATGCACGTTCTCGATCCCCTCATCGATTCCATCCCGATTCGCTTGACGCCAGTCGGCAAAAGCACTCAGTCCTATCGTCACCATATGGCCGTAAAAAGTTGTCCACTCCATGCCCGGGATGATTCGCAGTCCGTATTTCTGCTCGATTTCCGCTTTGCCGCTTAAGCCGGACATCGTATTGTGATCGGTCAGCGCGATGGCGGCAAAGCCCAGATTGACTGCTCCCGCTGCCAGTTCTCCCAGCGTCTGACTGCCATCGCTGTGCAGCGTATGTGTATGCAGTTCACAGGCGAACCACTTCATATCGAGTCCTCCTCTGTCGTCCAGACTTCCAGCCGGTAAGCGCACGTATCGGTCACGATGCAGTGCAGGCTTAATGTGACGCTCCAGGGCCCCGGAACCAGCTCGCCCGCCATAAGGCCGGGAGAAGCTTCTCTCTCCGATACGTATAGATCCTGCACCTCGTCTTGGCGGTGGCACGCCCCACGATATCCCCGCGCATCGTCCAGCGAGAGTGTGACCAGATTTTTCAGAGGGAGATGCCGGTCAGCATTGGCAATCGCGTATTCCCGATGTTCCGGCAAAATGTATAGATCGTAACTGTCCTTGAGCAACCGCAGCGCCTTCTCCCGATTTTCGAGCGTCTTCGGCGTATATTGTAATCGCAGGTTCAGCTTTCCACAGCCCTCGTCCAACTCAAAAGGAATGCGGATATGCGTTTTGGAATCCTCCGGAGATACATATCCTTGTAGATCCAGCAGCTTCATTGCGCCATGCCACCTTTCATTATTCCGTTATCTTCATGACTTACGTTATACACTTTTTGCTGAATGTGGGACCGTTCCCACATCTAATACTTATGTTACGTGCAAAAAATCAGATCCGTATCTGCATCGTGTTAATATTCTGTAAATGCAAAAAAGACCGGACTTCTATTAAAAGAAGACGGTCCCTTTTATCTTTTTATCGCTAGATTGTTTTCGCACTGCATACAAGGGGCAGGAAGCTTCTACCACCTGCTAACATCTATTCTTACTGAGCCGTTAAAATCAGTGGTCCATCCGGCGTGACTGCAATGGTATGCTCATATTGCGCCGACAACTTGCCGTCGGCCGTTCTCGCCGTCCACCGATCGTCGTCGATCGTGATTCGGAACGTACCTTCGTTGATCATTGGTTCAATCGTAAACACCATGCCTTCCTTTAACCGAATACCTTTGCCGGCTACGCCGATATGCTCATAGGTCGGCTCTTCGTGCAGGCTCCGCCCGATCCCATGCGCCAACAGATCGCGTACGACCGAAAACCCGTGCGCTTCGGCATGCTGTTGAATCGCCGACGTTATGTCGCCGAGTCGGCCCCCGGGTATAGCACGGGCAATTCCCAGATCTAAGCATTCCTTTGTCACCTTCATTAATTTTTGCGCCTCCGGCCGAATATTGCCCACCGCATAGCTCATACACGAATCGCCAAACCATCCCCCGTATTCCGCGACGATATCAAGCTTCAGCAAGTCTCCGTCCATAAGTGCCCGGTTCGAAGGAATCCCGTGGGCCACCACATCGTTGATCGAAATGCAGGTTTCGGCGGGAAAACCGTTATAGCCTTTCGTAAACTGCTTGCCACCCAGCTTGGTGATGTGTCTGGCAACAAAATCATTGATTTCTCGGGTGGTGATCCCAGGCTCGATCAGTTTGCTCACCTCGCGGTAGCAGTCCGCAACAATTTGGCTCGCCGGCTTCATCTCTTCGATTTCCCTAGGTGATTTTATAATGATCATCTTTTGTTTATTCACTCCTTATGCATCCTATAATTTTAAAAACCGGACGATATCCATCGCCTCCTCGTGCAGCTTTTCGCGGCGCAGGGAAAGCGAGGCGCAGCCAACCAAGGCGGCCAGCAGCATTTCCGCGCGCTGTAGCCGATACGGCTGCTCCGCCGCGTTTCCTCCGGAAGCGGCATCCCCGTCCTTCGCATGCCCGGTGTCCACCAACGCGGCAAACGGTGTAATCACATCATGCTGAAAAGCAGCCGAGAGCTTGGTCGAGCGAGCTTCAGGTAGCCAGGCAAAACCCTCAACAGCCAGCTTATGCAGCAGATATAGGGCGTGGTCATCTGCCCAAAGCTCCAGCAGCCAGACGCTAGCGGCGGCGATAGGGCCAAACTTTTCGGTAGCGGCCGTTTCGCGGCTTTCGTTTCTGGAATCCGTGGCAGCCGACTTCCCGATATCCGCCGACGCAGCCAAGCCGAAATGCTCACCCACTGGTTCCTCGTTCGCATCCGAAACGCGCGGGGCCTCTGGCCACCCCTCAGACCGCTCCAACGCGTCCCATAGCAAATCGTGAAGCAAATCGCCCTTATTGCTGTAATAATGGTACACCGTGCCATAGCCGAGTCCTGCCTGCGCGGCCACATCGCGGATTTCCAATAAAGGCCCTTTATTCAAAAACACATCGGCAGCGGCTTTACGGATTTGCGCCAGTCGCCGCATCCGAATCTCTTCGTTTTGTTCTTTCGTGCGTGGAGTCATCTCGTCCGCTCACCTCTTTTATTTTTGACCTACTATAATGTCGATATAAAACCAATATAAAACATTGCCTTGCGAATAACAACCCACGCCAGAACAATTTTTATTTCTTATCAAGTCAAGCTCATCATTGCTGATGGTTAACATTGTGTTTTGGATGACAAAGGAATAATCCTTGGGCAAATCCGATGTCATATTCTCTTTAGTATTTCCATAACTGGAACGGGAAACCTCATCTGTATGCTATCGTCCAACATTAACGATCTTCCTGACCCATGCTGGCTCACTCGTCGCCGCCCGCACAAGGCAGTCGGCACAGTCTATAAAGAGTCCGGAGTGGAGCGATGCGATCTGAGGGGCCTGCCGTATATTTCAAAGTGGCGGCCAGGCCGGTCGTACAATAACCCAATCCAGGTCACTCCGTTGCACTGCACGCTCGGCAATGGCCTTGTCCTTGATCGCCTTCGAGAAGATGCGCTGGTGAATGCGCATTGCCCACCGATTGACTGCGGAAAGTTCTTCCCCATCGCTCAGACAATGCCGCTCTGCATGACTAGGCGCTTAACTCCAGCACGCTGACAGGCTGCAAGGATATTCGGAGTTCCCTCCGACATGACGGTACCTGGCGAGAAGTTTGCCGCAAGCATATTCGGGATTCCCTTCGACATGAAGGCACCCGGCGGGAAGTTTTTGGTTGGACCTATGCAACTGAAAGCTGGTGATTCTCAAGTGTTAAAGATGGATCGAAGAACATATTGACGAGATGCGGGAAATTTGCAATTCGACAGGCAGTGACGCTGATTATATAGATGCGGGGTTATTATGGTTCGAGTATTTTGAGCGTCATTATTTATTCTTCTCCGCAGTGCTGGCGAGTAAAGGAGGCACCTTTTTTCGAAATCGATTTCTGAAGTTTTTCCTCCAAGAGTTAGAGAATAATAGGCCAGAAGGCAGCAATCAAGGATTAAGTGACGGTGAAAATATTGATATTCAATCACGGTTCTTCAGCTTCCATCCGCTCTTTCGTATTCTTTCCGTTAGACCTCCAACCAAAGTCGCCCCGCCAAACAGCGAACCCATCATTGGCAGAAAGGACGAAACCTGCGCGTAGTACTGTGCGCCAACGGGTAGACGACTTACGCGTACCATTCACCTTTTTCCGGTTCTGAGAACGGCCGTGCTTGATATCGTTCCTCCCCCCGTAAGCACCACACCTCCGTTATTACGTCAGTGATGTAACCGATGTAAGTTTCACCACTATGAAGAGTCACGCAGAACGGGCCAGGCTTTATACCGCTTTGCCTTTAGGCGTATTTCGTTGGTTTTAGCCATGGAATCATCCGTGCGGTATTCACTCTAGGAAATTGACGAATCAAGGAAGGAGAATATGCGATATGCATTTTTCCCTTCCGCTTTAGCAAGATAGAGAGCCGCATCTGCTTTTTGAAGCAGTTCTTTTACTGTATCGTCTTTTTCATAAAAGGCAATTCCTATGCTGGAAGTAGTATATAGCTCCTGCCCGTCTATATTCCAGGGATGTTGCAACGATTCTAAGATATTTTCAGCCATTAGCCTGACGTCTAAGGAGGATTGAACTTTGGGAATTACAAAAACGAATTCGTCACCACCCATTCTGGCCAAAACCTCGTGTTCTCGAAGGCAAGCTCCTGCCCTCTTCACAAATTGACGAAGCAATTCATCCCCAGCATCATGCCCTAATGTATCATTGATCTGCTTAAAATTGTCTAGATCCGCAAACATGACAGCCAGCTGACCCACGTCTGTTTTTTCTCCACTCAAGGCATCACTTAACATTTTATTTAGAAATCTTCGGTTAGGTGCTCCGGTTAGGGCATCATGATAACTTAATTGCTCCAGTTGTATCTGGTACTTTTTTCGTTCTGTTATTTCTCTTCCGATAAGCATCATATTTTTAAAATCACCGGACTCATCGAACATCGGTGTTCCTTTCAACTCTAGCCATACCGGAAATCCCTGCTCATGCTGACGTTGTATCTCATAGGTGAAGGGCTTTTGTAAAAGCAGCATACTCATAAAAACCGTACGAAAATTTTCATCGACTTCTTCATTCGGTTGGTAGAATACCCATTTGCCTATGTATTCTTTTGGATCAAACCCAAGTACCATTTTGTGAGAAGGAGAAGCATAATCCACAATTCCGTCAAGATTAATCAGTTGGATAAGATCGAGGGAGTTATCTGCTAACAATCGATAGCGCTCTTCACTTTCTTTCAAAGCCGTGAGCAACTGCCTTTGCTCAGTAATGTTTTTAGCCACTCCAAAAATACCATTGACCTTCCCTTCAAAGAACAAGGGAACTTGCTTAATTTGCAAATGAACGATATCTCCATTTTTATGATAAGCTTCGGCAACGTATTGACAGGATGCACCCTTTAAAACTTCTAAGAAAAACTGGCTAATCAACTCAAGCTGATGGATACAAAATATATCTTTGTAGGATGAACCTATAATTTCTTCCTTTTTATAGCCTAAACACTCTGTAACCCCTTCATTTACTTCTACGATCTTTGCTTCGTTGGAAACAATGAAGATGGCATCCGGATTGTAATTAATGATCGATCTAAATGCCTCAATGGACTGCTCACTCAAAAACTTTCTCATACTTCGTCCTATCCTCCGCCAGCACAGCTGTAATTTTAGTTAGAGTAACTTTACATTACTTTAGCAAATTTTGTCTTAGTTTGATAATACTAAAATTAAACAATTAAACACGTACCCACCTGCTAAAATTAAAGCGAAATTCCGGCTAATGTACTCCCGCGTTCGGCGACTTGAAGCGGAGGGCGATATCGAGTGGTATTGGGGCGATGAATCTCAAGGTGGACGTCGTAAATATTTTTGGATTACCGAAAAGGGTAAGACAACGTATGACAGCAACAAAGACAACTGGGAGTACGCCAAGCGCGCTCTTGAAAACTCATTATAAGGAGTGATGAGGTTATGAATGAGAAATTGACCAACGATTTGAACGGCGTTTTCGCACCGTACGATGGGGTAAAAAGCGTCACTGAATTATAAGCAGACCTGCAATCCGATTTGCAGGAGCGATTCCGTGATCTCAAAGCCGAGGGCAAGGATGATGAGACTGCTTTTGAGATGACCATCGAGAGCATCGGCGATATTGAGCAAACGGTACAGGAGGTTGCCAACCTCTCCACCCTTGACCTTTCAAATGTAAGCTTCAATCAATCGATCCTTGTACGCACTACCTTCAGCAAATCGGGACTGGACCAAGCTAAATTCACAGGTATAAGATTGACCGGCGTCAAGTTTGACAAGGTGGCACTGAACGAAGTTTCGTTTAAGAACGCGACCCTCAAAAATGTATCTCCAGCGGAACACTCTCGGATCTTAAAAAGTTGATCCCGTCCGCAAAGGTGGAATATATCGAAAAACAGCCGACATTGGAGGATATATTCCTCGCAATCATTAGCAAAAAGGAGGCAAAGTAAATGGAAACGGTAAAAAAACACTTTTTTAGCGACATGAGCGTTATGCTTGGACGTTCCTTGCGCTTGGATTTAGGATCCAATATACTTCCGAATCGATCACCTGAAACAAAGTTTATCAGTGGTTCCCTTCTTCCGCTCCTCCTTTAACTGATCACGATTTATCAAGTGATATCAATCATCCATCTCGGTAATCAATGATAGTCATTATGATAAAATAACTTCACTGACAACCGCGGTCAGTGAAGTTATTGACGTTGTTACCTCTTTGTATATTTCGAAATGTAATTAGAAATTGCAGTGTTTTGACAGCTGTGGATTACCAGGCGTACACGCCCTTCTCATCCAAGAATTCGCCGTTATGATGTTTGCCATCAGTTGCATAACCTACAATAATCGCAGCGGCGGCTTCTTTCGACTTACCGCCTTCAGCATTGCCATTAAGGTCTGTTGATGTGAATCCGGGCGTAACCGCAAATACTTGAGCTCTACTGCTTTTGAGTTCATAAGCCATCGAAACTGTCATGGCGTTGTTGGCCGTTTTGGATGAATTATAGTCGAATGCGTTTAAAGCAAATCCAGCATTTTGCATATGATCCAGAGAAGCCATGTCGGTCGATACATTAACGATTGTGCCTTCGTTATCTTTGATTAACGGAAACAAACGCTGGTTCAGACGGAAGGTTCCGAAAAAGTTGACTTCAAAAGCGTTCCTCAGATCCTCCTCTTTGGTATCCGTAAAAGAACGAGAGAAAGCACCAGGCATACCAGCATTATTAATCAAAAGCTTTAAGTCCGGATAATCCTTGGTAATCGTAGCGGCTGCCTTTTTGATAGTTTCCAAGTCACTCATGTCGATTTGCACAAATCCTATGTCTAACCCCTCAGAAGTTAACTCGGAAACAGCCGCTTCGCCCCGTCCGGCGCTGCGTGCACCAAGGACAACTTTCCAGCCGGCTTGACCTAACTGCTTAACGATTTCGAATCCGATTCCTTTATTTGCTCCAGTTACAAAAGCGGTCTTTTTCATGCGAATCCTTCTTTCTCTAATTTGAATTCATTAACAATGTATAAGTTACTATGCTACACTTAGTGTAGGTCAACAATAAATTTTGATAAAAGAGGGTTAGCATGTTAACGATTGGAGAAGTGGCCAAGAAAGTCGAGATCACTATCGGAGCGATACGCTTTTATGAAAGAAAGGGCCTGTTGAAGCCTGCTGCGCGAAGTGAGCAGAATAACCGTCTTTACTCGGAAGATGATCTGAACTGGCTGGTTTTTATCAAATGTCTTCGCGAAACCGGGATGAGTGTGGAGGACATCAAAACGTATTATGACAAAGTAAATGAAGGAACCTCAACCCTACCGGAAAGAACCAAACTGATTCAAGATCAGCGGCAAAAGTTACTGGAAGATATCGAGGAGAAAAAAGCGCAGCTCGTTCATTTGGATAACAAATTGGAGCGCTATTATCGCGGAGAAAATTATTAAGATAAGTCGTGTCCTAAAGACAAAACTTTTGGATTTCCAAGTAATAGCAAGTCCCTAATAATGTTTCCACATAGGATCGGGAATGTTATCTTCCGAAGTGCACTGTACTCTACGCCTCTTCCGCCGTCATCAGCCAAATAAGACGTTGAACCAAAAAGGCAGTCGATCACGTTGATCGACTGCCTTTTTGGTTTTATCAAGCTATCATTTCGGGACTGCACCGTTCCCTTCACAGGCCAGCCTGTTGCCGAACCAGGGCAAGAGAACTGCCTGACTAAGCGAGTGACTCAACAGCTTGCGGTAATAACCTTTCGTATTCCTTATATAACACATAACGATGAACGCCTCTAGACGAATTTAGAGCTTCCTTAGCATGCTCGATGGCTGCTTCGCGGTGACCTGCTTTGAGTTCTATTTCCGCGAGCAGCGCTGATCTCATCCATGGCTTCTTGATTGACTCAAGGCGTTCTCGCGCTTGACCACTTTCCCCGTCCTCCGATAGTAGAATCGTTTCGTAATAAGCTCGGTAATCGGAAAAGCGGATATTTGGCAAGGCTTTCCGAACAGAAGCCATATCCTTGCGATAAACGCCGTAAGCCGCCTTGTAAGGCGCCAGTGCCGTTGCTTGCTTATATTTACGCATAAGCTGCTCCATAATTAATATGGCCTCATCCTCAAGTCTGTTCGCAAAAACATAATTAATGTAAAGTCCCGGGCTATTTTTCTGCCTACATAAAAAGGACTCCACTCGGTCCATACGCTTTTCCAGCGTTAAAGGATAATAAACGTGGATTATAAAAGCAACAAGGGTGGCACCCATTCCAACTCCTACTGTCAAGACTGGAGAATAATCATTGAATATCATAAAAAAGACAAGTACAAACATAACGCAATAAAACACGGCTTCCCACCAAAAAAACCTCATTATAAATTTCCTTCGACAGCGTAATTAACAATCAATATCTATTATATCAAAATATATTTTCTTTTTTTGTGAAATGGTTATCAATAATGTTTAAATAAGATGTAATGATTAATTTCAGGATTATCGGTAACCTACTATCGAAATGAGGTACGCAACGTGAAAATAGACGTGAATCAGTTAGCAGAACATTTTGCACACATTCCTTTTCAAGTAGAAGGAATATATCGATATGCTAGAGATCCAGGGGTGCCTCACGCTGACTATACAGATTCTTTTCCTGGATTTGTGTTTCCCCTTACAGGAAAGATACAATTTCATTTTAATGGAAAGCCATATATTCTTTCGCCAGGAAAAGTGGTGCATGGTGGTGCAAAAATGAAATTGGATAAACAAATGTTTGATAACTCTAACTGGGAATATATCCTTGTTTTATACCGTATATGCAGCTCAGAACTAGAAGAGTCAAGCTTTTCCCATCAACATTTTGAATTATCAACGGGACAATCCCCTCGTCTTATGGAATTAATTAAGCAGCTATGGCATGTGTATAATCAACGTGGAGGCATTTCGATGTTTCAGACTGAAATGCTGTTTCGCGATGTGCTGAACGAAGCCTTAATAAGCGTGGCGAATAGACAAATGAGCAGTGAGTCACAGGCTTTATTCGAACGGGTATCTAATTATATCCATGAATACTACTATCATGGCCTTACCATAACATCGCTCGCAGAACAATATAACGTTAATCGAAATCGGCTTTCTTACGTATTCAGAAAACATGCAGGAATGGGACCGGCAGAATATCTATTAAAATACCGTATAAACATGGCACAAAAAATGCTATTTACAAGTGATGTGCCCGTACAGCAAATTGCACAAACGGTTGGAATTGCTGACCCCTTTTATTTTAGTAAAGTGTTCAAGAAACAATTTGGATTTTCTCCTACTGAATATCGACAGAAGTTCATCAATAATCCATGCTAACTTCAACAGGCATCCATTTTAAAGCCAAAATTAAATCAGTATACTTATGGCAGGCTAAGGAAACATCATGTCTGAATTGCGTATGCAGCATTATAATGTAGGTGAAAAATAAGGAGGGCTTACTATCCATTATCAATCGATTAAACTAAGCGAGGAACTGTCTAAAATAAACGATAATTGGTCACCCCAATTAATTGGTGAAATGAATGACTATCAATTTAAGATCGTTAAGATTGCTGGCGATTATGAATGGCATGTTCATCCCGAAACCGATAAGTTATTTTTCGTGATTGAAGGCGAGATGATTATTGATTTTCGTGATGGTCAGGTGAGAATCTCTAAGGATGAGATGTTTATTGTCCCGAGGGGACTCGAGATCAAACCCTCTGCCGAAAAGGAATGTCATATCATGTTGATGGAACCTAAAAGTGAAGGAAACACTAGCGGGACTGAGTCCGCGTAAACAGCCCACTACGTCTCGTCGCACGTTAAATGAAATAAACGAAACTAAGCCCCTTCAGAAACGAAGGGGCTTTTGCTTTTTAAGATAACACATGTCACTGAACAGTTGAATGGTTTACTAATAAATCGATTTTAAATAAATAGATTATGATTTGCATGAGCTGCCTGCCCAAGATAGTAGCCCACTCCACCAATGTTAACTGAATCCATTAATTCTTCACGCTGAATCCCCATTAAATCCATGGACATCTGGCAAGCGACAAACTCAATTCCCTGCGCAGTTGCGGTCTGCATCAGTTCTTCCAGAGAAGCAACATTATTATTCTTCATCATGCCTCGAATAATCTTTGGACCAACTCCAAGCATATTCATTTTGGACATGCCAAGCTTCTGGCTACTACGTGGTAGCATCATGTCAAACATGCGGCCGATCATTGTTTTGGATACAGGCTGCGGCTGATGCTTACGAATAATATTTAATCCCCAGAAAGTGAAGAACATGGTTACTTTACGTCCACTTGCTGCTGCTCCATTCGCAATAATAAGAGAAGCAATCGCTTTATCCAGATCGCCACTGAAGACAACCATTGTGCTGGCAGGCTCCTCTTTAGAAGTTTCCATAGCTGAAGATGCGGTCTGCATGGTATTCTTGGCAATTACAGCTTCAATCGTACCGCCTTTGGATCGTTCCAAGTGTAGGAGCGAGGAGCCAGACATGGTTGCCCATGCTTTCACATCTTCATAAAATCCTGGATCGGAAGCTTTCACCCGCAAGGTCTCTCCATTCGATAGTTGATCCATTTTCTGCTTAAGTTGTATCAGCGGGCCGGGACAACTTAAACCGCACACGTTCAACTCGTTATCGATACGCTGTGGCTGTGCAGAGATTGGATTGGAGAGCTCTGTTTCCTTTACAGCATGTTTCGGATTGTTGTTCTGATCCTGCTCGTCAATATTTTCATCGTTTCCGGTAGAAATTGGAGCGGGCCGAAATTGTGCTTGGCGGTATGTTTTATAACCTCCACTCAGATTTTTCACATTAAAGCCATGCTGACGCAAAATCTGCGAAGCCGTATATCCACGCAGACCAACCTGGCAGTATACCCAGATATCCTTGGTTGAGTCTAATTCATCTAACCGCTGACGAAGCTCATCCACTGAAATATTTAACGAACCCGGAATATTCCCATTGCGATGCTCCAGCTCACTGCGTACATCCAGCAATATCGACTGCTCCGGCTGGCGTTCAGATAGCTGATCATAGGTGAACGTTTCTACACGTCCAGCCGTAATATTTTCAGCTGCATAACCAGCCATATTAACTGGATCTTTCGCAGAGGAATACGGTGGCGCGTAACTCAACTCGAGCTCTGTCAAATCACTGATGTGACCCCCAAAATGAATGGCTACAGCAATGTCATCAATCCGTTTATCCACACCGTCATAACCAACTGCTTGTGCGCCTAAAATTTTACCTGCCGGTGTAAACAGCAGTTTAAGAGTGATCGCGCTGGAACCCGGATAATACGATGCATGAGATGCAGGATGCACGATTACAGTTCGATAATCGATGCCGAGACGCTTTAGTGTTTTCTCATTACTGCCTGTGGCTGCTCCGGTCATTCCAAACACTTTAATAATGGCTGTCCCTTGTGTTCCTTTGTAGATGGAACTTAGTCCGGCAATACGATCTGCAACAATGCGTCCCTGTTTGTTGGCAGGTCCAGCAAGCGGAATAGCTGTCTTTGTGCCATGAATGGTTTCAGTTACTTCAATGGCATCACCAACAGCATAGATATGTTGCACACTGCTTTCGAGAGCTTCGTTGACCATAATATGTCCACGTGTTCCCAGGGAAACTCCGCTATTTCTCAGAAAAGCTGTATCTGGAGTTACTCCTATCGCAAGAATAACCAGGTCAGCTGTCAGAACACGACCATCAGCAAGCTCAACACCAATGCCCTGCTCAAGTGAACGAAAGCCCTGTACACGCTGGGAAAACAGCAGCTTCACCCCATTTTGCTCCATTTCCTGTGCCAATGCTGCTGCCAGCTCAGCATCAAATGGGGTGAGCAGCTGACCATTACCCTCTACCAACGTTACTTCCAATCCGGCTTCCTTTAAATTTTCCGCCATTTCAACACCAATAAACCCTCCACCTATAACAATCGATGAACCGTTGTTAGATGAATTTATTTGCTCCTTGATGCGATCAATATCTGGAATGCTGCGCACTGTATAAATTAGTGGATTATCCTTACCCGGCAGATCGGGAATAATTGGTTTTGCACCTGGTGACAAAATCAACTCGTCATAACTTTCTTCATAAGGACCACGCTCCTGGCTTTGTACCTGAACTGTACGAGTATTGGGATCAATAGCGACGATCTCGCTTTGTGTACGCACATCAATATTAAAACGATCGGCCATACCTTTAGGAGTTTGGACCAGCAGACGCTCTCGCTCCTCGATCGAGCCGCCAATATAATAAGGTAAGCCGCAGTTGGCAAATGATATATAGGGTCCTTTTTCAAATATGATAATTTCGGCATGTTCATCTAGACGGCGCAGACGGGCAGCTGCTGATGCACCACCTGCTACTCCGCCCACAATCAGTATTTTTTTGCTCATGATTCACAATCTTCCTCTCCAAACAAAATAGGGATCATCTGTTCAATCCGTTGGTCGGCAAGCACATAATTTACTTCAAGACCATTGCGCTCAGTCGTTACAATCCCTGCACTGCGCAGCTTCTGCAAATGCTGAGACACTGTTGATTGCGGGAGGTCCAGACACTCCTGCATATATGAAACATTACATTTCTTTTTTCGCATCAACCCACGCACAATGCACAGACGAATCGGATGAGATAGAGCTTTCAGTAAATTAGCAGGTTCATCGAACTGTTTTAAATTAGTGCTATCAAAAGCTTCAGTGTTCAAAATTACCCCTCCCGAATCGTTATATCGTAATATTACGATATATAAATTGGAATGTCAAAATATTTTCACCTTATGCTCATGACCCTGTATCAATAATCAATTAGGTAAGGTGTATCTTTTAATATGTTAATCCTAAAAATTAATTCCTGAGGATGCACAATAAATATTCCTTATAACGTACAATCTGATGCCTACGTCTTACTCTCCCCAATCTGTTATTCACTTCTAACAAATTGGGGGTTATTTGATATGTCCATTCAAAATCGGTCCGTTCTTCCATGTCGACTCCTGCTTCTCTAATCGTTATGATTCCACAAACAATTACTTAAAATCCCAGCTATAGGACAATCAATTTCAGCATACTTTAACTCATATTAAATGTTCATTTAACCAATCTAATATAATGAATGCCTTGGTTTCAACTGAATCTGGATCATGTGTTTTTTCAAGCTGCGGGTACAAATCTGGAAACTTAGCTAAGTACTCACTCACACACCAGCGGACCGACCAGTTTATATCCGTAGCTAAAGGAATCCACATGGTGAATTCATCTTTTCCTGCATCTGTTAACAGTCCGTAAGTATACCAGCCACGTACGCCTCCCTCTTTTTCCTCCATTAATTGATTCCAGAACCGTCTTCTCTCCAGATCATCGACTGGTCTACCTAAAGCAGAAACGGCGATTTTTCTGATTACTGGAGACTCATCTTTAGTGAAATCCCATAATGCATCTCGTAAATATAATTGGTTCTGAATGAGATTTGATAAGGCTAAACCTCTTTCTATGTCATCGTCGGAGTGAATAGAGATATAAGGGTCCTTTACTTGTAAAGAGACACATTTGTTTTTCATTCTTTTTGATAGGAAACCTTCGTTTAAAGCATTAACAATCTTAGCCACATTCACTCTTGGTGCAGGATTGTCATAACCGATTAACGGGTCCCCATATTCTACGAATGCACTTCGTAGTGTATCTGCATCTAGGTTGGGGTACTTGGAAAATAGAAATGCAGCAACACCTGCGACAAGTGTAGCTGCGCCAGAAGTTCCCCAATAGTATGAAACTCTAGATACCTCTTTATTGTTTTCGCAAAATGGAATTGTTAGATATACTCTTGGTGCCAGCACGTCAGGTCTAAAGTGACCATCGCTGTTTCGTCCATAAGGCTCGTCCGGGTAAGCTACATGCTTAGCTCGATTTTGGTTACCTAAATCATTGTAACCACCCACTGCAAAAAAGGATTGGGGAGGTAGAATATTTATTAATCGCGTATTTCCATTTGCGCAAATAACCAATACACCTTGCTTAACAGCTGAATCAAGGGCTTGAACGGTAGAGTTTTCTATGGTGTTTTTTAGACGAACCTGATTATCTCCAGCATGCCATCCCATACACAAGATGATCTTAATATTCCATTCAAGCTGTTTGCTCATAATCCAATCCATGCCCGATTTCAAACGCTCTCCCTCACCGTCTTTAAAAGCAGCATGATCAAGAACGATATAATTAGCTGCAGGTGCAATTCCAACATATTTTTTGCCTTGCAATTCGAAAGGTTGATGCGTTAATGATAATACAGTCATAAGACCATGTTCTCCGCTATCATCGGAGAGTTCCGAAGGAGAATCAAAAGCTATATTCCTACTAACAATAGATAAGTCTTCATTTACAGTTATGTACTTAATTCGAGAACCTAGGTGGCTAATAGCATCATGTGGGGTAAGCTTATCTAAAATAACAATTCCAATATTTTTACCTGAGTTATGAAAATCAGGAGGCTCGGAAAATCCTAATCTTGCCCATGTAGGATCAGGAAAATTCTTTCTCATTTTGGCACCTCATATTTATTATTTTCAATGACAGGGTTCCAACTGGTATTTGAATAGTTTTATCGAACTTTAGTCTTCCGCTAGTGCAATTCAGTTTACGGTAATAATTTCAGAATCCGAAATTAATTAAAGAACAATGGTTGCAATTGGCCGGAGAGTTATTTAGAAAAGGAACATCATAAGAAAAGCCGTTAAACACGCAGAAGCTGTGGTATTTATTGGCTTTTTGACTTTCCATCATATCATGAATGACTATTTCATGTTCTGTTGTGATTAAGTCCACAGCATGATGGATAACAGATGCATGGGTCAGGGTTCAAATCAATATAAAATTAATGACTTGATAAGAAAGAACGTACACAGAACACCTATCAATAGAAACATCATTGCTGACTGACGATCATTCTTCCACAATCGAATTGTATTAGCAATATTCAAAATTACCAATGCAAGCATATTAATTCTAGTATTCATTTCAACAAAATTAATACACAGTAGAATAAATACCACTATCCCGACAAAAAGAAACCATATCGGTATATTCTTAGTAAGCCGTTTACTCATTTCATTCCCCTTTAAAATTTGTATTCTACCTCTAATAGGGTATTCTTCAACCTTATTGGAATACCTTCATAATTTTATAAAAGTAGGACTGGTTGTCATCTACGCTTGTCATGAGAGATTTTTTTCACGCTGTACTGCCTCAAAACTCTTCCAAAACCTTGGATTTGTCCCCGTGAACTCTCTCCAGGTGTTCCTCACCCCAATAACACAAATGGTCTAGCGCGGGTTTTAATCCCCAGCCGTAGGCCGTTAACTCATACTCCACTTTGGGTGGGATTTCTTTATAAATCTTTCGTGCAACAATCTCATCCTTTTCCAGACCTCTTAGTTGAGTGGTCAGCATTTTTTGCGTAATGTCAGGTATTAACCGCCGAAGCTCCGATGACCGTTTTCGTCCTGTCATCAAATGATAGATGATCAACGGCTTCCATTTCCCTCCCATTACTTCTAAAGCCGCCTCCACTCCAACTTTGTATTTCTTTTGAACGCTACTTCCTCTATTTTCAGTCATCTTTTATTCCTCCGTTAAAACGCTGTTTTTGGCTAAGAACATAACATTTATTCACTTCAGTCCAGGTTGTTTTAATTACTGTTTATAATAGCACCAGCCATTGATCATGACTACGAGTTAGCTGCTCAGAAAGGTAGTGAAGATATAATTATGAGAGTATTAATTGTTGTTTCGCATTCGAGAAAAGATTCTCTTACCTTTAAGGTTGCCGATCGTTTCGTACAAGGGTCTTTCCGAGGCTGGCCACGACTATGAGATATTGGATTTACATGAGATTGGCTTTGACCCTGTTTTAAAGAATGTGGGAATTGCCGATTATTGCGGTGTTTCCAGTTCCAAGGTTGAATTTTTATATGAGACTTTGGATTCCAATCCCCAGCATTATGAGATGCTGCTTAACCAAGCTCATCACTTAGGGTTGAATTATGCCAAGAAACATTAGGCTTTACTTTAATTGTAATCTTGTAATTTCAAACCAAATAAAAAAAGCAGCCGGTGAGCGGCTGCTTCTGCATCATTAATTACTCGTATATTTAACCCAATCGTATTCTGCGTACAATGGATTGGCACCGTTATAAGGACCTAACCAGCTATCCACCCCGGTTCCATTCCATATATTCATCATAATTTTACCAGGTGTTACGGGGATATTGCTGGTTGCAGTATGCTTCAATACACCATCAACATACCATTTGATATACCCTGGTTGCCAGTCAAAAGCATAGGTATGGAACCCTTGCGATGCATCAAACCCAAGGTTAATAACCTTCTCATGACCACCGACCCCATTTGTAAAATAATTAAACTGCACTTTGGTTGTGTCTTTCCCTAAGAATTCAATATCAATCTCATCCCATTGTGTGCCATGAGCAGGTCCTGTGTACGTAAAAAAGGAGGAGACTATGCCCGTATTTTTGGCAGGCTTCATGCTGACTTCATACAGTCCGTATCCGTAATTATTAGTGGAACGATACTCTCCGCAATCAAATTTGTTGTACGCAGAACTTGTCAAACCCAGCTTGAGCTTCCCATCATTCGTAAAATTGACATTGTTGGCCCGCCACGTGCAATTGAACATATCTCCGTTGGAATAACCATCTGCCTTTTGCCATGTTTCCGGGTTAAAATAAGTTAGTGGTTCCCAGAATACATAACTTGCGAAAGCACTTACCGAAACAAATAAAGATACCACACCTACCACCACCAAAGTGTACCAAGACTTCCTCTTCATCACACACCTCCATGAAGGATTCCACACATGTATGGAGTTTGGGCAAGTAATCCCCGAAAAACGAGTAGCTCCTCTTGCCGCAGTAGATATGTAAAACGCTTACATGTTTGGTGTTTCCATTCTATATGGATGTGAATGGGGTAACTATAGCAATCTTTAAAGATAGATATTCAGTTCTAAAGATCTTCGTGAGGAAAAACTACATTCCGCCTGGTTTTGCAGCTTGTTTTTATTGCAGCCATCCTATTTGCTTCCCCGGCCTTCGGGTAAAATTCAAACAACCGCTCCCGCTATTTCAGCAGGAACGGTTGTTTTTTCAATTGAATTTATCAGGTAAGAGATCATTTCAGAAACGCTTATTTTGCAGTCTATGAGTATATGCTATTGTCTTCCAGCCCGGATGTGTCGGGGATGACAGAACATCTGACAGTCGAGGGAGAATGGACAGAAACGTACCATTGCAAGCGATGTGTAAGATCAATCAGACTGACATAATATCCGTGACCGGCTCCTGTATCAATCCCCATTTTGCCCGCTCCAATCCATATTTGCCATGGAGGAACAAGAAAGCGGTACGTCGAGGTATGACCGAATACTATTGTATATTCAGGGTTAACCGGGCTTTCAAAAAATGGCTGTCTGATCTCGGTCAGATCTTCAGCGGTTTGATGGTCTAGCGGAATTCCGGGACGAATGCCGGCGTGTACGAACAAATAGGAATCACATGTATACCATAACGGCATTTGATCCAAAAATTTGCGGACATATACGATCTCATCATGGCTTGCAGGGATTGAATCCGGCATGGAACGCAGCCACTTGCGTTCATTATTCCCCTGTAAGGCAATGGCCCCTTTTTTGGTCAGATCATGCACCAACTGGAGCGTTCCCCAGGAATCCGGGCCCTTATTCACGTAATCTCCCAACAGGACGAGGCGGTCCCTGTCAGGATTATAACCTGAAGCAGCCAGCAGCTGCTTCAGAAGATGTCCATGTCCGTGTATATCAGACACGGCCAGCAGTCTACTCATCTTCCGTGTGTACTCCTCCCCGATAGATCATCGTTTGCTCTGGGGAACATTGAACCCAGCATGCCGAGCCCAGTTCCAGTGACTCAGCATGAAAAGCATGAATACGTTGATGATCCTCTGTTGCGATAATTACTCTCCAATGTATGCCTTCAAAAATGGTTTGTATAACCGTCCCCCTGATCTCATTAGGATTTCCTTCCTCTTCTGTTGCACGAAGCTTTAATTGATCCGGGTGAAGCATAATTATCGCTGGCTGTCCGCTAACTCCTTGATCTATCATTTTCCCTGCAATACACTGGCCTGCAATCATGACGGATGATGCTCCTATTGTATAGATCCCGTTAAGCCGATTATGATATCCCATTAATCGGGCAACCCAAGGCGTTGCCGGACGCGTAAATAATTGCTGAGGTTCGGCAAACTGATCGATTCGTCCTTCGCGAAGCACCAAAATCCGGTCAGCCAAAGTAAAAGCTTCCAGCATGTCATGGGTAACATAGAGCACTGTGGTCTCCAGATCCGACAAAAGACGCCCCAGTTCACTTCGCATTTCAGTCCTCAGCTTCACATCAAGATTGGATAACGGTTCGTCCATAAGCAGTATAGAAGGTTCCGTTGCCAGCGCACGTGCCATTCCGGCGCGTTGCTGCTGCCCACCCGAGCATTGGGAGGGCAGACGGTCCAGCAGCCCGTCCAACTGCAGCATCGCTTGCAGGTGATCCAATCGCTGATTACGAACAATGGAGCCGATTTTGCCGCGTTTCATGCCATACTCGATATTCTGGCGAATTGTCATATGTGGCCACAGGGCATAATCCTGGAACACCATGTTTACCGGACGCTTTTCTGGAGGGATGTACTGCTGGCTACTGTCCACTCTTTTTCCGTCCATTTCAATGCTTCCTCCATCCACTCTCAGCAGTCCCGCAATCAGTTGCAGCAAGGTGGATTTTCCACATCCCGAAGGTCCGAGAATGCAGATCCTCTCCCCATGATTCAGAGCAAAAGACATCGGCCTGAGCACGACCTGTTTGTCGAAGGACTTGTGCACCCCTTCCAGTTTAAGAATTGAATTCATATGGTGAGCCTCCTTGTTGTCCCGTATTGGTATGCCTTTCCTGTATCTTGGTTCTGTTCCCCTCTCGGCGATCGCTCCACTTAAATATGGTCTCTCCTGCAAATTGGATGAGTACAATGATCAGGAGAACCATCCCTCCACTGAGAACAGTTGCTGCGGTTGCATAACCATAACGACCAAACTCAAAGGCTTGATCAATCACAAGCGGCATCAGCACATAATTGGCCGGCTGCAGCATGGAGGTCAGAGCAAGATCGAATACACTTGTGCCAAAGGCAGTCAGGACGGCAAGCAGCAATGATCTGCGTACCAAGGGAAGAACAATGTGCAGCATTCGTGCCAATGTTCCTGCTCCCTGCACTGCCGCGGCATTCAGGATAGAGGACGAGATGGTGCCGAAAGAACCCAACTGAACACGTACGGCATATGGAATGGCGCCTGCAATAACTGCGATCACAAGCAGCGAGGGGGTCCCATAGAGATGCAGATTGAATGCCTCCAGCCACTTTTGATTCCAGACAAAAATGTAACCGATACCCATCACAATCCCCGGCACAGCCAGCGATATAATCGAAAATAACTGCAGCCAGCCCTTCATTTTAAATTCCGTAAATGTAAGAACATAAGCTACGATGAATCCAATGATGATACTGATGCCTGCCGCGATTGCAGCAATCGTCAATGAATGGAGCATGCCCTCAACAAAACTGAGCTGTGTGTGGTCCACGGATGACCCTGCAAACAGGGAAAGATAATGCTCAAGGGTCAAATTTGGCAAAACCAATCCGTTACCAGCCTTTTTCATCAAGGAAATGCACAGACTGCTTCCCACCGGAATACCGATACTCATCATTAAAAATACAATTGTTACTCCATTTAGAAGGAGTGTGCTCTTCGGTCTAACCTTAAGCATTCTGACCGCTCTCGCATTTAAAAAATCAAACCTGGATCTGCGCAGGGACAACAGCAGAACGGTCATGGCGATTGCCAGTAGTACAACCAGATAAAAAGCAAGCACTCCGGCCATATCAAAACGAACAGGAGATTGATAGATGGCAGAATAGATTGAATATGTGAGTGTAGGAAAACGGTAGACGGTGGACAATGCCGCCGGCAGACCAAAATCACCGACAGTATCTATAAATACCAGCGTAGCTCCCGCTACAATGGAAGGAGCCGCAAGCGGTAACTCCACCGTGCGCCATACCGTCCATGGGTGTGCGCCATTCAAACGGGCAGCATGTCCGTACTGGCTGACATTCCATTCAGTTGCAGCAAGAACCGTCAGATAAGCCAGAGGAAATTTGCTCAGGGCCATAATGACCATAAGCCCAGATGGTTGAAACAGAGCAGCTGTCACCCAGTTCATACCGAGCAATCGGCTGGCAAGTCCGTCGGCACCAGCAAACAGAACCCATCCTTGCGCCAGCATGAATGAGGGCGCGATGAGCAGCAGCCAGACTCCGGCATCCAACAGACGCCCAGATGCAAAGTTCCAGCGTGCTCTTACCATAGCTAGCGAGGCTCCAATCAACGTGCCAAGAAGTGCAGTTCCTATGCCAAGCCATACGGAGTTAAGCAAGGACTGACGCCACAAGGGACGGTGAAAAATCTCCCCGAGCAGTCCGAAGCCCTGAAATTGTATGTTGCCAAAAAACAAGCCGGGCAAAATCGCGTTCAACAGAACCGCAAGCAGCGGCAGAAAGATCATGATGAATAACAGAAGAGCTACGCCAACTCCCCAACGTGTTCCGGAATTTTTCATAGGTTGTTCCTCTTAATTTACGTTCTGGTCAGCAAACCAGGTTTTGATCTGTACCTCGTGCTCAGCGGCCCACTCGGCTGGCGGAAGAATGAAATTTGCATTCGTTTCGCGTTCTTTCCTCGCTTCTACTCCCTCTACCAATGGTGTAAAGAAGCTATCCGATGAATCGAGGGAAGCTAACATCTGCTGCGTTTCCGGTTCAAGCATGAACTCTACAAAGGCCTTTGCTGCGGCAGGGTTTTTGGTATGTTTGCTGATGACAGCAACACGCAGACTTCCCGGTGCACCTTCTTCCGGCCAGATCAGATCGACGGGTTCCCCGGACAACTTCAGGTCATATGCGTTACTCTCCTGCAGCGCTGCAATATCGATTTCCCCTGAGACAAGGGCACTGCCCAGAGGACCGTTTTTGGGATAAACTCTGAGACCATTACTCATCATTTGTGTATACTTCTGCTCACCCTGATCGATGCCCCACTTATAAAACAGTGCAGAAACGAGTGGATATGCAGGTGCCGCAACTGCCGGATCAGCCTGACCTGCGGTGCCCTTGTATTCAAAAAACTCATCCCAGGTCTTGGGCGCCTGCTCCTTGGTAAGACGATTGGTGTTATAGGCGATAACCGCTGATGCATGGATACTGATTGGAGTATACGCGTGGTCCTCGGGAACCAGCGAGGAGCCGTATTCGGTCAGGTTACCGATATTTTCAGGAGTCCAGTCCGTCATCAAAAATCCCCTTTCAGCCAGGCTGCGAATTGATCCGTGACCGTCCATCATGACAACATCCCACTGCGGATTGCCTTGCTCGGCTTCAATTTTGGCCAAGGCCTCTCCGCCGCCATAATGTACAGCCTCTATTTTGTATCCGGTCTGTTTGGCAAATTCGGGTGCCACAATATCCACAAAGTCATTCCCATACAAATAGATGGTCTCTCCTGTGTCCTCCTGGGCAAGTGTGCTGCTGCCTTCAGCTGTAGAAGAGACCGGTGCTGCAGCGTCGCCGTTAGATGATCCACTCCCTGTTGTTATCGTTCCTCCTCCGCATCCTGCCGTAACCAGTACGAGCAGCAAACTCATTCCGCTTAATCTTTTTCGCCAAATGTTATTCATTATTCTCCCCCTCAAATATGTTGCTTGTTGAACCTCTCTTCATCCTAAAGCTATTATTGGAGATTCATATTATGGGAAAGTAAACGCTAATTTAAATGATATTAATGTATTATATGATATTATAGATGCTATCAATGTTTAGGCGAAAAGGAGACGTTAACGGATGAATTTGCAGCAATTGAAGGTGTTTGTCTACGTAGTGGAATTGCAAAAGCTGTACTTAGTCGCACATAAGCTGAATATTACACAACCGACAGTGACATTCCATTTGAACAAACTGCAGGAGGATGCCGGGATTGCTCTGTTTCATACCAAAACCTATCATGTCATCAAATTGACGGAAGCTGGCAAGGCACTGTACCACTATGCCAGTCAGATTGTTGCCCTGAACGAGGAAATGCTCCGTACTCTGGATGACCACAGGGGCTCCGAGACTGGCCGATTGCTGATCGGAAGTACCCACACACCCGCCACATATATGCTTCCAGCATTGTTATCCGATTTCAAACAGCAGCATAATCTGCTCCTGAGTCTTGATGTAAAACCGGCACGCTACATAATGGAGAAAATAAAGTATTTCGAATTGGATGTGGGCGTTATCTCCCACACTTCCCCGGATGATGCCGATCTGATCTTTGAACCACTGATGAAGGATGATCTCGTCATTATTTTCCATCCCGATCATCCGCTGGCTCGCCAAAGTATCGTTCGACCCAAGGATTTGCAGGCATATCCGCTCGTTGCCCATGAAGAGGGCTCAAGCAGTCGCACGCTGATTGATCAATGGGCGGATGCACATGAGGTCCAGTTCACCCATGCCATTGAAATATCCGGTTCCGAGGCACTGAAATCCATTGTTCGCCTTAATCTTGGTATCGGCATGGTGTCTGAAGCCTCCATTATTCAGGAACTGCAAAAAGGAGAACTAAAAGCCTGCCCTATTCCCGACTGGACTCCATTTAGAACGATCTATGCAGTAAGACACCGGAATAAACTGGTTACGCCAGCATTAAGCCTGTTTTGGCGCATGCTTGTTACAAGCTTTTCAGCTCGAAACGGATGAGTACTTTATTAATTATCCTGCCTGTACTCCCCCACCATAAATCTTTCGCCTTTCCCACATATGACAAACACGAAGCATCCATTGCCAATATTATCAAAGACGCGGGGATCTCTAGAGGAAGTTTTTATCAATACTTCGAGGAAAAAGAAGATCTATATTATTATCTGTTGAACCAGTCCTCGCAGAAAAATAGTGACCGATTTATTGCAGCTTTAAAGGAGAATAACGGAGATATATTCGAAGCTTTTATTGATTCATTTCAATTTATGATTCAGAATCACACCAATCAAGAACACAAAAACTTTTTTAGAAATGCTTTTTTAAATATGAATTATAAAACGGAAAAAACATTTACGAAGAACATTTATGAAGAAAATAGGGATAATCATCTGTTACCCATCATTGCCTTAATGAATACGGAAAATTTAAATATACAAGGGGAACGAGAACTACAGCATATTTTAAAAATTATTTAGCTGTAACTTTTGATAACCTTATTCAAGTATTCGTGAAGGATTTAACATACGAAGAAGCTTTAAAAAATTTTGGTGAGCAAATGGACCTGCTAAAAAGAGGATTTAAAAAAATTCAATAAACAGAAGTGTACAAAAGGAGAAAACAAATATATGGATTCAGCTTTACAAGAAAAAAAACACCCTATTTAATGATTGCCATTCTTTTTATTGGTGCATTTGTTTCATTTCTAAATAACTCGCTCTTAAATGTAGCGTTACCATCCATTATGGTGGATTTAAACAATAAAGATTATTCCACGATCCAGTGACTTTCTACTGGCTATATGCTTGTCAGCGGTATATTGATTCCGGCGTCAGCATTTTTATTAACACGTTTCTCAAATAGAAGTTTATTTATTACCTCCATGGCCATTTTCACTTTAGGTACGGCCATAGCAGCCATTGCACCAAATTTTGGTTTATTACTTACAGGAAGAAGGGTTCAAGCAGCAGGCTCCTCAGTAATGGGACCACTGTTAATGAATTTTATGCTGGTAAGCTTCCCGCGAGAAAAACGCGGAACAGCAATGGGTATTTTCGGATTAGTTATGATTACAGCCCCTGCAATCGGGCCAACATTATCAGGTTTCATTGTAGAATATTATGACCTTCATTGTACGTCAATCAAAAATGGATGAACCATTATTGGATTTACGGGTTTACAAGTATCCGATGTTCGCCCTTGGTTCCGTTATTGCGATTGTAAACGCAGTGGCCATGTTTTCCGGAATGATTTTAACACCGGCATACGTACAAAACGTAAGAGGTATTACACCACTTGATTCAGGTTTAATGATGTTGCCTGGTGCGATAATAATGGGGATCATGTCACCTATTACAGGTAGACTATTTGATAAATATGGTCCACGGGTTCTTGGCGTAATCCGGCTTACGATTACAGCTGTCTCAACGTACATGTTGGCAAACCTGCAAATCGACTCTAGTCACGCCTATATTATCCTTGTATACACTCTGCGTATGTTTGGTATGGCAATGGTGATGATGCCTATTATGACAAACGGCCTTAATCAATTGCCAACACGCTTAAATCCACATGGTACAGCTGTCAACAATACAGTTCAGCAAGTGTCCGGTTCGATTGGTACGGCTATTCTGATTACGATTATGAATTCGGTGACAAAAACAAGAGCTGAAGATTTAATGACAGGTGTTGATCCAACAACCCTGACAGCAGCCAATAAAGCTTTATTAACCCAAGAAGCGTTACTAGCCGGAATCCAATATTCATTCTATATCGCACTTGGCATTAATATTGTCGCATTACTATTAGTTTTCTTCATTAAACGTGCGGAAGTAATTGAGGAACCTGTCGAGACGTTAAAGAATCAGCAGGGTAAGACTGAAACAAAACCTGCGGTAAATTAATTCAAAGCATTTGATCAAAAACAATACAGACAAAATAAGAGACAAAATTAAAAGAATATATAATAAAAATGGAGCCTACTATCTTAAAGATAGTAGGCTCCATTTTTTCTTCCCTCTAAACTTACATGTTATGTATGTTTTCAATCTAATCGACCGGGTATATATTCATCAATGATTTGTTCATTTGGGAGGTTAGATAAATATGTTTATGGAATTAACCATCAAACTAGTAATTAGCTTTTTTGGGCTATGGGCCATCACTTTTATTACTGGTAGAAAAACGCTCAGCCAACTTACACCACTAGACTTCCTATCTTCATTAGTACTCAGTGAAATTGTAGGGAATACGCTTTATGATGATCAGGTAAACATATCTCAACTTATATATGCATTGGCAGTCTGGAGTGCACTCTCTTACCTTTTTGAGAAAGTAACAACCCGATTTGTAAAATTCGGCTATGTAGCAGAAGGCCGGGTTGCTCTTTTAATTGATAATGGAGAGGTGAATCAAAGCTTGCTCAAGAAATATGATATTGAGTTTAAACAACTGCTCTCGATGCTTCGAAAACAGAATGTTTTTTCGCTTCAAGAGGTCAAACATGCTGTCTTAGAAATAGACGGGTCTCTGTCCGTCCTTCGCAAACCTGAATATGAACCACCTTCTGCCCAAGATTTGGGCCTCGAAACATATTCCGATAGTTTTGCTATTACAGTGATTGATAAAGGGGAATTACTGAAAATGTCGATGAGAGGAAAGCACATTGATATGGATAAGGTAAGAATCGAGATGCAAAAACAGGGATATGACAATATTAAGGATATAGCTTACGCGGAATATGGCGAGGATGGAACGCTCTATATCATACCGAGAAAGAGAAAGAAAAACCGAACTATCATTAGAAATATGACATAAAGCCGGGAAAAGTTACTCCCGGCTTTTCGTGTTATTTTCCAGTTTCAGCGAAAGTCTTCATGCGCTCCCCAATCTGGTCACGAACCCTTTGGAATACAGCCCATTTCTCTTTTTCTGAACCTTGCGCTTTCGCGGGATCATCGAATCCCCAGTGTTCCCGTTTCACTTGTGGAGGGGTCATCGGACATTTATCTGCCGCATCCCCGCATAAAGTGACGACGAAATCTGCATTGTTCAGTAGCTCGGAGTCAATGATGTCCGAAGTCTGGCTTGAAATATCGATACCTACTTCCTTCATCGCTTCCACTGCTTTTGGATTCAAACCGTGAGCTTCGATTCCTGCGCTATAAATGTTCCAGTCCTCACTCAGATATTTCTTGGCCCAACCTTCAGCCATTTGGCTCCGACACGAGTTGCCTGTGCATAGGAAATAAAGTGTTTTTTTGCTCATGTTCATCGTCTTCTCCTCGTTGTTTGAATTTATAGAATGCTTAACCACAGATATAGACCCACTAGCGTAATAAGTAGAGTCGGAACTGTGATAATGATACCTGTCTTAAAGTAGGTGCCCCATGAAATCTTGACGCCTTTGGTGCTGAGCACATGAAGCCAGAGCAGTGTTGCCAGTGAACCAATCGGTGTAATCTTGGGACCTAGATCGGAGCCAATAATATTGGCATAGATCAACCCCTCCCGAACGGTTCCCGTAGCAGTTGTTGCGTCAATGGCGAGTGCATCTATCAAGACCGTAGGCATATTGTTCATCAAAGATGAAATGATCGCAGCAATAAAGCCCATACCAAGCGTTGCGACAAACAATCCTTGATCTGCCACGGCCTGGATGACTACGGCCAGCAGATCCGTCAGACCCACGTTACGCAAGCCATAGACCACGACATACATACCGATAGAGAAGAATACGATCGCCCAAGGCGCTTCCTTAACGACTACTTTAGTCGGTACTGCGGAGCTTCGAGAAGCCATAATCAGGAAGAATATAGCAACGACTCCTGCCACAATAGATACAGGTACACCAACAAACTCACTGCCAAAGTAACCGACGAGCAGGATGCCAAGTACAATCCATGACAACCGGAACATCTTCAGATCTTTGATCGCTGTTACTGGTGCTTTCAGTTCACTGGCATCAAACCGCTTGGGAATGCTTTTCCTGAAAAAGAGATACAACACACCGATACCTGCAGCCAGTGAAAACAGATTCGGAATAAACATTTTGCCTACATACTCCATGAACGTAATACCGAAGAAATCGGCAGACACGATGTTTACCAGGTTACTTACAACCAGTGGCAATGAAGTTGTATCCGCAATAAATCCGCTGGCAATAATGAAGGGAAACACTTTTTTCTCATCAAAATTCAGTGCGCGCACCATAGCCAGAACAATTGGGGTCAGAATCAGTGCTCCTCCGTCATTAGCAAAAAAAGCAGAAACTACAGCTCCCAAGATTGAGACGTATACAAACATCCGAACACCTCTGCCATGAGCTGCCTTCGCCATATGTAAGGCTGCCCATTCGAAGAAACCGATACGATCCAAAATCAATGAGATGATAATAATGGCCACAAAAGCAAGCGTGGCGTTCCATACCATTTGCGTAACATCCCAAACATCCTGGAAATTAACTACGCCAACAAGCAACGCCAGAATTGCTCCACCGCAAGCAGACCAGCCTATAGACAGGTTTTTAGGCTGCCAGATGACGAGGACTAACGTTATCAAAAAGATAATGCAAGCAAGAAAAGTAGAAAACGAAAACAAACATATACGCCTCCGATCAAATCAATCATATCCACATAAATATATAAAAATATTCTTATGTATTACCCAAAAATTAATTACATACGGATGAAATATTCTCTTTATTTAAAGACTTAAGAATGACTGCAGAATCCGGCATAAATTCCAACACAGATTTAATATAAGGTGTATCCTCTACATTCAAAGAGTAGTATACCCATTGTCCACGTTTATTCTCTTTAACCAAGCCTTGATCCTTTAACTTGCGCAAATGCTGACTTATCCCAGGTTGTGACATGTCCAGAATGTCTACAAACTCACACACGCACCATTCACGTTCTTTGAGGAGTGTAAGTATCGTCAGACGTGTCTTATCGCCCAGCAATTTTAACTTTTCCGATGCTTCTTGAATAGAATCCATATCACTTACCTCCTTCTGTGTATATAAGCACATGCTTATATTATAATGCAAAAGTCTTAATGTCAATTTTATTAATTGGAACAGGATGAACTACAATCACTTGTTTGCTCGGCTACCTGTACTTGTGGACGATTCAGACTGCATACACCCGTTTCAGGTAGATCCAGTTCTACTTTTGTAGCTGCCTCCAGGTCACCTGCCAGAAAAGCAACCACCGAACGAACTTGTTCATATCCGGTAGCCATCAGGAAGGTTGGCGCACGCCCATAACTTTTCATCCCAACAATATACAATCCTTGTTCCATATGACGCAATTCCTTCTCCCCATGAGGACGAACAGTGCCGCAACTATGAACATTCGGATCGATTAACGGAGCAAGGGTTGCCACACTTTCTGTGGTCGGGTCGATACTCAAGCGTAGCTCCCTAAGGAAGGACAAGTCAGGCCGACTTCCGGCATTCACGATGATCTCATCTATATTTGCTATCACCTGTATCACACCAGGTTGTTCTCCGCTTATGGTAATCTGCTTCCCTTTCTGCTTCAGTTCCTGAATATGGAACGGTGTAACAACAGTGATTTTTCCGGAATCCACCAGTTCATGAATACGACGTCCCAGTTCGCCTCGCGCTTCGAGCTGATCATTCGCTTCACCGCCATATGCTTCCTTCACGTGGTCTTTTCTCATAATCCAGGTCAGTGTCATTCCGGAATTTAATTCTTGGAGCTTGGCAAGATCAAGTAATGTATTCAAGGCAGAGTGACCGCTTCCTACTACAGCAATATGTCTATCTGTATAGCGCTCTCGATCACCCCCCAACACATCCGGAATGCCATAGAATATATGGTTACGTAGAGCTTGTTCCTCAGGAGTCAACACGCCGCTGGCGAGTACAGGGTTAGCATGCCCCCACGTTCCTGAAGCATCAATGATAGCTCTCGCCTCATACCGCTTGGCCTTACCCTCCTCTTCAACGTAGATCATAAAGGGTTGTTTTTCTCGGCTCGCTGTTTTCATTTTATCTGTATTTTTGCGACTGATGCCCACAACACGTGAATTTAAATGAAGATTGGACTGAATCTCTGGAAGTTCTGCGAGCGGGAGTAAATACAGATCTCGAAGTTCATGCCCCGTCGGTAAATCGTCTTGGGCGGGGGCAATCCATCCCTTCTTGGTTAACAATCGTCCAGCCGCTTTATCTACGTTATACTGCCATGGTGAGAACAGACGAACATGGCCCCATTGGGAAATATTCCCACCTACTTTAGTCCCCGCCTCAAGAATAATAAACGATTGACCCGCTTCGATCAGATGAGCTGCTGCAGCCAACCCAATAGGTCCTGCACCAATGATAACAATAGGTAGATGGGTTAAATCTCCTTGGTTTAAAGACTCCGAAGGGGAAACCTTCTTTTTCTCTAAAGTGGGAGCACAGCAAGAATTAACTTGTTTTAATTCAACGTTTTTCATATCAATGTACCTCCAGTATGTTTAAATATACTTGCATTTTGCAAGTGTTTGAGCAATGTAACGGGGTAATGAAGCCCATTACCCCAGCGGCGTACAACACATTTTCGATTTTAGCATGCTCTCATTGAGCAGTTTAATAGACTGAATGACGGTTTCTTTTTCCGTATCCGTCATGAAAGAAAAAACCTCACCCAGATGAGCATTCATCCGATGATCTATAGCCGTTGTTACAAACTGTCCCTCGTCTGTCAAACTGAGAATGTATACTCTCCGATCTTCGGGCAGTGGTGTTTTTTGAACCAGATTTTTCTTGATTAGAGTCTGTACTTGACGACTGAAGGTTGTGATATCCATGGCGAGCGTTTCAGCAATTTGTTGCATGGACGGCTCATGTTGATGGTCAATTTCGTATAGGATATGGCTCTGAATCAGAGATATTTCCTGCTCTCCAACCGTGCAACAATTTTTATCCAGTAAGCCAAAACGACGGACCATGATTTGTAGCAGCTCTCTGGGATTTTGAATATCTGGCAACATGATCACCTCTTGGTCATCATTATAACCACATTACTTGCAATTTGCAAATATATAACAAAAACAGCTATTACAAAACCTCCCTACCACCAGTGACAATAACATTCCAGATCTCTTCCAAAATTTATCTCAGAGAAAAGATAACTTCAATCTCACTCACGATCTAACAAAAAATCTAAGTGAGTTTAATGTCTAAAATTTTAAATATAAATAGATTTTATAGAAAGAGTTAACAGCAAAATGTCAATTTATCTTCATACTATTGCGACAATCCATTGACTTGTCTGTGACAATAGTTATGTTGTTATGATAATTCTGATATATTAATACATGGAGATGAATGATCTTGATCGTAATGTCAATGAGTAGATAACTACACATCATTACTGTAAGGATATTAGGAGGAATAAGATTGTGTTATTAGCGATATTAAGTATGCTTATGGTTGTACTGTTTTCAGCATTCATTGTTCTTAAAACGTATAAGCGAAAAGAAAAACTTACAGGTATGCCTGGCATGATGATAGCTATGACCGTTGGAATGATGTCAAGCCTTGCACTTGGTGTACAATTAGGCATTGTATTTCCACGTGATTTAACAGTCCCATCCATTACCGCCATATTGTTCGGCTTGGGAGCTGGATACTTCACAGGCAAACCTATCAGTATATTAGCAGCTTTGGATGGTATGTTAGCAGGAATTATGGGTGGCATGATGGGCGCAATGCTCGGGGTAATGGTTGGCCCTTCCTATATCATGATGATCTTTGTTGACATCCTATTCATTTTTATTTTGAGCGTTGCTCTTCAATTGTCGAATCAAGAAACGGATACTAGCCATCAAACAAATAAAAGTGGAATCGGAATGCCGTTTATTGGAGGTATACTTACTGTCGCTTTTGGAATTGTAGCTGTGGGTGCAACGTTATTTTACCAATATCAACCGAATGATACATCGGCAATTAAATCACAAGAATCACAAAGTGAGCAAGCTAATTCTCTTCAAGAAAATTCAGGATATCAGATTGTTTCAGTCGATGTAAAATCAGATGGTTTTAGTCAAGAAAATATTGAAGTAAAAGCTGGGATTCCGACGAAAATAAATTTTATAAAACATTCAGGTTATACATGTATAAGAAGCGTTCAGTCTAAAGATTTAGGAATAGATGTGTATCTTGAAAAAGGAGATAATTTCATAACCTTAAATGATCTGAAACCTGGAACGTATAAATTCAATTGTGGCATGTACATGTATTATGGAACGATCACCGTAGTATAAGCGAGAAATGTAGGATGAAAGGCAAGCAC
Organism: Paenibacillus sp. NPDC057886; assembly: GCF_042796655.1. Lineage (NCBI taxonomy): Bacteria > Bacillati > Bacillota > Bacilli > Caryophanales > Paenibacillaceae > Paenibacillus > Paenibacillus sp. NPDC057886. Next base: position 150,168 of record NZ_JBHVMZ010000005.1, on the reverse strand, counting down.
TTTAATGATAGAGTCTAAATGACAGTATCTTTATCACTTCCAAATTGTCCATAGTATTTCAGTCAAATAGGGAATGTTGTGTCAGTTAATCATGACATAATGTTCCCTATTTAAATTGCTTTTGTTAATCTTCATACAACAACGTAAAAAAACGCCAGCGAAAGCCAGCGAAAATTCTAAAGCTTTACTTTTAAACTAAGAAAGCTTTGGAGATGATGACCAACAGGATAAAAAGTACCAGAATTGCACCAACGGACGTGAAACCACCATATCCTCCACCAAGTCCTCCTACATTTCCATAGCCAACTTTACTCATGTTTCTTCCCCCTTTTTGTGGTATGTGTTAGATTATTCAGGGTTTCTTAATTTGACAAGGCTGTAAATAAAAAAGGCTACTGCGTCCTCCTCCCTTTCATCTGTAAGCTTTTTGTAAGAATGAATTAATTGTAAAGTGTAATTCATGTTTTACCTCCTTGAGATATGTACCTGACCCCCAAGATATAATTTGGATATTATAATTTTTTTACATCTTACTCTACAATAAATAGTAAATACAAGGATTAGAAAGGAGGCGAGTTAAAGACCTCCATCCTAGGTGATAATATTCATCTCCACTCCGGCTTTTCTTACAACAAAAAACCGTTAACCCTTTTCAGCATTAACGGTTTGGAGTCGTTACCTTATTATTATTTAGCTGGTGGAATACTTTGCGGGTTATTAAATACATTTTTCGGATCGTATTTCGCTTTTACTTTTCGCAATCTGGCGTAGTTCTTTCCATAATAGGTCGGCCCTGGATTTTTAATACCTTGGTCTGGTACGTTAATGTAGGACCCTACAATATAAGGTTGCAATTTCTTTCTTGTGTTCCGAGTCAAAGCAATATTTTTAGCTGCACGCGATGGCTTCACCCATGAGCTGTTCCATTCCACATAAAATTCAGCTTTTCGCCAGTAAAACGCAGTGGCTTGAGGAGCGACTCGACTTATAGCTCCGCCCCAGTTTAGGAAATAGAAACCGGCTGGTGTACCTTCCTCTGCATTTTCCAGAAACTCACGCATGACTTTGAAGGCTTTATCCGGGAATGGCTGTCTGCCAAAGCCACTGGAAAACTGGTTGCTGTACCTTTGAGTGAGCACAGGATCTGGGGCTAGCAAAAACTTCGTGGCTGCCCTGTATGGCAGGTACAGAATGCTTTTTTTAGTAGGCGTTCCTACGCTAAGAATGGGTTCCAACTGACGAAGGGCTTCACTCTTCGAACCGAGGTATACCCCTAGCATGCTAACATTTCCGCCTTTTTTGGGACCAACACTTAATTCACTTCCCAGCTTGTTACTAGCCTTAGGCGCCCATACTTGCCATTTCTTCACGACTTTTTCGAACTGTTCCCATGGCCATGTGATACTAAATACAGTAGCTTTGGCTGGAGAGCGCCGCACTTTAAATTTATATTTAGTGTATACACCGAAGTTACCGCCTCCGCCGCCACGTGTAGCCCACAGAAGATCGGAATTTTGCTTTTTGTTCGCCCGAATAATCCGCCCTTTAGCGTCAACCATTTCGAGTTCGATTAGATTATCACTGATGAGACCCGTTGTCCTTTGCAGTGGACCAATTCCTCCACCAGGTGTTATTCCACCAATCCCAACCGTTGGACTGTCACCAAATGGGGCCATAAAACCTTGTCGAGCCAACGTATCCACGATTCTTCCTACCCGATTACCTGTCTCAACGACGGCCGTTCCGCTTTTTTTGTTTAACTTGATTCTCTTCATTTCGCTAACGTCGATGACAATACCACCATTGACTTGTGAAAGGTTGGACTCTAAAGCGTGCCTCCCACTTCTCGGACGAATAGGGACCTTGTTTTGACGCGCCCATCTTATGGCATTCGCTACATCCAGTGTTTTTTGAGCAAACACAAAAACTTTAGGGAATCTGTCCGTATGCGGATCCCAGTTCTTCCGAGCCACTTCATATCCAGGGTCACCTTTAAACACCACTCGCCCTGTAAGCTTAACTTTTGAAATCATGTATCTATCCAACTCCTTAGTTATGAAAACACATAATTTTCATTAACAAATTAGGCTGATTCCATATAACCTATGAAGGAGAATCATGTTGTGTTTGGGCGTATAAAAAAAGAAAAATATCGGATCACGAGCAACCTACGCTCGGGATCCGATATTTTCGAATGAAATCATTTTTCCTTATGCAATCACTTTAGTTGAATCTTGAAGACATCTCCTGCTTCACCACCAAAGACGATAAAACCACCTTTGGGAAGCAGCGTTGATTGTTGATTCGTTGCTTTCGAAAATTGAACCACTTCACCTTTAGCGTTATATACCGCATAACCTCCACTCTCCGGAGAATCCACCGTTAACGTTTTGTTCGCCGAGCGGGAATCGATGGCATACCACCGAGCTTGACCGTTTGACGGGATGGTGGTGATGCCTGTTTTGCCACCGAAAATTGGTGTGATGGCCTCCTCCGCAATATACTCCTGTCCATCCTGAATTAAGTGCTCAGCTTCATTCTTCGTACGGAAATGCAGATCGAAAGCATCTCTTCCGTTCATAACAGGAATCTGGGCGACATTCTCTGCATTGTCCGGATCAACAACTCGGGTACCATTCGCATATCCGTTCTCCACATCTACGGTCAGGTTTTTGATCAGCATCGTTGGCACCAAATAGAAGATTGATGTTATCTTTTCATCCAGCGCGTAATATTTCGAGCCGTTTCTAGCCTTCCATTTCTCTTTCGATGCTGTGTCCAGCGAATTATTTTCCAATTTTTGATAATCATATGTGTTCATCACCGTTTGGCCTAAAGCGGGCAACGTGATATTCGCCTGAACTTTAAAATATACCTTATTGTTGCTTTCTTCCTCAAAGCTGACTTTCACACTTCCGTCGCTACTCGTAAATTGTCCTTCACCAGTGTACACGTAATTCTGTTCCGGGATCATTCCTCCCTGCATAGCCGGAAGTGCGATTTCGCCATTCTTAACCTCTATATCAAGGGTTGAACCTACCGTACCATAGAGGCCGGAATACGCCGTAAACTCAGCAGGCATCTTCATTTTGACTGGTGGTGAGAATATCTGATCAGGCTCTATCTCATCGATGATGCCTTGATCCTCAAGAACCTCCAGCAGAACTTTAGTGGCAAACATCTGATTATAGATAGAAGACCCGCCCGAAGAAAGGACCGCCATTGATATATCATGTTCCGGTATAGTGATTAATGAGGCATGATACAACATGGTGTCTCCACCTTTGGCAAGTGCAGTAATGCCATAATCGCTGAACGGTGCAAGTGCCACAGCATCCCATCCAAGACCATAGTTGAAGGTATTTCTCTCTTCGGACACCCATATTCCTTGACGATATTCATGTTTTCGCATGGATTCTGCTGCTGATTTGGACAAAATATCCGGTTTGTTTCCTATCAACATTTCAGCGAATTGGCTTAATTCTTCTGCAGTCGAGTAGACTCCACCCGCACCGATGATATTGGCATTTTCAACAGGCAGTTTTGTTTCAAACGAAGGCCAATATGTTTCGGATAATTGGTTTCTATCAAAAGAATCAAGTGGTGTCTTGGTTGCTTTCAACTGTAACGGATCGCTGATGAACTTGGCAATAAATTCGCTGTAGCTCAATCCACTCACACGTTCAACCAATATCTCAAGCAACTGAAATCCATCATTGCAGTAAACGGAATAGGCTCCCGGGTTTGATTTCAATTTCTCTGACTTTAGTTTGAGCAGTAATTCATCATGATTGCGGGTATCGGTATCGTCAAATAACATACTGTTTCCATAATGGGTACCATAAAGCCCGGAAGAATGGTTCATGAGCATTCGCGGGGTTATTTGGGTATATCGGGCATCTGCCATTTCAAAATCTTTAATATATGAAGTGAGGGGCTGATCCAGATCCACTTTACCGGAATCGACCAGCACCATGGTGGCAGCCGTGACAACCATTTTGCTAACGGAGCCTATTCCAAACATGGTATCTTTGTTGACTGGTGTCTGGGATGCCTTGTCCTGGAATCCAACACTGTCGGACAAAACGATTTTCCCTTCATCCATGATGGCATATTGCAAACCTGTGACACCATAATTCTGCACCATCTCTGTGGCGAGTCGCCCTGCCCGATCCTCGATCACCCCCACCTTGTTCGCCTCTGCCCTGACATCTGTCATCGGAATGACCACAAGTACAGCCGTACATAGCATACTGATTAGCTTCTTCTTCATTTAACAACTTCCTCCCTTATGATGCTGCTCATATGTTTGCATTCATCATATCGGGGACGAAGCATATAGAACGATAACGAACCCTGAATGGAAAAAAACAATCCCCGAACGGTATGTTCAGAGACTGTTCATGTCAAAAGGAAGCACGACCATGTTATTAAATGTCCGATGATGATTTTCGATACTCATATGTCCACCATACTTTTCGCACATTCTCGATATATTGGTTAGGCCGATCCCGTGAAACTCCGGATCGGGCTTTTCACTCTTCAAGTGAGTCAATTTTTGCTCCACATGATTCACAATCTGGATGATGATTGTAGACGCTGTAGAGTGAATCGCAACTAAGATATACCTGTCCTCAGCATGTCTGACTTTCTTGGAAGCTTCGATGGCATTATCCAGCATGTTGCCGAGCACAACGCACAGATCATATCGATCAATATGAATATGTTGTGAGTGGAGCCCAATTCGGGTGTCGATTTTGATCCCGTTGGCCTGCCCCATCGCAATGGTATTTGTAACAAGAGCATCAATCACAAGATTGCCGGAGTTCACGCGCTGGTACGCTCCTTCAATCTTATTTAATGTGAGTTTAATATGCTCAACTGCGGCATCAAGCTTGTTTTGCTTGATACACTCTTCAATGTACAGGAACTGCTGATTGGTATCATGGATGATGCTTTTCACGTTTTTGAAACTGTGCACTGTCTTCTCATAGTTGGCATCTTGATAGTCCATCTGACGCTGTAGTTGAACATTTTCATGTGCGAGCTGAACCTTTTCTACCATATTATCGAATAGATAAACAATGAATACATTAAGAAAAAGGGAGCCTAATACGGAAACGACATAATATATGTTTTTTTCACTATAAGTTGAGGCCACATTGATCTGATAGATCGTAATGGTAGGTACGATCAGAAACAAGAAATAATAACGATAATGTACAGCGAAACTTCTCCGTTTGGCAATTAAACGCACAATCTGGATAACAATGAACATGATACTGCAACCAAGCAGCATCACTTTGGAGAACACCCAGTGATAATCCACGTTGAAATGATCCCATATGCTGTAATCCGTGGAATCAATCGCACTCATAATATATACGGCAATGTAATTTACCGTTGTGAGCAGTACTGCATAGAGGATGGTAAATGCAATTTTTTTGATGAATTCCACCACATAGGATTGTGCCAGGCTGAAGATGAATAACAATGCAAAAGCGGACGAAAAGACAGGTGAAAATGAAGATACCAAATAGAAATACCCCAGTACAACAAATACAATGAAATAGATCGCTCTGTATGGCTTTCGTCTGGACTTGCCCAGCACGGAATTGAAATAAAAATTCACCTGGAATGCCATAAGTAAAGGAACGACGATGACGGACAAGATCACGTATGTATCCATATCATTGAATCCTCATAATCATAAATTTGGTGTAGGTATCTTTGACTTCCTTGACTTTGGAACGGCCTATCGGCAATTCAGTTCCATTTAACATGACTACCTGGGTGCCGGCAAACTTCTGCACATGCATCAGGTTGATGATAATTGAACGATGAATCTGAAGGAAACCATGGTCTTTCAAGGCAACTGCATAACTGGATAAAATGCCTTTAGTCTCATACGAATTTTCTTGGGTTACAAAGTTCAGCTTGTTTTTGATCGTTAAACTCTTCATGACTTCAATCCAGAGAATATCATCATATTTCAACAACAATTCTTCATAGTCTGACTTGATTAGCACATACTTTTTGTCCATCGCTTGGAAATACTGGCACAGCTTAATCATCTTCTCCTCGAAGATATGCGGCTCGATCGGTTTGATTAGATATTGAAAGGTGACCACATCAAAGCTCTCCACCATATACTCAGGATAGCTGGTTAGAAACATGATCTGCACATCCATATGCTTCATGTTTCTAATTTCTTTGGCCGTCTGGATGCCGTTCATTCCTCGCATCTCCACATCCATGATGAGAATATGAAACGTATCCCCGACGTTTTTATAATGAGCGATCAGCTGTTCACCAGATACAAATAATGTAATTTGGAAATCAATATTCGTTTTTAGAGATAAGGAGATCAGCATCGTTTTCACTAGTTCTCTTTGTTTCTCCTCGTCATCACAGATTGCAACATTGAACATGTTTGAACCATCCGCCTTTCATTGACATCGACTCTGAGTTTCAATCTCGAATATACTATATTATCATAGGTTTCAGGACAGAATTCGGATGAAAAGCATGATTCAGAACCTAAAATGCACAAAAACCGTTGATCTGATATGATCAACGGTTTAATCGTTGTTATGGAGCCTCCATAATTATGGTTTGGGACGCGACCAAACAACTACGGGGATTAAAAGCAAGGATAGGAAACCACCTATTAATGAGAGTGTTGAAAAGCTTGCTTGTGCCACAACCATGCCAGACATAGCACCTCCAGAAGCCCCTGCCAAAGCGATCAACACATCCACCATCCCTTGAGTCTTCGCACGAACCTGAGGAGGGGTGGCATCGACAATGGCTGCAGTTCCACTGATCAAACCAAAATTCCATCCGAGCCCAAGGAGGGCTAAGGCTAGGATAAGGAGTATCATGGAGTCAGCAGGCGCAAATGCAGCCAGCAAACCTGCAAGCAGCAATGTCACGCCAGAAGCGTAAGACATCAATGTATGTCCAAACTTATCGACGAGGACCCCTGTAATCAAAGAAGGCAGGTACATGGCCGCAATATGGATACCGATGACAATTCCTACATCGCTTATTCCATGTCCATGATGCGTCATATGAACTGGAGTCATGGTCATAATGGCAACCATGACAATCTGAGTAAGAATCATGACCGCTGCGCCAACGATGATGCCACGCTTATGGACTCTTGTTATCCTATTCTTCGGTAGTTCCGTTCCATTATGGCTCTCTTTTTCTGCAATGGCTTGGGCCACCATGAACGGATCGGGGCGCAGAAAAATGAGCAGTACCACGCCGGCAACAATATAAGCTACTGCCGCGAGCATGAACGGTCCCGACAATGCTGGAGCACCTATGGATGTGGAAAATCTCCCCATTACATTAACTAGATTAGGACCAGCAACTGCACCAAACGTTGTGAAAACCATGGCCATGCTTATTGCTTTCGCTCGTTCTGCGGGTAATGCCAAATCGGTACCCACATATCGTGCTTGCATATTTGTCGCGGTACCTCCCCCATAGACTAACAATGAAAGAAAGAGTAGCGGCAAATTGTTGAATATCGAAGCAAGTACGACTCCAACCGCACCAAGCCCCCCTGCCAGAAATCCTGTAGCTAATCCAATTCTACGGCCCTTTCTCTGAGAAAGGCGACCAACCAGCAGCGCCGCTGCGGCAGAACCTAACGTAAATAGTGCTGTTGGGATTCCGGCATAACGATCCGTTCCTAGCATCTCCTGAGCAAGCAATCCTCCCACAGTGATGCCAGCAGCGAGCCCTGCACCGCCAAATATTTGAGATGCGATGACAATTCTCAATGTTCTTTTTTGCAGCTGACGCTGCTTCTGATGTGACCCTACGTATCCTTGGATTTCTGCGAGAAGGCGTTCATTCTTTTCTTGATTTTGGAACGGTTCTAACGACATACATGTACACCTCTTTATTTAATGAATTGAATGAATAGTAACTATTGTTCTTTGTGCTACACTCCTTCTATGTAAAAATCAGATTTTAATCTTGGTTCGACTAATTTCATTATATAAGAGTACACAATGAGCCTACAATCCCAGAACGATGGGATATTGACTTCGAGGAGGAGACCCCCTTCATGTAACCAGCATTAGAACAAGGCATATCATCCACAACGTCTCTCTAAAAGCCAGTAGGTAGCCTTTCAAGCTGTTACACCTTACAATGATTTGGCTCCTTAAGCAAAAAAAAGCCGCTAACTTAGCGACTTTGGCCTGGTGTTATGGATTTAACCCAGCTGAATGATTTGAAGTTGTCGGTGCCATTACAAGCCCATATCATCAGCAAGTGCTTCAACACCTGTGAAAATGGAATCCCCATAGCCCCAGAAGTTATTGAAATCAATAATAAAGATTTTTTTGTTTTTAACTGCGTTAATGTTTTGTACCTGCTTGTTGGCTAGCAGTTTTTCAATCGTTTCTTTCGGATCAATGCCTCCGGCGTATCTGGAAATAATCATGACATCCGGATTCATCTCAATTAGCCTTTCCAAGCTGAGCGTTCCCTCTTCATTGATCAGCATATTATGCATATTGATTAGTGACATTGCATTTTCAATAAACGTATCTCCATTTCCGTTGTAAATTCCAATGGTTCCATCACCGTTATCGGAGAAGGATGCATAGTTGATTGTTTCAGCACTTGCCCGTGCCTTTAATGCTTCCTCGCGAACTTTAAGCTGCCCAACATATGCTGCTGCATTAGCTTGTACGTTAAATATCTCACCTAGCTCTGTAATATCCTGATATAGACTATCTAACGATGCACCCGTAACACTCGTATTTTGCACATACGTTTTGATACTCATATCATTTAGACTGTTTACTGTACCAACACCCCAGTCAGCATCCTCGAACAAACCACCACGTCCCATAACGAGGTCAGGCGAAGCACCTATGGTCACTTCCTTGCCTACATAGCCCTCAGCTAGCACAGGAATTTTGTTAAACTCATCTGCAATATCTTCTGGTACATTACCAAACAGCGCTGCCACCCCAACAATCTTGTCAGTCAAACCAAGACGTACCAGTAACTCAGCTGCCCCTTGGGTATTTGCTACTACTCGTTCAGGTGCCTTGTCAAAGGTTTGTTCCTTTGCTACCCATGCCCCATTTTCAGTTGTATAGTTAGATACGGTTAATGGGTATGTTGTTTGAGCTGTATTCGAAGCATCCGCTTCCGTTTTCTTCCCGTCTGCTGGAGTCTCCGATGTGTTATTGTTTGATTCTTGCTGTGAGCTATTATTCGCATTATCGCTGGCGCAGGCGGCAAGCACAAAAACAAGTGCTGTAATTAAACAAAATAACATTCCTTTTTTAAAACGTGTAGACATTCAAACCGCTCCCTTTTTGATACATAATTTTCTTTTTGTGCATTATGTATGATCGTTTTTTTCAGTATACATCAAATGTCGAATTACGTAAATGAGAACTATAATCATTCTCAAGTGTTGGTAAATCGCCGGACTTCTAGATAAGGTTCAACAGTTTATCATCAAAAAAAGCCGATCCATATTTCTCCATGGATCCGCTTTTCTTGATATCTATTCATGCTCTATTCAAGCTAAATGCGCTTATCTACAGCGCTGTGTCACTCTTACCAACCGCGGTTGGACATGCGCTCCTCTGGAGCCAATTTCGAAATTTCAATGCCTTTCATAGGGGCGCCCAAGTTTTTGGATACTTCGGCAATTAGCTTGTAATCCGTGTAATGTGTTGTAGCTTCAACGATTGCACGAGCGAATTTCTCAGGGCTATCTGATTTGAAAATACCTGATCCTACAAACACACCGTCTGCTCCCAGATGCATCATTAGTGCTGCGTCTGCCGGAGTGGCTACACCGCCTGCTGCAAAGTTAACGACAGGAAGTTTTCCATTTTCATGAACATCGCGCAGTAATTCATAAGCTACGCCCAGATTTTTTGCTTCAGCGTACAACTCATCCTTGGACATGTTTTTCACTTTGCGGATCTGGCTGTTAATCAGACGCATATGACGAACTGCCTCAACAATGTTACCCGTTCCAGGCTCGCCTTTTGTACGAATCATCGATGCACCCTCGCCAATACGGCGAAGAGCTTCTCCCAAATCTTTGGCTCCACATACAAATGGTACAGTGAACTCATGTTTATCGATATGGAACACTTCGTCTGCAGGCGTAAGAACTTCGCTTTCATCGAGATAGTCCACACCTAGGGATTCAAGCACTTTGGCTTCTATGTAATGACCGATACGAGCCTTGGCCATAACCGGAATAGATACAACTTTCATAACCTCTTCCACGATGGTTGGATCTGCCATACGAGCTACACCGCCAGCTGCGCGAATATCGGAGGGTACCCGTTCAAGAGCCATAACAGCTGTTGCCCCTGCTGCTTCAGCGATTTTAGCTTGCTCTGCATTCATGACGTCCATGATGACGCCGCCTTTTTGCATCTCAGCCATTCCTCTTTTTACACGATCTGTACCTGTTTGCATGATTATATTCCTCCTAATTAAATTTATTGTTTCACTTCAACCTATGGTTTAGTATAAAATGAGAATGGACAACTAAAAAGATCCAATAATTTCGGTTTTTATTGTACCACTTCTAAAATAATCTCTGGAGGGCATATGCAATTTCATGTAGCTTACAGTTCATATATGAACCGAAAATATACCAAGATGAAGTCTCTCTATCATGCGATTCGTGACGCTATTCATGAAGGTAATCTGGTGCATGGCGAGAAGTTACCCTCTACAAGAGAGTTAGCTGCGACCTATCACATTTCCCGCGGAACAGTGAATCAGGTATACGATACGTTGACTGCTCAAGGTTACATTCATTCAGAGCATGGAAAAGGAACCTTTGTTGCTTATCAGTTGGATTTAAGCAATGATGCATCCAACGTGAAGGCTTGCACTCATCACTTATCTGCCTGGGGCAATCGTATTCAGCAGTTTGAACAGCAGACAACTCATAGGAATTCACAAACCAATGCACAAACAAGTATTTCCAGAATAGAAAGCGACGAAGTTATTGATTTTAGCAAATACCAGCCTGATTTCTCCAAATTCCCTTACGATGAATGGAATAATCGATTGTATGCTGAGATACGAAATCGAGAGCATCACATCGAAACAACCTCTGCTCTTGTTAGTTCAACAGGAGAGCCGAAATTGCGAGAAGCCATTGCTGCCTACCTTCGGCGGATGCGGGGGATTCAAGTCGATGCAGATCATATTGCAGTGACTGCAGGCTCTATGCAAGCTATAGCTCTGCTCACTCAATTACTTGCAGATCCTGGGGATCATGTAGTGACGGAAAGCCCTTGTTATGTCGGGATATCACAAGCTATTGTGGCTGCCGGTGCAAAATTGATTGAAGCCAATCTTGATGGTCAGGGAGTTGTACCCCAAAACTGGGACGCACGTATGCTGTTTGTCACGCCGTCACGACAATTTCCTACGGGGGAAATGCTTAGCCTTGAACGCAGACAAACATTGCTGGACTGGGCACATCGTCATGATGCTATGATTGTCGAGGATGATTATGACAGTGAATTTCGATATCGTGGAATGCATGTTGAACCGCTGAAAACATTGGATAAAGCGGGACGCGTAATCTACCTCGGCAGCTTCACGAAAACCTTGCCTTTAGAAGTACGGCTTGGTTATGTGGTTCTCCCCCCCACTTTGGCAGACACCTTTAGGAAAGCACAGGCATTATACGAGCCCAGACCTGTTAATCTGATCGAGCAGCGGGCATTAGCAGCATTTATGACAAGCGGCCAATATGAGCGTCATCTGCGTAGGATGAATCGTTTATACAGTCGCAAATTTCATCTGTTACTCAAACTTTTGAACGAGCAACTCTCTACATGGTTTGATTGGGTAGAAAACGAAGCGGGTCTGCACGTGTTTGGCTGGTGGCGAGGTGATGCGTCCACGTATGAAGTCTTTCGGGCATCGGCCAGATCTGAAGGGGTTGTATACTCAGAAGTCAGCAGTTCAACGTCTGACGGTACGAAGTATGGTATCTATTTATCATTTGCACATTTGTCAGATGTTCAACTACAGGAAGGCGTATCCAAATTAAAAAATGCCGTCACAGTTCCATTGTGAGGACTTTCTCTGTCTCGTCTCTCTAGTCTTTCAAAACTGAACACCAAAAATCCCCTCTTTTGTACAGGAAGAGTTCACAATCATGGAATCTCTATAGACCTGTCCACCCTGAGGGGATGTATTGGCTAATGCGAAAGCTCTGGTTAATGCATCGCACTTTTCATTTGATTATTTATTGAAAGTAACCCTCTCCGAACCACCTTCAAGAATGATCGACGTGTCCCGCGGTTTTGTTTCCGCGATTTTGTGGCCACCTCTATACGAGTAAAGTACATTGGCCTGTTTGCGAACAGCCTCGTATTCGTTCTCTGCTTCAAGAACGATGAAGTTGGCAGGCTTTCCTTCTTCAATGCCGTACACATCCTCAATCTGCAACGTTTTTGCGCTGTTTTTCGTAATGAGATCGACCGAATTTACGATTTGATCATAACCAAGCAACTGTGAAGCATGGATTCCCATGTGCAGTACTTGAAGCATGTTGCCCGTTCCTAGCGGATACCATGGATCAAAGATATCATCATGACCGAAGCATACGTTAAGACCAGCTTCCTGCAGCTCTTTGACGCGAGTCAGTCCTCTTCTTTTTGGATACGTGTCGAAGCGTCCTTGCAGGTGAATGTTGACCAACGGATTGGAGACGAAATTGAGGTCAGCCATCTTCAGCAATCTGAATAATTTGTACGTATATGCGTCATTATAAGACCCCATCGCCGTCGTGTGACTTGCTGTCGTGCGAGAGCCCAGTCCGCGTTCGTAGGCTTCCTTGGCAACGACTTCCACGAAGCGGGATTGCTCGTCATCGATCTCGTCGCAATGGATGTCGATCAAACGGTCGTATTTTTCGGCAAGGTCAAAAGCAACCTTCATCGAATCGACACCGTATTCTCTCGTGAATTCGAAGTGCGGAATGCCGCCGACCACGTCAACGCCCATTTTCAGTGACTCTTCCAGCAGTTCTGCACCGTTCGGATAGGAATGAATACCTTCCTGTGGGAAAGCCACAAGCTGGATGTCGATGTATGGGGCCATCTCTTCTTTTACTTCAAGCATCGCTTTGACTGCCGTCAAGCTTGGATCTGTAACGTCCACATGTGTCCGAACATGTTGGATGCCCTGCGCCATTTGCCATTTCAGCGCTGTTTTGGAGCGGGTTTTAACATCTTCATGTGTCAAAAATGCTTTGCGTTCCGACCAACGCTGGATGCCTTCAAACAGCGTTCCGCTCAAATTCCATTCCGGCTCGCCAGCCGTTAACGTTGTATCCAGATGAATGTGAGGCTCAATGAATGGCGGCAGTACAAGTGAACCGTTGACGTCAAGTACTTCCTCATTTGCAGTTGCTTGCTGCTCCTGTGTAATTTGTTCGAACTTTCCGTCCTTCACGACGATATTCCATAGACCTTCTTTACCCCGCAATTTTGCGTTCTGTATAATCATTCATTTTCCCCTTTTCTTTGTTGGATTCTTTCGTAGGAACGATCAGCATCAACACGATGTAGGCCACCGCCGTACCGATCAGTGCATTTAATGGTGTTACTCCTGGAGCCAGCTGAGCAAACGCAACGCCGATGGCCCAAGCGACCATCGCTACCCAGTTTACCGTCTTGAAACTCATGTCGGCAAACGGTTTATAGTTTCTGCGCTTCACGAAGAAGTAGTCCGCGATGATAATCGCCCCAATGGACGGTACCGCCGCGCCCAACACATTCAGGAAACTGACGAAATTGTTGTACATCCACATGGCAAATACGGTACCCACAATACCGTTTACGATGACGAAGAATTTTTTGGAAATTTTAGTGATATTGGCAAATCCCAACCCGGAGGCGTATAAGGCATTATCGTTGGTTGTCCAGATATTGAGTCCAAGAACGATGATCGCGGGAATGAGCAAGCCTTGCAGAAACATGACCTCCGAGATATCGGCCAGGTTATACGCCATTGCACCCACTGCCCCGAACAGGAACATGAGCGAGTTTCCGAGGAAGAAGGCAATCACCGTTGCGGTAACCGCTTGGCGGGACGTCCGTGAAAATCGGGCAAAATCGGGCGTCAGCGTTCCGCCACTAATGAATGAACCGATACAAATGGTCAATGCTGCTGCCGCGGTGAGTGTCTCTGTCGGCGTGTAATCGAGCAATCCTTGCAGACCTCCCAGCGAGCCTGCACCTTCGAACATGGAGTAACCTCCGAGAATGGCAATAGCCGGAACCGCGATATAACCCAAGATGACGAGCGACTTCATACCAAAGATGGCTGATGCCGTCATAGCAAGACCAAACAGGATAATCAGCAGGTACACGTTCCAATCCATCGCTTTAGCTACTGGAATCGCGAACATGGCCACACCTACCCCGAACCATCCAACCTGTGTGAAGCCGAGCAGGAACGATGGCAGATACGATCCTTTCTCACCGAACGCATATTTTGCCAGCAAATGTGTGGACAGGCCCGTCTTGGCGGCGATATGTGCCAGTGCTCCTGTATAGATGCCGAGCACCAGATTGCCCGCAAGCACGATGCCAATGAACTCCATGAACGTCAAGCTGACTCCAAGCGTACCCCCTGCCAACATACTTGCCGAGAAGAAGGTGAAACCCAGCATGACGGACAACGTCTTCCAAAAATGGTTTCTCTGCGTTTTTGGCACCTCTTGCCATGAAAACTCTTGATCTTGTTTACTCATCAGAATACCTCCAACTTAAAGTGTATCTGATACCAAAAAAAGCAGAAAAAAGAGGCTACTCGTCAAGTTACACACTGACAAGTAGCCTCTTTTTGCATCATAATCCGCGCGAAGACGCAGAGCATCCCTGACGGAATATGCCCCGAAACACGCGTGATTATAAAATCCGCTGCCCTTGCCAGCCTCTCTGGACTGAATTAAAGGTACCAGTATTCAATTACATTTATTATTTTAGAAAAAGCCGCAGATGTCAATGTCATTATTATCCAAAGGTAATAAATCCCTTCTACAATAAGCTAATTTTTATACCTATTTATCCTTTCAAATGAACCAGGAACTCATATAAAACCAAAGACCACGTTACCCTTTTGCAAGGAAACTACGTGGTCTTTTATCGTTATCTATTCCTTAGCTATACTGCAATTTGTCCTTGTACCAAACGTCCGGAATCATCTCACGCTCCAGTTCCAACAATTCATGAATGATCTTGTCCGCGTCACTGATCGAATTCACGAGCGGATCGGTGAGCATCGCCCTTCTCAGTTTCTCGTAGCTCTGTTCCAGAACAGCTTCGACCGTAAGCTCATGCGTATCCAATACAAGTTCTTGCATACCTCTTATTCCACGCGGCATCTCGCCTACATGAAGTGGCTTCACCCCATCCATCCCAACGTCGCACAGTAACTCCAGGAACGAATCGGCATTCATATTGGTTACCGCGCCTTGATTAAGCGTATTGATGAAAAACTTCTTCCCCAAATTCCCTACCATGTTCTCAATGATATCAGTCGCATGATCCGGGCCAAAGGTGCTCATGTAATCGGCAATCGGGATATTCCCCGCAAGAAAATCATCCACCTGACGCCACATTTCGTCGTGACGCTGATACCTGTCCTCTGTCTCCCAGATGGATAATGGCGGAATCGGGTCTGTAGTCTTGCCGAGACCTTGCCAATACCGAACGTATTCCTTCGTATGCGCCGTGCAAGTGGGAATAATTCCGAAAATATCATACAGTTCATAGGTAATAGCATCGTTAAAAATAGCTTTTGCGCCGCGATCACCGCCGTTGTTCTCATCACCTGCCATTTTGCGCATGGCTTCCGCGATTAGGGGCATCACATTTTTCCCTTCGAATTCCGCTTTAAGCAGCCAAGTGAAATGATTGACCCCAGCGATGCGGAAATCGAATTTCTGGTCGATCTCATTGGTGAACTCGTCTGACTTGTCGATGATTCCGGCTCGTACAGCGTAATAGGCTTTCTTATGCGGCATATGATGACTATCGCACAGCGCAAACGATTTGAGCTTCGGTGCATAACGATGTAAAGCGATGCCGTGAACGGTAGACGGGTTAATATAATTGATCACCCACGCATCTGGACACAGCTCCTCTATGTCTTTGGCGCATTCCATAATAACCGGCAGTTCCCGCATCGCGCGAAAGATCCCGCCGGGGCCAATCGTATCGCCGGAACACATGCGAATCCCGTACTTTAGAGAAACCTGGCAGTCGATGCCCCGATATTTCACCGATTGCTCCGCAAAGCTGAGTACAACGAAGTCTGCTCCCGGAAGCACCTGTCGTCGGTCCACCGAACCCTCTATCTTTAAGGATACGTTGTTCTCGCGAGCGACCCTCTCCGCCAGTGTTACCATTTTCGAGAGCCGTTCCTCGTCCGTATCCACCAAAGCCAGCGTTCCCTGATTCAAATATGGGGAGTGAACCATCTGCCAGATGGACTGACGACCGAAAAACAGGCTGCCTGCCCCAATAACGACTACCTTTGGATGCTGTGTGTTTGTAGCATTCATCAATAACCCCTCCTCTTAACGATATAAGTTCATTATAGGTGAGTGAGCTGGAATCGGAATGTGTGATAGTTTTCAAAACATGTCATATGGTACGATAGTTAATAAGAGATAAATCCTTTGCTATGATAGTTAAAAATGAAGGATGTCATAAAGTGGAGAGGAAAGGGTTGGATTAGATGCATGCCGAGACTGTAAATATGAGTATAATTGACGAGCTTTCGGAGTATATCACACTTCGCATGAGCTCTTATTTGGAACAAACGCACGACAGCATTTGGACGGAGCACAAGTCTCATTCCGATTATGATCTGTGGTTCATTACAGCAGGCTCCGTCAAGATTACCATCGATGGAATCGGGCATATGGCGGGCCCGGGTGACGTGGTGTTTTTTTATCCGGATATGCCTTACACTGCTTCCACGACCGGAGAGCTGTGCCGATTCGTATACATGCACTTTGATTTCAGCATCGCTGAACAAAAGCGAATTCTGGGCGAGTTTCAACTGCCCGGCATCGTAACAGGCAACCTGGTTCGGGAGGAATCAACGCTGTTCACCTCGTCCTATCGAAAGTTCAAGCAGGACAGCGGCGCTTCCGGAAGTCCACTCTACTTGAAGGCTTCTCTGCTTCTGGTTATTGCGAAAATTTTGGAGCTTCACGGGCAAGGTCTATATACCGGCGAATTTCTAAAAGACCGAAAACCGAGGAAAACGGAAGGAAGTCTGGAAGTTCTGCAGAACGTATTCCCATACGTAGATGCGAATCTTCATCGTGTCATCCGAGTTAACGAGCTTGCGGCTATTGCCGGTGTCTCTGAGAAATATTTTATCTCTTTGTTCAAGAAAATTCTGGGTATTACGCCGGGACAGTATATCAATCAAATTAAGATGAATCGAGCCAGAGACTATCTGTACGAGAAAAAATATACGATTCAGCAAATTGCCGGATTTCTGGGCTATCCCGATCCCTTTACCTTCTCCAAAGCGTTCAAAAAATTTTACAACGTGCCTCCTTCCAAATTTGAATAAAAGTGCAGTAGCTAAACAAAGAGGCAACCGGTCTATGCCGGCTGCCTCCACACTTGATTAGTCATTGGTTATTCATGTTACAGGTGTATGTCACTTCAGCGTTCCTCATAACGTAAAGGGTGCTTCACTCGAATACATGTCATGGAAAAATCCCTTGTACGGTACATCCTCTTCCAAACATTTAATGAGATACAACAGTTCTTCGTCATCTTCCGTTTCTTCGCCAGTATGCTGCTTTTCCTCAAATTGACCTAGGATATTCTCCAAGAGGGTGACTTGAATAAATAAAGGCAGCTTCTCCAACATCGAATCTTCGATCTTGGTTTCGGAAGTATAACCAGCGAGGGCGGTTTCAAAATAATTGTCCATGAATGCTTTGCGTTTCCCGGCGTCAGGTTCGAATTGTATCCAGCCCACACCGTGTGTCCATAAATCTGCCAGATCATACATATACCAGCCAAAGCATGAATTATCGAAATCATACACGGTGATTTGGCCGGTATCAAAATCGATTGAGTAATTCCCATCGTTATAATCGAAATGGATCATCCCGAATGTTTCCTTGTTTGTATCCAAACCTTTTAAGGTATTCAGGAGCTCGACCATCTTCTCCTTAAGCAGAGAAAATGATTCAGGTATCAAATTATCGAGATATTCACCTTTGTAATTGTCAATCAAATGATGCCGGCGATGGACGGGAGTGTACCCTTTCGATAGCTGATGCATTTTGCCCAGAATTTTGCCGCTATTATAATAGTATTCGGTAAGTGGAACGCCTTCCCGGTACTGATAATGGTTCTCTACCAGCAACTTTCCCTGGGCCTTCACAAACAAACAGATAAAGAACGTATGCTCATCATAAGTAATCTCTTCCAGCAGATGGCCCTTTTTCGAGCTGACTACATTCGAGACACTTGCACCGTGCTCAAATAAATACCGGACATACTCCAGTTCGGCAATGTAATCTTCCCGCTTTCTGTCAGGCAAAAAAGACACTCGTAGAATTAGCGATTCACGCCCCTCTTGCTCACAGGTATAAACGACATTCCGCCCACCCTCATGAGGGGGAATAAGCTGAATGTTATAACCCTCCAGATGAAACAACTCGGATACCAATGCCAGTACATGCGTATTGCTAATGTTAACAGCCTCGTTAAAGTTAATAATGATCTCCTCCAGTAAACATTGTCGGGACGGTTTCCCGCACTGCAATGTCCACAAAAGGAATCCCTGTTACGCAAATATCCTTTTGTGAACCTAAAGCACAATCACCTTGTTAGACATTTGAAAACGCTCCTTTTTATTCAGATGGTTATATCTTATCCTACAATTCCAGATTATTCTATTCCTTTTTCAATGCTGCAGCCTCGTAATAGTACCGAATCAAAATGTCCTGATCGTAGTTGCCGAACCCTTTCCCAAACAGCGTAAGTCCGCCCCGACCAGGCACCCCTTCTTCCGGTCTTAATCCAAACGTCCAGTAGGTGGAAGAATCCAATTGCAGATCATGGATACGTACATCCGAGATGGGCTGGCCATCAATAAACGTTCCTTCTCCGTTAATGCGCATCACCTTCAGTACACCATACTGGTTGACGTCCAATTTCCACCATAGCGGTGTATGTTTGCCCTTCCGATCCCCAAAGTCCCCTGGGCTTGTCCATGTTCCCAGGTGTTTGCCATTAAGGGAAAAGCGGATGTCGGAAGGCCAGTTTTCATTGACTTGGGGTGCTTCCGAACTGAGTTCGAGTGAAATTTCAATTTCCTGGAGATGCTGTTCTGTATTCAGATAATTCGGAATCTTATATTCCAGAAAACCTCGTGCCAACCAAAGAATACCCGCATTGACCCGATCCGGATCCATGAAGCAGGCTGGTGTGTCATATTGTCCAATCATTTGCGTCGTTGTTGCAATGCCACAGGTAGGCCAAGCTTCGTAATCCGTATACTGACCAACCGGAATAGAGACTTCATGGTAAGGAGCATCAACTGGTTCAGGAGAGAGATTAATAGTCATAAATTCTTGCAGAATAAAGCAGTATTTATACGTTCCACCGTTCTCACGCTTCATGCGGCTGCCTACGATGCCCGCTTTTTGCAATTTGCTCACATGTGTACTAACGATAGCTTTGCTCAGATACAGCTCTTTGGCAAGCGCATTAATATGCATCTCCCTGTTTTGCAATAATAAGCGAACGATATTTAAACGGGCCTCGCTGGCGAGCGCCTCATATATGATCAAGGATGAGGAATCCGTGCCAAGCATCATGAACTTCACTTCCCTATCTCTTTAGAAATCAATTTATTATTGATTTAGAATTCGCTATTTAGCGAATCCTGTAAAATAAACTTGCTCGATATAATAGCATTATGATACACATTAGATAACAAATCAATGAGTTGATTTTGCTTTTATGCGAACTCATCGTGAAATGAAGTTTCTTACACACCTAAAATTAATTCTATGGAGGTTTTCCCATTGCTTACATCCAAAATGCTTATCGATAAAGACTTTCAGATTGCTGAAGTAGATCCGCGTGTCTATGGTTCATTTATAGAACATCTGGGACGGGCCGTATACGGCGGTATTTATGATCCGGGTCATCCTACAGCAGATGCGCAAGGGTTTCGTCAAGATGCCATTGAAGCGATCAAGGCTTTGAACGTGCCCATCGTTCGTTATCCGGGCGGCAATTTCGTATCCGGTTACAATTGGGAGGACGGCGTTGGTCCGGTAGCGGAGCGTAAACGCAGACTTGAACTGGCATGGTGGACGATTGAAACGAATGCAGTAGGAACGAACGAATTTGCAGACTGGGCCAAGCTGGTTGGAACCGAAGTTATGATGGCTGTAAATCTGGGTACTCGCGGCATTGATGCGGCCAGAAACCTGGTCGAATACTGCAACCACCCATCTGGCACATACTGGAGTGATCTGCGGATCTCTCACGGCTACAAGGACCCACATAAATTCAAAACGTGGTGTCTGGGCAACGAAATGGACGGACCATGGCAGATTGGTGCGATGACCGCATATGAGTATGGACGTATTGCCAATGAGACAGCTAAAGCGATGAAATGGGTTGATCCGGATATTGAACTGGTGGCGTGCGGCAGTTCCAGCCGCGACATGAGTACATTTGCAGATTGGGAAGCAACCGTGCTGGATCTTACCTATGAAAATGTAGACTACTTGTCCCTGCATCAGTATTACAATAACAACAGAGACAACACGTATGACTTCCTGGCGACATCGCTGGATCTGGATCAATTTATTGATAGTGTTGCTTCGATCTGTGATTTTGTACAAGCCAAAAAACGCAGCAAGAAAAAATTGATGCTGTCCCTGGATGAATGGAATGTCTGGAAATCCATTGGCACAAGCCGTATGGAAGAACGCTGGCAGATTGCTCCTCCTGAATTTGAAGATGTGTACACGCATGAAGATGCACTAGCCGTGGGCTGTTACCTGATTACCATACTCAAGCACGCCGACCGTGTAAAAATGGCTTGCCTTGCTCAGTTGATTAACACCATTGCACCAATCATGACGGAAAATAACGGAGCAATCTGGTTCCAGACGACGTATTTCCCGTTCCTGCACGCCTCCAATTTCGGACGCGGTACAGTGCTGCGGTCCATCACAACTTCACCTAAATATGATTCCAAAGACTTCACGGACGTGCCTTACCTTGAAGCGATCAGTGTGCATGATGAAGAAAACGGTACGATCACAATCTTTGCGGTTAACAGACATCTGGATGAGCAGTTGGAACTCAACGTAGACCTGCGCTCCTTCGGAGAAACGACATTCATGGAGCATATCGTGCTTGAGAACCCGGATCTAAAAGCCGTTAATACCAAGTCGAACCCTAACAATGTTGTTCCTCATTCCGGCGGATATACCAAGGTGGATCAAGGAAAAGTCCAATCGATCCTGAACAAAGCGTCATGGAATGTCATTCGTCTTAAAACTAACCAGGCTTGAGCTAGCCGATGCTGCCTAAATAAAGTTTGGTAAGCATGATGGCTACCCATTCACATTAAACAAAGCCCTCCAATCTTCTCACGAAGCTGGAGGGCTTTTGGTGTTCCATTCATACCTAATTTAAACCTATAGATTCCATGTGGGGACACTGCTTTGGAATTGGAGCAAACGAAGCAGATTCACTCGTTATAGATCGTCACCTAAGACGATTTTTGGAGCCATGAGTAAAAAAAGATTTGGTGATAAGTAAAAAAAGTGCACAAACCTCTTTTATCAATTCTTCGCTACAACTCGAAAGTAAAAAAACATACTAGTTCTCGTCAATAACCTTTATATCACGTTCTCCCTTTCTCGTTTAGAATATTTTCAAGAAAACGTATTGAAATATGACGCTTAAGGGGGAAAGGAAATGAACAAGAAAACCAAAACTTTAGTGTTGTCTTTATGCATGTCGACCTTATTGCTCGCCGCCTGTACGAATGGTAGCAGTACCGAGAAAAGTACATCCAATACCTATTCGGATGCCAACGAGGGCGGAATAACAACCATCCACACCGTAACGTCAGAATATACTTCTGCCAAATATCCAAAGGGCGACGATATCACAAACAATGTGTGGATTAAGCGATACAAGGAGCAGTTTAATATCGATGTCAAAACAGACTGGGTCAGCGATGAGTATGATACCAAATTGAATTTGGCTATAGCATCGAATGATCTCCCCGACGTGTTTAGGGTAAATCCATCACAATTAAGGCAGTTGGTCGAAGCAGATATGGTAATGGACCTTACCAATGTCTTTGAACAACACGCTTCAGAACGTCTCAAAGGCTACATGGAAACGGATGCGGACAGTTATGAGTCTGGTAAGAAGGACGGCAAGCTGTATGGGATACCGCAGATGCACTGGGGATTAATTGAACAACCAGACTTCATCTGGATCCGGAACGATTGGAAAGAAGAGCTGGGTCTCCAGGATCCGAAATCTGTGGAAGACATCAAGAACATTGCACTGAAATTTATGGAAAAACACGGAGGGTATGGTATAGCAGTAGATCAATCGCTGGATTACCTCAACCTGCTCGCCATTGCATGGAATGCGCATCCGGATATGTGGATGAAGGATAACAGTGGAAAATTAGTGTATGGCTCAGTCCAGCCTGAAATGAAGAATGCACTGGCTGAGTGGTCGGAATGGTACAAGCAAGGCATCATTGATCCGGAATTTGCAATCAAAGACTTTAATGCGATGAACGCGGATATCGTAGCCGGCAAAGTGGGCGTACAGCCTTATTACCAGTGGTGGGGTTATAATCCTGGTGTCGATACGGTAGCCAATCTGGGTAAGGATGCGATCTTTTATCCGTATATCATCCCTACCATCGATGGTAAGGAAGCGAAACAATCCATCTTCTTCGCCAACAACAATTATATAGTCATGAAAAAGGGATTCAAGAGCCCTCAAGAAGTAATTAAGATTTTGAACGACTATGCTTATATCGTTGATGAAGGCACTGGCAAGGAGTCCACAGAAACGCTATCCGCTTTGCTGGACAATGATATTGCCCATGTGGTCGGGGCATTTCGTGTACTTAATCCAAATTCCGACTACGAGCAGTTCGAGGCTGTATCAGCAGCCCTTCAATCCAAAGATACCAGTGGACTCACAACTTCGGGTATGTGGCAGAAATATAACAACAGTGTTGAGTTTATGAATAATGCAACACCGGGAGCAGTCGGTGATTATTTGCAACAAGGTGCTCCAAAGAATGCGTATGGTCTGGCTAAGAAAGTGCTTGATAGCGAGAACTACACAAAGACGGCTCTATGGGGTGTTTCACCGGAGGTGCTGTCGAGTTATGGCACAACGCTGGACGATATCCTGACCGAAGGCTTCACCAAGATCATCATGGGCAGCGAAAGTATTGATTATTTTGATATTATCGTCCAGAATTGGCGAGCAGCCGGAGGCGATGAAGCAACCCAGGCAGTCAATGACGCCTACGGAAAATAGAAGTGCTTTTGCCAAGAACGGAGGAATAATGAATGCTGAGAAAATGGAAACAGCAGAGTCCCTACCATCTCATGTTGATCCCGAGCCTAGTCTTGGTCTTCATCTTTAGTTATATCCCTTTTTATGGGCTTATTATTGCATTTCAAAAATACAATCCGGGTCTCGGCTTTAACTCTCCATGGGTCGGATGGGACAATTTTTCGCATGTATTTAGTCAGCCGAACTTCGTAAGAACCATTTGGAATACGCTTTATATGTCCGTCTTCAAGATTATCGGCGGTATTATCGTGCCCGTTATTTTCGCATTACTGCTTAACGAAGTCCTGAACAGTGGTATCAAACGCACTTTTCAAACCCTGGTTTATATTCCGAACTTTCTGTCTTGGGTCATTATGGCCGGCATCATGCTGGATATACTTAGCTCCGACGGCATCATCAACACATTTCTAGGCGTATTCGGGATTGCACCTATCTCTTTTCTGGGCACACCGTCCATATTTCCTTGGACTATGATCGTGAGTGATATCTGGAAAGGCTTTGGATTCGGAACGGTTGTATATCTAGCAGCCCTAACTAGTATTGACCCTGGGCTATATGAGGCCGCGGTAATTGATGGAGCCAAACGGTGGAAGCAGACCGTCTACATTACTTTGCCCCTCCTCATGCCAACGATTGTCTTAATGACTGTGTTGTCACTTGGTAACGTCCTCAATGCCGGATTCGACCAAATCTATAACCTGTATTCGCCTGTCGTGTATCAGACTGGAGATATTATTGATACCTATGTATACCGTCTGGGAATTCAGCAGGCACAGTATTCGATTGGTACCGCTGTCGGATTATTTAAATCCATCATTTCCAGTGTTCTCGTTGCCGTATCGTACTTCCTGGCTTACAGGGTAGCAGGGTATCGTATCTTCTAAGGAGGAACTATCATTATGATCTATGATAAAAGTATGAGCAGGCGTTTATTCCATATCCTAAACTACACCATATTGCTTCTAATCTCCCTGCTCTGTATCCTTCCATTTATCAACCTGTTGGCTGTTTCATTCAGTAGCAGTTCCGCTGTGTCCGCGGGAAGTGTTACGTTCTGGCCAGTTGAATTCACGACTAAGGCTTATGAATTTGCATTAACTGGAGGGTCATTTTTCTCCTCTCTCTGGGTTGCAATCCAACGAACCGTTCTCGGAACGTTTGTGAATCTGGTTTTGATCGTACTCACCGCCTATCCATTATCCAAATCAAAACAAAAATTGATGGGCCGTAATATCTATATGGGATTTTTTATTGTGACCATGTTATTTAGTGGAGGATTAATTCCTACCTATCTGGTAGTCGTCAAAATGGGCTTAATTGATTCGATTTGGTCTCTGATTCTGCCCGGAGCTCTGCCTGTGTTTAGTATGATTATTCTTATGAATTTCATTAGAGGTTTGCCAGAGGAGATTGAAGAATCAGCGATTATCGACGGTGCCGGGCCTGTACAGGTATTGCTTCGTATTCTACTGCCGCTCCTCAA
This sequence comes from Paenibacillus sp. NPDC057886, assembly GCF_042796655.1. Lineage (NCBI taxonomy): Bacteria > Bacillati > Bacillota > Bacilli > Caryophanales > Paenibacillaceae > Paenibacillus > Paenibacillus sp. NPDC057886. The sequence goes on along the minus strand of NZ_JBHVMZ010000005.1, from coordinate 125,004 downwards.
GCCCGCTCTCGCAACTGTCGGTTTGTTCAGTATCGTCGGCCATTGGAATTCATGGTTCGATGGAATTATCTATATGAACAATCCAGCCAATTATCCATTACAAAGCTACCTGCAGACCCTGCTGCAGAGCTTTGAACAAATCATGCTGAAATCTGGCTCGGATTATACTCAACTGCTATCTATGATGAACGCCAGAACTGGACGCGCTGCTCAAATGTTCTTGGGTGCCATTCCGATTTTGCTCGTTTATCCGTTCCTGCAAAAATATTTTACCAAGGGCTTGGTACTCGGTAGCGTCAAAGGATAATTAAAAGGGAGAGCTTGCAGTTAATCCTGCAAGCTCTTTTGGTGTGTTCACCCTCTGAAACATAGTTGGAATCGTTCTACTATGGCAAACGTATGCATCAATCCATGTATGACTAAGTTATTTCTATGATGGCAGGTAGCAGCATGGTAAAAGTGGTACCTTCGCCAATCTGACTAGCCACCTGTATTCCATAAGGCTTGCCAAAATGAAGTTGAATACGCCGCTGCACATTATGCAGGCCAATTCCTGTTCCTTTGTCTGCTTCGAGCTTATCTTCCATAAAGTTCTGGATCGTATGTTGATCCATACCGATGCCATTATCGCAGACTTCGATCACAATATCTCTGCCCCGTGGTTGAATCCGAATGGTAATGACTCCGTCTTCTTCGAGTTCGGCCAGACCGTGAAAGATCGCATTCTCCACAATGGGCTGCAGGATCATTTTGGGCATATGATAATCGAGCAGTCTATCCTCAATCTCATACTTCATCTGAATACAGTCGTAGTACCTAACATTCTGGATCGTCACGTAATTCGCTATATTATCGATTTCTTCACGAATCGTTACAAGGGTTCCATCGGATCTTGTTGTATAACGAAGCATTGAGATTAATGCATCTGTCATTTCTACGATTTTGTCAGCCTGCTGCATGGAGGCGATCCATTTCACTGAACCCAGTGTATTATACAGAAAATGAGGCTTGATCTGGTCGTGAAGCGCACGCATCTCGGCCTTTGCTTTCTCTATTTCTTCCTGCTGCATCCGCTCAACCATACGCTTCAATTCATGTGACATCTTGTTAAATCGAACCGATAAATGTCCAATCTCATCGCGAGAACGAATATGTTCGACTTGTTCAAACTGCCCCTTCTCGACCAAGGCGATATTGCGCAGCAGTTTCTTTATGGGTGTGGTGATGACATGAGATAGAAAAATCGAAATGATGGCAGCAAAAAGAACCAGGACAATGGCCAGTGTCACCAGATTATGCCCTAATATTTTGCCGTCGGCAGTCAGCTCGTCCAATGGCATGTATAAGTATGTTGTCCATTTCTGTTGACTAAGTGGACTGGTCACGACAACATTCAATGATTCGGGTGGACGAACGTTGTCCCGGAACAATGTACCGATTAATCGGTCATTCACGTTATATACAATCTTGTCATTCTCATCGACAATCATGAACCTGGAACGTAGCCCTTCCTGCAAGTTACGATTAACGATTTCGATGAACTTTATATCAATACTGACCACGATCACGCCAAGCAGTTCACCGCTAGCCACATCATGAATTTTACGAGCGTGTGACACTGCCAGAATTTTATTCGCCAATTGCTCATCGATTCGGGTTGTCAACGTGATGGTTCGATCATTATCATGCATGAACTTTTTAAACCATAATTCGTTCGCCACTTTGAAGTCTGGGTCAATAGGTTGGTTAGGACTGACGAACAGATCTTGTCCCCCGTTCAAATTATAGAGGTAGATGGAAAATACGCGATCCTTCATCATGATATAATTCATCAAAATATTGTATGCCGCAATCTCATTTTGTTCATCACCCTCTCGCAGGAAATCCTGGATCGGGAAGCTACCTTCATGGGTTGCAGATAAATTGTTGCTAAGTCCATTACTGGCAAGCAGCGTGATTTTTTCAATTTCCTTTAGGAACTCGTCGATGCGAATATTCGTCTGCTTGGACAGATCCGTGAGCAGATTTGTGTAATTCTGTGCCAATAATCGCTCAGAGGAGTAATACGAACTAATCGTCATCACAAGTACTGGAAGAATGATGACTGTAATGCATATCACCATGATTTTGTACTTGATTCGTAAGAGCCGGGCATGCTTCATATGCTGCACCTCTATTCACGGATTACATTAATCCCTGCTGTCGTTCTCGATATTCCTCAGGAGTGAATCCTACCGATTTTTTGAAAATCTTACTGAAGTACGTGTAATTATGGTAGCCCACCTTGTCAGCGATTTCATATACTCTCAGTTCCCTGCTCAATAGGTAAGCCTTGGCATGTTCAATCCGGACTCGTGTCAAGTACGTGATAAAGTTCTCTCCTTTTTCCTGCTTAAACAATCGGCTGAGGTATGAAGGATTGACACTGATTTGGCTAGCGATACTTTGTAACGAAATATCCTCGGCATAATACTTGTCCATCAGCTCAATTGCGAGGTCTGTGTAGGAACGTTCCTGCATAATCAGGGAATCGGTTTTAAAGTAATACGCGATATGAGCCAGCATATCTTGGTGAATATCCTCCCAATACTCTCCCTTCAAAACGATTTCGTAAGGCGATCTCTGCGTAAATGAAGGTTTACCTCTTTCAGTAGCCCGTGACAGATGGGAGTGTATGGTTTCCATCACCATGATATATTGCTTGCGAATACTGCTCTCATCTGCTCGTTGCACTTCCAGATCAGAGCGAATTTCTTCAAGGAAACCCTCCGCCTTTTTGTTGTCTTTACTCACCCATAATTTGAGGAAATCTCGTTCTTGCTCTGGACTGAGCATTCCATTCACTTCTTTCCGAGCTGGAGCTTGAATCACGTCCGCGTAGTACAGTATTTGGTTGCTGCCTTTAAAGAAACTTTGCCTTAGGGCGAATTCCGCTTCTTGACATGCCTTTCTTATGCCATGGAAACCGGAAACGATTGTACTTACACCCGCTGTGAGTGACAGATTCATAAAATCCTTGATTGAAGACAGAAGCTTATTACATAGTTTGTTTAGATCGGCTTGCACGGACTCACTCTCAGGAAGAACATTGACAATAACCCAATATTCAGATGAGCTTTCCACGAAAATCTCTTTCTCCCATTTGGATGGAATGATCTCTTCCATAATATTCAGAATAGAGAATCGAAGTAGTTTTTCCCCCTTCTCGACATATTTCCTCTTCGCTTCCTCGTAATAGTTCACAATAAACTGGATGACGACCAACTTGTCTGATCGTATACGAAAATGCATTTCTTCAGCTTTGGAAACCATATCCTTTTCATTTATGAATCCGCTTACAACATCTTGGAAGAAGCTATCCTTTAGATGTCTCAGGCTCTTGGAATAATCATGTGTCATAAATGGTACGTTGGTCTGACTGCCACGTTCACTTTGTAGTTTCTCTTCAATGGTGGCAAGGAGATCGATTAGAGCGGTTTCTGTAATCTCACTTTTAATCAAGTAGTCTACAGCGCCAAGCTTCAACGCCTCTTTTACATAATGGAATTCGTCAAAATTACTCAGGATGACATATTTGCAGTCTTTCAGTAAACAAGATGCCTCTTGTATGAGCTCTAGCCCGTCCATGATTGGCATCTTGATATCCGTAATAATTAGATCAGGGCTCACTTCCAGTGCGAGTTCCAACGCTTCCTTTCCGTTCCCCGCTTCACCAGCAACATAGAAATTGTACTCTTCCCAATTCAGCATGGAACGAATTCCAACCCGCATTAGCAGTTCATCATCTACGATCATCAGTTTATACATGAGCATCCTCCAACATGAACCATTTTAACTATTTTACCATTAAACTAATTGTTGCAAAGATGTCTAGCCTCCCTTTTTCGAACTGTGATTTCTAATCAAATGGATGTTTCTTTTGTTGTTGTTCTCATCAAAGGTATCCTATGGTCCCAACAACGCCACGATAAAGGGAAAATGGATATGACTGAATGTACATTGGATTGGTTTCATCATCTGGTGGATCGACACCAAGAGTTAGCGCGTACAGATGCCGTTTATGTATTTGGTGTGTTTAGAAAGGAAGATGGTACACATCTGGGTATGATTGATATCGCAACCTTAGGAAGAGCTGATTTTCAATGGGGAAGCTTCGGATATACTATCCATAGTCAGTATTGGAGAAAAGGCTACGGCAAAGAAGCCGTAAATGAAGCTCTTCATATTGCATTTAAACATTTGAAATTCCACCGTATAGAAGCCCATATAAATTTGGATAATACACCTTCTATGAAACTTGCAGAAAGTGTGGGCATGGAATTTGAATGTGTTCGCAAAGGGTTTATCCACGAATATAATGAGTGGACAGACCATTTAGTTTATTACAAAAATTTGAATTAATCTATTCCATCCGTTGATTAAGAAAAGCGAACAAAGCACTGGTGGCCCTGTTCGCTCTGGTGGTGATCACCCTGTTTCGCGATAATCTGAGTATCCGCTCCTCCATCAAGCGCTTTTCCCTCAAAAATCTTTCCGGTTACGTTCCAGTTCTCACAGGTAACTTGCCCCCAGCTTTCCGTTGGCCAACCAGCACTTTGATCCCTGCTGTCGTATTGGGCTCCTGCTTTCCATACACGGCAAGCCCTGATCGCACATTCTGCAAATAAATCATCTCGTATGGGTTGCCAAGCGATAATAGGGAGTATCGCTGATTACGCCTGTTCATCGTATCAATTAAGGTTTGATAATTGGACCAACCGAACTCACTGGCCACGTTACGGAACTGGTAAGATGCGAGAATGACGTAGTCGGCTTGTGCAATCGCCTGAAGTTCTTGATTCGTCTTCCCTTGTCCAATAAGAGAAATTTCTGTCTTTAGGGATAGATTATTGGCAGCCTGTATCAGTTGCTTTTCAAGCTGCTGTGCCTGTGCCTGTTCGGCTGCGAGAATAACGACCCGGTCGCCTTGCTGAATTTGATCCGGAAGTACACCCTCGCGGCTGGCCAATACAGTGACCGCTCGCTCGGCGATTTCCTGTTCCACCGCCCGATGCTGCTTCGATCCAATGATTCCGTTAATCTCGGTTAGTTTTTGCGCAAGAGTCTGGCTGCGTTCAAACAAACCGTATTTGGCTTTCAGCTCCAAAATTCGTTTCACTGAAGCATGAATGGTTTCGTCCGGGATCTTCCCGCTCTTCACTGCGTTCACCAGCGTTTGATGTGCAGCTGTCGAATCTTTTGGCATAAGGATGATATCAACACCTGCGGAAACAGCACGTTCCACGGCTTTATTCTCTCCAAAATGCTCCGCGATCGCATTCATGGTAAAGGCATCCGAAATGATCAGACCTTCGTATCCCAGCTCCCCCCGAAGCAGTCCGGTCAGCACCTTTTTGGATAAGGTGGCAGGTATGGGCACACTCTTTCCGTCTTTGAGTGAAGTGACATGCTCGTTATCAATGGCAGGGAAAGCAATGTGCGCAGTCATGATCATCTCTACCCCGTTTTCAATCGCATCCCGAAATGGTTTTAATTCTACCGCATCAAGCCTCGCGCGGTTATGGGTTAGTACCGGCATACCGAGATGGGAGTCTACAGTCGTATCCCCATGGCCTGGAAAATGCTTGACTGCCGCGATCACCCCTGATTGCTGTAGTCCCTTTATCGTTGCGAGACCAAGCCGCGTCACCAAATCCGCGTCTGAGCCAAACGATCGTATGCCAATAATTGGGTTGTCGGGATTGCTGTTAATGTCGAGCACCGGCGCAAAGTTGATCTGCAGACCCAGTGCCTTCAGCTCCTCCCCTGTCAGCTGACCAGCCGCTTCAGCTAGTGCTGTATCTCCCGTTGCGCCAAGCGCCATCTGCCCCGGCAGATTCGTCCCGCCCGGTATCCGCTTAACGACGCCTCCTTCTTGGTCGATGCTAAGAAATAAAGGAATATCTCCGGCTTCCCTTTGCAGATCATGTGTGAACGTTGTAAGCTGCCTTACATCTACAATATTTTTGTCGAAAAGAATAAGTCCGCCCAAATCTTGATCATGGATGCTGCGCTTCAGTCCTTCATTAACGGTCGTAGTCACTTTACCGTTCCATTGCCTAATGTCCGGCATAAGCATTTGGCCGACTTGCTCGCTTACGGTCATATAGGATATCAGCTTATCCCAATCTTGTGTACGAATGGCTGCTTCGCGTTCAAACCGAATCACCCGTGACATAAATACTGCATATTCCGCTCGCGTGACCGTTTGATCCGGACGATAAGTACCATCCGAATATCCGCCAACCAAACCGTTTGAGCTCAAAATAAGAATGGGCGCTTCAGCCCAATGTTTTTTCGTATCTGACCAATTGGCTGGTTGCTTGCCTTCCAAGAGTGAATACGCACGCGTAAGGAATGCCGCAGTTTCGGCACGGCTAAGCGGTGCGTCCGGACGGAAAGAGCCGCCCGGAAATCCGCTGGCAAGTCCGTTTTTTGATGCTAACGCGATTTCCCGATAAAAGGGGTGCGTTGTCGGAACATCCGAATAAGTCTTACCTTCCACCGGTTTCTCTAGCTGTTGAGGATAAAGCTCCCGCACCATAAACGTGACGGCTTGCGCTCTTGTTACCAGCCCTTGGGGCTTAAATATCCCATTTCCATATCCTGCGACTGTTCCTCGTTTGGCCATATACTCGATACCATCTTCTGCCCACTTTGAATGCTGTAGATCCGTAAAACGTGCTTCCGCATCTGCACTTCCTGCCCATATGAGCATAGAACCGAGAACTGCACCGAATATCGCTATCATTTTTTGTTGCATCTGTTTCACTCCTGTTGCTGTTCTATGTAAGATAAATAGACGCTATTGTTATACGTTTTGTTGCGTTTGCTCGCTGCTTTTATCGCTCTGGTACTTATCCCCCCTATGAACACTTGACTGTTATCTCAGCATCTAAGATAATTACAGTTTGACTAAAAAATTCCTTACAAGAGGATCATTTATTTGGAAGGGGGGCGATCATTATGAACTGGTTAAATGAACTCTATAAGATAAATAAGCGGGAATCGAAAAGGGAAATCGAACGATCTTTGGTTGACGCTATCTTCCGAATTTATGATCGGTTCCCTCGAATTGGCCTTAGAGAGCGAATCGGGCAGCAAGAAATGTCTCTCGATATAGCCGATGCTTACATCCATGGGCATAACGCCATGATTGAAGCTGGTGTCGGAATCGGCAAGTCTTTTGGGTACCTGATCCCAAGCCTGCTCACGAATCAAATGTCGCAGAAACCGGTCATTATAGCTACATCCTCCATTCAGCTGTCGGAGCAGATACATAAAGATTTAAGGGTCATTGGTAGCCGGTTGGGATTCACAACCGTTCGCTCCGTCGTGGGGAAAGGCATGGGCCAGTATGCCTGCCGAAGCAGGGCGGCGGAATGGATCAGACCTGATGATCCGGACTCCTCACTGTCTACCCTTGCCCAGCGCATTTTAGATTTTGAAATTGATGAAAGAGCGGATATTAAAGGTGGAATAAGTGATGCCGAGTGGTCCAACGTTTCCGTGAATGATTGCAAATTTGAACGTTGCCATCATAAAAATGCGTGCTTGTTTTACGATATGAGAGCTAAATTGAATGCAAAGGCTCATGAAATTGATTTTATTATCGTGAACCAGGACCTGCTCATACGGGATTTGATGAAGAAAAAAGAAGGAACCAAGAGCATTATCTCGGAGCAGCCTGCTCTGATCGTCATTGATGAAGCGCATAATCTGGAAGCAAAAGTTCGAGATGCAAGAACGCTCGAGTTCACTTATCGGGGAGTATGCCGCACTCTGGATACCACTGTGCAGCTTCTCACGAAGCAATCCGGGGATAAAAGTCTCTTTTCACAATCCAAGTTTATAAAAAAATGTATTGAACGAATCTTTAAACAGATAAACGCTGATCTGCTCCACCATGCCAAGCAGGATAGCGACCGTATAAAAGTGTCAGGAATCAAAGGAATACCATTAAGCCAAGTATCGAACGATTTGAAAGATCTCAGTCTACGCCTTTCCATTTTGACCTCCCGCCACGAGCGGGAGATTGATGACGCTTTTGAGGCCATAAACGGGCTTATTACCCTCATCAATGTCTTGGCTGAAATAGAGGACAACGATCTCATTTGGGCAAGCAGTCCCCTGGGAGTGGCCACGATCAGCATTTGTCCCAAAGATATAAGCCAATTTCTGAAGTACGCTTTATTTAATGGCAAGGCGCCTGTTATCCTCACGTCGGCAACGCTGTGTCAGGGCGGGGATACGTTGGAGGAACAATACTCTTATTTGACGCACTCCCTCGGTTATAAGGGTGAATTTATGGATCGCAAGCCCTCCCCTTTTGACTACACCAGCCATGCCATGATGTACATCTCGAACAAAGTTCCTTATTACCACCATGATCAGCGCGAAAACTATCTTGAAGCAGCCTACAACGAAGTGATTGAGCTCTGTAATCTGACAGAAGGAAGAACTCTCGTCCTTTTTTCAGCAAAGGAGGACATGAAATACATTCATAAGAAGTTGATTTCAAGAACTAATGAGTATACATGGGCAGTCCATGTTCAAAAAGAGGGATCTTCCCAGGACGGTGTCATCGCCGAATTCAGGAAAAGCAAAGGGGTACTTTTAAGTACCGGTGTATTCTGGGAAGGTGTGAATATCGAGGGCCCAGACCTGTCGCAGGTCATTATTTTCCGGCTGCCCTTCTCTGTTCCTTCGGATCCTATTTATGAATATAAGGCATCTGTAACGAAGAATCCGTTTATGGAGGTGTTTGTACCGGATATGCTTCTCCGGTTACGGCAAGGAACTGGACGCTTGATTCGCAGTGAAACGGACCTTGGCATACTCAGCATACTGGACTCCCGTCTCAGCGGAGTGGCAAAAAAGAATTACCGTGAACAGGTGCTGGAAACGTTGCCTTTTAAGAAGGTAACAGAGGATTTTTCGGTTCTGGAGAAGTTTGTCCAAAAAAAGGGCATAAAACGTCGAGTTTAAAATTAGAACAGACTGCTGTGCTTCTTACCTTAAATAACTCCGGTGTCCACAAAAGCGGATTTAAGTTCCGCTTGCGACTAAAGAAATTCCGCCGAGGTGTTGCGGGTTAACGTTAATCGTATTCTACCCTTCAAGTTTCCCGGCCAACACACATGAGGATCAAATCGTAATATTTGACTCTGTAATAGTTTCCTTAATAGTGAATTAATACAAGTGAATATCATGAAATAAGCTAATTGAATTCTGCATCAGATGCATCAGTTAGAATCAAATATATTATTTGTATCACAGAAGTAAGTATGTCTTAGCTTTTTCCTCTACACATTCACAAGAACGAAGATTTTGTTCTCGGGATTGAGACAAGAACTTGATCCTTAAATACGTAAAAGCCGCTAATTTAGCGGCTTTGGTTGGTATCCGTATTTTATGCTAATGGATGAGGGATATAGAGTTCTTCCAAACGTGTGATTTCTTCTTGTGTCAATTGAACCGACAATGCCGAAACCGAGTCTTCGAGATGGCTTGTTTGGGTCGACCCGATAATCGGAGCAGTGACCCCTTCTTTTTGAAGCAACCATGCAAGAGCCACATGCGCGCGCGGAATTCCTCGGTTAGCTGCAACTTCTGCAACTCTCTCAACCACTTTGCGATCAGCTTCTTCCGTTTTCACAAACAGTGCCTTGGCTACCTGGTCACTCTCCGATCGTGCGGTCTGGTCATTCCAATCCCTGGTTAACCGGCCTGCGGCCAGAGGCAGGTACGGAGTGACGGCAATTCCCTGATCTTTGCATAGCGGAAGCATTTCTCTTTCTTCTTCCCGATAGAGCAAGTTCAGTCTATTTTCCATGGAAACGAAGCGTGTCCAACCATGGCGCTCCGCGACATATTGGGCTTTTGCAAACTGCCAAGCCAGCATGGAGGATGCCCCGAGGTATCTGACCTTGCCCGACTTGACTAAATCGTGAAGGGTTTCCATGGTCTCTTCGATTGGTGTAGTGGGGTCCCAACGATGGATTTGGTACAGATCGACATAATCCGTTCCAAGCCTTCTTAGGCTGTTATCGATTTCGGTCATGATGGCTTTTCGGGAAAGCCCCATCGCATTCGGACCTTTTCGCATCGGAACGAATACCTTTGTGGCGATGACGACTTCGTCACGACAAGCAAAGTCCTTCAAGGCGCGTCCAAGAATTTCTTCACTTGTTCCATCGGAATACATGTTGGCCGTACTGAAAAAATTAATGCCTAATTCGATGGCTTTTTTAATAATCGGTCTGCTGTTCTCTTCATTCAACGACCATGGGGCATTGCCTCGTTCAGGTACACCGAAGCTCATGGTACCGAGGCTTATCGTCGAAACATCCAATCCGCTCTGACCAAGTTTCACATATTCCATATAATAACAAACTCCTTCTATATTTAAGTTTGTTGATATATCAACCTTGAACCAGTGCCCCCTTTTATCGGTTGATATATCAACCTGTAAATACACTATAACAAACTTGTGGTTGATGTGTCAACCATGATATTATAGTCGTATGAATACGAACGAACTGAACGAAGAAGAAATGAAAATATGGAATATGTGGAAAGGCTCCTTCAAACGAATCTTCGGACGCGTTGTAAAAGAGATGTCAGAACACACAGGATTGTCTGAAGGTGATTTTGGAGTATTGGACCGGTTGGTTCAATTTGGGGATGGAAAGCTTCGCCAACAGGAATTGGCGGACTCGATGGACTGGGATAAAAGTCGACTATCCCATCATCTAACGCGGATGGAGAAACGTGGCCTTGTTCTGAGGAAACCGCTAGACACGGATCGCGGTGTTCAAGTCATTATTACTGCCGCAGGGCAGTCAGCGTTGAATGAAGCCCTCCCCATCGTCTCGCAGGCAATACGCAAGCATTTTCTAGACCTGTTAACCGATCAAGACATGGAGTCCATTCGTAAGTTGGCGGAAAGAACAAAATAAAGCAGCCTTACCTTGCAAAGGCTCTTGATCTTGATCGCCGTTTCTCATGTTGAATAACAACCATATAACTGCTCAATTCACATGAAACAGGCCCTTCCGCCCAAAAAAGCGGAAGGGCCTGTTTCATGCTGCAAGCAAGACCCCAATTCGTCGGGGTTCTGCTCCATCCATCTTAAATACCTATTTCCTGGGTGCGATTCTCGGTACTTTGATGTTAACCGCACTCGTCCTAACCTTTCCGTTATTCGCGATTATCATGGCGCTAGGCAATTTGATTGGTATGGGCAGCGGTACGTTCATCTCCCGTTTACTAGGAGAAAAAAATATGATGATGTAAAGCATGTGTCTTCATTCGCCTTTTACAGCAGTTTGGTTCTCGGCCTGATCGTGATGGCCGTCGGCCTCCCCTTGATCGATTCCATCGTTCACGGCCTGGGGGCAACGCCTAATTCTTTTGGCTTCACGAAGGACTATGTCACGGTTATGCTTATTGGTTCGCCATTCGTCGTATTATTCTCCACGCTGGAGAATATTGTGCGCTCGGAAGGGGCAGCTATCACGTCGATGATCGGCATGATTCTTAGTGTTGTCGTGAATATTATTCTCGATGCGCTAGTCGTCTTCGTACTCCATTGCGGTGTGATCGGCGTGGCGTCGGCTACCGTCATTTCTAACCTGGTTGCAAGTGTATTCTACGCCTTTCATATGGGATATAAGAGCCAATTCTTAACATTTTCCATAAAGTGGTTCAACGCTACCAGGATATTTTGAGCAATGTATTCGAAATCGGAGTCCCCGTCTTTATTATGAGTATCTTTTTGGGCGCAATGTCGCTTATTTTTAATCACTTACTTGTCGAATATGGGGATCAGGCCTTAGCGGCTTACGGGATCTCATCACGTTTATTACAATTTCCTGAGTTTATTTTGATGGGCTTATGTGAGGGAGTCGTGCCGTTGATTGCCTTCTCTTTTACAGCAAATAAATTACGCATGAAACAAACCATTGGATTTACGATTAAAGTGATCTTAGCCTTAGCTCTTGTGTTCGGCGTTATCGTCTATCTGATTTCCGACCACCTAATTGGTTTTTTTACGAATGACCCGCAATCGAATTTGCATCCCTTTCAAAAGATAACGTGGAATAAATATTCAGAATCGGAATGTCCCCATTGAATTCAATAGGCAGTACCACATAGCTCGATTGAAAGTAATCTGATCCGTTCCAACGATCCGAAAAGTACAAGTACTCCTGCTCTGATCTCTTCAGTACAAATGCCGGCTGCGTTCGATATGTCGTTTCATCGCCAAAATCGCTGAGCATTCCCCAAGGTCCATCCATGGAATTCGCCATCGCGTATTTACCTTGATTCGGGTCCCAGCCGGTACAAAACGAACTCAGCATATAGTACTTTCCGTTTCGTTTGAAGACGGCCGGCGCCTCCCGATATTCACCCTGCCACAACTTCCCGACAAGACGTTCGACATTAAGGTAATCTTCCTGCAGACGATAGATGTGAAGATCCGCATTGTCTCTGGCAGCTGAAATAAAGTATGCTGTCCCGTCATCATCCTGAAAGAGCGTACAGTCACGCGACATATACCCATAAGGATTAAAGCTGCCATGATAAACAAAATGACTATCCGGTGAATCCGATGTGGCAATGGCGCATGCAGCATCATTGTAATGTTCCCCATTCTCATAGTGAACCCAGAGAACAAACTTCTTCGTCACCGAGTTGAAAAGCACTTTAGGGCGTTCGAGATTCACCTTTCCACCTTTGTCGCTCAATAATTTCAGATTCGTCCGAACTCGAATGGGTGCAACTGGAGTAGAGGTTGTTATGATATGATTTCGAAACTCCCAGTTGAATAGATCTTTGGAACGGTAACAACTGACATAAATATCGTCTCTGCGATCTTCGCCATACCAGTAATAAAAATGGTCATGAAATAGAATATGTCCACCATGGGCATGGATTGGCTGACCTTTAGAATCCTCCCAAACAGTACCGTTGGTTAATGTTGTATTCACACAGCTACCTCTCTTCTATTCATTTTCACATTCAAGAGTATCGTTAGTCCGTTTCGGCTCCAAATATCTTCACTTCCCACAGCCTTGGTGTATACCAGTTGTTCGGGTTGTTATGAAGTGTCGCACCGACCATATTAATTCTTACGTATCTAGCCGTAGTTGAGAGATGATCAGAGGTGAAGCCGTAAGATGTATTATTGGTTCGGTCCAAAGCCACGGTCCAGTTTACATTATCCGTACTGGTCTCAATTTTATATTTGTAAAATCCCTCAGAGCCTTTTTGCATCCACCAGGAGATTTGCACGTTATTAATTTGTTGAACGGAGCCGAGGTCTACCTTCCACCAATGTGGCCAGGAGCTGCCTGTGCCTACCCATTCGGTTTGATAGTTACCATCATTCGCATAACTTGCCGGGGTAGTTCCCGAAGCAGTTTGTGCTGCTGCAGGTTTACCTTGCGACAGCAGTTTTCCGTTCTGAACGGGAACGATCACATCATCGTCAGCATTGTACAGAATTTGATCAAAATAATCATAGAATGCGTAACCACTGGAGAACCAAACGGGGAGCAAACGTTCCTCCGTTGTTCCGTTTTGCGTACCTGCCCAGCCGAACATCCAGCGATAAGCAACCATAACCACGTTGTCACCCGTGTTTGGCTTCACCCGCATAACGGAACCCGATTGCGCAGAGAAGGTCGACGTGTTGCCGATTACTCGTAGTTCAGACCACTCTCCATCCATGCTAGTTGCTGAGGAATACATCGGTATGCTTGGATACCAACCTGCAGCTTGGGAAGAAAACAAATAATAAATGCCATCTTTTTTAATCACCTTTGGCAGTTCCCTGTGTTGATTCTGATATATAACAGAAACTTGATGATCCACATCCAGCCAATCGGAGGTCAACTTATACAATATGGTGTCCGAATTATTATTCGCTGTTGAGATCAAATAAGCGGAACCATCATCATCTTTGAAAATCGAGATATCCCTAGACTCATTCCCTTCTGGTCGAAAGCTTTTGTGAAATGTGAAGTCTTCTCCAGGCTTGGCCGAAGCCACAGATACCCTGGCAAGCGTGTAGTCAGTACTGTTTTCATAGTGAGCCCAAAAAACAAATTTATTCGTGGGAGCATGGTAAAGGATATTGATCCCCTCAAATTTAGAATTGGCCAGATCCGGATGATCCGTATAGGAAAGCACCACTTTGTCATTACCATAGGTAATATCATCGGTTGACGTCTGTTGAATCATTTCACCAAAACCGCCTGATGCCTTTTGCACAAAGTTGAACCTATAATAGGTATCCCCAACTTTAAGCTCATTCGGGAGGTTCAGGGTTGATTTCGTTGTATTATCAAAACTTGTGAGGTTTGTGGGGAGGATGTAAGGCGCATATTCGGGCGAAACGGCAGAGGTTAAAAAGGAATTACCGCCGTATGCCTTCACTTGATACCTGTACGTGTTACCTATGTTGAGGTCATAATCATCCGTCGTTGTACCGGTTAAGGTCTGCAATGATACATAGGGTTCATTGTTCTCGGATCTGAGCAACTCATATTCGGTCGCCCCGTCAACAGATGCCCAATGTATTTTGGCATTGGATACTTCGGATTCGTTTTTCAACATAAACAGTGTTGCAGCAATATTAGTCTCCTCACTAGCAGCGTGAACGGTTTGAGCTGAGGACGTTATATAAAATGTTAACAAAAAAAATACAATGACGATAGCAATCCCCTGTTTACCTTTGATCATGTCTCATCATCTCCTTTTTTAGAAGACCAACCTTCCTGTTGCCAGAAGGCTGATCCAGGTTAAAATTCACTTTTATTTCAATTTCATCAGTGCCATGACATCCGTCTCGCTGGCTTGGATGTACCAATCGTTAACTTCTTCGATTACTTGGTCTCCGCCTTTTTCGTGCCACTGTTTGACAAAGGTATCAAATGCTTCAATGGGCTCATTACCGTATATGATTTTGGTGAATGTCTCTTGCTCCATGGTGGTCAGCTGTTCCCACACATTCTGCATCGTTGGAGTGGGTGGTCCATTAAACTCATTTGGCAGCAAGACATCCCTATTTTCATACGAAATCCGATATCCGTCTTTGGTCGTTTGATCCTTCGAGTCGCTTTGAATCAGGACACCCGTATCGTGCTCGGCCCCTGTCGCCAGATCAAAGTACGATTTGCCCGGACCGTCGACGCTCGGCGTATTTTTGGTGAATGCCATTTTCCCAACGCCTTGTATAGCTTCCAAAGGCGTAGTGAATTTCGTTGGATCGAAAGTCACTTCGTTGTTAACGATATCGTAATCATATCCCTGAGCGTAGCCGTATTTGAAATCTCCCGTGCTAAACGCGGCATCGTACATTTTATCGTAGTAAAGGAAGAATGCTTCCATGTTTTGAAAGTCTTTGTTAAACATGAACACGCCATCGTTCAACTGGGCAGATTGATAGGTTTTATCACCGTTCACGCCTTGAATGGTTGGATAAGCACTGATTTTCGCACCCTCTATATTTTTCTCCACGTCCTTCACACTGTCGTAAAGCCAAGGACGGCCTATGATGATACCCGCCTTCCCTTCGGTAAAATCGGAGAGTGCGTCCCAGGCTCCCTGGGTTGCCAATTCTTTGTTCAAGTACCCTTTTGCATACCAATCGCGTAACTTGGCAAGTGCCTCTTTGTTGCCATCAGCCACGGATCCATAGGTGAGTTTGCCGTTGTCATTATGCCATTGCCTTGGAAGATGCTTGCCCGTGTATGCGCTGAAAATCATGACCGGATCGCTGACCCAGCCCGTATTGTAGGAATCTTTACCCGAAAATGTAAAGCCGTATGTGTCTTGCTTGCCGTTCCCATCCGGGTCCTCATTGGTGAACGCCGCGATGACTTGCTCGAATTCTTCAATTGTTGTTGGCGCTTTCAGATTCAACTTGTCCAGCCAGTCCTGACGGATCAGCATGACTTCGCCTTCGGTCAAATTCGGTGCAATGGCCATCCCGTAAACCTTGCCATCCCTGACCACTGGATTGAAGGTGGTCGGGGATTGTTTGTATATATCTTTAATCCGGTCAGGCATATAGGTTGAAATATCTTCCGTAATCTCCTTGACCCGCCCTGATTCAATCAAATCATTGACCAACATGGTGTCATAGACCGGCAGAACGTCTGGCAGCTTCTCGGAACCTGTCAGCGCGAGCCTCAGCTTGGTATTGTACTGGGAAGCGTCACCACCCAGCAAGGTGGTTTGGATCTTAATGCCCAGCTTTTGTTCGCCCCAGCGGGTCAATACATTGTCATTCAAACTTTCACCATTGATGTACTTTCCGGCATTCTCGTCCTGCTGTTTCGCGATTGTAATTGTAAACGGAGGATCGTATTTCCCGTCCTTCAGCACCGATGATGGTGCGGTCTCAGAAGCACTTTCCCCTCCACTGCAGCCAGCCACGAGAGTGGCCGATAGCATAACCATACTTACCATTTTCCATAAATCGTTTCTTTTCTTCATAGAAATATGCCCCCTTCGATCTATTGGTTTTGTTTTCTATTGATTCGATTATCTCTTCATTGCACCTATTCTTTGACAGCCCCTAACACAATCCCTTTAACAAAATATCGCTGCAAAAAAGGATAGACCAGAATGATGGGTAGCGTGCTGACAAAAATCTGGGCCGCCTTGATGCTTTGTTCCGACATGGCTGCAACTTCAGATTGGCTCATGGCCATATTCTGCATATTGCTCTGCACCACAACCGTCTGGAGGAACGATGCGAGTGGATACTTGCTCGCATCGGACATGTACAAAATTCCGTCAAACCAGGAATTCCAGTGTCCCACCATGATGAACAAGGATACGGTCGCCAGTCCGGGAAGAGATAATGGTAAATAAATTTTGCTAAGGATAACGAAAAAGGACGCTCCGTCAATGAATGCCGCTTCTTCCAAGGCTTTGGGAATGGTTTTGAAGAAATTGACGAGAAGGATCAGGTTATAAGCTCCGAAAGCTCCTGGCAACACAAGGGCCCATATCGTGTCCTTTAATCCAAGGGCTGTTACCAAAATGTAAGAAGGAATCAATCCCCCAGAGAAGAGCATGGTAAAGATAAAAAACCACATCAGCACGTTGCGGCCCCGGAATTCCTTGGACAAAGCATACCCTGCACAGGTAAGGATGAACATGCTGATGGACGTCCCCAAAACCGTTCGAGTGATGGATGTCAGCATGGCACCGTTGAAATTGGAATTGTTGAACGTTTTTACATAGGCGTCCACATTGAATCCAACCGGCCAAAATGACACCATGTTACCGCTAATCGCCGCTTTACTGCTGAGCGATTGCGCGAGCAAATGCAGCAGTGGGAGAAAACACGCCAGTCCCGCCAATATCATGAACGCATAATTAAAATATGAGAATACTCTGTAGCCCGTTGTCTTATGGTACATGATCCCTCCCCCTCCTTGTTAGAATATTTTATAATTGGCATACTTATAGGCCAGCCTGTAGGATACGACAATCAAGATCAGGCTGATCCCCGACTTAAACAGCCCTACAGCGGTTCCGAACCCGTACTGCCCGCTTAACAAGGATGAACGGTAGACATAGGTGTCAATGATATCTCCCGTGCTATAGACAAGCGGATTGTACAGATTGAATACCTGATCAAATCCCGCGTCCAGAATATTTCCCAGACTCAGTGTAGAAATGACGATAATCATGGGCAACATGCTAGGCAAGGTGACGTATCGGATTTGCTGCCGTCGTGTAGCACCGTCAATCTCGGCCGCTTCGTAATAGGAAGGGTTGATTCCCGCTATCGTTGCCAAGTAGACAATCATGCCGAATCCGAAGCTCTTCCACACATCGCTGACCACAACCGTGAATCTAAAAAGATCAGGATCACCCAAAAAGTAAATGGGATCGTTCCCGAAAATCCGGGTCAAAACTTGGTTGACGCCTCCGTCTAATCCGAGAATGTCTATCATCAACCCCGCAACAGTGACCCAGGACAAAAAATGCGGCAGATACACCAGAGTCTGTACACTTTTTTTAATCCCAACATTTCGAATTTCGCTCAGCAGAATAGCCATGACAATGGGAACGATAATACCGACAATAATTTTGGAAACGGCGATAATCAGCGTATTGACGATCGCTTGTGTTGCTTCTTTGTACTGGAAAATCCTTTCGAAATTATCCAACCCTATCCACCGGGAACCCCCGATGCCGAGCCAAGGTTTGTAATCCTGAAACGCCATGAGCAAACCTACCATGGGACCATAAGAAAAGATGCAAACAAACACAAAAGCCGGAATACACAGTACATACAAAGGCCAATTTTTCCTAATTTCCTTTTTCATTGGATTGGGCTGGGATACCTTTGTATTTGCTTTTTTAGCAGACGTAACAGAACCAATCTCGTTAATGTTGCATACCTCCTCTATGACGGCTCTTCGATAGCAATCCTTGCAGTAAAGCTTAACAAAAGCGCTTTCATACCAAAATGCCAAAATTTCAAGATCATCACCCCATTCTGAATCATTTTAAAACCGCTTACATTTATAATCATGACCTCCCTTCCGCTTTTGGAGGGTTTGGCTTATATTAAAGTTAATCCGTTATGCTTTTGGCTTCTATGTTTTGCGTTATGAAAGGACAGGCATATGATAAGAAAAATGTACATGAAGCGATTTATCTATTTCTTTGTTTTTTTTCTGCTGCTGACGTTGAGTCTGTTCTTCGTGATGAACCGTTTGAGTTCAAAGACACTTGAAGAAAATCTGATCGGAGCTTCCAAAAACCAGCTTGATTATGTGAAAGGCATTCTGGATGGGATTATATATGAGGTTAATATGTACGGGGTTCAGTATGCAGCAGACAGTGATGTCCGGTTCTATCAGAACCATGTTATTGAGCTGAGCAATTATGATTCCCAAATGAAAAAAAATGAAATCGTTGATCGATTGCGGCAAACGCTTCTGTCCAGTCGATCCATTGAATCCATCGGCATATACTGGAAGTCTGAAGAGACGTTTCTGTCCACCAACATTACGCTGGAGGCGAGGCTTCCGTTCAAGAATGTGCAGCAACGGGGATGGCAAATCGTTGGTGACAGCTTGTATTACTTTGCTGTCTATCCATACATCCAGAAATCCGGACAACATGAACCGGCTCAGTATGTGGTTGGTATAAAGCTGAATACCGACTATTTGAAAAGCCTGCTGAAAAAGGCTGTGAACAATGACAGCTCCAACGCTTTTTATCTGTTTAACGATCATCAGTTATGGAGTGAGAAAAATGTCGATAACGATCTGTTGAAAGCGATTACTATTATGCTCTCTTCCCAGACCGAAGCAACGATAAAATACGATTATCATACCAATTCGGATGATTACTATGTTCTTTCCCGTTATATTGAACCTATGGATACCTACCTAATTACATATACTCGGACAAATGATTTTCTGCAACCACTTGACCGTAACCGTAAAGTTTTCCTTGCCAGCATTTTGGCGGTTTTGACGCTTGGTCTGGTTGTTATCTTTACGTTTTACCGGAACTATTACCGTAATATCCGTCTATTGGAGAAGAAGTTTTCACAGGTCGAGCAAGGCAATCACAACACGCGGATTACCGAAAATACCGATAAAGAGTTTTACAGCCTGTTCAGGAGCTTTAACCATATGGTTACCGAAATTCAGGATCTGTTCGTATCCTTGAAGACCGAAACGGAACTGAGACGTAGTGCGGAACTTCAGCAGCTCCAGGCTCAGATTAATCCTCATTTTTTATACAACAGTTTGTTTTTTATCATGTCGGTGGCTCAGTTTTCTCCAGATGCCGTCATGCGCATGAGTAAGCATCTAGCCGAATATTACCGCTATTTAACCAAATTGGACCGACATGAAGTCACGCTGGAAAGCGAACTCAAGTTTGCAGAACATTTCCTGATTATTATGACTCTCAGCAAAAAAATCGAGTACAGCATTGATCTGCCGCCGGAGCTGGCTTCCCTTCCCCTTATGCCGCTGATTATCCAGCCAGTCGTCGAAAATGCCATTCAACATGGTATTGAAGGACAACAGGGAGCCCATCGGGTAACGATCGAAGTAAAACAGATGGGAGCTGTGATAGCGATCAAGGTTTCGGATGACGGAAAAGGTCTTGCGCTGGAAGACATCCGCGGGCTGGAGGCCACGCTTGAGAGCAATGCTCAGCCTGAAGGAACCAAAGGTGTCGGGCTCTGGAATGTCAATCGGCGGTTGAAGAATACGTATGGCGAGCTTAGTGGACTGCAATTCTCTACCAATGAATGGGCCGGCCTGTCCGTCCTGCTGCACATCCACATTCCTGCGGAGAAAGGAGAAACCTTATGCGATTATTAATCGTGGATGACGGGCATTATGTCGTTGAGTATATGAAGCACCTGCTCGATTGGAAAACCTTTGGCATCGATCAGATCGAAACGACCACCAACTCGATTGAAGCCAGGGATATGTTGAATCGAAGCCAAATAGATATTCTGATCACTGACATTCGAATGCCCGAGGTTTCGGGGATTGATCTGCTGCAACATATTCACAAACATAGCTTGCCAACCAAGGTCATCATCCTTTCCGGCTATTCCCAGTTCGAATATGCACAACAAGGAATTCGTTTAGGTGCACTTGATTATCTGCTCAAACCTGTAGACAAAGATGATGTGGAGAAAGCCATGTCTAAAGCCATCAAAAATATTATAAAGACAAGGCCCATTCAACCCGTCGCATGGGAGAACTTCGATGGTTTGGGGTATCTGTTATCGCTTCTTGGAGAAAACGAGGCTTTAAGGAAAGAGTTTGATGCTTATACTGAATTTTTCAGGGGGCACCGTTTTTGCTGCTTCAAGGTGGAGGGTTTCACACAAGAACATGTAGAGAGTCTACAACGTGCTGTCGGAGACAAATTGGATCGTCTCGTTTGGGCTGCGGGAACCCAACTGGCAGCTTTTGTTCCTGAAGAAGTTGCTGGGGAACTGACCACCCAACTGGACCACTCGGTCGTGTCCCCTCCCTTTTCGTTGACCGATCGAAAGGTGACCCGACAGATGTTCTACGGGTTCTTCCTAAGTGAGGACGTACACTATGACGACTTCATTGGCTTATTTAACCCTTCTCCGTCATGCGGGGAATGGGAGTCTGCCGGAAACATCATCAAAAAATATGAACGAATCCATCTCAGTAAGCAAAAAACGATCTTTCTCATGGAGACCATCCTTTATGTATATCTGGCGGATAAGAATCGGGATGCATCTGAAACCGCGGATTGGATTTTCAATCGGCTACGGGACCCTGATGAACTTTGGTCGACCCTCACCGATAGGGTCAGCCGAATCAGGAATAACAAACAGATGTCCATTCAAACCATCGTCGACAAAGTGCAAAAGTACATCAAAGACCACCTTTCACACGGCCTTAGCCTGGATGAGCTGGGAAAAGTCGCACATCTCCATCCTGTCTATCTTTCCAAACTTTTCAAACAGGAGACGGGCGAAAATGTGTCAAACTACATTTCCAGAAAACGGTTGGAGAAAGCATCCCGACTGCTTCAGGATTCTGAGCTTCGCGTAAACGATATAGCGCAAATGGTCGGTTACAAAAAAAATCAATATTTTATCCAGTTGTTCAAAGTGGAATTCGGGGTTACGCCATACCAGTACCGCAGAAATATGATCCACAAGTGAAGATGTAGCTGGATCGTCATCAAATTGTTAAGCGGGCCAAGTACTAAATAATACTTCTGGCCTCTTCTACAATTTGATTAATGATATCGCCTGCAGTGTGGTTATCTGTTAACATTCTCGTTCCCTGACCTGCCCAAAGGGCCATATACTCGGGATTATTTTGCTTAGCAGAAGCATTCCTGATTTCGCGAGTTAATGTATTTTGGGTAGGGAAGGTTAGCGGCTTAAGACTGGATGCTTCCCAATGCTGTATAAAGTTGTTCTTGATTCCACGCGCTGGCCGTCCAGAAAAGGCATTCGTAATTACGGTGCTTTCCTCTGTGCTATCAAGTAACGCACGTTTGTATACCTCATGTGCCCCAGACTCAACGGATGTCAAAAAACGGGTCCCCATTTGTACACCCTGTGCTCCCAAAGCGAGCGAAGCCACCAGTCCTCTGCCATCCATAATTCCGCCTGCCGCAAGGACTGGAATATGAACATGATCTACAATTTGTGGGACAAGTGCCATGGTTCCGATATTTGCTCCGCTGGGCTGAGATGATACATCAAAAGTTCCTCGATGCCCTCCTGCTTCACTACCTTGTGCAACAATGACATCACATCCGCGCTTCTCCGCTTGAATAGCTTCCTCTACCGTTGTGACCTTACTCATGATTTTGATCCCTAACGATTTTGCCTTCTGCATATGATGCTCAGAAAGTAATCCAAACGTTGTACTGATAATCGGAACTTTTTCGTCCAACAAGAGGCCAAACTGTTCCTCAAAATGATTGGGTGTACGTATTTCATCTTTAGCACGCTGCTTCACACCCAAGGACTCTTGAATCGGGGTCAACGCTTCGGTTACCACATCAAAATTCGTATAGTGATCCGGTCCAACATGAGCAAAAACATTTATGGCAAACGGTGCCTGAGTCCGTTTTTTGATCTCGTGTATGGCATCTCTTAGTTCTTCAGGGCTCATATACGCAGCGCCTAGCGTACCTAACCCACCTGCATTTGAAACCGCAGCGACTAGTGGTGCCATGTTTGCAATACCGGCCATGCCGGCAAGAACAATTGGATAACGAATATTGAAGCTTTCACAGAACTTACTGTTTAATTGAATAGACATCGGGGTTCCCTCCTCATCAATTCAGATTCCATTCTCTATAGTTTACATCGAGTTTATCCATCTTGTATAATCCGTAAATCGATGCTGGTTTAAACCAATGAAAATAAAGCAATAGCTCAGTGCTATAGCTTTATTTTCCCGTAGTTGGATATATTCAAGACGCGACTTATCCCCTTCAATACTCTCTCTTTATTACAAAAAACGAGCCCCGAATGGTTCCAGCTAACTTAGATTTCTGCCTGGCAAACTTAAACTTCCCTTCTAACTCCTCTGGGACTTCCATCCCCTCAGAAAGCTTAAAACCCACGGCCCGCTTCTTAGGGTCATCCACCGTATACATGACATTGAGAGCAAGACCATCTTCATAAAAGACGTAGGAAAATCGAATGTTTTCTACTTGAAAAGCTGACGTCTCCAAGGGCTTGGCTGCAAACTCAATATCACGTTCTTCCTTCAAAATTCGTGTTACATAGTCAAGGGTGTCCTGACTTTCGCTAGCAGGAACAACCGTAAATTCATGCTTATATTTGTTCATAAAATAACGGGCTTCATTCGCACGCAAACCTGCAAGCGCTGCTGCTACTGGTGAAGACTCTAATCCGACCGTAGATACATTATTAAAATCAACGATATACGACATTCCGATCTCTCCTTCAAGTTTATTTCCTTACTACAGGAATCCATATTTCACCAAATAACAAGCCGTTTCGTTGTCCCATCTCAACCGTAGTATTTGGCCCACCGACATAAGCATAATTCGTTTCCGTTGGAAGAACTTGACCAAAAGCAACGCCAGTAAGGTTATTACTTAACTCATCAGATGTCGTCCCTTCCCCCTTAACGACCAGGTATTCTCCTTTAGGGAATTGTATCACTCTGGTTGCTTCTGGCAGTGTTTCTTCTGTCATGACACCAGCATAATGCATCATCTTGTTATTCACCGCTTCGTTCACGGCAAAAATATAGTCATTTGTCGCTATTGATTTTAAAGAGTCCAGACTTCCATCTTCTTTCACAGCCGACCAAAAATCAGCCTTTTCTTTGTTAATACCAGCATAGTCTGTGTAGTTGCTCTTAAGCTCCGTTCCAATACCCAAAACGATAAAGCTGTCTTTTTCTTCAAAATTATAATTACTCATTCGTAACACCATCCTCTTTAAATTTATCAATGCATTTGTCTTTTCACTTGATGGGTTTATAATAACCTTAAATCATGTCAAATTATGATACTGTTTAGGAGGACCCGATGAAAAAAGTTGAACGAATTAATATCATCATGAGATATATTAACAACCGTGCTCACTTTACCATTTCTGAAATCATGCGGGAATTTAACATCTCTCGTTCGACCGCTATTCGAGATATCCGAGAAATTGAAGCTATGGGTATGCCACTTGTCGCTGAAGTTGGGAGAGATGGGGGTTATTTTGTCATGAACAACTCTGTCTTGCCTACGGTCCGCTTTACGGATAATGAAATTAAAGCTCTTTTTCTCGCCTTTATGGCAACCCGAAATCAACAACTCCCTTATCTAAAGAGCCGTCAGTCTTTAACCGAAAAGTTACTGGGCCTCATCTCCGAAAATCAGCAAGATGACCTTGTTCTTTTAAATCAAATATTGCTTTTTGAAGGGACCAACCCCCATAATCCCGACTTGCTTGATCTCTCAGACCTGCCCCACCCTATGTTGGAAAAACTCATTCAGCTTCTTCTAATAGAAAGCTCTTTGTTGGTTACCGTCCAGGAAGAAAGGGAAATAAAGTCGTATCCCATTTATCTCCTGCACCTTTATCGTGAGAAAAGCCTATGGATCATTGAAGGCTTCGACTTAGAGGAAGAAAAGCGGCGGATTTTATCTGTCGACAATCTCACCCATATAGAAACCTTTCCTACGAAGAAAAAGGTAAGTAAGAAAAAAATTTTAGAAAAATTAAGTAAGCAGGAAGAAATGATCAACCTTGTCCTTGAACTTGGTCCAAAGGCGATTGCACAGTTCAAGAAATACCACCCTTTAAAGCTTTCACTTTCTTATACGAACCCTTACCAAACTACAGCCGTTATAAAGACGTTTATCAACGTTCATCATGCAGAAGAATTAACCGAAATAACCAATTGGTTGCTTTTCTTAGGTGGAGATATCAAAGTTAAGGAGATGCCAGAAGAAATTTTAGCAGGTGTACAAGAGAGATTAAGCTTATATTAAGCAGTGGATAGTTAAAACCAAATAAATTTGAACTTGGTCGTGCTTTTATTATCTGCTGTTTCTACTGAAATCCACGTATCCTTTAAAAAGTCGATATGGGTTCTTAGGCATATTTATTTATCATGGCATTTAGAAACTCTCGAAATTCTTCAACATATGCTTTAGGTTCTATAATTTCCAAATCCGTTCCGAAACTAGCTAAAAACCGAAATCCAAAGTGGTTTTGCGGCATATCTATTTCAGCTATTAGGAGTTCAGAATTATAGGCTTCAATCCTTTTTTGACCGTATCTTTCAATAAATTGATCTTTTATGCGATGTGAGATCAATGCTTTAATTGTAATTAGTTTCGGTTGATAATATTGTTTTGTTTTCTGGTCAGTCATATAATCTCTAGCAACAAATGTTTTAATATCGATATTCAGATTATCCGTTCTAGACAGTTTAAAAGTTCGATATTCCATTCGATCTAAACAAAATCCTTTCAAATACCAACTCATTTCACTAAAATGAAGCTGGTATGGCTCGACCCTTCTCTTCGTCTTGATTCCACTTCGATCTATATAATCGAATGTAAGTAACCTTCCTTGCACTATTGCTTCCTGACAAGTCTTTAAGATTTGGACAATTTCAGGACGACCATCCCAATTATAAAAAGACAGTTGAATTGTACCTCCCGAAGTCGTTGAACCTATCATCGATTCAATCTTTTTAAGCGTTGATTCTACTTCGTCACTAAATAGAATTTTTCCTAATCCACCGAGTGCAGTTAGTATATTTTCTAAGTCTTTGCTACTTAAAAGTCGTTTGTCTATTTTGTATTCATCCATAATCCCGTATCCACCGTTCACTCCATTTATAGAATAAATGGGAATGTTAGATAATCCAAGTGTTTCCATATCACGTAGAATCGTTCTTTTTGACACAGTGAATAATTTTGCAAATTCGGTGGCTGATACCACATTCTTTTGCAGCAAGATCATTATGATAGATATTAATCTTTCAATTTTGTTCATGATAGTCCTCTTTAGGTAAATAAATTTTGAACAAAGCTATAATAGGTGACAATCTAGCTGTCACCTATTATAGCTTACACTTCATGTATTACAAGAAGGAGGTTTTATCATGTCAGTTATTGCATATTTAAATTTTGATGGGAACACAGAGCAGGTCATCGCGTTTTATTCAGAAGCTTTAAACGCAAGTGAGGTAAAAAAAGTGAAATTCAAGGATTTTTCACAAGATCCAAACTACCCTTTGCCAGAAAATGAGTTGAATATGATTATGGAGTCATCGTTAGAATTCGCTGGTGGAAAAATAATGATGTCTGATCTTCTTACTTCGATGAAGAATGTAACGGGTAAGCTGGTTAAAGGCAACAATGTAATCATTAGTATCATTATTGATGATAAACAGGCAATGGAAAATTACTTTTCTAATTTGTCTGTAGGTGGCTATGTGATCATGCCATTATCAGAAATGCCTTGGTCTTCCTGCTTCGGAATGTTGGTTGATAAATTTGGTATCGTTTGGAAGTTTAATAGCGACGCTGATACATTCCTGGATAGCGTAATTTCTAATGCTACTTAATGAACTGCTCCCAGCAAAGTCAAAAAGCCAATTGAGATCTTGGTTTCAAGAACATTGCCTGACTGAAAATTCTTGCTGGGTCGTTGTGAGTATGAAATCAACACCAAGTACGTTGCTGTATCTGGATGCTGTTGAAGAAGCCTTGTGTTTTGGATGGATTGATGGACAAAAAAAGAAAATATCCGAGACTCAATTAGCTCAAAGGCTATCTCCTCGAAGCAAAAAAAGTTCGTGGACTGAATTGAATAAAGAACGGGCCCGTCGCCTTGAATCGTTGGGATTGATGACAGATGAAGGTCGAAAGGCTCTCCCTGATCTCAGTTACGAATCATTTAAAATTGACCCTATTATTGAGCAGAGGTTGAATGAGGACACGGATGTTTATCAAAATTTTGCGGCATTCCCAGATCTTTATAAAAGAATTCGAATCGACACCATCCAAAGTTATAAAAATCAACCTGAGTTATTTAACAAAAGATTAGATAAATTTATAACTAACACCAAACAAAATAAAATGTATGGCAATTGGAATGACAATGGACGCCTTTACACCCAAAACACCTCACCTTGAATATTCAGGTGAGGTGTTTAATAATAGCAAGCGACATGATCGAAATATCAAATATATCAATTATCATTTGAATTTTTATCAGGCGGAAGGAATCCGGTGCATAGCCTTTTAATTGCCTGTCTTTACCGAACTATTTTTCAGCAACGGGTAAAAGAGAGCAAACAGATTTGATTGGTGGATTTGTTGAGTCAAACTCCATGATTATTCGCCCAGGTTGTTCCAGAACGCTTGGAAGGCACCTTTCTCGATTTCGAAGAATACCGGTACATTGCCGTAACGAACCAGACCTTCCCCAAACAGGACTAATTGGACCTGCGTCTTATCTTCGAGCGTCAGGTAGATGATCTTGCGATCTTCCTGCCCGTAAAGACGCTCCTCCAGTTCAGGGCTTGTTGCTACCGGTTTGGCAGCGTATAGCGCTGAGATAAAGCTGTTCAGCGATTTGTCCGCTGCGAGCGGCTGCATCTGCTGCAAGCCGTTGTTCCAGCTGGCGAAGGTCTCCCACTGCGCTGAAGCGACGTTGCCTTCGAGATGAAGCTTGCCGATCAGGTCTTCGCCGCTACCGATAGTGATGCCGTTGCTCTGATCAAACAGTTGGGCATACCCCTGACCATCGATCTCGGTGTAGGACATGATGCGGAAATTCGTGTCGTAGCCGTTGACCGCATAGATGTCCGCTTCTCCAATGTTGGAGGCCAGCTCCGTGTACTCACCCTTGTCGCTCAGCTCATGAATTCCCCCGGTCGTAGTACCGAGCTTCTCACCTCGCAGGGCAAGCGTATCCGCACCGTCAAGTGATGTAGCAGACTGTGTATAGACATTGCCCTGATAGACCACCAGTTGAAGCATATCGGCTTTCACGCCATTCTTGGAATCAGGCAGCTCTGTCTTCGGAATCACCACCGGGTCGAATGACGCGCCCGGAGTGACCTGTGCCAACTGCGTCGCTGGCGCGGTCGGTCCACTCACTTGCTGCCATATACTTGGCGCCGCAAGTCCAACACTGGCAGCAATGACGACGCTCGCTGCAATGTATAGAGGTTTTCGCTGGCGCTTTTGTTCATGGCGTTGTGTGTTCAAGGTTTGCTCTATCCGTTTTTTCATTTGGTCATTTGTTTTCATATGGTCCACCGCTTTCTTATAATTTCGTTTGAATTGTTCCTCGTTCATAGGGATTCTTCTCCTTCCAGCTCCAGTTTTAACAGCTGTCTTCCCCGCTTCAATCGCATCTTCACTGCAGACTCGCTAATCTGCAGAATCTCGCTGATTTCCCGGATCGGATAATCTTCGTAATAGTACAAATGAACCACCGATCTATACTTGACGGGCAGTGACAGCACGAGTTCAATCAGTGCCTGATCTTCGGGGTTGTCTGTCGTAAGGGGATCTGCTCCCTCCAGCTTGACCTCCCGTTTGCGCCAACCTCTGCCTAATAAGGATTTACAATGATTGGTGATGACCCTGATCAACCATGCTTTCTGATGTTCAGCATCGTTGAACGTAGGGGCTTTTTCCATTAACTTGATGAAGGTATCCTGAGTGGCTTCCTCCGCGTCCTCTCGCCTGCCGAGGTGCACCATGGCAATCCGGAACAGCGTATCCGCGTAAGTCTCATAGACTTTCATCATATGATCTCCCCGTTGGGGCATTGATCGCTGCATGGTTGTTCTGCCCTCCTTTATATCTCTAACACTCTCAAGGACGGCATTTGGTCACATTTTGTTGTAAATTTAATGTTTAAATATTTTTCAAACGGGTGACCAGACCAACCTCTTGATCTCAATAGCGGATATGGATTTGTAAGATAAAACAATAAAAAGCCGCGAAAATAGCGACTTTGACGAATAAACCAACATTAGAACGTTTCGATCTCCTTCGACCTACGCTCCCCCAAGCCATGCTGTAAATCACAGGCACTACGACTAGTGTCAATATTGTTGAAGTAAACAGTCCCCCTATAACCGTAATAGCGTGTCCTCCGGACACCATAAGGCCTCGCCTGTAATGAGCAATGCTCCCAAATGATCCCTACCGGAATAAAGATGAGGTGTGTATGAGTTATTAGACAGACAAAAAGCCGTCATTATGACGGCTTACACGTTTTAACGCATCTATAGTAGTTACAGCAATAACAGAAAGCGTGTTAAATACTTCTATGGATCACACATTTGGTCTCTGCTGCCTCAAAAATGGTCTCAATTAGTACAAGTACTCTGTGAACTTCATTATTCTTAATTGCTATTTCAGATTTCCCTTCAAGAACAGAGACAAAATTTTCATAGAAGCTTTGCTCCTCCAAGTCCGGCTTTTCTATCGCAAACTTTAGCGTGGACTGTTCGGAGGGCGGCGCCATCGTTTTGGTCAATCCCTGCCCCGCTTGGATAGGTTTCGGCTCTATATGTGCAACATCCGGATTTCGAGTGATAATCTCTCCACTTAAATCCCAGTCCCTAATCACTGCAGTACCTTCCGTTCCTTTCAGATACCATCTCGGTAACTTCACATAATTGGTCGTTCCCACTTCAATAAGTGCCGTCAGGCCATCTTTAAACGTTATATAACTCGTAAAACCATCATCCACCTCGGTTCCCAAAATATAACTTAAATTAGCCGCCACACTTTCAATTTGGCTATCTGTAATCTGTAGCAGTTGGTCCAGCAAATGCACGCCCCAATCCAGCAGCATACCTCCACCGTAATCCTTAAGCTGGCGCCAATCGCCAGGAATGCCATTGGCTCCTTGAACCCGGGATTCCAAATGGAACAGCTCGCCCAAAGTCTTTTTATCGATGATGTCCTTGGCAGTCCGGAAATCTTCATCCCAGCGACGATTTTGATGGACCGTAAACACGCGTTTCTCCTCGTTCGCTACCTTGACGATATCATTAAAATCCTTGCTGGTTATTGTAACCGGTTTTTCGCAAATTACATGTTTACCAGCCTGCAGAGCTTGAATTGCTATATCTTTGTGAACATCATTAGGTGTAGCAATTAAAACGATATCCACCAGCTCATCTGTTAGAACAGCATCCAGATTTGCGTATGTTTTATAGCCGGCTTCCTTTCCCAATTCCATCCGATATTCAACAGTATCGTATACCCCAATTACGGAAATCTGTGATACAGGCTCAATTAACTGGCAATGATAGCTGCCCATCCCCCCAAAGCCAACAATTGCTATATTATAAATTCGGTTATTCATCTTCATCGTCCTTTCCCTTTTTGAATATGCCTATATGATAGACTTCTCACAGCAAACTTTATGTAAAAAAGATGAGTGGCTGCGACCTTGATTTATGCAAGATGTATAGCACCTCAACTTGTTTAATACCCTTATCATACAAGTCTCATAAAAGACTATCTTCCTATTTTCTTGCTGTTTTATTCCCGGATATTGTCATGCGATACTTTAAAGGCGATGTCCCCGTCGCTTCCTTGAAGAAGTGATGAAACGTCTTAACGCTATTGAATCCGGCCTGCTCTGCTATTTCGGTAATCGAATAATTTTCATTGAGCAAAATCCATTTCGCTTTATTAAGTCGATATTCATTTAGAAAAGTTACAAAGGTCATTCCTGTATTTTTCTTAAAAAACTTAGTGAAATAATAAGGACTGAAGCCTATATAGTCGGCTACGTCTTTTAGTATAATTGATTCCTGGTAATGGCTTTCTACATATTCAAAAATTCGTTCCAGCTTTAAAAGCATTTCTTTGGTCGGAGTCAAGATATTTTCCGAGATTTGGGGTCGATGTTTCTCACTCCCCCTTGGTACTTCTCTTAGAATAAAAGCCAACATTTCGTAAAGCTTGGCCTTGATCATATATGCATAGCCCTCTTTACGCTCGTAATCTTCTGTGCTTATGTTTTGAAGAAGAGGAAGAAGCTTGGTTGCCGTTTCACGAGGCCAGTTCCTGCTGGATTGCTCTATTTGAGTAAAAATGTCACGAAGCGACCGATCATCGTAAATTAGTGTTGATACGTCTTGGAAAAGGCTCAGATCAAATTGAATAACAATTCGCTCACTATCAGGGGACGACAAAAAAAAGTGGACGTCACCGCCATTAATGAATTGGACTTCCCCCTGCTTCAGACGGATTACCTTGTCATTCAATCCCAAATCCAGGCTTCCCTGGGTAACATAAATAATTTCTATTTCTTTATGCCAGTGAGGATAACAGAGCACATCTCCTTGGTGAATAAAGCTTCGAAATGGGAGTCTTTTGTCAAGTTCCGGGATTTCCAGATATAAACTCATGTACGCTAACTGTCCTCCTTATATATGTTGCATTCAATATATCCTGTAACCGTTCTCATAAAAACCTCTTGTGCAAATTCCTTATTCTCATTCTCTGTAGTTCCAATAATAATTCAAAAGGATATGTTTATAAACGTTTTTCTCATAACAATTGTTGCTGAGTATTCCTGCGTCATCAGGTGGATTTTGAAGGTAACAGTGCAATATAAAATTAAAATAAGCCTTATCAAAAACCGCACATCCGATATTCGGATGTGCGGTTTTTTGACATTCTAATTTTCTTGTTCCTTTATCACCTGCTCAATTCCCGACAAGATCAGCTTCAAGCCGAACTCAAACGCTCCGTCGCTCCCCATCATCTCAAACAGCCCGCCCTTGTGCATTCTCCGGAACAGTCCTGCTTCCGTCTCGCTCATGGAGTCCAGAAGCTGGATCATCTCCCCGCCCGGAAGCTCTCCCTGGTTCTTAATCATTACGGAGACCGTGCGCTGATGCTCATAATTATCCAGAACGAAGAAGAAAACATAGTTCACAAGCGTAAGAACGGCTTGCAATTTCTGCTCTTGCTCAAGTGGCGTCGATTCCATGCAGAGCAGCATACGGTTGGTGAAGCGAATCATGTCCGGCTCATGTGGCAGCGTCTGCATCATAAGCTGCGTGGAGCAGGGATACCGGCGGAGTACACTCCGTATCGATATCGCAAGGCCCCCCATTTGCACCTTCCAGTCCCCGTCGGATTGGAATTCGTTCAGGATCATTTTCGATATCTGGTTGGCCAGATGCTGGTAGAGATGCTGCTTGCTCTTAAAGTACCAGTACAGAGAAGGAGCCTGAATACCCAGCCGATCGGCCAATCGCCTCATACTGAATTTCTCAATGCCTTCATCCCCAAGAAGCTCCCATGAGGCTTCCAAAATCTTATCCTCCGAAATCTGAGGCTGTTGTTTTTTCATCCGTATCCGCCCTTTTATCTAACAGTGTAAGATTATGCTTTACAGGTTCATAAGTTCATGATACCATCTAACACTGTAAGGCACAAACTAACACTGTTAGATTGGAAATTGGAATATCGTTCGAATTCCAAATCATTTCAAAAAATAAATGAAGAAAGTAGTGACTCACACATGGATGCAGAAAACCTCCATTATTTTGAAAAAGCACCGATCGCAAAAGCCGTAGCTCACTTCGCTGTACCAATGATGTTAGGTACGTCGATGAGTGTCATCTATTCTATCCTGAACGCCTATTTCCTTGGTACATTAGGCAATACTGCCATGTTAACCGCACTCGCGCTAACCTTGCCACTATTCGCGGTGATTATGGCGCTCGGCAATTTGATTGGTATGGGTAGCGGTACATTCATCTCCCGTTTGTTAGGTGAAAAAAGATATGATGATCTAAAACATGTTTCTTCATTCGCCTTTTACAGCAGTTTAGTTCTTGGTCTTATCGTAATAGCCATCGGCCTCCCGCTGATCGATCCAATCGTTCATAGCTTGGGAGCAACGCCTGAATCCTTCGGATTTACAAAAGACTATGTCACGATTATGCTTATCGGTTCACCATTCGTCATATTATTCTTCACACTGGAGAATATCGTGCGCTCGGAGGGTGCAGCAATCACATCCATGATCGGTATGATTCTCAGTGTGGTTGTAAATATTATTCTTGATGCGATTGTCATCTTCATCTTTCATTGGGGTGTAATCGGCGTTGCTTCTGCAACGGTTATTTCTAACTTGGTTGCCAGTGTTTTTTACGCATTCCATATGGGATATAAAAGCCAATTCTTGACTGTTTCCGTAAAATGGTTCAAGGCTTCCAAGGAAATTATGAGTAATGTTTTCAAAATCGGAGTTCCAGTCTTTATAATGAGTGTCTTCTTGGGTGCAATGTCGCTCATTCTTAATCTTTTTCTTGTCGAATATGGCGATCAGGCCATAGCAGGGTATGGAATTTCATCACGTTTGTTGCAATTTCCTGAGTTTATTCTGATGGGCTTATGCGAGGGAGTTGTACCGTTGATTGCCTTCTCTTTTACAGCAAATAAATTACGCATGAAGCATACTATTGGATTCACGATCAAAGCGATTCTGGCGTTAGCTGTTGTGTTCGGTATTATCGTCTATCTGATTTCCGATCACTTAGTTGGTTTATTTACGAATGACCCGCAATTAATTGAAATGGGTAGCTACATTCTGCATGTCACGTTCTTATCCCTGTTCATTACAGGAATGACCTCGTTGTTTGTGGGGATCTTCCAAGCAACAGCGCAAGGATCCGCCGCGTTTATTATGTCAGTCATTCAAGGAATTACTCTGATTCCTGTGCTCTATATCGCCAACCGACTGAACGGCTTCCACGGGGTGGTATGGTCACTCGTCATTGCAGATGTCGTCGCGTTCCTGGTTGGAGCCATCATGCTGTATATCCTGCGAAACAAATTGCATCCAGATCTTGGGAATCTCGTACACTAGAAAACATATAAAATAACACGCACGGTGACAGAGTGTACTTTAGAGCGCTATGCACAGGCTTAATCTTCCGGTGTTAGTTATTTATAAATTCAAATAAAAACGCCCAATCTTTTCTAAAAAAATTGGGCGTTTTCTATATAATGAACGGCGGTTCAAGACCACAGCTATATGATTATTTAGTTTTCCCTTCTTCTACATACTTCAATTCATTTACTTCTAATTCGTTCCAATCAAGTGCAATCTATAGAAGACCAAGCGATCTTTGCGTGATCACATAAAAATATTTTAAAATCTATACATTTATCCTTGTCATAACCGGATTCAACAAGAACAGCCATGTGCTATTGTCCAAAGCCGGAAGCAAAACAAGGGGACTTTTTGTACCAGCATAACGTATTCGGATGCTATCTGATTCAATACACCGTAACGTACTTAGAAGATACTTCCCATTAATCGTAATGCTAAAATTTTCTCCGTTCTTATCTTTCAAAAGTAGTACATCCCTTACTTCACCAATTTCGGCCGTACTTGATATAAGCTCCAACTTCTTCTCTGAAATATGCATTGTAATTAAATGATAATCAGCCAACACAAATACGCGGTCAATCACTTGTCTAAATGATTTGATATTCAAGATAATCTCAGAGACATACGTGGTTGGAATAAGATTTCTGGTTGATGGGTATAAACCTTCGATTAACATCGATTCAATAATCTGATTTTGCGCTATAAACCTGATCTCATGATGGTTAAGTTGTATAGTAACCATTCCGTCGTCTTCATCGTCCAACAGTTTGACTATCTCCATTAAGTTAACACCAGGAATTACTGCACTTCCCGAAAATCCCCTTCCGTTCTCAATACAGATTGACCGTGTGGCCATTCTTATAACCCCGTCTGTAGCAATCATAGTAAGCAGATTTCCTTGAACCTTCAGCGATACTCCCGTCAAAATCGGTTTCCCCTCAGATGTTGAAACTGCCCCTGCTACCTGTTTAATCAAAGATTTTAATGAACTGCATGATACATCTATGCTATTACCTGTATGTTGATGATATGGTGTTGGGGTAAATGGGTAGTCAATAGGAGACATTCCGCTCAGGCAAACACGCGTGTTCCCAGACGTAATACTTAGTATAAGCTGCTCATTTACCTCCAAGACCACATTTCCATCATTCAATTTACGAATGATTTCATATAGATACTTGGCTGGGCAGACAATACTCCCCTCCTTAAAAATATGAATCTTGCTATCAGAAATACAAGCCCTATATTGAACCGTTAGACTTACGTTACTACCGCTAAAAATGACCTCTTTGCTTCCTGCATATATGTACAACCCGGACAAGATACCCTGACTATTATTCGATAAAGCCTTAAAGACATGTTGAATAGACCTAGCTAGTAAATCTCTTGATAAGTGTACTAACAACTTATTCACCTGTCTTTCTTATTTGCGTCATAATAGGACTCAATCAAACCCCTTAAAAATGAAGACCGAGAGATCTCTAGATCTTCACACTCACGATCAACTTCTTCCCAGATATCTTCAGTTAGAGTCAAGGAAACCTTCTTTGTCACGCCGATCCCCTTTCTTCCTGCACCCTCGCGTGGCCCTCCACGGGTAAACACGAAGCCGAGCTGACCGTCTTTCTTAGAAAGACCAATCTTAAATTGTTTGTCCTCCATCTTATATCAACTCCATTGAATTAGGTTACTTTAATCAATAATACATAATCACATTTTACCACATATCTCTATATCCTTCCACTGAGTGAATACCCATTGACCAGAATTCAGAATTCGTTCTAAGTTCTTGTCCTGGAATGAGACGAGAACTTAGAACATAAAACAAAAAAAGCCGCTACATTAGCGACTTTAAATATGACCATTTTTCCCCACCTAAAACAAACCGTTAAGCACTTTTATTCAATTACGTTGCAATCAGCCAGGACTTCCGGTTTATAACGCATGCTGTCCGCTTCTGTGATTGGACGAATGACTCTGCAGGGTACACCTGCTGCAAAAGATCCCTCAGGGATATCTTGGGTCACTACACTTCCTGCACCAATGACGCATCCGTCGCCGATGGTAACACCGCCGCATATGGTTACGTTAGCCGAAATCCAAACATCATTTCCGATAGTGACAGGTTTAGCATAACAGAGCGACTTGGGTTCCCCGTTTTGGTCCAGCATTTGTCGACGTTCCGAAGCAATGAATGGGTGAACCGGTGTAACAATGGTCACATTAGGTCCAAAGCTGACATGATCACCAATGGTAACCCTAGCATCATCCTGGACGGTCAAATTGTAGTTCGCAAAAAAATAGTTACCGATTTCTGTGTGAACGCCATAATGAAAGAAGATGGGTCCTTGTATAAAACAACCCTCTCCTTTTCGACCCAAAATCTGCATGAGTAATGCTTCACGTTCCTCCGTTTGATCCTCAAAAGTACGGCTGTATTGACTACTAAGATTGTGAGAGCGCAGCTTAATAGCCCTAAGGTCAGAATGGCCGGGACTAAATAAGATCCCATTAAAAATTCGTTCTTCTTCAGTCATGTTATCAACTCCTGTTATGAATACTTCGATACATGAATTAACCAAACTGCTAAGGATAATAATAAAACACACTTTATACAACACCTTTATAAAAAATACTTATAAAGTGTGTAAAAAGCATCCTACGAAATCAACTACAAAACAAGTGTATTTATACACACCATTTCTGTCAATGAATACTCGCAGGCTTTTTGTTCTTCAAACAAGCTTATTTCCCCTATAAACTGATTCCCTTTTCATTTCGTACTTTGTCCGGTGTTACATCATTTCCATGTGGATCGAGTATTGTAAGCACTGAAAAAGTGTTTAGAACTTGCCCTCGAATTTCCCGTAAATAGTCTTCTCGTAATACTTGTTGTTCAACTCGTTCCGCATTGGTCAAACCTTCTTCACGTTGTTTTTTCGCCAATTCATTAATGCGATCTAAGTTTTTAATCATCCTTTTCCTCTCCTTCTTTACAATTAATCTTACTGGTAGTCTAGCACCGAAATGCATACATTGCACCTATTTATTAGACAATGCCGGGAGCCGACACCAGGAACCAGAATATGGACTGATTATTCAGATCTTGACGCAGCATTTCTTTGCGTTGGAAACTATTGAACAACCTAACGTCGGCCACTTCTACCATCAGTTCAAAAAATTCTACAATCAAGCCCCATTAGATTTCCGTAAAAACGCGACATTGAATAAGGAATCGCTGCTGCCATAGGGAATTCAAAGCATCCATGTGGTGATATCTACAGCATCCCATCATATCCATAAGGACTTATTGCCGTCCTTTCCTTTCAGACACGTTGAGCAGCAGGGAAGCCGAACGAGACTACAGCTCCTCCCTCCTTACGGTTGGTAGCCTGAATCAGCCCGCCGCAGCGTTCCACAATGGCCCGGGCAATCGCCAGACCCAGTCCGGACTCACCGTCTTTTCCTTTGACAAAACGGTGGAATAAGGTGGGCAGCAGCTCCTGCGGAAAGCCGGGACCGTCATCCGATACGGATAGCGCGATCTTCCCTTTTTCCAAGTTCGCTGTGATGTGAATTTCTTCTTTGGCGTATCTTGCGGCATTCGTCACGACGTTGAGCAGTGCCTGCAGCAGTTTATCCTGGTCAGCCATGATGAACAGCTCTTTATTCTCCGGGCAGGCGATATGAAGTGTAAGTCCTTTCTTTACAAGGAGCGGATTGACACGTTCGGACGTTTCCGTCAATAATTCGTTCAGACTGACCTTGGAAGGTTTGAAGACATCCTCTTCACTATCCAGCTTCGCAAGCAGCGTCATTTCGGTGACAATCTTTCCTAATCTGCTGCTCTCCCCCAGGATCACGTCCAGCCCTTTACGGACGTTCTCACCTTCAAAGATTCCATCTCGAATGCCCTCCGCATAGCCTGCAATGGACATCAGAGGGGTCTTCAGCTCATGGGATGCATTCTGGAAAAACTGCTTCTGCACCTCATTGAACCTGTTCAGTTCGCCAGCCATCTCGTATACCGTCTGTGCCACAGCTCCAATCTCACCGCCAGCCCTGACCAGCTGCACATCCGTAAAATGACGTTCTTTGACCTTCTTAAGTTCCTGCTTCAGATTCATCAATGGTTGAATCAGCCTTTTCGTAATAAACAAACTGAGCAGGAACATAATCGCTCCAACGATACAGATCACCAGGATGAGACGACCCAGAAGCGCCTGTTCGATTGCTTTGATCTTGCTCATGGGAGTCAACAGAGTCAGGGTTCCTTGGGGGATAGGACTGACATCCATCACATACCGCCCATCCGTTCCCTTCCACAGGTCCTTGATGCTGGACGAAGTGACCGCTGTGAATTTCGACAAGTTTGCTGGTACGGCTTCAGTCCAGGTATCACTGCTCACCATTCCGGTTGTACCACTCACAGACAAAGTCCCTGACAGCACATTTCCGTTAAAATCAGTGACAAAGGCTTCAACATCCGCAGGAATGAGTGTTGCGGTAATATTCGAATTAGGCATCGTGACAGCAGCTCCAGTGGTGAGTACAGGACTCATTGTGAGATCCCCCGCTTTAGTTATAGAAGCGGACATCGCCGCACTTAACGTCTTGAGATCATTCTTTTCTGTCCCAATGAAATGATCCAACAGCACGTAATGAAGTAAAATGGCCGTGACAGAGAGGATCAGAACCAGTGACAATCCGAACGCAAGGTTAATCTGATGAACAAGTTTCATATTAAACTTCACTCCGATCTGTACGCATACGATACCCGTGTCCCCACACCGACTCGACGGGAAGTTCCTCAATCTTTTTGCGAATCCGCTTAATTAAATGATCCACGGCACGGTCACTGCCAAAATAATCTTCTCCCCAGACAAAACTGAGCAGCTCGTCCCTGGTAAACGCACGATTCGGATGTTCAGCCAGTACCTTGAGCATGGCGAACTCTTTGCTGGTCAGGTCCACTTCTTCCCCTCGCCATATGGCCCGCCTCTCTTCCAACATTAATTGAAGCTCCCCCGTATCGATTCGTGGCGTCGCAGCTTCGCTTACAACAGCTCTTTCTTCCGCACCGGTAAGTCTAATCCAACGTTCCAGCTGCCGCTTGATGCGGGCTACCAGCTCACGGGGGCTGAAAGGCTTCACCAGATAATCGTCACTGCCCAGCTCAAGGCCAAGTATTTTGTCCACCTCATTATCCTTCGCCGAGATCATAATAATGGGAACCTCTCCTTCATTACGGATGCGTTTGCACAATTCATAGCCATCCATTCCAGGCAGCATAATGTCCATCACCCACATGCTCGGCGGACTTATTCTATATAAGGACCAGGCATCCTCCGCATTAGCGAGGCCTATCGTTCGATAGTTCTCTTTGTGCAAATAAGCTTGAATCAGTGTGCGTATATTCTCGTCATCATCTACAACCGCGATGAGGTAATCATTATTCATGAATGGGGCCTCCTGTACTTTTCTCTATAGTGAGTATACCAAAGGTATATATATGGAAAGAGCTTTGCCATTGTTTTTCCACAATTACACCAATATTGTGCCACACTCCTTCGGTAAATTGATAACTGTAAGACAAACCAAACCACAAGGAGTGTTACGAAATGAACTACAGTTTCAAATTCAGAAATGTTGCCCTGTCCGCCCTGCTACTCACTGCGATCTCCGCACCGATTGTTGCGAGTGCCGACAGCGACGCTAACGCAAATGCTGTTACAAACGGGACAGCTTCCTTGAAAGAAGCGAAATCCGCCATTGCGACCTTTACATTGGCTAATCCAGTGGAACTCGCCAAAAAGTACGCGCCAGAAACAGTAAGTGAATGGGAACAAACGCTGGCCCGATACAATAAACTTCTTTCGCAAAACTCTACATCCGAAGTAATGGCCACTTTATTTGCTGTTGACGTAGACTCTGACCAATGGAAGAATGTTTTCGAGAACGCCAAACCAGGTGAGATCAAAGAAATGCAGGCCTTGAAGGTTGTGGAAGGCAAACTCACCTCAGTTGAGGGAGTAAAAGCCGTAAAAGTACCTAATTCCGAAAACAAGAACACCTTGTCTTTCTCCATTACCACAAGCAGTTCGGATCTGAAAGGATTCGTTGAGAAAGCAGAATCTGGAGTGACAATGGCCCTCAGCCCTCTGACACTTGACGAAAAAATAACCGGAACAACAAGCGCAGTTATAGCGAATGCTGAAAGTTTTCAATTAAGCGGTACTACAGCTGCCAGTGCATTCTTCTCAGCACAAAGTAATTTGAATAATGCTGTAACAGCTAAGGATGAATCCGCAATCAAGACTTCACTCGCCGAGCTTCTGAAGCAATACAAAGCGCAAATTACTGAGCTAGAGGCAGTTCAAGAGTAGGTTTAAATACATTTCAGCTTTAACTACATCATTAAGCAAAGACGCAATCCTTACCCGAACTAAATGACCGGACGCCAACAACCAGCAAGCCTCCATATGGAAGCCTGCTGGTTGTTGTTTTATCGGCTATAAGCTATTTCTGCTATTTGTTACTCACTGCCTACCCTGATCTTCAATGAGTCCGGGCTTTTGCCGTTATGTTTATTTTTCATTAACCCGGGTAACCACAAATGGCTCGTTCAACGCATGCAGGGCTGCGGCCATATCTTCAACCGAAAGGCTGCCGCCAGCCGAAATATGATATTGAAACTCATAGAAGCCGCCCAAGGTCGCTTTGAAATTCGTTTCCCAATAATTCGTCATCAGCCAGGCATAGGCTTCCGGTTGAGCATCAGGCGCTTGCTGGTTGTGGACCTTTCTGGTCCCGTAATCCAGCGTTCCCCATTGCACGAGAGGTGTGTCCGGGACGGCAAGCAGCAGGCTGCGGTCATTATCCTGCCAGGCAATGCCCGACTGTACAGCGGAATAATCCAGGCAAGTACCCGGAATCTGATCCTTCCAAGGGCGAACGAGGCCTCCTGGCTTGTCGGCAAACAGGGTAACTGGCCCAGTGCCTCCCGTGGTG
Source organism: Paenibacillus sp. NPDC057886 (assembly GCF_042796655.1). NCBI lineage: Bacteria > Bacillati > Bacillota > Bacilli > Caryophanales > Paenibacillaceae > Paenibacillus > Paenibacillus sp. NPDC057886. The sequence goes on along the minus strand of NZ_JBHVMZ010000005.1, from coordinate 83,993 downwards.
AACGGCAGAGCGAGATAAACGTTCTCCGGATTCCAGATGCTCTCTTTATGGAACCGCGCCGAAATATCCATCCGGTTTTGACGGGTATAGATGCGCAAATGCAGTGAAAAATAGGCGATGCCCTTGAGCTGATAACCAAGCTCAACGGTAGCATACAGCGGTCCATTATCCACCGCGCGCACAGAGATGAGCTGACCAACCGAACGCTCCACGTTAAGGCCTTTACGGTTGCGTCCCATTTTGGAACGGACACTCCAAACCTGAGAAGCATCCGCAGGGTTCGCTGGATTTGTCACCTCATAGATGGGTGTAAACGCCCCATACAGATCATCCGCTTTCAGCAGTTCGCGTCCTGTCTCCTTATCGATCCACGAGACAATGCCGCGCTCTTTCGACCAAGTCAAGCGTACAAAAGGTGACTCCAGCCCAGTTTGGCAAACGGAGACCGGCGCTTGCTGTCCACCTGTCGTTAAGGAATACATATCCTCCATATCGTACACCTGGTCAGCGCCAATCAGCTTCGAATTGGAGGTTGACGTTAAGGAAGAAAGACTCTTCTGCGCTGCCAGAATTGGGCGCAGGATCAGTATGCAGCTCTCCATGCCTTGGAGCTTAAGCTCCGCAATAATCGTCTGTGGGTGGCTTGACTGCTGGATCAGCACCTGTCCCGTGTCCTCCCGGATTACTTCTACTCCGTTCAACAGCTCATCCGGTTCCCATCCTTCAAGCTTCAACTCAACCAACTCGGTTACCTCCCGCTCCGAGAGATTCGTTACCTTGAAACGATAAGGACGCCCCGGGTACAAGGTGGCGGCATTATCGGCAAGCAGTACCTGATCTAGCGCGCGGTAAGCAAGCCTGCTTGCCTCTGCAGCATGAGCTGTTTTGCGGACCTCAAGCATCTGCACATTTTTGTGCCACGGTTCATAAACAGAGGAGTGATAACCCCAAGTGTGTTCGGCATAAAGAGTAAGCGCCTGCTCTACAGCCTCAATTTCCTGGAGACTAACACTCTTCTGTTCAGGGTCGAGCTTTTCCACCTTGCGAAGTGTCCGCTGTGCGTCACGGTAAATCTGAGTGTGCATCGGTGTGGAGCTCACACCGTCCGACCACCAGTCTGGCCAATCCCCTTTATGCACAGGCAGACCATCCGTCCCTTCCTCCTTCAAGCGGGCAAAAAAGCCGCTCAACGTGCTCATCTCCACGGAAATTCCCTCGCCGTTTTGACGGTTCCATGTATCGATCCATTCCATGATTGCGCTATTGGGCGATCCGTTGTCTGTGGGCAATCCGGACAGCATCATCGGCACGAAATCATATGGATACTGTTCCGCCTCAAGCTGGGCCAAGTACCGGTGGATGCGAATATTGGCGATTTGATCATGAATGTTCGCCGGTTCCACAAGTCTGTGCCCGAATTCATCACGAATCATGTATTTGCCAAGCGCACCAGGGCAGAAGCCAAGCTCGTTGCCAAGCATGTAGTGGTCTCCATTCCAGACCAGCAGGCGTTCCCCACTTGGGGCTTCCCACCAGAAAGGGGACTGCTTGCGGCCCAGCGCATACATGCCGTGATGGGTATGTATACAGCTGAATAAATGTCGGATTCCGTTATCCAGCAGGCTGTCGGCATATCCCCAGCTGTAGCCGTTGATATCCGCCGTCATCGCACTGTCTATTGGGTGACCGATAGATTCGGCATAGGTCTGAGCTTTGCTGTGTATTTTGTTCAGCAACTGTAGGTCGGGCAGCTCGGTCATATTCAAATACGTGCCGGAGAGCTCGATATCGCCGCGCCGCACGGCATCGGCAAATGCAACTTTTTCCTCGTCTCGAGCCTGCTTCAGGAATTGCTCCACAGCCCAGAAGGTCTCACAGGTCCAACGGAACCCTTCCCACTCGGGGTTTACACCGTTATGAGCATCATTAACAATACGCAGTGCCTGACGGATAAAATCGATATGATATTGTTCAATCTTCTCCTGCCGGTCGGTATAACCAATGTCAGTATGGGAATGGTGAATGACATATATTTTCCATTTCCGTTCAAGTGTCGGGATGGCGGCCTGTTTGATTTGTTGTTCGAGTGTCATCTTTTTTTCTCCTTTATTGGTGGATTAGGTACCTTTTACGAGTTGGAAAATCCCGTGAAACACATGCTCCTGCATTTGTTTCTCATTATGCAGAGGCATCTTCTCGGGCAAGAGTGCTTCCGAAAGCGTCCCGCCAAATAGATCATGGGTTTCAGCAATTTGTCCCCCCAAGATCAGACGAGTGGCGCGAAACTCAGCCACGTACGGACGCAGCATTTCCCCAAGCCGCTGGCCGTAAAGCTGCCATACACGGATGGCAGAGGAATTTCCCTGTCTGGCCGCTATCGCCAGATGGTACACGTCCTCTCCCTGCCTTCGAGCATCATGGCTATCTGCCAAGGCCAAAATCCCTCGGCTTCCGAACAGATTATCCACAGTTCCTCCGTTGTATTGCTCGGCATACAACATGCCTGAGTCGGGAATTCCCCATTTTCCGCTGACAATGGACCGGTTCTCAACAAAAGCGGAGCCAAGGCCCGTTCCCAATGTAAGGCAAAGCAATCTTTCCTGCGGAAAAAGCCTACTGACCCCCAGAGCGAACAGGGCAGCATCATTGCCAAAACGAATATCTGCGGCGGCAAGCTGGGTCATCCATTTAGGCGCGGAACCTTTTGATGCAAGCGCCGTTAATTCACTTCGCAGCAGTGTTTTTAAATTGACTTCATATAGCTGTTCGTATTTATTCAAACCCTGGATACGGGAAACACCTGTGTCGTATTCAAAAGGGCCGGGGAAAGCAAATCCGATGTGAAAGTTGGGAAAACTGGCCCGGGTTCCTTTAACGGAACTTAGCTGCTGCATGTAGGCGAAGTATGCAGCAGCAAGCTCCTGAATCACGTCGACTAGGTTGGCGGCAATTTCATACGCGCTACTGTCGGAGCGCGATGACCTTTTGACATAAAGTTGTGGTAGAAGATTCCCGTCACTCAGTACGACGGCACCCTTCAAAAAGGTCCCCCCGGCATCAATGGCAATCGTGACGTCAGGGTTCATAAACGCTCACCAGATCTCCAGTGATGCGGAAGCAGAGGGGTGTTCCAGTCTGGCGAAACCTGTGCCCGGATCAGGGTGCATGATCGGTCACCCAGAGACTCCAGACGGAAACCTCCGACGGAGGAAGGAACGATATACGCTTCTGCGTACCCCCACTCCACAGCCGCTGCCTCATCATCAAGCGGAGTAAGCCGCACACGGTCACCTTCTACGAGATTGAACATAACAAACTCTCCAGCCGTTTCGTCGATCCACTCTCCGTCCAGCTTTAATCTTTTGATCTGAAAAAGCAGATCCTCCCGTTCACCCAGCAGTTCTTCCCTGCTGTCTCCCTGTACCCGGCTTTCCTTTGGAACCGCTATCAAATGCTTCTGTACGTAATCAGTGTCAAACTGTTCCTGCATGTTGGCTCTTGCATGATCGCCGTTGATCGGACGTGGCCGCCCGTCTCTATCTAGCCGCAAATGGTCGTATATTTTGAAGGTAAACCACCAGGTTGTCGAAGAAATCTCCAGCACCAGGTTGTTTTTGCCCGAAAAATGTACGGCTCCCGGCGGGATCAGAAACAGGTCACCCTTACTCGCATCCCAAATGTTCACATATTCTGCGATCTTCAGCGGTTTTCCCAAGGTGTGGGCAGATTCAACCGCCTGAAGCAGCTCCTCCCCGGTTGTTCCCTCCGTGAAACCCAGTCCCACAAAAGGTTTGGCACCTTCCTTCTGTTCCATAATGTAATAGGATTCCTGCTGCGTCATCGTTTCATTGAAGGTCTGCTCGATGTAAGCCTGCCGGGGGTGGACCTGCAAAGACAGATGATCCCCGTCTATCGTATCGAGATAATCAAACCGGATCGGAAAATAGTCGCCAAACAGTTGGACATTGCGCTCGCCCATAATTTCTTCTGGATGAGCGGATAGTAGTAGCGGGAAGGGAAGCTCTACTATAAAATCCCGATAACCGATTAATAACGTGTTCTCCGGTGCGATAGGTTCAAACCCCCATGCACAGTTATTCCAATCTTGGGGCAGGTCGCATAGTTCTTTTAAATACTGTCCGCCCCAAATCCCTGGTGCAAAAAACGGCTTTACTCGAAAAGGCTGTCGGGCTGCCAAAGCCAAAAGTCGGCGCAGCATGGGGACGGTGACCAATACGGGTCGTTCCTGGTTGTTCGTATCCACATAGTAGTCAAAATCGTACAAGCTACGTTTCCGATACTCCTCCCAGACGGGCCACTCCAAAAACAAAGCCTGTTTATAGGTTTCGACCGTATCCCGGCAAGGACCTAACCCCAGAGAACCCATCCCCTGCTGATGCAGTTTCTGCTGTGCCTCTCTGGATAAGTCGCAATAAAGAGAAACGTTGGCTAAGCCTGATGCTTTAGAAAGAAAACCAGAGCCTGGCCCAAAGGTCACTACGATGGGGGTCAACTGATTTGCCTTTGGCGACTGGGCCTCAGCATTTTCAGCTGAATTATAAAGACGTAGTTGATCCTCCACCTCACTGAGCCAGGCCGACTGCGCATGTGGTCGGAAATAATCCTCGACACTGACGTCCGAGGCCACAACGCCAAAAGCACGGTTATCCGTCAGATAAGGGTGAAACTGCTTCAGCAAATCTGCTGATTTCTTTAAATAATCAGCGCTGTCTATTTCAATTAAAACCCTGCTCTCCCGGTGGCAGCGCCACCGGAGTATTTCCAGAAATTCGCTGAATGCGGCGCCGTGCGTACCGTCAATGACCATATAAAAGGGAAACAAATCACTCTGTACACATTCGGGCCAAATTTGATCAAGCCATTCTTCATACCCATTCCAGATCCCGGGTTCGGTCTCTTGGTCGGGCTGAAGCCGAATGAAATTAACTGGGTTGGTTTGAAAGGTCAAAGGGGCTATTCGGGGCATGTTTAAACCTCCAACTCTATATCGATTTATGTTCATCATTGTATAGGGAGTTGGAGGTGCTGTCTTTAAACGATCAAGCTGTATTTTTGTACAATCAGGACATTTGGGGTGGGTAATGCATTTTGCCAGAACGGCCTTCGGCAAACTGAATACGGCGGAATTTGGCCGGGGAAACACCAAGCTCGCGGGTGAAGATCCGGGTAAAATAGTGCACGGATTGGAACCCGCACTGGATGGCGATATCTTTGATTGGTGTCTGTTCATTTAACAGGAGCCCAGCCGCTTGCTGCACACGTCGTTCCTGAATGTAGTGGACGAAGGACTGCCCCAGATTTTCCTGAAACAACCGGGTCAGGTGGCGGGACGAAATGTGGAGGTGCCTTGACACCGTCATAAGCGTAAGCTCATTGATCAAATTATCATCAATGTACCGTTTGGCCTGGCGGAACAACGTATTTGGTTCCACTGGCTGATCACCCGTGCCCGCCAAGTTCGATCGAGCTGGAACGTGCAAATCTGCTATCGATAACAGAAGAGAAGCGGAAATTTGCTTTACAGCAAGAGGAAGAGTTGCTCCAGGCTGGTTGAAAGAAGTAATGAGCGCTTGCCATAAATGGCCAGTTGGCATAAGGTCCGCTTGCTGAGCTACACTTTGCCCAAGCTCGGCAAGACGACGGAAGGATTCGGTATAATAAGCATCAGTGTCAGCTTCATCCAGTTCAAAAGCAACATAACAAAGCGTCAGTCCAGTCTGGCTGCGGATTTGATGCCATATGCCCGGAAGAGATAGAAAAGCCGTTCCTTTATTTAAAGCATAATGCTGATTTTGTTCTACGTAGCTTCCTTCACCGTCTACCACATAACAGGCCTCAAAAAAGGAATGCCGGTGGAAGGCATTATCAAAATGGTCGGGCATGAATCCCCAATACAAAATGGACAATGAAAGCCCTGTTTGCTCCACTTTTGTAATATAACGATTGCATATGTGATTGGCTCTGCGGAAGCTGGCTTCGATGGTCATGGCATTCCTCCCCCTTCAAGCTCTCATTATACGTTTGCATAACAAAAAGGCAAACCGGAAGTCAGTCTGCCTCTTCTGACATCAGAAAATCCGATTGCGCCCAGTATCAGCAATCGGATTTTTGTGTACAAATTATTGTTCAGCCATTTTTAGAAAATACTCTGAGGCCAAACGGACAGCCAGAATACTCGCACTATTGAGGGAATTATCAAATATAAGAACTTGGTTGTTTTTCACCGCCTCCAGTGAGTTCCATACCTTCGAAGATTCCTTTTCCTTCACAGCTGCCTTTGCAACGTCAATATCATGCTGGATAATAATATAATCGGGATTCATGTCGTATAGCCCCTCCAGCGTAAGCGCCTCGCCACCCTCAGGATATCCCTTCGGTGCCAACAATCCAAAACCTGCAGTTTGATTGTAATACATTGTATTTTTAGATCCTTGAGCATTAAAATTAGCTTTTCCATCAACCCGCAACAAGGCAAAGGTCTTATCCTCAAGAGTACCTAACTGCTTTTTCGTTTTTGCTATCATTTCTTGGGTTTCCTTAATCAATTGTTCCGCAAGCTCTTCTTTTCCAACAATCTCAGCACAGAGCATCGTCGTTTTTTCCCAGGTGTCCGTGTAATCAATTAAGATGACTGGAGCAATCTTGTTCAACTCGTCATAAATGGTATCCACAGACCCCTTAAAAGTTACAATTACATCAGGCTGAGCCTCAATAATCTTTTCCAAATTCGCTGAGTCGCTGCCCAAATCAATAATCTCAGCAGATCCGGCGTAAGGCTGTAATGTAGCAAACTTCTCCATTGCTTCTACCGCGCTTATTGATGCGATTGGAGGAGTATCCAAAGCAAAAAAGTAATCTAAGTACAAGGGATGTAGCACCGCTGTGTATACAATGTTTTATGAATTCCCTAAATGATCACGCAACGTTTCCCCGGTATATTCACTTCTGAACAATCCTCTTTCAACCAACTTTGGAATCAGCTTTTCAAAGAATATTTCCATCGATTTTTCTGAACCACCTGGCAGAGCGATGAAGCCATCAATAGCGCCAGCCTCAACTCGCTCAATAATATCATTCATTACCGTCTCAACTGTCCCCACAGATACCCAATGGGCAGATCCGACAACCTCCGGCCGATTCAGGATATCATTCACTGTAGGTTGATATTTTGTAATATACCGGCGCAACAGCTCGGCATGTGTGCGGCTGCGAACGGCCTGATCCGGATCAGGAAGCATATCTTCAGTTACGCGTTGAACCAAGGGGAAACCGCTTAGATCAAGCCCCATCAACGATTGCAGAGAGGCAAGTCTGCGCTCAAGACTCAAATGGGCATGAGCAGCCTTATGTAATTCAAGCGCTTCTTCGTGCGTATCGGCCAGGAAAAAATATAAACCCGGCAAAACTTTAATCGTCTTTGGATCGCGCCCATGCTCTACAGCTCTTTTTCTCAAATCACTTCGCAATTCCACGCCTGATTCAAGATCCGGCATTGCTGCAAAAATAGCATCCGCTACGGAAGAGGCAAAATTCCGTCCAATATCCGAAGCACCAGCTTGAAACAGAGGAATGGTTCCCGATGGATGAGAAGGTAAAGTAAGCGGCCCTTTTACATTGAAAAATTCACCGGAATGATGAATAGCAGTCACTTTTTCCTTATCAGAAAACATGCCTGACTCACGGTCAATAACAATTGCTTCATTCGGAAAACTATCCCACAGCTTGCATACCACATCCGTAAACTCCATTGCCTTCGCATACCGTTCTTCCGGTGATGGCATGGGTGAATTGCCGAAATTATCGGCCCCTTCAATAGAAGTGACAATATTCCAGCCGGCACGTCCATTACTTAGCCAGTTCAAGGATTGAAGCTGCCGGGCAACCACATACGGCGGATTAAACGTGGTGGAAATGGTCGTAACCAGTCCAATCCGGTTGGTTTCACGAGCTATTGCTGCAAAAAAACAAAGTAGGATCCGGACTGCCGAAATTAGAAGAATCGCCTAACATCTGCGGGCTAATATACAGATAATCTGCTCTGAAAAGGAAATCGAGCTTCGAGTTCTCCGCTACTTTTGCCCAATGAATATAATAGTCAATGGATCCTGTCTGCTTCACTCCACTATCCGGGTGTCGCCAACCGTCACCTTTATTCCATGTTGCATTTAAGGACAATCCAATACATAGTTGTCTGTTTGAAGTCATTTCTACCAACCTTTCTTATTACTTATCATTGATGTGCTTCTAGAAAGCCCTGAGGTCTAGATTTAGGCCTTATTTAATAATAATGATTCTCATTATCAAAAAAGTGTAGCAAGGATTCAAGAAAAGTTAAATACACAAGTTACAAATTCGATATGCACAATTATCTAAACTATGCTTGAGTAGCTTATAATCAAAGTTAGTCGTTCCTGTGGATATATTTAATTAACTTAACCTTACCTATATCGATATCGAATGTAATACATTCTTTGGCATTGGGAGGATTGTGTGGACCGTAGTAAGTGCTGACTTCATAATGGCAGTCTTTCAAGGTTTGCTGAACGTCCTGCAATTAAATATTAATAATATCGAAAAAGCCGAAGAAGCTTTTATGAGGGCGTCGGATTTTGCACGGATATTTGATATAAAACGACTAAACCCAAACAATGTTATCTTGCTTTACGCACTAGGTGCTCATCTATATTGCGTGAACAAATTCCCTGAGAAATCGATTGAACTCCTAAAAAAATATGTGGATACCTGCGTGGAAGGATTCTTTCCTTTTGAGCTTCGTGGAGATTCCTTTTTTGACCTGATTGATCCGTGGCTGAAAGATTTCGACGTCTCCGCCCCACGCAGCGAGCAGGTTATAAAGAATAGCATGATGAGGGATGTTCTGATGAATCCAGCGTTTAATTCCTTACGTGAAGTTCCCGAATATCAACGACTAGTTCAAAAAATGAATCATTTTTTAGAAGAGACATGTTAATTGGAGGTTATGGAATGAACGAAAAACGAATCATTGGCAAAGAAACGAAATATCCTCTAAATGGAATTTTGTCACTGCCAGAGAACTGTACATCAAAAGTTCCAGCCGTGGTATTGGTTCATGGCTCTGGCCCTGCGGATATGGATGAAAAAGTCGGCAATAATTACCCTTTTAAAGACCTTGCCGATGGGTTGCCCGAAAAAGGAATTGCCGTGCTGCGATATGACAAAAGAACATTCGTCTATGGAAAAGAAATGAAAAACGATACCGGATTATCCGTTAAAGAAGAAACCATTGAGGATGCTATCCTCGCAGCTGACTTATTACGCCAAGACTCACGTATTGATTCAAACCAAATATTTATTATAGGTCATAGTTTAGGCGGGATGTTAGCTCCACGAATTGATGCAGAAGGTGGACATTTTGCGGGTATCATTATTATGGGTGGGTCTCCACGAAAATTAGAAGCGATTTTGATGGACCAGAATGACGATGTTTTGAACTCGTTGAATCTGTTTTTGAAAATGATTGCGAAGAAACAAATAGCAGCACTATCATCCAAGTTTAATAAAATCTATACGTTAAGTGATGCAGAAGCAAAATCAACTGTCGTTTTGGGGAAATATTCTAGAGCCTTCTACTTCAAAGAAATGGGAGAACATCCATCCATTAATTACCTTAACGTATTAGATAAACCCATACTCATTTTGCAGGGAGATCAAGATTTTCATGTATCCGTAGACAAAGATTTTAAGGGTTACCAAGACTTGTTGGGAGAAAAGCCTAACGTAACGTTTAAACTTTATCCCCACTTAAATCATTTATTTATGCCAGCTGTTTATGGGGAAATATTAAAAATGAAAAAAGAGTACAAAGTTGCACAACATGTAGATAAGAAAGTGATACATGACATTGCTGAATGGATTCATTCAGTTTAGGAAAAAACATCGTTCATACCATGCTGGATCAAAGAGCTCTTTACAGAGCTCTTTCTATTTTTCAAATAAACCCCTCGGTTGAATGAAACATCTCATCTATGAACAACGAACGAAGTTTTACGTTTATCGCAAAGGTAATAATTTTCCCTTTGAGCAAATTTGCCTAAAGGGCAAATATAAGTTAAGATGATCCTGAGAAAGGAGTCGTGTAAAACCATAATGAAGTTAACAACTTACAATTGCTTCCCTCCCGAAACAACCATGACGGAGGTGTACGCATAAGCGGAAAATGATGGCCAAACCAACTTTGCGGCATTTAAAAAAAGAAGCGACAGAGCAATCGCTGGCAATCGCAGCATTTGAACTTGCGCTTGAACATGGTCTGGATGGTTTCGTTGTTGAAGATATCGTGCAAAAAGCCGGTTACTCCAGAAGAACTTTCGCAAACTATTTCACTTGCAAGGAAGAAGCTGTTGCGATGGGAGCTACAGCTGTTCATAATACTGCTGAGTTTGAGAATTTACTTACCGTGATTCCCCCAAATACCTCCTTGCTTGACGTTCTGTATCAACTCATCCAGATGCAGCTTACAGCGGATCTCATAGGAAGATTGCGAGAACTTTTGTTACTTTCGAAAAAATATCCGGTTTTAGAACCGCATTTCCTCGGGGTACTGCATCATATGCAGACGACTGCGCAAGAAACATTGTTAGACTTGTCTAATGGAAATGATGACGAGGTATATACTTATCTTCTTATAAACGCAGTTTACGGGATTATTCTTCCTTTAATTGACGGAAGACTTAATGTGTTGCTCCCTGGACAAAAGAAAACGGACCATCCAAGCACTGAGGCAGTAGCATTTGATGAGTTTTTAGAAAGCATGTTTGGTCATTTGCGCAAAGGATTCTAACGCGCTAGCAACCCATAAACACCATAGAGGGAGTGTAAAATTAGAGAGATGTCTACATTATTGTATAGATTGGGGAAAACGGCTTTTCGTAAACCGGGGTATTTCATCATTGGGTGGGTATTGATTCTGGGTGTTGTCATTTCTATGATCAGCATCAATGGCATTCATATCAGTTCTGAAATGAAAATTGAAGGCACAGAATCACAGAAGGTTTTGGATCAATTAGCTAAAGAATTACCAGCCGCCTCCGGCGGGCAAGGAAGTGTTGTGTTCAAAGCACCTGACAACGAGCGTTTGGATACGCCTGAACGTTTGGCTGCAATGATGAAAGCTGTTAGTGAAGTATACGGATTGAAGGATGTGATTAACCCTGCGGATTATGCAGCTGAGACTAGCAGTTCGGGTGCATCCGCAGACATGGCTCAGGCTGCCAATATGCAGCAATCAGCAACAGCCTCACCTCCTCCCTATGGACCTCTAATGGTGGATGGCGTTCCTGTACCTGGTGTCCTTCTCTCTTCTGACGGTAAAGTTGCTCTGTTTCAATTTCAGTTTACCATTGAGCAGTCTGCAATTACGCAAGACGTATTTGATTCTGTAATTGACTCCGTTATGTCTGCCCAGCAAGGGACCAACATCACCGTGTTACCGGGCGAAACGCTCAAAACAGTAGCGATCGGAGTAGGCTCGGCAGAGATTGTTGGACTGATCATTGCTGTCATTGTTTTGTTAATCACCTTGGGTTCCGTTGTTGCGGCAGGTCTGCCACTTGTCACCGCACTCCTCGGCGTTGCCATTGGAGTAGGTGGTGCATTCTCGATCTCCAAATTTATAGAAATGCCGAGTGTCACTTCCGTCCTGGCTCTCATGGTTGGTCTGGCCGTCGGAATCGATTATGCTCTCTTCATTGTTAATCGCCAGCGCCGAATGATTATTGATCAGCGCTTGAGCGCACAAGAAGCAACAGCAAGAGCGATTGGCACATCGGGTAGCGCTGTATTCTTTGCTGGATTAACCGTTATTATTGCACTTTGCGGTATGCTTGTCATCGGCCTCACATTCCTATCTACGATGGCTTTAGTTGCCGCAGCTACCGTTCTTATTAATGTATTTGTTGCCCTTACTCTATTGCCCGCTTTACTTGGATTGGTGGGTGAACGTATCTGTTCCACTAAAGCACGCGAGAAAAGTACAAAACATCCTAAAGCGGCTGGCCACGGGATCGCTCACAGATGGGTGAAATTCGTTATCAAGTATCGTTGGATCACAATTACTGCCATCGTCGTGCTTCTTGGCGCGGCAGCCACTCCTATAACAAAAATGGAAATGGGTATTCCGGGAGCTTCTTCAGCTAATCTGGACACGACAGCAAGACAGGGTTATGACGCAATATCCGAAGGCTTCGGAGAAGGATTTAACGGACCACTTATTCTGGTCGCGGAGCCTAACAATTCTTCCGCGCAGGTGACTCCGGAACTCTTGGGCAATGTTATGAAGGAACTCCAAAGCCAAAATAACGTTGCACAGGTTACACCGCTAGGCATGACAGAAGATCTGGCTATCTTTAGTCTTATTCCCGGCACAGGTCCTAACGATAAAATCACCAAAGATCTGGTGAATGAACTACGATCTACTGAATCGAGCGTTGCACAGACGAATGACGTTAAGATTGGTGTTACGGGATTCACTGCCGTTAACATTGATATGTCAGCGAAATTAGCGCAGGTATTCCCTATATATGTCGGAATTATTATCTTGCTGTCGCTTATCATTCTGCTCTTGGTATTTCGTTCAATTATCGTTCCAATTAAGGCAACTATCGGTTTCCTTCTTAGCATTCTGGCTACATTCGGGATCACTACTGCTGTATTCCAGTGGGGCTGGCTCCATTCGCTCTTTGGTTTCGACACTGGCGGCCCGCTGCTGAGCTTTATGCCCATCATCGTGACAGGTATCCTGTATGGCTTGGCAATGGACTATCAGGTCTTCCTTGTCAGTTCGATGCGGGAATCATACGTACACGGTCACAGAGGAACAGAGTCTGTTGTTCATGGTTATAATCAGGTAAGTCGCGTAGTCGTTGCTGCAGCTGTAATCATGGTCTCGGTATTTGCAGGGTTCATCTTCACAGATGACGTCATGATCAAACAGATTGGTTTCACATTAGCTGTAGGTATTCTGATTGATGCTTTCATTATTCGGATGGGATTGGTTCCTGCCATCATGGCTATTTTCGGTGACAAGGCTTGGTCACTTCCAAAATGGCTGGATCGCATTCTACCGAATCTCGACGTTGAGGGCGAGAAGCTGATTGCTACACTTCACGCTAAAGATCATTCCAACTCCAAGTCTTAATATGGAATGTTATTCAACGAACTTTGGTCGGATTCAACATCGTCAAGGATTTGAATAATAGTATAAAACGAAAGCCCGTTGACCAGTTCGGTCAATGGGCTTTCGTTTTTTTACTTTCGGTTATTAAAAAAATGATTTAAAACAATTGTTCCTGTCCGAGCTTATGACACATCAAATTTCACTCCATATATATTGAAGATGGCCTTGTATTTATTTTCAAATATTGTCCATCGTTTTTCTGCTCCATACTTTCCATGCAAAGCCCTCAAATAATGGTTAGCGGCTGTTACATCCCCGGATTTCAGAAGGAGATGGAAGCTCTCTTCGCTGAGATGCAAAAAGGGACCTGACATGTAATAATCAACAATGGATCTCGCATCGGTCATCGTTTCAAAGAAACGTATTACTTCTTCCAACCCGGGCAGCAGCAATGCTATCAAATCATCCTTATTCGTATCAGGAGTAACTGCGAATCGATCCGGAACAGCCTGGACAATTTCCCCGATTCTTGCTCTGAAGTGACACTCGGGTTCAAGGGGTGCCGTCAAAATCTCTTTTGATTGGATTTGCGCTAACTCCACTGAATAAATGCCGCAGTTCACATAAAACATGACATTATCCACCGAATTTCCAGAGGATTTTTGGAAATTGAACATGTAAACAAGGTCGTCTGCTTTTCTACTGAAATTCAAACTCTTCTTTGTATAACCGTAATTGGAAAGCAACGGCTTTACATCCTGTTTAATCAGATCGTTAAAGAGCTGCTGCAACACAATCCCTCCTTCTCCTAACCAACTCCATCAGGTTAGTGCATTACTTTTTTAAGCTTTCCATAAAATCGTGCAGCGCGTTGGATACCCACTTCTTCGGATGAAGAACGAGCTGAATTTCGAGTTGAAGCTCTGCATGTTCAAGGGGTAAGGCTTTCAACTCTCCCCGCTCGATTTCCTCCATTACAGCCATTTGCGGCAGAATCGAAATGCCCTCACCTGACTTAATACTTCTTTTGATCGCTTCCGGATTGCCAAGTTCCAGACCGATCCGATAGGGAATTGAATTTGCGCGAAGCACCCTTTCAAGCAACTGCCTGTAATTACAGGTATCTTCAGGCATAATCCATTCCATATCTTTGAGATCATTCAATCCAATCTGTGTTTTGGTGATCAGCGGATGCTGCGGATGGACGATCAGCAAAAGCGGTTCTTGGCGAATGGTAATCCACTGCAAAGCCGGATCGCTCGAATCATCTGCGAGAATAAGTCCGATATCGGCTTCACCTTCCCTGACCTGATGCAAAATTAACCCCTCACGATTCGTATGCAATCGTATGTTCAGATCCGGGTATTCCTTACGGGTGGCTTGCATATATGGAGGTAAAAAGTAAGAAGCGATAGAGTCCATCGTACCGATCGTTAAGGAGCCACCGCCCTGCTTCGCCATTTTTTCCTTGGACTGCTCAAACAGTTCCAACATTTGTCCGGCAAGCTTGAACAGCTCTTCCCCGGCAGAAGTCAGACGAATTTTGTTATTGCTGTAGCGTTCAAACAGTTTGACTTGATACGCTTTTTCCAGCTTCTGAATTTGCGTAGTAACACTGGATTGTGCATAACCCAGCACCTCCGCAGCTCTGGTGAAGCTCTCACGAATTGCGACTTCTCTGAATGTCTGAAGATAGATTAAATCCAACTTGCTCACCTCATCGAAAATATTGATGACAACTATCATTTGTTATAGGTAACTGTGATGCTGGTTCCTATGTTACATTAGTTTCAATATAACGGGAAGAGGTAGTTGATTATGATGAATGAACAACATGTTCAAGGAATTTATATACCGGTAATTGCCCCTTTTTCGGATGACAACAAGCTCGACATTGAATCGTATCGCAAATATGTTACTCATCTTGCCAAACACGACATTCAGGGATTGGTCGTAAACGGCACGACCGGAGAATCTCCGACTGTCTCCTGGGATGAAGTAAAACAGATGGTGGAAGCAACGAAAGAGATTTTGACAAGTCTGAACAAAACCATCCCCCTCGTCGTGGGGACAGGAACAAATGATACCTATTCGACGGTTCATCGGACTGAAATGGCTGCTGAATTAGGAGCAGATGCTGCCCTGGTGGTCACTCCTTATTACAACAGACCGACGCAAGAAGGAATTCTAGAGCATTTTTCCAATGCATCCCGGACCGGATTGCCGATTCTAGTCTATGAGATTCCGGCTCGAACCGGTAGTCGCATGACCTTGGATACGATGAGAAAAGTCATGGATCTGGATGGGGTTATTGGTCTGAAGGACAGCACTGGCGGGTTGGATCTGCTGCTGGCGCTAACCCAATATGAGACGAAGCCTGTACTTTGCGGCGAGGATGCGTACTTCCATGCCATGCTGTGTCAAGGTGCCGCAGGCGGGATGGTGGCCTCTGCTAATATTCATACCCAACGGTATGTGGACGTTTATCAACGCTTTGTATCTGGTGACGTGAATGGGTCAAGAGACAGCTTTAAGCAGCTGCAGCCGCTGATTAGTGATGTATTTGCAGAACCTGCTCCCGCCTCGATCAAATGGTGGCTTGCTCAGCAACAGCTGATCGCCACGGCAAAACTGCGTCTGCCACTGACTGCCGCATCGGAAAAAGCAAAACAAAGGTTGTCGGATACACTCGCAGATATGGTCGTACCTTCTTAAACAGCGCATATCTTGCTATGAATTATGAATACATCCAGTCTGATAAAATGAGACAACATGGATTGGAAATAAAAAACAACCAGTATTGATATATCAATACTGGTTGTTTTATCTTTAAGCACAGGTCTCCAGACGGAGAACTAGATATTGCTAATTCACAAGGGAATACTGATCACTATTTTGAATATTAAAAGTAATCAGAAAAGTAAGGCGCCTGCTGCTCGATAGCATCTTCTAATAAATCAAGCGTTTCTGGGTCACATTTAATACGGCCAATCTTATACAAATACTCAGGACGCTTATAACCTAACAACATGGTCGTCATGGTTTGGATACTTATGCTATCTTCACTACGTCGACTTTGACTCCGAATCACTCTCCCGCTTCCATTCGGTTCAATTTGCAGTGTAAATGTGCCTTGATTCCATGACAGCAAAGGGTCTTGCAAGGTAAAGGTCCATTCCCTCTCCATCGCAGCGGGTTTGAACGGATATTTTGAAATAAATTGCTCAATGTCCACGATCCGTGCCATAAAGTAAGGCGAAATGGTTTCCTTAATATCAGCATCTTCCAACAGAAAGGCAAGCTGTTCATCGGTATGAATATTGCCTACCACTTTGGATATCATTGAAAAATGAGCACTAATGAAATTCCACAATCCACTTCGTGCTTCTTCATGAATGAAGATCATATCTTTGACGTGAAACACTTCTTCTTCAATCCAATATAAAATGTAGCCATCTGGCTGACCGTCTTCACCATAATAGACGGCTGCAGTCAAATCATCTGAATCCCACCGCCAATACTCACTCCACGCAAGTTCTTTTCGCAGCATGGCTCCATGTGTTTGCATTGAGAAGCGTTCATAAGCCATCTTCACATCTACGCTTTCGGGTTCTACACGTGCCACATCACCAGGAACAGGTTTGTTTTTGGGTAATTGGAAGTCTTGAACCTCGAACACGATTTTATCAGAAATGATCTCCCATCCCTTACGGCGATAATACGGTATGGAGTAAGGATACAAATAAGAAATGGATTGTTTCTTTGCACGCATATTGGTGAGAGCTTGAAGCAGCAATTTATTCATTAAGCCTTGACCGGAATATTCAGGAAAAGTGCCCACACCAGTGACGCCACCCATAGCGTAAGTTTGGTTAAATATCCGAACCTCAAATGGATATATGGATACCTGTGAAATCAGCTTTTCTCCATCGAACCATCCAAGTACATCTGCTTGTTGTAACACAGGTGACTTTTCATGGAGAATTTCGTTTTCTTTCCAACCATGTTTGTGAAGATCATTATGAGTGACCTGAAATACATAACGTAACAGTTGACTATATTGTTCTAAATGTGATAAATCTACTTTCTTCATTTTTAAATTTTGCTTACGATGCATGCCAGTTATTCTCCCTTTGTTTTAAATTATATTATTTACCAATTGCTTCAGAATAATGCTGGCAGTGACTTAGAATATGTTCGTCCTTTTGCAAGTCCTTCTGTAAATGCATTTTTTAAGCAAATAAAAAAACCATTTAACTTTTACAAGTTGAATGGTTTTAAAAATATGGCTCTTCAAATTCAATCACGTCTTTGTTATGTTACAGATCACGACGATCCGATTCAAAAATGGTTCAATTTCTTAACTCCAATGTAAATCCTTCCAACTCTTCTTCAGCTTCATGCATCAGGTCCAACAAATGATCTGCGTACTCTCCAAGGGACTTTCGGCTTGCATCAAAATCAATCCACTGAATGGTAAGTGGCATGGGGAGCAATCCAGTTAAGCAATCCCATAATGCATCCAAATTCCGACCATACGTTTGACCTAATTCAAGCCTGGCCTGAAGGACGTCATGTAGTTCTTCTTTTCCATGAATGTCCTTTCCATTGATGACTACTGTCTTCATATTATCACCCTTTCCCTATTCGATTTGCTCAAACGTACGGTAATGATCGGTTGTTTTATAGATTAATCCATCATTGGAGTATAAAATCCGATCGCTCCCCCGCGTTCCTCCCGAATAGTTAATATCTGCTTCGTACCAGGTTCTCCCTTTTTTCTTAGGCAACAGTCCTTCTCGATTTTGAAATACGTCGCCGCCAATGCTTTTCCCTGGGGCCACATTTTCCAAATTACCTTTGCTAGGCTCCCATCCTAATTCTCTAGCCTCTTTCTTGGTTATATAATTTTCCGGAAGTTCATGATGCTCCGAAATATACTTGGCTACTTCATCAAATTGCGTTAGCGCTGAACTCTCTTGAAATGAGCCATTTAATGAAACCGTTTCGAGTGAGCAGCCTGTAAACAGGATCGTCGCCAGAATAATAAGTAAAGCACTTAACCATTTTTTTACAACCATTGATTTTGATCTCCTTCTGAAAAATTAGCATCCTCCCCATAATAACATGTTCCTTTCGTATACTCCTCTTAATATTCTTTTCTCGTGGATTTCGACATCCCCAAAATAAAAGGCTGAAGCAGGGGATAGCCCCGCTCCAACCTTTTATTATTCTTGCCTGTTTACGGCTCAATTCCCCACACCAGTTGACCGTTGATATACCCGGTAACCTTTTCATTGTTTGCGAACTGAGTACTGGACGCCTTAAATGAGTAATCGTTAGCCTGGTTGTAATTGGACCAGTTATTTTTGGAGAACCGTGCTTGAATTTCTGCGCTTTGTCCGGCATTAAGCGTTCCGGCGGAACTCGAAAAACCAACCTCCACATAATAATCCGCTCCGGCAACTGGAGTTGCCAATTTAACGAATTTGCTGGTTACATTTGCACTCCCGATACTGGCCCAGTCAGACCAGAAACTCTGTGCTTCTTCCCCGTCAATCGTATAGTAATAACGAAGTTTTACATCACTTAATTGAATCACCGAATTACCGTTATTCACTACTTTGAATTTAGGTGAGATTCCGTTGGTGGACGCACTTGTATTGCCGTTAAAGGCTTGGATCGTTAAATCCCCAGAGGGTACTGAAACACTGCTGTCCACTACATTTAATGTAAGCACAGCGTTATTTCCTCCACTGAAATGAAAGGTTATCGTATTCTGGCTTAACAGCAGCGTGGAAAGATAAGCTTTGCGCAGAACGATAGCAGTGCTTGATGCCGTATAATCCTGGCCCGATACAAGCGTATAATTTCCATTCGTAATGCTAGTTAGCTGTTTTCCGTTTAAGGTAAGGGTTAAGGAAACATCTTGCGCTAGATTCGCTGCTTTATCAAATATTGCATTCACGGGCGAAATCACAGCGCTTGCGCTTGGTGTTGAATCGATAATTTTAACTTTTAATACAGGATCTTGTCCTTGGTTAAAATCAAACACAATAGCATGATCGCCGACAGGCAGCGCTGCCAGGAATTCTTTTTTCAGTAGCACCGTATTTCCGTTTAACGTATAGTCCTGATTTGCAGTCAATGCAGTTGTACCTACCCGTAGAGCGGTTAACGTATTACCGTTAAAATTCACGCTTATGGCTTTGTCGCTTGGATTGGGCGTGTTTTTGTCAAATTCGACGGTTGTAGGTGTGAGGGATGCATTTGGTGTTGGATTGTTAACCTTCAAATTGGGCAGCTCATCCAGAGTAATTACATAACCACTTTGATAAAGCGTTTTCAGAGTGGCGGGGTAATTAAAGGCGGAACTCATGAGATGCTCCCCATACCATGGGCAGAAGTAAAGCCATCCCGATTTTTCCTCTGTCAGATTCTGTACACTTGGGACGGTGTCGTTCTCCGTCATGGCCACCATTTTCTTGCCGTCAGTTAAATCAACCAGTTGATAGAAGATCGAGGTAATGGCATCCTCATTCGGTACGCCGGACAAACCGTCATTGCGGTTGTAGATCGTATTGTATTTATCATAACCGACAATATCTACCTGATCGTCGCCAGGGTACCACGCAGGAGAAGTGTTATACACGTAGCTGTTGTAAGTCCAAATCAAGTTGTGCAAACCGTATGTCTCTGTAAGTTCAGTGTAGAGCATATCCCACAGTTGTTTGTACACATCTGCACCTGCGGAAGCCCACCAGAACCACGCGCCTTCCCCATTCAACCCACCGTTGCCCTCCGCTTCATGATAAGGCCGGAAAAGAACGGGCACATTGTTATCTTGCAGAATCAGCAGTTGTTCCGCCAGATCGTCAATAGTACTCATTACGTATTGATATTCTTTCGTACCAGGAATTACGGCGTTGGCTGTATTAAAATTCGTTTCTGTTGGTTTATAAGTAGCCTCTTTCCAATCCACATGATCCCCGAGCTGATAAGTCGTGAAATTTCGGGGCACATTGATATGCCAGGAAGCTGTCGCAATTCCATCCCGGTTATTCACCCAATCGATCATTCGATCGGTTGTGCCGTCTTCCCATCCGTAGAGCGGATTATAGTTCATAAAATCAAATCCGCGGATAGCCGGATACTTCCCGGTTAAATTATGAATCCAATCAAACTCCAACTCCGTATTGCCATCATTTCCACCTCCGTAAATCTCCTGCTGGCCAGAGATAATATGATTGCCATATACCTCCGTTAAATAATTCATCAGAAGTTGTGTTTCCGGTGTGGCTTGGGAATCAGTAAGGACAGGCTGAACGTCCAGGGGATCAAGATTGGCATAATCCACAGTGAAGGTGTCGAAATAAGCGAATCCCCAACCAGCCTTCAATTGAATCGTGTTGCTTCCCTGATTCAGCTTGTGATAACCAAAATTGAAATCAGACCATGTGGTTGTGTAAGGCAGCATATACGAGCCTTTGGTAACACCATTAACGGATAGATATTGAAGTCTGCCGTCAGGACTTAACTCCTGCATGTAACGGGTGGAGATTGCATACATGCCCGTTTCCGGGACAGTCACAGTGAAGGTTATCGTGCCAGAATTCTGCATCCAGACAAATCCACTTCCAGAAAATCCGGGCTTGGGTTGTCCGTAAATTTCGGTCGTCACTTGAAGATCGGAGGAAAGTAAAGCGTTTTCGCTTTCGATCGTGAAAAGAGGTGAATCTGCATGAACGGGTACTGTCATCAATCCAAGAAGCAGAGTCAATGCCAGCATTAATACGCCTGTCTTTTTGAGCAAAATCTTCATTATCATCTTCCTTCCCATTTTAAAATATGATAAAGAATGATTCCTCTGTTCACTCATGATGGCGCTTTCATTGTAAACATAGCATATGTATCAATTTTTGCAAATATATGGACAAAAAAAATTAGTACTTAATCAGGCAAATGGGGTTCCTTCAGCAGCTATATTCCACTGCAGGAGTGTTCATATCCCCTCTATAAAAGTACTAGCATTAGGATAAGGTCTTGTAACGACAAAAAAAGCCGCAATTTTGCGGCTTTCAATAGGTTAACCCATTCATTTTCTGCAAATTTAGCCCTCTTATTGGGCGGTATATCCGCCATCCACGATCAGGCTATTTCCTGTCATATAGGATGAATCGTCGCTAGCTAGGAACAGTACGGCTTTGGCCATTTCATCTGCTTGACCGAGCCGCTTCATTGGTGTTGCCGAAGAGAGAGCCTGCTTGCTCTCTTCTGGAATAATCGGTGTATCAATGAAGCCTGGGCAAAGTGCGTTAACCCGAATATTTTTCTCAGCATACTCCAGCGCGAGCGAACGAGTCAGATTCACTACGCCACCTTTTGCTGCATTGTAGGCTGCAGAACCAGGCGAACCAACCCATCCGTACATGGAAGCTGTGTTGACGATAGTTCCTCCGCCAATTTTGAGCATTTCTCGGATCGATTCACGTGCGACTAAGAATACGCCGTCCAGATCTACATTCACCGTATTGCGCCATTCAGCATAGTCAAGCTCATGCGAAGGATGAACACGCCCGATTCCTGCATTGTTAAATACGATATCCACTTTACCGTAAGCCTCAACAGTTTTTTTGAAAATCTCAGCAACCTCTTGTTCACTCGTGATGTTCGCTTTAATAAAAAGAACATCATATTTAAGCGCTTTCAGTTCTTGCTCAAACGCCTTTCCTTTTTCTTCATTTAGGTCTACCAAGACCACTTTGGCTCCTTCTGAAACGAATAAGCGTGCTGTCGCTGCGCCGATTCCGGATGCCCCTCCCGTAATAACTGCTACTTTGTCTTGAAGTTTGCCCATGATTAAATCCTCCAGTATACTATTTTGAATAGCACCTATTCGCATATGTGCTATATGACGTTTACAAATATAATTGTATGCCTAAAATTGTAACAATCCAATCATTAAAATACGATGATGTGTCTACTACATAGACACTTTGCGGAACAATGTCTATTTTTATAGGAGTTTTTATGTATGAATGATGAACAAATTTTGAAATCTCAACAGCGCAATCGTACCGAGGAGCACCTTAAAACCGCTCTGATCCAGCTCATTAAGAAAAAAGGCTATCATGCCGTGTCTGTCAAAGATATCGTTGATCAGGCGGGTTACAATCGCAGTACATTTTACTTACACTATCAAGATAAATTCGTGCTCGCCGAAGAATTGTTGAATACGACGCTCGAAGGTCTGAGGGTCGCCGTAGGCAAGCCATATTCGCACGGTCAAAAGGTCTACACCAACAAGCTTAATGCGGAATCCTTTCAAATCGTCGATTATATCTATGAACACCGAGACTTCTTCGAACTGATTCGATATGATGATACGTTACCTGGCCTGCATACAGGTTTTCCTCAGACAATCCTGAAAATCTATGAGGAGCAGTTTATCTTCGAGACGATCAACGATTTCCCTGTTAACATGGAGTATTTTAAGTACTATACGGCTTACGGCTTTTTTGGAATATTGAACAATTGGATATTAAGCGGTTTTCGCGAATCACGTGATATGTTTATCAAGAACGTGATCGAACTGTCAAAAACGCATATTCATTCTTTTCATTATGTGGGGAATGAATTCGGATAAATTAAAACAAAAAAAGCCGCTAAAATAGCGACTTTATATGGAAATGTATTCTGCGGAAGTTGTTGTGACGACTGCCTGCAAATTTCACAGGCAGTCAGTTGCTTAAATCGTAGTATTCTTCTCTTCATATTCGCTTGATAATTGTTTAAGCGATTTGATTTTACCATGAGGATGCTGTTCTTGCTTTCGTGACTTCCAAGCAGCTTCCTGCCTTTTCTTCTGGCGAGCCATAAAAGATCTCCTCCTCTGGAAAATTAGAGTTATACTACTTCTTTATGATGTCATTTATGAATTATTTTCATTCATTTTTTGTATGTTTCCGTTGTTAAGCTCGCCACATTGCGGCATATTTTATTGCAATTCTCCTATGATTGGATAGATTGGACTTCTCAGATTAAAATTGTAGTTCAGGTCTACAATCCCTACGACTTCGCTGTTATCATACAGATCTAACATAAAGCCTGCCATTTCTTTGGCGGTGTGATATTTAGACATGTTTGCTTTGTAATCAAATTCTTCTGTATCTAATGATTTCTTCACGAATTCCGTTTCCGTTATAGCTGGAGCTAGGACTTTTGCTTTTAGCTTTGCACCTTTTATTTCAAGTTCTTTGGCAAGCCCTTCTGTAAAGGCACTAACGTAAAATTTCGTTGCCGAATACGCAACACTTCCAACAGCAATGGCATATCCAAGTGCGGATGCAACGTTAATTAACTGAGTTCCCTCTACATCTGCATAATCTCGCACATATAGTGTGGAAAGGATCGTTAGGGATTCAATGTTCACACGCAGCATGGTTTCAACTTTTTCCAGATTCTGTTCTGCTACAAAAGAACCTTCACCGAGCCCCGCATTGTTAATCCAAGTCTCAATTTGGTATTCCTTAAGAGTGTTATAAAGTGTGTATGCCTGAGTTGTATCCGATAGATCACTTGTATGAACAATAACATTTACAGTAGCATCAATATTCTGAATTGCTGATTTGAGTTCTTCTAATTTGTCCAATCTTCTGGCGACCAAGATTAAGTTTTTGCCTCGTGCAGCAAACGCCAATGCTGTCTCATATCCAATCCCTGAACTTGCACCTGTAATAACTGTATATTTCATCATACTTTCTCCTTCTCAACATGTATTTTAGTGTAGATAAGCTTTCAACATTAATTTAGAACGATCGTTCTTAATATTGCAAAAAAACAGTTAGATCTAACTTGCTATTTAGAATAGCATTTCTAGAACGAACAGTAAAGAATTATTTTCTGACTAATATTTAATGTCGTTGGAAAAAGGGAACAATGCGTTTTCCAAACATGATACAAGTTCTTTATAACGTTAAGAGAACAAGAACCTGTATCACTAAAACAAACCATCCTCTATGGAGGCTACTCCCTTTTATCTACCATGCTGTAACTCCACTTTCAATCTAAAGCGGATAGTGTCATATCCATAATATTTTTTAATTTTTGCCGATCCGTAGTGGTCTTAACCAACGTACGTATCCCCACCCATGCATTCATTAAATAGTGAGAAATAATTACAGGGTCAACTTCAGCCTTGATTTCACCCGTTTGTCGGCCTTCCATAACAAGGTTTCTCAAGAACTCCTCGGTTCGCAAATAACTCTCATTCACCAAGGATGCAACTTCAGGATCCAATACGCCCAGTTCCACGCCTGAGTTTACAAGAAAACAGCCTAAAGGTTGTCCTTCATTTCTTATCGTTGATTCAAATAGTGCCCGAATGATCTCTTTCATTGGTTTTTGTGTATCAATCAATAAGCTCATTTTGTTGGTCTGCTTCGTTTCATATCGTTCAAGAGCTTTCATAAATAAAGCATGCTTATCCCCAAATGTATCATAGATACTTCTGCGGTGAATGCCCATATATTCAACCAAATCCTGCATTGAAGTTTTCTCATAACCTTGGGTCCAGAACAATTGTATTGCTTTATCCAATACTTCATTAACTTCAAATTCTTTGGATCTTGCCACAGTCATCACCTCGAATAATCATTATACATTGAAGTGAACAAACGGCAAACTGGAAATGAACAAGTGGAATTACAGGTATGACATACAATTAAGGAGGTTTATTTATTTGCAAAATCATCCATGGCTTGAACAGCTAGTTGAAATGCTTTAATTCTTCTTCTTAAAAGCGTATTTTGAGGGCTGCCCAGTTTGGACTTACTGTAACTGTTCTCAAGTGACGGGAATAAACCATTCAGAATTTTGCGAGCTTCTGTTAACTCTTCATCTGTGTAATGATTAGGCATTCGGTTCCAGGCCGTTTCCAGCATCGCCAAGCCGATGTATACAGCATTGAGACGTTTCTTTATTAGAGTCGTGTTAGTACCTTTCTGAGTCAAATTAGTCAAAGCGTTTTCCGATTTACGTATGGTCGATCGAAAGGCTTGGATGGATTCCCATTTTTCTTCTTCTGATACATTTTCCATATAGTGCTGTCCTCTCCTTTTCTTATGCATACCACTAATTTACATGCCGCACGAAATGCGATCAATATTAAAATAACGGACAAAGCTAGCGCAGGATTCAATGGATAACTGTCGTCACCACCGTAGCGGACGAATTAAAAAATCCCGCTCTAGACTTTTTGTCCAGAACGGGATGTACAGGATGATTTAATCGTTCGCGTTTTCCTTGGTCACCAGCTTTAATTCTGCAGGGATTGATTTTTCTACCTGCTTGCCGTCCAGCACATCCAGAGCAGCTTGTACTGCCAGCTGACCAATCAGTACTGGCTGCTGAGCGACTGTTGCCGTCAACTTTCCGTCCTTAATGGATTTGATCGCGTCATCGTTGCCGTCAAAACCGATAACAGGAATGTCTTTACCAGAGCTTTGGATCGCTTCGATTGCGCCCAGTGCCATCTCATCGTTATGGGCAAATACCGCCTGCACGTCAGGATTTCCTTGCAGCAGGTTCTCCATTACATTCAGACCTTTGGAGCGATCGAAATCGGCAGACTGCTTCGCAACCACATTAAGTTTTTGGTCAGCAATCTCGTGGAAACCTTTCCCCCGCTCTCTTGTTGCGGAAGCTCCGGGTACACCCTCAAGCTCAATCACTTTTGCTCCCTCGCCAAGCTGTTTCACGAAATATTCCGCCGCCATTTGTCCACCTTTGACGTTATCGGATGCGACCAATGCAGCCACATCACCTTTATCTGCCGAGCGGTCCAGTGTAATCACGGGAATGCCCACACTATTGGCAGATTGAACAGCTGTGGAGATTGCCGCAGAATCGGCAGGGTTAATCAGAAGGGCATCCACGCCCTGTTGAATCAGGTCGTCCACATCATTGGTTTGTTTGGCCGAATCATTTTGAGCATCAACCACGATGACTTCAATTCCTTGTTTTTTGGCTTCTGCAACTACCCCGTCCTTAAGGGAAACAAAGAAAGGGTTATTCAGTGTGGAAACCGACAAGCCGATTTTTTTCTGTCCATTGCTTCCGGCAGAGTCGGGCTTGGCCCAACCCGGAGGCTCCAGAGAGCATCCCGCCAGAACGATCATCATTACGCTTACAAGCAATATGGTTAGTTTTTTCATGTTCGCTTCTCTCCTTAAGCCGTTTTCTTGCGGTCCAGCAGGACAGCGATGGCAATAACGACGCCTTTTACAACCATTTGATAAAACGAGTTCACTCCGAGCAGATTCAAACCATTGTTCAACACCCCGATAATCAGGACCCCAATCAGTGTGCCGACGATCCGTCCTCTACCGCCCGATAGGCTTGTTCCACCCAGAACAACAGCAGCAATAGCATCCAGCTCATAAGAAGTACCTGCTGTAGGCTGTGCAGAATTCAGACGGGATGTGAGAATCGCCCCTGCCAGCGCTGACAGCATACCTACCAAGGAGTAAATCATGATTTTTACACGATGCACTTTAATACCTGAGATAATCGATGCTTTCTCATTGCCACCAAGTGCGTACGTTTTACGGCCAAAAGCCGTTTTGTGCAAAATCGTCCACAGAATTACGAAAGTAATGAGCATTGTGATTGCTGGAACCGGTATGCCTAGCATATAACCACGACCGAACAGTTGGAACAGCAGGCTATCGCCCAATCCGGTAATCGGATTACCGTTCGTATAGACCAGCGTCAATCCCCGGAACACTGTCATCGTCGCCAATGTAGCAATAAACGGAGCCATCTTACCCTTTGTAATCATCAGCCCGTTCACCATACCCATGACACCGCCGAGCGCAACCCCGATAATGATCGACAAAATCGGATCCAGGCCAGACAGCATCATGTTGGCTACAAAGGCGCTGGATAAAGCCAGAATGGAGCCGACCGACAAGTCGATGCCGCCTGTCAGAATGACAAATGTCATGCCAAAAGCAATCAGCGCATTAATCGAAACCTGACGCAATAGATTCAAGATGTTAAGCGGTTCCAAAAAGCTTGGATTCAATACCGATACGATGATAATTAAAATGATCAGTCCGAGCAACGGACCTAATTTCTGTGTCACATTTGTCAAGCGGAAACCGCTCTTGGCGGGTTGGTTTTCCTGCAAAGTTGTCATATCATTGTCCCCCTGTAGCCAATGTCATAATGTTTTCCTGCGTTGCTTCTTCGTTTGTCAGTTCACCGCTAATACGTCCCTCGTGCACAACCGCGATTCGATCGCACATGCCAAGCACCTCAGGCAGCTCGGAAGATACCATAATGATTGCAACTCCGCGGTCTGTCAGCTCGTTCATCAACTGATAAATCTCTCGCTTGGCTCCAACATCCACGCCACGTGTCGGCTCATCCAGAATGAGCACACTCGGACCGATGCCGACCCATTTGGCGATAACCACCTTCTGTTGATTGCCCCCTGACAGGTTTCCTACCGCAGTCTCAGATGATTGAGTCTTAATTTGCAAACGTTTGATGAGCGTATCAACGAATTCCTGTTCTTTATGAGTCGAGATGAAACCCTTACTTGAGAAACTGAACAGATTGGGTAACGACATATTCTCACGAATCGAGAAATCGAGCACCAAACCTTCATCCTTGCGGTCTTCGGTAATAAATCCAATCCCATGTCTAACCGCGTCGGCAGGCTTCCGGATATGAACCTTTTTGCCTCGAATCATGATTTCGCCACCATCCAGAGGTTCCAAACCGAAGATCGCCCGCATCATCTCTGTCCGTCCAGAGCCCATCAGCCCGGAGAACCCGAGGATCTCGCCTGCTCTCACCGTGAAGCTGATATTCTGAAACAATCCTTTGCTGCTTGCGTCCCGTACTTCCAGGACCACTTCACCGTACGAAGGATTTCGTGCCGGATATCGCTCCGTAAGCTCCCGTCCAACCATCTTCCGCACCACTTCGTCAAAATTGGTCTCCGGGATCGCCTTGGTGTCTACCGTTTTGCCGTCACGCATGATCGTAATCCGGTCGCAAATTGTGAAAATTTCCTCCATTCGGTGCGAGATATATACGATGGAAACACCGTTTTTCTTAAGCGAAGTGATCACGCCGAACAACTTCTGAATTTCCCGCTCTGTAAGCGCCGCTGTTGGCTCATCCATAATGATGACTTTGGCGTCGGTCATCAGTGCCTTGGCAATTTCAATCATCTGCTGCTGGCCGACAGAGCATTCCCCAGCAGGACGGTCCAACGGAATTTGCACGGATAGCTTGGCGAACTGTTCTGAGGCAAGCGCTTTCATTTGTCTCGTGTTCAGCAACCCAAAAGACGAAGTTATTTCCTTACCTATGAAGAGATTATCAAGCACCGTCATTTCCGGCCATACGTTTAACTCTTGGTGGATAAAAGCAAGCCCCATCTTCTCAGCTTCCTTCGGATTGGCAAAATAGGTTTCTTTGCCATCAATAGAGATGGTTCCCTGATCACGCCCATGTAGACCGATCAAAATGTTCATCAGCGTGGATTTGCCGGCCCCGTTCTCTCCCATCAGGGCATGAACCTCGCCTTCCTTCAGTTCAAAATCCACACCGCTCAGCACTTGGTTGGTGCCAAACGCTTTATATATGTCTTGCATCTGAATATGCATGATGCCGTCCCCCTTTTAACCGAAAATGACGCCCGATTGTAAAATGCAATTGGCATACGGCGTTGCTTCACCCGTACGAATGACTACTTTGGCATTCCGGGTTAACACCTTGAATTGTTCATGACTGATGGAAACGTCAATGGCTTCATCGCCAAATTTCCCGGTAATAAATTGCAAAGCCTCCGGATTCCCTGCCTTGATCTCTGTTGCCAAAATCACTCTCTCGACGACCATATCGTCCGCAATAAGCTCCACAACCTCTTGAAAACTCGGTGTCCCCAGTTTCAGGGACAAATCAATTTTGGGTACCCCGTCTGGAACCGGAAGCCCAGCATCTGCGATGACAATCGTGTCCGTATGACCCAGATCAGACAGCACCTTGGAGATATGACTATTCATTATTCCCTGTTTCTTCATTTCAAGCTTTCCTCCACTTCATCCCGCGTTGGCATGCCTCCTTGCGCCCCAAACTTGGTTACGGATAGCGATGCAGCCCGGTTCGCGAATCTAATGCTGTCTTGTAGCGGTTTGCCTTCAGCCAGAGCAACCGCAAATGCGGCGTTAAACGTATCACCCGCTCCGGTTGTATCCACTGGTTCTACCTTATACGTAGGTACAACGATTTCCTGTTCCCCGTCAAAGTATCGAACTCCGTTGCTGCCCTCCGTAATAAACAACTTGTTTGGATATTTGCGCAGCGCCTCTGCCGGGGTCATCCCCTCAAACAAAATCTCGGCCTCATGCTCGTTCGGCGTGATATAAGCAGCTTTGTCGATGACCTCATCCGGTACTTTTCTTGCCGGCGCTGGATTCAACAACAGCGGAGTTCCGCTTAGGGCGCAAATTTCGCTGACACGAACAACGGTTTCCTCCGGAATTTCTTGCTGAATCAACACAATATCGGCACGTTGGATCACATCTGCCGCTTCATCGACATAGGCTGGTGTAACTTCGCGATTTGCCGCTTCAACGAACACGATACTATTATCACCCTCAGCCAGCACGATATGAGCCGTACCACTTTCCATATGTGTAACCGGTTTCACATTGTGCGTAATTACACCGTTTGCTTTGAAATTATTTAAAATGGCCGTACCGAAAGCATCATCGCCTACCCTGCCGATCATGGCAACTTCGGCCCCCAGTCTTGCTGCAGAGACTGCCTGATTTGCTCCTTTGCCGCCCGGAACGGTTTTGAAACTGTCGCCAAGGACGGTTTCACCCGCCCCCGGTCGTCTTGAGGAAGTAACAACCAAATCCATGGAACTGCTGCCAATTACGCATATTTTAGCCATCTGAATTCACCTTTCTTGTTGTGCCCCGTTCAATGAAACTGACCGGCAGCTGTATGTGTTTGTTTTCGATTGGAGATTGTTCCACCAGTTTGATAAGCAAACCGGCAGCTTCCCTTCCCATCTCGTACG
This sequence comes from Paenibacillus sp. NPDC057886, assembly GCF_042796655.1. Taxonomy (NCBI): domain Bacteria; kingdom Bacillati; phylum Bacillota; class Bacilli; order Caryophanales; family Paenibacillaceae; genus Paenibacillus; species Paenibacillus sp. NPDC057886. The sequence goes on along the minus strand of NZ_JBHVMZ010000005.1, from coordinate 53,709 downwards.
CCGGTTGGCGAATGGTCGACAATGCAGGCGATAGCAGGCTGCTCATCGGGATATCGTCGAAGCCGATAATCTGCATATCCTCCGGAACTTTTTTTCCGATTCGCAGTGCCTCGTGCAGTACCGCCATAGCTGCAATGTCATTACTGGCAATGACTCCGTCAGTATCGCCGTACTTGCTGAAAAGTTCATCCGCCCATAACCCAACATCGTTAAAGGAAAAGGATGTCGTTTGGATTACACGGTAATCCAGGTCGGCCTGACGTATGCTCTCGATTGCGCCTTCAAAACGGTCCTGCGCTGGTTTGATATGTGCCGGTCCCTGCATAACCGTAATTCGGCGGCTTCCGCGCTTGATGATCTCCCGCGCAGCCAGCCGCCCCCCCTCTCTGCCATCCGCATATACGGAGGGGCTGTCCAGAGGTGTTCTGTCAAGAAACACCACGGGAATTTTCAAGTTCTCATATATTGAAGAATGAGGGTAATTCGTTGAGGAGATTACGCCAACCACATTATTTTGGATAAAAGTCTGGATGTAATCCTTTTCCTTCTGTTCGTCCTCATCACTATTTCCGAAAATTAGTCTGAAATCCTGCTCCTGCATCCGGTCCTCTACACCGCGCGCAAGCTGCGGAAAGTAAGGGTTTGCAATATCCGGTAGCAGCAGGCCAATCAGTTTGGACTTACGCTTGTATAAAGAGCGGGCCACTTCATTGGGAGAGAAGTTAAGTTGCTTGACCGCTTCCTCCACTTTCTTGCGAGTGTCCGCATGAACATAACCTCTTTCATTAATGACCCTTGATACAGTGGCTACTGAAACACCAGCCAAATTAGCTACATCTTTAATTGTTGTCATGAACGTTCACTCCCATGTGTAACCGGTTACAGATATGAAAATATCATATTTTTTTTAGTTTGACAACCCTATTTTCACTGGAAATTTATCCAAGTGGCCAGAAAGAGGACTGATTAAAGCTGCATCGTGAACATCCCAATCATCAGGGCGATGACAAGAAAAACAAATGAAAGCCAAAAGATATAATGCCAATTCAGCGCTTCAATGAGCAGTCCGGCAATTGTCGGCCCGACCGCAGGGGCGAACATAATAACGAGCCCAACCAGGCCCATGGCTGCACCGCGCTTTTCCACTGGGAAAATGAGCAGTATTGAACATAAGCGGTAGTAATAACGCAGTACCTACTGCTTCAATAATACGCGAAACCATTAACACGCCGAAGCTTGAAGCAACGGCTCCAATCAGAGCACCGAGACATGAAAATATAAGCGACGTCATAAACAGTTGCCTTGTTGTAAAACGCTGAATTAATTGGCCGGATAACGGAACGTGAACCCCCATTGTCAGCAAATAGCCGGTTGTCAGCCATTGAATGGTGGCCGACCCAATGTTGGGTTATCTGTTAAATTTCTATACTTTATCAAAATGGTATATGCAGTATAATCAAATGTTTAACCAGTTAATCCATGTTTAAACTGCTTAATACTCATTATTTGCACTAAAGAATTCAATAGTTTTCATGCAACCTCTACATGGTTAAACTAGAACATTAAGCACATGTTCTAGTTGAGCACTACTTGCCCTAAATTCAACTTATCTATTAGAGTAGATATGGGAGGTGTACATCATTGAAATTTAACGAATATGTTATAGGCGAATCCTATAGAACAGAGTCTATTCAATTGTCAAAAAAGGATATTATTGATTTTGCAAAAATGTACGACCCTCAATATATGCATATAGATGAGGCCAAAGCCAAAGAAGGCCGCTTCGGCAGCCTAATTGCTTCGGGTATGCAGACGATGAGCACGTCCTTCAAGCTTTGGGTGGAACTCGGGATATATGGAGAAGATATTGTCGCAGGAACGGGTATGAATAACATAAAGTTTATCAAACCTGTGTTTCCAGATGATGAAATCAGTGTTCTATCAGAAGTGATTGAATTATCTCCAAGAAGGAGCATTGGCGGAATTGTTACTGTGCTGCTCACTACTTTTAATCAAAATAATGAAAAGGTCTTTCAGGCAGAATTAAGTGCTCTAATTAGCAATTGAATTTGCACGATTCGTTTTCGTTATGAATATGAAAATAAAAACGATCGTACATCAGATCTGATGCACGATCGTCTATTTCATAATCTATTGATATAAATTCACAATATTTCGATATATCCTTCGGTTCCATGTACCCGAATTTGTTGCCCATCTTTTATTCGTTGGGTAGCATTATCCACTCCGACAATGGCTGGCAACCCATATTCACGTGCAATCACTGCACCATGGGTCATCAATCCACCCACTTCGGTGACTAGGCCTTTTATAGAGACAAATAATGGTGTCCAGCTCGGATCAGTATAGGGGGTCACTAGTATATCTCCATCTTCCAGATCAGCATCTTCAATATTGAAGATGACACGTGCACGACCCTCTATAACTCCGGAAGAAACAGGCAGGCCAACAATGGCTTCAGCTGGCAGATTTCCACGTTGGTACTGACCTGAAATGATTTCACCATCAGACGTGATCACACGAGGTGGAGTCAGTTTTTCATAGTATTTGTAATCGTCTTTCCGCTGGCTGATGATCTTTTGGTCCAGTTTATTGGTGCGTACGACTTCACGAAGTTCTTCAAAAGTGAGATGGTATATATCTTCTTTTTCAGCAATAACGCCCGCTTGTGCAAGTCGTTCGGCTTCTTTTAATAAAGCCTGTTTATATACGAAGTAACGATTGATCATGCCGTATTTGGGATATTCCCGATAACCGATGAAGTTGCGAACCAGGTCGATCATTCGTTTCGTTTCCTTGGCTTTTTGTTCACCATCAGGCAATAGCTTCAATCGATCCAATAATTCCTCTTCTTTCTTCAACGCTTCCTGTCGTCCCTGTTCAAACTTCCGTTTGCTTGCATTAGGCTCAAAGTTTTTGATGTTACCCAGAATCAACGGCACAAGCGTCACGGGTTTTTCAATCCAACGGATTCTGGTAAGATCAATTTCTCCGGCACATCGCATTCCGTATTTGTCCAGATAATTCTGGATAAAGTCCCTTGTTTCCTGTCCACCCTCAACCTTAACCAATTCATCCATAAAGTCATCCTCTTTTACATGCTGTAAATAAGCAATGACTTCAGGATAAGGACGAATCACATCTGCAACATCAAGTAATGCCAGACCCATTTCCGAAGTGATATTGTTAGGTACAGATTGAGACAGCGTATCTGCTGCATTTTTCTCACCCAACCACTCTTTCATGTTTTCATTGATCCATGCTGAAGCCTTCATGGCAGTCATGAACACATTTGAACTTCGTGGGTCAGATAGAAATTTCTTCAACTCTTGCAGATCTTCAAGGATAAAATCAAACAAATCCAATCCAGATTTGTTTTGAATGTTACGTTTTAATTCTTCTACTGAGGCTTGATTGCTCTTAATCAAATCAGAGACGATGGTCGATTCATTTTCAATATGTGCTTGAAAACCCTCAGACACGCTCTGTTCATTGTTATTACGTGGAGTTGGTGCTGGCTGATCAATAGGTAACGATTTTATGAAATCCCCTCGCTTGAGTATGGTTGTAAGTGCGTCCTTAATGAGCGGATCGGATTGCCCCAGGGTATTTATGAAGTTTTCTCTCATGACAGGCGAAGCCAGCCTAGGCGTAACATCAACAAACAATCTTCCACCAGCTATACGCATGGGTGCCGGAGTCGTTAATAGAAAGAAAGATAAGCCCAGCGGTTTCATGGGATCGGTCATCATTTGTTGATGACCCACAGATAGGTACACATGATTTTCCTGGTCATTCGCTTCAGGAATCGGGTATAAAGTGGTGATTGGACGACTCTGAACAATGTAAAACGTATCATCCGCCAAACACCATTCGATATCTTGCGGGAAACCAAAATGAGCTTCAATCTGTCTTCCTAAGCGTGCCAGTTCTAAAATTTGTTGATCAGTAAGTGTTTGCGTCTTTTGCAGAACGGGATCGATCTGATCTGTATACGTTCCACTATCTTTCCGTCCATAAATTGCCAACGTTTTGGTGGCTATCCTTTTCTCGACAATTTCACCTTCCCGTACTTTATAATAATCGGCAGATACCAAGCCGGACACCAACGCCTCACCAAGTCCAAAGCTGGCGTCGATGGATAGCAGTTTCCGGTTGGATGTAATCGGATCAGCCGTAAATAAAATCCCTGAAGCCGTTGGGAAAACCATCTTTTGAATGATAACGGATAAATAAACCTGACCATGGTCAAATCCATTTTGCATACGGTAGATTACTGCACGATCCGTAAACAGGGAAGCCCAACATTTGCTGATATGGTGCATGATTGCTTCTTTCCCAATGATATTTAAGTAAGTGTCTTGTTGACCAGCAAAAGAGGCATATGGTAAATCTTCAGCGGTCGCACTGGAACGTACTGCATACGCATGTCCTTCTCCAAACTTGGAGAGATAGTAAGCAACTTCTTTTTCAACATCGGCAGGAATGTCTACGTCCATAATAAGTTCTCTGATCTTTCTGCTGATTTCACTAATCTGCTCTCGTTCATCTACTTTCAACATGGTTAATTGATCCAGCAAAGAATGATACGTTTCGTTTTGTTCAATGGCTTTTTGATATCCAACGGTTGTAACACAAAATCCATCGGGGACCTGTACTCCTTCAACCTTTGATAACTTCGCTAGATTTAATCCTTTTCCACCAACGAGTGCAAGCTGCAATTTTTCCATTTCCTGAAATCCGATAACCAAAGAACTCATTCCGTATCTCCCCTAACCAATATATTGAGAAAAAAACATTTGACAAAGAGTTTACCGCCATGATAAGATTTAAATATAAGATGAGATGATTTTGTCTTTCGAAAAAAAATAAGGTGTAGTCTGATTATATCATCGTGTTTATTTATATACAATATCGAAGAACCGAGTAAAATCACTCAGGTTCTTTTTCTGCTTACCATTATTATTAATTACATCAAAAACCATATCTCTCAACCAGATTTCGTCCAGCATCCTCGGTCCTTCAAAACCTTTTACTTTTGGTGTTTCGTCATCCATGTGAAAATCTGGCTCTCGTTTTTATTCCAAATGGGTCCTTTGATTTCACCCAATTGCATTAAGTCGTCATTCTTACCGATTTTCGATTCATAAAAAAGCATTTATTTTCTAAATTTTCTTTGTGAGGGATCGGAGGATTATTTTATTAAAGGAGAAAAAGCGTCTCCTTAGAGACGCCTTCGTTTGGGTATAAGTTGGATTTAATTAGTTGAATCTTTGTCTGGATAAAGCTCTTGATTCAGTTGTTGCGTTTCTTCAAGAAACTTATCAAGCAGTGATTGTCCGTTTAGTGTTTTGATTAAATTTGCATCTTCAGATTGAGCTTTTAATTGTAAATTTTCGAATTGGGCAATTAACTTTCCCTTTTGCTCCAGTTCGTATAATACCCGCTGAACTGCAGGGTCTTCTGAATCATGTTGGTCCGCATAATATGCACTTTCGATGGCGAACAAGTCATTGTAACCCTCAAATACTTCATTGAATTCTTCCAAGTCACTTTTGGGGTTTAGTTCTGCTTCTAAATCTGCAGCTTTTGTTGCCAGTTCCTTGAGCTTTTGCTCATCCTCTGTAGTTGCACCAGGAGCGTCAGCGATTTTCTTCTGTGCTTCGTAGCTTTCAGTCGCATAAGAGGTTTTCTCTGTAAGACTCGGGCTATTTGCGTTTACCTGGTTAGTGTTTAAATTAGCCAATGCTACCACGCCTAATGCCAGAGAACAACATATAGTGAGTACAACCCACGTTTTCTTTTTCAACTTATTCCAACTCCTTACATTAAATTAATTTTTGATTTTTATTGAGACCATCCATGACCCATAAGCTACGTACGATTTTAAAGAGATATCCTTGTTCCAGGTTCCGTTGGTGACGGAATGTTGCGCCATTTTAAGATCGTTTCCGGAACCGTAGCCATTGACGATTTGAGAATGGATAGTGTGTCCTGCAGAATTAACATGTTGGACAATATCTCCTCTATACAATTCAGCATATATAGGGGCAAAATTATTCTGTAATTCTTCTGATGTGTATTTTGTTGCTTTATAAGCCTTTTTTCCGCCTTGATTATTTATAACCGCAAAATGCTCTCGGAACTGATGCGCTCCCGTCCAAGAAGAAGTTCTAGGATTTGTTGATGGGGGGACATGAGGACCATAATAATACCAATCGACGGTATTCCTGTTGTACCCTTTTGAACCATTAAACGCCAAACCTCCACCTTTGTAGAGAGCTTGAGAAACAAAATTTGTGCAATCTCCCCCATCACTGTTACTTCCGTAATTAGCAAAATCAGGGTTGGCTGTTGTTGCCCATGTTTCAGCATAGTCCGCAGCCTTACCCCGATCAAACGAACTATTTGTACTCGTGGAATTAGTAAACATTACTTCTGCTGCAAACGCTTGTGAAGACAATAAGAATGTAGCACCAACGATAGTTGCAACAATTGCAGATTTCAATTTTCTTTTCAACAAAAATTCAGTCCCTTCCGCCTTATAATCATATTTATCTAATTCAAGAGGTTTCAACTAGTTGTTATGTGATGAGAAGCTTGCATTTACACCTTTCTGTTAAAGGTACTGAATATACAGCACTCCCCTTTCTTAAGTGAGCTGCTCTAATCTCTGTTGTTCAATAAAGCTGTATAAATTTCTTGTATATTCCAGGCTGATCGCTTTGATTTTCAAGTAAAGAGCACTGTAGTTTAACCCCAGGTTGACATTGGCCAACGCTCATAAAATTATGTACAATATATAGACGCTCCATAATAGTAAAATGTTTCATTTAATTGTAAATAATTTAAAAAATATTTTCTTTTGATATTCACCTAAAGTATCAGAAATCGCTTCCTCTCTTGGAGATCGGATGATAATCAATAATTGGATTTAATACATCTAAAATAGCACTAATCCTTTTTTTGGATTGTCTCTATTATTTCTTCAAATTCAACAGTATGTTACGAAATTTTATTTCCTTTTTGTGTAATTATATGGTATATTATGTATGTCATTTCATTTACATATATAAGTTTAATAGTAAATGAAAAGGATGGTTCTAATATTCTACTTACTATAATCATTTAAAAAGGAGACATTAAAATGTTGAAAAAGTTCATCGCTGTTTTACTTGTGACAGCCACAACAGCACTGCCGGCAACAGCAGCATTTGCATCGGAAAATCCACAGGATAGAATTTCTCCTAACAATCAATTAACACAGGATTCACGTATTACGGAAGAGCCTGGATCAGATCTTGTTACTATAATGACTTCAACATATGAAATTACAGCAAACAATGTTAATTTCAGAAAGACAGCCTCGAGCAGCGGTACTATTCTTGGCCAACTCCAAAAAGGTGATTTGGTAAATGGAGGATCGGAACAAGTGACTTCCGGAGGCATTACATGGGTAAGTGTATATAGTTATAAACATGGTGTCTGGGGCTGGGTAGCGAGTCAGTACCTTAATGAAGTAGGCTAATTTCCTCATAAAATCAGATGAAAAATCCAATCGCAGACATGTTTGCGATTGGATTTTTTTGGTCTTAAACATAACATTTAATCTAAAAGAATCTTGTAAATATATAACTTTCTAAACTGTAGACAACGATAAGAGAAACGTATATTGTAGTTGTTGAATGCTACTATGTTTGGCGACCAGGGTAGTTACTTTGCTGGAGAAGGAAGGCTTCACCTTGGAAAGAAAGTAGTGCTTATACATAACACGGCAGAGCTAACCTTTGAGTTGGCTCTTTGTTATTTAGTTAAGAGATTTGTTGCTTGATAAGAAGGCATCTTATTTTGGGTTACAGCCACTAGCAGTTTGTGATATGGTCAGTGAGGTGCTATCAATCGTACACATTTACATATCATGCGAGGAGAAGATTGAAAGTGAATGAGATAAAAGCAATGGAGAAACCGAATAAGTTTAGCGACCCTTTATTTGTAACACTAGTTGCAAGTATATGTTGCTTGTTATGGGGAAGTGCCTACCCGTTTATTAAGCTTGGATATAGTGCTTTTGACATCCTGGCAGAAGATGTTCCATCAAAATTTGTATTTGCGGGTTATCGATTTATTTTAGCAGGATTACTGCTCCTATTCCTGTTTCGTGTCATTAGTAAACGGAAGTTTAATCTGTCTGGAAGACAATTTTCAAGCTTAATATTGCTTGGCATGTTCCAAACGGGTCTGCAATATATGTTTTTTTATGTGGGTGTAGCCAATACAACAGGTGTCAAAGGTTCAATTATGAATGCAACAACGACCTTTTTCAGTGTTGTTCTAGCTCATTTTTTATATAAAAATGATAAACTAAGCAAAAATAAAATAGTTGGCTGTTTGCTAGGATTTATTGGCGTAATTATTGTTAATTTCCACTCCAATCTGCTGGAATTCTCCTTTTCTCTCACAGGTGAAGGTTTCGTTATTATGGCGGCTCTTATTTTTTCCATTACGGCCATCTATGCAAAACACTTAACTGGCTCCATCGACGTCCTCGTAATTACCGGAGTTAGCCTGTTTGTCGGCGGACTGGCACTCACCATACTGGGACTCCTGCTTGGCGGCCGGGTTACACATTTTACACTTGAATCAACGGGGATCTTGATTTATTTAGTTTTACTTTCATCTGCCGCATTTTGCTTGTGGAATCTACTTCTGAAATACAACAAAGTCGGAAAAGTATCTGTGTATAACTTCCTTATCCCTGTATTTGGTGCATTACTATCGGCGTTGTTTTTGGGAGAAACGATTATGGAATTCAAAAACCTAATCGCATTGCTGTTTGTATCCATCGGTATTTATATGGTCAATAGAGTAACCTCATCAAAATAATGTGTTTCTTTCCAAACGAATAGGGACTACCCACCTAAGACTTGGTACAAGAACTTACTCTCTAAATACAAAAAGGTCGCTAATTAGCGACCTTTTCTTGTATTTAAGCCTCACCTTTTCGCATTACAAACAGGAATAAACAACATTACGCAAGCGACGATGAACGTAAGGCTCCTGATTGTTCAGCAGATGCTGCGCATACATGACCGTGAGTTCGGAGTCTGGGTCAATGATAGCCAGGCACCCGGCAGCCCCACTCCAGCCAAATTCACCAAGCGGACTTAACGAACCGCTGCCGGCTTTGGAGATATGCGTACGTACACCCATCCCATAACCATACCCTCCCATATGATCCCAGGAGTAATCACCACGGGTCAGATCGTTCAGATGGTCTGTGCGCATCAGCTCAATTGAAGCCTGTGACAGAATGCGAACACCTTTTGGACTTGTTCCTTTTCCCGTCAGCGCGCTAAGGAACAATGCGTAGTCGCTGACGGTGGACAATAGTCCGGCACCGCCGCTCTCCAAATCCGTGCTTATCCGGAATCCGTTTCCGTCCATGCGTACGGCTTTTTCAAGCTCATCATTGTAAGCATACTGTGGGATCAGGCGGGCCTGCTGTTCATCGTTCAGATCGAATGCCGTATCGTTCATGCCGAGCGGTCCGGTAATTTCTTCTTGCAGATACGTACCAAAACGTCTGCCACTTACAACCTCGACCAAGGCTCCGAGCACATCGTGACACATGCTATAGTTCCAATGTGTACCTGGCTCAAATAGAAGCGGTTCTTTGGCGAGCGCTTTCGCGAAGTCTCGTGTCGATAATGTTCCGTTGGTGCTCTGCACAGCTTCCTGAATGCTTGGCGAGCCAATATCATAGGAGAACCCGGCAGTCATCGTAAACAAGTCGCGTACTGTAATCGCCTTTGTCGCTTTTTCCAATCTGACCTCGCCGCTCGATAATGTTTTCTTCACTGTCATCTCGGCGTATTCCGGCAGATAGTCGGATACCGGATCACTCAGCAGCATCTGCCCTCTCTCTACAAGTTGAAGCGCTGCCACACAGGTCATAATTTTCGTCATGGAGTAGAGATTAAAGATCGCCCCATCGCCGATGGGCGTTTGCTCCTCCAGATTGGCGTAACCATTCCGGTAACGGAAAACGGTATCATTTTGATGCATCACAAGTACCTCTGCCCACGGAATTCTCCATGATGTGATGCGATCAATAAATGAAGCAAGCGGTTTAAAGTCCATATTTCCCCGTCCTTCTATGTAGAATCGTTTATCAATGCACATAGTGAATCTGTGTTCATACACATGACCCACATAGTATTAATATACGACCATTCGTATGCATTGACCATATCTAATAGAAAGCAACTTTAAACAATCCATACAATTTTTTAGGATCGGTACGATTACTAAAGGGTCTTGACCATGATAAAATCGATTTGTTCCTCGTCGCCCATGTAAAAAGAGTGTAAGCCGGTTTGAACAAACCCCATCTTCTTGTAAAAAGCTATGGCATTGTCATTTCTTTCCCATACCCCGAGCCAGATCTGCTTCTTTTTGTGCTCCAATGCGGTCTCCATGGCTTTATTTAGCAGATATTTACCCAGTCCATGCTTTTGAAATTTTTTCCTGATATAAATTCTCTCAATTTCTAGTGAAGCATCACTCATTTTTTCGGATTGGGCGCCATCTCTGTTCACTTTTAGATATCCGGCAAGTTCATCATTGTAGTAGACGAAAAAAATGTCTGAACAGCTATTAGACAGTTCAGCCTCCAACTGTCTAATGTTAAAAGCTCTTTCCAGATAAGCTCTCATATTGTCAGGGGCATTCTGATCTTTAAAGGTATCGTTGAATGTTTCTATACTTATTTCTTGTAGTTTTTGTAAATCCTCACGACGGCATGCTCTTATTTCTACTGTCATTGTGATGTATCTCTCCTTCTAGGAATCATTACTTAATTAAAAGCAGTTTGTTTTTTTTGTTGCAAATACAACATTATTCTATTTAATCTACTCTAAATTTGTATAGTATGCAACATAAAATAATGAGATTAGGTAGATTGAATTACATGGCAAACGTTTTCGGAATTTTAATACGTTTTTCCTATGCCGGACTATTTAAGCATTATGTCTTTATATTCTGTGGGACTGAGTCCCGTATATTCCTTAAACACCTTGGAAAAATAATGCTGATCACTGAACGATAGCAGATCCGCTAACTCCTTAAACTTCATATCCGGTTGACATTCCATCAGTCTGCATGCTTCCTTAATTCTAAGCTTTGTATAATACTGAACAAACGTGACTTGAGTTACGTTTTTAATCACTCTGCTAACGTAAGAGGGGCTGACGTGAAACTTCATTGCAATGTCATTGATGGAGATTTGGGTATACTTGTTCCGCTTGATGTATTCATCCATTTGTTCAAACAGATCTTCTCTGCTTTTCCGACCATGGGATTGAAGCATTTCAAAACATTGGCCGATCCATTCCGTTAATTCACGGCAGAAATCGCCATATGTTTCTTCATCAAATAGTTTTTTTGCTCTAAGATCCAGTCCAAGCCTAATTCCACCCCCCTGCTCTTCAACCAAATGTGCGAATGTATCCACCACTAGTCCGATAAATCGTTCTAATTCTTTTACATGCACGTTTTCCTCCGTCCATCGATTCATCAACTCGGATAGCTTTAGGGCAAACTGCTCCTTCTGACGAGCTTGTATCATGTGGACAAAAGCAGATTCCAATACGGAATCCAGGCAACCTGCTTCAGTTCTTGCTATGGAGAAGAGGTTTCCGCTATCTAACACCAATCCGTTGTTCAATCGCTGATGCATTGATAAAATGGACGATATTTGGTGGTAAAGCTCAGACAGATTAACAGTTTCCGACCATACCAGCTGCCCACCGATTGTTGTGTCCATACCTTGTGCAACCAAATGGCGCCGCAACGCTTCGAGACATTCATGTACAGAAGAATACAAATCAAGAATACCCCTGTTCACAAAAACGATGAATTGCTGCGGATTTTGGCTCAGAAACACTTTACAGGGACGTGGAGCAAAGAATTCCTCCAAAGAAGCCTGTAACGTCTTTTGTCCCCACCGTTCCCGTTCCCGGGTAAAAGGCTGTCTGCGCAGAATAATCATCATTTGGGCCAAAAAAGCAGCATTTTCTCCTGGCTTAAGTTCAGCAATACTATGGGGATCAACGATCTCCTGCAACTCATGAAAGTTCCTCGTCCTTGATTGATCGAGCTGTTTAATAACTCTGCCCATGACTTCCTCCAGCGCCTCAGGCTCGACGGGTTTCAGCAAATAGTCGAAGACCTGCAAATTCAATGCTTTTCGTGTATATTCAAAATCGCTATACCCGCTAATTAGAATAACCTTCAACTCAGGCTGGGCAAGCTTGGCGTGCTCAATTAGTGATAAGCCATCCATCTTGGGCATCCGTATGTCTGTCAACAGAAGATCGATTGGCTGCTTCTGAAGTGCCGCCAGCGCCTCTTCCCCATTCGTGGCCGTAACTGCCACGTGAATGGGAAAATTCAGCTTGTCCAACAGCATTTTAATATTGCGCAATATGGGTTTGCTATCCTCAACGATCATGATATTGTACATGGTCTATGCCTCCTGTGCTCAGTAAAAATCCCTCGTCATCGAGCCGATGATTTGAATAGTTGCTCCTTTTCCCTCGTCAGAATGATTGTTGTAGATGTTAAATAAAAGCCGATTGCTATACATCAGTTTCAGCCGATTGACGCTATTGACGATCCCCATGTTGCCAAGAGCTGTCTGGCGATCGGGGGTTTGATTCATTCCGGAGCCGGACTGCTGAATATTAGACAAAATCTCTTCTATTTTATTTGGCGGGAAGCCCTCCCCGTTATCTTTGATCTCCAAAGCCCATAATCCGTTATAATGTTTCACGGTAATTTGAATACGCCAAGGCGGTGTGATGTTAAAAAAAGCATGCTCAATGCAGTTTTCCACAAAAGGCTGAATCACCAGCCGTGGTAGTCGGATTTCACTCGCCAGTTCATCAGCATGGATGTTCCACTCCAAATCTTCTTCATACTTTTGCTGTACCAACGACAAATAATGTCTCGTATGCTCAAGCTCATTTGCCATTGTTACATGTGCATAAGGGGACGAAACAATATAACGCAAACTGTCTGACAGATGTTTACACATATCGGACACAACCCCGGTTCTCCCCTCTTGAGCAGCAATGCTGATCAAATAAAGGACGTTATGAAGGAAATGGGGAGCAATCTGAGCTTGCAGTGCGGAATTCCGAGCGGTGACTTCTTCATGTAATGCCTTCTTCTCACGGTTAATGGACTCCTGTAATCGCTCCATCAAATCCTGAAAAGCTTCATTCAGAAGCAGCAGGTCGTTATTTTTAGGCCGATCATCGACTTTCAACTTCATATTGCTGTAATTGATGCGCCAAATCTGGCTGCGAAGCTTGCGAATGGGAAGCAACAGGTTGCGCGTGGAGAAGAAAATGTACACAAAAGAAATGAGCATTAAGACTGTAATCAGTAGAACGGACATGCTTTGTACGGAACGGATCGAGCCTAACACCGAGTTTTTCGGAGTTACGATAAAAGTAATCCAACCCGTATGATGAGATGTCGAATGCGTAACATAATTATTCTGTTGATCAACTGTCAGTCCCTCATCAGATAATGGTTCTTTCCACATCAACGCGTTCTTTTTCGCTTCCAAGCCAGTCATCTGTTCACCTTGCTGGTTAAGAATAAAAACGTCCCCTGCTGTAATTCCTTCTGTAAGTTTTTGAATGTAAGCTTGATCCATTTGAATACTAAGATATCCGTACAGCTTGCCATTCTGATCGTTGACCGTGCGGACAAAGGAGATGGTGTCTGCCTCTCGAAGCAGGATAAAACCATTCCCGGTCCACTCTCGTCCACTTCTACTTTTTCCCGTTAAGTCACTTAGGATTGTTGGAGGATGTCCTGAACCCAGATACGATGTAAGCAGCACACCATGTTTATCATAAATGGACATGTCCTTGATGTTCATGCTGGGGCCAATAGCCTGAAACATGATATCTTTTAGTTTACGAATCTGCTTCAGTCTTTCATAATTGCTTGGGGCTGAAGAGCTCTTGTCCATCGTTGCGAAGATGTCCTTATTGGACAATATGCGCTGGGACATCTGGTTTTGCTGCTCTACGTATAGGTCAACCTGTTCTCGTACCTTAGTGGCAGTGACTAGCATATCCTCCTCCGTTTTTTGTGTAAGCGGGCGGATAACGACAAGGTTCACATAAACGATAAAGCAGCCCAGCACGAACAAAAGAAGCGCCAGAAATGTCAAAAATACTTTGGTCTGCAAGCTGAATTGTGTGGCTCTATGTATAAATTTAGCCATTCTTCGAGAAGCCTCCTGTCCTATCATGCTGTGAAATTCGTCTGGATCATGTCTTAATGTAGCATGGGTTTGAATGAAATGATAGCGATTTCAAGTTCAGTATTTTACACATAAATATTCAAGCACAGACATGTACCGAAGTAGAAGGGGATTCTATAATTGAACTTGTAAACGGATTCATTAAATGTTTCAGAGGGGGATTTGCAATGATAATGCATAAAAGAAAAAAAGCAGCAGCCATTGTATTGGCAAGTCTGTTGTCCATTTCGCTGACCGCTTGCGGGTCAGGAGGTACTGATTCTGGTACGTCTGCAAGCAATGGCAACAAAAACAGCAAGGTCACACTGGAATTGGCCATTTCCAAGAGCTCACAGGATTCCGCCTTTATCCAGCAGGACATTCTCGATGAGTTTGAAAAACAAACCAATATTTCTGTCAATCTGCAGCTCATTCCGGCTGAACAAACAACGACCGTGCTGCAAACCAAGCTGGCTGTAGACGAAACGCCCGACATCATTCAATACAATTTGGCCAGCGCGATTACGGATCTAAATCTTGAACGCAATTTCGAAATTCTGGATAACGAGTCCTGGGCGGGCAGAATTGTAAACAAAGATGTGCTCTCCGCTGCCGGCCATATCTACAGCTTCCATGTCAGTCAGGACACGGGCATGCAAGGAGTCGTATACAACAAACAGATTTTTGCTGACCTGGGTCTGTCCATCCCTGCAAGTTACGAACAATTTTTGGCCATTTGTGAAAAAATTAAAGCTGGCGGCATTACTCCGGTATTCATGCCCTATAAAGATGCATGGGCTGCGAATATCTGGCCTGCGGCAGCATTTGCCGATTTTGTAGCCAAAAATGATCCGTCTTTTTTCGATGAACTCAACAGCAACAAGAAAAAATGGTCCGATATTCCCGAGTTTAAAACGTTTTTGGAGCAGCAATACGAAGTGTACACCAAGGGGTATACCAATACAGATGTGCTTAGCGACAGCTATGACATGGCGGTTGGCAAATTCCTGAACAAGGAAGTCGCGATGATGTTTATGGGAGATTGGTTAATCGAAGGCGTAGCACAGCAGGATCCAAGCATGGAACTGGGCGTATTCCCAATTCCGTCTTCCAATGATGCCAAACTGGGGGCAAGTCCGCTTGGAGGACAACTGTTTATTCCGAAGAAAGCGAAGCATTTGGACGAAGCCAAACAGTTCCTGGACTTTATCGCCTCCAAGGAGATCGCGCAACAGATCATCGATTCCAAGGGCTATGTATCCAATTTTAGCGACGTTACTACGCCGGAGTTACCTGCTTACAAACAGGATATCGTCGACAATTACATCCTGCCGAAGAAAACCGTGTTGACCACGGATGCTTACATGCTGGTAGATCGCAGTGAACTATACAGGCTGTTACAGGATCAATTCGCTGGCGGTTTGACACCGGAGGAAGTGTTGAAATCCTGGGATGAGAAGTTCAGTCAGCTGATGCAGGATAAAGGCGTTTCCGGTTTCTAAGAAGTGAAATACAGGGCAGCATATCATTCCTGAATGATGTGCTGCCTAGCCATAACGGAGCGTGAGACATGAAAAGGGCAAAAAATTTATATTCGTATTACATGGTATTTCCGGCACTACTCATCTACTCTATCTTTTTTGTTATTCCGGCAATTGCTGCTTTCTACTACTCCTTCACGGATTGGCGTCTGGATCGTATTGATCTGAAGTTTATCGGATGGGACAATTTCGAGAAAATTTTCTCAGACAAAACGCTTATTTTGGCGCTTAAAAACACGGCGATTTTTGCCGTCGTTACGGTTGCTGGCAAAAATATCATTGGTCTGCTATTGGCCGTGGCTCTAAATATGAGATTAAAAACGAAGAACCTGCTACGCGCAATTTTCTACTCCCCTTCCATACTGAGTATTCTGGTCATCAGCATCTTGTTCACACCAATGCTGCGTACAGAAGGTACGATCAATCGCGTATTGGAAGCAGTCGGATTACATTCATTGAGCCAGGCTTGGTTGACCAATCCTTCCCTTGTCATCTGGACAATCGCCATAGTATCCATCTGGCAAAGCGCCGGATTCCAAATGGCCATCTATCTGGCTGGCTTGCAATCCATTTCTCAAGAATATTATGAAGCCGCCACGATTGACGGCGCAAGCTCCTGGAAAAGTTTTTTCAAAATTACACTGCCCCTTTTGCTGCCAGCCATCAATATTAATCTGATGTTGACGCTGATTGGCGGGCTCAAAGTATTCTCGGAAGTGTATGTCATGACCGGCGGAGGTCCAGGCAACGCTTCACAAGTTGTGGGTACGATCATTCTCCGCTCCTTCGGCGAAGGAAATTGGGGACTTGGTACCGCAGTCAATACGCTTCTGTTTGTGGTTGTCACGATTATTGCCATACCGCTACTGATTTTCATGCGGCGCAAGGAGGTTACGGAATAACATGGGCTATACACGCAAACTCGCTATTCGCAACTATATTGTTGAAGGATTTCTGCTCCTCGCCTCTCTGCTCATTCTGTTGCCTCTGGTGATTCTAATTCTGGGTTCGTTCAAAACAAGCGCTGAAGTGCTCAGCTTCTCCTTGAGTCTGCCGGATAAATGGCAATTTTCAAACTATGTTCGGGTATTTGAAGAAGGCGGTCTGTCCAGGGCATTCCTGAACAGCATCTGGATTACGGGGATTTCGTCCATCATCAACATTTTGGCTTCCTCAGCAGCGTCCTTCATTCTGGCACGCCGGGACACAAAATTTTCAAACACCATATATATGTATTTTTTCATGGGACTGATTGCACCGATGTCAATCATTACGACGATCCGGGTCGTGCAAGGGTTGGGTTTTTACGGCAGCATATCAAGCGTCATCCTAATTTACGCAGCGCTTAATACTGCTTTTAGCGTATTTTTGTACAGCGGATTTATCAAAACCATTCCGAAAGCGCTGGACGAGGTCGCGTTTCTGGAAGGTGCCAGCGTATTCGGCGTGTTTTTCCGTATCGTTACACCGCTAATTCTGCCCGTTAACGCAACGGTAGCGATCATGGTGTTTATGTCGGTATGGAATGATATTACGATCCCGGTGTATTTCCTTACGAATAGTTCAACATGGACGATGCCACTTTCGATCTATAATTTTTACGGCAAATACAGCCGGGACTGGAACCTGATTTTTGCTAACCTTGTACTGACCTCACTTCCTGTTTTTATCCTCTACCTGTTTGGACAGAAATATATCGTTAGCGGACTTACTGCGGGAGCAGTCAAAGGGTGAATGAAATTAGTGCCTCGAAGTTCCCAATCTTGGCATGAAGCGGAAGCCAAGATTGTCGTAAACTTCTGTTTCTAGTTCTGTGGTAACTTTGCATGATAGCCGAAGTAATAGATTCCATCTATTTATGTGTTCAATGATTCCTACTAAACAATGAAAATTCTAAAAAATACTTAATCCTGGACCAGGAACCCACCATTGTTAGGTGGGTTCCTGGTCTGCTTGTGCAATAAATCAGGAGCGAGACAAATCATCGGGTTCCCAGCGGGTTTTCCTACAAAGGTGGAACGTTATTTCATTTTTTTAATAGTGTGGCGGTAATATTGCATCACTCTGCGATACATCGTTTTGTCCTTTAATTGATTGAAAATATAAGGGTCCGGTTTGACGTTCACTTCAATAATCCAGGGCTTCAGACTTCGGTCCAACCCGATATCCACGCCGATTTGCTTCAGATGCGGGTATTTTTTCTTCATGTGACGGGCTATGCGCAGGCCAAGTTCATTCATCTCCTGAACCAGTTCATTCCTGCGCTTTGAAGATGCATGGGATTTCAGCAGGTCCTGAACATCCATTGGTTTCCCACCGCTATGATAATTGGTCACGATTTTTTTCGGATGGCCAAGCCGGCCGATGACCCCCGTAGCTACCCACTGATTTTTCGGGCTTAGCTGGATCATGACTCGGATATCAAAACGTCTGTTGTTATGCTTAAGCAGGTGGATTCCTCTCTGAATCAGATAACTTCTTTTATGCACCAGACGTGCCAGACTTGTATAAAACGACTCAAAACTGTCGAACGTCAGGTGGTTTTGTTCAATCTGATAAGCAAAGTTCTGATCACTCGCCATCTCCGCCTTAATAACACCCATTCCATAAGTGCCGCTTTCCGGTTTAATATAGACCATACCGTATTTTTTGATCATGGACCTCAGATTGGTTTTGTTATACCTCTGCGTGTCAGGGACAAACGGTTTGATAAAATCGTTTTTGAGGATCACTTTTGTTTTTAACCATTTGCTTTTTAACGGTTGCAATCTATCGATCTCCACAACACACCTCTTCCTTCAGCAAAAGACTCAACTCCTGCTGTTTTGTCAAGATCATGCAATATATGCAATATTGATAAAACAATCCTAAGCAAAGGCCCTGTTCGTAAAAAATATTATATTGGCGAATGCCCTGACCAAACCACCTTTGCACAACATACCATGAACAAGACGTAATTATTTGTGCAAGGAGTTGAGGAAATGAGAGTTCAGCGCGGATTACAGTTCAATAGTGCGCCTATGATCGATGTTCTTATACCTGCAATTGAAAAAGATTTGAGCACTCTTCCTATCGTCATCGATAACATTCGCCGTTATGTACAGCATCCGATTGGCCGCATTTATATCGTTTCCCCTTCCAGCAACATAATCAGAAAACTTTGTTCCACCAAAAATTGTATTTTTGTTAATGAACGGACAGTCCTGCCGATCACCAAAAACGATATACATTATCAATCTTCCCACTGGAATCGATCAGGTTGGTTGTATCAGCAACTGCTTAAAATGAACGGAGATCATATTGTGAAATCGAAGCACTTTCTGGTAATGGATGCGGATACCGTCCTGATTAAGCCTCATTCATTTACTGTTGAAAACAAAACCGTATTTTACTGCCGCGATTGGAGCCAGCCGGAATATTTTAACACCTATCGTAAGCTGTTGGGCAAAAAAGCGCCCCGTCCCCGCTCTTTTGTGACCCATTATATGCTGTTCGAAAAGTCGAAGCTCTCTGCCTTGAAAAAGAAAATCGAAGCCATCCATCAGCTACCGTGGTACAAAGCGGTTATTTCCAATATCAATAAGAAGAAGCAGTTTGGTTTCTCCGAGTACGAGACTTATGCCAATTTTATGTACACGAAGAGCCCGGGGAGCATGATCCTCAAAAGTTCAATGAATAAAAGTCTGAATATAAACGCGTCTTCGTTAAAAGAGCAAGAAATCCGCAAATTGGCGCTTAAATACCGCTCTCTGTCTTTTCACAAACGTAAAATCTACAGTAAAGCTCCCAAAGCTTAATGGGGAAGCCCATGCATATCGTACTGCTGTGCGGCGGCTCTGGCAAAAGACTCTGGCCGCTATCCAATGAGCTTCGCTCCAAGTTGTTCGTTGATATACTTCCATCACCCGCAGGTGGGAGAGAGTCCATGATGGGCAGAGTATGTCGGCAACTGGAGAGCTTGCACTTGCTCGATTCAACCATCATTATCTCACACCAGGACCAGGTCAGTATAACGACCCGGCATACCCAAGGCAAGATACCAGTTATCGGGGAACCCTTTAAGCGGGGAACGTTTACTGCGGCCGCCTTGGCGACATTGTATCTGCAATCCTTCGGAATAGCTGGAGCTGACGATATGATCTGTATCGTGCCGGCGGATATGTTCGCAAGCGAAGACTTTTTTAGCAGCTTCGGTTTGCTTCCTGATATATTGAAGCAGTCCGGTGCCGATATCGCTTTGATTGGAACAAGGCCTACACATGCTTCGAAACAGTATGGATACATCCTGCCTGACAAGAAAGAACAAGATGCTTATTCGACAGTAAACCAATTTATAGAGAAGCCGGAGACGGGGATTGCTGAAGCCCTGTTACGGCGAGGCGCACTATGGAACTGCGGGGTATATGCCTTCTCACTCGCGTTTATGTTATCCCATATTGAGAAATCCGGGCTTCCTGTTCATTATGAACAATTATTAGCCTTGTATGAACAGCTGCCTGAACGCAGTTTTGACAAGCAAGTTGCTGAACAAACGCAACGGTCCGTTGTGCTTCCATATAACGGAGTATGGCAGGATATCGGGAGCTGGGATGCGCTGTGCGCCCAGTTGGATTCCAATGTATTCGGAAAAGGCGGAATATCCGGACAATCTTCGGGTTCCCATATCGTTAACGTGCTACCCTACCCGATCCAGATTATCGGAATCCCGGGTATTATCGCTGCCGCAAGTCCAGACGGCATTCTCATTGCGAACAAAAAAAATTCAGATGAAATTAAAGAGCAATTGGGCAGTTTGCCACTGAAATCGATGTACGGTGAAGCAACCTGGGGCAGCTATCGTGTTATGGAGAGAACGGTGGAAGACGAAAATACAACCGTAACCACATTGAGTATCATACTTCTACCCGGCAAACATATCGGATTGCGCCAGCATCGTTCAGGATGCAAAGCATGGACTGTCCTTTCAGGCAGTGGTCAGGTGTTTATCAATGGTGGGATCATGCAGGTTACTACTGGCAATCAGTTCGCTATTACCTTGAAGGGCCTATTTTCTATTCTGGCTGAAACCAGGATGGTCATTCTTGAGGCCCGAATCGGCGGACCGGAGGATGAGGATGGTACACTTTTTGAAGAAGAGGACTGGAAGGTCATCACAGAACGGGCAGGATCGAATAAATCGCTGGATTAATGTAGTACCGAAGCAGCATTTTGTATTTTATTTTGGGCACTTCCCAAGAATTCAGGTCCATAATATAACCATCATATACTCATGCTGTCGTGTAACATGCCCGACATGCCTACCTTCTCGGTGTTTGTACCGAGAAGCTTATTTTGTTATGGTTGGTTTCCACCTGATACCTCTTTATGGCATGGCATAAAGAGGTAGTTTTTTTGTTTCGCGCGTTTCACGCACTCAACTGGCTAAAGCCATAATAAAAAAAACCGCTGCATTAGCGGCTCTCAATGGGACTATGATCTAGTCCGAGACAGTATTAGAAGATAGATTTAATCAATTATCGAAATTTTAAAAAACTTAAATTGTGCTCGTGTCAATTACAAATCTGTACTTCACATCTGAAGCTAATACACGTTTGTATGCTTCGTCAATTTGGTCAGCTGAAATGACTTCGATCATAGGGACGATACTATGTTTTGCACAGAACTCAAGCATTTCCTGAGTCTCACGGATGCCCCCGATCATTGAACCTGCAAATGAACGACGGTGACCGATGAGGGACATCACGTTTACTGCCAACGGCTCCCCAGGAGCACCCACATTAACCAAGGTGCCATCCAGAGTGAGCAGTGAGAAGTAAGCATTGATGTCGATATTCGCACTTACCGTGTTAATAATCAGATCAAAGGACCCGGCGAGTTTTTCGAACGTATCTGGTTCGCTTGTGGCGTAGTAATGATCTGCCCCAAATTGCAAACCATCCTCTTTTTTCTTCATTGATTGTGATAGAACAGTTACCTCTGCACCCATGGCATGTGCAATTTTGACAGCCATGTGACCCAGACCGCCCAGACCTACAACCGCTACTTTTTTACCTGGTCCAGCTCCCCAATGATTTAGCGGCGAGTATGTTGTAATACCTGCGCAAAGTAGAGGTGCAGCGACATCCAGCTCGATGTTGTCCGGAATACGAACGATAAATTCCTCAGTTACGACAATGTGAGTGGAGTACCCGCCTTGTGTAGGTTCGCCGTACTTATCAACACCAGCATATGTGAGAACATTTCCTTTGAGACAGTACTGCTCTTCTCCTTGGCGGCAGTTTTCACATTCGCCACAGGAGTCAACCATACATCCGACTCCTACTCGGTCACCAACTTTGTACTTTGAAACTTCGGCTCCTACATCTGTGACAATTCCTGCGATCTCATGTCCAGGTACGAGCGGATAGTTTACTGGGCCCCATTCGCCGTGAGCAGTATGGATGTCAGAGTGGCAAATGCCGGCATATTGAATCTCGATCAGGACATCGTTCAAATCAAGATCGCGTCGTTTAATCTCAGCCGCCCGGAACGATTGGTCCGGACCGTCAACAGCTCGTGCTTTAGCAGTTATCATCATAAAACCTCCTAATATAGTCATTCTTCCTTTTCTCTTGCAAAACGATCTTAATCCCTCTAGTTAACTCTAGGTCAAATGTCTTTAGAAACTTTGACATCCTACAACCTGCGTGGTAAAATCCCAAAAGATCCTAGAGTTAGCTCGAAGTCTATATCAGTACGAAAAGGGGAAAATAAATGACGTATTCAATTAGCGAAGTTGCTAAAGAATTGAATCTAACCGTATATACATTGCGTTACTACGACAAGGAAGGACTCATGCCCTTTGTAGAGCGTACCCCTGGCGGAGCACGAAACTTCAAAGAATCAGACATCGATTTTTTAAAGATCATTCAATGTCTGAAATCTACCGGGATGCCGATCAAGGATATCAAAGATTTTATTGCATGGTGTTCCGAGGGTGACTCCACCTTGCAGGAGCGATATGACATGTTCACCGAACGCAAGGCTAGTGTAGAAGCACAAATGGAAGAACTTAGAAAGACCATGGAAGTTATTGAACATAAACGTGCATATTACAGGACTGCTCTCGATGCTGGAACGGAAGAGATTCATAAAAGCAATAGAATGGGGAATTTCATTGCTAACTAAGTACGTTATATTCAACTCACAACAAAGAGCCTAAACGTCTATAGACGTTTAGGCTCTTTGTTGCTCAATTCACTTTAGCGTGACATTTTTCGTTTAATACCCCATATCCTTTAATATTTTGGATAATGTGCGCAAACGTTCGCCGATCATTTCATCGTCATCACTCAAAGCTTGACTGAACAGCTTAATATCTTCATTAATTCTCTCATTGTCCGTACAGATCTCTACGGACATCGCATCTCCCTGCAGGCCAACCCGATCAATGACGGGCTGCTCTGGATCATATAAATGCTCATATCTATAGGCCTCGCGAAAATGTTCCAAAGACCGACAGATCAGAATGGACAAATCAAGCACGCGATGAAGAGGAAGTTCCTCCGATTGTCTTGACCACTTTTCTCCGGTGTATCTCCATACTTTGGCTGAAATATCAACCTTTCCTCTATCATTCCACTGAGCCAATCCCAGGGAAAGACCTTTTGCATCCGTGTTCCCGGCGGTTCGGCCGTCAACCTTTTCATAATTATCCGACACGATAACAGGTTTATGTTTTAACGTTGTAGGTATTTTCAATTTCATTCCCTCATTCCGTTTACCTTTTACTAATTTACTAAACGACGGTTTCATCTTATCTTGATTTCCACCGTTAGTCAAATCCGTTTTCCGTGATATTATTTAATTTTTTGGAGGTCTATTATAGCCCTTGTCTCCGTAGGGCTGTAACTTCTGAAGCCACGGCTTCAGGATTTGTTTTTGTTCCCAACGCATATCCGTCACCTTATCGATTTCCTTCTGTTCCAGAACCTCATAAGTGAATGCATCTTCTCCGAATTCTCTCCATTCTTTTTGTAACTCCGCATTTGCAAATCTTCCTTGATTCAGTTGCATCTGCAGAGTAAACCATTTGTTTTTTAAGTTGGGATAGCTGTCGATATAGATTTTTCCGTTTACTTTGTTTTTAATTTGGACTACACCCATATATGTCTTGATCTGCTTGTATTCCTCCAGCAGCTCCCTGCGCTTATTCATATCCATGTGTCTCTCTCCTTCTCATTTCGATTCCCTTTCCGTCATAATGATGGAGTTTCCTCGGCAACTTTATTTCCTCTTTCAATGACAATGGGGAGCAAAAACATCGCACCGATAATCACAAAAACACCACTCGCCATAAATACACTAAGCAGGGAAAACGTATCCTTGAGATACCCGGAGGTAAGCATACCAATCACCATCATTCCCATAAAAATCGGCATGATCGCTCCGGATACCCGGCCAATAAATGCCCCTTCCGTATTCCGCATAAGAAGCGTCTGAATTCCACCTTGGATACACGGGAAGAACAAACCGCTGATTACGAGCAAAATAATGGTTAACCAAATTTGTGTTGATGCGCCCATTCCGACCGTACAGATGGCATTAACAAGTAAACCGACTAAAAGCAATAACTGTGGCTTCACTTTTTTAGCGATCGCGATGATCACAGCACCTCCGACCAACATGGCCGCCCCATTCGCCATTACCAGCCATTGTAAAAACTCTTTGTCCTGACCCAAATTTTCAATGACAAGAAAGAGCTGAAGTGGCTGAGTCAGTCCTGATGCCAAACCGACAGCCGAGAAAGTTAATCCAAGTGTTCTCAAGGATTTATTCGCCCCGATATAACACAGGCCATCCGTCAGCTCTTTGATGAAGCCACCAGTATTTTCTGGTTTTGCTTCTTCTACATCCCTAGGAAGCCAGGATAATACGAGCGAAGAGCCCAGAAACATAACTGCTGTCAGGATGAGGGATACGCTAATGCCAAATTTAATGAAAATAAACGTACCAATGACCGGCCCCAAAACCATAAAGACAGCAACAAGCGTTTGGGACATCGCCATAACGCCTTGCAATTGTTCGGCTGGTACATGCCGTTTGTACAGTTTCATCGCCGAAGGCTGAGAAAACTGTGACAAGCTGGCAGAAACGAAAGATCCAATCAGAAGTGCAATCCATCCACCATTCATGACCGCGAGCAATACAACGCCAACGGACAAACCTGATAATAAATCGCTCCATACCATTGTTTTTTTCGGCCGCCATCGGTCGGCAAAGGTACCGCCAATCAGGCCAAATATAAAGATTGGTGAAAATTCCGCTACCGAAATCAGTGATATATCAACCGGATTATTATGCGTCAATTCAGAAACATAAAGAAGAACAGCATAATTCCGGATCCAAATTCCGAGCTGCAAGAGCACCCGGGAGAGGATAATTGTTCGAACATATGGATTGGCAAACATTTTAATACCCCGTATCCTTTAAGATTTTTGCTAACGTGCGCAGCCGTTCACTATTCATCTCATCATCATGCAAAGCCTGACTGAATAGCCTCTTGTTCCACTGGACCAAGCCCAATTAAAGACCTTTTGCGCCCACGTTGCTGGCCAGTCGGCCATCCACCTTTTCATCGTGCTCCACTACGACAACAGGCTTATGCTCTAGAGCAACTGCTTCTTTCATTTTTTTCCTCCTATTCACCAACTTTTCATTTAGTAATTTACTAAATTACTAATTTACTAAATCACGGCTTCATTTTATACAGGATATCTTCCTTCGTCAACCGTTTTTTTTGAATGTCTCCTTTTCAATTCTGTTTTTGAACAAAAAGTGATGTATGGGAAAAAGGCGCTGTTTAGCTTATTTTCACTGTGATTTTTGTGCAAGAACTGTATCCGCAAAAAAAACAAAAAAAGCCGCTAAATTAGCGGCTTTCCGTGCTCGAATATGCATCATTTTGTCGGTTCAATTCGCTCAAACAGGGTCTACTAATTGGTACTTGGAATCGAATAGTCTACTTTAGGAGCGGTGGCTACATCCGGCTTCAATTGAATGGATCGCTGGCAGATCGCTGTGATCACAAAAGCCAGCAGAGCTAGTATCACAGCTACTGGTGGCACCCACTTCACACCACCTAAATTGACAGCAAGCCCGCCAACTCCGGAGCCGAGGGCTATGCCCACGTTTGCCGCCACGGGTAGCAGCGTGGACGCGAACGGTCTGGAATTCGGTGCGATTGCTCCAGAGACGTCGAACAGATAAAGCTGGGACGCCGCGCTCATGGACGATGATAGACAACCGATCAGGAACAGGAACGCCAAGCCCAGCCACTGGTGAGACACGGAGAAGCTGAGTCCCAGAAAGATGGCGGCTTGAATGACGAAAAGCCACTTGAGCTTGGGCAAGAAATCTCCTTTTGCTATTTTGGCACCGATCCAGTTGCTCAGTATGCTGCAGGCACCGTAGATGAGGAGTACAGCGCTAATCCAACGTGCAGGGATACCCATGGACTGCCCCAGCAACGGAGTAATATACGTAAAGATTACAAAAATACAACTGTTTCCAAGAACCGGAATCAAGCAGGCCAGCAATATGCGCGGCTTCATAAATAGCGCCATCTGATCGCTGAATGAACCGGCAATGGTCGTCGTTTGTTGCGGAAGAATACGGAACATGAATATGAATGGCACGGCCCCGATGCATGCCGTAACAACAAACGTCATGGACCAGTTCAGATGCTGTCCGATGAAGGTACCGAGTGGGACGCCAAACACATTGGCGATGGAAAATCCGCCCAGTATCCAGGCGATCGCTTCCCCTCTCCGTTCACGGTTGACTGCATCGCTTGCAATCGAGATCGAAAGCGATATCGTAAGTCCGCATGCAACGGCTGAAACGATCCGAATAACCATCAAGGAGTAGAACGTCGTTGAGAAAATGGTAAGTACGTTTAAGGCAAGCACGACTGCAAACCCAATTAAAATGGAGTTTCTTCTGGGAATTTTGGCCAAGAAAGCAACGGCAAATGGTGTTCCGATTGCATAGGCAATGGCGAAGCCAGATACGAGCGCTCCTGCGGCAGCCAGCGATACTTTCATATAGGTTTCGATTTCCTTCAACACGCCCACAATCACGTATTCGGTTGTTCCCAGTACAAAGCTAACTAATGTCAGTGTTAAAATAAGTAAATTTTCTCTTTTTCTAGTCACGAATAAGCCCTCACAATTCTCTCTAATGTTGCAAGCGTTTCATTTTCTTAAATGAATTCCATCCTTAGCAAATTTTGCTTTCACATCCCTTCCATTCGATATATAGTACATATTATTGAATAGTGAAATTGTACTGTCAGACATGCTCCTCGACAATCAAGGTTGTTGTGATCTTCATATAAAACATTATGTATGTTGTCATTTCACCACAGAATCCTGAAGGGAAGACATTAATGAATACACGCCATGAGCCCGACCGACTGCATGAAGATCAAAATTGTATTATTATTTATGTAGGAAAGTTGGCAGACAATCCGCATTGGAGTTTTCCGACCCATAAGCATGATGATCTGCATGAGATTATTTACGTTAATGAGGGTCAGGGTTCGTTCACGATTGATGGGACAAAGCACTCAGCCCAAAAGGGAGATCTTCTTGTATATAACAAAGGAACCCTTCACGAGGAAAGATCGGACCCGGAATTCCCTTTATCCACCTTTTATTGTGGCTTTCGTTTCAAAGAGGGTACCCGCGCCAACAATGATTGGGTTGTTCCTCCCGGCAGCGAGCCAGTCGTTCGTGCCAATCGTTATTCGGAAGAGATCCGTTCGTTAATGCAGACCATGTTCAATGAATTTTCAATCCGGGATGAAGGATACGACTCTATTTCCCATCATCTGCTGAATGCGGTGCTGCTGATTATCGATCGCATGTCTCACCATCAGCGGACAGCAAGTGAGATCGTTCGGAGCAATACCCTCGCTGAAAGCATCAAAGATTATTTGGACACGAACTATCGTCAAAATATTAAGCTGAAGGACTTGGCGGACCAATTCCATATCGACTTCTACTACTTAATCCATATGTATAAAAATTGCTACGGTA
This sequence comes from Paenibacillus sp. NPDC057886, assembly GCF_042796655.1. Taxonomy (NCBI): domain Bacteria; kingdom Bacillati; phylum Bacillota; class Bacilli; order Caryophanales; family Paenibacillaceae; genus Paenibacillus; species Paenibacillus sp. NPDC057886. The sequence goes on along the minus strand of NZ_JBHVMZ010000005.1, from coordinate 25,744 downwards.
CCTCCCCCTATCATTACCTCATTCAGCGAAGAATGGGAGAAGCGACCCGATTGTTGGTTTCGACCAAGAAAAAAGTATGGGAAATCTCCAAGTTAGTCGGGTACGAGAACCCAAACTACTTTACGATTCTATTTACCAAAACGGTCGGTGAATCTCCGAGAAGTTTCCGCAAAAGAAATCAAAAGGACATGTTCGGGGACCCTTCCAACTAAAAAACAGGTAGCCGGAGGGCTACCTGTTCTGTCATACGTCAAGAAGAGAAGGCTATGTTCCTGTTTACTAGCAAGTCCTTATATTTGCCGCCCATGGTTTATAATTGAAGTGCTTCGTTAGGGGCTTCATCCGAGTCGGGTTCAACGTGAACATGAACAGTGTACACATCATGTTCTCTTAACAATTCGTCCTCTACATTTGTTGAAATATCATGGGCTTTCTGAAGATCCAAATCCGATCGTACAAGAATTACCACATCGACAACGGCATTATTGCCGTAATTCCGGGCTCTTAAATCTTTAACTGCCTCTACGCCATCAATATTAGCGATCATTTTTCTGTACACCTTGATTAGTTCTTCGTCAAATCCATCTTTAAGATGATGTGTAGCTTCCCGAAAAATGTCCCAAGCGGTTTTACATATTAGAAAGCCCACCGCTACAGCTGTTAATGGGTCGAGCCACGGTTGGCCAAATTGTGATCCAATAATTCCTATAACTGTCCCTATACTAACCCAGGCATCAGAAATATTGTCTTTTGCAGCTGCCATAATCGCCTGGCTCTTGATCTTCAAAGCAAGTCTTTTATTATATCGGTAAACCAGGTACATCACTGCGGCACAGAAAATGCCTGTCCATGCTGCGATGATGTCCGGAGATTCGCTTTTCCCCAGGAATACGGATGTAATTGCTTCGTAAAGCACTTGTAGCCCTACTGCCATCATTATAAAAGAAGCAACCAGGGAGGCAACGGTCTCTGCTTTCCAATGTCCGTATGTATGATCTTTATCTGCAGGTCGTTGAGCAAGTCTCAGACCGATAAGAACCGCTATTGAAGCAATAATATCGGTAGCATTATTTAACCCATCGGCTTTCAAAGCTTCGGAGTTAGACATATAACCGATGACCATTTTAATCGCAGTCAGACAAATATAAGCAATAATACTGATAATCGCTCCCTTTTCTCCCATTTTTAAGTTGTTGTACTTTATTTGCTCCACTAAACTTAATTCAGGAATTGTGAGTCAAATTTCCAGAAGATGAGATGAAGCGGATAAGAGTGAAGAAGAGCTTCGCCAGTTGAAAAGCGATGCTGGATATGTGTGTCGGGTAAGGAGGCTAAGCGTGAGTTCGGGTTACAAGTTGACTTACCATAAAGAAGCGGTAAAATTTATCGCGAAGCAAGAGAAAGCCATACAAGAGCGAATCGTGCAGGGCCTGTAAGGTTTGCTCAACATGAGGGCTGTTTTTTTTGCCTTATTGATTAATAATCATATGATGGCGAACTACCCACCATTGTGATGCGTTAGCATAAAATGATAAAATTTCAGATTTCAGGGATGATATTAAGCTAGAGAACGATAGTTAAAAGGCCTCAGTCCAATGGGTTTCAGGACTAAGGCCGTTCTAATTGATTGTTATTGGCGATCTTCGATTCTTTATGTCCAACTCACAATTTGATCCATATTGCTTCTTGTTTTGGCTCGTTTGGGCTCTTCATTCCGATATCCAAAAGCGACCATCACGGATGCCTTCAAATTTCCTTCCTCTAACAAACCTTCTTCTTTTAAGATATGGTCTACTGCTGCATAGTCAAATCCTTCAATCGGACAAGAATCGATTCCAGCTAAAGCAGCGGCGGTCATCATATTCCCCATAGCAATATAGGTTTGCTTGGCAGACCATTCATACATTAAACGTTCATCTTTCAACAAACCACGCACTTCCTGAACCTCTTTTAATGCACCAGAGATATAAGTAACAACCTCTTGGGGCATTTTTTGCACATTTTTCATTTGATCAATCACATATTCGGAATCATACCTTACATTTGTCCGAGCAAGAATGATCAGAAAATGACTCGCAGTATCCAGTTGGCCTTGGGCTCCAGGTGAAACTGCTTTTAGCTTATTCCTTAACTCCGGATTTTGCACAACGATAAACCTCCATGGCTCTAAACCAATCGAGCTGGGAGATAACTTTCCCGTTTCTAGAATATAGTTAAAATCCTCTTCGGATATTTTTTTGGTCGTATTAAAAGTTTTGGTAGCGTGTCTATATTGAAAAGCTGAAATAACGTGTTCTTTGCAAACGGGTATGATTGTATTCATCCGAGTACTCTCCTCTGTTTTTCATTTTATTGTTTGAAAATTTATCATATGATAAAATTATATCGCGCAATTAGTATTATAGAAGTTTCTTCAGAGGGTTTCTACGCTCTTGGAGTAGCGTTAGTATGCAAATGGATACCGGGAAGGATAGCTATTATGAACTACACAAATGAGATATTGGAAGAATGCGGATTCACAAGCGCTCAAAAGATATTGTCGGGAAAATGGTCCATGCTGATCATTCTGTTTTTAAGTGAAAAAACGATGCGATTTAATGAAATTCAACGGTTGTTTCCAGACATTACTCATGCAACCTTAACCAAGCAACTTCGCATTTTGGAGGAGCATGGCGTTGTTGTTCGTAACGTATATTCTCAAATACCACCTAAAGTCGAATATTCGTTGAGCGATATCGGAAAAAAACTAAAGCCGATACTAGATTCGGTTATGGTTTGGGGGGAGGAATACAAGGAATATCAATATGGTTCAACGAGATTAAAGAATTCCTGATACGAGATAAAACGACTGGCAATTTTCCAGTTCTCGAAAAAGGACGAAGCGTAAATGTTGGCTCTTCATTTCATGTTGACGATAAGCAAGCAACTATAATATTTCATGGAAAGAAGATAACAAAGCGTTCACGTAAAACCTACTTCTCTCCTTAGAATAATTATTAAGTAATTTGTTCAACTAAAGGGGTACTATAGTTTATTGAAAGGGGCGCCTAGCGGTGCTCCTTTGGCATGTAATTATTGAAGACATCAACTTCGAAAACTGTTCAGCCATTTTGAATGGCAATCAGCCTGCTCGCCGAATGTCGATACCTACGATTCGTTACTCATTAAAAAAGCTGGCAAGCCGGAGTAATGTTGCTGTAAACGTCTACCCACATCGTTTTCGTCACACTTACGCCTGCCAGTTATTAGATAACGGTGCACCGCTGGAGCTTATCCAGGGGATATTGCTTTAGCTTAGAGTAAGAAAAAACGCTAAGCCGGTCACTCCGAAGGCTTAGCGTATATTTTCGTGAAAATGTTGGCGGGACCCCTATGTATGTTTTGTCCTTTTCTCCCCGACAGTTAACTCCTGCTCATTTTAGTGATTAGTGAATATCTTTCTTTTTGAAATTTCCGCCCTTAACTTCGGCTACATCATAAACTACAATAAAAGCATTGGGATCAATTTCGTGAATGATATCTTTGATTTTGCTTTCTTCCATACGGTTGATTACGCAGGTAATTTCTTTGAATTGTTCATTGGAATAACCACCATAAGCATCGGTATAAGTTGCTCCACGACCTAAACGATCACGAATGGTTTCGACCATGATCTCAGGTTGAGTGGTAATAATTTTAAAGGTTTTGGAGCCGCTCAAACCTTCTTCAACAATATGAATCACTTTAGAAGCGATGTAATAAGCAAGTGCGGAGAGGATAGCCCCTTGCAGACCAAATACAGTTGAAACGACTATAAAGACAAACATGTTCAAGAATAAGATTAGATCACTGGTCCCAAAAGGTAATTTTCGTGAAAGCAGGACAGCCAACATATCAATTCCATCCAATGCCCCACCATTACGCAGCGCCAAACCCATACCAAAACCGATGATAATCCCGCCCACAACGGTAATTAACAATGTATCCCCTTGAATAATCGTTGGTACATGATGCATAAGGCTTGTACCAACAGCTAGCGAGGCAATACCGATAATGGAATAAATAGCAAAACTCTTACCTATTTGTTTATAGCCTAACCAGACAAATGGAATGTTGATTACACCAATCAGCATCCCTAACGGTAACCCAAACAGTTGTGAGCCAACGATACTAAGACCTGTTACACCACCGTCTGAGACATTGTTTGGAATTAATACGGCTTCCAGACCATATGAGGTTATAAAAGCCCCGATCATAATCAATAATACTTTGGAGACGATTTTCAGTTTGTTAGATTTTTGCATGTTCCTTTGATTCATTCCTTTTCCCCCTTGGACAATTAACCGATAGAAAATAGTCTATAATAATTATCACTAATTTGGCAAATTAATATGCTTTGGTGTGAAGAGCATTTACGATATCTCCGCCCGAAAATATGCTTTCTGACCAAATCTAAAAAGCTGAATTTAGCATAAATAAACCGGATACCTCGTAGAGAGGAATCCGGTTGTGTATTCAAATGTTTCCAACAGAAGTGCCATATATGCGGGGCATTTCTATCTGAGAAACACAGTATAAAAGTAGGAAATATTAAGCCAATCTCATTTTGAAGTCCTGATAGCCGAACTCGCGAACCACTTCGCAATCGCCATCTTTTCTTTTCACTGCGATCGCTGGTAGCGGCATGCCGTTAAATGTATTTGTTTTGACCATGGAGTAGATCGCCATGTCCTCAAATACCAATCTGTCACCTGTTTTGAGCGGTTGGTCAAAGGCATAATCGCCGATCACATCACCCGACAGGCAAGTTTGTCCACCCAAACGATACAGGTGAGGTTTTTCTCCCGCTTCTCCCGAACCGATAAGCGGCGGGCGATACGGCATTTCCAGCACGTCCGGCATGTGACATGTTGCCGAGGTATCCAGAATGGCAATGTCCATACCGTTCTTGTGGAAATCGAGCACGGAAGTGACCAGGAAGCCCGCGTTCAGCGCAACCGCTTCGCCCGGCTCCAGATATACTTCCAGGCCATATTTCTCCTGCATGCGTTTGATGCAAGCTTCCAGTCTTGGAATGTCGTAATCCTCGCGTGTGATGTGGTGTCCACCGCCAAAGTTGATCCATTCCATTTGTGGCAGCCATTGTCCAAACTTCTCTTCTACCGCATTCAGCGTCGTTTCCAGATCGTCTGAATTTTGCTGGCACAAGGTATGGAAATGCAGTCCGGAGACACCTTCCAGCAGCTCCGCACGGAAATCTTCATGCTTTGCACCGAATCTAGAACCAGGAGAACATGGATCGTAAATCTCATGCCCCTCCTGAGTTGAGCATTCAGGGTTAATACGCAGGCCTACTTTTCGACCAGCCTGAAGCGCTTTGCCCTTGAATTTCTCTAGTTGGGAGAATGAATTGAAGATAATATGATCAGAAATCGAAAGGATTTCATCGATCTCATCTTCTCGATAGGCCGGGGCAAAGACATGGTTCTCTTTGCCCATCTCCTCATGACCCAGGCGGGCTTCATACAGCCCGCTTGCCGTTGCACCGCTCAGGTATTCTCCAATGAGCGGATACATCGTGGTCATGGAAAATGCTTTCTGAGCCAGCACGATTTTGGCTCCTGTACGTTGCATGACACCGTTCAGGATTTTGAGATTTCTCTCGATAAGTCCTTCATCAACAACAAAGCATGGCGTCGGTAATTGCTCAAACCGCATCTTAACGAACGAGCTCCGATTCTTTGAGTTCTTCTGGCAGTTCGTCAACAAGTACTGGGTTGAAGTCTTCAACCCATGGGAGACCCCATTTGTTCAACTCTTCCATGAATGGATCTGGATTGAACTCTTCAACGTTGTATACACCTGGTTTGTTCCATTTGCCAGTCATCACCATTGCTGCACCAATCATGGCTGGAACGCCTGTTGTATAAGAAATGGCTTGGGAACCAACCTCTTTGTAGCATTCTTGGTGATCGCAAATGTTATAAACGTAGTACGTTTTGTCTTTGCCGTCTTTTTTACCTTTGAAAATGCAGCCAATGTTCGTTTTGCCCACAGTACGTGGTCCAAGGGACGCCGGATCTGGCAGTACCGCCTTCAGGAATTGCAGCGGAATGATTTGTTTGCCTTCGTACTCGATAGGTTCGATCGAAGTCATGCCCACATTTTCAAGTGCTTTCAAGTGCGTAAGGTAGCTTTGGCCAAATGTCATGAAGAAACGGATACGTTTCAGACCAGGCATGTTTTTAGCCAGGGACTCCAGTTCTTCATGATAAAGCAGATACATGTCTTTCTCGCCAACTTCTTTGAAGTCATAGACACGTTTAATTTCCATTGGTTTTGTTTCGATCCATTCACCTTTTTCCCAATATCTCCCGTTAGCCGAAACTTCGCGGATGTTGATTTCAGGGTTGAAGTTGGTTGCAAACGGATAGCCGTGATCCCCACCGTTGCAGTCCAGAATGTCAATATACTCGATCTCGTCAAAGTAATGCTTCAGGGCATACGCAGAGAATACCCCGGTAACACCTGGGTCAAATCCACTGCCGAGCAGAGCTGTAATTCCCGCTTTTTCAAAACGCTCTTTGTAATCCCATTGCCATTTGTATTCAAATTTTGCCGTATCTTCCGGCTCATAGTTGGCTGTATCCATGTAGTTGGTTTTCGTTGCAAGGCAAGCATCCATGATTGTCAGGTCTTGGTAAGGCAATGCCAGGTTCATGACGATATCCGGTTTAACTTCATTGATGAGCGCGATCAGTTCGTCAACGTTGTCGGCATCCACTTGAGCCGTCGTAATTTTTGTTTTACCGCCGTCCAGCTTGGCTTTAAGATCGTCACATTTGGATTTCGTACGACTTGCGATGCAGATTTCCTCGAATACTTCGCTGTTTTGAACGCATTTATGAACTGCTACTGAAGCTACGCCGCCGGCGCCGATGATTAGTGCTTTTCCCATTTTCCATTCTCCTAACCCAATATAAATTTTTTTAAATTAACTTCATTATTTTTCTCATTTTTCAACTTTTCGCCCGTTCTGAACCAACAAAAAAAGCAAGGTGAAAAATGCCCCAAACGCGCATCATCACACTTGCTTGTCGATATACATCATTAAAAAGACGCAAAGTCTCCATAACTAAAAAAGTTCAAAAGAACTCCTCTAGCGGAAAGCTTCTTCATGTATATCAATATCAGATCAGAGTCTATATAGCAAATAATTCGCCTTTACCACTCTTATTGACCGTTTCACAAGTTGATGTGCAGATGCACTGGTTGTAAAGTAACCAACTTATAAAATTTGAGCTTTTAACTCAATCAATAAGGCAACATAAGTTGCCAATCGGCGTTTGACCCGGCTGTCCGTATGGCCTTAACTTCCCTTGGAGAAGTGGTCAAAAATTATCTGCTGGAAAGACCTGATTTATGTTGATATATCTGCTTTCCAAAATCACAGGTTTTACAATATCAGATACATCAAAAAAAATCAAGTGATTACTAAAAAATAATTAATTCGTCATTTTGGAACACGCATTACACTCTCCGACATCCCTGATTATTGCGGCAAATCTATACCTCAGCTTGGCATTTAGAACGCCAAATTTGAAAGGTATCTTGATCAATAAACAGTTAATTATTCATAATCCTATATCCCTAAGCTTGAAGAAAGCTCGTGAATCTGACATGGATACGATAGATATAGGTAACATGGGAATTTAGATTAGTCTATCATCAGATAGATTCAAGTAGAATAACCCTTCATGTCAATATCATGTTAATAGGCTTACAATAAGTTGTTAAATGAATTATTTTCAAACGAAAGTACCTCCAAAAATATTTTCATCCCACTTGAAATTTTATACATTTTTGATAGAAACATATGATATATTTGGTATGTAATTTAAAATATATTCCAGAAAAGAGGATGTTATGAAAAAGGTCGTTTTGCTATTTGCTGCAATTTTCATGTTTTTGCTCTCCATCGCTCCTTCAGCGTCTGCGGCTGGAGACCGCCTCATTTACGACATCATGTATAACAACTCGATTCCACTCGTATCCAGCAACAACAGGTTTTCTCTGCAATACAACGTCTACGGCGACCTACAGCTCTGGGATAACCGCACACGCACGATGTTATGGAACACCAAGACCAGTGACACGAGAATAAATCATTTCAAGATTGATTATTGGAGTGGAAAACTAGTACTCCAGGATCCCCAAAACACGCCTTACTGGACGTCAGACAACAAAGCATGGTCTACAGCGTGGTATGGAGCGGACAATGTGCCACCCAACCTTAGAGGCAATGTGCTCATCGTTCAAAATGACGGCAATCTGGTGCTGTACAATACAGAAACCCCTAGTACAGGTTGGTATCCAGTCTGGGCATCCAATACAGGAGGCCATTAAGGCCTATTGTATTGCAAGCTGCTAAACGAAGCTTCATTTGATTGATGCTTGCCATCATTCTTTTTCGGATTTTATACAAAAAAATACACTCGCACACCGTGTAAACGTGCGAGTGTATTTTTTTGTATGGCGAAGTTGTTCAAACTGCGATGAAGCATCCTCATTCTTTCGCATCAGTGCATATCTTGTTCTTTACACTCCAACTTCTCCGATCATTTGCCGCTCAATCCTCTTCATCTCATAAAAATAACCTTTTTGCTCCATTAACTCCGCATAGGAACCTACCTCCACAACCCTTCCCTGTTCCATCACTACAATTCGATCCATCTTTTCCAGACCGGTAAGCCGATGACAGATCTGGAGAATGGTATCCTCGGCTGCTTGTGCATAGAGATGTTTCAGCACACGTTCTTCTGTAACGTAATCCAGTGAGGAAGTAGGTTCGTCAAGAAGCCATAACCGACCTCTGCGAAGCATGGCCCGTGCCAGAGCCAGCCTCTGCTTCTCGCCGTCTGAGAGGTTTTCCCCTTTTTCATATACTTCATCAGTCAATGATGTATTCGGCAGCTGTACTTTGGCCAGCACATCTAACAGTTGTTCGTCCGAGTGTTCTTCATCATTCAGCAGCAGGTTATCCCGGATCGTTCCCCGGAAGAAATGACTTTGCTGCAGCACGACATTAGCCGATCGCCAAATACTCGTCTCATCCAGTTCCTTCACCGAAAGGTCGTTTAATCGAATCTCCCCAGACGTAGGGGTTCGCAGTTTAAGCAGTAGTTCAATAATCGTTGATTTTCCTGATCCACTTGGTCCAACAATCGCCGTTTTGGAGCCAGGTAAAATATGCAGTGAAATGTCCTTTAGCGCCGGTCTCCATTCCCCTTCATATTGAAACGTAACATCGGAGAGATCAAGCGAAACAGCCTGATTGCCAGATAACGCTCCTTTTGGCTGCGCAGACTGCCTATCGGAGGTCTGTATGGTTTCCGTCAGTCGTTTGGCTGCGTGTTCGCTATCCTGCTTATACAAGGGTAATGTCGCCATTGCCGCAGCTTCTTCGAATACGGTTAGTGAGGCCATGACCAGCATTGCAAGAAACACGCCAGCAAGCGCTCCATCGATAATCAGATAAGCACCAAGAGCCAGCACACCCCAGGAAATAAGAAACGTAATCAAAGCGTGCATGGATTGCCCGCGTAGCAAGTGTCCAGCAGCCCGTTGCTGCTGGGCCGTCAACGCCGATGAAGTCTCCTGCAACTGCTGCTCCCGCTGTGTCAGTTGTCCGTACACTTTCAAATCCCGGTATCCATACAATACTTCGGTGACTTCTGTGGAAAGCAGTGCCCGTTGCTCCCGAACGTGTCCATGTATTTTACGCTGCCCAAGCAAAACCATTCCCGGTACAACCAATGCCGTAGTGAGCATACCTAATACAAAAAGCCCCGCAATCCAGAATGAAAAGGCTGAAGTAAACAACACTGTCGCCAAAAAGACCATGACAACAATGATCGGTGGATAAGCGACTCGCAAAAAATAATGTTGCAGGCTCTCCACGTCCCCAACAATCCGTGCAAGCAGGTCCCCGCTTCGTTTTTTGTTCAATATCCCCGGCGTCATAGGAATGAGCCGGGCAAAGAAGGATGTACGCAAACGGCTAAGCATGGAGAACGTCGCCCGGTGGGAATACAAGCGCTCTCCGTAACGGCTCGCCGCCCGAAGCAGTCCAAGCAGCTTGACCAGCGAGGTGAGTACAATTAAGGTGTAGAGCGGTGGCGCAAAGACCGTTTGCGAAATCAGATACCCGCTCGCCGAGAAAAGGGCCACTCCTGCTATGCCGGCAATAAACCCACCTAGAATCGAAAGGATAATATCCTTACGCTCCTGAATCATGGCCTTGGACAAAATCGCTAGCTCGTTCATGCTAAGCCCCCTTTTCGTTGAACATCAATCATCTCGGCATACTGAGGCAGGCGCGCCAGAAGCTCTTCATGGCGTCCCGTATCTACTAACACACCTTGGTCCATAAACCATATGCGGTCAGCCTGTTGAATCGTATATAAACGGTGAGCCACCGTAATCATTGTCGCCGTATCTGCCAATGTGGCAATGGAACGTTGCAATATCTGCTCCGTGCGCAAATCCAGTCCTACCGTGGGTTCATCAAACAATATGATGGCAGGCCGCTTCAAAAAAGCGCGTGCCAAGGCAAGTCGCTGCTTTTCCCCACCAGACAGCCCACGCCCTCCTTCACCAACGAAAGTATCGAAGCCCTGCTCCAATTGGGCAGCAACTTCGGCCAGCCCGGCATCCTCTGCCGCCTGCTCAATTTCAGTCCTGGATACGTTCCGACCCGCACCTATCGCAATGTTCTCAGCAAATGTACCTGCAAAAATATACGGATGCTGTGTAATGTAGCTAACATGTTCGAACCATGCAGCCTCATCACAATCGGAAAGCGGCTGTCCATTGACCATAACCTCTCCTGATGCTGGTTTCAGCAAACCCGCAATAAGATGGAGTAACGTCGTTTTCCCTGAGCCGCTTTTGCCGACAATGGCAATGTGTTCTCTCGGATCAAGCTGGACCCGGCCAGTTTCAAGCTCGAATGACCCGGGTGCGTATCGAAATCCGAGATGGTTCAATATTATGGATGGCGGCATGGAGCTTTCATTGAAGCGGGCTATTTGCAACGTCCCTATCCTGTTCTCCCTTTCAATCCGTTCTACGCTGTGGATTTCGTCAATCCCCCGGGATGTACCTGCTCCCTCTTTTCCTTCTCCAGACTTGCTCTCCCCAGCCGTTTCCTCAAGCATCTGCTCCACCTTACGAACCGCTCCCATACTTGTTCGCCCACTGTGAAAGGCTGTTCCCGTATTTTTCAGCAAACTATAGAACTCGGGAACGAGCAACAAAACAAGAAATGCAGTGTGAAACGACATTGATTTGAATACAAGCAGCTGGATTGCCAATTCGAGAGCTACGACACCGATGCTTAGCATTACGATCGATTCCAGCATAAACGTATTTGTAAACGCAATCCGCAAAATACCCATCGTGGCATCCCTATAACCCAGGCTGGTGCGTTCAATCTCCTGCTGCTGGCGGTGAGCTCGTCCAAATATTTTCAACGAAACCAGCCCTTGAAGAGAATCCAGGAACGTACCGGAAAACTCGGCCAGCTGCGCATATTTCTCCTCTGATTTGTTCTTTGTTTTCAGTCCCACCAAAATCATGAACAAGGGGATAAACGGGGCCGTAAACAGCATAATGAAGCCTGAATTGGCATGCTGCATAAACGTTACCACCAAAATCAGAATCGGAATGATGGCAGCCTCCATCATACGCGGCATATACAGACTGAAATAACTGTCAGCCTCATCCACAGCATCCAGAGCAACACTGACCTTTCCGCCTGTTTGTCCACGAAGAGTTGATGGCATCGACGCATGGGTCAAATGTTTCAGCACGGCTGCCCGCATATTCGTCTTGGCACTGGCAGCCATATGCAAACCAACTTTTCCGTTCCCATAAGACAATCCTGTACGTATAACCATGACAGCCAGGAGTATCCCGAGCAGCATGACGACCGACGAGAGGGAAGCCTTCTCCACGAAAATCTGTTGCACTGCTTCAGCCAGCAGCGCAGCCTGACTTACAATCGCTGCACCCAGCGCAAGTGAAATGACCGCAAGGAGCACAAGACGTTTTCGCTGGCCTGACATTTGTTGAGAGATCAGGCTTGTTTTCCTCTTCATGTAAGCTCTCCTCCTTTCTATGAACCTGTGAGATTACTTCCTTACATGACATAATGAATTCAATTTATTTTTTTCCTTTTACATAATCCGCATCAAACAGAAACAGTCTGAAGACAAGAATCAAGGAAGGAATCAACATACACATGCCACCGATAAACACAACAACCAGTGCGAAGCCCATCGCTGGTGAGGTTACACTGTTTTGAATTGTAATGAACGGATCAAGAATATAAGGATATTGACCAATTCCATAAGCGAAAAAGGCACAGAAAAATTGCAGCATGATACATATAAACGCTAATCCGTAGCGGCGTCCGTTATAGATCAGCCACATCGCAATCATGAAGAATGCAACGGAGAGCGCAAGTAGCCACCATAAATCCATCATATTTTGAAAATGTCGCTCATTGTGCTGTCCCAAATAAATAAATGCAGTCAGTGCGATGATAATCGTCGGTGTACTCCAGAACAGGGCATAGGTACGCACCAGCTTCAACGCAGAATGATCCTCTGCCCGCGATGCATAAAAGGCCAGAAAGGAGCTGCTAATGAACAAAACCGACACAATCGCCAGTCCAACAATGCTCCACGATAACGGATTGGTAAACAGCGTCCAGTAATCCAGAGAAACCGTCGAGCCCTGCTTCACGATAAAGCCACCTTCAGACAGGGTTAATGCCACTGATAACGAAGCGGGAATAAGCAGACCCGAAGCTCCATATAGAAACAGATACACGATGTTATTTTTGGAACCATAGTTCTCAAAGGCATAAAACGACCCACGAATGGCGAGCAAAATGACGGCAATGCTTCCCGGTACAAGCAGTGCTGATCCGTAATAATAGGCCGTGTCCGGAAAGAATCCAACGATGCCGATGTAGAAAAAGACAAAAAATACATTTGTAATCTCCCATACCGGTGATAAATAACGGGAAATCAGACGATTAATCAGGTGATCCTGTTTCGTCAAGCGTGCATAAAAGGCAAAGAAGCCCGCCCCGAAATCAATGGAGGCTACAATTAAATAGCCATATAAGAACAGCCAGAGCACCGAGATGCCAATCAGCTCGTAACTCATCATGCACGCTCACCCTTTTCTGTAGACTGATTGCCCTTCTCCTTCATCCATTTCTCCATCTCGACTTCTGCCGGATTATTGTTGAACAACCGTCTTAACACGAGAACACACATGACTCCCAGAACGATGTAGAGCAGCAGGAAGAAGAAAAAGATCATTCTTATGTTGGGTGATGAAGTGGCGGCTTCCTCCACACGCATATATCCCCGGATAATCCACGGTTGTCGTCCCAGTTCAGCATAGAACCAGCCCAGCTCAACCCCGAGAAAAGCCATCGGTGCGCCCAGGGCAATGATCCCAAGCAGCCACTTGTTCAGCTCATTGCGCTTTTTCCAGAACACAAACAGGAAATACAGAACTGAGATAGCCAGCAGAGTAAATCCGATTCCAGCCATTAAATCAAACAGGTAGTGAACGAGCAGCGGCGGCCATTCGTCTTTCGGAAACTCCTCCAGTCCAGTTACCTCTGCATTAAAGTCACTAAAGGCCAGGAAGCTGAGCAGTTTAGGCAGGTGAAGAGCTCCTATAATTTCATGCTCTGCATTCAGCCATCCCAATAAAATCAAATCTGCGCCGCTTTCCGTCTCAAAATGCCATTCTGCTGCTGCAAGTTTCTCCGGCTGATGCTCGGCCAAAAACTTGGCGGACACATCTCCCGCTAATGTGTTCAGTAAGCCAAATAGCAAAACCACCGCCATCATGAGGTTCAAGGCTTTTTTGTGGTATGCAGATGCCCCTTTTCTCAGCAGCGCAAAGGCTGCAATTCCGGCTAACAGGGCAGCTCCTGTCAAATATGCCGAGCTTAACACATGAAACACCTTGGAGAACGTCGCCGTATTCAGCATCGCCTCCACTGGGTTAACCGCTGTGAATTGGCCTGCTTCCATGACAAAGCCTCCAGGCTGGTTCATGAAGCCGTTCACCGTCGTAATAAATACAGCCGACATGCCTGCACCAGTGACGATTGGAATCGTCAGCAGCCAGTGGATATACGGATTTTTGAATCGATCCCATGTATACAAATAAATGCCCAGGAAGATGGCTTCAAAAAAGAACGCGAATACTTCCATAAATAAAGGAAGTGCAATGACATTCCCTGCCAGTTTCATAAAATTCGGCCACACCAGGGCCAGCTGCAGTGAAATCGCTGTACCGGTCACTACACCAACCGCCACAGAAATGACAAACCCTCTAGACCACCTCTTCGCCATCAGTGTGTAATGAGGGTCCTTCTTGCGAATCCCCATGAACTCTGCAATTGCGATCATTAGGGGTACACCGACGCCAAGCGTTGCAAAAATAGCGTGGAAGCCCAGCGTCATGCCTGTCACCAACTTACTCCACATTACCGTATCGATTGCCATTCTTTACTGCCTCCTTTCAAACTCTGTTCGATTTTCAATAATTTGAATCGTTTAATCATTAGGTCAGTCAGCCCTTGGACGACATTCAACATCAGGTTTAAAGAAGCTCCATGAGATAGGTTCAGAATTTGTCTATAAAGTGTTCCTCCATCATTGTATGTACAAAGAGAATTTTTTCACAAAGTAAGAGGCGAAGGAAGCTTTACCACTCCATCATTGTGTATTGCTACACATAGTTACTGGACTGAGCATGGGTTGGCGAGCTATGTTTTACCTGATACTGAAGGGCCAAAGTACTTAATGGGACCTAATAGTTAAAATTATTATATCTTTGTGAATTAGCAATTCAATCACTGACACGTCTTCGTCCCTAAATGTTCAAGAAAGGATCAACTCTTTCTGACAACTCGGTGAAAAGCGTAAAAAGTACCCAAAGGAGCTATTGATTCATTGGGCACAACCGTGGTATTGCATTTTTTTCACTATGCGTGCACGATGTTCGAAAAAATCGTTCGAGCTTGCTCAGATTCTTATAGCAGCCTTCAAACAAAACAAAAAAAAGCCGCTTTTACTGGAGCGACTTCTTAATCTTAAGTCTTACAAATCAGCAGATCTGTTGGGAACTGATCCTTTAATTCTTCAATTCCTTTACTCTACGATCTCCTCCAGCCATTGCTGCAAGGGAATCTCCTCGGTCAACTCACCAAGCAGAATGTGGCTGAACATGCCTTTCTGATCTATGATCATCGTTGCTGGCAACCCGGTGATGCGATACAGACCGGAGACTTTTCCGGTTACATCAACGATAACAGGGAAATCGAATTTCCGTTTCTCCATAAATTCACGAATGGTGCCCTTCGCTTCCCCCACATTGACAAACAGGGTCTCTACGTCATTTTGATATGTCTGAGCGATCTGATTAATCATCGGCATTTCCCTCACACAGGGGGTGCACCATGAAGCCCAGAAGTTCATCATGACGACTTTTCCCCGATAATCGGAGAGCTTTACCTGTTGTCCGGCTGAATTAACCGCAGTGAATTCGGGAGCGATTGCACCGGCTTCAATGGCACCGGTTCTTTTGGGTTCGGATGATGAATTCCCCTGATAAATTGCCCACACAGCGGTCAGCACAGCAGCCATTCCAATCAGGATTGTAATCAAACGTCTCATTTCCGCACTCATTTTCACACTCTTTTTTTCCAATCGATTCACCTTCATTTTAAGCCAAGACTATGATGAAAAGCAGCATGAAGCGACCCGAACTGTTGACGAAAGTCTTCAGTTGAGCCATCTCCCACATTACGTCCATGGTTCATAAAAACAATGTGATCGGCAACATCATCTGCAATTTCAAGCTGGTGGGTGGAGAACACGACCATATGTCCCTCCTCCTTGATCTGTTTTATCAGATTTGCAAACTCCTGCATCCAGAAGGGGTCCAGTCCATTCGTTGGCTCATCCATGATCAGCAGCGGAGGCTTGGCCAGCAGAGCCTGAGCAAATAACACACGCTGCCGCATACCTTTGGAAAAGGTCGTGACCCGTTTATTTTTTTGATCGGCCAAGCCTACCATGGTTAGCACTTCCGTTACTCTCTCTTTAGACACTTTCCTAAGCGCCGCCCAGAACTGGAGCACTTCCTCTGCCGTCAGACCCAGGTTGAAATGATAATCATCCGGCATATATCCGATCTGTTCCGAATATCGCTTTCGTTCTTTGGACCAGCGCATCTTGTTTACAATGATTTCACCCGAGGTAGGTTGAAGGATACCTGCGAGCATACGCAGAACGGTGCTTTTTCCGGCCCCATTTCCGCCGCATAAGGCAAGCACATGACCGGAAGAAATGCGAAAGGATATATCTTCAACAATCTGTTGTTTTTTTATGGATTTACACAGTCCAACAATCTCTGCTTCCACGTTATCCATGGGAACGCCCCCTTTCCCAGATCCCGTAAACTGCCACGATCGAACATGCAATCCACAGCAGGCATATCCCCACAAAGATCCAGGTCCCGCTGGATGGCTGTACCCAATCTACCCACTGATAATATTCAGGTCCCAATATAGAGCCACCGCCAAGTTTGATCACAACAAACAAACGTACCAGCTCAGCCGGATTGATGAAGGTTAGAACGGTGAGTAAAGGTTTTACCCACTGATAAGGCATGAGACCCAATACAGAGATTAGAAGTGTAGGCCATCCGATTACAGCAAAAAACCAAACGGATACGGATATCGTTAACGCTTGCCACCGATTTTTGGATAACGAACCGATGAACAGTGCAATAGTCAGAAATAGCAACACCAGTCCGCAGGAGAATACCAGAAACAAAAGGTACGTCATAACATCTAAAGGGCTGCCCACCCATCCGCTAAGAAGTCCCATCAGGCCATATCCGAATGTAACTATCGTCATTAATACAACCGACAGACCCAGATATTTGCCAACAATAAAAGACATCGTGCCGATGGGGTATGTGGACAACAGCTGCCAGCTGCCCTCTTCCTTTTCAGAAGTCAACGAGAACGAGCCCAGAAAGAGGGTCATCAGCGGCAACAGATAAAGAATAAGATTTAACATGGAACCTGTCGTGCCAGAGTATCCTGCTACAAAATTCTGAGAATTAATGATCAACAAACTCAGGCTAAATACGCAGAAAAGAATCAAAAATGAATATGCCCAAGGGTTGCGAAATCCCATTTTCATCTCTCGTCGTACAACTTGTAACATATCTCCCATCATGCATCACCATCTTTATTGGTCATTTACTTATGGCCTGAATCTTCCGTTGATTCACTTTCCCCATGTGTTTCTTCATGCACGCCTTCACTCATTCCTTCTTCCGAATGCCCATGCTCACCCATCATATCCATCATCTCTGTGTTTTGTTTCCAGTCGTGGGAGGCGAGGTCTTCAGCGGTCATGATCGTTCCCACACCCTGCTCGGCAACAAATGCTTCGGCAGATGGTTTATCCTTGAAATTGAGGATGCCGTAAGCCATGGGTGTACGCAGTGAAGTATCATATACATAAGTGGCTTTGCTGTACTCAATCCATTCCTTGTCATTATAATCACGAACAAAATCCATCCCGATATTATCTGTTCCGTTCTCTTCTTTCCATTGGTGCATACAACCAATGTCATCAAATTTATAATTTTTACCGTCTTTCGTGGTAAGCTGCGTGGCATAGGCATCATCCTTCACCTGCATTTTGCAAATGGCACAGATGTCCACGTCTTCATTGATGGGCAATGCCTCATATTTTTTTCCGCAAGCTGTTAGTAACAGTACCCCAAAGAGAAGCACCATAACTGTTTTCCAATGTGTTTTCATTCTCATTTTCGTAATACCCCCATTTTGATCATAATAAAAGTGGCCATACCCAGCAGAATGCATCCGATGATCCAAACCCCAGTTGTCTCTTTAACCGCTTGTGTATCTGTATTCGTCGTCTGTGATTCCGCTTCCATACTCATTAACGGTGATCTGTCGCTTGTCCACTCTGCCTTGCCTTCCGTAAACAAGTTGCTCATAAAGATCATGCCTGGAGATTGAAAGAAAAGCTGGTAGGCTGAATTTCGGTTAACCACTTGCTCATAAAAAGGATTAATCCCATAGGATAGTTCACTGATTCCATCATTGTTCAGGTCAAGACCCTGAAAGGAATCCCAGTAATTTTCCTTCATCTCATTGTTCCGGCTGTCCATCGCTGAAGCTTCAATCACATTCGAAACAAATTGGTTTCTGGTAAACTGATTATCCTCTGCAAGAACGAGCTGAATTCCGATGAAATTCCGGAGCACCGCATTGCCGCGAATTTCATTTCCTGAGGATTCGGCAATGTTCATGCCGACTCGATTGCCTTCCACGACATTGTTATGAATCGAGGATTGCTGTACGTCATACAACAAAATCCCTTGTGAATGCACATTTTCGCTCTGTTTACGAAAGGAATTTCCCGATACAACCGTATTCTTGACACCCATCACCATGGCCCCGGTACTGTTGTTCTCCCCCAAATTGTCCACAACAGAAGAACCATCGATATACATACAATGAATGCCATACCTGGTATGTAACAGCGTGTTAGCCTTGACCGTAAGATTGCGACTGTTCTCCAGATAGATACCGTCCCGCATTCCCGTAATTTTGTTGTCTTCGATGTGTGTACGATGTGAATTGTACAGATCAATGCCATTCCCCTTTTGACCACTGGAAGCAGATTCCGGTCCAGCCCATGAAATGGTATTGCTATGTATGAGCCCATCGACGGAACCGCGCAGCACGATTCCGAAACTTTGACTCTGAATATCCAGGCCCGTGATCTCTACACGATCTCCTTCAACCTGAATCGCTGCAGTAGGTTCGTTGGTTAAGTGTCGAACCGTGAACCCCTGCAAAGTCACTCCATCTGAACGAATGGTGATCGTGGATTCAGCTTCCGTATTCAATACCGTTACGGATGAGTCCCCCCGAATGGATATATTCTTGTCTATACTTACGGGACCAGAATAAATACCAGGCTCAAGCACAAGCACTTCTCCGGGTCTAGAACCATCAATGATTGGCTGGAGTGGAATAGCGTCTTTGGTTTCAGGAGCAGCGTTTGCAGTGTCAAGCGGGTAAGAGAGCGGGATCGCCAGTATCCCTATAAGCAGCAACATGCCCAGGACAATCCGTCCGTTTAACATCATAACCTCCTTTATGAAGCACACTGCTCATAGTGTACATAAAAACAAATTTTTACCATATAGCTCAATCTGGCTATAGAGCTGGGAGTTTTGTGTCCAATTTGTGAGGTCATTGTGGTGAAAAGCAGAAAAAAGGACATCCACTTAACATAAAAACAGAAAGAACGCTCGGATAGTAAAAAAGGCTTATTACAGACGATTGTGGTCTGTAATAAGCCCTTGCTCCAGCGCATAACGTGTCAGTTGAACGCGATTTTGAACCTGCAGTTTTTGCAAAATATTTTTCAAATGATTCTTGACCGTATACTCTGAGATCGTATAATTTACAGCGATTTCTTTGTTGGTCCATCCTGCAGCCACGCCATACAGAATATCCTTTTCTCTTGTGGTTAGTGGAACGTCAGGTTCTTTTTTCTCCGTGAGGGAGACATCCTTCAGGATTTGGTAAGCCACCTCGCGGCTCAATGGGGCTTCTTCTGTAACGATGGAATGAAGATATTCCAGCCACATGGACGGTTCAAGGTTTTTGAGCAAGTAACCCTGAGCTCCCCGCTTCAACGCTTCCAGAAGGTGGAGTACATCATCCGAGACGGTAATCATGACAATTTTCACATAAGGAAAGGCTAATTTGATTCGTTGAGTTGCTTCAAGGCCATTCATAATCGGCATCTGAATGTCCATGAGAATTAGATCGGGAAGCCATTGTTCTGTATAATCAATCGCCTGTTGACCGTCCGACACAACGCCAATCACTTCGAAGCCGGGATCCATGGATAAAATTTCACATATGGCTTCTCTCGCATGAGCGTGATCGTCTACAACAAGTACGCGAGTATGGCTCATAACATCTCACCATCCTTTGTAAATTCGACAACAGTAAGCTGCTGCTCCCTTCGGAATTGCATGTTAAAGTTCAGTTCATGCATCCGCTCTCTCATGATTTTCAGCCCATATCGATCCTTTCGTTCAAAGGGATTCATCTCAAATCCTTTTCCATTATCTCGAATCGTAATATTCCAGCACTTCTTGTGCCCGTTTCCCTGAATCCATCCTTGGGAAGCAGATGCGTGCTTTTGAATATTAAAAAGAGCTTCCCGAATACAAGCGAGCAGTTCTACTTTCTCTTTCTCAGTAAATGCATCATCCGGGATGCTCCAATCCAGTTCGATTCGGACGGGGATATCTTTGGCAATTCTTCGAATTTGACCAAGTAGTGTGACCGATTCGTTCATAGCCAAGGCATAATTAGCGTTAGGATCATAACGTAAATCGGCAATGGCCTGACGCACATAACGGTTGACTTCATGAACCGTTTTTTTGATCGAATACACATCGTCCAACTGTTGATCCTGCTTGGCTTGTTCCTCTAAACGCCCCACTTTCACCGATAATAAAAAAAGGGATTGGGCGATTCCATCATGGAGCTCCTTGGCCATCTTTTCGCGAGATTCAAATGCGGCTTTGGCTTCACGCTCATGCTCCAGCTCTTTTTGAATTCGTTCCAACATGAGAAATAACCGAGTTAACAACGTTATACTCACTACATATACAATGACTGGCGTAAGCCAGTTGCCCAAATCCATTGATATATAGGGGAGTAGAAACTGATGTCGTACATATTCCCAGAGACCAACGGTTAAGGTGGGAATGAGCAAGATCATCCACTTGATTTGTTTATAAGACATATTCCCCTCCTGAACTTCAAGATAAGAATCAGTGAGGCAAACGAAGAATATAACCGAACCCCCACAGGGTTTGAATCAGATCCTCCCGATTCGGCACATGCTCGGATAGTTTGTCCCGCAACCGTTTCACATGGGTATCCACGGTTCGATAATCCAGATCTTCCTCATCCTCCACTTTCCAAACAATTCTCAGCAAATCCTGCCTGGAGAATGCGATTTCTGCGTGTGTCGCCAGATGATAAAGCAAATCAAATTCTTTGGGAGTCATATGAATCTCCTCATGTTCTACTGTGACTCTTCGGGAAGTAGGATTGATTAAAATAGAGGAGATCAACACCTCGCTTGCTGAATGGTCTTTTGGCGCAGGTTTAATTAATCCGTTATAACGAGCCATCATGGTTTTGATGCGCAGCACAACTTCCCTCGGACTGAACGGTTTCACGACAAAGTCATCCGCCCCGGCTTTGAAAGCTTCAAGCCGATTCCCCTCTTCTGACTTGGCTGTCAGAAACATGACGGGTATGCTTAAGTTGGTCCGTAGATATTGGCATATTTCAATCCCCTTAATATCGGGGAGAATCCAATCCAGAATGATCATGGCATACGAGTCATGATGAAGCTTGCTTAAGGCTTGCCAGCCCAGCGAAGCCTCCTCAACGATAAATTGTTCTTTCTCCAAATACATTCGAAGAAGTCCACGGACCCGTTTATCATCATCTACAATCAATATTCTATTTTGCTGCAGGGTCCCGTTCATGTCTTACCTCCAAATCTTTGATATTCGGGTCATTTTCTTAGTTTCTCTTTATAAAGCCTCCCAGTGAGTGAACTTGATGTAATCAGCATACCTTCAACGTACTCAAAAGGCATGACTCCATAGAGCCATGCCTTTAATAATCTATCTCTGAATTGTAGACAATGTATGAACGATTATGTTCAGGCTTATGTCTTGCCGGTGACAGCTTTCAATCATAATTCTTTCATGCACCAAATAACGTGTCTTTGAATATGGATATCTACTAAGCCACAAATTTTTGAAACCTAGTAATAGAGCCCATTCATCCGGTTTTTCACAAAATTGATACCGATAAGCATTTGACAAACCTATATATTGATATAAAATTAAGGAAGTAATCTATATATAGTGTTTGTTTTTGATCACCTTTCATTTGTCAAGGAGGAAATGATAGTGCTAATTGTGTATGATTCGATAACCGGGAACGTTAAGAGGTTTATTTCCAAGCTTCAACTGCCGGCTGTTCAGATTCAGAATCAAATGACGATTGATGAACCGTACGTACTTGTGACATATACAACAGGTTTTGGACAGATACCTGATAAGGTGTCTTCTTTTTTGCAAAAAAACTCTGCATACCTGATTGGCGTGGCCGCCAGCGGTAACCGTAACTGGGGTGAGCGTTTTGCCAAAAGTGCAGATTTGATATCTGCATCGTATAACGTTCCGGTTATTAGTAAATTTGAATTATCGGGTTCCAAGAGAGACGTGGAGTATTTTGAACAGGAGGTGAGCCGCATTGCGTCATATTGAATTAAATAACATGCTGCTAAAGCGCGACTCTGATGGCTTCTTCCAGTTACATAAGGATAAAGAGGCTGTAGAGGAGTTTATGAAAGAAATCAAAGATAAAAGTATGGCGTTTGCCAACATTGATGATCAAATCAATTTCATGATTGATCATGATTATTACGAGGATTTCTATGCTTTCTATACAACCGATGAAGTTAGAACGGTGTTTGAAATTACGCGCGGCTATCAATATCACTTTCCTTCCTATATGGCAGCGTCCAAGTTCTACACCGATTATGCGTTGAGAACATATGACCGAAAAACATACCTAGAGCAATATGCGGACCGAGTAGCAGCCGTAGCACTTCATTTGGGTCAAGGACACTTTGATACGGCTTGTTTGCTGTCTCGTTCTATGATGGAGCAGCGTCTTCAACCCGCAACCCCCACTTTTCTGAATGCGGGAAAAAGTCGGCGCGGTGAACTGGTTTCTTGCTTCCTGCTTGAAATGGATGATTCACTGAACTCCATAAACTATGTACTAAACACTTGTATGCAGTTATCGAAAATCGGTGGTGGAGTGGCTGTCAATCTCTCGAAGTTGCGTGCTCGTGGCGAAGTCATTAAAGGTGTTGAAGGTGCTGCTAAAGGCATTACACCTGTTCTCAAGCTGATGGAAGATGGCTTCTCCTACGCCGATCAGATGGGTCAACGTAAAGGTTCTGGCGCAGCATACTATAATATTTTCGGTTGGGACGTTATGGAACTACTGGATAGCAAAAAGATCAATGCGGACGAGAAAATCCGGCTGAAAACTCTCTCTATCGGACTTATTGTTCCCAATCGTTTTTATAAGCTGGCTCAAGATAATGAGCCCCTGTACCTCTTCGCACCTTATAGTGTCTATAAAGCGTATGGAACACACTTGGATGATATGGATCTGGATGTGATGTATGATACGTTGCTGGCTGACGATCGTGTGAAGAAGAAAAAATCGTTGAACGCGCGGGATATGCTGACCAAAATAGCGATGACTCAACTTGAATCCGGCTATCCCTACATCATTAATAAAACCAATGCCAATCAAGCACATGCCTTGAAAAACGTAGGACAAGTCAAAATGTCCAACCTCTGCACAGAGATCTTCCAACTTCAGGAGACTTCTGAAATTACAGACTATGGTCAACCGGATATTATCCGTAAAGATATCAGCTGTAACCTGGCCTCCCTCAATATTGTTAATGTTATGGAGAGTGGCAAGATCAAGGAATCCGTTCATGAGGGCATGATCGCACTGACCTCCGTCAGCGACATGACACATGTTGCCAATGCTCCCGGTGTGGCAAAAGCCAATTCCGAAATGCATTCCGTTGGCTTGGGTGCCATGAATCTGCACGGTTACTTAGCCAAAAACAGGATTGCTTATGAAAGCTCGGAAGCCAAAGATTTTGTACGCACCTTCTTTATGACCATGAATTATCATTCTCTGGAGAAAAGTATGGAGTTTGCAGAGCAAACGGGTCAACGGTTCTATGGATTTGAACAATCGGATTATGCGACCGGGGTATATTTTGATCGTTATGTGACTACGGATTACCGTCCTAACACGTCCAAAGTACAGAAATTGTTTAAAGGCATTGCTGTTCCGTCTCCCGAGGATTGGAAGCAGCTTAAGGCTAAAGTGATGAAAAAGGGTCTCTATCATGCCTATCGGATGGCTATTGCTCCAACGGCCAGCATCTCTTATATCCAAAACGCAACATCCAGTGTAATGCCCATCGTGGAACAGATTGAGACACGGACCTATGCCAATTCAACCACGTATTATCCAATGCCCTATTTGCAAAAGGATAACGTCTTCTATTACAAATCGGCGTATCAAATGGATCAATTCAAGGTAATTGACTTGATTGCGGAGATTCAGCCGCATGTGGACCAGGGGATTTCAACCATTCTTCATGTAAACAGTGATGTATCCACGCGAGAATTGGCTCGCTGCTACCTGTATGCTGCTCATAAAGGGTTGAAATCTCTATATTATACAAGAACCAACAAACTGACGATGGAAGAATGCATTGCTTGTTCAATATAAACAAAATTCCCTTTGGGGTATTACGATTGGAGTTTGATATAACATGCCGGCAATTCAAGCTGTGAACTGGAATCGAGCGGATGATGATTTCACCTTGATGTTCTGGAATCAGAATATTATGCAATTTTGGACCGATGACGAGATTCCTTTATCCGATGATAAAATGACCTGGGGCATGCTCAGTGATATAGAAAAAGACGCTTATATGAAAGTTTTGGGAGGCTTAACCCTTCTGGATACGATCCAGGGCGGTGTAGGTATGCCGCAGATTATGGAGCATGTCGATGGACTGCAACGCAAGGCCGTACTTAGTTTTATGGCAATGATGGAACAAATTCATGCGAAATCATACAGCAGTATTTTTACCACGTTGGCATCAACCGAAGAAATTGACAGTGTATTCAAATGGGTGGAAGAAAATCCATATCTGCAAACCAAAGCGACAGTTATACGTCAGTATTACATGAACATTGAAACTTCAAAAGATTTGTATATGGCGATGGCTGCCTCCGTACTTTTGGAAAGTTATTTGTTTTACAGCGGATTTTTCTATCCACTCTATTTAGCTGGACAAGGCAAGCTCACCTGCAGTGGTGAGATCATTGATCTGATTCTGCGGGATGAAAGTATTCATGGTGTATATGTGGGCGTGTTGGCCCAGGAAATATACGCAAGCTTTGATGAAACGCAGCGGAACGATGTGTACCAAAGTCTAGTTGATCTAGTACAGCTTCTTCATCAAAATGAGTTGCACTATACGGAGGAATTATATACACCTATTCATTTAACCGAAGAAGTGGAAACCTTCCTTCGTTATAACGCTAACAAAGCCATGATGAACCTTGGATTTGAGCCATTATTTGAAGATGAGGAAGTCAACCCGATTGTGTTAAATGGAATCAGTACACATACCAAACAACATGACTTTTTCTCTAAAAAAGGCAACGGGTATATTCGTACACTGAATGTAGAACCCCTGACGGATGATGATTTCAAGTTTGAATAGATTGTAATAAGGCTAACGTGCAGCTTATGAAAGTAAATAAAGAAGGCTGTTCCTCTCATAAAATGTACCCTATAAGATAGACACTTTGAAAAAGGTCATCTTATAGGGCTTTTTTTTGTTTATAATGAAGAAAACATGAGCGGTGGTAGGAT